>JAUIIA010000003.1 GCA_030432025.1 Alphaproteobacteria bacterium
TACCTGTCGCAACGTTACCGTTGAATGTCACTTCGACTTTCTCGCCACCGGATGTCAGCTCGTCGGTTGCCGTACTGCTGTTACCCAGCAACATGAATGTGCCGTTATATTCGTACTGACCTTCACCATCGGCATGGAAATCACCGTCCAGATCGCGTGTCACTTCAACAGGACCGTTAATCAGGCCTGCTTCGCTGACAGGGAATACGGAGTTCGCACCGGCTTCCGGAGCATCATCACGGATATCAACCTGGATCATCGCACTGTCACGGTCACCGTCGGCATCCACAATATCAACACCGAACTTCGCCCATACAACATCGGAAGAACCGGACGCATCCGTCTTACCGTGATCCAAAGGCTGGAACAGTGTGAATGTGTGCTTACCAGTTGTCGGATCAAGTTCCATTGTGAACACAACCGTACCGCCCACAGTAGTACCTGTCGCAACGTTACCGTTGAATGTCACTTCGACTTTCTCGCCACCGGATGTCAGCTCGTCGGTTGCCGTACTGCTGTTACCCAGCAACATGAATGTGCCGTTATATTCGTACTGACCTTCACCGTCGCCACCGAAGTCGCCACCGTTGAAGTTACGCATAACAACAACCGGACCGTTTTCCAGACCATGCTCGGCCACAGGGAATACGGAGTTATTCGGCGCTGTCGGCGCTGAGTCATGAACATCGACTGTAATTGTCGCTGGTGCTGTGTCACCGTCGTAATCAACGATTTCAACACCGAACTTCAGCCACATTACATCGTCATCATTGTTCGTATCAGGATGATCCAGACCCGCATATTGCGTGTATGTGTATTGACCGTTTGTCTGAACTTCCAATGTGAAGATTGTTTGGCCGTTCGCCTTACCAACATAACCGTTAGCAGTCGTTTCGATTGCAACAGGAACACCGTCAGATGTGATTGTCTGCGCAGAACCACCCATGGAGAATGTCGCCATGAACGTATCTGTCGGACGAATCTCGCCTGCACCATCTTCACCATAATCGTGGTTCAGTGTGCGTGTGTAGCTGATCGGACCGTTAACAAGACCATCTTCGTCGATCGCAGACGCTTTACCTTGAATAGTAGGACCGTCATCTTTCACGTTAACAGTGATTGTACCTGTGTCGGTATCACCGTCGCTGTCTGTTGCATCAACATCGAAGAACAGCTGGATAACATCATCAGGGTTCGTTTCATCCGCATGATCAAGTGTACCGATCAATGTGAATGTGTACTGGCCTGTTGTCTGGTTCAGCTCCAGTGTGAACACTGTCTCTGTTCCGGCTGTACCGACATAGCTGTTACCTTGAACGGATACCGTTACAGGTACGCCGCCGGATGTCAGCTGGTTGTTCTCGGCACCATTGAAGTTGAATGAACCGGCACCAGAAACTGTGTATGTACCCGGCGCGTCACTACCAAAGTCGGCTGTAACGGTGTTAGATGCATCATCAGTCGGATCAAGGTCAGTTTCATCAACTGTGACTTCAGATGTTGTCAGCTCAGGCTGCTCATCCACACTAGCCACATCGATTGTCAGCGTGGCATCGTCGTGGTCACCGTCATAGTCAGTCAGTGTGTAAGTAAACACTTCCTGTACAGGTGCCGTGTTCGTACCGAACGTTGTGTAAGTGTATGAACCGTTAGCATTAATAACCAGCTTACCGTACTGACCGTCAATTTCGGTCGGTGTGCCGGCAACAACAGTCTTGGTTGTTCCGCCAAAGCTGATTTCAGTCACTGTATTCGGATCATCCGCACTCAAATCATCATTCGGAATAACATTACCGGATGTAGAAGTTTCGTTATCGGCAACTGTATCTGTATCGTCGATCGCATCAGGCGCATCGTCGCGGATATCAACCTGGATCATTGCAGACTTGCTGTCACCATCGGCATCAACAATGTTCACGCCGAACTTCGCCCACACAACATCGGAAGAACCGGACGCATCCGCCTTACCGTGATCAAGCGCTTCGAACAGTGTGAATGTGTGCTTGCCTGTCGCCGGGTCCAGTTCCATCGTGAAGATGACCGTACCGTCAGCCAATTGGCCTGTCGCCACGTTACCATTGAAGACAACGTCGACTTTTTCACCATTGGATGTCAGCTCGTCACCGGCTGTGCTGGAGTTACCAAGCAACATGAATGTACCGTCATACTCGTACTGGCCTTCACCGTCGCCACCGAAGTCGCCACCGTTGAAGTTACGTGTAACGATAACAGGACCGTTTTCCAGACCGTGTTCGGCCACAGGGAATACGGAGTTGTTTGGAGCAGTCGGCATCGCGTCGTGTACATCAACCTGAATGAAGGCTGTGTCTGTGTCACCGTCATAATCAACGATTTCAACACCGAATTTCAACCAGATCACATCGTCACCGTTATTCGGGTCAGGGTGATCCAGACCTGCGAACTGCGTATATGTGTACTGACCGTTATTCTGGACTGTGACTGTAAAGATTGTGTCACCGCCTGCTGTCTGACCGATATAACCGTCAGCTGTTTGCGTTACGATCACTTCTTCACCATCAGAAGTCAGCGTCTGGTTCTGGCCACCCATTTGGTATACGGCCATGAACGTGCCGTCAGGGTTGATCTCGCCTTGACCGTCTTCACCATAATCATGGTTCAAAGTACGTGTGTAGCTGATCGCGCCGTTAACAAGGCCATCTTCGTCAATTGCGCCAGCCTTAGTATTGATGGACGGGCCATCATCCTTGACTTGCACAACGATACTGCCCGTATCGGTGTCACCATCGCTGTCAGTGGCTGTTACACCAAAGTTCAACTCGATAATGTCATCAGGATTTGTCTCATCCGCATGGTCCAGAGTACCGGACAATGTGAATTCATATTCACCTGTGTTGGCATTCAATGTCAGGCGGAAAATTTCCGTACCGCCCGCTGTACCGACATAGTCATTACCGTCAACGGCAACATCAACCGGAACACCGTTAGATGTCAGCTGGTTGTTTTCTGCGCCGCTGAAGGAGAATGTGCCAGTGCCAGTAACACTGAACGTACCCGGTGCATCATCACCAAAGTTGGCAGTAATGATGTTGGAATCGTCATCTGTCGGATTCAGATCGGTTTCATCAACGATCAATGGCTGAACATCGGCGATAATCGGCTGGTCATCAACATCCTGCAATGTGATTGTCAATGTCGCCAGATCGAAGTCACCATCGAAGTCAGTCAGCGTGTATGTGAATACATCCTGAACTTCCACCGTGTTCGTACCGAATGATGTGTAAGTGTATGAACCGTCAGCATTGATAGACAATTTACCGAACTGACCGTCAATTTCGGTCGGTGTACCGGCAACAACATCTTTGGTTGTTCCGCCAAAGCTGATTTTAGTCACTGTATTCGGATCATCCGCACTCAAATCGTCATTCGGGATAACGTTACCATCAACGGATGGCTGATTATCAGCCAATGTGTTCACATCATCAACGGCGTCAGGTGCATCGTCGCGGATATCAACCTGGATCATCGCAGAGTCGCGGTCGCCATCGGCATCAACAATATCAACACCGAATTTAACCCATACAACATCGGAAGAACCGGACGCATCCGTCTTACCGTGATCAAGCGCTTCGAACAGTGTGAATGTGTGCTTGCCTGTAACAGGATCAATTTCCATGGTGAACACAACTGTGCCGCCCGCGGTCGTACCTGTCGCAATATTGCCGTTAAATGTAACTTCAATGCTTTCACCGTTAGATGTCAGCTCGTCACCGGCTGTGCTTGAATTACCGGCAAGCATGAATGTGCCGTTAAATTCGTACTGACCTTCGCCGTCACCGCCGAAGTCACCGCCGTTGAAGTTTTTCATCACAACAACCGGACCGTTTTCCAGACCATGTTCGGCCACAGGGAATACGGAGTTGTTTGGCGCAGTCGGCGCAGCATCATGAACATCAACCTGAATGAAGGCTGTGTCTGTGTCGCCATCATAATCAACGATCTCAACACCGAATTTCAACCAGATAACATCATCCGGGTTGTTTGCATCCGGGTGATCAATACCGTCGAACTGCGTGTAAGTGTATTGGCCGTTATTCTGAACTTCGACCGTGAAGATCGTACGTCCATCGGCAGATTCACCGACATAGCCGTTGGCTGTCTGTGTCACTGTAATCGGTGAACCGTCAGATGTCAGCGTCTGGTTCTGGCCACCCATTTGATATACGGCCATGAATGTGCCGTCAGGGTGGATCTCGCCCGCACCGTCTTCGCCATAATCATGGTTCAGAGTACGTGTGTAGCTGATCGGACCGTTAACAAGACCGTCTTCATCAATCGGAGCAGCCTTTGTATTGATGTAAGGACCATCATCCTTAACATTCACTGTAATCGTGCCTGTTTCAGTGTCACCATCGCTGTCTGTGGCTGTTACACCGAATGTCAGCTCGATAATGTCATCAGGGTTTGTCTCATCCGCATGATCCAGAGTACCGAACAATGTGAATGTGTAATCCCCTGTGTTCTGGTCCAGAACCAATGTGAAGATTGTTTCTGTTCCGGCTGTACCGACATACGTATTACCTTGCGTAGTAACCGTTACAGGTGTGCCGTTCGATGTAAGTGCATTATTTTCCGCACCGTCGAATGTAAAGGTGTTGGCACCTGAAACTGTGATTGTACCCGGACCGTCTACGCCGAAGTTGGCAGTAACAGTGTTGGATGCATCATCAGTCGGATCAAGGTCAGTTTCATCAACAGTAACCTCGGAACCGATAACTTCAGGCTGAACATCGATATCTGTGATGTTAATTTTCAATTCGGCAGTGTCTGTATCACCATCGAAATCTGTCAGGCTGTACGTAAACACATCCTGAACAGCTGTCGTGTTCGTACCGAATGATGTGTAAGTGTAAGTACCGTCTGCATTAATTTCCAAAGTACCGTACTGACCGTTGATCGTTGTCGCTGTACCGACAACAACAGGAACCTGTGTGCCGTTGAAGCTAATGCTGGTCACAGTAGACGGAGCATCTTCGCCGTTAATGTCGTTATCTGTAACATTACCGTTTGCAGTCAACTGGTTCTCAGGAACCGTATTGGTATCATCAAACGCAACAGGCGCATCATCCAGAACATTGATCGTGATCGTACCATCGGCAGTATCACCATCGATATCTGTCAGCGTCACACCGAAGTCCAGAACGATAGTATCGTTCGGGTCTGTGGCATCCGCGTGATCCAGAGTGTTGAACAATTCGAATGTATAATCGCCGTTATCTTGAACAGTCAATTCGAACACAACATCGGTTGTGCCTTGAATTGTACCGACATAACCGTCAGTCGTCTGTGTCACGATAACCGGAACACCGTTAGATGTCAGCGCGTTATTGGCCGCTGAACCACCGAACTGGAAGTCACCGTTAGGATCGAACGTACCCGCACCGTCCAGACCAAAGTCCAGAGCAATGCTCTCATTGATCACCAATGGACCAGGCGTCAGGTTGGTTTCATCAACCGTCATCTCTTCAGTAACCGCTACAGGCTCACCGTCAGGCGTTACACGCACTGAAAGCTCGGCTGTATCGCTGTCACCGTCACCATCGGTCAATGTGTATGTGAACACATCAGTACCATCAGGGTCACCAAGGTCAGTCGCGATATACGTATATGTACCGTCGCTGTTGATTGTGATTTCACCCAGCGTTGTCGTGATTGTCACAAAACCACCGGCAGTAATCGGGTAATCTGTACCATCAAATTCTACATTGGTGACTGTGTTATCCGCGTCTTCGCTCAGCTCGTCATTCGTCAACAGGTTACCTGTGACCAATTGACCTTCTTCAGCACCGCTGAACTCGTCATTTGCAACAGGACCGTCATCACCGACTGAAATCGTGATTGTACCTGTGTCACTGTCACCGTCTGTGCTTGTTACGGCTACACCGAAAGACAGCTCGATTGTGTCATTCGGGTCTGTACCATCAGGGTGATCCAGCGTTTCGAATTGTGTGTAAACATACTGACCTGTCGTCGCATCAACAGTGATTGTGAACACTGTTGTACCGCCGCCGTTAGTCGTACCGACATAACCATCAGCTGTCTGTGTGATTGTCACAGCATCACCGTTGGACGTCAGCGCAATCGGGTTACCGTTGGCTTCGGCAATCGCATTGCCGTCAGGCGCGATTGTACCGACTTCGGTACCGAAATCTGTAAACAGCGTATCGGACGTGCTCAAAGGACCGTTGTCGAAATTGCTCTCATCAACATCTCCCGCGGCATCGCCGATTACAGGAACATCGTCCTTAACCTTGATCAGGATCGTCGTGGAGTCCGTATCGCCGTCGCCATCTGTAGCAACAACACCGAATTCCAGATCGATAATGTCGTTCGGGTCATTCGGGTCAGCATGATCCAGCGTACCCAGCAATGTGAAATTATAAGAACCATCCGTATCGATTTGCAGCGTAAAGATAGTCTGACCGTTGGCTGTACCAGTGTAAGTATCACCAACCAGCGTCACCGTCACAGGCTCGCCATTAGAAGTCAGTGCACCGTTCAATTGTGAACCACCGGATGTAAATGAACCGTCTGCAGTAACCGCACCCGGAAGGTCGGAACCGAAATCAACTGTCAACTGACCGCTGGCTGTAACACCCGGCAAGTCTGTTTCATCAACAACTTCAAGACCGTCACCCAATTTCGGATTGTCATTAATCTCAGGAACAGAGTCCTTGATGTTGATAGAGATTGTCGCCGTGTCTGTATCTGTATCGAAATCCGTACCTGTCACACCGAAATTCAGCGTGATGATGTCGTTTCCGGTTTCGTGATCCAGCGCAACAAACTGTGTGAACTCATATTCACCTGTTGCAGGGTTCAGTGTCAGCTCGAATGCTGTACCGCCACCTGCCAGCGTACCGACATAGCCGTTCGCTGTTTGTGTAACTGTAATGGCTTCACCATTAGATGTCAGCGTTGTGACACCGTTAACACTTGTTGTGCCGTTTGGCTGAACATCACCCGCGCCGTCAGCACCAAAGTCAGGGTTAACGGAACCGTTAACTGTAATAGGCGCAGTATCAACTGTGTTCTCGTTGATAGTCGGCGCTGTCGAATCGGAAACCTGTGGTCCGTCATCGGCAATGTTGATTGTCACGCTACCGCTGTCGCTGTCGCCGTCTGAATCTTCAGCAACCACACCGAATGTGATTGTGATGATGTCATTTGCATCCGTACCGTCCGCATGGTCGATAGCCAACAACTGGTTAAATACGTAATCACCGTTTGTAGGATCGATTGTGAATGTGAAGACTGTGTCCGCACCACCATTGATCGTACCGACATAACCGTCAGCCGTCTGCGTGATAGTCACATCCGCACCGTTGGATGTCAGTGAACCACCCGCAACAGAACCTGTGACAGTCGTATTACCGTCAGGAACGATTTGCGCAGGAAGATCCGTACCGAAATCAACATCCAGAGAACCGGAAGCTGTAGAACCACCCGGCAGGTTGGTTTCATCAACATTCTCGATACCTTTGCCAATCTCAGGATTGTCGTCTTTAATCTCAGGAACAGAGTCGACAATATTAATAGTAATAGTCGTCGCTGTGCTGTCCGTGTCGAAGTCCGTAACATTGACACCGAAATCAATAGAGATCGTGTCTGTCACAACATCATGATCAACAGGAACGAACTGCGTATAAGTGTAACCGCCTGTCGCAGGGTCAATTGTCAGTGTGAATGCTGGCGCACCACCCGGCAATGTACCTTCATAGCCCGTTGCTGTTTGTGTGATTGTGATCGGCTGACCATTAGAAGCCAAAGTACCGACACCTGTGACATTTGTTGTGCCGCTTGGCGTCACATCACCCGGACCGTCCTGACCGAAGTCAACGACCAGCGTGTCATTCACGACGATAGGACCGCCGCTCAGAGTTGTTTCATCGACAGTGTTCTCATCAGGCGCAGCAATAGCAGGCGCATCATCAGCAATATTCACTGTAATGGATGTGTTGGCCGCATCGCCGTCCGCATCCGTCGCTACAACACCGAAGTTCAGCGTAACGACATCATTCGCGTCCGTATCGTCAGCATGATCGATCGGCAGGAACTGCGTGAATTCAAAAGCACCCGTATTCGGGTTGATTGTAATTTCAAAGACTGTGTCCGCACCGCCGTTGATTGTACCGACATAGCCGTCAGCCGTCGGTGTAACGTCAATCAGGTTGCCGTTAGAGGACAAAGTGCCGCCGGTTTGTGAACCGCCGGAGCTGAATGAACCGTCAGGGGAGATTGTACCCGGACCGTCATTACCGAAACTTACATTGACGTTTCCGCCCAAAACAATCGGACCACCGTCCAAATTGGTTTCATCCAGATTCAGTGCAGCAGGGCTAAGAATGTCAGGTTGATCATCTTGCTCTTGCGCAAAAATATCTTCGCGGAATTCCGGAATCTGATACTGCAAAGCTGTCGGGCCGATCGGACCGATATCTTCGATAGGAATCACACCTTGTGGTGTAAAGCTGGATTGGAAACCGGCACCACCTGCATCCGCAGACGCGCCCGCACCACCGGCATCACCAGCGGCCGGTTCAATCTGTGCCAGCTCTTCTTGAACTTGTGCCAGCTCTTCTGGCGTAATTTCGTCTTCTTGACCTGCGGCAGGTTCGATCTGCGCGACATCATCACCGCCTGTTTCGCCTTCGCCGGAATCAGCTTGCTCTTCGCCGCGTACATCGGCTTGAGGCTCTTCCTCGATAACTTCCAGCTCTTCGATAGCTGGCTGTGCATCTACAACTCTAATAAGGCTTTGTAATTCAGAAGGTGTCATTTCACCGGTAAAGGCCAGCGTTGTCGGAATGGCACTTGAGGAGGCTGTACCAAAACCAATCAGCTGGATGCTGCTACCATCGGCGAAGCTCAATGTCAGGTCATCGCCTTCCTGAATGAAGCTGTCGACATTATTTTCGCTGAAATCAAAAACATATTTCTGACCGCCAACAGCATCAAACGTCGTGGTTTGGCCGGCTGCAGGCTTTTCGATAACAATCGGACTGGCAAGTGTGGAACTTACGTCGTTCGTGGTGACGACGCAGACACCGTCTATAAGTTGAACTTGAACTTCCTCGGATCCTGAAGTGTTTTCCGAGTTAATATTGTCGGCGTTTTCTGTTGCCATGCTACTCTCTCCTCAATTCCAGACCTCTATATGTGCACTTATATATGTCTGAGTATGTACTTATGCTCCGAACGTCTAACACTTATAGGTCATCATTCGCAAACAAACATTAACGGTTTCTGTAAAGAATGGAACAATTTTTAACGAATTGTTAACCTTATGTCAACAATTATGTCAAAAAACATTCTGTCAAATACGGAGGTGCTTCACGCGTGCGAAGCAATGATTGTCTGGATGATTTTTTCTGTGTTGCCCTCTATTTTGGTTTGATGCCGAATTCGTTGGAATTACGACAAAAATTTTAAAAAGAATCATTGGACACGAATCGTAAGAATCGTTACCAAGCCCTATAAATTTTTACCTGTGATTCGTTAAAATTGGATGAAATTTGCAGGTTTTAGACTCGAAATACCCCTTTCCAACAAAAAATCTGATCTTTTTTAAGCGGTGCACAAGCTGTGCACAAAATTGTGCATATCTTCGATTCACAAAACAGATTCAAATGCAGTGTTATCTGGAACAATATTTCAACATGCTGCACTGCATTGAAAAAAAATTACAAAAACATCGAAAAAAGACTCGACACCTCCGAGAATCCAGTTAAATTGGAATCATCTTCTGAGGGCAAACGCCCTTGTAGATCAGACACTTAGTCAGTGTCTAGGGTTTTTAAGGTCCCTACTCTTTCTTCGGAAAGTTTTTATACCTTCTAAGCTCAAAGGGATTTAAAGAGTTTACGCTCACCTGGATAACCGAGACTTGTGGTCAGTGCACATAAAAACACTTAAAAGCGGGTTATCTTTGAAAAAGTAGAGCGTACGCGTTTGGATTTGTCTCTGAATTGTTGGTTACGATGCATACGTGCCAGCGCGTGGGTTGATCACCACGATAAATATTGAGTGGATGGGGGTTCATCCACGGACGTGAAGACGAAACATAAAGCTAATGTTTTGTAATTGACGTAACCGATCTGAGCGACACCTGTGTCTATTACCTAGTAATATTGACGACAGGACTATGCTTCCCAAAAGCCCCGGTACTCGATTTGTTCGTAGTTTACTATGACTGTTGGGTGCCGGGGTTTCTTTTTGTGCACACCACTAACCATGCTATTGAAATCTGTAGTATAATGGTTAAATCTATATGTTAAATTGGCGCTTCATATCCAAAAGAACTGTTGTCTTTTAAGGGAAGATGCCATCATATACATAGATATAGGCCTATAATGGCGCATCTAAAGAATATTAATTTTGCCGCGAAAAGTTTAAATGGCGTTTCAATTCGACAAATTATCCGTCCTTATCGTTGAAGATACCCTACCCATGCTGAAACTTGTCTCTTCAGTGCTGGATGCTTTGGGAGTCGGGACTATATACACCGCCGCCGACGGTGAAGAAGGTTTTGAGATCTTCTGCCGTGATAATCCCGATATTGTAATCACGGACTGGCATATGAAACCAACCAGCGGTATCGAGCTGGTAAAACAGATTCGCCTCGACAAAAAATCACCAAACCGCACAACCCCTATAATCATGATGACCGGTTTCAGTGCCTTGCCCAGAGTGGCCGAAGCCAGAGACTGCGGTGTGACAGAGTTTCTAGTAAAACCTTTTTCTGCCAATGACTTAGCCCGCAGAATCGCCTATGTCATTAACAAGCCTAGAGATTTCATTGAAACAAAAGATTACTTCGGACCGGACCGCCGCCGACGCAAAATTGACGGCTACAAGGGACCTTTCAGGAGAAATAGCGACCTAAAAGCCTAAAATTTGCCTCAATTTAATACTTTCTCAAGAAAATATGCCGTAATATTAAGAAGAGCTAAAGTACAAGGGGTTACGGGGACATGCAGACAGATATGCAGGATTCAGACGGAAAAAAAGACTTTAAAGTTTATCAGGCAAACCGAACACTTCAGGCACGTGTGGGTACGGGACCGCTCGACGACAAGGCGGTAGAGCGCTCGCAGCAAGTTATGGACGCGAACAAAGTTGATTTCGCACCGATTGCCGAAGAGTTTTTAAACGACCTTGCCGCCGCCATTAAAACAGCCAGAGCAAACCCCGGTCACCCGGGCACCGTTCAATTAATGACGACACCCGTCATGCAGCTTAAAGCCAACGCTTCCACGTTTCGTTATACCTTGGTCAGCAATCTGGCCAATATCATGCTGAACTATCTGGAAGCCGTGCAAAAAGTAGATAACGATGTCATCGCCATTGTCGAGGCGCACCAACAATCCTTGCGCCTAATTATCGCGAAAAAGATTACGGGTGATGGCGGGCCGATCGGCAAACAAATGCAGGAAGAGCTGCAAAGCGCTTGCCAGCGTTACTTCGCCAAGAAGAAAAGCTAGAAAACAAAATTCAGACAATAAAAAACCCGCCTTAATGGCGGGTTTTTGCTTTAGATCTATATGTCGGTTTAGAACTTCAAACGCATCGCGCTTGTAATGCTCTTTTGAGACTGAATCTTCGCAAAGATCTCATCATTCACCGGCGCATCAAGCGCAACAAGACAAATGGCACCGGATTTTTCATCCTTACGGCCAAGGCGGAAGTCAGCAATGTTCAAGCCTTCTTTGCCCAGCAACGTTCCAAGATCACCAATCATACCGGGCTGGTCGTCATTACGAATAAAGACCATATTCGGCTGCAAGGCCACCTCGATCGGCACACCTTCAATATTGACGATACGTGGCTCCTTACCCGTAAACAGGGTACCGGTTACATTACGCTCGCGCTTGTCTGTCGTCACGATCACATTGATCATTGAACGCCAGTTTTTGCTCTCGTCATTATAACTTTGCTTCAGCTCGATACCGCGTGACTGCGCAATCTGAATTGCGTTTACCATGTTCACGGATTCGATCTGTGAACCCAGCAATGTCGCCAGCAATGTCGATGTAATCGGGTCGGTATTAATGTCGGTAATCGTGCCTTCATACTCGATCTCGATCTTCTTGATCGAACTCTCGGTAATCTGACCTGCGAAACTACCCAACTGCTCAGCCAATTTCAGATAAGGCTTAAGCTTAGGTGCATCTTCGGCAGAGATAGACGCCATATTTAAAGCATTCATAACCGCGCCGCTATTCAGGTAATCGGACATTTGCTCCGCAACCTGCAAGGCCACATTGACCTGTGCTTCCGTTGTCGCAGCACCAAGGTGCGGCGTACACACAACATTCGGATGACCGAACAGGATGTTATCCGTCGCCGGCTCAACCTCGAACACATCCAGCGCCGCACCTGCAACCTTACCGCTATCCAAAGCGGCTTTAAGGTCGGCCTCGTTGACGATACCGCCACGAGCACAGTTAATGATGCGTACACCATCTTTCATCTTCGCGATGGAGTCTTTGTTGATCAGGTTCGATGTATGCTCGTTCTTCGGCACATGCATCGTGATGAAATCAGATCTCTCGAACAATTCGTCCAGCTCAACCTTTTTAACACCAAGGTCAGCCGCACGCTCCTCAGTCAGGAACGGGTCAAACGCAATCACCTGCATTTTCAGGCCAACGCCGCGTGTCGCCGCGATACCGCCGATGTTACCGCAACCGATAACGCCGAGAACCTTGTTATACAACTCGGTACCCATGAATTTTTTCTTTTCCCACTTACCGGCATGGGTGGATTCGTTAGCTTGCGGGATCTGACGCGCCAGCGCGAACATCATCGCGATCGCATGTTCGGCTGTCGTGATCGAATTCCCGAACGGGGTGTTCATCACAACAACGCCTTGCTCGGTCGCTGTCGGGATATCGATGTTATCAACGCCGATACCTGCACGGCCGATCACTTTCAGCTTTTTACCGGCTTTAATAAGCTCGGGCGTTGCTGTCGTAGCGGAACGTACGGCCAGACCGTCATATTCACCGATAATTGCTAATTGTTCTTCAGGGGAAAGGCCGGGTTTGAAATCGACTTCAATGCCGTTTTTTTCAAAAATTTCCACAGCCAGTGGATCCAGCTTGTCGCTGATCAGTACTTTGGGTGCCATTATATAACTCCTAATTTTGTCTTGTTTAGGCAAACAGGCGTATAGAACTATCAGGTTCGAAGCGGAAGTAAAGCGAAATAAAAGCAAGAATATTTGACATAACACGGTCAAATCCTTACTCTACGCCGACAAAACAGGGAAACTCGAGAACAACCATGCCGCTATTACCGGGCCAAAGCCCAGAAATGCTTGATCGCTTGCGCAATATGGACTTGCCTGCCTCCTTTGCAGATACGGCGCTTGGTAACCTTGAAAACAATACATCCCAAGTCACTCTCAATGGACAGCCTTATAACGTAATACGCCCCGGTGAGCTTTACCCCGGCGTATGGGGTTGGGATGCCGCATTTCATGCCATTGGCCTTGCGTATGGCTCCGGTGAACGCGGCCTCGAAGAATTGGAAATATCAGCCCTCGGCCAAACCGAAGACGGCCGCATACCGCAAATCTTGTTTTACGATGCCGAACTCGCGAACCGGACCTATTATCCGGGTCCGAATATGTGGGAATGTGAAAGCGCAAACGGACTGCCGATCTCTGGCCTATCCCAACCCCCTGTTTACGGCTTTGCATTGGAAAAAATTCTCGAAATCGACCCTGCCGCCGAGCAAAACGAAGATAAGGTCAGAGAACTTTTCAATGTCGCCTACAACTACCAGAAATGGTGGTATGAAGAGCGTGATCCAGAAGGAACAGGCCTTGTAGTCTCCATCCACCCTTGGGAAACAGGGCGCGATAACCCTATTGAATGGGACCCGATTTTCAAACGCATAAGAGCGACAGATGAATTTCAGGATATGCCCTTCGATCCTGCTGTTCGCAAAGACATCCGCATTGATGAACACGGAAACAATAACGCGAAACATAGGCCATCCGATGAAGCCTATAAGATGTTTACCCATTTGCTGCACAAGGTAAAAGATAACGGATATTCGATTAAAGATGCCGATGGCGAATATAGGAAAGATTTCCCCTTCGCCGTACAAGACGTAACCATCAACTCGATGCTACAGGCTTCAAATGAAGCCCTGATCAGATTGTCAGAGCGTTACGGCACGCCCGAACAACAAAGAGAACTCCGCCGCTGGGGTTCACAAACACGCGAGAGTTTTAACCACTTATGGAACGATGAAGCCGGAGCATTCCAGTCCCGCGACACAACAACAGGCAAATTGACCGAAACATCCAACGGCTCGTTCCTCGCCCTGGCCACCTCGGTGCCCAGCGAATATCAAGCCGCACGCATGGCACACCTTCTGGATGACTGGAAACATAAGCATGGCGTGAAGTACCATATTTGCTCCTCCCCGCCGGATCATGCTGATTTCAATACAGAACGCTATTGGCGCGGCCCGATATGGACGATCGTGAATTATGTCGCCGCCGAAGGTCTGCTGATGCAAGGCGCACGCTTCGAAAACCCTGCGATTCTGGATAAGGGTCTAGAGGTTACGCTTGATTCGCTTGAACTCGTTCAAATGGATGGCGGAGCATTCCACGAATATCATAATCCTGTGACGGGTAAGGGATGCGGCGCAAAGAGCTTCGGCTTTACATCTGTTGCTTTTTTGGACCTGACAAGCAAGTTAACGCACTATAAAACCGCACTCGAAGCCGCCGGCGAAAAACCCGGCGGCACAACTGTAGGCTAAAATAAAACAGATTAGGCGGCTTTGGCCTGTTCCTGTGACTTACAGACAGCAAAAGCCCATTCCAGCCACGGCATCAACGCCTCGACATCATCACCCGAAACCGTCGCACCACACCAGATACGAAGACCGGCAGGCGCATCACGGTATCCTGCAATGTCATAAGCCGCACCTTCATCATCCAGCAATTTGCACATGGTCTTGATGAACGCAGTTTGCTCATCAGCATCCTTGCCTGCAAACCAGTCATCGGTGATCTTCAGACACACAGATGTGCGGGAGCGCACAGCTTCGTCTTCGGCCAAGAAATCGATCCACTCGGTTTTGGACACCCAGTTTTCGATCGCTTTGTAATTTTCCTCCGAACGGGCGATGGTCGTGCGTAACCCGCCGATATTCTCAACCCAGCCCAGCGCATCCAGACAATCCGCAACCGCGAGCATAGACGGCGTGTTAATCGTCGCGCCCTGGAAAATGCCTTCATTCAGCTTGCCTTTTTTCGTCATGCGGAAAATCTTCGGCAACGGACGGTCCGGCGTGAAGCTCTCCAAACGCTCGACAGCACGCGGGCTCAGAACCAGCATACCATGTGCGGCTTCACCGCCCAGAACCTTCTGCCAGCTCCAAGTTGTTACATCCAGCTTGTCCCATGGCATGTCATAGGCAAAAACGGCCGATGTCGCATCACAGAATGTCAAACCTTCGCGGTCAGCGGCAATCCAGTCACCATCAGGGACACGTACGCCGCTTGTTGTACCGTTCCATGCAAATACAATGTCATTCGCGGGGTCAGCTTGTGACAGATCGGCAATATCGCCGTAACCCGCCTCGTAAGTATTTACATTATCCAACTTCAACTCGTTTTTAATGTCTTTCAGCCAGTCGCCTGAAAAGCTCTCCCACGCGAATACATCAACACCGCGCTCGCCAAGCATCGACCACATCGCCATTTCGAACGCACCCGTATCGGACGCAGGCACAATACCGACGAAGTAATCATCAGGGATGCCCAAAATCGCTTTGTGCTTTTCGATCACATCCTTGAGCTGACCTTTAGGACCGGATGCACGGTGGGAACGCCCCAACATGGCATGGCCTAGGTTTTCAAAGCTCCATCCCGGACGTTTCGAACACGGGCCTGAAGAAAAATTAGGATTTCTGGGTTTGGCGGATGGCTTTTCCATTGTGCTGTATGACCTTTCTTTATACGCTAGCTCGTAAGCTGCTTTAGCGATAAAAAATTCTGTATCGCCTGTCCAGCGTTTTATGCGATTAACCGATAAATCTTTATATTATGAGCTTTGTTCTTACCTTTGTTGCTTCCAACTTTGAATTCGCTCTGACCCAGCGACACATCAATGATGCCATCCGAATCTTACAAGACTTCAGCGTCATGCCAACCTGCCAGCCTGTCTGGGTACACCCAAAACGCGTAGCCGAGCTGGGCGTAGACAAGCAATGCAGTGTTGTCCTGATGAAGCAGATCCGTGAAGTTCTTGAAGAACCCGAGATCGATGTCTTCATTACACCAATCGAGGGGCGCAGAAAAAAAGTCCTCATCGCCGATATGGACTCTACTATTGTAGTCGGCGAAACTCTGGATGATCTGGCCGATCATGCAGGCATCAAGGATCAAATCGCCGAAATCACAGCCCGCGCCATGAATGGCGAACTCGATTTCCACGCCGCAATCGAGGAACGCGTCGGACTGTTACGTGACCTGCCCGGCGACGCTCTACAAAAAACTGTCAACGCCGTAAAATATAACGAAGGTGCCGCAACCATGGTCAAAACCATGAAAGAATACGGCACACATTGTGTTCTGGTCTCCGGTGGCTTTACTTCCTTTACACGGGTTGTTGCCGATCAACTTGAGTTCATGAACCATCACGGCAATGAATTGATCATGAATCCCGACGGTTCATTGGCTGGTAAGGTCAAGCACCCTATTTTGGACAAAAACTCCAAAGTCGAGTTCCTCAAACATTACGCCGACATGTATGACCTCAAACCCGAGCATTGCATGACCATTGGCGACGGTGCAAACGACCTGCCTATGCTGAAGATGGCGGGGCTGGGCATCGGTTATAAGGCCAAGCCATCAGTTGCTGAAGAACTTGAAAATAATATTGTACACGGCGACCTCACCGCAGCCCTCTATGCGCAGGGCTATACCGATTCCGACATTTTATTTACGTAACACACAAACATCTTCTTAAGACTCTGTTGCTACACTCGATATTGAGGTAAGGTAATAACTCATCTGCTTACTTGCGCTCGCAAGATCAAAAAATAACCAATTAGGGCATCAAATTACGGAAGAGCAACATGTCTGAGCAATGGTCATATAGTGTTACGAATGAAGAGCTGGAAGAACTATTCAGGCTCTATTGTACGGATTTTACGTCACTGGCGCGTATGGGTCGTTACGGCCCGATTACGGGACGAGACAAGGAAGTTGACGAAACTATCCTGATCCTTCTCCAGAAAGGTCGTAAAAATGCCTGTCTGCTCGCCCCTGCTGGTGTGGGTAAAACGGCTATGGTGGTTGCGCTCGCGCAAAAAATCGCCGCTGACGATGTCCCTGATTATCTACTGGATGCCCGCGTGATCGAACTTGATATGGCGCGTATGGCTGCCGGTACATCCGGCCCTGCTGAATTCCAGGAACGTTTTATTCCGATTTGTAAAGGTATCGCCGAGCGTTACCACAACCCTGAAAACCCCAGAATCATTATGTTTCTGGACGAAATCCACCAGATCATGCCGAACTGTGTGGGTTCATCATATGCCGGTCTTTCCGACGTGATGAAACCGTACCTGACAGCTGGTGACTTGATGGTGATTGGTGCGACAACACTGGACGAATTCCGCATGTACGTGGCTGAAGACCCTGCTATGGATCGTCGTTTCCAGAAAGTGTTCCTGAGTATTCCGAACCAAGTTGAAACATATGCGATTTTGAAAGCACTACGCCCGAGTCACGAAAAACATCACGGCGTAACAATTTCCAACAATAACCTGATGACCATCGTCGAATTGACCGATGAGCACATGCGGAAACGAAACCAGCCGGATAAATCCATTATTACAATGGATTCGGCCATGGCCTATCACGTTAAAACGCATGGTAAGGATCAGGAAGTCTCTCTGGAATCGATCTATTACATGGTCGGTCGTGAAACAGGTTTGAACAAACAGGCCCTGCACGACGAAAAGAAAATCCAGCGGACCATGAAAAAAGTACGTCAGCTTGAGGGTGAAGGTTACACCTATCACATCTAGAGCGTTTAAAACACGTACACCCTATTTTACAGCCTTGTAGACCTTGAACCCTTGTTCTTCGGCAAGCTTCTCAACGCTTGAAAAGTGCTCGTTCAGGCCGCGCTCATACGGCAAATGGTTATTCGCCACCATCCATAATTCACCCTTTTTATTCAGCGCCTTAAAAGCGCTACGGATAAAAGCGTTTCCTATTTCCGGGTCACCCTTTTGCCCTTCATGAAACGGCGGGTTCATCAGGATAATATCCATCCCCTGCACCGGCGGTTCATCAGCAGTAATATCCGACCAGTAATAACGGCAATTATCATTCCCGTACGCATGCATATTGGTTTTTGCAACCTCCAGCGCACGCCAGTCAGCGTCAATACAATGCCACATATCCGCCCTGATTTTTTCCGATGCGTCAGCACATAAATAGCCGTAACCGCATCCGAAATCGGCCACATTCTTAACCTCTGCCGCGGATATATGATTCAGCAAAAGCGAAGAGCCTTTATCAATCTTGTCCCAACCGTAAATCCCCGGATAACTTACAAAAGCCCCGCCGATAATATTTCGCGGTTTGTACAATCCCAATTCCCGTTTCACCGCCGTTTCATTGTACGTATCAACATTTGCCCAGACAACGCGGGCGCGGTTTTTGGTCTCGTTTTGCGTATCCTCAATGCCGAATTCCTGCAGATGTTTGGCTATGCGGTTACCTCCCGTCTTGTTTCCGCCGGCAACACAAATCATCCCGCCCGGTTTTAAACATTGAAGGCCCTTGGCAATAAAGCCCATCGCTTCAACCAGATTTTTGGGCAGCAAGATCAAAACCAGATCAAATTCGCCTTCAATATCGTCAATATCAGGGACAGAGCTGAAACGGTTCTGCTTCAACTTAACGGCTTCGGGCATAAAATATTGATGCAACGTAAGCTGCGCCTCTGCCATAGCCTGTAAGCCTTCATGCATATGCGCATTCAGGAACAAAACCCGACTTTCGGGC
The DNA here is from genome assembly GCA_030432025.1 of Alphaproteobacteria bacterium. Lineage (GTDB taxonomy): Bacteria > Pseudomonadota > Alphaproteobacteria > Micavibrionales > Micavibrionaceae > TMED27. The sequence goes on from JAUIIA010000003.1 coordinate 19,094, forward strand.
GGGCATGCCAAGATACCGCTTTGAAACGGATAAAATAATGTATCGAGAACAGATTGAACGTCATTAGTCATGACGAAAGATTAGCCGCTTAATTGCTAAACAACAATGCTTTGATCAGCAACAAGGTTACCATTGGCCAGTAAATCAGCCAGCGTGTCATCCGTGCCGCCGACAATAACGGCCGCCGCAACAAATTCACCGCCCGTACCGTCGAAATCGATCTGCACCTCGGTGTCGCCGTTGCCGTTATTCACCAACTGGACAAAATCACTAATCGCATCATCAACCGGACTATAGCCTGACAGAACATCGGTAATATTCAGTACATCCCCGCCAACGCCGGTTTCAAAATCAAGAATTTTGTCAGCAAAGCTGTCAATAACGGAAACAAGGAAAGAATCACTGCCCGTGCCGCCATAAGCTTGGTCGAAACCATCACCGATAACCAGAATATCGTCACCGCCTTCGGCATAAAGCACATCATTGCCCGCGCCGCCAATCAAGACATCGGAGCCCTGCTCACTTGCGTCAACATGAACCTGGTCAATATCCAGATCGAACAACACATCTTCGTAGTCGGCATCGCCCAGATTAGGCAAATCTTCAAAACCGATACGCAATACATCCTGATTAGAAGAATCCAGCAAACCGGATACCGCATGCGTATCACCATCCCAGTTAATGTCGGGTGTCTCGCCGCGCGGTGTCGTGTGATAGTGATAACCATCCAGCACCACTTCCGTTACACCGTCATTATAGACAACAGACACCATGTTACCGTCATCATTAATGGTCGCTGCGCGCTCGCCCGCGCCACCATAATCAAACACGAAGCTTAAAACGCCGTCGCCTGTAATATCCAGACCGTCATAACCGTCATTCACGCGGTCACCATCAGCAATAATGAAGAAGCCAAACTGGCCGCCACCTTCACCAACGGGCAAATCAATGTTGTGTGTAGTATCGATACCGGCATCCTTCACGTTCTCCCACAGAACCGATGCCATGGAAATCGTGCCGTCTTCACCAATATTGTAGATGCCGAGCGTGTTGTTATAGCCGGCAAAACCATCACGGAAAGTCACGGACGCCGTCGCACCGTAATCAACAGTCAAATTATCACTGTTAATACCCAAAGCAGGACTGCCCGGGGGGATCAAGTTCTGGATATTCGTACCTTCAATCAATTCAGGGAAAGTAACGCTATCGATAAAGTCTTTATCAAATTCTCTTAAGCCCAGATCCGTACCACCATATAGGAAGTCATCACCGTCACCGCCATCAAGACGGTCATTACCTGCACCACCAAAAATCTGGTCATTGCCTTGCTGGCCGAGCAAAATGTCATCACCCGGGCCGCCATCGATAATGTCATTACCAAAACCACCCTGAATGCTGTCATTGCCTGTATTCGCCCAGAGAATATCATCGCCTTCACCGCCGACAATCTGTACATCGCCATATGTGAGGGTCTCGTGCGCCAGGTTGATAACATCGCCGCCATTTCCGGCAACAAAGCTTTCGATATTCTGAACAACAATCGTGCCCGTATTATCTGTTAATGAAAGAAAATCACCATGATCCGTGAATGTCAGGAAGTCAAAACCGCCCAAACCGTCATAGGATGAGCTATTGACGTTAAACTCGTCATCAACGTTATATTTTTTTGAACTGTATGGATTTGTAAGCGTTATGGTGACCGTTTGAATGGTGCCCATAAAACTGATGAAATCTAGACCCTCTGTGGCCATGTCCCTGTTACCCTTTATTATTATTATTGCCCCAAAATGTGTCTAAATCCGGCGCTTTAACGCTCTCTCATGAACATTAGACAACACTTTAATATAACCCTGATTTGGTTAATATTTTATGTAAATAAATTATGGTTTATTAACACCTAGAAAAGGTTCAATGATATCAAGCCATTAATTCTTTCGACTTCGCCGCTTAATTCCTTTTTTAACCAGGAGATTTGTTGCCGCTTGTCGGATTTATTAACTTTGTCTGAAGAGGACGAATTGTTAGGAAACCACACCTTGGGTAAAACCGACTGCCAATCCATAGTTCGTTTTGGCTTTACGAACGGTAAATCCAGATACGCGCACAAGTCCGCCAAAGCCTCGCCTTGCGCAGTCTCTAGCTGTTCGTAAGTCAGAAAATGAATCTGGTCGAAATATTCCTGCCAGTTCTCAATATGATCGGCATAACGGCTTGAATACAAAATCTGCGGCGCTTGCTCGCACGCTTTCTCAATATCCCCTTTAACAATGCCATAGGTTAAATATTGCTGATAAACCGCAAAGGACCTCTCTACAGGATTGCGCAGCAGGCAAAACAGCTTCGTATCACGCCCCAGAAGTTCAGCGGCCCTTTCCGGCGCTTGCGGATGATCAAAAGCGGTGGTGGTCAACTCCATAACAAGCGACGTGGCCATAACATGGTCAAAATGCTCCTTGTAAAACAGCGGCCCCCGCTGCACATGCCTATCAAAATAGAAAATTTCCTGAACATTCGGTAAAGCCACATCATCGCGACCGGAGAAGTAACTGCGCAATTTTTCCGTGCCGCATGCTTGCGGCCCTATTCCCAAAGCAAATGGTTTTGCAAACAAGTTCCCCATGCTGATCCTTTTTTGAAAGCATGCCTTTACCAACCATCATATTAGCATAATTTAACACAAAGAGGATTTAAGCTTGCACCGCTATAGAGAGGACGATAAGCATAGCCCCATGCAAAATGACAAAGATCGTATTCCCTATAGTTACAGACAAAAAGGGGATTTAACGACAGGCCCCGTACCAAACCACCTATTCCGTATGACCTTGCCCATGATCTGGGGGCTTCTTGCCGTCATTTCGGTGCAACTTGCCGATACATACTTTATTGCGCTGCTGGGCGACACTCATATTCTGGCGGGTATCAGCTTCACCTTCCCTGTCACCATGCTGATCAGCCATATGATCTTCGGTATCAACATTGCCTTGTCCTCTGTGTCCGCACGCCTTATCGGCGAAAAGAAATTCGATGATATGCGCCGCGTTATATTGCACGGCTTGATGCTGGCCTTTACGGCCGCAGGCTCGATTGCGGCTCTGACCTATATCTTCCTGAAACCGCTTTTCTTCGCGATGGGCGCGGATGATCATACATTCCCTGTCATTCTCGATTACATGCCGCTCTGGCTCGCGGCATCTCTTGTTCTGGCTTTGCCTGTAAATTCGAATTCAGCCATGCGCGCCAATGGCGATACAACCATGCCCGCAATCATTATGTGCTCAATCGCGGCGATTAACTTCATACTCGACCCGTTATTGATTTTCGGGCTCGCCGGCTTTCCGGAGATGGGCGTAACAGGTGCAGCATTGGCAACATTAATTGCCTATCTATGCGGTACGTTTCTGGCACTTTACATCCTGATTGTGCGCAAAAACCTAATCGCAACTGATGGGCTGCATCTGGATAAATTTAAAGACTCTATGAAGCGGTTGCTGGTGATTGCGATCCCGGCGGGCATTGCCAATGTTATTAACCCGGCCGCCTCCGTGGTTGCCGTTGCCATTCTGGCCGCCTATGGCCCCGAAGCCGTCGCCGCATTCGGCGTGGCCACCCGTATTGAGGCCTTCGCCCTCATCGTCGCTATCGCGATCGCTTTGGGCATGGCGCCTATAATCGGACAAAACTGGGGAGCAGGCCTTTATAAACGGGTGCGCGAAACTATCGATCTGGCTATCGTCTGGAATCTGATCTGGTCGGCACTGACTGCGCTTATTCTGGCGCTTGCAGCCTACCCTATTGCTTCACTGTTTTCGGATGATCCGGCCGTGATTAACTACACGGTGCTCTTTTTCTGGGTCGTGCCGATATCCTACGGTATAGGCAATCTGGTATTCGGCTGGTCTGCAGCATTCAACGCCATAGGCCGCCCGCAAATCGCCTTCGTCATGATCTTTGTGAAATCCTTCATCATCACCATCCCCGCCCTGTTTATCGGCGGCTGGTTATATGATGCGCATGGAGTGTTCATTGCGGTCTCTGTCAGCAATATCGTCTCGGGCTTACTCTTTCACATTTTCAGCCGCAAATATTGCGATCAACAAGCGCAGCAAAATGAAGTCGCGCAGCACGACAGTAACGCCAAAACCAAACCTGTTTAGTCCTTGTTGAACAAGTCTTTGAACTTATCAACTTCCTGATTAATTTGTGTCTTGATCTGGTCAAACTCAGTCATACCGATTTCCTTCAGCTTATCGGCGGAAAGCCCCTCGTAGTAGCCCGCCTCCCCGGCTTTTTCAGCAACGAATTTAATAACCGGCTGCATAACTTGAGACACAGCTTCGCGCGCCAAAATGCCATTTTCTTTTGTGCCAATATCCGTCAGCAAAATAGGCGGTAACTCTAAAGCTTTGACATCACGCGTAGACATCAAAGTCACGGATGGGTGCACCGTGGCGTTGTTCAAAGCAAAACGGCGGATAATCACTTTCACGGCTTCTTCAACCGGTCCGTCGGCTTCCGATGATTTCATATTTTTTTGCAGCTTACTGAGGTTTGTACCTTTTGGTGTCACCTCCAGATAAATATCGGTGCCTTGCACATTCACATCCTCAATATCGACGCTTTTTTGCGCAACAGCCGAAAGAGCAACCGCGACGTTATCAATGGTCATGATATGCGGTTTTGAAAATCCTTCCGGATTATCGATTTCAATATTACGCACATACACGCGGCGCTCTTTGAGACGAATATCCATCTCGCCGATACTCACATTCACGCCCAAAACATCAGAGGCGATTTTTTCCGTCAGCGGCCTCGCCAATTCATTAATCTGCGTCAGGATGTAAATCCCGCCTCCAAAAATAAGAACAAACGCAATGGATGATACGGCCAGAATAGATTTTGAAACAGTCACGGTAAAATTCCCCTAAAAAATAGACTTCATATGCCTTGGTTTTAGGCTTTTTTCATACAAAAGTCCAAAGCAGAAAAAACGAACCCGCCTCAAACCAATCTGGTACGATGGAATGAGACGGGCGTTTTGAACGCTAAGCCCGAACGCTTCTAGCGGGGCCTTAATGGGGGGAGAGAGGAAGACACTCCGCCTATTCGAACTTGCGTTATTACTAATATAGGGCGTTTTATTTCTTTTTGGACTGCCCCAGTAATCCTGTTGATTTTGCGTTAATCGGAATCATGCGCGGCTTTTTCTCTTCCGGCACTTCGCGCTTCATAGAAATGCTCAAAAGACCATTTTCCAGCTTCGCATCCTCGATCTGGATATAATCAGCGAGCCTGAATGTACGCTCGAATGCCCGGTTTGCAATACCGCGATGCAGCCAGTTTTTCTGGGCTTTTTCATCGGTTTCTTGTTTGCGTCCAGAGACTTTTAGCGTGTCATCCTGCACCGTAATATCGATATCGGACTCAGCAAAACCAGCGACCGCCAGTGTGATGCGGTATGCATGCTCGCCCAATTTTTCAATATTGTAAGGGGGATATGAGTCAAAGCGCTCTTCAGAATTATCGAGCATCGTCTCGAACAGATCGTTAAATCTGTCAAAGCCAACAGTTTGACGCATTAAGGGTGTAAATACAGATAGGTTTGTCATTTCGACCTCCATCAATTAGCAAGGTTGAGTTTTCACGAAGACCCAATATTAGGCATCTTCATTATTAATTATGGATCAGACCGACAGATTGTCAAGAAGTCCGGGTTTAAGAACTACACCAGTATATTAAACTATTTATCGCGCGGCTTTAACGGCGTCACATTACCGGAATCGCTCTTGGCGCCAACACGTTTCGTGCCGTTCATTTCTTCGATCGAAGGAATATCGGAAAATCGAATAGTTTGTAGATCTTCCATTGATTCAAGGCCAAGACGGATAACACGGGATGCCATTTTCTCCAGCGTCTTTTCAAACACGTTACGGACAAAGCGGCCATTACCCATACGCTCAGGGTTAAGCTTTTTGGTCTGCAAGAATAATTTCCTCAATGCTTCCTGCGCATCCTCATCGATTTTATACTGATCATCAGTACAGAATTTTTCGAAAATGCCATATAGCTCATTGACCTTGTAGTCATCGAAATTCAGATGATGACGAATACGCGATTGCAGGCCCGGATTCATACGAATGAGATCGTTCATCTCTTGCTTATATCCGGCCATAACGATGATCAAATTCTCGCGCTCGTCTTCCATCGCCTTAACCAGCGTACTGATCGCTTCGTGACCGAAATCACGGTCATAAGAACTATACAGCGAATATGCTTCGTCAATAAACAAAACACCGCCTTTTGCGGCACGAATGGCCTCACGGGTTTTGATCGCTGTCTGACCGATATACTCACCAATCAAATCACTGCGGTCGACCTCGACCACATGACCGCGATCCAGAACACCGCTTGTTTTAAACAGACTGCCTAAAATACGGGTAATTTCGGTTTTGCCTGTACCGGGATTGCCATAGAACACAAAATGGTTAGATGGCGCAGATGTACTCAAGCCTGCTTTCTGACGCTTGAGGTCAAATTCAACACGATGCTGAACGTCTCTCAACTGTTCCTTAACGGCTTCCAGCCCGACAAGCTTATCAATCGCTTCCCAAGGATCCTGTTTGCTCGGCTGATGAATTTTGAGTTGCGCTGCATAATTCTCGTGCGGCGCGTGATAATAATTCGAAAATTTGTTGTTATAAAGCTCATCCACAACATCCAGACCGCTGGACGTGTTGTATACACTGCACGGCGTATCGGCTTCGAAATCGGATTCATTAACGACATTAACGATCAACTCGCCCTTATCGTTTTTCTTGAATGCCAGATCGGAAAAAGTCAGCTCTTTTTTCGGTTCGTTCGAACTGTCATCGTCAGAGTCTTTTTTCGAGTCTAAAGCCTGAACGTCGTCCGAATTTTTGGAAGATGAATGTGATGTCTGATCATCGTCGTGATCGTTGCGCATGATACCCTCTATATTTTTTAATTATTAGTGATTAGATAAAGCATACCCCAAAGCCGCGTTCGAACGCAAACTTCTGAGCCTTAAAATCGGAAAAAATTACTGAAGTGTGACCATGACGTTAAACGTACCGTTGTACGTACCCGAAGCTTGGGTAGCACCAACATTTAAAGTCGCGCCAATCGGCACGTCCACAAATGGCCCTGCAGGTGCCACATAACTGTCACCTCCGGAGTTGGTAATGATGTTGAAATTATTGACGGTCATGCTGTTACCACCACTTGTAATGCTGATGGATGGCGTCGTGATATCAATTTGCATAGGCCTGAAACCGCCGGCAAAACCCTGCGTGATTTGACAACGGCCTTCGGACGTCGGCGCGCTCCCCATTACGACACAGGTAGCAACTGCGCCGGAACCGTCCGGACGGATAACAACGCTGCCGGCCGCGCCGCAGGGAATAATCTCACCAAAAACCATAGGGACAGAACAGTTCAGATCAACACTCTGGGCCTGTGCGGGATTGATATGCATAGCTGTTAGAAATAACAACAAAACATACAGAGCATTTTTGGTGCGCTGCGCAGTCTTTTTACCAATCAAATACATATTATAAATACTGCATCTTCCCCCAGAATATATAAGTACTATATCCAGTTTTGTCGTTAAGGCCATAAGCCTATTTTATCGCGTTAGCGGATGTAAAGGAAACTTTGTAGAGCATACGCGCTTACAACAACGCCTTCGCGGGACCTTTTTGCAAAGCTGCAAAAAGCGGCTCCAGTTGCTTCTCATAACGCTGCCAGGATTTAACCGAGCTTGTGTAAATCGGCTTCGTAACCTGCATCTTACTCGCGGTCAGCACGGTGCGTTTTTGTTTATGCGGTTTCAAACACGCTTCATCCCATGGCAGCCCGACATAATCGATCATCATGCGCGCCTGTGTCTCGAAATCACCAACCGTTGTCTCGTAATCAACATCGATAAAACGGTCCTCGCACATCTCCCGCCAATGCTCCATCAACGCGAGATACTCATTATAGTAACGCCCCAGCTCCTCTAAATCATAGGACCAGTATTGCCCACGGGCAAAACTTTGCTTGAAACATGACAAGCACGTATCAAGCGGATGGCGACGCGTATGAATAATCCGTGCCTGCGGCAAAATGCTCGCGATCTTGCCAAGATGCGCGAAGTTCCCCGGCATCTTGTCCGTAATGCGGGAGGCACTTCTGGTCTTATCCAGTGTCCTTACCTGCTCAAGATAATGCTCACCTTGTTTACGGGCATTATCAACATTCAGAAAACCGAACAGGTTATCGAGCAACCCGATATATAAAAGCTCCCCCGCACCATACACATCCGCATGTGACGATATAATCTGCTCCGTCAACGTCGTGCCTGAACGCGGCATCCCCAGAATGAATACAGGCAACTCACTTGCCGCGCCCTTACCTTCAAAGCCTGCTAGAAAGTCCTTGCTGTAGGCCTGCTTGATGCGGCTGAAATTTTCGACCTGTTGATCGGCATCATACGGCACGGTCTCGCGCTTTAGACTGTTGGCCTGCAACAGATGCTCAAACGCTTTCTCGTAATCGCCGATATCCTCATAAGCCGAAAACAGCGCGAAATGCAGCGTTGCGCCGTGTTCCAAACCATAAACATCGGACTTTTCGGCCATTTTGACCATTGTCTGAAAATCCGCATCATCCTCGGTAAAAGTCTTTAGCTTCGTTTGCATATAAAACAATGCAGGCAAATCAGGCGTAACCGCCTTCGCGCGTGCAAACGATTCCCGCGCCTTGTCCTTATCACCGCGCGCCAGATGTAAATCCACAAATGCCAGATGCGCTTCGGCAGCATCCTCTTTCAAAGCCAGCGTTTTTTCAAAACACGCTTCCGCCTCTTCAGGCTGGTTCATCAGGAAATAAATCTGCCCTTTGCGCAAATAGGCTTCGGGCATCTCGCCGTTAATATTGATGGCTTCATCAATCGCCTTCAAAGCTTCGTCAGGTTTATTCCCTCTCTCCAGCACATCAGCAAGCTTAATGCACACACGCGCCGTGGACGGCTGATATTCCTGCGCCTTACGTAATTCTATCTCTGCCTCGGCATAGCGGTCCTGCATAAACAGGATATCGGCAAGATCAATACGTACCTCCGCCGATTCAGGCTGCAGCTTCAATGCCGCCTCAATCGCTTTTTCCGCCTCCTCCATCTCACCAAGCGCACGATGCGCCAAACTTAAAGATAAAAGCGCATCCAGATAGTCATCCTTATAGGAAAGCGCGATGCGCGCATGGTTCTTCGCATCGGCATAACGGCTGAGTTTCAGATAATTAATAGCCAGATTATTATGCGCTTCCTTATAATCGGGCTTTAAGGTCACCGCCTGAACATAATGCTCCTGCGCTTCTTCCAGATCACCCAGATCAACAAGCGCATTGCCCAGATTATTCAACGCCTCGGGATATTCAGGCTCCAACGCCAGTGCTTTGCGGCATTTTTCGACTGAATCCTTTAAATGCCCCATATCCCGTAAAACATTGCCCAGATTGTTCCACGCGAATGCAAAGTCGGGATTAATAGCCAAAGCCTTCTCCCAGGCCTTAACCGCCTCCTCTTTGCGACCCAGCTTAACCAACGCAGTACCGAGGTTTAGCCACGCATCAGGGTCATCCGCATCCTTGTCTATCGATAACCGCGCAGCCTGTTCCGCTGCCGCATAATCGCCCATCAGCCACAGCGTATGCGCCTTGTTCCAATACACACGCGCATATTCAGGATCGAGAGCAATAGCCTTGTCATGTGCAGCCACGCCTTCCGCCAATTTCCCTGACTCCGTCAGCATAATACCGTAATTACACAACCACTCCGCCTCGGCCTCGTCACTTTGGACCGCTTCTTGCATATGCTTTAGCGCGTCCTCGATGTCGCCCATATAAAACTGTGCCAAACCCATCAGGTACAGGCTTTGCGCGTGGCCCTTTCTCATTTTGAGAATATCTTTGAGAATCAGAACAGCAACGCGGTAATTCCCTTTTTGAATGTTAGAGACAGCTAAATTCTGTGCTTCTTCAAGGGGTATCTGGGGTTGGTCGGACATTAAGTTTGAGCTACTTCCAAAGTATATATTTTAAAGATATGACAATAATGGGCGTTTTTTAACAGTATTTTAAAGAAGTTGAAATAAGCTGGAAAGAGTATACTATAGTAACTGTATCGTGCCCGCTCGGGCCACCTTCAGATACTATCGTACATTTTAAAATACAGAATTAACAAAATTAGTTGAGCGAGAAGGAGATCACTGATGAAGAATTCTATCAAAAAACTATTGCTGGGCGGGGCAGCTGTTCTCGCTCTTGGCGTAGGCCAAGACGCTTTGGCGCAGGCTTCTGATACACAGGACCTTGATGCAACAGCTGTAGTGCTACAGCCTGTTGACATTACTAACCCAGTAAACATTGATTTTGGTACATTCGTACCTGATGCCGGAGCAACCACGGTAGTGATCGACTCTAGCACTGGTGCAGTTAACTACAACCTCGCCACTGAGGTTGTTACAGGAAGCGTTGGTTCTTTTGACATTGACGCTGACCCTGCTCGGGTTGTTGAAATTACTTCAACAACAGGATTGCTTACAGGTGGTACAGGCGCTGATATGGCTTTTGACCCCGTAACTATTGAAGGTGTTGACGCATCAGGCGGCACATATAACCACACACAAACAGCGGCAGGAACGCCTGAAACGCTACGTGTAGGTGGAACTTTGGCTGTCGCTGGCGGTCAAGGCGGTGGTACATACACCGACACAATTACAATTACAGCTCAATACCAATAATTACCTAGGGCTAACTAGTAACTTGTATGAAACAAAAGCCGGCCCTGTGGTCGGCTTTTTTTACCAAAGACCATAGAAATTTTTGGTGTTTTCTTTAGTTAATCTTGAGATAAAGATTTTATAATGAAAACATGAGAAAAAGCATAGAACATGCGTGATAAGAAGAAGACAGTCTTAACGGGATCTTTGAAAGCCCTCGCCGCCGGCGGGATGGTTTCGCTGTCTTTTTTCAGCCTCATTGCCTTGAAAACTACACAAGCCGCCACCGCGACGCTTCCTCTGGTCGCACGATTAATCAACGCGATTGATGTCACGGTTGCGACGTCCCTTGATTTCGGGACACTCGCCATGGCCCCTGAACGTGCGGGCCGCGCACGCATCGACCCCTCACTTAATCGCCTTATTCTGGATGGTAATAATTCACTATCGCTGGCTGGCGGTGCGCCAAAAGTCGGCCGTTTACTCATTCGCGGTGCGACATTACCCGTCGCCATAAGCATTGAGGACACAGCCGTACAGCTGACCAACGGTATAACAAACATCACCGTTAATAATTTCAACTTCGTCTCCGCAAATGGCGGGCCGAAGGTCACAATCACGCCGCAAGTCGGCTCACAAACCTTCACAATTCCCGTCGGTGCAACCTTGATTACCAAGGCGGGACAGCCCTCCGGCACCTATACCGGAACGACACGGGTCTTCGCTAATTTTCAGTAAGCTTGGATTTAAGCTTGAATTTCAATATAATATAAGAACATTATATCTTTCACATGCGTAAAAACCCTGTAAACTGTAGAAGATGGCTATGCGCTTCATGAAATTAAATAAAAAGTCTGTACTCGGTGTCCTCTCTGCCCTTCTTGTCGGCGGAATGGTTGTTGTATGGGCCGCGCATGATGCATATGCCTTACGCGTAAGCTTGAAACGCGTGACCTTCGAAGGGTCCAAACGTTCCGAAATCCTGACAATCATCAACAATACAGCAGAAGCCGAGACATATCGTTTAGAATGGCTCAAAGTCATAATGGAAGATGGCTCTGACTCTCTCACTACCCTAAAAGACGGAGAAACCACTGACAAAGTACAGTGGGCCGATGACATGATCCGCTTTGCGCCGCGCCGCGTCACTGTACCGGCGGGTGGTTCGCAACAAGTACGCCTATTATTGCGCCGTCCAAAAGATTTGCAGGAAGGCGAATACCGCAGCCACATGCGTATTCTTACCGAAGTGCCGCCTAAACCATTCGATAAAGCAGCGGATCCCAATACTCCAAACATACAATTACGTGTTCAACCAGGCATATCTTTACCTGTATTCGTTCGCCACGGAAAGCTGGAAGCACAAGCCGAGATCACCAATGCGAAACTCAGCAAAATCGAAACAGGCCTGAATGCATCATTCCGCCTGAGCAGAACCGGCAACAGAAGCGTTTACGGCGATTTTGACTTTGTCTGTAATGATGGCGGGGAGGAAAAAATCCTCCGTCAACTCCGCGGTATCGCCGTTTACACGGAAACATCCTACCGTGACCTCAGTTTTGATCTCGAACTATCCGATACCACAGTTGCCAACTGTAACTCGGTCGAGATTATTTACCGCGCCGACCCTGATGATACGCAATATGGCGGCAAAGTTCTGGCACAGGCGACAGCAACACAATAACCCCTTAAAATTACTATAAAAAGCCAGTTTTCCACAGGCTGGCACACCCCTTGCTACTATGTTCATTGGGTAGCTTCTTCACGTCTCGTGAAAAAGTTTAATGAAACATAGTGATAACGAAAGATGTAAGGGCGTATTGTGTCTTTAATACGAGCAATATATCTACCAAAAGCCGCCGCACGTGCTGTCTTCAGCTGTGTATGCGTCTTGATATTGCTCGCACTACCCCCGCTAATCACACCTTCAAAAGCGCAGGATTTTGATTTCGGCCAGACCGAGGATATTCCCAACGAATTGATTTTCAGGGTAATTTTGCCCCCTCAATTCCTGATTTCTGAGGCAATTTTTGCCTATGAAAAGCAAGGCACCTATTACCTGCCGATCGTAGAGCTAGCCGAAGAATTCGACTTTCTGGCTGAAACCGAAGCGGACTTTCAGGTTGTTTCCGGTTTTGCAGGACTGGAAGAAAATACCTACACGCTTGATGTCCAACGAAAAGAGCTGACAATCAAGGGCAACCGCGAAACCCTGCCCGAAAACGCGATCCTGCAATCAGACTATCTGGCCACGGATGACCTCTACGTATCCTTGGAAACCCTCAATAAAATGTGGCCCGTAACTTTCGCGATTGACCTGCCGACCCTGACCGTTGAGACAACAGCCGAAAACGAAGACAATCTGGCGTTCATTAAAAGCCGCGAACGCAAAGCCCAGCAGGTCATGCGCCTCAACCGCAGGGCAGAGCGTCTGGAGCGGCAAAAACTACTCCCCAGACGGGAGAACCCCTACTCATGGTTCGGAAAGCCGGTCGTCGATTACCAAGCCACATACCGCTATAACGACGACACCAACGACCTGACCGGTGACAACATCTTCACGGGCGTGCAGCAAGTCGGTAAGTTTCTGACGGAATTTTCCGCCAATGTTCAACTCAATGAAAACGGCGAATTCGACCGCCCCGACAACATACGATTTAAAGCCAGCCGTAAATCCGCAGGGGAGGAATACCTCATCCCGAATTTTGTGCGCCGCGTAGAATTCGGTGACGTCAATATCCGCCAGCGGGAGCTGATCTCGAACACCGAAACAGGACGCGGCTTCACCTTCTCCAACGACAACCGCGAAAGAAGCAACCAATTCGATGAAATAACCCTCGAAGGTAACGGGCCGCCCGGCTGGGAAATCGAGGTTTATAACAACGAAGAACTCATCAGGATTGGTGTCGTACCCGATAACGGGCAATTCTTCTTTGAAGATGTCGTCCTGAATTTCGGTAACAACCAGATCAAGATCCTGCTCTTCGGGCCCCAAGGCCAGGTCCGCGAACAGATTGAAAACTTCTCTGCCGGGGGCAATATGCTGCGTCCCGGACAGTTCACATATGATGCAGGGCTGCTCGATTCCGAACGCGACTTCATCCTGCTGGATGACGACCCGCGCACAACGCCGCGCGGCATCGTAAAAAGCTTGCAAACATCCTACGGCGTAAGCCGTTGGCTAACCGTGTTCGGCAATCTGACGGAAACGCCCGATGCCGACAAAGACCGTAAATATCTGACCCTGGGCGGTCTCGTGAACACAGATTAAGGCTTAATCGAAACCGAAGTTTATAATGAGCTGGGCGGCGGTAACGCGCTCTCAACGGGTCTTGTCACCCAATTCAAAGGCGTAAGGGCCAATCTGGATTTAAACTTCTTCAATGATTTCGAGAGTGAAGATGCAGGTTTTGGAACCAACAGAAAAACATTCGAAGCCGAAACGCAGCTAAACTCCCGCGTGAACATCGCCAACGTCCCCCTTGGCTTGAGACTAAGCGCTGTCCATACCGAGCGTGTTGTCGGTGAACCGCTAACAACCATCAACACATCACAAACCTTCACCAGAGGGCCTGTGCGTTTAAGTCATAATACAACGACGCGTCTTTCCGAACTGGCGCACGATAATACGACCGCCGGTTTCTCGACCACGATCCGCAGCAATCCATGGCAGGTGCGCGGAAATTTCAACTACACCGTTCACCCCGTTTTCGATATTAGCACATTCAATGCGGAGCTCAGATACGACCCCGAGGCTGTGAAGTATCAAGCCGCGATAAACGCGGGCCATAACTTCACAAATGATGTATTCAATTTCGGTCTGCAAGGCGGTTATGACTTCGACACCGTTTTAACCACGGCTGAAGCCAATTTCGAACGTGACCGTGGCTGGGAATTCATCATGCGGGCAACCACATCCCTATCGCCATACACAGCATCCGGAAATTACGGGTTCTCCAGCGAACAACAAAGAAACATGGCACCTGTTCGGGCAAAAGTATTCCTCGATAATGACATGGACGGAGAATTCGGCCCTGACGATGAGCCGTTACAAGATGTACGGATCGCCACCGGAAACACAGTAAGCCGCACAAGCACGAATGAAGACGGCATATTACTGACGAATGGTTACGCAGACCGCTTGGCCAATATCCGCCTTGAAAAAGCATCCCTGCAGGACCCTTACTACATCTCCACACAAAAAGGCTTCAGCACGGTGCCTGCGCGCGGCGGTGTTGTGGAAGCCATCTTCCCCGTTATTGAATCCGGCGCAATTGAAGGCACCGTATATCGCGAAAACACCGATAAATTCGTCAGTGGCTTAACGCTTCAGTTGGTGGACGCAGATGGCGAAGTCATAAACGAAGTCGTCAGCGCCTTTGACGGCTTTTACGCCTTTGAATTTGTCCCGCCGGGAACCTACACAATCCGTGCGGAAGAATCACAAGGTGTGAACTTGCTTGAAAACAGCTCGACCGTATCACCCGATGATATCTTCATCTTTGGTGAAGACCTATATCTCGAAGATGACGGATCCCAATCAAATGAAAACACGCCACCCGCCGTACCAGCCGCTCCGCTAGACGAAATTTACGGCCCGTTCCAGCAATCACGCAAAGAAGAGGTTTACGGACCGTCCATGGACAATATTCAGGCATCACCAAGCCCCGAACCGTTAGACGTTGGTGAAGCCTCTATCGTCAAACCAACCGTAGCTGTACCGCCAATGCTGCAGCAAAATAGCGAGCCAAAGCCTGCTAAGTCCGGCGGACTATACTCGCTCATCTCGCAATAATAGAGTTATCCTCCAAGCAAAAAGCCCCGCTGCAAAGCGGGGCTTTTCTATCATCTGTTTTAAATGAATTCTATTAAGAACAACTCGCTGCCGCTTCAAGCGCTGCAGCAGGGTCACCGGAGAAGTTGAAATTCACGCCGCCTGTTGCGGAAGCGTTAACAACATCCGACCAACAAGAGGATGAGTTTCCGGCTGCCGGAGCAATGTTATTCAAATCATCAGGGCCACCCGCAGCAGGGTTGATGTTATTCAGGTCATCAGGACCGCCTGCGAATGTGTTGATATTGTTCAAACCAACTTGCGACAGGAATACCGGCGGCAAACCAAGCAATGTCAGGTTGAAGCTTGTGAAGCCTGCGTTGTAGAAACCGAACTGGTTAAAGAACTCCTCAACGTCCAGCTCTACCGTAGAACCAACAAAGATCTGACCGCGGCCATTCAATGGTGAGTCATCAGCATCAAACAAACGAGCTTCCAGAAACTCCAACTGATCAAGTGTCAGAATTCCACCAACGCTTGCCGGAACAAATCCGTCAAAGTTAGCATTCAGACCGTTAATCAGGATCGGATCACCTGTGACAGTGTCCAACAATGTGCCGTCTTCGATACGGACATAGAAGCTACCCGGATTTCCAAAACCCGTGAAGATCGTATTGCCCAGAGTATTGCCTGCGATTGTCAAACTGCCCGGAGTACCGACTTCGTCAAACTGCATACCGACAGGCGTACCCAACGGATCAGTATTGATAAAGCTGTTTGCCGGACCTGTCAGGTCAATCTCACCGCTTTCGAAACGCGCACCGACAGGGTTATCCGTGAACGTATTACCGCTCAGCACGATGCTGCCGTTATCGCCACCGCGGGCAAACAACCCGTGATCACCATTATCGGAAACAGTGTTGAACAACACATTCACCAGATCCGTCTCTGTCAGCTGGATACCGGATTCATCAGCATTCTGGATGTCGTTACCGACGATAAACACAACGCTTGTGCCGTTAACATCAATACCGTCATCACCAATGAAGCCACCATTCGCACCAATCTGGTTATTCGCGATCAGGAAGAAAGCACCGTCATTCACGTCGATACCGTCACCGCCTGTAAAGTCGATTCTGTTATTGGTGATACCAACGAAGAAGCTTGGGTTCACATAGATACCGTCACCGCCAACAAAGGCTACACGGTTATCATCAATGAGGCTCAAGCCGCCATTTTGGAATTCGATACCGTTATCAGCAGCGAAATACACACGGTTGCTCAGGATTTCAGTTACCCAGCTATCCTCAACATCGATACCATCGCCGCCAACGAAGGCAACAAGGTTACGTTCGATATCAGCAAAGTGACTGTCTTCAACATGAATACCGTCGCGACCGGCAAAGAATACGCCGTTGCGAATGATATCAACACCGAAGCTGTCATCTACATCAATACCGTGATCACCAACAAGGAAGACAACGTTGCGGTTAATGTCGGCGAACGCACTGTCGTCAACATCAATACCATCATCACCTGCAAAACCGATCAGGTTACGGCGAATGTCTACGGCAAAACTGTCATCAACGCGGATGCCATTATCACCAACGAAGAACACACGGTTGCGGTTGATATCGGCAAACGCGCTATCATCGACATCGATACCGTTATCACCCGCGAAACGGATACGGTTATTGATGATGTCCGCAGCAAAGCTGTCATCTACATCAATACCATCGTCACCAACGAATGAGACATTGTTACGACGAATATCAACGAACGCACTGTCGTCAACTTCAATACCGTTATCGTCTGCGAAAGCAATGTTGTTACGGTTAATGTCTGCAGCAAAGCTATCGTCCACTTCGATACCGTTGTCACCAACGAAGCGAATACGGTTACGGTTGATATCGGCGAACGCGCTGTCATCTACGTCAATACCGTTGTCACCGGCAAAGGCGATACGGTTACGCAAGATGTCTACACCGAAGCTATCATCAACGGTAATGCCGTGATCGCGAACAAACGCAATACGGTTGCGGTTAATGTCGGCGAACGCGCTGTCATCTACGTCGATACCATTGTCACCAACGAAAGCAATGTTGTTACGCTTGATGTCTACCGCGAAACTGTCATCAACCTGAATACCGTTATCACCAACGAAGCGAATGCGGTTACGGTTGATATCGGCGAATGCACTGTCATCGACTTCGATACCTTCGTCGCCTGCAAAAGCGATACGGTTACGCAAGATGTCTACACCGAAGCTGTCATCGACCACAATGCCATCATCAGCAACAAAGCCGATACGGTTGCGGTTAATGTCTGCAAACGCACTATCATCAACATCGATACCATCATCACCAGCTACAGATATGCGGTTATTAATAATGTCGACGCCAAAGCTGTCATCAACTTCGATACCATCGTCATCAGATTCCGAAATCTCGTTACCTCGAATAACAGTCAGCAAGCCATCATCAGCATTAATACCGTCTTCACCCGAGTCACTGATTATATTTCCTGCCAGCAACATTCCGAATGTACTGTCAGCTTGAATACCGTTCTCATCAGAACCGTCAATTCTGTTAGCAGCAACAAGTAACAAACCTGCATCACTGATATCGATACCGTCATCACCTGCACCATTGATCAGGTTAATAGTGATAGCGGACAATCCACCATTGCTGAATGCGATACCATCATCATCCGTATTCGTGATGATGTTTCCGGCTACAAGTGAGCCGAGTGTGTAGTTCATATCAATGCCGTCATCACCGATATCGGAAATGATCGGCGCACCGATAATGTTGTTCAGAACAAACGCACCGAATGATCCGTTGATGTGAATACCGTCATTACCTGTGCTGAAGATCTTGTTACCATTTACTAGAGGAGTCAGGCCGCCGATAGTAAGAAGATTGCTTGCTTCTACATGAATACCGTCAAGACCCGCACCCAGACCGTTACCAAGCAAGTCGCCTGTAACATTGTTCTGATCGATCACAGCATTGTCGCTGGATGAGACAAAAATACCATGGCCATTCGCACCGTTACCACCGGATGCTCCGAATGTTGTACCAAAGAATGTAAATTCGAGACCTTGGCCCGAAGCAACAGTGTTATTGAGGATCTCGACACCATCATTGTCTTCAACATGGACACCGTCCATTTGAGCACCGGCATCGCCAGCAACAAATGTCAGGAAGCTAGGAGAAGAAGCATTCGTACCTTTAACTGTATTGTACTGAATTAAAGCACTTTCACCGCCTGTAACATGAATACCATGAGCACCGGCACGTGTGATCGCATTACCGAGGCTTTCAAGTGTGCCTCCAATCTCGACACGGTCACTGTCATTCACGAAGATACCATTAGAGCCGGTATCATTGATTTCATTATCGGTAATAACCGTATCATCGGATGATTGAACTTCCACACCGTTATCGCTGATATTTCCGCCGACCGTACCAATGAAGTTACCGGTAACCTGAATGCCTTCGCTCGTATCAATGTGAACACCGTCACCATCGCGGGTAACATTATCAATTGTGTTACCGGAAACTGTACCGCCAACCGTGCTGGTCACGTAAATACCCGAACCTGTTCCGGCACCTGCTCTCTGCCACGTGCCGTCAATTTCGTTACCGGAAACAGTCGTGCCGTCGGAATCTTTCATCCAGATACCGGAACCACCTGTGTTGGAAATCGTATTTCCGTCAACCAAGCTGTTGGTAACAGCATGCAAACCGATACCTGCATTGCGCGTACCGTCAACATTGTTATCCATGTTTACAGTCACATTATTGGAAGCCTCAACGCGGATACCTGCGCCACCGGCATTATCAATATCGTTGGTTTGGATAAACGAATCGTTTGAACCACTGACTAAGATCGCATGGCTACCTGTCTCGGTAACTTCGTTACCTTGCACAAGCGCACCGTTATTGCTGTTAACCAGAATACCTTCACCGCCGATGTTATCCATGCCGCCTGTCGTACCAACTCTGTTCGTCAGCACGTCGGCATTCAGACCACCGTCAATCGTAATACCGTTTCCGGTTACGGAGTCGACTGTGTTGTATGCAACATAAGCATTGTCGCTGTCTTCAACTACAATACCTGCATCACCGCCTGAAACAACGTTACCGCCGGCAAAGCCACTGGCAAACGGGTTGGTCGGGTGTGGGCCTACGGTTGCGAATGCGCTGTTCTGGATCAGAATGCCGATACCTGAAGCTACAGCAACTGTATTTTCCCAAAGATCAACATCATTCGTGTAGTTAGAACCGGCACTGTTTTCGATGTGAACACCTGCGACTGTTGTGTCGTAAATGTTGTTTTCGAATACTTGAATATTCTTAACATCATCGCCGTGAATACCCTTCTTGCCACCTGTAATGGTGTTACCGAAGATACGGACATTCTTGCTTGATGTCAGGTCAATCGCAGCCTCAACAAAACCGACGAAGCTGTTACCGTCGGAGATAAAGTTATCACCGCCGACAACGCTGATACCGTAAAGCGTCGTAACGCCGTCACCAACGAAGGCAAACGGGTCGATATTCACATTAGATGCTGTAACAGTAATCAGGCTATCTGCGCCGTCAGACTTCAGTGTCGTACCATGACCTGTAAGCTTCAACTCTTTATCGATTGTTAAGTCTTCTTGGTATTCCGTACCGTCAACATTCACTGTGTCACCCGCATCTGCGATGTTAATCGCATGCTGAATACCACCTGTGTTTTGTGTAACGAACAACTCACCATCTCTGAAGACAACCAGACCGTTACCGACATCATCCATTTTGTGCGTAATCAAGTCTTCAAGAGCGAAAAGCTCAGCTTCAGTCATGTCGTCGGTAGTTTTAAAACCACCATTTGAATAGAACGTATTGCCGTTGCTGCCATCAACCAAAAGATCCGGCGCATTACCATCCAGATAGAAAATGTGTTGGCCGTTATCGCGGAAACGGTTGTTATTCAATGTACCAATTGTACTAACAAAACCGTTCGCACTCCAAACATATACGCCAGAGCCAGTGTTATTCAGGAACGCATTACCACGAATGTGCGTATCAAAACCACCGTCCTGAATCACAACACCATGTCTGTTGGCATCAAACTTGTTGCTTACAATATCAACATTGTTGGCATTTCTGTTCACATAAATACCGTAACGCGCATCGGTAAACAGGTTATTTCGGATCAGAACATCTTCAACACCAGTAGAAGACGTTACAACTCCGGAACGCCCGTCCGTAGTATTTTGTCCGTCAAAAATGTTATTGAAAACATTGACGTTGGAAACATTGTCACCAAGATAAAGGCTAGCTTTCTCGCCGGAAGCCGCGTCGCCCTGATTTTCAATGGTAAAGCCGTCAACGGTCAACCCGTCAACGTTTGAAGCAACAACGATATCACCCAGAACAACAGATTCATCTGCACCGACTCTGCCGTTGCGTGCATCGTTACCCATCTGTGCACCATAAAGATTGAGGGATTTATCAACATTAACAGTCCCCTCATACGTACCAGCGCGAACATTGATTGTCGCACCCGCATCGGCTTCTTCAATCGCAGGGTTGATAAACATAGATGTTCCGAAAGCATCTTCACCAACGAAGAACTCATTGGTGTAAATAACGTGGCTATCAGCATCTGCGCCTACGCCTTCAACGGATGACCCGATTGTCGTACCGGCACCGTCAAGAGCAACAGCAAAATCAAAAGCGTCCTGCTCTGTGCGCTGGAAGTAAATGAAGTCTTCACCGCGGTCATCAAGACCATCTCTGTGGGAAGGGTTGCGAACGGCAAAGTCAAAGCCGGGCAATTCCAAGCCTGAAACACCAAAACCGTTTTCTGCATCAATATAAATCGGATTGTCTTCCATCAGTTGTGCGGAAGACGCAGCATCCAGCGTGACATTGGTTGTCGCGCCACTAGCCGTGTCATACAAGCCAATGCCACCCCAGTCGTTATTTCTGGTTCTGACATTCGTCATTGTGACGTCATTGACATTCGAAAGCGCAATACCAACACCGGCGGTATTCTGACCGTCAGCAATCACACTCGTCAATGTTGCACCGTCAACACCATTAAGGTCTACTTCGGAGCGGCCAAAGCCTCTTACGAGCAAGACTCTTAAATCAAGGTCATCGCCTGTAGCTTTAATACCGTATGTGCTTGTACCGTCATCCTGCAACGTAAAGCGATCAAGCGTCACATCATCGGCTGTAACCTGCAAACCATAGCCTGTTAGGCCGGATGTATCGATGAATGTTGAGTGACGATTCACACCTCTGAGGTGCACAGATTTGTTAATAAGCAACTTCTCATTATAAGTACCTGCGCCAACATTGACCCTGTCACCATTATCCGCACCGTCAACTGCCCATTGAATATGGTCATAGATTGCACGCCACGTACTGGTTTCAGTATTTCCACCAAAGCTAACTTCATAGCCTTCATCACGGACAGTATCCGCATCTTCAAACGCAGCAGCAGACTGATCGAATGTGTTATCGAAGAAGAATTGATTCCAGTCCATATCATCCATTTCACCCCGTGCCAGAATGTTGATGGAAAGATCTTCAAATGTGTTGCCTGTAATATTCACAGCACCGATCGGATTCGGACGCCATGGAATAACCGACTGACGGCCCGTCAGCAAAATACCAGAATTATAAATAGCCTCATCGCGTGTATCAAAGGCGCCATTCCCGATGAACTGGTTACCAGTAATGACACGGTTGGCCGGGTCGCCGGATACACCGACACCATTGGTCACAGTCACGCTGCCATTAATGAAGATATTACCTTCCAGAAGGAAGCTTTCAATGTGGGAAATACCGTTAACCGCATCATAACGCTCATCACCGATATAAACTGTACCCGCACCATAACCTTCATAGGCCGTTCCTTCATAACCACTAAGGTTAAAGTTGTTGTCAACAACACTGTTACGCAATGTGAAGGCATCACCCCACACTTCGATAGTTTTATTGCGGTAACCGTCTTCAGGTGCGAAGGACAAGCCTTCGATTGTTACGCCATCGCCCGAAATTCCGTGAATTGCACCGAAATTGGTATGATCCAGAGCCTCGATAGTCGCCAAAGTCGAAGACGCATCAGTAATGACATTGCCACCACCATCTACACCTCGAAGAGTAATATCACTCTTACCGATGTATAGGCCCATGTCATAAACACCACCGGACCATGGCAATGTTCTGTTCAGGGCTGTTTCCTGATAAAGGCCAGGATAGACGTTCACAACCGCGCCGACACCGTCACCCGCAACATCAATACCGTCTTGAACAGAGGCATCGTCATTTTCAATATCTACTGTTGTCGCCGTGCCTGTAATCGCACCCGTAGTAACAATATCATCACCGAGTTGAACCAGAGGCGTATTGATATGAGCATCACCGGAACCAAGGTCTACAACGCCACCATTATCAATGTCGAAACCGTGATTAGAATTCACTTCCAGATCACCATCATTGGTTTCTACCGCACCTGTCGCATTTACTTCGACGAAGTAATCATCAGCATTCAGCGTAACTTTACCGCCCAGTGTCTGTACAGTACCGTCAATTTCGATCGCGCTCAGACCACCATCATTATTCATAGCCGAGAGTGTGACATCACCAAAGCCTGCACCATCTACACCAACACGAGAACCCGTGTTTACAAAAATATCGTCATCAGCATTAACAACCAGATTTCCTGAAACAGTCGGATCAAGCGACGTTGCGTCGAATGTCGTGAAGTCTTGATTGAAGATAACGCTACCACCGGCATTCAATGTCGTCGTGCCAACATTGCTGATCGTAATGTCATCATCAACAATGATGTTGTTATCGGCGATGAATTCAAGCGTGCTACCTTGTCGTGTTGGACCAACACTGACACCACCACCTGTAAGGGTTGGGTCATCGAACGTGATATTACCCGTAGAAGGGCCGCCGCTCGTTGTAGCAATCACAACATCAGACGTCACAAGGGCCGCGCCAATCTGCGCCCAACCAATTATGGATGTTGCACCCGCAACCGTAAATGGACTCGGGTTCGCGGGATTGTCAAAAACAATTGTAATATCGGTCGGATCAATCAACCATGTACCGGCCGTACCATCAGCCGCCAACGTATTAACGAACCCGCCTGCAACATCAATATAGCCGTGACCGGATGTTTCAACGAAACCACCTTTACCGGAAACCGCGCCGCCGCGTGCATAAGCAGAACCGCGGAAAATCGCTTTATCGGAGGCAATAACTTTAATGTTACCACCGTCACCGTTTTCACCGCCGTCAGCTTTCAACTCAGCCGTATCGGCAATCGTGATGTTCTCACCTGTCACGTCGATGTCGCCTGCACCCTCACCGGATGCATCAACAGTACCTTTAACGGAAACAGTACCTTTGTTACCACCGCTCAGGACGATCTTACCGCCCTGTACGGAAGCAGAAGACGCTGTAACAATACCGTCAACATTAATGATGTTATCAACCGCATCTTTGGCTGCGCGTGCGGAAATCTGGACTTTACCGCCTTCAGCGGAAATCGTGCCTGTGTTTTCGATCAAGGCATCTTCAAGCTCACCGTCAACAGCCAGCTCGACAAGACCATCACCATATAGATCGAGTGTGACTGTTTCGCCTGCGCCAATCGCGACCGTACCCATTTTGGCGTTAATTACGCCTGCGTTGGAAACAAACGGAGAAACGAACGCCGCAAGACCGGCTTCGGCTACTGTTACTTGTGCGCCTTCTTCAATAACGATTTCACCATCGCCGAAATCAGTGAAGATCGCTTGACCATCTTCCAACTTGTCGAGGTCAAGGGAAGCTGCCGTAGAGGCTACAAAGCTGTTCATGTCGATGCGGGCTGTACCTGTAACAATCACGCCATTCTTGTTCAGGACAAAGTTGCTACCGCTACCGGAGAAAATACCTTCGATGAAAGATGTGTTATCGCTCTTGTCGATGTGAACGAAAATATCGCCACTATCCTGCAGCATGAGGACTGCTGCATTCTGACCGATATTAAAGCCACCTTTATATTCCGCGCTTGTCAAAGCTGCGTGCTGCTCAATTGTCAGTGTATTTGGCTGGCTGTAATCATATGTCGCCGAACCGCGTGTTACTTCCGCACCTTGCGGTAGCGCGTCCGGGGCAACATTCTGCGCGTTGGCTGTAATGCCCATGCTCACCAAACCGGCGGCTGTCAGAGCAGATGTTGCTAGAAATTTTTGCGTTGATGATTTCAAAGCTTTTTGGCGTGCTTTATAAGTACTCATGGTGTTTCTTCCTTCCTCAATATCAGAAACGATTTTGGTTTCAGGCGCCAAACAATGGCTCTTCCTGAAAGCTCCCCCACCCTAAATCTCGCTAAACTGAATATTCCTTAAGTAACGGAAGATTCTTTATTGATAGCGGCATCTTGAGTGCGCCGCTTATGTCAAATGTATAAAATTTTGGTCTAGTACGATGTGACATTAAGCAAGTTTCGCAGCGATTTACAAGTTTTTATTAAGGAAAAATTAATACTTTTATGAAAAAGATTTTGACGCTCTTCTGCGCCCCGCGGAAACACAATATGAAGTAGTATATCCTAATATGAAAAACTGTAAGAAGTAAGCAAAACCAAGCCTTGAGGTTGCTTTTACAGTAAAAATAAACAATACTGTTTTGAAGTTTAAGACTTTTCTTTTGCGTTTTTTCTGTTATAGCTACTGCCTTATTAGGTAATTTTTCAAAACACTACAGGTTTTCACATGCGGTATTTGCATCCTGTGCGACATATAAAAGGCGCTTTGGCCATTGGTTTGCTTACAACTGTAAGCATCTTTCCTGCTCATGCGCAGAATCTTGACGCTGCTACAAGCCAGGCAGACCCGGGCCGTGTTCAGGACCAGCTCCTCGAAAGCACACAAGTTCCTGAGGTCAGCCCTAAAGTCGAAGTACGTGATGTCGTATTACAAGACGTACCGCCAAACGCTGATGAAATTGTATTCACACTGAACGCCATCCAGTTCGAAGGTATCGGCGTTTACTCCGAAAGTGACATCCAAGACGTTTACGGCCATAAGCTGGGCACGGACGTCACATTGGCCGAAGTTTACGGCATTGCCTCAAAACTGACCAACAAGTACCGCAACGACGGCTACATCCTGACGCAGGTTATCGTACCCCCACAGACAATCGATGGTGGTGTGGTTACTTTGCGCGCAGTTGAAGGCTTTGTTGATCAAATCTCCGTATCCGGTGAAGACGATCCGTATGCACGCAGCTTGATCGAAAGCTACGCCGCACAAATCCGCGGTGATGGCGCACTGAATGCTGCTAACCTTGAAAAGTTCCTGTTGCTGATCAACGATCTGCCGGGTGTAAACGCCCGAAGCATTTTGAGACCTTCACAAACACAGGTGGGTGCTTCTGACTTGCAGATCATTGTGGACCGTGACCCTTATGATGCCTTCATCGGCCTCGACAACCACGGCAGCCGCTTCTTGGGCCCTTGGCAGGTCACTGCAGGCGCGGCCTTCAATTCTTACTTCGGTAACAACGAGCGCATCACTATTCAATTTGCCTCTGCCCCCGAAGACGGCGAGCTATACTTCTTCTCGGCCGGTTATGAACAACCTATCGGCCCTTACGGAACAACGATCCGCGCCCTCGCAAACCACAGTAATACCGACCCCGGCTTCGATCTGCAGCAATTCAACGTTAAAGGTCAATCCGACTTTGCCAGCATCAGAGTTGAGCACCCGTTTATCCGCTCCCGCGAGCAAAGCCTATACACATATGGCTCATTCGACTGGCGCGACACAGACAGCAGCAACATTTTGGAACCTGCTCGTGAAGACAGAATCCGCGCCCTCCGCGTCGGAAGCACCTATGAATTCCTCGACAATCTCTACAGTGTCGGTATCAACACCGTGAATGTCGAATTCTCACAAGGCTTGAATATCTTTGGCGCCAGCCGTGAAGGGGATGTAAACCTCTCGCGTCCTTCAGGCGACCCTATGTTCTTTAAAGCCACTGCTGAATTCCAGCGTCTGCAACGAATTACCGGAATGGTTAATTTGTTCGTCGCGGCCCGTGGCCAGCTTGCGAACAACGCCTTGCTTTCTTCGGAAGAATTCGGCGTAGGCGGCATTCAATACGGCCGTGGATACGATCCGTCCGAGATCATCGGCGATGACGGTTATGCTGCAAAAGTCGAACTGCAGATTAACGAACCTTACGAATTCGATTCACTGGATAATTTCCAGCTCTTCGGTTTCTACGATTTCGGTAAAGTCTATAACGATGACTCCACCAGCGGTGATGACGACGACTCAATCGCCTCTACCGGTTTCGGTGCCAGAGCAGAAATCCTGCCTGAATACATCCCGAACACCGAAGGTGAGCTTCTCGTAGCAATTCCTTTGACACGCGATGTTGAAACGCAACGTGACCGCGGCGCACGCATCTTGTTCAGCGTAAACAAGAATTTCTAAATCTTAATCGGCGGTTTTCACCATTTGCCTGATTCAAATATGGGATGACTCCATACGAGTGTCAGCCCTTTTCGCCCTTCCTTATAATCAATCGCAATCTTCCCGCCATGACGACGGATAATTTGTTTGGCTATACTAAGGCCGGCACCGACACCCGGAACTTTCTCACTCGTTTCCCCCCGTTTAAACATCTCGAAAACATTCTCCGCGTAATGCTCGTGAATACCCGGACCGTTATCCGAAAAACTGAAATGGTAATAACCGTCCTTAGATTCGCAGGAAATCTTAATAACAGGGGTCACATCACCTCTATGAAATTTGATGCTGTTATCAAACAGGGCCATGAATAAAGTCAGTATCTGCGCATGATCTGCTACATACTTTTCAGGAAGACCTTCGGTAACCACATGCACATCAAATTTTTGTATCTTCTCCTGAAAACCGCTTTGCACACCATACATAAGAGTATTCAGGTCAAATTCCTGCCATGGCTTTGCACGCGTACTTAAACGCGAATACTCGAGCAAAGATTTAATCATCAGCTCACTTTTAGAGATAGATTTCTCTATGAATGCGACATATTGCTGTTCTTCTGGGCCAATATGTTCCTCAAGGCGTGACAGCAATAACTTGCTGAACTCTTTTATGTGCCGCAAAGGCGCGTTCAAATCATGGGATACGATATAGAGAAAATCCTCGAGTTCCTTCTTATACAACTCTTCCTGAGACTTATCAGAAGTCGTGTTTTCAGGTTCCGGCATACAATCTCCTCTACTCCGGTTAAGCTCTCCATATTAACTTTTAACGATAGATTCTGGCAAAATCTAAGCCATACAAGCGTATGATTTAATTGCGTTTTTTGCTTTTATCGATAAACAACATACATAGGCATTGAGCGTGCTTTTTTTCTTTACAACATCCAACAGCAACGGCAGCCTATTGTAGAGAGAGAGCATTATGAAAAAATATTATAATGAGCCTAATCCTTTCGCTGACGTGGGCACCAAAAAGGTGCTGATTGTCGAAGATGACCGCTCTCACCGCACCCTTATGGACAAAATCCTGAAAAGTTTCGGCCTTGTATCAGTACAGGCGGAGAACGGTATCCAAGCGCTGGAGCGTCTGCAGCGCGGGGAAAAATTTGACCTCATCATCATGGATTGGGATATGCCTGAACTCAACGGTCTGGACACAGCACGCGCGATACGGGCACGTGAAAAAGCAGAGGACCTTGAACACACCCCTATTCTTGCCTTCACATCCCACAAAAGCGCAGGAGACCGAGAACAGTGTCTGGCGGCGGGTATGGATGGTTACTTACACAAAGATGCCTGGATGCCGAAATGGCGCTATGCCCTTCGTGATAATCTTGAAGGACTGATTAAGGGTGACGGCAATCCTGAAGATTTAGACAAAACCGCAGATATAGGAAACAACCATCGTGCTGCACCGGGTGACGACTTTGAATACCCACTCAACGAATTTGACGAACACTCATACCAACAAACCGAAGACCTTCTCAAACATGAAATAGATATAGCCATTGAGGAATTTCTGGAAGATGCTGAAAAATACATAAACTCAATCAGAGAGGGCCTGCGTAATCAGGATGTTCAAAAAGCGGCTCAAGCATCCCACCCGCTAAAATCTAACAGTAAAAGCTTCGGCCTGCTTTCAGTAGCCCATCTGGCCGAGGCTATAAACGCCATATGTGAGCGTACGGAAAATGCGCAAGTAGCAATAAAAACATCCGGCATGCTACTCCCGAAGCTGGAGGATGCTTTTTTGTATGGCGCACAAATTTTAAAATCGAAAAACACAGAGCAGCAAAAATCAAAGGCTGCGGGTTAGGTCAACCGTTATCAGTTTTTGCGTAAAACGTAGATTTGGCAATTCCCAGAGCCCGCGCCGTTTGCGTCATATTCTGGTTACAATGCTTCAAAGCCTTTTGAATAGCATCGCTTTCAATATCCTTAAGCGGTCGCAATGCGCCGTCTTTATCAAAAATAGACACATGCAGCATTCCATCCGCATGGTGATCTGAATGCTCAACTGAATAATCAGCGAAAACGATATCCCGCGCCTTGATAACATCACCCTCGGACAACGCCACAGCACGGTATATAACATTCTCCAACTCACGCACATTACCGGGCCAATAATGTCTTTTCAAAACAGATACGGCTTCATCACTCAGGGTTTTCAGAGCACATGAATGGTCCTTCGCAGCCTTGCCGGCAAAATGCTGCGCCAAACCCACAATGTCGCCAATTCGCATACGCAAGGGGGGCAAGAAAATTTGCAGCACATTCAGACGAAAATACAAATCCTTCCTGAACCGCTTATGCGCTATCTCTTCTTCCAGTCTACAGTGGGTTGCCGAAATAATTCTGACATCGACTTGCACTGGTTTTGCTGCGCCAACAGGTTCAATTTCTTGCTGCTGTAACGCCCGCAGCATTTTAACCTGAGCCTCCGGAGGCAGCTCTCCTATCTCGTCTAGAAACAGAGTACCGCCATGCGCTTCACGAAACTTACCAATCGTTTTATTGATCGCGCCGGTAAACGCCCCTTTCTCATGTCCGAATAAAGTACTCTCTATAAGTTTTTCAGGAATGGCCCCGCAATTTACAGCGATAAATGGTTTCGAAGCACGTTGGCTTTCACCATGAATAGCCCGCGCAAACATCTCTTTACCTGTTCCTGTCTCCCCTTGAATAAGTATCGGAAAATTTGCAGCAGCCGCCTTTTTACCCAACCCCACGCAAGTTTCCAAACCACCATCATGACCTAACAAGTCACTAAAACCAGAACACCCCGAGACCTCACCGGAACCAACGGCATTCACCGCAACAGAAAGCTTCAAGGCATTCCGCACGGCAATGATCAAACTGTTTCGGTTAACCGGCTTCGCCAGAAAATCACACGCACCATTCTTCATCGCGCGCACAGCATCCTGCAGATCTCGGCTACCCGTCAGCACGATAGCCGGTATCTGTCTGTAGTGTTTGCGCAGCTCTTCCAAAACGTCATGGCCACTCATAACCGGCATGTCCAGATCCACAATCACCAAGGCTATGTCGCCCCTGCGCTTTAAAACTTTCAGGGCTTCGCGACCGTTATCGGTACAAACGGCCCCAAGCTGCAAATTCTCGCTAAGTACGGCACGGACCAGGCGCTGTTCCGTTCTGTCGTCATCGATAATAAGGACATCCCTGCTCATAGATGCAATGTGATGCAAAAGCCGCATCCGTGCAAAGCACAGTTCGAAAATCATACGATCGCACTATAAAAACCGTCCGAAAATCATACGGAAGCAAACATCTGAAGGATCTATTTTTCAGGTAAGTAATTGATATTTATAAATTTTATAAATCTGGCACAGCACTTGTAATACATATGGCCCACAGCAGCAGCACAAACAACAAAATAGCTGCCTGTTTGAAACAACCCAAAGTGTATAGCTTGGAGGAGCACAGCATGAGCATCGAGAAAAAAGACGTTGAAGCCGATGTTATAGACATCGCAAAATTACAGCAGACAAAAGTACTGCTCATAGATGATGACCGCACGACGAGAAGAATGGTCTCTATGGCTATTGGTGATTTTTGTAACCTCGAACAGGCCATTGATGCAAAAGCCGCAAAATCTAAATTCGAAGAGTTCGCGCCGAATCTCGTATTCCTCGACCTCGATCTACCGGATGAGAGCGGTCACAATCTTCTGAAATGGATTCTCGAGAATCAGCCTAAAACCGACGTGGTGCTGTTCAGCGCACACTGTGATGAAGAGAACATCAAAATGGCAAAAGATAACGGTGCACTCGCCTATGTGAAAAAACCGTTCAATCCATCACACATGATCTACCACGTTCACAATGCTTCGAGACTTCAGGTATACAGGGGGCAATAAAAGTGCATACAGCAGCATATCAGAAACCTAAATATTTGTAAGCTTTACAACAAAGCACCACACTCCTGATATGAATAAAATTGCTGCACGATATACGATATTAATCATCGATGATGATGTTGCGGATGTTGCACTCTACAAAGAGCTTCTGAAAAGCCTTCCCGAAAGGCCGGAATACGTTTTTGAAATAGCGCAAACGGGCAAGGAAGGCTTAAAGATTTTTGATGCTTTGGCCCCGGACTGTGTACTACTGGATTACAATTTACCAGATGTAACGGGTCTGGATTTGCTTCAGAAACTGAGAGAAATATCAGCCATTCTGCCCGTTGTCATGCTAACCGCACAGGGCAATGAAGCCATCGCGGCCGAAACCATAAAATCCGGTGCACAAAATTACATGTCAAAAAACGGCATCACCGGCGAAAGCCTACACCAAGCCATACAAAACACAATTGAACGCGCACGGTTGCTCGAAGAGGTCGACGAAAAAAACCGTCAACTGGAAGCCTCCAAGCTAAGAGCAGAAAAAGCCGACCGCAGTAAGAGTGAATTTCTCGCCACAATGAGCCACGAGATCCGCACACCTTTAAGCGGCATCATCGGTATGGCGGAGCTGCTCTCCCACACCACCCTGAACCAGAAACAACAAAAATATTTAAGCTCTATCGCTACCTCCGGTGAATTGCTGCTCACCATCATCAACGACATCCTCGATCTTTCAAAAATTGAAGCAGGGGATATGCAACTGGAAGAAGAGCATCTCGAACTAAAGCCGTTGATCGCCGAAATAGTTCAGCTACTGAGCACGCGCGCAAACCAAAACAACGTCGAGCTGACCGTGCGCTGGCCAGATAGCGATGATATTCCCCCCATAAAAAGCGACGCGGTACGTATACGGCAAATTCTGATCAATCTGGTCGGCAACGCCATAAAATTTACGCGCGACGGCCATGTCATCATACGCGTCAATGCGGATAAGCCTGACTCAGACGGAAAAACAGCCCTGCACTTCGCTGTTGAAGATAACGGCATCGGCATACCGGAAGACAAGCTTGAATATATTTTTGACCGCTTTTCACAAGTGGATTCTTCAACAACCAGAAAATACGGCGGCTCCGGTTTGGGACTGGCTATCTGTAAACGCTTGATCAATATGATGGGAGGCAAAATTTCAGTCGAAAGCACCATCGACAAAGGATCGACCTTCAGCTTTAACATTGAGGCCATCATTTCCGATCAACCATGCCACCATACCGGTGAGCAAATAGAGGCCTTAAAATATAAACGCAACTCTTTGTTCGAAACGCCCATGGAGGGTGCCACAGCAGAGCACACTGAAAATACGGCGCATTCAACCCCCTTGCCGGAGATCAATGCGCATATCCTCATTGTTGATGACGACCGCATAAGCACGCGCATGTCGAAAAGTATTCTTGATGAGCTGGAATGCAGTTACAAAATCGCCGGAAACGGTCTGGAGGCATTCGAAACACTCGCGAAAGATCCAACCGCATTCGATCTCATTCTTATGGACTGGCAAATGCCTGTCATGGACGGTCATGAGGCGATCCGTGAAATACGCAAACAAGAATGGGGCAAAGAACTGAAAATCGTCGCCTTAACCGCCAACGCCGTGCAGGGAGACCGCGATAAATGCATCGCCGTCGGAGCCAATGATTACCTGAGCAAACCTGTGCGCCTTGGCGAAATCTTGGCGGTGCTCAATACCTATATTGATCAAGACAAAACCCGCGTGGCTTGAGGTTCACTTCACTGATGGAAATTTTAAGGCCGGCCTGTAAGGAAAATTAAAATGGCGGTGACGGAGGGATTCGAACCCTCGAGGCGTTGCCGCCAACCCGCTTTCCAGGCGAGCGCCTTAAGCCACTCGGCCACGTCACCGCACTTTTTAATCCGCGCGACATTACCCTTATCATCTCAAAAGCGCAAGTGTAAGATATCAGGATCAGCTCTGATCTATCGAGGGGGATCATCTATGCGGTCAGAAATCTTTACCACAATCAAAGTACTATTGACGGGCCTTGTTCTCGGAATCCTCGTCAATTTACCGTTCTATGCATGGATTTTTAACAAAAAGTGGGACTGGGCTACGGGTTTCCCAATCGGCTGGCTCGGTGCAGGTATGGTCTATATGGGTACCTTTTTCCATGAAATCGGCCATACATTCTTTGCGTGGTATTACGGCTACCCGACCATTCCGATGTTCGATTTCCAACACGGAGGCGGATTGGCACTCGCACTGTCCGGTCAGCAAATTGGTATTTTGATCTTCGTCTGGGCTGGTTTTGCTCTCGGCATCTGGTATTTCCGCGAAAACATAGGCATGCAGATTTTCCTCGGCCTGATGCTCATTCTCAATTTTGTCACTGCCTTTAACCGCTTTCATACAGTCGGGATAGATTTCGGCGGCCCTGCTTTTGAACCGTTAATCGCCGGGTTTTTGCTGTTCAGGGCCATATTCGACCTCGCCCCACGTGGTATATTCGAACGGTTCTTAAACGCCTTTTTCGGTTTCGGTCTGATCATTCAGGTCTTTATAAACGGCTACGGACTACTAAAAAGCCAGGCTTTCCGCCTTGTTTACTACGAACAGAAGGGTGCCCATGGCTTTGGCGACTTCGACAAAATCGCTACCGCCCTGTTTTGGGAGTTCGAGGAGGTCGTGATGGTGTGGGTTTTATTGACGGGCTTATGCCTCGTCATTCCCTTTTTGCTCACTATGTTTATCAGCACTAATAAAATCGAAGAATTTTAGACTCTTTTCCCCGCAAGCGTACCCTGATAAACTAGTTGGAGCGATTAACCATTCCGATAGGCACCCCTATGCGCGCTTTACCTGTTTTTCTTGTTCTAATTCCAGCCTTCATAGCGCTGGGTAACGATCTCTATCTATTCACCGAGATTCATCTGGAGGACAAGCTGTTTTCCATCGACCTGCTGATGGAAAAATTTAAGTTCAGCGCTCTGGGCTTCATCTGGACGCATTACGACATCGATTCCTACAAGGAAGCCGTCAAATCCATGTCGCCGGAGGAATGGGCCAAAATCGATTATTTGCTGACCTTTAAGGCCTTTCACCTCGGCCTATGGTTTGCGGGTATTATGATTGTAATTTTCTACGCCATGAAGCTGGGCGGTATAGGACCATTCGTAACAGACGAGGAAAGCACCAAATCCATGTCCTTCGGCAGACAATCAAAGAAAGCACAAAAGGATTCGTTCCGCTCCGGCACCAGCTCTAAGAAAATGAAATATAAGCGGAAATAACGGATTTTTATCTGTTATTCGCGATGTCTTCGCTCAAACTCACAACTTCGCGATCAATCAGTTCCATGTCCTCGGGACGGGACAGACGGTGATCGCCATCATCAACGAAAACGATATCAACCTCTGATCCGGTAAAGCTTTTCTGGATTTTGACCGCTGATTCCCACGGCACATCCTTATCCAGCATCCCTTGCACAAGACGAATGGGGAAGGTGATATTCTGTGGTAGGGTCAGCAACAGGTGCTTCTTCGCTTCTTCATAAAACGCTTTCGTAAACACATAC
The DNA here is from genome assembly GCA_030432025.1 of Alphaproteobacteria bacterium. GTDB lineage: Bacteria > Pseudomonadota > Alphaproteobacteria > Micavibrionales > Micavibrionaceae > TMED27. The sequence goes on from JAUIIA010000003.1 coordinate 53,639, forward strand.
GGCTCATCACTGTAGTCATTGGGGACTTTCGTCACACCGCTGGCCATCAATTCGGCACGCTGTTCATCATTCAAACGGGTCTCGAACATTTCTTCGGTAAAATCGGGAGCCGCCGCCACACCGACCACACCCTTAACAATGCTGCTGCGGGCCTTGGCCAACAATAAAGCAATCCAGCCGCCCATGGACGACCCGATCAAAACAACCGCCTGCCCCGGATAATGGCTGGTTACATCATCAAAAACATCCTGTGCGTCCTGTGCCCAATCCCCGATGCCTGAATCTTCAAAAACCCCGTCTGAACGACCATGGCCACGGTAATCAAACCTGACAAAGCCCTGCCCGCGCTTGATGCATTGATTCTCCATGTAAGTCGCCTTAGTGCCGTTCATATCCGAACGGTAGCCTCCACAGAACATAACAATCGGCAATTTCAGGCCTCTTTCCTCGGGCGGCGTAAACACAAATGCCAAATTCGGGGCATTTTCGCGCTCAAGAATAGAAATTTCGGGGCTGTTAACGGCGTTCTCGGTGCTCATAACCAATCCTTTTGCGGTTTGTCGATCTTCGGATATTCTTGCTAAAGCTCATTCACACTATTATAGATAAACAATCTCGGGCAAGCTTGCCAGTCTTATACTGTTCTCTCGCGCCCATATTTAAGTTTTAGAAAGGCAATATGAGCGGATTTCAAACACAGCCTGTTATCATGCAGATCATCCCCGAACTCGGGCCCGGCGGCGCTGAGCAAGGATGTATCGATATTGCGGCCGAGCTCGTCAAGGGCGGCGCACAAGCGATTGTCGTCTCCAATGGCGGCCAGCGTGTTCACGAATTGGAGCGTATCGGCGCCGTTCATATCAACATGCCTGTGCATTCCAAAAATCCCGTTGTGATGTGGCGTAATGTCGGTGCCCTGCGCCGACTGATCAACCGCTATAACGTCAATATCGTACACGCACGCAGCCGTGCTCCAGCGTGGAGCGCCTATTACGCCTGCAAGAAAACAAACGCACATTTTGTTACGACGTGTCACGCGCCCTACAATATCAGCGGCGAAGCCAAGAAATTCTACAACAGCTCCATCGCCCAAGGGGAACGCGTCATCGCGATTTCCAACTATGTAGCTGAATATCTGCGCCAGCATTATAAGCTGGATAACAGGACCATCCGCCTCATCCACCGCGGCATCCCAATTGAAAAATTCCACCCGACAGCCGTAACCCCCGAGCGCCTCATTACATTGGCGCAGGAATGGCGCATCCCCGACAGCGCGAACATCGTCATGCTGCCCGGCCGCCTTACGCGTTGGAAAGGGCACATGGTACTTATCGAAGCCATGGAACGCCTACAGCGTAAAGATTTGTTCGCAGTCATCATCGGTTCCGATCAGGGCCGGACCGAATACCGCAAGGAATTGGAAGAAGAAATCAAACAACGTGGCCTTGAGGGGCGTGTGCGCATGGTCGATCACTGCAATGACATGCCCGCCGCTTACATGCTCTCCACAATCGTCGTATGCCCGTCTACAGACCCCGAAGGCTTCGGCCGCGTACCTGTAGAAGCCCAAGCAATGGGCCGGCCTATAATCGCATCCGATCACGGCGGCGCACAGGAAACAATTCTACGCGGCCAAACCGGCTGGCTAACGCCCCCGGGCGATGCGGCATCTATGGCTCTGGCAATTGAAGAAGCCCTCAGCCTCACCCCGACGCAACGTTCAATGCTGGCGACACGGGCCATGGCGCATATTGCCGAACATTACACAAAGGCACACATGGCCGACAAAACGCTGGATGTATATGCCGAATTGCTGCGGGCGGAATTCGCACCGACCAATGGCAACAAACCGTTTCAGGACCATCAAGAACAAAATATAAGAATGTCGTGATCATCATGACAAGCTCACCTAAAAAAATTCTCGTCATTAAACTCGGCGCACTTGGGGATTTTATCCAAGCACTCGGACCCATGGCCGCAATCCGTGAAAACCACAAGGACGCGCATATTACGATCCTCACAACCAAGGGTTTTAAGGGTTTCGCCGAAGAATGCGGTTATTTCGATGAAATCATGATTGATCAGCGCCCTAAAGCCATCAACATTTTTGGCTGGGTTAATTTACGCCAAAAATTGAATGCGGGACAATTCGACCGTGTATATGACCTGCAAAACAACGACCGTACGGCGATGTATTTCAAACTTCTTGCTGCACCTAAACCTGAGTGGGTTGGTGTTGCACCGGGCGCATCCCACCGTAACACCTCAGCCGACCGCACAGCCGGACATGCCTATGACGGTCACGTCCAAACGCTGGCCTTGGCCGGAATTAAAAATGTAAAGATCGATCGTCTGGAATGGATGAAAGGCGACCTTTCAACGTTTGCCTTAAAAGAACCTTACGTCCTTCTTATTCCCGGCTCCGCACCGGAACGCCCAGAAAAGCGCTGGCCTGCCGATAAATACGGACGCTTTGCCAAACTGATCTCATCCATGGGATACCAACCCGTGCTCATCGGCACGCAAGCCGAGGCAGACGCAACACAAATAATTGCGCAAGCCTGTCCCGAAGCTTTAGACCTGACGGGGAAAACAAACCTGCATCAAATTGCTACTCTGGCAAGAAATGCTGCAGGTGCGGTCGGAAACGACACCGGCCCTATGCATTTGATAGGCGCGACATCTTGTCCGTCACTGGTACTTTTTTCCAAACACAGCAACCCTGTAAGACACGCGCCGAAGGGCGAAAATGTAAACGTTATTCAAAAAGAAGAACTGACGGAGCTAAAAGGTGAGGAAGTGTTGCATCATTTCAAACCGCGTCAGGAACCCGGCAAACAATCATCAACAATGCATTAATCTTCGGCGTTGCCGAAATGCTTAGTTTCCGGACAGTACATATTATGTAACGTCTCCAGAATTTGCTGAACATCATTGGAATTCAGAGAATAATAAATTGTCTGTGCATCGCGTCTGGTTTTCACAAAACCGTCACGACGAAGACGTGCCAAATGCTGCGACAAAGCAGATTGACTTAAACCAATCATTTCCTCAAGAGCACCCACACTGAGCTCTCCGTTGTCCTGATTGTGCAAGGCACAAATGATCATCAAACGACGTTCGTTTGACAATGCCTTAAGCGTTTTAACCGCTTTTTTGACCTTCTCTTCTACAGGCTTTTCTTCCATATCAAATGCGCACTCTGAATTTTATCAAGTGTTCTATGCAACAAAATAACGCAAAGCAAAATTATATTTTTTAAAAAACACAAAAAACATCTAGACGTATGCATATACGCCCTTCAGCAGGCATACGCAACCTTAAATTAGCACGAATATTGTACAAAATTCAACCAGAACGCTATTAATATCTGACAGGCATAAATTTACGCCTCTTGCTGCCCTGTACTTTTGGGTTAAACTAAAAAAAAACAACAGGCAAGAATCACCTTGGATACTCTAAAACGTCGCGGCCTCATGTACATATTATCTTCACCTTCAGGTGCGGGTAAGACTACGATCACACGAGAGCTGTTAAAACAAAATCAGGATCTGGTACCTTCTGTATCGGCAACAACAAGACCACGCCGCGCAGGCGAAGTGCATGGGCAAGATTATTACTTTGTCAGCAAGGAAGAATTTCGCGAGATGGTCGACAAAAATGAGATGCTCGAACATGCAAAAGTATTCGAGAATTATTACGGCACTCCTCGCGCTCCGGTTGAAGAAGCTTTACAGAACGGACAGGACGTAATTTTCGATATCGATTGGCAGGGAACGCAGCAATTATTCGAGCTGGCCGCCGAAGATTTGGTGCGTGTTTTTCTACTCCCGCCTTCCAAGCAAACACTCGAAAAACGTCTGCGCGACCGTTCGCGTGACACACGCGAAAGCGAAGAACAAATCAGAGGCCGCATGTCAAAAGCGGCCGACGAAATGTCACATTACACTGAATATGATTACGTCATCATTAATAAGGACATTGACGAAGCCGTCGGTAATGCGCAGCTAATCCTCGATGCCGAGCGTATCAAACGACGACGCATGATCGGTCTTTCTGATTTTGTCAGGGGATTGATGAGCGGACTTTAGGAAAAACGCGCCAACGCGACAAAATCTTCTACATCCAGATTTTCTGCTCGGCTTTTCGGGTCCAACCCCAAATCTTCAAACTGCGCCTCATGCGATTTCAACGTCGAACGAATCATTTTTCGCCTTTGACCGAAAGCCTGCTGCGTAATCTGCTCCACCACATCAAAGTTTGGCGCATCCTCACCCACGGTCTTCGGCGTAAATTTAACCACGCTTGATTTGACCTTCGGCGGTGGCGTAAAAGCCGCGGGCGGTAATTCCATTACCGGCTTTGTTTCGCACAACCATTGTGAAATGACAGAAAGCCGTCCGTAAACCTTATTGCCCGAAGGCGCGCATATTCGCATCGCGACCTCCTTTTGAAACATCAAAATCATTTCATCATAAGCACCGGGGGATTCGCGTAAATCCTTCAACCACCCAAGCAAAAGCGTCGTAGCAATATTGTACGGCAAGTTGGCAATAATAACTTTTGGACCAGTGCCCAAAGACTGCAAATCCGCATCCAACGCATCATGTTGCAAGATCTGCAGCCTGTCTCCTGCTGCATCTTTCAATCCTTGTAACGCTTCAACCGCTCTGGAGTCATATTCAATAGCAACGACTTTTTCTGCTGCACTCTTAAGCAGAGAGCGCGTCAACCCACCCGGGCCCGGGCCAATTTCTATGACGGTTTTGCCATTCAGTGGACTAGCCTGCCGCACAATCTTGTCGGTTAAATTCACATCGAGAAGGAAGTTCTGGCCCAGAGATTTCTCGGCACGTAAGCCGTGGGCGGATATCACCTCCCGCAAGGGCGGCAAATTTTCAATCGCTTTGATGTCCTGATCAGAGGGCAAGACGATTATCGATGAATGATGTCGATTTCAGATCGAGCAAATAACGCTGCGCCTGACGCTCCAGACGGAGCTGCCCGATGCGTGCGCGCACATCATCAGGTGTCGGAAGATTTTCGGGGGTCAACACGCGGTCTTCACGCACATGCAAAATATGAAAACCGGATGAAGTACGAATCGGATCACTGATCCCGCCCTTTGGAATTGATGGCAAAACAGCATCAAGCTCTTCGTCCAGCTGCCCTTCGGTAATCCAACCCAGATTACCCCCTTGTGCGGCACCCGCGGATTTGGAAAATTGCTGCGCGATACGGAAAAACGGAGCCTTGCCACCACGAATCTCCTGCACCAGCTTACGCGCCAGATTACGGCTCTTTACTTCGTCATTAGTATCATCGATAGGTAGGAAAACCTCAGCCACCAGATATTCCTGCTTACCGACGTTATTTTGCAGGCGCTGCATGAAGTTATCGACATCACCCTCAGTGACTGTTACTTGCGGGCGCACCACCGCCTGCACAGTTTTGCCCCAGGCAATTTGCGCACGGATCTGATCACGCATTGTAGAGATATTCAAACCACTGGCTTTAATGCGCTTACGAAACTCTTGCGGGTCAATTTCGTTCTGCGCGGCAATCGAATTAATGCCTTCTTCAATTTCTTCCTGAGAGACTTGAATTTTTTGCTTACGCGCTTCCTGCAAACGGATCTGCTCCTCGATCAGCGAGTTGACAATCTGCGGGCGCAGCTTATCGCGTGTGTCTTTCGTATTTGGCAAGCCTGACGAAACCATAATCAGCTTCAAACGGTCCTTCACGTCGGAATGCGTAATCGCATCCTCATTCACCACAACAGCAACGCCATCCTGCATCGCAAGAGCTTGCGCGGGAACGAACGCAATGCTGCACATAAAAAGGAACAATAAAACTGTAAGAACTCTAAACATAAATAATAACCAAATTTCAAAAAGCTGATGTATTAGCCCGCCTTGTAAGCGGAGTACCGCCCGCCCGGCCTGTAAGTTTCGAGATAATGCGGCAAGATAACATCCATTGCCTTTGGACTAATGCCGAGATTTTCAAAACTCAACGCATCGGCCGGCACAACATTATCCGTCTTCAACATCTCGACCTGATCCGTCGTCAAAGGCGGCGCGGGTAACAGACTTAACAAGCCTGCCTGCACCTTGGCAAGCGGGTAAGGCGTATTCACCAGAAAACGCTTACGGCCAGTATACTCGAACAAGAGCTCATAAATTTCCTTAAATGACACTTGCTCCGGCCCACCAAGGTGGTAAATGCCACCTTGAGTCGCCGGGTCTTCCAGCGCCTTGATAGCAGCATCGGCAACATCACCGACAAATACAGGCTGGAATAATGTCGAACCACCGCCAATCAACGGCAAGGCCGGTACAAAACGCGCCATCTCGGCAAAACGGTTGAAGAAATCATCATCCTCGCCAAAAACCACGCTCGGGCGCAATATGGTCACCTTCGGGAAATTGGCTTTAACCGCCTTTTCCCCGTCCAGCTTGCTCACCGCGTATTTTGCATTGCTTTGATCAACGCTCAGCGAAGAAATATGCACAAACGACTTAACGTCATTTTTCTTACATGCACCTGCAATACGTGCCGGAACATCAACATGCGCATGCTGGAATGACTGCTTGCCCTTCTCGTACAAAATGCCGACGCAGTTCACGACATAGTCACAGCCCTTAACAGCATTCTTGATACTGTCCGCATCATTGTAATCACACTGCACGGGAACGACTTGCCCAACCACACCTGCGGGACGCAGAAAATAGGCACGCTCGGGAACCCGCGTCGCCACCTTCACCGTAACGCCGCGCTTGGCCAGCTCACGCACGATCTGACGACCGATAAAACCTGTGCCTCCGAAAATACAAGCAGTCTTGTTATTCATTGTTCGTATATTCCTTATGTAATGCTGATAATATGACGCTTCGGACCGCTAAAAACCAGACTCTTCTTAGAAAAAAAGATGAAACCAAACGGGTAGTCAGGACGAATACATGGATATGACAAAAAACTTACTCCTTATGGGCATAATTGTCGGTGTCATTGTCTTGGGTGCCACCAAACTGCATGCCCGTTATGGTACTTTTGATACGAATGTCGTGAACAAACCCGTCGTTATAGAACTATTCACCTCACAAAGCTGCTCATCCTGTCCACCCGCCGATGACAATCTGGCTAAACTCGCCGAAAACCCAAATATCATCGCATTGGGCTTCCATGTTACATATTGGGACTATCTACATTGGAAAGACACGCTCAGCCGCCAATTTGCAACAGACAGACAGCGCGCATATTCCCGCCATGTCGGCAAAAGCCGTGTCTACACACCGCAAATGGTCGTAAACGGTACACGCGAATTCGTCGGCTCCCGCGGCGGTGATATCGCCCAAGCCCTTGAAAACTCCGTCACTGTCGAACCAATAACGATCGGCATTAACACAGACGGAATTTTAACGCTTGAACTCCCCGACCTGCCCGAAGGCAATTACACGCTCTGGATCAACGGCATTAAAGACCAGAAAACGCAGAAAATCACCTCCGGTGAAAATGGCGGACGTACGGTCAATTACGTGAATTCTGTGATTGAACACGCATCAGGCGGACAATGGGATGGAACCTCCGAAACCAGAAACCTCGAAGGGTTTAAGAACCCCGAGATCGATAAATATATCGTTTTGGCGCAGAAATCAGGCTACGGCCCCATAGCCGCCGCAGGACAAACCGCACCATAAAAACTTTAAAACTGCATTTTTTTATTTACATAACTAAAAAGTGCGTGTATTTTCCCGCGCATGACTAGCAATGAATTCAAATTGGTAACCGACCCGCACGGCGCACTCAGAAACCCTGACGCGCCATCTCATCATGTTTTGGGCGACAGTTCACTAGTCTTCAGGACAGAAAGCCGCACAGATTTCGAGACACAAATCTCAGATGAGGCATTTAAAGCCGGTGTTTTAATCCTGCCCCGAGAGGAAAGCGACGAGCTGGCAAAAAAATTCAACACTCTGCTCGGTCAACGCACGGATAAGATCATCATCACCGCAAAAGCCCAACCAAACGGTGAAATGCTATACTCAACGAAAAATGAAGCGCAAGCTGGCATCCTTGAGTCCGATGTAATGTCCGAAATACGTGACATGGCAGAGATGTACCACCGCACTATTCCGCAACTCACACATCTCGAAATCGAGCTGGGCCGCAACATCACACTCGGTTTGCACAAACATGGATTTCCTGTGCTCAACCGCGTAGTAGGTGACAGCGGCACGGGCTGGTACACCAGCGACATCGGACCCGATAGCGCAGGTGAAGGTAATCTATTCTTATTTAAAGGCAACGTCTCCCACGAAGCCACAACACGCGGAATTCTGGAAGACAATGGCGAAGTAAAACTGGCAAAACCCGAAGGGCGCACAAGTATTATTGTACACCCTAATACAGGCCATTTTTATGACGTAATTGCTCAAATGAGTGCTGAGCAAAACTAAGTTTTAATCATGCTTCTCAACGAAGCTGTCCATGACACGTTTTTTACCCGAATGATCGAAATTAATATCCAGCTTATGTCCGTCGATATTAATGATTTTACCGTATCCGAATTTATCGTGAAACACACGGTCACCGCGGGAGAATACTGTGCCGTCCTCATTGCGGGTTTTGCGCTCATGCAACTGGCGCTTTTGTACTTTCGGCGCGAAACCCGATGAATCCCAGTGTGATGAACGCCCCGATCCGGCTAGTCCCATATCATTACTGACCTCAACATGGTCTTTCGGCAATTCATCAACAAATCGTGACGGAATGGAATTCACAAACTGCCCATACATACGGCGGTTCGCGGCGAATGATATATACGCTCTCTTTCGCGCACGTGTGATCCCGACATAAGCCAAGCGGCGTTCTTCTTCCAGACCTTTAAGCCCGTTTTCATCCATCGTTCGCTGCGATGGAAACAATCCTTCTTCCCAACCGGGCAGGAACACGGCATCAAACTCCAAGCCCTTCGCCCCGTGCAATGTCATGATGGTCGCAAATTCGCCTTGCGAATTATCCTGATTTTCCAGCACCAGCGCGACATGTTCCAGAAATTCGGGCAGGCTTTCATATTCCTGCATCCCTGAAATCAATTCCTTCAGGTTCTCGATACGCCCGGGCGAGTCCGGATTTTTATCCTGCTTCCACATCTCCATGTAACCGGATTCATCCAGCACCTGCGCCGCCAGCTCGGCATGATCCATCGAATCGACCAGCGTGCGCCAGCGGTCAAAATCATCCAGCAACTTCATCAAGATGGTTTTGACCTTCGGCCGCAACTCATCCGTTTGCGTCAAATCCATGATCGAATCGTAGAGACAAATCCCCTTCGCACGTCCGTACGCGTACAGTGTTTGCACCGTCGCATCACCAAGGCCGCGCTTCGGCGTATTAATGATCCGCTCCAGCGCCAGATCATCGGCGCGCTGCGCGATAACCCGCAAATAGGCCAACGCATCACGAATTTCCATGCGCTCGTAGAATCGCGGGCCGCCCAAAACCTTGTACGGTAAACCCAGCTGGATAAAACGTTCCTCGAATTCACGGGTTTGAAATCCCGCACGTACAAGGATAGCAACTTCCTTCAATGACCATTGCTTGCGTTGCAGCTGCTCGATCTCCTCACCGATCCAGCGCGCTTCCGCCTGCCCGTCCCAAAGTCCGCGCACCTGAAGCTTCTCGCCCTCGCCTGCGTCGCTCCATAACTCCTTACCCAATCGCCCTTCATTATTGGCAATCACCGCATGCGCGGCTTTCAGGATCGTGTTGGTCGACCGGTAATTTTGCTCCAGACGGATAACCCCCGCACCTTCGAAATCCTTTTCAAAGCGCAGGATGTTGCCAACCTCCGCCCCGCGCCAGCCATAGATCGACTGGTCATCATCCCCAACGCAGCAAATATTGTTCGATCCCTGCGCCAAAAGCCGCAGCCATAAATACTGCGCCACGTTGGTATCCTGATACTCATCCACCAGAATATATTGGAAACGTCTGTGATACTCTTCCAATACCGCCTGGTCGGTTTTCAGGATCGTAATCATATGCAGCAACAAATCCCCGAAATCGCAGGCATTGATCGCCCGCAACCGTGTCTGGTATTGCTCGTACAACATTTTCAGCTTACCGCCCGCAATATCACCGACATCATCAAGCGACACCTGGTCAGGCGTCAGCCCGCGATCTTTCCAGCGGTCGATATAACCGATCATCGCTTTCGGCACCCATTTCTTGGTGTCGATATCGTTCACTTCCATCAATTGTTTGAACAATCTGACCTGATCATCGGGATCAAGAATTGTGAAATTGCTCGCCAAACCGACCAGTTCAGCATGACGGCGTAACATGCGTGCAGCCAGAGAGTGAAATGTGCCGAGCCACCAACCTTCAACGGGTGCTCCGTTCAGCAAGCCACTGACCCGCTCTTTCATTTCCTGCGCCGCCTTGTTGGTAAAGGTCACCGCCAGAATTTGTGAAGGATAGGCCCGCCCCGTCTGTAATAAATGCGCCAGCCGCGTTGTCAAAACACGTGTCTTCCCCGTACCCGCACCGGCCAGAATAAGCAACGGTCCGTCGAGTGTTTCCACGGCTTGCGCCTGTTCTGCATTCAAGCCCTGCAAATACGGGGGAGTAGGAATATCAGGGGCAGAAGAAGGCATAGCAGAGGGTTCACGCATCATTATCGGTCTGTAAGTATTAAAGACCTTGGTCTAAACCATGGTCAATCAAGGGATTTAAGATTTTTTCTTATCGCCTTTGACAGGCGCAGCGGCAATCTGGTTACGGCCATTATGCTTGGCTGTATAGAGCGCAGAATCCGAACGCTCAACCAGCTTATCCACCTCTTCGCCCATAGTATATTCGGCAACACCGCCCGAAAGCGTAACACGGCCGAGTGTGTCGCCCGTATTTCTGTTCACCAACTCTTTGGCTTGAACGACTTTACGCAAAGAATCAGCAACCTTGATACCGCCCTGTAATGTCGTTTGCGGTAGGATAATCGCAAATTCCTCACCGCCATAACGTGCGGCAATGTCACGCCCTTTAACCCCATCGGTCAAAGTCTGCGCAACCAACCGCAAGACCTGGTCACCAACCTGGTGCCCGTAGGTGTCGTTAAAGGATTTGAAGTGGTCGATATCCAGTAAAATGAGACAGAATGTAAGATCCTCAACCTGTGCTTCTTCAGCAATGCGCAACAATTCAGCGTCAAAGGCCTTACGGTTGGCCAAATTCGTCAAACCATCCGTAAGCGCTTGCTGCCTTACCAGCTCAAGATCACGCTGCAATTCCTGCATCACAGCCGTAGAGCGCTCAAGCTCCTCTTCCAGCTGCTGATTCTGCTCCAGAACACTGCGTGTATTCCCGATCACAGTCTGCAATGTCAGCTTCATTTCCTCGGGCGAACTGTTTTCGTTCAGTGTGCCGCTCGCACTTTGCAGAACTTCAATATATTCATGCGTAATCGCCTTAACGTTGCCGACACGTTCCTTGACCCCGATGATAGTTTCCTGAATTTGGTCACCTGCTTGGCGTACACGCTCGTTTTCTTTTGAATCACTCAAGAAACGCTGGTGTATTTCCGCGCATGTATCGTCATTTACTTTTTGCTTGTTGGCGGTCAGAACATCGATCGCACGAACAACTTCGGTGTTGGCTTGTGCGAAATAGCAATACCACAACTCAAAATTCTGTGGCACGAGCGACAAGCCCTCACTGTGAATACGTTCTAGCGCTTCACTGGCGAATTCATTGGCTTTTTCTTTAGAATGCGAATACTGCACTGGCTTTATATTTATCTTTTAAAAATTTCGTTGAGTTTAGCAAGCAGGGCTTGGACACAAAAGCAAATAAGTCATCTATTTGAAAAAAAATCGTTTATTTCCTCAATTTGTTCAACTATGTCGAACAATAATTCCGGCTCACTATACATAAAATTTTCACGGTGGCAATATCGGAACTGCTCTAATAACGGGCTCCAAAATCCATCAGAATTCAGCAACCAAATCGGTTTTTTATGAAGCCCGATCTGCTTCCATGTCAGTATCTCGAAAAATTCGGCCAATGTGCCCAAACCACCAGGCAACACAAGAAAGGCATCGGATAAATCAGCCATCTTTTTCTGCCGCTCATGCATGTCTTTCGTCACATACATCTTCGTGAGACCGGCATGTTGCCGTTCCTGCCCTGATAACACTTCGGGAATAACACCTGTGACCTTACCGCCGCGCTTCAAAACCGCATCTGCCACGCGGCCCATTATGCCGCCGGCCGCACCGCCATAAACCAGATGAATCCTGTGCGCCGCGATGATCTCGCCGACCTTTTCACCAATGGCGTAATACCCCTCATCCAGGGCGGACGAAGAAGCACAAAACACACATAAAGATTGGATATTCTGAGAATCGTAAGGATTACTGTTCGACGGCATAGTTTTGCCCGTCCCAGTACACAATCACGGGTCTGCACACCGCAGTCTTGTCATTGGCTTTGCGGGTAATGATCAGGCGACGGTTACAGGATGTATCTTCGGCATCAACTGCCTCCGCACTCTCTACCATTTCCTCTTCACCCTGCTCTTCCTTGATCTCCTGTTCGATCTCTTCACCCTCTTCGCTCAAAACATCGAAAGAAAAATCAAGCAAGCTGCTGCATCTTAAAGGTCCGGCCTCTTCCCCCTCTGCCGCAACATGTTCGGGTAAGGACAGTAATATACTTGTAGGTTTACCCGTAGACGGGTTTTCAGAAACAGCAATAACCGACTTATGCTCTGCCGTTTCACCATCATACATAAGTCCGGCAATCACGAATTCCCCTTCATCATCACAATCCAGATCACCGTTTGTGTATCCGCCATAATGCCAATATACGTCCTGATGTTCCTCGGAAAGTGCATTGATCCAGCGCGGCTGTTGCGTCGTTGGTGGTTCACCCGGCATAGAAGCTCCGGTTTCGGCAGCCAGTGTTTTTTGTAAAGCGTCGATGCGCGCCAATGTCAAACGGGTCTTACACTTCAGACCTTCGAGCCTTTTTAACGATTCACTGGCCAAAGGAGCTGTCTCGGCTCCGCATTCTCTATCCCTGTACTCAATCCAGAGCTTTTGCAGGCTTTCCATCCCCTCGAGCGGCTCGCCCGTTTTTTTCATGCTTAAATTTTTGTATGCATCATTCAGGCTGGCTTCGGCCCGCTCATGATTTTGGTTCACACAACGCATAACATCGGCGGAGGTTTGCGCGGTCGCGCAATCGTCACTGGCCAACGCGCTTACGGGCCAGATCAAAACCAGAAATAAGAGATAAGTGAATTGTGTACGCATTTATATCGTATCGGTTCCTTCGATACTTCAATGTATATCAGAAGTCTGTAGAAAATAAAGTATGGAAATTACTATGCGCCGACTGTGGTTTCAAACGCAGAGGTGCGTGCTAAAGCCAGCAATTCGGCTTCACGGTCAAAGCCTGCACCGTCATCATCACGGGAAAGGTCTTTTCCGGCACCCATAATTCTGTCGCGCTCCGCAGCATCCAGAGATGCAATCGCAATACGGCCAAGACTTAGCGGATCATCTGCATCTGCTGTGACAATCTCTGCCGGCGGTAATTCGCCCGCAATCTCGACACCGTCCGCGCTAAACCCATACTGTTCAGCTTCGTCCTGAACAACTTGCATTTCCGCAATTTTAGTATCGATCTGTTCGCCCGCAGCCTGCAACGCAGCCAATTCAGGAAACGCCTCAAGATTATCCTTGCTGGCATACATGATTTGTTCCAAAGCATCGGGATGCTCTTCAAAAACCTGTTCCCAATCAACGGGAGTAGCCACGCCTGTCGCCGCTTCACCGGAATTGACGATAACACCGGCAAATGTATTCGGGTCATTGTCTGGTGAACTGCTGGAGACCAGCGTTTCGCGGATCGCGTCTTTGATTTCTTCTGCCGGACGGCCACGCATTCCGGCGGCCACGTCATTGGCAATACTCAAAACATTCGCACTATGGCCCATGGCGGCGGCCATCAACGGCATAGTCGATTTAATCTCTACGGCACCCACTGCAAATTCAGCGAGTGAATTCGGCGCCATTGCTCTGTCTGGAAATGCCTCACCGGCATCTACATTGTTCACTTGCGCACTTGCGCGTATTTCATTTTGTCTGTCTTCCAGAACTTCCATACCCGCGGCAAATTGACGATCAACATCGGCACCTGCTCCGGCTAATCCTGCCTGTGCATTCGCTGCAACGCCGGAAGCACCGGCAACGTCTGCCTTAACGCCAACCGAAGTATCGGCCGCAACGTTGGTTTTTACACCTGAAGTATTAAGTTTGGAGAAAAGGGATGATTTCTGCGCGACGGATTGCCCTACGGACTCTGCCGAGAAACCGTCAATACCTGACATTTTATTAAAGTCACGATGATACGCCACTGATTACACACCCATTTATTTTTTGTTCCTATTAGTATAGGAATTCTTTATTAATTTTTGGTTACCGTACGGCTATATCCCTTTATTTTCAGGGCTTTAACCTATATTAAAAATACCAAATATATCCCGAATCTGCGAGAAACTCGAAAAATACTGTTTGTTTTCAATGATTTACGGGTACCGATCAGCGCAGTGCAGGACGGCGGTAGCTTAAAGCCTCCGCCACATGGGTTTTTCCAATTTTTTCAATTGTTTGTCCTGTTTTTACCGATTCCAGATCGGCAATCGTTCGTGCCACACGAATGATTCGATAATAACCACGGGCGGATAATTTGGCTGTTTGCATCGATTTTTCCAATAGTTCTTGGGCATTATCATCGAAAATTCCGATATTCGCCAAAACATCCCCTTCTGCCTTGGCATTAACGGTATAAGGCACATTCTGGGCCGTAAAGCGCTGCGCCTGCAATTCCCGCGCTTTCGCAATACGGGCCGCAACGTCTGCGGATGATTCAGCCGTTTCGGCGTTCAAATCCGCAACTTCCACGGCCGGAACATCAACCTGTAAATCCATACGGTCCAGCATCGGCCCTGAAATCTTAGCTTGATAATCTCCCGCACATCTTGGCGCTTTCGTACATTCAAGATCAGGATCACCCAGATGCCCGCACCGACACGGGTTCATAGCGGCAATCAGCTGAAAATTCGCAGGGAACCGCACATGTCCGTTCACACGGGAAACCAGCGCTTCCTTACTTTCCAACGGCTGGCGCAGCGATTCCAACGTCCCACGTGCAAATTCAGGAAGCTCGTCCAAAAACAAAACCCCGTTATGGGCAAGGCTGATCTCCCCCGGCTTCACACGCTGTCCGCCCCCAATCAACGCTGGCAAAGATGCCGAATGGTGCGGGTCGCGAAACGGACGATGCTTCAACAACCCACCATCGGGCAACGACCCCGCCAGCGAATGAATCATAGAGACTTCCAGTGCTTCCTTCGGGCTAAGCGGCGGTAATATGCCGGGCATGCAGGACGCCAGCATCGATTTCCCCGAACCGGGCGGCCCGATCATCAGGAGGTTATGCCCGCCCGCTGCGGCAATCTCCAGCGCACGCTTCGCACTCTCCTGCCCCTTCACGGCCGAAAGGTCAGGCAACGCCCGCCCGTCTTCATCGGTCAACCGCGCCTCGGGGCGGTTCATCACTTGCGTGCCTTTAATATGATTGATCAGTTGCAACAAATCATTCGGCGCCAGAATATCCAGATCACCCGCCCATGCCGCTTCCCCTCCGCAATCAAACGGACAGATCAGACCGTTATCATTCGAAGCCGCATGCATCGCCGCGGGCAAAATCCCCGCTACAGAACGAATAGACGCATCCAGTGACAATTCGCCGAGCACAACGCAGCGCTCCAGCTCTTCTTTCGGGATCACGTCCATCGCCGCCAACAGCCCCAGCGCGATAGGCAAATCGAAATGACTGCCTTCCTTGGCGAGGTCAGCAGGGGCCATATTCACGGTCAAACGTTTAGGGGGAAGCGCAATTCCCAGCGCATGCAGGGCGGCACGTACGCGCTCCTTACTTTCCGCCACTGCTTTATCGGGAAGGCCGACAATAGTGAAGGCAGGCAAGCCGTTACTGATCTGTACCTGCACATCAACGGGCTGTACGTCTATACCCTGAAACGCGACTGTATTAATCCGCGCGACCATAAAGAATCTCCCCAAATAAAACCTATAATTGTTTTATGGCACAAGAATCGCGGAAAAGGAATGCGCTTTAGGGGTTAGACATAACGGTCAGGACAGTTCTTGTGTCTTTATCTTCAGGGCGGTGTTTGTTCTGTATCCGCTCCGCTGCTCCGACGCGGAAAAAACCTTTGAACTTGCCGCGCTCTTCAAAGTTGTGCCAACTGCCATCTTCATTCCTGAAATCGTAACGGTCATCATCGCCCGTCTTACAATCCACCTGGACGGGACACACTCCATAATTGGTAAAACCGCGTCTACGCGCATTTGGCTTGGCCGTTATGTCGAGATATACAACCTGTCCTTCGTGAGCCTTTATAAACTCCTTAAATGGCCCGCCCTTTGGCCCGCGATCAACAAAGCCGATAAAGCTGGGGTATCCATCTTTCAAACCAAGCTCGGGTTGATACGGCCCGTTTTTACGCAAACCCCATTCATCAAAATCCGCAGGGCCTTCATTTGCTCTACGTGCAAATAACGCATCAAACACTGCATTATTTTCCGCGTAACCGCCAAACGTGGCCAGCGCATTTTCACCTCGCTTGGGTATGCCGAGCAACATGGCAACAAGGTCCTTCTCGTCCTCCATCATTGGGTTTTTGCCGGGCCATACATCCAACTCGACCTTCTTGCGCGTAAAGCCAAATTCGCATTCCCATGACGGTGTCGCACTGTTAAGCCAGCACCCCGAAACAAACAACGGAAAGTCACGCAGGCGTAGATAGAACATGCTGCGGTAATCTTTAATGAATTGACCATCCAGCCATAAACCGTAATGCGTGACATGCAGCTTCTCGTCTTCGGTCTTCTCTTTCTCGATTTTAATCTCCAGCAAATGCTGTTGCGGCTTTTCGGGGATATTAAAGACACAATAATTCTTTTGCTTGTTCCGATAAGATGTCCCGACAATTGTACGCTCGCCAATCTCTTTCAAGCGATTACAATATTCGCCTGTCGCAAGATATTTAGCCATATATCCTTCCGGCTCTTGCTTGCGCGGTTCGTACGTCACGGGAATCTCGTATTCAACAGCCAGCGGAAGGGGCGTCACCAGCGCATGAGCGTTCGGATCATATTTTATATGCCCTGCTTTTTGGGCTTCCATATTCATCGCAGTATATTCAGCGCGCAAATCCTCGACCCGTGCGCCTTCGACCATGGAAACACTGTAATACATCACATACGGTGCAAGCGCCGCCAGAATATAAGCGCGCGGTAGCCGCCCAGCCAACGCATCCACCACCAACGCAACCGCAATGATATGCACCAAAAAGCCGATCCATAACGGACCCGCAACCATCATCAGAAAAATCCCCGTTATAGGGATCCACGACAACAGCATCAGAAATGCAAACGCACAGGCCCAGCGAAAACTGAGCAACGGCCATAAATCTTTAAACGATGGAAATTTCATGCTGCCCCCAAATACGCACTTTTTCTTATCTTATGACAGGCCGTTTTAAAAAACTACACGCCGTTAACGTGCCCTTAACTTTTAGGGCTTAATACGGAAGATACAGCGCATCGAAAACAACAACAAAACGCGCAAAACACTATGGAAACTGAGGCTTTTACGTAAATAAGCCACATACAAAAAGAAAGACATATAGAAGGTGAAAACAATGTTGAGTGATAGAGACCTAGCCCTGCTGACAAACAGATTACAGATTCCCCTGATTGTACAAGATATTCAAAGCGGCCGCGGTATGCTGAGCCCTGATGTTGAATATGGCCTGCATGAAGTGCTGAGCGATTACCAGCCTGATGCCGCGCTACTCTGTATTGCGTTGAGCGCACGTAAAGTTGCCGCCGCCAATATGCATGTAGCCCCGACAATGGCAATTATGAAGATGGAAGCCGACCGCATTCTGGCTGATTATGCCGAGCTCTGGATGAGCCATGCGGCCCGCCGTCCGATCCATAACGATGATATTTTTGAAACACTGGAAAACATTCCCGAAGACCTCGAAGCGATGGGCGAACTGCTGGAAGTCAATACAGCGGCCTTGCGTGAAATCGATGAAGACGTCGCGGGTCTGTGTGAAATTCTGGCCGTACAAGCCAAAGCCCACGTGATTGTTGCGGAAACATTCATCGAGGTTCTGGATCAGGCTACAGGCGCGGACGATGCCCTGCCCTATGCGGATGCATTGCCTGTCGGTTCAAACGATAACGTAATTATTTTCCCGGGTTCTTACGCCGGACAATAGAAATATTTAAAGCTTCCTCCTAGCGAAAACGGACTTTCTATGAAGGTCCGTTTTTCACATCCCAGAAATAGTTCAGGCCGCTTTCATCACCATCGGCCCGACTTTCGCACCACCCAGCAAATGCACATGGTAATGCGGCACTTCCTGTCCGCCATGATCACCCGTGTTGGCAATGGTACGAAAACCGTTTTCTGTCAGGCCCTCTTGCTCCGCCACCTTGGCCACAGCCTTATAAAACCCCGTAACCTCCTCGGCTGAGGCGTTGGTACCGAAATCGTCAATCGACACATACTTGCCGGTCGGAATTACGAGAATATGGGTCGGGGCCTGCGGGGCGATATCATGGAACGCTAGCGCATATTCATCGCGGTAAACTTCGTTACACGGGATCTCGCCTTTGAGGATTTTGGCGAAAATATTCTCATCATCATACGTATACGTAACGGCCATAGGTCAAAAAGTCCTTTTCTTCGGTGTTCGATGACCCTATATAAAACACATGTTTTTAACCATGCTCAAATCAAAATTGCACCGCGCAACGGTGACGCAAAGCGACCTCCATTACGAAGGATCGATCACAATCGACCGCGACCTGATGGATGTCGGCGAAATTTTGCCTTTCGAGCAAGTGGATGTTCTCAACATCAATAACGGTGAACGCTTTACCACCTACGCCATCGAAGGCGAGCGCGGCAGCGGCGTCATCGGTATAAACGGCGCGGCGGCCCGTCTCGTTCAAGAAGGCGATCTGGTGATCATCTGTTCCTATACACAAATCGAGAAAGAAAAAGCACGCAACTATAACCCCACCGTCATCTTGATGGATGAAAACAACAAGCCTAAAGCAGCTTAAACCTATTTATCATGGAAATTGGCAGCGAAAGTCGTGCGGATTAAAATCGTGCGGCGGGCAATGCATATCACTCGTACGATAGGGATGGAATGGATCCGTCCCGTCAATTGGCGGCGGGTATGTCGGCAAAATCAGCTGTTCTTCCGGTTCAATTTCAATAGGCGGCTCAAGCCCCGGCCATTCAACCGAATGCCGCTCGGCAACCAAACCGGCCAGTTGCCTGTTCGCCATGGCGGCCTGCGATGAATTCGGCGCCCCCATAACCAGAGAAATCACACGTTTGCCATCAATCACGGCAGAACCAAGATTATGCGCACCCGATGAACGTAACCGCCCTGTCTTGATCCCGTCTGCTTCATCCATATTCAGAAAACGGTTAAAGCTGCGCAACTCACGTCCACGCATTTCGGTTTCCGTCATGCCGTAACGGTCATACTGCTCGGTATATTCCTTGATCAAATGTTGGGCCATCAAACACATATCCATCGGCGTGGTGCGCTGATGTGCATGGTAATAACCTGTCGGATTTTTCAAAACCGTACCTGTACATCCAATCTCGTCTGCCTTTGCCTGCATTGCCTCGACAAAGCTTTTGCCTGTACGTTCTTCATATAACGCAGCCAGCATCAATGCAGGCTCGTTCATGGATTGCATGATTTTCAATGTCAGCAGCTCATCAACTGTCAAAGTATTAAAGCCATGATGGCGCAGGAATCTGTGGCTGCCGTTTTCCTGCCTGTCCACGATACGCGTAATCGACCGCGTGACAGTCGTCTCATCTTCCAGACTGAGTGTGCCGTCGCGCAAGGCATCATATATCACCATGTCTCCAAACGGCTTCACGAGAGACGCGGGAATACGGGATGCGTCGGAATCACGGGCGCGCAACACACGACCCGTCTCTGCTTCAATTGCCAATGTCGATGAAATACGGCCACGCTCCACTGCATTCAGTGTACGTGTACTTGGGGCCGCTTGTGCACTCTTCGCAAACAATACAGGTGCAACGCCAGCAGCGATAACCCCGGCACCTAATTGGCGCAGAAAATCTCGACGTGTTTCTCCCATAGGCGGGAGTATAGAAATATGACAAGTCAAAATCAAGAATTGCTTTTATAAGCCTTTTCGAATATGTTTTTTGCACAACAACAAAAATAAAAAACGAACAACAGGGACTATGAAGCCACTGCGTATACTTGTTTCATCCCCACTGTGCTTTGAGCCGCCACCACCTGAACTCGCGGCCAATGCCTTCGAAATTCTGGGCCGCGAACTTTACGAGGCTGATCCCGTACGCTTTCGTGAAACCTGCGTAGAGGAACACAGCGCCGAAATCTCCGCGCTCACAAACGGTAATCTCGCCAGCACAATCCAGATACCGCATGCGGCGAACATGCCGGACTCGGTCTTTACACGTGATGGATCAATTAACGTCATCGTGAAAAGTGGAGGCGTACGCACCCCGATGTCAATCATCGGTAATTTTACCAACCGGTCGCGTTTCGAGGAGGCGGAAATGCATCGCCGTGTTTTGGAAACGCTCGATACGGGCAGCCGCATGATTTACCAAAGCCCGTACCCGCTTGAGGGCGGCGACATACAGCTGGACCCCACGCGAAAGATTTTCTGGGGCGGTTATCACCCCGACCCCCGCCCCGAAAACGCGCAAGAAGGGCGTACGTCTCTGAACGCGCATGCGTTTATCAGCGAAAAGACAGGCATTCCCGTTGCATCCTTGCGGACATGGAACCCGCGCTATCATATCGATACATTTTTAGGGGTAGCACCAAAAGGTGAGCTGGTCGTCTGCTTCGACGGTATGGCTAAAGGTGACAGAGACCGTCTGATGGATATCGGCTTCCACATGCCCAATCTTGACCCGAAAGACTATCTAATCGAAGTCAGTGCGGAAGAAGCCGATAAATTCGCCACCAACTTCCTCGGTTTGCGTAAAGATCACATTATGATGCCGATGGGTAATGACCGTCTGGCCAGTATTTTCACAGAACGCGGCTATAATGTACGCCAGCTCAGCATGCGCTATATCGGCGCGGGCGGCGGCTCCAGCCATTGTTCAACCAATGAAATTGATACCGAAATCGATCTGGATGAAATTGCCGATTACTATCTGGCGATGCGCTAATTTCTAAGACTGCGTCCGCGATGCTTTCTCGTCATGGCCGCTAATTCCGAAACGATCCTCAAGCACCCCGAAAACCTCATTTGGCTCGATATCGTGATGCGCGAGCAATACCATCAAATGAAACAGCAAATCGGCACTTTCATGCACCAAAGCCTTGCGAATTTCAGGGTCTTCTGCTGATTTTTCTAACCGCAAGCCTTCAACGATTGTTTCCTCGGCTTCCTCACGGATTTTCTCGGAAATCTTCGCAGACCCCTTGGAATACAAGCTGGCGACATAGGATTTATCCGCATCTTGCCCCTTGCGTGACAATAAAACACCGTAAAGCTTATCCAGAATATGCATGATTAAATCCTCACCTCGATGCCTGCATCGGCCATCGCCTGTTTGGCTTCCGCAATCGTATATTCGCCGAAGTGGAAAATTGATGCCGCCAGAACGGCACTGGCATGGCCTTCCTTTACACCGTCAACAAGGTGATCAAGAGTACCGACACCGCCCGACGCAATCACGGGAATGGAAACTGCATCGCTAACCGCACGGGTCAGCGGCAAGTTAAAGCCCTGCTTCGTCCCGTCACGATCCATAGATGTCAGCAAAATCTCGCCTGCGCCGTATTCGGCCATGCGAACGGCCCATTCGACCGCATCAATGCCTGTACCTTTACGCCCGCCATGAGTGAAAATCTCCCACCCTTCGGAGCCGTCTTCTTTGGCTTTGGCATCAATCGCAACAACAATGCACTGGTTACCGCATTTGTCAGCCGCTTCTTTGACAAAGTCAGGGTTTTTCACAGCTGCCGAATTGATGGAGACCTTGTCCGCGCCTGCATTCAACAAATTACGAATGTGCGAAATCTCTGAAATACCGCCGCCGACCGTCATCGGCATAAACACCTCGTCCGCGACTTCCTCGACCATATGGATGATCGTGTCACGGCCTTCATGTGTCGCGGTAATGTCCAGAAAGCAGAGCTCATCCGCACCTTGGTCATTATAGACCTTGGCTTGTTCGACCGGATCACCGGCATCGACGATATCAACGAAATTCACGCCCTTCACGACGCGACCTTTATCAATATCCAGACAGGGAATTATTCGGGTTTTCAGCATAGGGAATATGTATAGGAAGCAAGCCGCAGTGACAACCGCTTTAACTCTGGCCGTTCGCCTCTGGCATCGTGATCATATTCGCGCGTCGGCCATCATCATATTTTACACGCGCACCCTGCAACCTCAGCAGTCCTTTTTCAATATGTCCACGAACGCGATAATGTATCAGAGCCAAAAGCTGCTTTTGATTATCCGCATTTTGCAACCATTCAACCGATAATGTCGTATTACCAATCGATTTACCGCCCACTTTGACGCCATTCCTATCCATTGTCGTAAAAGCACGCGAAAGCTCGGTCATAACCTCGGTTTGATCTTTGAGGTTCAACCCTTTGGCACTCTCGGAAAACAAGGCACCCGTTGCACTGTCATATCGGACTTTTTTCATAGCTCTTCACCAGTTGTTTGGCTGCCTTTTAACGGGCAGAAACAAAAACCGCAAGAAAAATATGGAAAAGATTTAGGCAGCGATTGCCAGAGCGTCTTTCGGGTCGATACGCTTGTCGTAAAAGGCCTTACCGACAATCACACCATTCAAGCCATGACTGATGCTCGCGGCCTTAACAGCTTCGATATCGGCAATCGAACCCGCACCACCCGAAGCAATAACGGGAATAGCGGTCGCTTCGGCTAACGCTTTTGTCGATTCAATATTCACACCTTTACCTGTGCCGTCACGGTCGATATCGGTGTAAATAATCGCAGCCACGCCCGCATCTTCGAACAATTTGGCCAGTTCGACCGCCTGAATGTTTGACCCGTCGACCCAACCGTCAACCATCACTTCACCATTCAAGGCATCAATACCGACCGCAATCTGATCGGGGAATTGCTGACATGCCCACTTCACCAGCTCGGGATTTTTCACGGCTGCCGTACCCAGGATTACGCGGCTTACGCCTGCTTCGATCCAGTGTTCGATCTGGCTTTCATCGCGGATACCGCCACCAAGCTGCACCGGAATATCAATCGTTTTCAGGATAGAGCGCACAGCCGTGTGGTTTTTCGGCGTGCCTTCAACCGCACCGTCCAGATCGACGATATGCAGCCAGTTAAAGCCCGCCTGCACCCATTCCAGCGCCTGCGCAGCCGGATCGTCATTGTAAACCGTATCGCGATTCATATCGCCCTGAACAAGGCGCACACACTTGCCGCCCTTCAAATCTATAGCCGGATAAATAATCATGGCGGCGACACTATAAGCATATGGAAACACTTGCAAGTACAAACCAGCGCAGTGCAGCAAGCAAGGTCTTTATTTGACATAATTTTAACGCTTTGTTAATATCTTAAAACTTTTTAAAACGGAGACAGGAACCATGAGCCAACCAGCCAAGCTGATTGAGTTTAACGAAGGCCAACGCACACAGATTATCGAGGCCGCACGTGAATATTTGATGATCACGGATGACACGCAACTCGAGGCCTTTGTCGACCATATCGAACAAAGCGGCCAGATCAGTGCTTTCGGAGTTGGTTCCTTGCTTGATTATTCCCACCTGCAACACCCGAACGGCGCGTTTAAGGATAATCTGGAAGAAGAATTCCCGGGCTTGAATGAAAATAACGTGTTCTCAACCCATGCCGGCGCGGCACAGGGCATCGAGGCGACATTTTGCTGTTTTGATATTTTCTACCGCGGAACCGAAGAAGACCCCGGCGTAACAATCGGTAACGAGAAGATCGATGGCGCGCAGACTGAAGGCGGCCTTTTGATTACACAACTGGACGATATGGACCCTAACGTAGCGGCGAACTTTGTCGAACGTTACCTGCAGCGTTTTAACGAGCGCGAATGCCCGCCGAACATGCCGATTTATAAATTCGAGCTTATGGATATCGAACTGCGTGACGGTACCTCGACAAAAGGTCTGGTCTGTGTGGCTGATGACGAAGGGCCGCTTTACACCCGCAACGTCAATAACCGCTATGCCCAGGGTAATGAAAACTCAATCTATTACATGCCCGCCAATGCAGAAGGACACGACCGCGCCTCCGCAGTGATCGCAGTCGCAGCAGGATCACCGACAAACCCGAGCACGGGTGAACTTAAACCCCGCGGCAAAATCACCGATATGGATTACTTGCGCAACACGATCAAAGGCTACGAAGAACGCCAGATCCATGTTCCGCCCGCCATGATCGCCCTGTATGAGCAAGCCGGTGAATACCGCAACTTGCTCGAGCCTGATCAATTGGCACGCCTCGAAACTTACGAGCCTAAAGGCGCGCTTTCAAACACAGCTACATTCAGAAGAAGTTTTGTTGAAGTCGCACGCGCACACAACGACGCTCTGGATTGCCTGGAGCCGGACGTGCACGTCGCTTAATTTACTTGAATGAATCGGGGTCGATGACCTTGTAGTAGAAATACCCTTTCAAGGTCTCGTCTTTGACACGAACAGAATATGGGTGCATGCCGAAACGCACATAACCCAAACCTTCATAAATCTCGATCGCACGTGTGAGGGTCTCACGCACCTCAAGATTGATAACGGCAAAGCCTTCTTTGCGTGCAATATCTTCAGCCTTCGTCACCAGCATTTTGGCCAGACCGTAATTACGCGCCCACGGCGCAACAAAATTCGTTGTCAGGGTCACGACATGCGCCTGCGCTTCGTTATTCAACGGCGGCTTCCAAAGCTGGCATGTACCGCAGATCACACCATCAAGACGCGCAACAAGAAGTATACGCGCGGGCATGGCGATCACACCTTGCCAGTAACGTTCCAGCACCTGACGTGAGGGTTCTTCGACCCAACCGAAACCACCACCGCCCTCGATCGCAGCATCCGTCGCATCGCACAAATCGTTCAAATCGCCCGGATTTAACTGTTCCAGAACCTCGACAGTAGGTTCGGGTGGTAATGGCTGTAATCTGGTTTGATCGCTCATAATTTTGGTCCCAAGACTCTATTCGCAGCTAACTGCTTATGGTTTCCAGTGCATAAAATCACTGACTAAACGCAGACCCGCAGCTTGGCTTTTTTCAGGGTGAAACTGCACACCCACGATATTATCCCGCCCCACAGCTGCGGCAAATTCTACGCCGTAATCGGCTGTGGCTAAAATGTGATGGTTATACTCACATTCAAACATATAAGAGTGAACAAAGTAATAATGATGCCGTCCTACATCCGAACTTTCTGTGCTGCGCAGCACAAAGTGACGATTGTCCTGAGCGCCTGCATTCGGCGTGCTCAAAACGTTCCATCCCATATGCGGTATCTTAAGGGTATCATCCTTGATGCGTGACTTCAAAGGGATCACCTGACCCGGTACCCAATTAAGCCCCTCATGCGTTCCGTTTTCCAACCCCGTAGTCGCCAGCAACTGCATCCCGACACAGATCCCTAGAAACGGCGTACCTTTATCCAGCACCGCCTCGCTCAGCGCCTCGATCATGCCTTCGGTCTCTTTCAGATTCTGCAGACAATCGCCGAATGCGCCCTGACCGGGCAGCACCAGTTTATCCGCCTGCAAAACATCTTCGGCTTTACCCGAAATATGTACCTCGGCATCCATCGCTTCATTGGCGATAACATGCTCGAACGCCTTGGCGGCGGAGCGGATATTACCTGATCCGTAATCAATAATGACGATGCGTTCTTTGCTCATAGCGCTCCTTTATACGGATCATGTATCAAATGTCGAGGGAAACAGGCGCAAATGTTTGACATAATTTTCATAAATCGTCTATAAACCTGCCATGAGTTTTCCATACGATAAATCTGTGTATCCGCTTGTGACTTCACCTGCCGACGTCATGCCATTACTGCGCAATGACACCTGTCGCGCACCAATGTTGCGCGAACCCGCATGGGAAGACGGCTTACAGGCCATCCACGACGGTATTCATTTCGCCCAAACACCGCCCGAAGACCTCAAGCACAAAAAGCTGATGCACAACCGCGAGCAGACAGGCCCGTTAACCGAAGAACGCATCCTGCGCGAAGCCAATATGCTCGGCGCGGATATTGACCCCGAGGCCCTCACTCTGATCACAGAGCATTGCAATTACCTGCGTGAACAATTCATCGGCATCTTCCGTGAATTAACGGGCGATCATGAACGCGAAATTCTCAGCCGCCTGTTTATCAACCCGATCGGCGGTGAAGGCATCGCCCCGTTGATGCATGTTGATGACCGTGAACTCGTCCTGCACAGCACCTTTAAAGGCGCGAGCCTCTTTGTTCATGATGGCAGCGGCTTGCCGGACTATTTCTGGATGCGCATGGACAAGGATATGTTCGATCCGTTTATGATGAACGAATATGAACGCGCCGCGCACTTGTCGAGCTTACGTCACTCAACCGAATCCTACGCCCATCAATTTTCGCACAGCGCCATCGGTGATGCCGTCATTCTTCGCGGCCAGCGCGGTCGCAAACTGACCGATCCTGAAGTCTCCCGAACCGTCTGTGTACACTCATCATCACCAAACATCCCCAAAGAGGGGCAATTCGCCGTCGCCATCTACCCTAAAATGGGCTAGACATCGCGCGCGGCTATGGCTAACTAAAGGCCATGAGCATAAACACTTACATCTGGAATGATATCGACGAAGCGACCAAGGCCCGCATTATGCGCCGTTCGCAAGCCAATATCGATGACGTGATTAAAATCGTCGAGCCAATCATCGAGGATGTAAAAGCCCGTGGTGATGCAGCGCTCATCGACTATGCGCAAAAATTCGATAAGGCCGACATCACAAACATCAAAGCGACAGAGGCTGAATTCGAAGCCGCCGAAGCGGCACTGGATGATGACCTCAAGGCTGCGATCAAACACTGCGTCGCCAATGTCCAAAAATTCCATCAGGAACAAATGAACCGTGTCGAGGACCCGTGGATGGTCGAAATCGAACCGGGTGTTTTTGCAGGCGAACAAGTCAACGCGATTGAAAGCGTCGGCCTCTATGTTCCGCGCGGTAAGGGCGCGTTTCCTTCCGCACTCTACATGCTGGCCGTCCCTGCAAAAATCGCAGGCGTAGAAAATATTGCAGTGGTTAGCCCGCCAACACCCGAAGGCACAACAGATGACGCAACGCTGTTCACAGCAAAACTTTGCGGCATAACCGATGTCTATAAATGCGGCGGCGCGCAGGCAATTGCTGCGCTCGCTTACGGCACCGAAACGGTACCGCAAGTGAAAAAAGTTCTCGGCCCCGGCTCGCCTTATGTTGCGGCAGCCAAACGCGTATGCTCCGTTCTGATGGACCCCGGCATGCCCGCAGGACCGTCCGAATCCATAGTACTGGCCGACAAAACCGCTGACCCCGAAAACACCTGCTGGGATATTTTGAACGAAGCCGAGCACGGCGAAGACAGCGCAGTCCTTTTCATCACACACGACAAGACGCTGGCTGACTATGTTGAACAAAACCTGCCGAACACAATCGCCGAATTGCCCGAGCCGCACAAATCGATCTGCACAAAAGTCATGTCTGATTACGGCGGCATCATCTTGACCGAAAGCCTGGAGCAATCCATTGCTGTGGCCAATGAATATGCACCCGAGCACTTGCACCTGAAAGTTGCCGACGCGGAAAATATCGCCAAACAACTCAAGCACGCCGGCGAAATTCTGATCGGGGAATATACGCCGTCATCTCTGGGTAATTACGGCATCGGCGTAAATCACGTACTACCAACCGGTGGTTGGGCGCACACTTATTCGTGCACATCTGTTTGGGATTTCCTTAAACGCACTTCTGTGTCAAAATGCACACAACAGGGGTTCGAAGCACTCAAATCTGATGTAGAGACCTTAACCGACTACGAAAATTTTCCGGCTCACGGCGATGTCCTGCGAAAAAGAAACATATAAAGACACGCAAAGATCAGCAGAAAACGGCAATGTCCTCTTTCTGATCCTGATTGCTGTCGCACTTTTTGCCGCACTTTCATACGCCGTCAGCACAAGCTCCCAAGTCTCCCCCGGTGGACAGGGGAATGAAAAAGGCGGCATTCAGGCTGCACAAATCAACATTTTTCCGACCGTTGTGCGCTCGCAAATTTTGCGGATGGTCGTCAAAAACATCGACGTCACCGAACTGGAATTCAACCCGCCATCAACATTCGGCACAATTTCTGACACTGATCTGGCCGTCTTTCACCCCGATGCGGGAACACCATACGCACGAACCGACCCCGCCGTTATGGCGAATGAGCTACAAGGCGATTGGTATTTCAACATGAATTTCGAAATCAATAATATCGGCTCCTCCACGCCCGGATCACTCAGCGGCAACGACATCGTCGCCTTCCTTCCCGGTGTGAAGCAAAATGTCTGCCTGCGGGTAAATCAGGAAAACGCCGTTGATTTAATCCCTTCGGTCAGCAGCTCCAGCTATCTGTCCGATGCGATGGAAATGATGGATGACTCCTACATTCCCCCATCCACCGAAACCGATATCGGTGACGGCGTCCTGACCGAGCTTTCAGGAAAAAGCTTCGGCTGCTTCGAGGAAGCGAACTCCGGCACATATATTTACTACTTTGCGCTGATTGAGCTATAAAGCTCATCATGACCCGCAAACGAACGCTCAGCCCCGTCCAGCCCGACCAGGAAACCATCCATTACATGACGCCTAATGGGTATAAGGCACTGGCTGATGAGCAAGACCACCTCATCCATAATGAACGCCCGAAAATTTGCGAGATCGTCTCATGGGCCGCCGGAAACGGCGACCGCTCCGAAAACGGCGACTACATATATAACAAGAAACGCCTGCGCGAGATCGACGGACGGCTCCGTTACCTGAAGAAGAAGCTCGATAACTGTAAAATCGTCGACCCCAAAGATCAGCAAGGCTTGGACCGCGTGTTCTTCGGCGCACAAGTCACGTATGTGAAGGATGACGCCAAGGGAGACGAGATTGAGATAACCGTCCACCTCGTCGGTGTTGATGAGGCCAATGTCGATGAAGGCAAGATCAACTGGCTGTCGCCTGTCGGCAAGGCACTCATGAAAGCACAAGAAGGCGATGTCGTAAAAGTGCGCAACGAAAACGGCCTCGAGGAAATCGAGATCGTCGAAATCACATATCCGTTAGATTGATTTAAAGCGCGCCTTTGGTCGTTGGCAATGCATCTGCCGCACGCGGGTCGGTCTCCAGCGCCATACGCATGGACTTCGCCGCCGCCTTAAACGTCGCTTCGATAATGTGGTGATTATTCGTACCCGCCAGTTGCGTGGCATGGAACGTGATCCCCGCCGCCTGCACCAGCGCATTAAAGAATTCCTGAAACAGCTCGGTATCCATCTCGCCCAAGCGGTCAACCGTGAAGTTCACATCCCAGACCAGATACGGGCGGTTTGAAAAATCGAGAGACACGGATGAACGTGCTTCGTCCATCACCAGGTCAAAGTGACCGTAACGGCGGATACCTTTTTTATCACCAACGGCTTCCTTAATAGCTTGGCCCAGCGTAATACCGACATCCTCGGCAGTGTGGTGCGCATCAATGTGCAGGTCACCTTCCGCCTTGATCGTGATGTCAATCAGACTGTGTTTGGAAAGCTGCTCCAGCATATGGTCAAAAAACCCGATACCGGTCGAGACATCGTAACGCCCCTGCCCGTCGAGATTCACACTCGCGCTCACGCTGGTTTCTTTTGTTTTACGGGTAATACTGCCCGTTCTTTCCGTACTATTATCCTTTGGCATATCCATAGCTCTTTCGCACGCTTCAACTTTGGGTTACGCTTGAAGCTGTTTAAACGCAACGACACCTTATCACAAGGCCTATGCGCTTTCCATATATATCAATCATAGCAGTTTTTGCCCTTTTAGGCCCCTTTGGCTGCACCCCGATTCCGCAAGCTGACTTCAAGCAAGCCACGCCCGTACCCGAAACAACCAGCCCACCACCAATCATGTTTTCGCGTCTGCGCGTAGATATTCCGGTCGGCAGTTCCATCGGCACATTAAATGATAATTCCGTCGCGGGGCTAAGCCTGTTCGCTGTTCCTGCAGACCGCCGCATGCTCCAGCGCGGCATTGATAACACTGAGCTTGCACGTGTCTTCAACGATGTCCTCGAGGGGCAGGGTTATGACGTTGTGCGCCATCTCGACCTCACCTTTGATGAAGAAATCGAGAATGAATTGCTGCGCACCGAATACCGCGTCAGCGGTAAAATCATTGATGCGAAAACCAACATCCATAATCAAGGCCGCCCGATCATCGGCGGTTCAGTCGGCATCGGTTCAGGCGGCTATAGCGGTGAGCTGTATGTGAAAGTTGAATGGAGTGTGTTTGACGCGCTTCAACGCAAAACAATTTACAAAACAGTCACCGAAGGGAGCGGCAAACATAATGATGCCAACCCTGACGGTTTGATCCTGATGACCAATGCTGCGTTTGAAATGGCGGTCCATAATCTGGGTGCCGATCAAGATTTCTACGATCTATTCGCCCGCGGCATCCAACCGCCAGATTGGCGCAAAAATAAATCCGACCAGCGTCCGCTTAAATTTGAAAGTGACGAAATCGTCGAGCTGGATGTCAAACCGCTTTCAACCACACCGTTTTTGCAACAAACGACAAAAGCACAAGCATCCGCCGTTTTGGTGCAGGGCGGTGCGGGCCATGGCTCCGGCTTTTTCATCACCGAAGAGGGCCATATCATCACCAACCAGCATGTTGTTGGAAACGCCCAACGCGTCCGCATTGTCACCTCGGGCAAAGCCGAACAACTCACGGCACAAGTCCTGCGCGTCGACCATCAGCGAGACGTAGCGTTATTAAAGATCGAAAATTTGCCTAATAATCTTTCGGTGCAACTTCAACCCATCCGTCTGGACTGGCCCAAAGTCGGCGAAGACATATATGCACTGGGCGCTCCCAAGACTCCGCGCCTGCAAGACACAATCAGCCGCGGCATCGTTAGCGCACACCGCCCGCAATATAAGCAATTCGGAACCCAGCGTCAGGACTTCATCCAAGGGGACGTGCCGATTCATGGCGGCAATAGCGGCGGACCGCTGTTCGATGCTTACGGTAACGTCGTCGGCATCTCTGTCATCGGCTTATACATGCATGAAGGCAAGCGCAGCTCCGACCTCAATCTGTTTATACCGATTGAGGACGCGCTACAGAAACTACAAATCAGCTATTAAGCCGCGTTGGATTTACGCGTTTTTGCGGAAGTGTTCGCCGCTTTTTTTCCGGTCAGCGGTTTACGTTGCGTAGACCTGCCGCCCGACTTCATACCTTTCGATACAAGAACAGCGTGATACTCGCGCATCGCATGACGATACAAAATCCAGTACTGACGCAGATCTTAACGGCAGAGCAAACCTTCATAGCCTAGATACCGTTTTTCCAGCGCATTAAAAGCCGCGCCATATTGCGTGCGCCATCGGCGGTAAGCACTGACTTGATTCAGGACATGCGCCCGAAAACGGTCAACGACGCGCTCTAAACGCTCGATATTCTCGAATTCTGTGGCTTGAATGTAATCGCTGAAATCATGTTGAAATGCCGAAGGGGCTTCCGTCCCGACAAGCAGGTCCGCCATAAAGGCAGAGTCTTCATAACTACCCATTTTTAGTTCTCCCTGAGTAACTTCCCATACACAATAATGAGGCGTTATCGCCTTCTTTATGACTTAACCAAGAGCACATAAATTGCCGATCCGTCAACTTTTTTGCAGCTATATGAAAAAGAAAATTGCACACGCTATAGGAATTCACATTTAGGACATTTTTTTGTCACTGGAATGCGAATCTCAGCGCGGCTTTTCGGCAGACGCGATCAAAATCTCGAATCTGAATGCAATTTAATTTTAGTGTTATAGAAAATAATGAGTCTTTTCCCTTGATTTTTGAAGGGCCTAGTGATACGTATCGTTTAGAAATTAGGAGAAAAACTATGGGGTTTCCTAAATTTAACTCAGAAACATTCCGTAACGCTGTCCTCGGCGCAGGCGCACTTGCGCTCGTGTCCATGCCAGGTGCAATGGCTCAAGAAGCCCCGCCTGACCCATCTACAGCAACTCGAGCAACTGCCGCACAATTACTGGCGGCCAATACGGTAACATCTACTGAAACGACCCCTGCAGTATTTACTGAAAATGACTCTGTAGACATGCCGCCCATACAGGCAGCCACTCAAGAGCGTCCTTACTCTTACGTGCGCTTCGACGGCGAGACTGCAGAAGAATTTCCCGACGCAACGCCTTTGATGGCGATGATTGAAAATCCGGATAAGATGATTGTCATCAATTTTATTGATGAAAGAAGCCGTTTCTCTGCTATGCAAAGTCAGGTGCTCGCACAGACCTTGACAAACTTGGCCCCACGTAGCGAAGCCAAAGAGCTCATGCTCATGGACGTTGTAGTCCGCGATCAGGCCGGTGAAGACTTTTATATGTACTTTTATGCTAGCTATTACGACGAGAACAATTTAGGGCCCGACGGAGCGGTACGTGAAGATGCCGTGCTGCCATATGGTGTTGTATGGGGTGACCCGTTGCGTGACGGTAGTGATGATTACACGTTGTATGACTTTGCACTGATGAACGGCGTACAGAACGATGCCGATTTGAACGCGAATGCTAACGCTATCGCAGGTACTCTGTACTCATTCGTAAACGCCTATAACCAAAAAAAACTAGCAGCACTGGACAGTAGCCGCCCTACTCTCGCCGGTTTGCAGTAAGTTTAACACTTACCCTGCTAAATCAGTTTTAAGCCCCAAATCCGCAACATAAGTATCTGGCTGCCCATCATTTGTCGCGTCAGCAACAGTCTCTTTAGGCGTATCAAGTGGCTCATTGGCATTCAACGCCAACTGAAAACCGCCAGCCAGCCCTGTGGCATTCGCTAAAAAGTTTTCTTCCTTAACATCAGCTTCAATACCTTGGGCAGCCGTGGCTTGAATAACCTGCTCTTCATAGCCCATACGACTTAACGTGGTTTGAGCCTCTATCACTTCAGTTAACTCTGTTTCCGTTTCGACCCTCTCAACTTCTAGGGCGGCTGAATCGGCTGTCACTGTTTGTTCCACCAACGTAATACTTTCATCAAATGTTGCTTCGTCAGGAATATCGACATCTAGATCAGGTGTATCGTCAACCAGATCGACAACATCCTGACGGCTTCCGCCCCTGGCTCTCAACGTATTTAACCTGTCTATTAGAATAATATTGTCACCCAGCCGGGCATCAATTTCGGCGCGCTTCTCAGTAAGCTGCAATTGTTTTAAACTAAATTGATGCGCAATGAGAGCAGCATTTTCATCTCGTGATAAATTTTCATTCTGACTCAGTACTTTTTCTTCTATAGCTGCGATACTATAGGCAACAGGATTATACTCTGTATATTGCTGCATAAACTCTGCATATTTTTCAGCTGAAATCTCACCATTTGCTAGCTTTGCGTCCATTAGACGCTTGGTTGCATCAAACTGTTCTTCCGGAGGAAGCGCATCAATAGCGGCATTTTCTTCCGCGGATAAATTCTCTGCTCGCCACTCCTTTAAATCATCCAACATCTGCTCTCGGACTTCATATAAAGCCTGCAACTCGGCCAACATATCCATTGAGCTCTGAATAAGAACGTTATCAATCGTCGTACTGTCATTAATAAGATCAAGATCGGAATATTCATTGCGTCCGTTACGACGCTGACGGCCACCGGACAGCACATTGCCCTCTGCGCGCATGCCTTTGAACAAATCTTCCATTTCCTGCTCTTTTGCTAGGAAATGGACGAGATCAACCGCATCAACATCAAAGCCGTACTGGGCACTCATTGTCGGTAGCACCGTACGGGACTCATCGCCTGTAATTGTCTTGAGATTGTCTAAGAATTCCGTTCCATCGAAACCCATTGTGTCACCCCTGTTTTCACGCCTTGAATAAGTGTTTTTTATTTTTATACAACTGCTGATTGCGCCCCTCGCATTTGCAGTTGATAGGGGTAGACTAATCTATATATGTAAATAAGGAATTAATATTATGTAAAATGCTATATTCTAAAATTTTATATATCTCTTACATGTCAAGATTACGATATAAAGTTTAAGAGATTCAATATTTTAGACACAATTTTATGCAATGCTGAATCCCGCGAATCACGGGGGTTTCGGAATATTAGCATTCTATTTCCCCCTTGACTTGCGCCTACCCTTGCGCCCATATCGGCTAAAGAAATAAAAGGAAAAATTTTTTATGCATGACTACGCAAAAGCAGAGAATTGGCGCGGGACGACTATCCTGTCGGTCAGAAAAGGCGACGAAATCGTTATCGCGGGGGACGGTCAGGTCTCCATGGGCCATACAGTTCTTAAGAATAATGCCCGTAAAGTGCGTAGATTAGGCCGTGATGAAGACATTATTGCCGGTTTTGCAGGTGCCACAGCCGATGCCTTTACATTGTTTGAGCGCCTCGAAGCCAAGCTGGAGGCGCATCCCGGTCAATTAACCCGTGCCTGCGTGGAACTGGCAAAAGACTGGCGCACAGACAAGTATCTGCGTCGCTTAGAGGCTCTAATGGCCGTATGCGACAAAGACACATCCCTAATCTTAACCGGTACAGGTGACGTGGTGGAGCCGCAAGACGGCATAATCGGCATAGGGTCAGGCGGGAATTACGCTCTTGCCGCAGCCAGAGCGCTTTACGATCAGAATCTAAGTGCAGAGGAAATCGCCAAAAAATCCATGCAAATCGCAGCCGACATCTGTGTTTACACCAATGAAAACGTAATCATTGAAAAACTCTAAGTCGCCTCAAAGCCTTACCTAGCCTTATTTTCCATAGATTTTGTTGACATATTGTTAACTTTTTGTTAACTTATGGGAATTACGGACAAACGAAAACGGTTTAGAACCTTTTAATAGAGAGGTGAGCATGGCTAGTCTCGATACACTTGACGGTAAAATTTTACAGGCTGAAAGCCTTGAAATGCGTACAGGCATTCCTTTGAAAGAAATGCAGGGCATTCGCGCATGGAAAGATGAAGAGAGCGGCAAGTTCGGTCTGGAAATCCTGCATAAATATAAAGCCGGACGCTTCGGTAAGAATAAGCCACAATGGCACCGCTTCGCCATGGAGCCTCGCGAAGGCGGTCCTGCTATCTCGTACGAAAAAGCTCAAGCCGTTGCCAGACATATGGACCCGTTCGTCAGAGATGCTGACTATGAAGCACCCAAAGAAAAACGCAGCCGCACAGCCAAGCCAAAGAAACAAAAAGCTGAAAAGCCTGCCCCTAAACAGGCAAAACCGAAGGCTGCTCCAAAGGCAGAAAAACCAGCAAAATCAGAAGGCAAATCAATGTTCTCAGGACTAAAACGCTTTTGGCCTAAACAACTTACCCCGGGCTATTGGGCCGCCATCCAAAGAGGTGAAGACCCGAACGCTAAAGACAAACCTGTGATCAAAACGGGCGCAGAAAAGTCGGGTGAGCGCAAAGAGCCGTATGTCGGCAAACCTGCAGAAACAGATAAAGAAGAAAGCCCGTTGCCTGAAACAGACGAATTGATCCAAGGCCGCAAGCTGGTTGAAAAGCTGGCCAGAACAGCCAACATCGACCCGAAATTCATTCAAAATGTTGAATTGGTTCGCGGCGAAGGCAAAACAGGCGAAAACGCACACAAAATCAATTTGCTGATTGGTTCGGTCATGGGCGGTGAACCTGCAATTGAAAGCTTCAGCTTTGACGATGTCTTCAAAGAAAAAGCCGATAAAATCAGCGCTGATAAACTGGAACAGGGTATAGCAAACGCAAATGCCTATATTAAGGCACGCGACGGTGCAGACGTTGAAACAAAAGCCGATGCAAAAGCTGACGCTAACCCTGCAGAACCGGCCGCTAAAACCGACGCAGAGCCTGAAGCAGAAGCTGAAGAGCCAAAAATTGAGCCACAGTCAACAGATGCGCCTGATAAGGAAGCGGCAATGGCGGCTATCGCATTACTCTCCGGCTTCCCGAAAAAAGCAGCCGAAGAGCTGGGCATTGAAGAAGGCCCCGCATGGCGCGATGACAGCGGTACAGGTCACCTGTATTTCCGCGGAATTTTCGCCGCTATCGAACGCATGGAAAATGGCGAAGGCAACCCGAAAGCCGCTTTGGAAGCTGCTGCCACATCCATTCAAGCAACCAAAAACCCGAAATTCTTCGTAGGTGACGACGCAGCACTGGCAAAAGTCGGTGACATCGGCGTTAACCTTGCTTTTGCCGAAATCAGAGGCGAGCCATTGGAAAACACATTAAGCCTGGAAGAACTTGAACACCTGACAGCAAACCTGCAGGACTTCACAGACCGCATCAATGAACGTGTTGGCACTGACAAGGCCTATCCTGGTCTGGAAAATTTCGCAGCTACTTTGGCTACAGCCAACGCCTATTACCAGCATCATGCAAAGAATGTACTGGCGCCTAAATTGGGCGGAGAAACTCCCGAACCTGCCGTCGTCAAACAGCCTGAGGCTGAGCCAAAAGCAGCACCAAAAGCCGCAGAAACGCCAGCAAAAGACAAGGGCGGTGACCTTCCGTCTTTCCTGAAGCCGGGGGCCAAAACAATGGACGAGCGTGTAGCAGAACACCAAGCTAAAAAAGCTGCCGCAAAACCGACACGTGAAACGGCACTAATGAAGGCTGCGAATGCCGTATTGCTTAAACAACAAAATATCGACATTGATGATGTCCTCGATGCCGACCCAAGCAAGGTATTCGAACAAATCGATGCTCTGGAGCTGTCCGCCAAAGACACACAGTTCGAGTCAGTAGATCAGATCAAAGAACAGTTGAAGCTCCTGAAAGAGCACCGCGTGGCTGTACGCGCAAGACACGCCTTCAGCAACGACAACACAGCGGCTATCGAAGAAAGAACCCAAAAGGAAGCACCTTTCTACGAAGCTTTGGACAAAATCTACGGCAAAATCGATCAGATCGATCCCGAAAATGTCGCATCCGTATCCATTCCGAATGGTCTGGACGGCAAAAATCACTGCATCATGATCCAGTATAAAAATGATGAGACAGCAGGCCCGAAAAA
Organism: Alphaproteobacteria bacterium; assembly: GCA_030432025.1. Classification (GTDB taxonomy): domain Bacteria; phylum Pseudomonadota; class Alphaproteobacteria; order Micavibrionales; family Micavibrionaceae; genus TMED27. The sequence continues at coordinate 91,140 of JAUIIA010000003.1, forward strand.
GATCACTGTTCCATACGCAATGAGCGGAGACGTACATGCAGGCCAGAAGACACTGGACCTCGCACTGATGAGACTACGTGAAAAAACAGGCCAGATGGTCGAACACGAAGAAATCTGCCATGCTTCACAAGACTTCATTAAGGCACACGCCAAAGAACACGGTTCAGTGCAGGAAGAATATAAAATCGACGTTGATAACGTTGATGATCTAGGTCTGATCCACTTCGGTGACATCATGATCGGACATGCAAAGCCTGCAGGTATCAAAAACGAGGATCTGCTCGGCGTGAACTTTGACGAAGAAAACAGTGCACTCGTATTTGTCCAGTTTGACGGTTCAGAGCACAAAGTCACTGTAAACCCCGATAAGTCTATCTTCCGCAGTGGTGAAGATATGGCCGCCGCGATCAACAGATCACTTGAGAATGAGCGCTACATGAAGGCTGCTGCTGTTCAGCATACGCCGGGTGCGGAAGCCGCTTAAAAGCAATCATACTCTTGATTTCATACCTATCTCGTTTATATGTGTCGGTGCAGCAACCGACACATAAGAGTTTATGGCTTTAAAATCTGAAACATCCGATACCTACGAAATCCCTTCTTTCTCACCACGCGAAATCGTGAGCGAGCTTGACCGCTTTATCATCGGTCAAAAAGACGCCAAAAAGGCCGTCGCCGTCGCACTCCGTAACCGCTGGCGCAGGCAGCAGCTGGACCGCGAGCTACAGGAAGAAGTTTACCCCAAGAACATCCTGATGATTGGCCCCACGGGTGTCGGTAAAACCGAAATCGCCCGCCGTCTGGCTAAACTGGCGCAAGCCCCGTTCGTGAAGGTCGAAGCAACCAAATTTACTGAAGTCGGCTATGTCGGTAAGGATGTGGAGTCCATCATCCGTGATTTGACCGAAAACGCCATTCACATGACCCGTGACGCCATGCGCCGCACCGTCATGGCCCAGGCCGAGATATATGCAGAGGAACGCGTCCTCGATGCGCTGGTTGGTGAAACCGCAGGCGAAGGCACACGTAAGAACTTCCGCGATAAACTACGCTCCGGTGAGCTAAACGACCGCGAAATCGAAGTGGAGGTCGTCGACAATTCCAACCCAATGGGTGGCATGATGGATATTCCCGGCATGCCCGGCACTTCCATGTCGATGATCAATATGAACGATCTATTCGGCAAGGCATTCGGCGACCGCACCAAGAAGAAGAAAATGCGCGTCGATGAGAGCTACGACATCCTTATGCGCGACGAAGCCGATAAGCTTCTCGATGAGGAGAAAGTGGTTGAACAAGCCCTGCACCTTGTTGAGCAAAACGGCATTGTCTTCCTCGACGAAATAGACAAAATTGCAGCCCGTCAGGACGTACGCGGCGGCGATGTATCGCGTGAAGGCGTACAGCGTGACCTGTTGCCGCTCATCGAAGGCACAACGGTTACAACCAAGCACGGCCCGGTTAAAACCGATCATATTCTGTTTATCGCCAGTGGCGCGTTCCATTACGCCAAGCCGTCAGACTTGCTGGCCGAACTGCAAGGACGCCTACCGATTCGTGTAGAGCTGCGCGCGCTCACCGAAGAAGACTTCAAGAAAATCCTTAAAGACACCGAAGCCAGCTTGATCAAACAATATGTCGCCCTGATCGGTACGGAAAAAGTCACTTTGGAATTCGAGGATGAGGCGATCGATGAAATCTCGCGCCTGTCCTTCGAGGTCAATGAACAAGTCGAGAATATCGGCGCACGCCGTTTGCATACCGTGATGGAGAAATTACTGGAGGAAATCAGCTTTTCAGCCAGTGACCGCGGTGGTGAGACTGTAAAAATTACAGCCGACTATGTCCGTGAAAATGTAGAAGAGCTTGTGAAGTCGACAGACCTGAGCAAATTCATCCTCTAGTCATTGCCGTAATCATCATACCATGTTGACGGATCATCGGGGTCGTAGTCATCTTCGGCCGCCTTGGCATTCAGGCTGTTGATGTAATCAGCCCTATAGACAGGCTCGTCTTCCATACTGGTTTCAAAATCAGCCGTAATCGCCGATACATGGTCCGCATTGCGAACGGGCACAACCATGTACTTTACGCTATCACCCGGCGGGTCTATGCCCGTCAGTTCAAAAAATTCCTGTCGCTCCAGCATCGGCACATCCATCTGCGCATAACCCTGTACCGCAACTTTGTCCCCTTTGGTCAAGGCTTCAGCAGCCTTGTCATCGGAGGTCATGAACAAAACCCTGAAACCCGTAATATCGCCATTGGCATCATCACCCCCGCGTGTCATACGCGGCACGACGAATGTGTTGCCGGCAAAATTCTCAACGACATGGGCATCTTGCGTATTCGCCGTAATAACGCTCGGCATCTTCAAACCCAATTCCTCACGCATTTGCGTGGACGAACCCAGATTGACCCAATCCTCGCCCGCAATCATCTCGGACAGCGGCAAAGCCTTCTTCTCGGAAATAACGTGGATGCTGTCATAAACAGTCTCAGGATCAGGCATCGTACGGATCATCGCGATCATCGCCGCAGCTTCTCCTGCCGTCTTGACCGAATAGGTCGCCCTGTATCTTCGCGGATCAATCGGATTAGCATCAGGTTGACTAAGATCAATCACATCATCGCCCATATCCACGCTTGTCATCATACCCTCGGGCGGACCCTTATGATGCACTAGTGCTACATCACGGTGATTGTCGGAATATTCGCCGCGGCGTGTCCCGTTGTTGAAATTCCAGTTCAAACGTTTCAAGCCCGGCGTATTCAGGAAGCCCAGCATTGAAAACGCCCGCGAGCGTACGCTGGCTTTTTCATGTCCGAACGGACAGGCATCCTGATGGTCTTTAAGATTTTTACTGCGAAAATAGCGCCCCTCTTTGTAGGAGCCTTGAGACATATAGCTGCCGTCTTCTTCAGTTTTCGAGCCGGCGGCCAAAAGCTTGGTGTGGCAGCACGGTCAACCAATACGGTCCTTATGCTCATCATCATTGTACTGATCCGGGGTAATACTGTCGCCTGTCGGCTGGCCATGCTCGTCCAGAAGCGGCACACGCGGAAATTTTAATGAACTTTCGCGGTTCTGCTCGCCATAGGCTTCGGCATTAAAGCCTTCGATGTTGTCATCATCCCTGTCAGACATTTTCTAAACCATGGTTATTGAGGCTATGAATGTACCGCTTTTATGCAATTATGTCAAATTATTTGGCAGTGTGTACGTGTCTCTAAACCCTTTTGAAATATGGGTTTTAGAACAAATCAGCCTGCGGGTTCGGCTCTTGCCAGCTTGTCACCTGTTCAGGTCTGAAAATGCGGATTTCCGGACGTCCGTCACTGCGCATTCCGGCCAATCCATAAGCCAGTATTTTATCACCGCTTCCTTGCCCTTTGGGGCTAAATAGATCCTTGAGATGTTCATAGGATTCCTCGTTCTGTGCCGAAAACATTACAACAGGTGTCGTCGAAGGATGGCTCGGCATATCGTACCCTTCCCAGAATCTGGGAATACGGTTCGGCAACAACGACGCAACGACGGTTCCCATACCCTGCCCCAATTGCTGTCGTGTTTGGCAATAGGTCATCACACCACGGTTACTGTTCAAAAATATATCGTGCAGGCTCTGTGGGCCGTCGGCCGTATGCAGTAACTTTTCGTCCCACTGCACCTGATCGTGCTTATGCGCGATGATAAACGCGGCCAGCTCGTTAATTGTCCGCAATGGCGGTGGCTTAATGATTGCGGACCTTTTCGAAACCTGCCCGTTATCTTCGGGTCCGAATTCGGCCGCATCGTGACTATAACTGACAATGCGTCGCGGCGGCATGGTAATAACCGCAGCTGTGGGAATAGAAATCGTGTGTAACCGTTGGTCCAGCTCGGCACGACGCTCCGCTATCTCCGCGCTGCTAATGCGCGAGCGCGGATCAAAACGCTCATGCCTGTGCGCAAAATCGCAATCATCCAGATGATCCAGCCCATCATGCCGCTTGGTAAAGCTGGCGGGATGGTGCATCACCTCTTCTTCACCCTGAAAGTTGATATGCGGACGATCGAAAGAACGTACACCCTTATGACGGGACAAATGTCCCTTATCCAGACAACACGGGCAGTACAGCCTGTGCGCGCCCTTAATCCATTCAGGCTTATCACGCCCATCCCGTGCCTGTATGTATGGCTGCGCTCTGATTTTGCTCAAGGCTGCGCGGTCTACCTCACTGGATAGATCGGGGTCACGATCCACACCGTCAGGCGGAATGAATAATACGGCTTCAGCTATAGGTACATTGACGACGCGCATCTTGCAGGCCTGTGTTAGGGAACTACAAAGTTTCTACACCAAAATCGCCCGCGCACGAAATGATTCCGAATGCCCGCATCACTAACGTTTGCGACGAAGCAACACGTACAGCGCGCCTTCCCCGCCATCTTTAGGCTTGGCCGTCGCTGTTTTGAGCACTAGAGAGCGGTTAGGCGGCTCCGCCAGCCATTGCGGTACAGATTGCTTCAGAACACCAAAACCCTCATTCAGCGGGTCCCTGCGCCCGTCTTTACCCGGTCCCTTACCGGTAATAACCAGCACGCAACGTTTTCCGGCAACATATTGTCGATGAATAAAGCCTAGTAATGCCTGCTGCGCCTTTTCCCTGTTCATCCCATGCAAATCGAGCCGTGCTTCGACAGGTAATTGCCCTCTTCTCAAGCGCTCAGCGGTATTGCGGTCAATCCCCGCATTCGGGGTTTCGGATCCCCTAGCGGGCGCTGCAGGCGCATTTTTAGGGTACTTTGAAGCAGCTTTAACCGTATTCTTTGGAGGATTTACAGGTGTACGTGTCTTTTTTGCGGGTTTACCCGCCTCTTCAGACAACGGCTTATCCTGCTCTATCTGTTTGACATCTTTGGTAATTTCAGCCCAAAGACCGTCTTCATCTTCCGTATTTTCACCATTTTTATCGTTAGCCATAAAAAATGCACAACTTGATTGTAATATTCAGCCAAATCTGGCATGAATCCTGCAGTTTTGCTACAATGAACTTAGAATTTTTAAGGCTGGAAGCCATGTTACACACGATTGGAAATATTTTTGTTCGCGAACCGCGTCAGGCGGAGCAAACCGACACACGTCAGGGCATCAAACGCCACGACCCTGATCAGGAGCGTTCACGTCGCCGCCGCAAAGAAGACACAAGCGAGGAATTCGGCGAAGATTTCGCCCATGTCTCGGTCGAGGCACTTAGCGTCTTTCTCAAAAATTTTGTTAAAGAACAGGCAGCAGAAGAGCTGAAAACAGATAGTGGACAACCTCTTGCGCACGAAGCCACCATCATAGAACCGGACAACATTGTTCAGGAACAGCCCGTTAATCGACCGACAAACCCCGCAGCCGCAAAGGCCGCCAGTGCCTACCAATCCATGTCACAATCCCATAAGCAGGATGACGTACTGATTGAAACAACCGATACCGCGCAAGGACCTGCTTTTGACTTAAGTGCCGAGGATGTACGTGCCATTAATGTCCTGATCGAGGACCTCGAAACCTTAAAAAAAGCACGGATTGAAACCCTTACAATCGAAAGAGCCGCGAGTTTTCTTGAAAGTCTTACAAACGCGGTTCAACAAGCCAAAGCTACCCTTTAAGCCTGTATCCCTTCTCCGTTGTTAACACCAATTTCGGCTCGGCCGGATCATCTTCTATTTTTTGACGCAGCCGGTAAATATGCGTCTCCAATGTATGTGTTTCCACATCTTCCGCATACTCCCATACAGCCTGTAATAGTTCGTCTTTCCCGACATCGGCCTTTTGCGCATGCAGATATTTCAGGATCGCCGTCTCTTTTTCGGTCAGCTTTTCTATTTGGCCCCCAGGAGTTTTCAGCGTGTTATAAGCCGTATCCAACACCCAATCACCAATCACAATGTCGCTATCTCCGGCAGAAATATGTTTTTTGTAGCCGGAGAGTAACGCGTCCATCACCGCCCCTGCGCGACACGGCTTGGTGATTTCAATGCGGCTCTCATCCTCGCCAATGACCTCACGAACAAGGACATGCGCACTGTCGGGATCAATATCTTCGAAAACCAGGCTTTCTGCAGGCAAGGCGATTTTGACCTGCCCCGCCAACGCCCGCAACACGTCTACGCCGCGCTCATCAAGGCCGCTGATGTGAAATTTTATCTCTGCTGAATCGTCTTTACTGGGCAAAATTATACGGTCTTTCCAAATATTTCCCGCTTACTCTGCTTCAAGGTTATCGCTAACCATCTCTTTTTGCTAGCAGTTTCATTGATTCGAGCATGGCACGCCGCTTGCAAAGTCTTTTCAAGAACGATTGGAGGCATTCACATATGAAGATGGACGGACTTTACAGCGCATTGCAAAACCCCGCGGCGGCCAACAAGCCCGATACGGCCGCACAGCAGCCTGTAAAATACCGTAAAGTCCTGCATATGGTGGAAAACGAGCGTATGGGCGGCAAAGTACCCGTATGGAAAACCGAGCGTATAGACACATCCGCAGACACCGTTAAAGGTTTCGAAGCCACGCTCACCAGCGCCCTGAACGGGGAGGATACAAGTGTGAGCAACGCGGCCATCGCCCTTAATCCTGCAGAAGTAGCCGATACTTCAATTGATGGAAAACCGTTCAGCTTCGGTGATCTGGTCGATATGGTGAACCCGTTACACCATATTCCGGTCGTAAATTACGCTTACCGCGGCATTACCGGCGACCAGATTCGTCCAATCAGCCAGATTATAGGTGGGGCCGCTTATGGCGGACCTATCGGCGCAGCCGGTGGGCTGGTCAATGTCGCCATTAAGGAAGAAACGGGCCGCGATATCGGTGAGCACGCTATGGCCATGGCATTCAGCGGCCGCACAACCTCATATTCGAACAAGCCTGCGCAAGAGGAAATTCCCGCAAGCCTGCTCGCATACACCGCGCCCGAACAACCACGTACGCAATCCCTAACGGATCAACGAACAGAGCAGCCAGCGCACAAAAACAAATTTAAAGGGATACAATATCCGGATCTGGCCCTGACACAGAACCAGCGGGAACCAATCACAGAATTACTCTTGGGAAGCAGCGCAAAGTCCTTCTAGCCTAACTTCGCTCGCCGAATACGCCCGTACCGACGCGAATATGGGTCGCCCCAAGCTTGATCGCATCCTCATAATCCGCACTCATCCCCATACTCAACTTCTCAAGGTCCAATTGACCCGCCAGTTTTTGCAGTAATGCGAAATGCAATGCGGGTGGCTCGTCAATCGGTGGAATGCACATCAGACCAACAATCTTCAAGCCGCATTCGTAATAACAATAATCATAGAATTCTTTTAAACGTGCCGGTGTAACACCCGATTTCTGCTCTTCTTCACCTGTATTCACCTGAATAAAGCACGGCAAATCACGTCCCTGCTTCGCCATTTCCTTGGCCACCGTTTTTGCAATCTTTTCACGGTCTATGGTTTCAATGACATCAAACAACGCCACCGCGTCGGCGGCTTTATTGCTCTGTAACGGGCCGATCAGATGCAGAACCAGGTCGGAATTGTCTTTTTTACGGGCTTCCCAATGCTCGTAAGCTTCCTGCACACGGTTCTCACCGAAAACCCTGTGTCCGGCAGCCAGCGCCTCATCTATGCGCTCCGCAGGCTGCTTTTTACTGACCGCCACCAGCGTGACATCGGACTCCGAACGCTGCGCATCCTCTGCAGCGTTCTTAATATCGGCATATATATGATCAAGATTTTCAGAAACAGACATACAAACAAGTGTAAAGCTTTGTTCACAAAAGAAAAGAGCCTCTCGCAATGAGAGGCTCTCGTCGAATTCTTTAAGGGTTAAATCAACCGATTAGAAGTTGATTTGTGTACCCAATGTTACGTATGTAGCGTCAACATCGTTACCGCCGCCAACAGGGTTGATACCTGTAGCTTCGTGCTCAACATAACCTACAGAACCGCGCAATGTCATGCCAGGACCGTATGTGTATGTAACACCACCGGAGTAACGCTTTGTTTCAAGATCTTTAACTGTGAAAGTGTTGTCTTGATCATAGTAAGAAGCACCAAGTTTGAATGGGCCAGTTGTGTAGTCAACACCAACAACGAATGTTTCTTCGTCATCAACTGTTGCAGAACCGTCCAGACCACCATTGTCTTCTACGTATGCAGCACCAACACCGAAAGGACCGAAGTCTAGGTCAAGACCTACGTTCCATACTTCACGGTCGTCAGAGTTAACAGCAGCAAGAAGGTCAGCTTCGTTATCACCATGTGAGTAACCAGCACCACCGATTACGCCAACATTCTGGAATTGACCTTCGTAACGAACGGCAATTTCATATGTTGCACCGATTGTGTCTTCTTGGTCATCAAGACCGATACCAGCTTCAACAGCTGAGTCAGTATCAGGTGCGAAAGACAGACCACCCTGGAAGCCGTTCATGATTGGCGTCAGGTATGTGAATTTGTCAGACTTACCAGATGGGTCAGCATCGTAGTCTACGCCGCCAGAGTTAGCAGCACCAATGTTGAAGTTAGCAATCTGACCAGCAGCAGTACCGCCTGTCAGCAATGATGTGTAGTTAACTGGGTTAACGAACTGACGGATACCGTCGATGTTAGAGTCTGCAGAAGGAGCAGCAACCTGCAAGAGGTATACAGCACCATCTTCAGCACCGAAGTTCACACGACCCCAGCCACCGCTGAAGTATACGTATGATTCGTCAACACCGAAAGCGTCGCCGCCATCAGCTTCAGCTTCAATGTGCGCACCAACTGTCAGACCGTTGTCCAATGTTGTTTCGCCACCGAAGTGAACTTCTGTGTTACGGATGATGTCAAAGTCGTTAACTTCTTGGCCTGTTGCTTCGTCTTGATCTACGAATGCACCATAACCTTTGAAGTAACCACCAAGCTCAAGCTGAACTTGAGCAGCTGCAGGTGTAGCAACCATGGCTAAACCAGCAACAGCAGCTGTGCTAAGAAGTAATTTTTTCATTATCATTCCTCCAATTTTAAACAGATGATAATTTGTTGAACATTTCGGTTTAATTATTAAACCTAAAGAATGCCCATGTACTATGGACACCCTCATCAAGCCTGAAAACAGGAGCCAATTCAAACGCAAGGGCCTTTTCTCAAAAAAAAAGTTACAGGCGTTGCAAAAATGCAACAGTGCCTTTTTTGCAGGAACAACCAAACTAAACCGTATTAAGGAACAGTGCGCAATCAGGGGCGTTAGCTCTTGAGCAGTACAAAAAGGCGTGCTAGTTACAACCAGTTAAGACAATAAGAAGGTAAAATATGCGTCACCCTTTAAGAACAGCAGCTTTGATTGTGGCCTCAACATCGTTTCTCGTCGCTTGTGGCGGCGAAGAAGGAGGCGGCATTAAAACCGAAGCCAAATACCCGACCGGATATGAACGCCACGGCACAGATGCCAATGCGATCTATGATAAACCAGAAAGTGTTTTTGGTGACGGCGGTTTTGTCTTCGGTAAGAAGGACAGTGAAGGCGAAGGTGACAGCATCACGGTCAATAGCTTCCTGTGGCGCGCATCTCTGGATACAGTCTCCTTTATGCCGCTCGCCAGCGCGGACCCGTTCGGCGGCGTCATCCTGACCGACTGGTACAGCCCCGAAGGCGCGAATAACGAACGCTTCAAGCTCAATGTCTTTATTCTGAGCCGTCAGCTGCGTTCCGATGGTATCGAGGTCCGTGTATTCAGACAGCAAAAGCGCGGCAGCTCATGGGTAGATGTCGAACCCGCCCCTGAAACGGCGCGACAGCTGGAAGACTCAATCCTGACCCGTGCCCGTCAGTTGCGGATCGCCAAAGCGGGAGAATAATACCGCCTCATGAGTAGCGCTGAAAAATACAATATTAAGGAAGCCGAAGCGAAATGGCGCAAGATCTGGGAAGACAAAAAGTCTTTCGAGGTCTCGGAAGATGAATCCAAGGAAAAATACTACGTCCTTGCCATGTTGCCATACCCTTCCGGCCGCATTCACGTTGGTCATGTACGCAACTACACCCTTTCCGACGTTGTCGCCCGCTACAAAAAGGCCAAGGGCTTTAACGTTCTAAACCCAATGGGTTGGGACGCGCTGGGTCTGCCGGCTGAAAACGCGGCAATGGAACGCGGTTCCCACCCTGCTGACTGGACTTACGGCAATATCGACGACATGAAACGCCAGCTCAAATCCATGGGTTTGGCGATTGACTGGTCACGCGAAGTCGCAACATGTGACGCGTCTTATTATAAGCATGAACAAAAGATGTTCCTCGATTTCTACGAGAAAGGCCTAGCCTACCGTAAAGAATCAGTTGTGAACTGGGACCCCGTCGACAACACGGTTCTGGCCAATGAACAAGTTGTTGATGGCAAAGGCTGGCGCACGGGCGCACCCGTTGAGCGCCGCAAGCTATCCCAATGGTTCCTCAAAATCACAGAATATGCCGATGACTTGCTCGAAGCCTTGCAGGAACTCCCCCGCTGGCCTGAAAAAGTCAAAATCATGCAGGAAAACTGGATTGGCAAATCCCAAGGCCTGCAATTCAAGTGGAATATTGAAGGCCGCGATCAGGAGATCGAGGTATTCACAACACGCCCCGATACATTATTCGGCGCGTCTTTCCTCGCCCTCGCGCCCGACCACCCGCTTTCAAAAGAACTAGCCGGCGATAAGGACGGTTTCGAGGATTTCTTAAAAGAATGCCAAAGCGTCGGCACCTCCGAGGAAGCCATCGCCCAAGCCGAGAAAATCGGCTTCGATACAGGATATAAAGCCACCAACCCGTCATTACCGGGTCAGGAATTCCCAATTTATATCGCGAACTTCATCCTGATGGATTACGGAACGGGTGCGATCTTTGGCGTTCCGGGCCACGACCAGCGTGACTGGGATTTCGCCAAGAAATACGACCTGCCAATCAAGGAAGTCATTTCAGGCGGCGAGAAATCCGTCGATGAAGAGCCATATACAGGTCCGGGTAAAACCGTGAACTCCGATTGGCTGGATGGCCGAGAAATCGACGAAGCCAAAGAATTCGTCATTCAGAAGGCAGAAGAAAGCGGCAACGGTTTCGGTGTAACAAAATACCGTCTGCGCGACTGGGGTGTCTCCCGTCAACGTTACTGGGGTTGCCCGATTCCGATGGTCCACTGTGATGATTGCGGTGTTGTCCCTGTTCCTGCAGACCAGCTTCCCGTCGAATTGCCGATGGATATCGATTACGACGAACCCGGAAACCCGTTGGCCCGCCACCCGACATGGAAGGACACCAAATGTCCGAAATGCGGCGGCAAAGCGACTCGTGAAACCGACACATGCGATACGTTCTTTGAATCCAACTGGTACTTCCTGCGTTATCTCGACCCGAACAACACGGAACGCGGCGTTGACAAGGACAAGGCCGATTACTGGATGCCCGTTGATCAATATATCGGTGGTGTCGAACATGCCGTACTGCACCTGCTTTACGCCCGTTTCTGCACAAGAGCGCTGGCCGATTGCGGCTGGCTGGAGGCGAAAGAACCGTTTGCGGGTTTGTTCACGCAAGGCATGGTTACGCACGAAACATACACCAATGACAATGGTGAATGGGTAACGCCCGCCGAATACGACGCGATGAGCGATGCAGACAAGGCCAAGATCAAAACAGGCCCGTCGATCAAGATGTCAAAATCGAAAAAGAACGTCATCGACCCAGAAGACATTTTGAAAACCTACGGTGCCGATGCCGCACGTTTGTTTATCCTGTCCGACTCGCCGCCTGAACGCGATCTGGAATGGACCGAAGCCGGTATCGAAGGCGCATGGAAATTCGTCAACAAACTTCACCGCATGGTCGTTGATTACAAACACTTCATCCCCGCCGATGACATGGAAAAACCAGAACATTTCGCCGATGATGTGCTGGAACTGCGCCGTGCCGCACACAAAACTGCCGCCGGTGTTGCACAAGACATCGAAGATTTCGCGATGAACAAGGCCGTGGCCCGCATCCGCGAACTCTCCAACACCATCCTTCACCCGCAACAAGCCGAAGCCTTCGTCAAACTCGATGGCGGTGCCTGGGCAACAAAAGAAGCGTTGGAAATTTTGATCAAAGTCTTCAACCCGATGATGCCACATCTGGCCGAAGAACTCTGGAGCGAAATGGGTCACGACACCTTACTGGCTGACGAACCATGGCCGGAAGTCGAGCAAGACTTGCTGGTTGATGACACCGTCACCATCGGGGTGCAGGTCAACGGCAAGGTCCGTGCACAAATCACACTTTCGCCCGACGCCAACGAAGACGAAGCCCGCGAAGCGGCCCTGTCGGAACACAATGTCGAGAAATTCATCGAAGGCAAACAGATCCGAAAATTCATCTACGTGCCCGGAAAGATCGTCAACGTCGTCGCCGCATAATGGACACTGCGCAGCATTATAACCAACAAGGTGAGAGTTTTCTCAAGCAGGGTGATTTGCAGTCTGCTGAAGCTGAATTCGTCAAAGCCATCCAGACCGATGCGGAATACGCCCCGACCTATGGCAACATGCTGCGTCTGACAATTGCGCAGCAAAACTATCTGAAAGCGCTGGAATGGGGAGCGCTCGCGCTGCAAGCCGAGCCCGAAAACGATGGCCACAAAGAACAGCTAATCGAGGTTCTCAAAACCCTCAACATCACCACATATAACGACACGCTATGCTGGATCACGCAGGAATGCCTGACCGCGAACAATGTCGACTTCTTTGGACTTCACAACACATGGCTCGGCTTGATCAAGAAAAACCCGCAATTCGCAAAGATCTATAAGCTGGCGGGTGCGAAGGATTACAAGAAATTCGCCAAGGGCTTTGAAAAACTCTCCAGCCATAAAATCCTCAGCGATATATATGTCTTGCGCGGGCTGCAAAAACTGCTCGTCCCCGATTATGAATTCGAGATGTTCCTGACACATCTGCGCCGCTGGCTGCTCGAAAACGGCTTTGCCAAAATCAAGGACATGCCCTCGCAGGATTACGAGAACATGCTCGCCGCGCTCGCGCTCTATTGCTTTCACACCGAATATATTTTCTTCGAAGATGACAGCGAAAAACAAACAATCGAAAAGCTTCGCGCACAAATCGAAGCCGATACAAACGGATCAAAACGCGAAGACGTTCTCCGCTATGCCTGCTACCGTCCGTTCCATACGCTTAGCAATGCAAAGGAACTGACAGACACGCTCTTCACGAAAGACCGTTTTGAATATTTTGTCGACATCCAATACCGCGACCATGTCGCCGAACAGGCCATCAAGGCACAGACAAAGTCCCTGACGCCGATTGAAGACGAAACCTCACAGAATGTGCGTGAGCAGTATGAGCAATTCCCCTACCCGCGCTGGCAATCCGTATCCGCCAGCGCATCACCCGAGGAACATGTCATCTTTCTCGGTGAGGATCGAGCGGCCTATCTCGCGACCGATAAGATAAACATCCTGATCGCGGGCTGCGGCACAGGACAGCAGGCTTGCGAATACGCCATGGCATTCAAAAACGCCAAACTTACAGCGGTCGATCTCAGCCTGACCAACCTTGCCTATGCGCAAAACAAGGCGATGGATTACGACATCGACAATATCGAATTTTTCCATGGTGATATTTTACAGCTGCCACAAAATCTCGGTCCGTTCGACCTGATCATCTGTACGGGCGTGCTACACCATATGCAGGACCCTGAAGAAGGTTGGAAAGTCATCGCTAAATTACTCAAGCCAGCTGGCTTCATGCGCATCGCCTTGTATAGCGATATCTCACGCGGCTTCATCAACCGTGGCCGCGCAGTCATTGCGAACAAAGATATTCCGCCCACCGCGGACGGCATGCGCTATTTCCGCAAAAACGCAAAAAGCCTTCTCGGCAAAAAAGACTGGCTGCGTGCCTTGAACACCGCGGATTACTATTCCATGTCCGAATGCCGTGATGCGTTCTTCCATATCCATGAGGACAATTTCGACATCCCCCGCATCCAGCAGGATATCGAGGATTTAGGTCTGGAATTCTGCGGCTTCGAACAGGCCCGCCTACACAAGGACGCCTTTGCCAAACTCTTCACCGATAACCCTGATATGATGGATCTCGGGAACTGGCATGCCTTCGAACAAAAGCACCCCGAGACATTCCTCGAAATGTACCGCTTTTTCGTCCGAAAGCCGGCTTGATACATTTCTCTTCCATTTCGCGCATAAACTCTGTAGAACTTGCCGCAAATAAAGCTCCAGATTAGAGAACGGAAAAATGACTAAAGAATTACGCAACATTGCGATTATCGCCCACGTTGACCACGGCAAAACTACGCTTATCGATTCCATGATGAAACAAAGCGGTATGTTCCGTGAAAATCAGGCCGTTGAAGAGCGCGCCATGGACTCCGGCGATCTGGAAAAAGAGCGCGGCATCACCATTCTGGCCAAACCCACATCCATTCAGTGGGACGATACCCGCATCAACATCATCGACACACCGGGTCACGCCGACTTCGGTGGTGAGGTCGAACGTGTTCTGCATATGGCCGATGGCGTTATCCTACTGACCGACGCTGCCGAAGGCCCAATGCCGCAAACAAAATTCGTACTTGGTAAAGCACTGGCACAAGGCCTTCGCCCGATCGTGATCATCAACAAGGTTGACCGTCCCGACGGCCGTCCCGAAGAAGTCGTTGATGAAGTCTTCGACCTGTTCGTATCTCTGGATGCCAACGATGAACAGCTGGATTTCCCAATCATGTATGCATCTGGCCGTGACGGCTGGTGCGTAAAGGAACTAGATGATCCGCGTGAAAACCTACACCCGCTGCTTGATCTTGTGCTTGAACATGTCCCGGCACCGAAAGGCGATAAGGACGCACCGTTCGCCATGCTGGCAACCCTGCTCGATTCCGACCCGTTCCTTGGCCGTTGTCTGACGGGCCGCGTTATCCAAGGCTCCGCCAAAGTAAACGACACCGTAAAAGCCATCGGCCTTGACGGTTCAACGATCGAAAATGGCCGCCTGACCAAATTGCTGACCTTTGATGGCACAGAACGTGTTCCTGTCGATCAGGTCAATGTCGGCGACATTATCTGTATCGCTGGTCTAGCCAAGGCGTCCGTGGCCGACACAATCGGGGCACCGGCTCTGGACACACCTGTTGAATCCACACCGATCGACCCGCCAACAATGGCCGTCATGATCACCGTGAACGACTCACCGTTCGCCGGACAAGAAGGCAAAAAAGTCACATCCACCATGATCCGCGAACGCCTAATGGCCGAAGCGGAAGTGAATGTCGCCATTACCTTCCAAGAAAGTGAAAACAAGGATGCGTTTGAAATCGGTGGCCGCGGCGAATTGCAGCTTGGCGTTCTGATCGAACAAATGCGCCGCGAAGGTTTCGAGTTAACCGTATCCAGACCAAAAGTGCTGTACAAAGAAATCGACGGCGAGCGTCAGGAACCAATCGAAGAAGTCACCATCGATGTTGATGAGGAATATTCCTCAACCGTGGTCGACAAGATGAACCGCCGTAAAGCCGAAATGACCGATATGCGATCTTCGGGCGCAGGAAAAACACGTATTACGTTCCTCGCCCCATCACGCGGCTTGATCGGATATCAATCCCAGTTCATGACCGATACACGCGGTACAGGAGTCTTTAACCGTGTCTTCCATTCATACGCACCATATAAGGGCGACATCCCCCAGCGTACAAAAGGTACGCTCATCTCAATGGATCAAGGCACAGCCGTTGCATACGCCATCTTCAACCTGCAGGATCGCGGCGTGATGTTTGTCGAACACCAGACACCTGTCTATCAGGGCATGATCGTCGGCGAACATAGCCGTGAAAACGACCTCGAAGTCAATGTCCTGAAAGGGAAGAAGCTGACCAACGTCCGCGCGAGCGGTACTGACGATGCGGTAACATTGACCCCGCCACGTAAAATGTCGCTCGAAGACATGATGGCCTACATCAATGATGACGAGCTGCTGGAAGTCACACCGACCAGCCTGCGTCTTCGTAAATTCCACCTTTGCCCGCATGAGCGTAAAAAAGCGGCGCGTGCCGCCAGCTAATCGTCATGGATAAGCCCGACGTCATCATTATAGGTGCGGGCGCGGCTGGCTTGATGTGCGCAATTGAAGCCGGAAAGCGCGGCCGCAAGGTCTGGCTCATCGATCACGCCAAAAAGACGGCGGAGAAAATCCGTATCTCGGGCGGCGGGCGTTGTAATTTCACAAACCTGCACACTAGTCCCGACCATTTCCTGTCTAACAATCCGCATTTCTGCAAATCGGCACTGAGCCAGTACACGCAACATGACTTCATTACGCTGGTTAAAAAGCACGGCATCGCGTTTCACGAAAAAAACCCTGAGAATGATTTAGGCCAGCTATTCTGCGACGGCTCCTCACAGCAAATCATCGACATGTTGCTGAAGGAATGTGACGACGCCGGCGTTATATACGAGAATGAAACGACAGTTGAAAGCATCAAACCGCTCGACAATTACCGCTACAGCGTCAAAACAACCCATAAAGGCAAAACAACAACGAAAAGCTGCGACTCACTGGTTATCGCCACGGGTGGGCTATCCATCCCGAAAATCGGCGCAACCCGACTGGGATACGATATCGCCATTCAATTCGGCATTAACGTCCATGACACTGTCCCTGCCCTTGTGCCATTGACATTCCAATCCGCCATTCTGGAACGTTGCAAGGCCTTGAGCGGCCTATCCGTCGATGCGATTGTCTCCCACGGCAAAGTCTCTTTCCGTGAAGGCCTACTCTTTACCCATCGCGGGCTTAGCGGCCCTTCGATCCTGCAGATCTCCTCCTACTGGAAGGAAGGCGATGAAATCACGGTTAACCTCGCGCCTAATACCGACATGCTTGAATTCTTCAAGGACCGACGCGAAACCAACCCGAAGCAGGATATCGAAACCGCCCTCTCCCACATCCTGCCCAACCGTCTGGCCGAAAGCATTTGCGAAGACCAAGGCATTGTCGGTCGCCTCGCCGAATTGGGAAATAAGAAAATCGAAACATTAGCCGCAGCCGTCAATAGCTGGCGCATAAAACCCGCAGGCACCGAAGGCTACCGCACTGCCGAGGTTACGTTATATGGCGTTGACACGGATGAGCTATCGTCCAAGACTATGGAAGCTAAAAACCATCCGGGTCTTTACTTCATCGGCGAAGTCGTCGACGTAACCGGACATCTGGGCGGATATAATTTCCAATGGGCATGGTCTTCGGGCTATATCGCCGGACAAAATGCATAAAAGGATCACATGACAAAAATTTACGGCATCAAAAACTGCGACACGATGAAAAAAGCCTTCAAGTGGCTCGATGAACACAACATCGAATACACATTCCATGACTATAAAAAGGACGGTCTGGATGAAAGCGCCCTGAAACAGGCGATTGACGAGCATGGCTGGGAAACCGTAATCAACAAACGCGGGACAACATGGCGCCAACTCCCGCCTGCCGTACAGGATGATATGGATGCGGAAAAAGCCATCAGCATCGCCCAGGACAACGCATCGATCGTCAAACGCCCGCTCCTTATTCATGAGGGCAAAGCATATTTAGGCTTCAAAGCCGACACATATAAAGATATCTTCGGACTATGAGAATTTTTCTAAGCCTAGCTGTCCTCCTCCTCGCCGCGTGCGGTTTTCACCCCGTCTACGGTGTCAATAAATACACATCCGTAGGAGTAGAGGAGCATCTGCAGAATATTGAAATCGCCAATATCCCGAACCGCGAAGGCCAATATTTACGCAACCAGCTTATCGATCAGTTTTATCGCAACGGCCGCCCCCGCAACCCGCAATACACACTGGAAATTACCAGCATCGCCGAAACCGAGCGTGATCTGGATATCACTATCGATTCCGACACAACCCGCGGGCAGCTGCGCCTCAGTACCACTATGATATTAATCGAGAACGAAACGGGCGAAGAGCTGCTGAACAGGCCCTTGCGCAGCATCGCCAGCTTTAACATCATTGAAAGCGAATTCGCCAACCGCGTGTCCGAACAAGACACCCGCGAAAACTTGCTGAACGATATTGCCCGCCAGGTCGAAGAACATCTCGCGCTCTATTTCAAGAATCAGCATTAGATTCCTCAAATATTCCATAAAAGTATGTTGACACCCGTCATCCATCGGGTCTATAACGCCTGAACTTCGTGGGATTTGATGGAATCAGCTTGCACCACGTTAAAAAAGCTAAAGCGCCACGGCTCGCGCAGAGCCGGCCTTTTGAAAGACTTTCAAAAGATCGAACAGCGCCCGCCCGTGGTCTCCATATTTGGAAACCTGGCGGGACGTAGATCAAAAAATCCTACAGCTCCGACAGATATTTAATTGTCCGCTTAACCGCGGCCTAAAACCTATTGGAGTGCTACAGATGAGACTCGATAAAGACGCTATTCACCCGCTCGTGAAACAACCGACAGAAGTCAGCATGGCTTCAAGAGACGCAATCATTGCGGCCTATCACGAAAAAATTTCCGGCCTGACAGATGTTTTCCAGACTTCACACGATCTATGGAGCCCGCCTGTACCGGTTACCGTTTATTATTACAGCGATAATGGCGGCCGCCTCGACGACACCGCACCAAAGGAAATCCAGCGCTTCCTGAATGACAGCGCCAACGCGGTTTCCGCACTGTCCGGCATCACACCCCCACGCATTGAGCAGGCCAACACCCCTGCGCAAGCATGGGTTCAGGGCGGCTTCGACCTTGCGCAAACAACACGCCACGGCTTGAGCGGCGTTGGTAACGTCACATTCCTGAACTGCGCCCCACGTATTGATGAGCGTGGCCAGGAAGGCAATGTCTCCAACAAGGGCGAACCCGTATATGTCGGTATCCTGCCGAACGGCCACGTGGTTTCCGCCAACTCCCGCTATAACTTCACATTCTTCCGTGACGCTATCGAAAACGGTGAGATGGAAGTCTTTGCAGCCGATGTGCAACCTGACGGCACACAATTCCGCTCCCGCGATACATTTCCGATGCACAGCGTCCTGCTGGCCAACCAGCTGACGCAGAATATCGATAAATGGAAGCCGGAAATGAGCCTTGAGGAGCGTAGAGAACTGCTCGCCGCTACAGGCTATGTCGATCTCGACGCGCCTTTGAAAGCTGAAGACATTCCGGCGCTGAAACAATTCTCCGTCGCGCATATCGACGTGCACGGCAATATCAAGCTAAACACCCGCACCAGCGAGCTCGACTCCGACGTGGTGGCGCAGCTTAAAGACGAGCCGTTCAAAATCCAGATCAACGGGCAAACACTGGATGCACGTTTTACCGACCGCATGTTCGACCGTGCCGAAGGCGAAGCCGGATTTTCCGTCGGTTCCTCTGGCCGTGACTGGCAAGGTGCCGTAAACCATGACGGCTTTATCGAGCTCAGCATTATCGGCGGCGACGCCGCGCAAGCATTCGAAATCGAAGCCGGCCAGTTCAAAAAGCCGATCGAATTGACCATTCCGGGCATCACAACCACAAATGACAATGTAGCCAGCGCTCCAAGACCTGTTCTGGACCGCAAAGGTGACAGCGGCGGCGCATTAGAAGCACACGCCTAAGCTTTAAAAAAACATAGAGGATGTAATTATGAGTACCCTGGCAACCACGATCGATACCTCGGTTCTGTCGAGCGACAAAGACGGCTTCATTATCTCTTACGAAGATGAAGCCCGTTTGCTCGGCAATGAAGGTGAAAACCAATACCGTACCGCGCATGGCCGCCTGCTCTCTGACCGGTCAGCACAAAAGGCTTACGGTGGGGCCCTGGCCAAAATGCGTGAGTTCGCCCGTCCGACAGTTCTGGGCTACACACCCGAAATCGGCAACGGTCCGGAAATTACAGCCAGCGGTATCGTTATCAAAGACAAAAACTCTTTCGACATCGCAGTACCGCAATGTTTTGCCGACCTGCTGCCGATCGCGGATTATACCGCTCGAGATGTTTTGGGCCTGTATGGTCCCGAGGGTTTCGAGAAAGCGGCAATCCAGCTTGTCGTACAACGTACGGTCATGGAGCCGAACGAAGCGCACAGAAAGCCGTTTGCGGGTTGGCATGATCATATGAGCGAACGCAGAGTTGCCGCGATTGACCTCGTATATGCCTTTTCCGATGTTCTGCCGACCGAATTCAAAATCAGCGGACAGGAAAAGACAACAGAGCCCGAAAGCCTGACGCGTTTTGGCGCAGAATTCCTGCACCGATCACCGACCAATAAAGGTGATTCACCACTGCAGAGAACATGGGGTGGATTGATTGTAATCCCTCATGACTCGCCGAATATTCTAGCCACAAACCAGATCAGCAAGGCAGAAGGACAAGCAAGAGAAGCGTTTCTGGCCAAGGCTTCCGAAGGATTGAGAACTTACGGTTCACGTATGGAATCAACCGCGCCTGCACCTTTATTCTAATACAAATATGCGCTTCAAGTTTGCCTTTCATGGCCAAAAGCCCATATTCTTTCAAAGTAGATAACAAGGGGCGGAAGCCATGTCTGAAGTAAATGCCGCCGATACACGGCCTATCGAGTCAATTGATGACGTCTATGACACCTATGCAGGTGTAGGAATTGATAACGCCAGAGCCGGCATTGAAACGGAACTCGCCTTTTTCGACCCGGCCAGCCCGGATCTTAAAACCATGACCGTATGCCAGAATAAAGTCGTGAAAAACGCGGCCAATGCGGCATGCGGCAATGATTTCATCCGCAATGAACCAACCTCGGAAATGCTGGAAGTCGGCTCAGTAGCCGATAAACCCGAAAATCTGGGAATAGTTCTGCGTGATACACAGAAACGGATAGAGTGCTTAACGCAAAAAGCTGCTGATATAGGCCTCAAACGCTCATATTTCCAGCACTTGCCTGACAAAACCGCACAAGATCTGCTTGCCAACCTTATGGATGTCGACCGCTACCAAGCATTTTTCGGCCCTCCGCGCGATGATATGCAAGCCGTGGCCGCTTATTTTTCGGTCTGTAAGTCCAATCAAGTCTCGGTAAGCTACAAAAACCCCGACCACATGCTGGAAAACGTGCGCAGGCTCTATGTTCTGGCCCCTTTCCTCTTTACCGTTCTGGACAACGGCGCTCCTTTTAATGAAGGGCAACGCTTCAGCGGTAATCCGGGTATGCACCACCGTGCGGCACTTCTTGGGCGGGGCGGCGTTCCGCCTTATGTTTACACCGCGAAATCAGGTGAAGAATACCTCAACAACCATATCGATCATGTCATGAATAACCCCCTCTTCGTCTATTACGACGAGACCGGGAAAATGATCCGCATCCCTACGGGTGAATGGATTACGTTCAATGAACTAAAAGAAAAAGGCCTGAACACGGCGACAAATTACTATTTCTCCGAGAGCATTCTGTGGCCGGATGTCAAAATCGCCGCGCTAAAGGACGCCAACGAGAAGGTCATCGACCATCGCTACGAAGCCCGCATGATTGGCGTCGGCATGCACCAGCATCAAACCGCCGCCATCCTGATCGCTGCGCTGGCCTTTGATCCCACCTTCGCGCGTGGTGTAGACCGCCTGTTAGCAAAACACGGCTTTAATCAGGCGCAGCCTGAAGCCTTAAAAGAACCGCTGGAGAAGGCCTACAAAGTCGCAAGAGAGCACGATTTACAATTCATGGATATACGTTACGGCAGTCGTTCCATGCATGAATTTGCTCTCGCCTTCGCAGATTTGATAGAAAAAAGTTATTTCATTGCCTCCTATGATGCTGAAATAACGCCGCTTTTAGGGATATGCCGCACGGGCCTAACCGATTCGAAGGTCAATGCCTATCTGTTCGACACACTCGAGAAAGCCGTCACTTTCCAGCGTGAATACGATGCGGCTATTTTTGAAAATCCCCTGCAATCTGCGCAGATGCTTTTCGAAAAAGAATTAGCAAAAAACCCTGCATTTTCAACATCTTCTAGCCTACTATGACACCAATACCGACCAGTCGGTATGTTTGACGCCCCTTGACCCCGTCAGGCAAAGATTTACGCTAAAAGCATGAAGCTTGCGTATAGAGACATCGAGCCCTTCGTGGCCAACCCCAACCCCGCCGCACGTGTAATTTTAATTTACGGCCCTGACCACGGGTTAATGCGGGAACGGGCGCAAATTATCGCCAAAAGCACAGTCGAGGATCTCAACGACCCTTTTAATGTCATTACCGATTCCGCCGACGAATTTGTGCGCGATTCCGAACGTTTGGGCCACGAAGCCCACGCACAATCGATGATGGGTGGCAATAAGCTCATCCGTATTGAAAGCGCTACGGACAAGCTCACCACGCTCATCAAGGATTACCTTAAAGACCCCAGTGACACGACACTCATTATTATCGAAGCTGGCGAATTAGGACCGCGTAGCTCCCTGCGTAAAGCGTGCGAAGCGGCGAAAAATGCCGCTGCCGTACCATGTTATGTAGAAGATGAGCGTGATTTGTCCCGCTTTATTCGCAATACATTACAAGCCGACAACCTCAACATCGACCAGGACGCTTTAAGCTGGCTTGCTGCTAACATTGCCGGCGATCGTCAGAAAGTCCGCTCCGAACTTGAAAAACTGATCGTCTATAAGGGCAAAGACCCTGCACCCATTTCTTTCGACGACGTTCGTGCCGCGTGCGGTACCGGTGGAGACGTCGCACTCGAGGACTTAATCTACGCCGCCGCCGGTAACAACGCGGCCGCTGCGCTCCGGCATTATCAAAAATTAACGGAAGAAGGGGTTTCCTTCATCGTAATTGTGCGCGGATTACAGACACATTTTCAAAAACTGCACAGAACCCTGCAGGCTCAAAGCTCAGGCCAAACCATTGAAAGTGCTATGAAATCCCTATCTCCGCCAATCTTTTTCAAGCAGCAGCCGGCATTTAAAGCACAACTTCAGCGCTGGAGTATTCCGGGATTGAAAAAAGCCATGCTAAAGCTTCAGGAACTCGAAGCTATGTGCAAACAAACTGCCATGCCCGCCGAAACCCTTTGTCAGCAGGCGATCTTAAGCATTTCAAAATCACGTTAAATTATTCGGAAAGCCGCGCCGGACCACCATTGCCGCCCGCAAGACGCTGTATTACATCGTCAAGCTGATCCAGAGACTTAAAGTTGATCACGACTTTGCCTGATTTTCCATCGCGGCTGTCGATACTGACGCGCATACCGATAGAATTCGACAGTTCCTGCTCAAGCGCGAGCGTATCAACATCCTTATGATAGGTCTCTTCTTCGGCCTTTTTAGCTTTGGAGGAGGGTGCCGCTTTACGGCCGGCCGCCTCTGCCGCGAGCTTTTCCGTCTCACGAACACTCAAACCCTTGGCAACGACTTCTTTAGCCAGAACTTCTGCATTTTTTGCTGTAACAAGTGCGCGCGCATGCCCGCTGGAGAGTTTTCCTTCGCTCACCAATTTCTGTACAGGCTCGGGCAGCTGCAATAAACGTGTAATATTGGCGATGTGGGAACGGCTCTTGCCAAGACTTTCCGCCAATTTCTCTTGCGTGTAATCATATTGCGCCATCAAACGCTGATACCCCATAGCTTCATCGATAGGATCAAGATCCTCACGCTGCAGGTTTTCGATCAACGCGACCTCGAAAGCCTCAAGGTCACTGAGCGTCAGGACAATGACGGGAACTTCATGCAATTGAGCTTTTTGCGCTGCCCGCCAACGGCGCTCACCCGCGATAATTTCGTATTTTCCGCTACTATCTGTATGTTCACGCACCAAAAGCGGCTGCAAAACACCATGACGCTTAATTGAGGATGCCAGCTCGGCTAGCGCGTCATCATCAAAAACAGTTCTGGGCTGCCCCGCACCTGGCTCAAGTTGATCAACACCGACCATATCGCGCTTACGGCCCTGAACCGGACCCTCCGGGTCAACTTGCGGATAAGTTGTCTCATCATCATCAAACAGCGCGTTTAGCCCGCGCCCCAATCCTCTGCTTTTGGGGTCCATCATCACTCCTCAAATTTGTGTTTCACGTGAAACTGTAATCATGCATCAGGCGGCAAGCAATTGCTTTTTTAACTTACGCTCGCGCTTTATAACCTCTGATGCCAGCTGAATATAGGCCCGCGCACCGGCGCATTTCATATCATATACAATCGCAGGCAAACCGTAAGAAGGGGCCTCAGAAAGCCTTACATTGCGGGGAATCACGGTTTTATAGACCTTATCACCGAAATAGCCACGAACATCTTTCTCCACCATAGACGTCAGCTTGTTGCGCTGGTCATACATCGTCAGAACTACACCATGAATGCTCAAACGCGGATTAAACTGCTTCTTCACACGCTGGATAGTTTTCGTGAGGTGACTGAGACCCTCCAGAGCATAAAACTCACACTGCAACGGCACAACAAGCGAATCGACAGCCACCAAAGCATTTAAAGTCAGCAAGTTCAAAGAGGGCGGGCAATCAAGTAGCACATAATCATACGGCAGATCCGTAGAAAGAGCCTCCTTCATGCGGTATTCGCGATTATGCGCTGTAACCAGCTCGATCTCAGCGCCAGAGAGGTGAATGGAGGAGGGGACTACATGCAAACGCGGCACCTTGGTCTCCATCGCTACATCCGTAATGTGCGCATCACCAAAAAGAACGTCATACGCACTGGCCTTAATAACGGAGCGGCGAACACCCAAACCTGTAGACGCGTTGCCCTGCGGATCAAGATCAACGATCAGCACTTTCTTACCAACCGCGGCCAAAGCCGTCGCCAAATTAATGGCGGTTGTCGTCTTGCCAACGCCACCCTTTTGATTCACCACTGCCAGCAATCGCGGACGATCATGGGATGGGAAATCTTGCAGTTTTGCCGGTGTCTTTACGGACTGCGAAAGGCTCATATGCGCTCCTGAGTGATAAAATGTTGGATACCGCAATCATGAGAGATTCGGCGCCAAGCATCAACAAAAAGAGTCTGATTTCAGCAACTTATGCACGAATGATTCCGCCGCGAAAGCTAAGCGGTGTGCAATTTTGGGGAAAGCGTGTGTATATGTAGCACCCTGCCCTGTGGATCAGTTAAACTATCGTGAATATCGCACTGAAAATCATAGATTTCATGAGCCGCAGCCACCTCTTGCTCTGTTTTGGCACCCTTCATCAGCACAGCTTCAAGTTTTGGGTTTCTTTGAACCCACGGCTCGCAAAAAGATAATAACTTTGGCAAGTCCGCCAGCGCGCGCGCCGTTACACAATCCGGTGTAAAGTCATCTTCTAAATCTTCGATTCTCGTCGACCTCACGGAAATTTTCGCGTCTGTTTCACGTGAAACAGCTCTGAGAAACTGACATTTTCTCTGATCTGACTCAATAAGGTGCATTTCCAGCTCTGGCCTCAATATAGCGAGCACCAATCCGGGGAAACCACCGCCCGATCCAATATCGGCAACCGTCTTTATATGCGGCCCAACAAGCCTTGAAATCTGGGCGGAATCAAGGAAGTGGCGCTCCCACGCATCATCAATTGTTTTGGGGCTAACAAGGTTTATAGCTTTTTGCCATTTAACGAGCAAACGCTGGTAAACTTTCAGCTTCTCTATGGATTCACGTGAAACATCGTGAAGCACGTCTTCAGGCGACATTGGATGCTTGTCCTGTATCGGATTTATGACTTTTAGCTTGGACATATCGAAGCACCGCAATAACCGCCGCCGGGGTTACACCAGGTATGCGGGATGCCGCGCCAAGTGTTTCAGGCTGAGCCTGTTCAAGTTTTGAACGGACCTCATTCGAAAGACTCCCGATTTCAGCATAGTTCAATGTCTTCGGCAGCCTCAATGCCTCGTCCTTACGGAATGCGGCAATGTCCGCCTCATGACGATCCATATATTTGGAGTAAAGTGCATCGCATTCAATCTGCTCCCGTATAGGGGCCTCAACATTTTCCAGCTCCGGCCAGACATTGGCAACTTGCTCCCAATCGACATCGGGATAGGCCAGCAAGTCCATAACAGATCGGCGAACACCATCTTGGTTCACCTTAATACTGTAGGACTGTAATTCATTTGGTGTGGCCTGTAGCGTAGTTGCTATTTCGCGCGCGGCCTCCAGCTTTTGCTTTTTCTCGCCCCAGACTTTACGTCGCTTCTCACCGACACATCCGATATTCAGCCCCATATCCGTGAGGCGTTGATCGGCATTATCCGCACGCAAACGCAAGCGATATTCGGCCCGGGATGTAAACATGCGGTAAGGCTCCGGCGCACCGCAAGTGATCAAATCATCGATCAGAACGCCTATATAGGCATCTGCACGGTCCAATGTGAAAATTTTAGCTGTTTCACGTGAAACGCTTCCTGAGGACTCTGTGGCCGACTGCAGCGCGGCGTTAATGCCCGCCATCAATCCTTGAGCTGCCGCTTCCTCATACCCGGTTGTGCCGTTAATCTGTCCGGCAAGGAAAAGACCCGGAATACGTTTACTCTCCAAAGTCGACTTCAAATCACGCGGGTCACAATAATCATACTCAACCGCATAACCCCATTCGAAAACCTCGACATTCTCTAATCCCGCTATTGAGCGGATATATTGTTCCTGTACCTCAACGGGCAGGGATGTCGAAATACCGTTCGGGTAAACCGTGTCATCATCCAGACCTTCCGGCTCCAGAAAAACCTGATGGCGGGACTTATCGGCAAAGCGGGAAATCTTGTCCTCGATAGAAGGGCAATAGCGCGGACCGACTCCTTTAATATTGCCTGAATACATCGCCGAACGGTGCAAGTTATTAGCGATAATTTTATGCGTCTTTTCGTTCGTGAAAGTAATGTGGCAAGGGATCTGCGGCACAGTTATTTTGTCATTCAGATACGAAAACGGTTGTGGCGGATTATCGCCCGGTTGTTCCTCACAAACGCTCCAATCAATGGTCTTGCCATTGAGGCGGGCAGGGGTCCCGGTCTTCAAACGCCCCAGCGGAAACTCCAGACGTTCCAGCGTTTCTGCCAAACCGATCGCCGGTCCTTCACCGACACGACCCGCAGGCGTAACTTCTTCGCCGCGGAAAATCTGCCCACGTAAAAATGTGCCAGTTGTAATGACAACGGCGTGCGCTTTATAAACTTCGCCATCCTGCCCGACGACTCCGGCGATTTCACCATCTTCATCCAGATAGAGATCTTCGACAGGCATACCAATCAATGTCAGATTGTCTGTGCTGTTTAATTCGGCCTGCATCGCCTCGCGATATAGCTTACGATCGGCTTGTGCTCGCGGTCCTCGAACTGCCGGTCCCTTGGAAGCATTTAACATGCGGAACTGGATTCCCGCCTGATCGATAATACGGCCCATTATCCCGTCTAGCGCATCAATCTCACGCACCAGGTGTCCCTTGCCCAAACCGCCGATTGCGGGGTTACAAGACATCACCCCTACAGTTTCCAGCTTATGAGTCATTAATGCCGTTTTCGCGCCCATGCGCGCAGATGCCGCCGCCGCTTCACAGCCTGCGTGACCTCCACCAATAATTATGACATCAAAATCCTTACCCATGGCCGCTATCTATACATATTTTATACCTAAAAATACAGCATTTATTTTTTCTGTAAAATAAGCTTGCCCTCGGATTTTTAGAGGCGTATTGCTGAATATATAACCATTCACGCATATAGAAAATGGCCGTACAAGAGATACCGACAAACGCAGAAATCAAAGACGAGCTTACTGGTCTACAGCAAGCCTTTGAAAATGCGCACGGTAAAGAAGCCTTCATGGATGTTTACATCAAACAGTTCAATGAACGCCCATCTATGCGCGCTGATAATTTCAACCGCTCAGCACATATCCCGCTAATGGCATATTTTTTCAGCTATGCGCTTGGACGGCCGGATCAGCGATACCTCGAAGCCTTCAAGCTTGAAGCGTGCAAACCTTGGTCAGGCATGAAAGACGCCGCGAGCTTCGATCCGGCACAGGTCATCACCGATCTGCATACTGCCGTCGATACCTACCTGCCTGAGCATCACGCCGCGTAATTATTTACCGATACAAAAATCATTGAAAATAACGTCGAGCAAATCCTCGACATTCACCTTGCCTGTGATTTTACCCAGCGATCGCATCGCCAGTCGCACATCTTCGGCCATCAATTCGGGCAAGGTCGCCTCATGGCTTTGACGCAAACAATCCAACGCATCCTGCAAATGCGCCCGATGACGCTGACGCGTTAACGACGGTGTTTCACGTGAACCGATGAATTGTTTGATCTTCTCCAATACCGTATCCAGCAAGATCTGGATCCCGTCGCCCTTATCGGCGGAAATCATAATCGAGGCATCAATCTGTGATCGTGCGCCGTCCATATCCATTTTATTGGTCACCAGAATCGCACGCCCATCAATAAGGTTGAGCGTATGCGGATCGGGAATTTCAGCCGTGCCGTCAAAAATCAGCAAGGTGATATCGGCATCTTCAGCGCGTTGTAAGGCGCGCTTTATACCCTCGCCCTCAATCGCATCTTGCCCCTGACTACCGATCTGATCAGGGCGAAGTCCGGCTGTATCCGCCAGAATAACCGGGTATCCGCCGATATCCAGATGCGCTTCAATAACATCGCGAGTTGTTCCGGCCGTCTCCGATGTAATTGCGACATCTCTTTGCACCAGCGCATTCACCAAAGATGATTTACCCGCATTCGGTGCACCGATAACGGCAACCTGAATACCGTCACGCAATCGCTCACCGCGACGGTTGTCACTCAGATGCTCATCAATCTCGGCTTCCAGCTTTTTGATCGTGTCTGTAACTTCCGGCGCAATACCTTCCGGCAAATCCTCATCGGGAAATTCAATATCCGCCTCCAGATGCGCCAATGTCTTTTTCAGCTCCTCAGCCCAGCGCGCATAAAGTGCGGACAAAGCGCCACCCAGCTGTTGCAAAGCTTGCTGCTTTTGCATCTCGGTTTGCGCATCAATCAAATCGGCAACCGCCTCGGCCTCGGTCAAATCCAGCTTTCCGTTCTCGAAAGCGCGGCGCGTAAATTCGCCTGGCTCCGCCATGCGGTGGTTTTCCTGTGCCGTTAAAGCCGCCAGAACGGAATCGATAACCGCCCGCCCACCATGGACATGATACTCGACGACATCCTCACCCGTATAGCTTGCTGGCGCCTTAAAAGGGAGTATAACTGATTGATCTAAAACATTATTTTTATATTTTAGCGCCGTATAATGCGCGGCGCGAGGCTTTATATAACCTAAATCCGAGAACACCTTGAGACTATCCCAGCTTTGCGGGCCGGACACGCGAATAACCGCGACTCCTGCACGGCCTGCTCCGCTCGCCAATGCAAAAATCGTATCGCTCATTACTTCTTGGACGTTGTCGTGCCTGTATGCATGTTCATATTTTCCCAGAACATCTTTTGCAACTCGGCCATGTTCTGTAACGCGATCGGCATCCATGTCTTAACCATGGTTTCAGGGTCCATCGCTTTCACGTTTTCCTGCATCTTCTTCTCGATCTCGTCCATCATGCGTTCCTGCATGGGTTGTACGTCAGGCAGGCCAAAGAAACTGCGCGCTTCTTCCGGTGTGCATTCGATATCAAAAGTAACTTTCATGGGGTAATTATCTCCCGCCTTTTCAATAAAGCTCATATGTGTTTGTATATTTTCAGACACACTTATAGCCCGTATTGCCCGAGGAGAAAACCATGCCTGACTTCCAAGCACAAATTCCTGCACATGATGGTGACGATTTCGGCGTCTATATCGCCCGCCCGAAAACTACGCCCGCGCCTGCTGTTATTGTTATTCAGGAGATTTTCGGCGTAAATCAGGAACTGCGCGCAAAATGTGATGCGCTGGCCGAGCTGGGCTATGTGGCTATTGCACCCGACCTGTTCTGGCGCATTGCTGAAAAAGGTTTAGAGCTAAACCCCGAAAATGAAGATGAACTGCAAAGAGCTTTTGATCTCTACGGAGAGTTTGATGCTGAAAAAGGTATCAAGGACCTCAAATCAACCCTCGCATTCGCCCGTGACCATGAAGATGTCATCAGTGACAGCGTCGGCTGCGTCGGGTTTTGCCTTGGCGGATTTCTGGCCTTCGCCATGGCTGTCGAAAGTGATGTTGATGCCGCCGTCAGCTATTACGGCGTAAGCATCCCGTCCATGCTCGATAAAAAAGATAAAATTACAAAACCGCTGCTCATGCATATCGCGGAAAAAGACCAGTTCGTCTCCGCGGAAGAACAAACACAAATGCAGGATGCGCTGGGCGATCATGCGCAAGTCACTATGTACACCTACGAAGGCGAAGATCACGCTTTCGCCCGCTTCATCTCGCTTGATGCCTCGGAAACCGAAGGTGCAGGCGGATTGGCAAACAGCCGCACACGCGACTTTTTCGCCAATACCCTCAAACCCAAAGCAGAAGCGGCGTAACATATGAGTGGCGAGCCGCCATATCCACCGGATAATCCTGACGCGATGCCGCCGGGCGCCACATTCTCGAGCGATCCACATGACGATCCGACCAAGGAAGTCATTCATAACCCTGAAAACAAACATGGCGGCGCAAAGGTTTATCACTCCGAAATCAATCCGGAGTTACGCGAAATCGCCAAACAGCAAATTCTCGAGGCGGTCAAAGGTAACGGCATAAAACCCGACGAAGTCGAGATGACCAAATTCGAGGGGGAAACGCTGGAATTCCTTGCCGGTACCGAACTCAAACTGATGAACAAAAACGTCATCAAGCACCAGATGGGTAAGGTCACAGGACCCAAACTTCTGGCCAATACCAAAATGTTTGATGAAGAAGCGAAGAAGGAGATGGTCAAAATCTCCCGCAGCCCCGACGTCATTGCCCGTATGCGCGATGCCATCACCGCCCGCGAAGATAAAGGGCTGGCGCTAGACAACATCAAAATCAAACTGACATTTCTGCATAAGGACTTTGTCGTCCACCAGCCATGCAAAAACTGCTCTGCGCAAGGGCGGCTGCAATGCCAGCGCTGCGCCGGAAAAGGTAAGGAATCATGCCCGCGCTGTCAGGCACGCGGTTCGGAAACCTGCCCCACATGCTCAGGCCGTCAATATATTCAAGGGCCTAATAATCAAAACCAGCAATGTATGCGTTGTAACGGGACGGGACGTACACCCTGTTCGGGCTGCCACGAAGCTAAATATGTGACATGTAGTGCCTGCAAAGGCCAGGCCACCGTGATCTGTCAACAATGTAACGGCCACGCCTATAACTCCGTCATCTGCATGGCGCAGATCGACCCTGTCGGTCATTACGGATTCCAGCGCGATGAAATCCCGAAACGGGCACTGGACAGGCTCGACGCGTTGGGCTCCGACATTCAGCATCATGCAGATATCGAAATCATCAAACGGACCGCCGATATGGAGCGTGACCATGACGATATTGTCATCCTTTACCACATCAAGGTGCCGATGGCGCAAGTCGGGTTCGATGTTAAAGGACTAGCCGTGCCCGCATTCCTATTCGGTAAGCAAGGTTTACTCTACGATGCCTCATCATTTCTCGAAACCATAACCTCGCCGGGCATTAAGGCGCTCAAACGCGCGGCATTGGGACAGGGGGATGTCGCAAAACTGCTGACACAGGCCGGAAAATACAAAATGTTGCGCACCGTCATCACCGACACATCGCGTATGGCTAATAAAAAGGTGCTGCAAAAGGCACTGAGAGAAAACCGTATCGGTCTATCCGAGGAAACCGCGAAAAAACTGATCATCATGAGCCACAAGGCGCTGGCTTTACTCAACAAACGCCCCAAACAAATCGGCATGGCGTTGGGCATAATCGTTGCTTCTGCCTGCAGTGCAGGCTATTTCTTTGCCGGACGCGATATATTACCGCCAATGATTCCTATGGCCAATGCGCAGATGATCGCCGATACGGCCGCCGCCTTCGCGGCTTGCGTTGTCGGTTACGGCGCAGGTGCGCTTTACACCAAAATCTCCTTGAGCAAATCACTCAAAGCACTTTTTGCGAATTCGGATGCCTAAAAGGAAGGGTGGCCGTCTCGGGATATTCGGGGTGAATTCCTGAGACGACCAGCGACGCGAGGGACAGTCAAAGTAACAGCGGTTTTTAGTTTTTCGCCGGATCTTCCGCAAAGTGGAGCGAGGGTGTGTGTTGCGGAATTAGGGGTGTAGTCTTATCTAACCCAGCGAAAATCCTCCATAGCCTTAAGCGCTTGTTCTTTCTGGCACTGACGGTAAGCAGTAACCGCGAGAGCGGAACGGTCATTGCTCGCTTCAGCTGGATGCCAAACATCTACGCTAGGTTTCTGAGGGGCCAGGCCTGCTTTATTAGGAGGCGAGAGGGCAAAACGCACACCTAATACAAGCCCGAGGGCCGCTGCTTTTCCAGCTGAGCGCTGGTTCCGATCCATGGCAGTTGGCTGCGGTGATTGACGGAGTGTGTCGAGCAAGGGAAGGCACGCATCCGCCACGGACGGGGAGGGAGTTGGAGCATCTACCGACTGAGCGGCAGAATGTTCATTCATATTAATTGTTTCAAAAGACCATGCCGGTCCAGCGAACAGGCACAGTACGACGACGAAGGATCCGAGAATAATACCGGGCACATAGGCGGTACGGGGATCCGTCTTCCATTTATTGGAGAATCTAAGAGTTTTCATGTCTACCCACCTAAGTCTTACGCACTAAAAAGTTTTTTATTTTTTTGTTTGGCCTTCTTAGATGTGAACCCGTTTTTTTTCTTATTTTTTTATAACCTTATGTCTAGGCCTTATACTTTCAGTCCACCATAATTAATGCATTATGGCAAATACTTTCGTTTCGATTTTATATTGAATTTCAAGTGATTAAGCGAAAAATTCATATCAAATTCGAAATAAATTGCGTGTTTTAAAGCCCGAAAAATAGCCTAAATCGCGGAACTCTTAGGCCTCAGGAGCGTAGGCTAATTAAATAGCAATTGAAACAAAACAGGAGAGAACTAATGAAAATCAATGAAATGCCGGAATTCAGGGACAAAAAACATGTTCTTCTTGCTGACCAATCCGAGACGGTTGAGGCGGCGGTTAAAAGAATGTCTGAGAAAAATTATGGCGCTCTCGTCGTAACTGATAACGGCAAACTCGCCGGAATTTTTACCGAACGTGACGTTTTACGCCGTGTCGTCGCCAATGATTTGAATATCAAAAAGACAAAATTGAAGGATGTCATGTCCACGGACCTTAAGACTGCAGGCACAGATGATCTGATTTCGGATTCCTTGCGTCGTATGAGCCAGGGCCGTTTTCGACACCTTCCTGTAGTTGATGACTCCGATAAAGTAATCGGCATGCTTTCACAAGGCGACTTTGTAGCCTTCACTATGAGTGACATTGTCGGTCGTGTCGGACAAGCCGCCACAGCCAGTGTACAAGCAGGAAAGGCAACACCATGGTCAATGCTGACTGCTATTTTGGTGTATACATTGGCGCTGCTATTCCTAGCCTCAGGGCTGGAACATATGATCGGCGCTTAAAATTTAGCTGATTATTGGTTCATGGAGTTGAAGAACTCGTCATTGTTCTTCGTCTGCTTCATCTTACCGAGCAGGAATTCAACGGCATCCACAGTACCCATAGGGTTGAGGATACGGCGCAGGACCCACATCTTGGAGAGTGTTTCCTTGTCGACCAGCAATTCTTCTTTCCGTGTACCGGATTTCTGAATATCGATCGCAGGGAATACGCGCTTATCGGAGATCTTACGATCAAGAACGATTTCGGAGTTACCCGTACCTTTAAATTCTTCGAAGATCACTTCGTCCATACGGGAACCTGTGTCGATCAGGGCCGTAGCAATGATGGTCAATGATCCGCCTTGTTCGATGTTACGTGCAGCACCGAAGAAACGCTTCGGACGTTGCAGGGCGTTGGCATCCACACCACCGGTCAAAACTTTACCTGATGACGGCACGACCGTGTTGTAAGCACGGGCTAGACGTGTAATCGAGTCAAGCAGGATAATCACATCGCGCTTATGTTCAGTCAGGCGTTTCGCCTTCTCCATAACCATTTCCGCGACCTGTACGTGTCGTGAAGCAGGCTCGTCAAATGTAGAGGATACAACCTCACCACGCACTGAACGCGCCATATCGGTCACTTCCTCAGGACGTTCGTCAATCAGAAGAACGATCAGATAAGCATCAGGATGGTTGGCAGTAATCGACTTAGCGATTTCCTGCAACATTACGGTTTTACCTGTACGTGGCGGCGCCACAATCAAGGCACGCTGACCGAAACCGATCGGCGATGTAAGCTCGATTACGCGCTGTACGTTATCTTTTTTCGTCGGATCATCAAGCTCCAACTTGATTTTACGCTCCGGATAAAGCGGGGTCAGGTTATCAAAGTTGATACGGTGACGCAGCTTATCAGGCGACTCATTATTGATCTGGCCGACTTTCAAGAGTGCGAAATAACGCTCCGAGTCTTTCGGAGCGCGGATCTCACCTTCTACGATATCCCCTGTACGCAAGCCGAAACGGCGAATTTGTGACGGGGATACATAAATATCATCTGGACCGGGAAGATAGTTTTCCTCGGGGCTACGCAAGAAACCGAAGCCATCCTGCAGAACTTCCAGAACGCCGGCACCGGAGATCGGTGTACCTTGGCTGGCAAGCTGCTTGAGAATGGCAAACATCATGTCCTGTTTGCGCATGGAATTGCAGTTTTCTACCTCTAGCTCTTCAGCAAAGGCGAGTAATTCTGCGGGGGATCGTGTTTTTAAGTCTTGTAAGTTCATACTGCTACTATGCTTTGCATATGCGAAATCGAAACTAACGTAATTTTTAAGGGGGTTTACTCTTAAATGTTTTTGACGTTCTTGACGAAATGCTCAAAAAGGGCCCGTGGGCGAAGCTTTTTCCTAAACGCGCAACCGTCTCACTAAATTATGCGGCGCTCAATAAATTCCTAATTTCTTGGATATCTTTAAAAGATATTGCTATATAGCCGCAACCATTAAAGAGTGTCAAGGCTTTATCTTACCTTTTTACTGTAACGCCTAAAGTGTTGTAAAAACCTTAACATTTTGAATAAAAGCGCACCCGTAAATAAAACCCGAAAACATCAGTGTTTTTCATAAATATTAACTATAGGCCCTTAAAATTGGGGGGCTATGGGAAATGGGCCGGATTTTACAGGATATAACCAGTATTTGAATTCTGATACGCAAGATGGCGTACAGATCGTCGATGGTGGTTTGCCCGGTACTGACGATGACTATGTCATTATTGACTATGAGCAAATCCGCAACAGTGATGTTCCCGCACAAACGCTGGTCGATAAATTTACGGCCGTGGCCGGAGAGCGCTTCAATGAATTAAGCGGGGACATAACCGCCGAACAAGTCTTCAGTATCGCAGATATCGAAGCTGCACGTGCGGGAGCACCTATGCTAACGGAGCATGGTGGAGGACATGTCTTTGATAACCAAAAAATTCTTCGGCTAGACGCACAAACAGCCACTTTGCAAGAATTCGCTTCAGATATCGTCGGGCAAGATCTACCCGATACTGTTTTCACACAAACCGAAGAAGAATTATTCGCGCTCTACGTTAAAGAACATGAAAATGCGCATCTCTTCCTTGATCTGAACGAAGCCGGCTCCGACTACGTAGCCTCCGTCAGATTGTTACAGGAACGCCCCGGCCCTGAAACCGAAGCATTTCTGCAAAAAATCGCCGATCTTCGCGAAGTCGCCCCTTATCGGGCCATTCCTCCGGTCGCGGGCATAACGGCACTGAAATACGGCTATGGCTGCACAACCGCGATTGAAGCTGCACTGGCCACAAAAGATGAACTCGAAGGATTAAGCGTTGAAGCCATTTACGACAACGCAACAACCTATGACGGTTTAAACGGAATTATCGGCAGCATCCGCCCCGAAATGTCGATCAGAAATGCAATGCTTACAGAAAACCCAGATCTGCTACGCGGCAATTTCAATGAAGGCGATGTCAGCGCGACGGCACAAAAACTTCTGGATCAGGAAACATTCGAGCCTGGCTCTAAGGAAGTTGAAATCCTCGAAGAATTGGTCGATGCGGCCGACCGTATTGAAAACAGCTTTGGCGGCATAGAAGAAACACGACCAACTGCACCATCTCTGGATTCTGTGATTTCAAACAATAACGATAGCGGTGGCAATGATCTTACCAGTGGCCCGGGCTAAAGCCTAAAATGGCTGCACGACCGCAAAGATAACAATACCGATCATCAATACAGTCGGCACTTCATTCACAATGCGAAAAAATTTGGCGGATTTCTGGTTTTCGTCCGCAGCAAATTTACGCACATGTTTGGACAACATGCCGTGGCTACCTGACATCAGCACGACAAACAGTAACTTCGCATGCATCCATGGCTCACTTAGTAATCCCGGATTTCCGTACAGCATCAACAATCCGAAAATCCATGCCAAAATCATCGCCGGATTCATGATAATTTTCATCAAGCGGCGTTCCATGATTTTAAATGTCTCGGATTTGTCAGAGCCTATCTCGCTGTCTGCGTGATAAACAAAAAGTCGCGGTAAATAGAGCATTCCCGCCATCCATGAAATGACCGCAATAATGTGCAATGCACGCAACCATTCATAATTAAGGGAGAAAAATTCCTGCATTCAGCTTACTTTGCCGCCGTGTCCCAACTATCCGTTTTGCCTTCAAACGGCTTGGCCAGCTGGTCTATTTTTCGTTGTTCCGCGGTAATCGCTGTGTGGTCCAGATCTACGGTTTTCGTACATGAACATGTATAGCCATCCGTTTTATAATTCTTATCCGCGGATGCATCATAACCATGTTCGTTCACCAGCTCTTCAAACTGCTTGCCCTTTTCCTGATCGGGAAATTCAACAAAGAAATCGACATCAACAGGGTCCTTAGGCGCAACACCGTTTTCGATGGCTTGCCAGATCGCATCCCCTTCCGGCCCGCTCGGATAATCCTCGCGTTTTGGCGGAACAACTTCTTGCTCGGGGTGTAATGCTTTTTTGATCAGTTTGAATACCATGTCTTCCTCACGCTGCGGCTTTATGGGCGTCTCTCTGAGGGTATTGTGCTAAATCCTCGCTTCGCATGCAACATCTGTCAAAATTTTCAGGGCACGGACATTCGAAATGCTCCGCTTTTACACCCTCTTTGTCGGCATGTTTCAAAACCATATCCGCCAACCCTTCAATATAGGCTGCATGCGTACCAACGGTCTGTGCACGGTAATATCCGTGCAAACCCATTTTCTCGGCTTCTTCCTTATATTCGATATCCAGTTCGACCAGCGTTTCCACATGCTCTTGCGTAAAGGCGTGCGGATAAATAATAACGGCTTTGCCGTCCTCGGCCGCTTTTGCCAGCGCCTCTTCAGTTGACGGCCCGATCCATTTTTGCGGACCAACGCGGGACTGATAACAATACTCGTAATCCAGATCGTTAATACCCAGCTCCTTAACAATAGCTTCCGCGCTTTGTTCGCACTGCCATTGATACGGGTCCCCGTCCTTCACAATTTTTTCCGGCAATCCATGTGCAGAAAATAAAACACGCGGTTTCTCGTACCCGTCTTTTTCGGCCTGCTCATATTTCGCGCGAATATTTTCGGCTGACGCTTTCACATAGCCTTCATTGTCGTGGTAACAACATACGGTCGATGTCGGAATTTCTATACCGCCTTCGAATAAGGCTTTGTTCCATTGTTCCAGCGATGACCATGTCGTGGTTGTCGAAAATTGCGGATAAAGCGGCATAATTACAATTTTATCCGCACCCCAATCACGCACCTCACGCACAACTTGCGGCGCCATCGGATGCCAATACCGCATGCAGATAAATGTTTTGAACTCCGCGTTTTCTGTTTCACGTGAATCGTTCAAATGCTGTTCCAGCGCTTGCCCTTGCAGAATAGAATTCTCCAGCAAAGGCGATTTATCACCCAACTCTCCATAGCTTTCACCCGCTTCCCGTTTTGATCGACGCGAACTGATAAACGCGGCCAGTAAACAACGAAACGGAATAGGAAGACGGATAATATTTTTATCCATGAAGAAGTTCATCAAAAACGGCTTGATCGCATTCTTGGAATCCGGTCCGCCCAAATTAAACATCACTACTGCAATTTTTTGCGACATGGGGTTTCTTCGCTTTTATCAGCGACCTTTAACAAAATTAACCAACGCTTCTACATTTTCGGGCGGAGTTTCTTTGTTAACGCCATGCCCAAGATTAAATACGTAAGCCCCGTTTTTTAGATCACCGATAATTTGTTCAGCAGCCATAATCATGGCATCACCACCCGCCAGCAAATAGGCAGGATCCAGATTTCCCTGCACCGGCAACACGGGCTGTAATGTCCTCGCCACCCAGTCTGTAGGCAATGTCTGATCTATACCCAAGGCCGTAACACCCGTGCTTTGTGCATAATTCAAAACCTTCTGTCCAGCGCCTTTTGGGAAACCGATTATCGGCGTATGCGGATGGGCCGCACGAACAAGCTCAACAATCTGCTGCGTTGGTTTTACCGACCAGCGCTTGAAACTATGTGCATCCAGCACACCGGACCAGCTATCGAAAATCTGCACCGCTTCCGCACCGGCGTTGATCTGCTCAATCAGATATGTCGCGCTGGCCTCTATCAAAATATTCATCAGCGAATTAAACGCATCAGGATGTTCAATCATCATCCGCTTGGTCTTCATGAAATCTTTTGAAGACCCGCCTTCAACCATGTATGTCGCAACCGTCCAGGGCGCACCACAAAAACCGATCAACGCGGTGTTACCGAAACCTTCGCTTTGCAGGGCATTCTTGGTCTTCGTTATCGCTTCATAAACCGCATTCAGCTGTGAAAAATTGGAGTAATTCAGCGCACTGACATTCAACTCTCCAAGCTTCGGGCCTTCACCCTGAACAAAATCGAGTGACTGACCCAGCGCCATTGGCACCGTCAAAATATCGGAAAAGATAATCGCCGCATCCAGACCATACCTGCGGATAGGCTGCATCGTAATCTCGCACGCAGCAGCCGGATCAAACGCCATGTCCAGAAAACCACCCTTTTGCGCCCGCAACTCACGATACTCGGGCAAGTACCTACCGGCTTGGCGCATAAACCACACAGGCGGTCTATCAGCAACAACGCCTCCCAACGCATCCAAAAATGGTTTATCAGTTTTCATCGCTTGTACCGGTTGCATTCTCATCCTTTCGCAATGCACGCATACCAACTCTCAGACTCGTCATACTAATCTTTATATATATATTTAAAAAAGGTTTTATTTATAGTAGGTCCTGTGAGTAACGGGTATAGAAACTATCCCGTTTTTTACCCCCAGATCCGATAATCAGAAATCCCTGAGCTTTCTTTGGATTCGCTATGATTCGCCCAGATAACTTCAAACCAGTGAATATCGGTTTTCCCCATGGGGAAGACTCACCTTTAAAAAATGGAACCAATTAGGGGTAACTTAATCCCAGATTTATCCATCGATTCTTTCATAAGCTGTGAACAGCTCTATACAGCCACGCTATGCGAGTCGCATAAACTATGGTAATCATAATAATAGATATGTCTAACCCCCCGGATATTTCATGTATCAGGACGCTTTCACAAAACTAGAACTCGCTGAAATCGCTACGATCCTCGACCAAGTGAACGAGGAGATTGATGGCACGCGTTTCGATCCTGTCGAGACGATGATACTGGCGCAGGAGCTGCCGTTTTATAAGGGGTACCGTTTACTCGACATTGCTGATCACGCATCGATGCCGCCTATGCGCCGCTATGTGATCTATAAGCCTGATGATTTCACGATCCTCAATTTCACCAATGAGCCCATCTATGCGCTCAATCAAAAGGTGCCGATAAAGTTAACCGAAGAAAACGTCGCTGATTATGTGCGTTTCTTCTTTACGTATGTTCGCGGTCGTCATGGGCGTTTTGTCATCACGGAAAATGTTGATGATATCCGCTGGAAGGAAGATCCCCCACCATCGGCCCGTAAGGCTATCGGTAAAATGCTGTTCCCTGTGAAATTCGATGGTAAGGCGGATAACGGCGCCTTTAATCTGAAATCCTGTATGGTATTCAAGGACAGTCTGTTCCAGTCCAAGGTCAAAGTCGAACCCAACGGATTTGTTGCCTTAAGTGATGAAGAGTTGCTGGTGGAAGATATTCCGGTGCTCGACGATACATTCGGCCAATAGCATTAAGATTTTCAATTACATTTAACTAGGCGTTTGCTTGAACGCTAATATCTGGCGCATCATGATCTTTGAGGGCAGGGGAGATATAACGCCCAGTAAAGACCGATAAGGCCTTATCAATAGCGGCCATATTCTCATCAAACTTCACCAACTCGGCGCCTTGGAAAAAGCGTCTGGATTTTGAAATATCATAGGCCAGCGATTCCTGCAGCTCTGCGACGGCATCATATTCACTGGGCGGTAATCCGATTCCATCGGATAATTGGGAGAGTAAAACGCCGACATTGGAATACGGTTTACCCAGTGATGCAAAACCGCGGCTGGTTGTATCATATGTTTCTTTCACGACAGCCCAGCCCGCTGTTCGCTCTTCATCACTCAGGTTTTGTCCGCGCAAACCCCGCATAAAATGAATGGCCCGCATGGCCTGGCCCGCACCCTGAATTTTGCGTGTAACAGGGTCAGCCGTATCCGCAACATGTGTACGAATATCATTCAGCAGCAATTCTTTATAAGTTTCAGGGTCGTTTGCAAAAGCCGAAGAACATTTAACGATGTCATCAACATTACGGCTGCAGGCCTGCGCCTGCATGGTCATATTTAAAATGGCATCAAAATCTTCAGGGGTGACTTCATTCATTTGCGGCATCCAGCGGCGCGCCAATGACATAGTCATAAATTCTTCATGTGGGAAAATCTGACGTTTAACGACGGCTTCCATTTTGAAATCATCTTCACGAGCGGCCGATTGATCATCCAGCCATGCATCGAAATGTTCGAGCGGCTGTTCAAGTCTGGCCAACACTTCATCCTCATTGACCACACCATCTTCCAAAAGGCTTTTAAACCGTTGCTGGCGGGCGATCACTTGCGTCATGTCCAGACCGTATAAGCGCTGGGACAATAATCCAAACGGCAACTTCAAACATTCACGCATCTGATTTTCACGTAACATCACGGCGGTACTTAAGGCGAACGGCACACTGCCTGACCCGTCCTGATCCAGATTTTCGACCTGCCGTACTTCGTCGGAAGGGTTGTGGGGTACAGCCAGAATGCGGCCTTCATGGCGGTCAAAGTAAGAAACACCATGCATTTTATATAAGGCTAACGCCGACCCTACGCGTTCCAGCGCCAATGGTACGGGCGTGTTCGCCTCAATCGGCGCATGGGCCATCGTCAAAGGCACATCAGGAATATCCGCACCCAAATCCTTAAACGTGCCGCTTGCGTGTACTTCACTATATATATGTCGCTTTATATTCTGGATCTGCTCTTCATCGGCATCGACCAAGATATCCAGCTGGCGGGAATCGATTTCAAAAAACTGCGCCTGTGGGTCAACAGACTGAACAATGCCGCGAACCCGCGCATACATATCATCAATAAGTATGTCGGCCTGTTCCATACCGGCGACGCTATTTAGCGCGTGTAATCCCTGAATATCCAGACGCATTAATGTGGGAGTGCCTTCGATTCTGCGGATCGCATCACTGCGGTTCAGGCGTGCCTGCTGTGGCCCGATCGCATGCTCCGCATCATTTGCGACTTCTATAGTGTCGGGAAGAATATTTTTGCCCGGCTTTATATAGCCCCGCTTTTCAAAGGCACGTGTGACGGCCTGCGCATATGTATTCGTGTCGTAATGGCCGATCTGCACTACCGCATCTGCGGGCGGAGGTTCCATAGATGTCTTTTCAGCATAAATATTTCTGTGCAGCAGGCTCATCGCTTCCGGCAAGTCATCGCCCGATAGCCCATTGATCTGCGCAAAGGCGACAATATTACCTGTGCCTGCATTACGGGCTTGCTGGCCGCGCGCATGCGCTAGATGCAAAATGCCCGCATCTTTTAAAAAATCTTCAAATTCACCACGTGCCGCGGTTAATGCCTCACCTAGCTGTTCTTCGGATATGTCACCCGATACTATAAAGGAGCCTTCATCACCCATTGGCTTACAGGCATATAAAATCTCGGGGGAGAGCGATTGAAGCTTTTCGTGAAGCAGGCCCCAGCCGACATTCATAATCTGGCCTGTGACTGTATTACCCAGCGCCGCATTCATACCTTTAGTATTCAGAAAGTCGGTTTCGATTAGATAAGAGGGAGTATCCGAGCTTGCCGCATAAGAAAAAACAGCCTGCCGATTTGCCAGACTGGTATCCATGGAAAAAAACGGATCGATTCGCTCCTGAAGGGCCATTTTTACAAAAAACCGATTTTGAACGACGAATCATCGCCATAAAAAATAGGAATATCTCCTAAATATAAATAATATGTAAAATAAAGATAAAGGAAGGGTTAAGATATGGCCAGTATTTTCTATAACACCCCGTTTTTCTTTGTTTTTTCTCGTTTTTAGAAAGGTTCCGTTAAGAACTTACCCTGCATAATGGAAACATAAGCCGCAGATAAAAAGCGGCGCGGGTTCTACGTCAAAATACGGTTGGGTTCTAAGATGAGCGATTCCTTTGGAGATATTACAGGTAACAGTCACGCAGCAAGAATGCCTTGCCGTGTAGCTTATACAATTAACAACACACAGCCAGTCATCAGTACGATTATCGGTGACCAGCCGCTGTTCTATATGGATTTTGATAGCCAGTACGAAGATGTTGATGACATGTCCTTCGATGCTGCCGAAATCGGCATTCTGGAGAGCGAGCTAGCGACATTAAAGAAAGAGATCGATTCAATCGAATCCCTTTCCAAGTCCTTTACTCATGATGAAGTGAATAAGGTTGAAGATTTTATTGCCGCAATGGACGAGGCGACAAAGCCATACAGCGACGACACTATTCTGGATATTGAAGACGTCATGCAGTCTTTGCGTGAAAGTCGTCTGGCGACTGCTTTTCTGGCATGCGCCGAAGAGCACAACATTACAATCAAACACTCCGCACAAGTCGAGACATCATGTTACGACCGTGAAAGCGGCGTGATTTTGATCAATCCGAATAAGGATCTCGCAGATCAGCAACTGTTATTGGTGCAGGAACTGCGTCGCCACTGGCAACACCGTCAAGGCGCGTTGATCCACCCGTTAATGTTCCATCCGGACAATGCGGTGCTGGTAAACAGAGCGCAGGTTGCGGATCTGGTGGTTTCTATCATCCGTGTTGCTTGGGAATTACAGCTTTCCGGTGAAAAAGATGCGTGGGAGCGTGTTGAAAACTCACCAATGGCGGATTTGGGCCGTGCCTTCGCACGTGAAGCGTTCCTCGATTTCCGTACTATTAATAACGGACAGGCTTCTGCCGCAGTATTCGAGGCATGGTTCCTTTCTGAACGCTGCCGTCAGCAAGACAAGCATCTCATTAATATGATGCTGTCCGACTACAAAGGATACGTGTTTGCACTGGAAGAATCAGAGCAACACATCACGCCGACATT
This sequence comes from Alphaproteobacteria bacterium, assembly GCA_030432025.1. Lineage (GTDB taxonomy): Bacteria > Pseudomonadota > Alphaproteobacteria > Micavibrionales > Micavibrionaceae > TMED27. The sequence goes on from JAUIIA010000003.1 coordinate 134,827, forward strand.
GATTGCCGCGTTGGGCGCAATGCCGTTCGGCAAGAATTACCTGGCAGAACATGCCGTCACGATCATGGAAGACCCGATCTTCACAGACATTCGTGACCGCTCGAACGCGAATTTCCTATGGTTTATCAAGTTTGAGCGCTCTTTCCGCGAAACGGAACACGACTTGCAATCTTCTTCAAGTCATTCCGCAGGACCTGTTCATGGCTCTGCATTCCCGGATCAAGGAGAGAAATATGGATTCCCGACCACAACGGCGGACATCGTCACGCTTTATGAAGCAGAACCCGAATCTGATGAGAAAACAGGGGATAAATCTGCGAAAAAAGCCAAACGTCTGGCTCCAAAAGCCAAAGGCAAACGTATGTCCAGTAAGGACGACAATTCTAACGTCGTTTATATCCGCCGCTGGTCAGGAGAATAATTCCTATGTCACGTCTTCAAATCTGGGGACACCACTGAGTTCGGGGGAGAGTAAAATGAACAGATATGGCTCACCTTATAAAAATCCCTTTATTAAGTATCAAAAGGCACGTCTAGAAAACTTCGCCTCTGATATTGCTGAAGCCGATGAAGATGTCAGCACATTTAAACCGCTAGGCAGCTATCTCGACGACTTTTGTGATTCAATATGTGACTCATGGGGTCTTGATGCGCTATGCTCGGAAGTATCTGAACATAGTGATCCTGACGACCTTATGAATGTTACTGACAACAGATACAGGGACAAACACACGGTCTTGCGCTGGGCAGCACAAAAATTGCTAACCAGCCCGACGGCCCGCATGCTGCTGCATGAAGCCGAAAAAGAAGGCTGGTCGGTTATGCTCGATTCGCTGGACGGCCCCGATTTCCACATGGATGTGCCGCAAAAGCTCATCATCCTCGATAATCAGAATTTATCGCCATCGGCACTTGTACGTTCCGATTACTTCAAAAACGGCCTGTTGGTCACGTTGATCCGGGCTTTGCGCGATATCTGGCAGGAAAAACGCCACGGCGCATTCGATGAAAACTATGCACCCGAGCATGTTTTGATGTTGGAGCGTATCCGTGCTGCTGACCTCGATGTCATGAGCGTCTTGGTGGCCTGGGAACTGCGCGCTTGTGGTAACGGCGATATTTGGCGTCACCTGATCGGTTCGAATGACGGCGACATCGCCATGCGTTTCTCCGGTTATCTGGAACGCGATCCGTCTTGTTCTGTGTTTACAGGCAAAGCGCTCTTCGCGGCATTCCAGCAATGGTTCAACAGTGACGCCCGTATCAACGCGTGCGATCATGAGACTTTGAACTACCTCGATGCAGTTGTTCAGGACCAGCTCGAAGGCATACACCATTTTGGCGATGCGCCTTTGCGTGCTGTCGATATTGAGATTCTATCCTGCTTGCCTGACAGAACTGCTTACTTGCAGGGTCAGGGTCAGGACATTATGCGCAATCCGAAATATGCCGGTTTGAATGATGAGATCAATCAGGCGCACTTTATGCAGATCCTCTACGATCTCAAAGTGACATTGGTGCAGGATGTACCGTTCCGTGATGCGGATCTGGCTGGTAAGATTTTCCCGAACGGCCAATTTACGCCTGAAACGGAAGACCTGCCAAACTAGGCTATTCGCGCTTTATCCAAACAAAAGACTTTTCTAAAAAGCCGTGCCTGCTTAGGATGACGGCATGAGTGATAAACACGAAAAGCCCTCTCCAAAACAGTTTCATCTGCATCTGGTTTCTGATGCGACAGGGACAACCCTGTTGGGTCTGGCGCGTGCATGTCTGGCGCAGTTCGAGCATATCGAACCGACGCAGAAATTCTGGCCACTTGTCCGCTCCGAAAGGCAGCTTGAGCGGGTGATTGCACGGATCAAGGAAACTCCGGGTCCGGTGATTTTCACCCTCGTTGATCGTAAAATGCGCCGCCGCCTACAGGATTTCTGTGAGGATTTAGGCATTCCATGTGTCGCGGTGCTTGATCCGATTATCCGCAGCTTGTCCTCTTATCTCGGCGAACATGCGGTTGGTGTTCCGGGTTTGCAGCACGCCATGGATGACGCCTATTTCAAACGTGTCGAAGCCATCGATTACGCCATGCGCCACGATGACGGTAAAACGCTGGAAGGCCTCTCCAAGGCTGATGTCATTCTGGTCGGTGTATCAAGAACATCGAAAACACCGACATCCGTATTTTTGGCCCGCCGCGGTATAAAGGCTGCGAATATCCCGCTGGTTCCGGGGGTCGAAGTGCCGGACGAAAAACTTTCCATCCCCGACATGATGTATGTCGGGTTGACGGCCGCGCCAGAACGCTTGATGCAGCTACGCCGTACACGCCTTCATGCGAAGGAAGATTCAACGCCCGCACATATTCAGGAAAACGCATATCTGGATCAGGATGAAATCGAGGAAGAAGTACGCAATGCCCGTCGCCTCTTCAGCCGTAAGGGTTGGCCCGTGATCGATGTGACCAAACGCTCGATTGAAGAAACTGCAGCAGAAATCTTGGCTTTGCTGCAAAGCTTTCAGGAACAGAAAAACCCGCAAGACGGAGTATTGCCGCGATGAAAATCATCCTCGCATCAAAAAGCGTAGCGCGGCAAAATATGTTACAGGCAGTCGGTCTGCAATTTGACTCTATCCCTGCTGATCTGGACGAAGACGCGTTGACCGAAAATGCAATCGCGCAGCATCAATCGCCGCGGGAAATCGCACTTATGCTGGCGCAGGAAAAGGCGCTGGCAATCTCGAAACAAAACCCGGATGTTCTTGTCATTGGCTCTGACCAGATTTTGGAATGTGACGGCGAGATGTTGTACAAGGCTGAAAACGAGGATGAGGCCAAGGACAAGCTCAAATTTCTTTCCGGCAAAACCCATTACCTGATCTCCGCTGTCACAGCCGTAAAGGGATCGGAAATCTTATGGATGCATGCGGATAGCGCGGCACTCACGATGAAAACGCTGAGCGATGATTATCTTGAAAATTATTGCGCCAGAGCGGGTGAAGCACTGATACGTTCGGTTGGTGCTTACGAAATTGAATCGCTGGGTGCGCGTTTGTTTGCAAAGGTGGAGGGGGATTTTTTCACCATTCAGGGCCTGCCGCTTTTGCCGCTTTTGCAATATCTGGAAGATGAACAGGAGATAGGGCTATGAGCGAATTTATAAAGGCCGGCGTTATCGGCCATCCGATCAAACACTCTAAATCTCCGGTCATTCATAATTACTGGATCGAAAAATACGGCTTTGAAGGCGCATACAAAACCATCGATATTGCTCCTGAAAATCTGAAGAGCGATGTGCAGCGATTGGTGGATGAGGGGTACAAGGGTTTCAACGTCACCATCCCGCACAAGGAATCCATCATGCAGCTGTGCGATGATGTCGCCCATAATGCAAAAGTGATCGGCGCGGTGAATACGGTAACCATCGAAGACGGAAAGCTAAATGGCACCAACACCGATGGTTATGGCTTCATTCATAACATTCTCGGTAACACCGCTGATTTTGAATTTGAAGGCAAGCGTGCAGCAATTTTAGGGGCCGGTGGCGCTACACGCGCAATCGCCAGTGCCCTGATCGGTGAACAGATCGAGCAGATTGTTTTGCTCAACCGTACAAAAGAACGCGCGGAAAAACTAGCCGAAGATATCGCGTTCGTCAGCGACCTGATCATCGTTGAGGATTGGGAGAACCGCAGCGCGGCTCTGGAGGGCGTTGATTTGCTCGTCAATGCGACATCGTTGGGTATGGACGGGCAAGCCCCGCTGGATATTGATTTAAGCGCGTTACCCGCAAGCGCGCTGGTGAACGATATTGTGTATTCACCGCTGGAGACACAATTGCTCAAGGACGCAAAAGCGCGTGACTTACAATATGTCACTGGAATTGGTATGTTACTGCATCAGGCACGTCCCGCATTCAAATCATGGTTTGGCGTACTGCCCGATGTCACGGATGAGCTTACAAATATGGTGAGCGCATGATAATTCTCGGAATTACAGGTTCAATCGGTATGGGAAAATCGACCATCGGCTCGATGCTCGAATATCTTGGCGTGCCTGTACATGAATCCGATCATACGGTTCGTGAAATGCTGCAATATGAAAGCCCCGCATGGTATGCGCTGGCGGCTGAATTTCCCTACTTTTCCTATCCGCAAATTTACGGCAAACATCATTTTTTCAATCCGTTTAAGGAGAGCAAGCGTTACCTCAAACGCGAAGCGCTGGCGCAGATTGTGTTTAATGATGATAAGGAACGCAAAAAACTTGAAAGTGTCCTGCACCCCTTTGTGCGACAGGCGCAAAGCGAGTTCATCAAAAAACACCGTACGCTGGGTAAGCAGATTGTCGCACTGGATATCCCGTTGTTGTTTGAAACGGGAGCAGACCTGCGCGTTGATTATTCGCTCGTTGTGACGGCACCGCCGTTTATTCAAGCTAGCCGCGTATTGTCACGTCCCAAAATGACAGCTGAAAAATTCGAAGGCATATTACAAAGCCAGATGCCCGATGGCGAAAAAGTCGCCCGCGCTGATTTCGTAATCCATAGCGGTCTGGGCCGTGCCTACACGATGAAGGAGCTTAAGAAAATGCTCCATGCTTTACGCGCCAAACCTGAAGAGGATGCGGCATGAGCAAACACGCATTAATATTCACGCACCTGCAATGCGAAGGCCTCGCCATCATGGGTGATGTGCTGTTTGATCGCGGTTTTGATATTGAACGTTGGAACACACCGCGCCGTGGTGTGGACTATGTTGACGCACTCAGCCCTGATTTGCTGATCGTTATGGGCGGTCCCATCGGCACCTATCAACGTGAAGATTATCCGTTCATTCAAGGCGAAATCGATCTTGTGAAAAAGCGGATCGATGCGGGCAAGCCGACTTTGGGCATATGTTTAGGTGCACAAATAATTGCTGCGGCGCTGGGTTGCGACTCTTTCCGCGGCAAACAAGGCAAGGAACTTGGCTGGTTCCCGATTAAGGTTAATGAAACAGGTATGAAAACGCCTGCGCGTCATCTGGACGGTGAGCACACCAACATGTTCCATTGGCACGGCGATACATTTGATTTGCCGCAAGGCGCAACATTGCTGGCCTCATCAGATCAGTACCAGAACCAAGTGTTCTCATACGGTGATCATGTCATGGCCGTGCAATGCCATCCAGAGGTACAGTCGGACCAGCTCGAAGAATGGTACGTTATGTTCCATGCACAAATTACGGGCGATAAACCGACAGTGCACATTGACGAGCTGCGCATGGATACGAAAAAATATATCGAAGCGTTAAACGCACAAGGGCGCCGCTTTTTCCTCGAATGGCTGGAGCAACAGGGACTGTAAATATGAAAGAAATCGTACTCGATACCGAAACAACAGGCATGGACCCGTCCACAGGTGACCGTATCATCGAAATCGGTTGTGTTGAATTGCTGAACCACATTCCGACCGGAAACACGCTGCAGCTCTACATTAACCCGGAACGCGATATTCCCGCCGATGCCACGGCTGTTCACGGCATTACCAATGAATTCGTTGCCGACAAACCCGTATTCAGTCAGGTTTATACGGACTTTCTGGACTTTATTAAGGACGGCAAACTCGTCATTCATAACGCGGAATTTGATATGAAATTCCTCAATGCCGAATTATCCAAGGTCGGCCATCCGGCGATCGGCTGGGCCAATGTGATCGATACTTTGGCGATGGCGCGTAAAAAATTCCCCGGTTCTCCGGCCAACCTTGATGCGCTCTGCCGCCGTTTCAGCATAGATAATACCGAGCGGACATATCACGGCGCGTTGCTCGATTCCGAGTTATTGGCGGAAGTGTATCTGGAATTATTGGGTGGCCGCCAACATGGCTTGGGTCTGGCTGCAGAAAGCAAAAAAGCCCGTGATGAACAACGGGCTTCCGTGAAAAGAGTATATCGTGAGCCCCGCGATCATCAGCCAAGTGATGAAGAACGCGCGGCCCATGCCGAATTGATAGAAAAACTTGATAACCCGCTCTGGTCCAAAGCGGGCTAGGCTAGCTTAATTGCTCTGAATGCTTTCGCCGGCACGCTCGAGGTCACGGCCAAGACCGTCAACTGTATTGCAAGCGCTCAAAGAAGCGGCAAAGCCGATAAGCAGAGTTAAAGATAGCAACATTCTCATAACAATATCTCCATATAGGTTTAAGAATCTGATTTGGTTGTAGCGGCCTTTTTGTCGTCCGTCGAAGCCTCGTCCCCTGTTTCGGAAAGGGATTTTTTGGCTGCTTCGATTTCATCCTTATAGCGCTCCATATAAAGCTGCTGGAAATCGACGGGGTTGATCATCAATGGCGGAAATCCACCCTGCTGCGTCAAATCACTTATGATCTGGCGAACATATGGGAATGATAGGCGTGGTACTTCGATCAACATCACGGGGTGATGGTTTTCTTCGGGAACATCCTTCAATACCACGGTCGTGCCGTATACCAGTTCGATAATAAAAACCGGCTGATCCTCAGCCACCGTCGCAATCGCGCGTATATTCATGACCGATTCATACATATTCTCGAGCTTGTCGTCCGGAACCTTACGCGCATCTACGCCGATATTGATATCCATCTTCGGTGTGGTGCGGTCTGTACGAAGTGAATCCGGCGCTAATGGGTTTTCAAATGAAATATCACGCACATATTGCGCCAGAATATTAATCTGGCTTCCCGGCGGGGCGGCTCTGTCGTCTGTTTGATCGCTCATAGTGAATCCTTTTGTGTTATTAATGCATTAGCATGTTTAATGGCCCCCATCAATCTAAACGAGGGGTCTCATCCTGATCTTTACGCGGATCATTTTCGTTCACATGCTCGTACTCGCCTTCGATAATTGTCGGGTCCTGCGGGCGATGTGAATATGTGCCGGATACGGCCCATTGTGTGTGGTTTTTGATGAAGTGGCGCATGATTGAGCGGAATGCGGGAACAAGCAACGCAAACCCTACAGTATCGGTAATGAAGCCGGGCGTAATCAGCAATGCGCCGGCCGCCACCAGACAAAACCCGTCAAACAGTTCGTTCAACGGCATTTTGCCTTTATCCATACTGTTGCGTAAGGCAATAAGGGTTTGCAGCCCTTGATACTTGACGATAGAGCCGCCTATAATCGCGGTCAGCAACGCCAGTAGCAAGGTTGTAAACAAACCGATATGCTCGCCGACAGCGGCGAAGACGAACAATTCCATCAGCGGAATAATCACAAAAATAAAGAAAAATGGCATAAGCCTTTAATAATCCTAGGTTAATTTTTAAGCGTACGTGTTTTAACACGGACCATGAAACTGCTTTTATAAAGCTTTTGTTGGACAATCTGTGGTAAAATGAACATATTGCACTATATATGAGCAAGAAAACAAAAGGTTCAAGATTTTGCCTGCAGATTTAATTGTTTACGCGTTGGTAGCCGCAGGGTTGGTGTTTTGGCTTAGAAATATTCTGGGCACAACTCAGGGAGAGGAGCGAGAGCGTTCCAATCCTTACCTCGGTCCTGAAAACCCCGATGCGGTAAAGCCGGATTCAGATTCTCAAGACAAGCCGCTTAATGCCGAGCAGCAAATTATCGCGCTGGCCGATGATCCGGTCGACGGTTTCGGTGTCGATAACAAGACGGCCGAAAACGGTCTGATTGATATCGCGAAAGCCGATCGTGAATTCGATATCGAATTTTTCCTGCAAGGCGCGCAAGACGCATTCGCCATGATTGTCGAAGCTTTCGCCGCCGGTGACCGTTCTGCATTGAAAGGCCTGCTTGCGGACGATGTATATAAGGCGTTTGATGCCGCGATCGCGGATCGTGATGAAAAAGGTCATACACAGATCACAGACATTCACGCCATTCGCAAAGCCATGATCACCAAAGCTTACATGCAGGGCAAAATGGCATTCATCACCGTGAAATTCACAGCCGATGAAAGCAGTGTGACACGCGATGCCGAAGGCAACACCATTGCCGGTAATCCGGACAGGGTGACGAAGATGAACGACATCTGGACGTTCGGCCGTGAATTACGTTCGAAAAATCCTGCGTGGTTTTTGTACGAAACACGCGGTGATATCGAAGACGACAACGAGCTTATTCCCGACTCTCACTAAAAACGATTTTGCATCGGCAACGCATGTGATAAAAAAATCGCATGCGCTATTTTCTTTTTGTATTTCTTCTTTTTGTCGGTGCTTGCACCACCACACCCTCATCCGAAAAAACTGATGATAAGCCCGTCGACTTACGGCTGACGGAAACACGTTTCTCGGCTCTGCCCGGTTGGGGCACGGATGATATGCGCACTTTTATTCCCGCATTTGAAAAATCCTGCGCGCGCATCCTCAAAAAACCGGCGACTGCGCAAATGGGTCCGCTTGCTGAAGCAGGCACATACGGCGACTGGCAACCGATATGCCGCAGCTTTGTGAATATGAAACCGCAAAACCTGCGCAGCTTCCTCGAGAACCGTTTCAAACCGTATCTGGTCAGTGACGCTGGCGATAAAGAAGGCTTGTTCACAGGCTACTACGAAGCGTCCCTGAAAGGCTCTTTGAAACCATATGGCGTGTATAAGACACCGCTTCACCAGCGTCCCGATGATCTGGTTATGGTGCAGCTTGGCGATTTCCGTGACCACCTTAAGGGCGAGCGTATCGCGGGTCGTGTAATTGACGGCAATCTCAAGCCGTATGAACCGCGCGCCGAAATTGTTGCCGGACAATGGCCGCACAACGAAGAAGTTCTGGTCTGGGTTGATGACCCCGTTGATGCGTTCTTTGTTCAGATCCAAGGTTCGGGCGTCGTGCAGCTTGATAACGGTCAGGCAATGCGTATTGGTTACGCGGGCCAGAACGGCCATGTCTATTACGCGATCGGACGCGAGCTGATCAAGCGTGGTGAATTGACCAAGGAAAATGTGTCCATGCAATCCATCCGCGCATGGCTGGAGAATAATCCGGCGCAAGCTGACGAGATTATGAACACCAATGCATCCTACGTGTTTTTCCGCAAACTAGACGGCGAAGGTCCGATCGGCGGTGAAGGTATTGCCTTAACGGCCGGACGTTCTCTGGCCGTGGACAGGTCGCTTCTTTCCTATGGCTTGCCCGTATGGACGGATATCGAGGCACCATATGAAGGGGCCGCGCCATTGCGCAAGCTTATGGTCGCACAGGACACGGGCGGTGCTATTCGCGGCGCGGTACGCGGCGACGTATTTTGGGGCTATGGCGACCACGCGGAAAGCGTTGCAGGATCGATGAAATCTCGCGGTCAGTACTGGCTTCTGCTTCCTCGCTAAGAAAGTTCTTGCATTTAAAATTGAGAGGCGTATGTTGCCCGCCCTAACCACGGAGGGACGACTAAAAATGACTCTCAAAAATATTTACATCTATGACGCTACCCCTGACGACCGTATTCAATTTTGCGGACGGGAAATCAAACGTGCAGGCCATAGGCCACCAAGCAAACCCGTAACGATTGACGGTGTGCGTGTGCACTTCTTTGAAGATTTCGGTGCTGCCGCAGCGCTGGGTATTGACCAGCGGCTGGATATTGCAGCCGTCAATATGCAAACGCATCGGGGCGCAAAGCTGGATATTCAATATCTCGGCGTTGCGGGAATTTTCCCGCTTGAAATTGATGAGCTGAGCTAGCCGATACCGCTGAGCGGTTCCATCGGTTCGCCGCCGAACTCGTAGCGTTTCACCTCGAAATATTTCGAACGTGTTTTGTCATGTGGGTCCGGCGCGTCTGGGTGCTTCTTTGTGTAGCTATCGGCAAGCGTAAAGCCCGTGACCAGTACTTGGGGCGTGTGCATTATGCGGTGCCTGTCGATGAACCTGTCACGGTCGCGTGTGTGTTTTTCGGGGTTAAAGATACGGCCGAAAGTCACATGCGGAACGACATCGAACCGTCCGAACTTGAATCCGTTCGGGCGCAAAACTTTAAAGGCCAGATCTTGATGCAGGCTTTCAACGATATGTCGGCTCGATCCTTCGTCGGGTGCAAAATACAAAACATCGCGCCCCTGCCTGCGGCGTCTGTTCTCAAAATGTCCGACATGGTCAAAGCTGATCCAGAACGGTCGTGCCTTGGCCGCAAATTCAGTCAGCAGTTCATCCAGTCGTCCCTGATTTTCCACACCCTTCACCGATCCTGTAAACGCCAACGACAAATGGTCGTCGACCGGACGTGTCGCGTGCCAGTCACGATGCGCTTCCGCGAATTCAGCGCGGATGTCTGCAAACCCTTCTTTTTGTTTTGGGTCGATTAATAAAGTGATAAAGCTGCGCTTTAAATCACCCTGTTCAACATGCATGCTTTATGAATAAATAAGGCAAATATGCATGTAAAGCATTGTTTTTTAATTAATAAATTATGGAATAGTTATAAATTACCCATTAATACGGAACGGGATAATCTTTATAGACAGCTTCGATGTCCGCCAGTACTTCATCCGAAAGCTCCACATCAATGGAGGCGATATTGGTCTTCAGCTGTTCCATACTCGTCGCGCCAATGATGTTGGCCGTGACAAATGGCTTTGCATTCACAAACGCCAATGCCATCTGGCATACATCCAGCCCGTGTTTTTCCGCAACAGCGACATAACGTTTTACGGCTGCATTTGCTTGGTCGGTGTCGCGTGCGGCCTTGCTGGATAGTAGCGTCCAACGGCTGCCTTCGGGACGGGCGCCGTCGATATATTTACCGCTCAGCATGCCTGCCGCCAGTGGTGACCATGCCAATAATCCGCATTCTTCTGCTACGGCAAGTTCGGCAAAGCCTGGTTCAAAAATGCGGGAGGTCAGGGAGTATTCATTTTGGACCGATTGCATGCGCGGCAAGCCGTGTTTCTCCGCAAGCTGCAGATAGCGCATTGTGCCCCATTCGGTCTCGTTCGACAGGCCCGCATGGCGGATTTTTCCGGCCTTTATACATTCATCCAGCGTCTCGAGGACTTCGATGAAGTTGGCTTCGACTTCTTCCTTGTCGAATTTTGGGTCGTAATCCCAGTGACGGGAGAAATGATAAGCACCACGGTTAGGCCAATGTAGTTGGTATAAATCTATATAGTCTGTTTGCAGACGCTTCAGGGATGCTTCGACAGCCTCCAAAATATTTTTACGGTCGATCATCGCATCGGCGCCGCGAATCCATGGCATACCCGGCCCCGCAATTTTAGAGGCCAGCACAATGTCTTCACGGTGTCCCGTTTTGGCAAACCATGTGCCGATAATTTCTTCTGTTTTGCCGTAAGTATCGGGCGTGGGCGGAATGGCGTACATCTCCGCCGTATCCCAGAAATTCACACCCTGGTCGAGTGCGTAATCCATCTGCTCGTGGCCTTCGGCTTCTGTGTTCTGCCGTCCCCATGTCATTGTGCCCAGACAGATGAGCGATACATGAATATCCGTACGGCCGAGTTTTTTGTATTTCATGGTGATAAAGCCCCTAAGTATTTGTTGTCCAAAACTTATATAGGGCAGCGAAGATTAATTCACACCCCTAACATTCAGCTGGAAGCGGAATCTGTCGGCATTGATTTGCAAGCCGGAAAGGCTGTCTGTCAGTGGCGGAGGCACCTCGAGTGAAGGCGGGTGCGCCAGAATAACAGGAATGGAACGGTTAAAGTCGGCGACACTCTGCGGGTCGACCTCGCGTCTGTTGACGGCGACTTTTTCAAGCGCGATGCCTGTTATTTCATCAGCACGGAAATTACATTGGATTTGCTCCATACGGTACTCACCGAACGCATCGAGCTGCGTGTACCAGATACGGGTATAGGTACCGTAATCATCCACGGTGCTGACACGTAAATCTTGCGGATACTGAACATTCAGCTCCAGATAAACCTTACAAATACCGTATTTCATATCTGCCAGATAGGGCGAAAACAGGAAGTCATAGGCCCAGAACAACAATGTAAGACCGACCAGATAAAACGCGTAATTGAACATCTTTTTGCGTTTGATACGCTGCTGCTCTGCCAACTTACTGTTGGATAGAGCCTGTTCAATTTCATCGGGTTCCTGGGCTTCTTTCTTGAGCTTGGCTTTGGCGGCCTTTTCAGCCTCTTTTTGCGCTTTTTTAAGGGCTTTGCGTTCCTCACGGTCAACCATTTCGGTGCTATTTACAACGGCGGCTTCATCGGCTGACAGTTCATCACTCATGCTTCAAAAACTCCAATATCCCTACATCAACTTGACGCGTTTGGACAATTCGGCACGCTGGCTGTTCTTGCTTTCTTCGACAAGCTCGTCGACGATTTCTTCGATAATCGCACTGATCATAGCAGCACGTGCGTCGGTTTCTTCACTACGGGCCAGAACACGGCGGCGGATTTCGCTTCGTGCACTACCACCGGGATAGGCAGAGGCCAGCATCTGACGGCCACGGCTAGCGCCCAGCTTGTTATATAGACGGTTACGAATAGCCACGTCTTCGGCGGAGGTGGACAGCGCCCACAGCTCGATCGGGCCAAGCGTATTATAGAGGTGTTGCTCGTAACGCCCGTCGGTTGAACCCAGAACGAACAGACACGGCGCACCGATAGATTTCGGACCGGTCAGCTTGTGGCGGATGACGGCTTTCGCGGTCGCGGATAGACCAAAGCGGTCAACCACGTCATCCACGGCCTTATCGGAAATCGCAGTACCCAGAACCCAGACACCTGTGGCCAGGTCGACCATGTCCTTGGAGAAGTCGTCGATCAACTGGGATGTCAGAACGATCTGTACACCACGCTTACGACCTTCACGCACGTCACGAATAATCTGGTTTCGAACCGCATGGGATTTACTGGTTCTGTGGAATTCGTCATAACACAGTCGCTTCGGCGCTTCGGATAGCTCCTGCAGGCGCAACTCGTGATATTCCTGATATTTCTTCGGCAGATACTGAACCGCCTCTTTACCCATCCACCAGCTACGGACCAGCGCGTGACGTGCAAGCATGTACATGATCGATGTCTGGCGGTCGGCGGCTTCATCCCCTTGCGGTGCTACGTCCATAAGGTCGAGGGAGCAAATACGTGCATCCGCAATATCGAACTGCGTCACGGAAGACAGGATCGGATATTCACGAATAGCCGATGTCACCATACGTTCAAACGCGCCGATAACCGTTTCAGCCGAGAACCCGACCGATGTTTCTTCCAGCAAGGATCGGATTTGCGGACGGCGCGAAGCCGTGATGGAGTCGTTCAATGTCGGAACGGCATGACGCTGGGCGAGGTTGGCAACATGGTATTGTCCAAGTTCGAACATTTTGTCTACGATATCCCACCAATATGGGTCGGTCGGCAAGTGAACGTTGAATTTGTGAATCGCTTCATCGACTTCCGCTTCCAGACGCGGCAGGTATGGACGCGGTTCGGCGTTCGCTTCACTGTCATTACGCCAGCGGAACATTTCATCAACCACAAGACCGGCGAGCTGTTGCATACCGTCATACGGCTTGTCGTAACCCGCAGGCGTACAAAGAAGCGTGATCAGTTCGGACAGATAGCTTCGTTCATCCGGCAACGGCACACGGGAGCCGAGCTGGGTATCGAACGGGTTAATCGCGAACTGGTGGCTCATCTGCAGGCGGTAATAGGCCGCTTCATGTTGACGGCTCAATGGTAACGCTTCACGGACCAGAGAGATCAAACCGGATGATGAAGGACCGATATCGATAACCGCTACGAATGGCAATTTACTCAAACCCGGAGACAAGCATGTACCAAGGTTGAGCGTGTTCAGAAGAACCGACTTACCCGCACCCGGTTGGGCGAAGATCAAGTCAAACCATGTGGTCGTCAGGTTCGTACCCGTCTGATACGGCCAGACTTTACCATCCGGCGTACGGAACAACATCGCGCCGCCTTCGGTAAACGGACTGGATGGACGATGCCATGGCAGCAAACGCATGATTTCGATCATTGGCGCGATACCGGTCGGCGCCGTACCGGCACAGTGAATACCCATCGCGGAAGACATGATGCAGTCCAGCGGATCGCCGGAAAATTCGCTGACCTGACAGTAACCCCAACTTTCAATCGCCTGCAGCAAGATGGATTGACGGTCGAGAATTTCGTCTTTCTCGTCCACCGTACACCACGTCGCAAAGGAACAACGCATCCGGACTACAGGCTCGTTACGGGCCAGAGCCTGCAAGCCTTCCAGAGAGTATTTGATCTGTTTGTTGGCCGCGTTTGTCGGGCCCATAATGGTCGCGAGGAATGTCCGCATCTGCGTCGCGTAAACACCGCCACCTTCGATCAGGAAGGAAATACGGAACGGAATATCGGCATCCACAAGACGGTTAAGCAAGGATGGGAAGGCAGTCGCATCCATCGGGCCGAGTGTCATGTCACCGCCGGCCCAGTAAATATTACCGATACGCACAACGGCCTTACTCAAGACCTTGGCATCACCGGCAACAACCTGATTGGGAATGCTTGGCCACAGAATATCCGACATATCAATGCGGTTTGTCGGCGCACGCGGCGGGATCGGGTCACCAGGCAAACACGCTTTCCATTGATCATTAGCGCGATCGGGGAACAAGTTGGCCCGCACGGAGCGTAAGGCATCGTGGACTTCCAGAACGTTACCGCTGATGCCCATTTCATCCAGAGCACCCATAACGGCAGCCATGAAACTTTTGTGCCGCGTACGCAAAGGCTCCAATGCAGCCATTGGGTATTGTGAGTTGTTGGCGTTGACCCATTCTTTCGAATTTTCCTTCGCTTCTTTCGTCGCGCGTTCGGATTCATTCTTGGTCAGAACACTCGGGCGCGTCCATAGCACGAAATAGGCTTCTTCGTGGCTGAGGAAGCGCTGCAAGTGGCGAACACGTTCCTGAATAAGGTCATCGATTTCCAGACCGATATTACGGGCGGTCAGCTCGATCGGCCTAACCAGCCCGCGCAAAACTTCTTCAATACGGCCAGGGTCGCGTACGAAATAGACCTGCATAGCATGACCTTGGCGGTCGAAACGTGCACCAATCTTGATCGTTGAGGATTCAACAATCTTTTCATATTCTTCTTCCCCGATGATCTGCTTACTACCCTCGATTTTAACGTAGGACAGTAAGGAGCCGTCAGTGGACACCATAACCGTTTCGCTATCAGCGGTTTCCAACTGAACGAAGGAAGACACCGACTGGCGCATGGCTTTTTGGAACGGGGCAATGAGCTTCTGAATTGTATTCATAACCGAAAATCTGGATCGCTTTAAGCTTAGTACAGCATTATTATTCTATAAATATAACCAAGTTAACAGGCTGCGGATAGGGCTTTTCCCGATAAAAAGCAGTTTATTAGTCTATGAAAAATAAAGATTTACGCTGCCTCTAACAGCTCTTGGTAGATCGATATCCATTGCGGCGGTGTTTTTCCGCCGAAAGGTCCGTCTTTTGATCGCCAATATGCCAGAATCTGCGGGAACTGGTTAAACTCCAGATCGGCTTCCTTGATAATACGGCGATCCAGCGGAAACAGCCGTATCCCCTCTAGCTTCTTAACGCGCTCGGCGTAATGTTTGGGGGATAAATAATCCTTCAGAACAGTCGCCAGAATATACGGATCGTCCGTATGAATGCGTTTAATCACCTCTTCGCGCCGTCCGCGCAGTATATCGAGTGATTTTCGCGCAGCTTCCGCCACAGGCCCTTGTGAGATACGGGCGACATAAATTGATCGCGCAATGTGATGCAGCGTGGTTTGCTCAACTTCCGGCAACCAGATCAGAACACCGGACTTCATGCCGCTGACATTTTCCAGATGGAAACATTGATGACAAAAAATACAAACAGTCAGCAAATTGCCGTCACTGGTGTCGTTTTTGTTTGAATTCTTGAAAAGTACTTCTTGGTATTTCTTGGAAACAAAACCACAGCATTGGCACGTGAAATCATCACGCTCGAATATCTTTTGCTTGGTTTCTTTGTCGAGTTTTTTGCCCTCAACAGAAGAAGAGCCGGTTTTGCCGGCTCCCGATCTTTTCTTGGGTGAACCGCCCGTAGGCCGGGCGATCCCAAGAGATAATGGATAATTTCCCATAAATAAATATGGTCTTAGATAAGACCCAGTTTAACCTGGTTCAATTTGGCTGTGGAAGTTGTTGTACCTTCACCAATTGTCTCGAACATAGATTCGAACAGGATTGGGAGGGCGAACAATGCACCACCAGCTGCCAAACGGATCGCACCATCTTTCAATGGAGTCTGAGTTGGGTTCTCAACGTGGTCTTTGATTTTCATCACGCCAAGTACACCGATCAGCACACCGAAGAGGTATGACATCGCGGAGATCAGACCAGGCAAGGACCCGATAGATGTCGCAATGTTTGTAGCGATCGAGCTAAAGTTGTTCGCAGCTTCGGCTTCTCCTGCCTGACCTGCTACCATACCGGCTACCATAAGTGCGCCCATACGGCTGTAGTTACGTTTCATAGATTTAAGCATATAGTTTCTCCTCTACCAAAAGGTTGTTTGCTCACTAAATTTCCCAGTCCTGAAAGCCTTACGGTTAACTGAACTGGATACCAAATGCCCCAAGTCCAAGCGTTGTTTGCACAGCGTTTAGCAAGGGACCCAAGTTCACGGCTAATGCACCACCAATCAGGTGCGTTACACCGGCCATGATCGAGGCCTGTTGATTGCCCTCGGCAACGTTCCTTACAATAAATATACCACGAACGAAGCTAATGAGGCCAACAATGATTACAAATTGCAGTACCGCACTAATTGTAGAGTGCGCTGCTTCGGCCTCAGCCGTCGTCATCGCGCCCTTAGCATAGGCGATTTTTGCGAATGTCTTGGTCGCGCCCGGACCCACCAATGAGGTCGAGAATGCGCGGACGATTTCGTTGTAGGAAATCAACGCACCGCCGGCGACAAATGTCATAACGGTACCAATACCGCCCGGACCGCGAGCACCGTCTTGTGCACTCTTAATCAGGCGTGAAATACCAATCATAATGAAGATAATACCGGCAACATAAGCGAAGAAGTTGGTCACGATGTGCATCGGACCCATAATATCGCCCATGAAACAGACCAGCATGTTGTCCAGAGAACCTGTACCGGAACAACCCGTTGAGTTGTAGCTGGTTACAGAGTTTGTTAATCCGAGGAAACTTGTCAAACCACCGGCACCACCGCCAACCAGCGTGTTACGGGCGACTTCAATCAGAATAGGGAGAGAGAAGAACGCACCACCAGCCAATAGACGCGAGACACCTTCCCAAAGGCCTGTCTGCGCCGGGTTCAATACGTGGTCACGGATTTTCAGGATACCCCACAGACCCAAGACCAGACCGATCAAGTAACCGACCGCACTCAGGAATGCTGGCAACGCAGAAGCGTGACCGATAAAGTTACACATTAGCTCGCCCATACCGGGGCCGGCACCGCCGCCTAGACCTGGGATACCCAAGCCGCCCAGGAAACCGAGCAAGGCTGTAATACCGGAAGCCAGACCAGTCAAACAGTCAGTTTCACCATAACCGGAAACTGTCATATTGGCTCCGCCGACCAGGCCCGAGAAAATAGCGCCTACGCCACCACCGCCACCGGCAATGGTTACGAACATCGCGTTAAATACAGTCGGCAGCGCAAATAAGGCACCAGCTGTCATCAAGCGAACGACTGATTCTCTCAAAGCGGTCTGGTCAGGATTTTCTACGTGGTCTTTGGCCTTCAGGATGCCCTGTACACCAATGATCAGACCCAGCAGGTAACCAACCGCGGATACAATACCCGGCGTGTCACTGATTGAGTTAATGATGTTATTCAAAATGAAGTTAAAGTCGTTAACCAACGTACCGAGGATCGGAATACCGGAGGCAATACCGAAGATGCTACCGATGGAGTTAACGATGCTGAAAGCATCAACTGCAAATGCGTCATTACCAATAGTTTCGCGGGCTGCTTCGTAAACAATAGGAAGCGCCATCAACGCACCACCGGCAAGTAATCTTATAATAGGTGTTCTTAAAGGGGTCTGGTTGGGGTTTTCGACATGTTCCTTAAATTTAAGGACGGCGAGTACGCCTAATAATAGACCCAGAGCGTAACTAAGTGCGGAGACTAAGCCGGGTAGTGATTGTGTGGATGCAATAGCATTGTCGGCGATATCATTGATAT
The DNA here is from genome assembly GCA_030432025.1 of Alphaproteobacteria bacterium. Taxonomy (GTDB): domain Bacteria; phylum Pseudomonadota; class Alphaproteobacteria; order Micavibrionales; family Micavibrionaceae; genus TMED27. The sequence goes on from JAUIIA010000003.1 coordinate 152,980, forward strand.
CCGCCGCCGCGTAAGCATCAAACCCAATCAAAATGAGAGGTAATGTTAAGAAGAATGCGAAAAAACGCTTATAAAGCCCTGTCATACTACTCTCTACCATAGTCTTATTATGTACACCGCCATAATATGTTACATCAAAATACGCCTGATTTGTACAAAATCCTTACATTGCACAAGATGAGGCTATCCAACCTTAATTATGATAACACGGAAATTACAAAGAAATCGTTACCAACAATTTTATTAATATTTTTAATAAGTTATCGGCAATTGACGGTAAATATCGGGCTAATTTATTGAGAAACCGAACCTTTTGAGCCCTGCACGACCCATTTTCCACCTTGAACGGCAATGGATTCAATGCGGCCCAGACCGGGAACAGTATCACCAACCTCAACACGCCTCAGGTCGCCGTCCTGGTTAGCCAGCGTGGCATTACCCGGACTTGCTGAACGCATTGACCAAACAACAGGCTTTGGCTTAGGCGCAACTTTTTTAGGTTGTGGCGTAGCCGAAGCAGTAGAGCTGGTTGTGGATGATGAAGTCGTTGTTTTTGCAGTCGTTTTCGTCGGAGCCTTAGTTGGTTGCGTTGCAACATCACTAACGGAACTGGCTGATTCGAGCTGATTCTTAAGCTCTTCAATCTGGCTCTGCAGGTCAGTAATGCGGCTTTCAGCTGTATTAAGCTGCTTTGAAAGTGCTGCATTTTCGGCCGTTGCATTGTCCAGAGACTTATCTTTGGCGCTCAATTGTTCGTTAAGATCGTTCACAAGCGCTTTCAACTCGCCTTGATCACTGCCTTCCGCGGACGGCGCAGCTTCAACAGGAGGCTCCTCCGCAGTCATAGCGGCCAAATCTTCGGTTCCGGCATCCAGTTCTTCCATCGCACTATCAAGTTCGGGCATTGAATCCTCGAGATCTTGCGCGACATTGTCGGCTTCTTCGGTCATCTCTTCGATGGCTTGCATATCTTCAAGCATGGAGGCTTCTTGTTGTTGCTGACCGTCATCAAAGCTCAAATCTGCGAGTTCAGTGTCTTCCATACTGTCCAGATCAGGCATAGGGGTCAGAACATCAGATTCACCGCTCTCGGCCATGGGTTCGGCTTCAGCAGGTGTGGCTGTGCCTTCGTCAAAGTCCAGATCACCAAGATCAAGATCATCAGTGCTCAGGCTTTCAATATCGTCAATCGAACTCGCGATTTCATCTTGTACGCCCTCGACAGTAGCCGGCATTGGCGGCAAGTCGGTGCTTAATTCTTCAATATCCAGAAATGCGCTGTCTTCTTCCGGAACTGCGGCTGTTGTTTCAACAGGCGCATCCGTGGGTAATGGCGGTGTGGTCTCGGCCATAGTGTCCGTTGCTTCGGCCGCAGTCGGCTCGAGGGTGGGAACGGGCGCGCTACCGCCGGAAAATACGGTGAAATACAGAATGGCGCCACCGGCAATAACAGCGCCGCCGATTACGGCCAGAGTGAAGCTGCTGCCACCCTTCTTCTTTTTCTTGCCTTTTGCGGGTGCTGCGCCTGCATCATCATCGGCAAAAGCGTCATCTTCACTGAACTCATCATCCAATCCTGCGTCGTCTGCAACATCCGCGTCGTCAAAGTCATCCCAACTTTCATCGTCCATGTCGGCATCGACATCATCGAAATCAATATCTTCGAAATCTTCTTCAATTTTGGGATCGTCACTAGGCATTACAAAAATCTTTCCAAAAGTTCAGTCTTTTTTGAAGTTTAATCAAAGCCGAAGAAAAGTCCAGAGACGACAATACTTATTGTATTAAAAGTCGTCTGTGGTCTCGACATCAGGATCGGAAAGTACAGGCTCGAGGAAGAGCATACCAAACGGTGTTCCGGTTTCTACGCGAATCAACACTTCGGTATCATCAGCCATCTCATCGAGAATTTCGCTCAACTCCTGACCGACTTCTTCAAAACCGGAAGCGATTTCTTGCTCTGTGTCGGCGTCTTCGGTTTCTTCTGCAACAGTTTCACCCCGAATGGTAATCGTTGTCAGACCAGATTCGGCAACAGCCTCCGAGAAGCCTTCAATAAAGGCCGCAGCGGCAGGCAGAACAATACGCTTGAAGTAACGGTGATCAACTTCTGTGGCCATACCGGGCAAGGTCGTGGCCGGATCCAGAGCAACCGCATCAATTGTCAGGCTCTGTCCGTCAATAACGATTGTGTCAAAATTCAATGTCAGATATTCATCCTGTGCTTCGAAGCTACCCAGTACGCGGTTACCCTTCAAAGGACCGGACATGATCTCCGCCAAAATAGGACCAGGCGCGTCTGTATTGGCTTCTGTCAGTAACTGCGCGTAAGCGATTTCACCGGCAGGGAACAGAACTTCAGGCTCGGCTTCAATATCAAGCTCATCGCCATCTTCAACAAACTCACCATCAATGTACTCACCGTCTTCCATCTGCGATTCACGCAAGGTTTCAAGGAAGTTCGGGTCAGTCATGACGCGCTGTGAAACAGTGACTTCATTTTGTGTTTTCAAAATGGACTGCATTTGCTCGGACATCGCTTCAGCCAGGGCAGCAACAGCTTCCTGACGTTGGGCATCTACGCCACTGTCAACAGGAACAGCCGTCTCTTTTGCCTGCAATTCACGCTCCAGACGTTCTTCTTGCAATCTTCTCCAACGCTGCAGCGGGTCTTCCGCTTCATCTTCTTCGGCCGGAACGGTAATAATGTCTTCTGTCGGGTCGATCGGCACGGGAATAACACTGTCATTCTCGAGGATCGCGCGCTCGATATCGGCATCATTTTGCTCGGTCAAAGCGTCGATATATTTCTGTGAGGAGGCCTCACCCGGCGTGGATTTAAAGTCTTGCTGACTGGTACCAACAGACGAGTTACCGCCCTGCTCTTCGCTGCCGCCCAAAAATGAGATCAGAATAAAGAACAGAATACCGGCACCGGCGATAACACCGATTTTAAACATGGCGTTATCGCGCCACAAATCACCAAGGGTATTGCCGCCTTCTTTTTGTTCGAAATCGTCGAATGAATCGTCGATACTTAGATCATCGTCGAGATCATCACTCATCTAAAAGCTCCTCTAACATGTCGCCGCGTGATGAGAGGCGGGCGCGTACCATTCGTCCTCTGTCTGACAGAAGCAATACAGGGGCATCATCAATTTCATAAACGCGCGTACCGTCCGCGGATGTTGCAGAACTGTTCCATCCCGGAGAAAGTAGGGTTAGCGGCGTACGAACATATACCAATTCATTGTAGCGGTATGCGGATGTGCGGCCATCAGCGCCACTAACATCCAAACGAACCGCATCGGAAGGGATGCTGCCCTGAAGAATTTGCGCAAGATCCTGATCGCCGGCACTTGTAGTAATACCGGTGTCAATAATCGGCGCTTCGGCCAGCGGACCGAAGTCCGGCAAAACCGCGTCTACGCGGTAATGAACAACATCGCGGTTTGTATCTAGCGTGATAATGACAGGCGTCATAAGGCCGGTCATTGTAATCGACATGTTACCGTACGCATATTCGGATTGCGGTGAAATACGGAACACGTGTGTGAATTTGTCTTTTTCCTGCTGAACTTCGAGAACCTCGAAGTTGCCGGCCCAGCTTACGTCCTGAACAGGCCAAGGGGCGCCGGAAGAGTCGAGAAAGCTGATGGTCGTTACGTGACCGTAAGCCATCTTGACGGAAATCGGCTCGGCACCCGGATCAAGCGAGATGTTTTTAACAACAACTTCAGGCTTCGGGTTTGGGTAAACAGGTGTCTGTACGGATTCTTGTGTGCGGTCAAAACGCTCCAGCAAGGTTCTGATTTCCTCGGGGCGCAAAGGCAGCAAACCTTCCAAAGCAGCATCGAATGCTTCTTTTCGGGCTTGCTCTTGCAATTCATCAGCAGACGGACCAAAGCCAAGCGCATCATCGTTGGAAAATTCGAACGCCTCATTCTCGCCGGGCGGCAAAGCATCTGTGCCCAGACCGGGAGGCTCTTCACCCGGCAAAGTCGGCAGCTGTGCGTGGACAGTTGCGCTATTCGCAGTAAAGAAAACAAGTCCCGCAGAGCCAAGAAGTGCCCCGCGATACAGAATAGTTGTGGATTTTGCCAATGTGGAAATTAGAAAACGCATGCTGTCTTACTTAAATATTTGAATACAGACCTTCTCAAGAATAAGCCCAATAAAAACCCCTGTCATCCGTCAAGCATCATATTTTCAAAACTGCGCACAGGTAAGAAAATAAACACTATCGCGGAACGGCAACCCATTGTTCGATACCAACGCCGTTCGCACTTTCGAGGCGCGGAACACGAACAATAACAATAGTAACCAATAGACGGTCCGTTCTGGTTCGCGCACCTGCTTGATAGGTCAAAACCATAGGCAGCTGAACTTCCCATTGATAACGGCCGGCAACCAAACCTTCGGAAACCACGATCGGCGCACCCTGCGGCGCAGCCGTAAGAACTTGCTGGTTAGCTTCAACAAGTTCGATAATTCTGGAACGCTCCAAAGCGCCTGTAAAACTTTCCCATCCTCGGCGCGTGAAGTTACGAGAGGCTTCCTGCAAACGACGACGGTAATCGTTAAAGCCGAATGTCATAACTTCCGTCGCGGCCTGCGCAACCCATGACATCAAGGCGGGTGTACTGAGGTTCGGTTCGCTCAGCGCGACCATCGGTACAAGGCGACCATCTTCGGTCGTGGCAAAATAGCGGTTTTCAGGTTGGTGTGTCTGGATAACGAAATACATCGCCCCGATCAGACCGACAATTACAATAGACAGGATAAGCGTCAGGCGCAGCAGCGTTCTGTAGCCATCGCGGTAGAATTCGTTTCTGACGACAACACGCCCAAGACCGGATACATCTTCCGCGGCTGCAGCTTCCGCGGCAGCGGCAGCTTCTTCTGCAGCTTTATCGATTTTACCTTTGACGGGCTTTTTTGCCTTTTTCTCTGCCATAAATTCTCAATGCCTATTTATATAAAGAGCAAATTTCAAAAATATAGTGGACGAAATCAATGCGCGATACAACCCAAGCAATTTAAATCAATTCATTTTTTCACATTTTGAAACGTGCCTTTTTATAAAAGCCTGTGCTACACTATAAAGAGTGAGCTAATATTTTTCCTTGTAACGGTACTCGTAATTACAGGGAAGACGGTTATTTTTTAGAGGCAAGGGCAGTGTAGGAATAATGCATTACCGATCTGACGCGTTTTGGGGATTTCATAAAATAGTATTTAAAAAGTCCGTTCAGGCCTTGACGTTGGCCTGTCTGTGCTCCCTGTTTCTCGTTATCTCTAAAACAGAAGCTTTGGCGCAGTATGACTGTGCAACTCAGTGTGCTGACCTCGCCAATGAAATCATTAGCCAGCACGAAGATACTCTTCGTCCCGATGTTACCGAACATATCGCAGATGAATTTAACCAGCACAGAGACTGGCTGACCGACACATTCGCCAGACAGCAGGTTATTCCGGCATTGCAGCTATTTACCGAGCAAATGACCGTGGTCGCCATGCAGCAAACCATGATGATCGGGACATTCTTTGACGCCAAGCACCAGCTTGAAACACAAAGACTGTTCCAGGAACTTCAGGTTCAGGCGCACAAGGATTATCAGCCGAGCACGGCGTTCTGTACATTCGGTACGGCCGCAAGGTCTTTGGCGGCTTCGGAAACGGGTGGCCGTTACACCGCTGTGGCCATGGGCCAAAGACAGCTCGCCAGACATTTGGGTCAATATAACTTTGCCGGTTCCGACAATGCGGAAAACGATAAGGTCGCACGTTGGGAACAGTTCAGAAATATTTACTGTGACCCGCAGGACAACAACTGGAAGGATTCGCCCAATACCGGTCTGGTCCCCAGTGGCGCGGGTGTCACCGATCCGGTCTGTTTGACGGATCAGGGTGCTACTGGTGATTACAACAGAGCGAAAAACCGTATTAATATTGATATCGATTACACACGTGCAATTGAAAACCGCCGTACGCTGGATATCGCCCGTCAATATGATATTGCGTCTGATGATGAGATCGATATTCAGGCTTTGGGTAATAACCTTTATGGCTCCGACATTCTTTTCCGTGATATTTCACGAAGCAACCTCGTTGACGATGACAAGCCGGACCTTTTCCTAACATTGCGCTCTATCGCGGCTAAGCGAAGTGTGGCGGAAAACTCCTTTAACACGATTGTCGGTATCAAGAGCTTGGGAGACACTGCAGGTCTCTACACGCAACAGCCGGTTCAGACATGGCAATATCTGGGCCGTTTGATGATGGAACTGGGCGTCCCCGAAGACGAGGTGCATGAATATCTGGATCTCCCTTGTGGGTCTGGCGCTGGAACGGGAGCCTGTGGCTCCAGTGACCGCCTTTATCACACAAGTTATTATTCGCAGCTCGAGATCCTCGCGAAGAAGATTTACCAAAACCCCGATTTTTACGCGAACCTGTATGACAAGCCGGCCAACGTTAAAAGAACAAGTGCGGCTTTGAAGGCTATTGAGCTTATGGTGGATCGCGCAATTTATGAAAGCCAAATCCGTCAGGAGATGGCGATGTCGGTTCTGCTATCATCAAGAATTGGTATTAAGTTCTTTGATGTGAACAAAGCATTATCGAGTGACAATAACTAGGGACCTGAGTGTTGATGTTGAACATGTACAAATTGAAAAAGTCTCTTAAATACGCGTACAGCATTATGTGCGCGACGATTATTCTTGTCGGCGCAACATTTTTCTCAAGCACGGCGCAGGCTTCATGTTGTTGTTCTGAATATGCGGCATGTATCACCTGTTCTAACAATCTGGTTTTCAACGTCTCCTACATGGAGGTATTGGAGAGCCGCGACATTATCAACCAGTTTACTACCGATGAATTTGTCGCCCACCGTCAATGGTATATTGCGGTTCTGTGGGAAGATCACATTCTACCGGCGATGATGCTGATGGCGGACCAGCTTTCTGCTGTAGCGATGCACCAGACAATGCTTGTCGGTGCAATGATGGATGGCAAGCACCAGATGGAAACGCAGCGTGTCCTGCAAACGATCCGGGCCCAAGCCCATAAGGATTATCACCCTAGTAACGGGATGTGTGAATTCGGTACGACTGTTCGAAGCCTTGCGGCATCCGAACGTAAATCTGAGCTGATGGCGCATGTCATGTCACAACGCTCGCAGGACCGTAATCTTGGTAATGCCAACGTTGCCGCGGCCGCCGGACCGGACGATGATTTTGATAACCGTCTTCAGCAATATAAGAGAAAATACTGTGATCCGATGGACAGCAGTAAGGGATTGGAGCTGCTCTGTGACCATGATGGCGACGGACCGGGTACAGATGTTGGTGCCACGGACTTGCGCCGCGTGAACAAGGATGTTGACTATGTGCGGACCATTCAATTCCCGAAAACACTGAATATCGACTTTACCGACACCAACCTCACGGACGAGGAAGAGGATGTTTTGGCGCTGTCCAACAACCTGTATGGCGATGTGGTATTCAGCCGTATTCCGTCTCCTGAAAGACTGTCTAATTCTATTGAAGGCGCGGCTTTGCGCTCCGCCTATATCGATATGCGTGCCTTGCTTGCAAAACGAAGTGTCGCGGAAAACTCCTTTAATGCGATTACATCCATGAAAGCAGGTGGTACAGCTGGTTCCAGAGACTTCTTGGCCGCTGTGCTCGAAGAACTCGGCGTACCGACAGACGAACATATGAGACGCAGCCTTCTGGGTTTTGACGATGATGAACTTGATACTTTTGATTTCAGCACAGACCCTGTGACCGAAGCCTCCGGTTATGAAGAAATGGGCCCAAGTTATGATGCGCAGATGGAAATTCTGACGAAGAAGATCTATCAGAACCCTGATTTCTACACCAACCTGTATGACAAGCCTGCTAACGTAGAGCGGAAGAAAGTGGCGATGCAGGCGATTGGTTTGATGCAGAAATTTGACCTTTATAAGAGTTACCTGAGAAACGAAGCGAACTTGTCTGTATTGCTGGAGCTGGCAATTGTTGATCTACAAACCGCGACAGAGAACTCACTGAGTTCGCAGGATTAAAAATTTGTGGTTTATGAACAAAAACAAACATCATAAAAGAAGCATTCTTCGCTCCCCGGCTGTGTTCATGCTGGGCGTGTGTTTTGTCTTCGTCGCATTTGTGACATTTGGTGTGTTCTCCCCGCAAAATACTGTTGAAGCCTCCCTTTTGAACAAGGGTTCTCAGGAAAACCGCGTATTTGCACTGCTTTCCGGTTTTGATCCGGGCACAAAGGTGCGGTATCGCGCCATCGGGCAAGACATCGAGGCGTTCATAGCCAATGGCGTGATCGATGCTAACGGTAATCTCGAACTGCTTTCCCCGCCTGATATGGCTGCGGTAACGAACTATCTGAGCTACTCAATCAATATCGGTGAAGGTAGCGACAGAATGATCGTAACTTTCAAGTTCGATCCGCAAAAAGGCGAGATGTCACTGGATGGCAGTTTCACCAAGAAGCAAATGGACATCAAGCTGACAGGCGCACGATCAGATGTAACCACGCGTGCGGACTGGGCCGGTTTGTTCGAAGAAACAGGCATTAAAATCCCGCAGGACATATCAGAAAAACAGCCGATTGAGGTCGCATTTTACAGTCACGATGTCGCGACCGACGCCCGCAATTATCAGAGTCAGGCCATTATTAAAGTTTTGACGGCTCCAGGCGGTGGACAGGTTGGCCCCGGCGGCGTGAATAACTGGTCGGAATCTAACTGTGGCCTTTATCCGCTCAGTACCTGTGACACGGGTGCAGTTAACGCGCAAAACGACGCTTGGGTAGAAAACTTTGTACTGCCCCTGCAATTGATGACTGAGCAGCTGACGGTTGTTGGTATGCAGGAAATGACCGCCATCGCGATGTTCTTTGATGCAAAAGATCAGCTGGAAGCACAAAGAGAACACCAAAGACTAAAGGCGCAAGCGGTTAAAGATTACCACCCTAGTGGCGGTCGCCGTCATGATGGCACTAACAACCCGGGTGGGCAGATGTGTCGTGTCGGTTCATTTATGAAGGGCATTGCCGAGACCGAAACCAAAATGAACAAGGACCATCTGTCGCTTAGTACGGCCCTGATGGCAAACTACACAAACCTTTTTAACCATGGTTCGGCCTACGGTCCTGAAACGGATTTCAAAAACCGTCTGCAACAATTCAGAACAACCTACTGTGACCCGATGGACAGCAGTAAGGGATTGGAGCTGCTCTGTGACCATGATGCGGACGGTCCCGGTACAGATGTTGGTGCGACCGACTTGCGCCGTGTGAATGCCGACGTCGATTTTGGGCGGACTATCGAATTCCCCTACACCATGGACATTGATTTCTCAGACACCAATGACACGAATGACGAAGAAGATGCCGTCGCACTAGCGCGTAATCTTTACTGGCCTGTTGCTCTGTACGATGTTTCGCCGGAAAGGCTGAACGAAAACGCGCAATATTATCAACGTGCGCGTCATCTGATGGCACTGACGAATTTGGCGCATAACTCATATTCGAAGCTGGTGGCCATGAAGGCCAGCGCGCCTGATCCTGAAAATGCCGCCGCTCAGCATGGTTGGGCCCATATGAAAGCGATGATGCGTGAATTCGGCCTGACAGATGCGCAGATCGAGGAATATTACGGCGAAAAGCCAAGTTATTGGATGCAAATGGAAGTTTTGACCAAAAAGCTTTATCAAAACCCTGATTTCTACACCAATCTATATGATAAGCCAGCCAACGTTGAGCGTATTCAAGTTGCGCTAGAGGCGATCAACCTGATGCAGCAACGTGATCACTACGAAGCGTCTTTGCGTCGGGAAATCCTTATGTCCGGTATGATTGAAGATGAGCTTGGCACCGACGCAGAAGTCTTGCAGGGTATTTTGAACGATCCGCCGAGAAACTAATCGCGTAATTCGCTCCATAGAGACATCATTTCCATTTATTGCCGTTAAAAAAGCCCGTATCGGGTGTTTCTGGCATTCTCCTTGCATATCCTAGTTCTGACCCCCGTGTACGGCGTGTTTTGCCGATCACGGATAACAAACTGGATAAGGATATTTACCCATGGGCATAGCCAGTCTGGATGCTGCTCTCGCGGGTTTACGCGTATCGCAGCAACAAATTAGCGTTATTTCCAATAATGTAGCCAATGTCAGCACACCGGGCTATACACGGAAACTTTTGCCGCAAAGCTCGCAAAGCGTTGCTGGCGTTACCGTTGGCGTACGTACCGAAACCATTATCCGCAACGTCGATTTAAACCTTGAACGCGATTTATGGACGCAAGTCAGCTCTGTGGGCGAGCTAGACGTACAGCAGAGCTACCTTAACCGCATTCAGCAATTTCACGGTCCCCCTGATGCAGAATTATCCGTGGCGGCAGAAATTTCCCGCTTGCGTGACAGTTTTTCCGCACTTTCCGATGTGCCGGATGACCCGTTCGTCAGGGAAAGCGTAGTGAATGATTCCGTAGCGACGGCCAATAAAATTAATGATCTGGCTGACCTGCTGAACACGCTTCGTAATGATGCGCAGAATGATATCGAACAGACGGTTAACCGCATCAACGACCTGTTGGAACAAGTTGCCGAGCTGAATGATCAGATTCAGGACAACACAACAATCGGCCGCACCACTGCGCAATATGAAGATCAGCGCGATGAAGCAATCAAGGAGCTGTCGGGCCTGATTGAGGTTTCATTCTTCCAGCGCGGTGATGGCGTTCTGGTTGTGCAAACCAATCGCGGTGTAGAATTGGCCACCGAAGAAGCAACGCTGTTGCAATTCAATCCCACACCGGTCAGCGCCACATCCTCCTACCCTGGTTCAATCAATGGAATATTTATCGGTGACCCGTCACAGCCATCGGCCGTGGATATCACGGCGGCGGACCCTGGTGGCCGTTTGGGCGGATTATTAACATTGCGTGATGAAACATTGCCGCGCCAAACTGCGCAGATTGATGAACTCGCATATAACCTCGCCAGAAGGCTAGATGCCCAAGGCTTACGCCTATTTACAAATAGGGTCGGCACCTTGCCGGGCAACACCGCGCCTGACCCGACTACGGACCCGCCAACTTCGGTCGAATATGTCGGTTTTGCCTCTGAAATTCAGGTTAATGAATTGATCATCGACAACAATGAATTACTCCGCGACGGTACTTTCGGCGCGACAGTACAGGCTGGCTCAAACGAAGTGATTCGTCGTGTGCTGGAATTTGGATTTGGCTCTGTGGAATATCAATTAGCCGAAAATCAGGACCTAGCCACGCAGGTTGACCTGTTGAATACGGGTGGTGATGACTTGCAGACTCTGCTTGGCCTGCCTTCTTCCAATCAATTATTGGGTGGCCGCGATTTATCGGCCTTCGCATCAGTCGGTGATTTGATCACATCTGCAAATGGTGCGTTGGATGACCCGAATGACCAGTTTCAGATCACATTCGAAGAAACACGCGCGGGCCTTGGCCCCGACACGATCACGATTGACTTAAGCGACGCCGATCTGGTTGCGGGTGTGGATGCACTCGATCAACTCGTCAATTATATTAACGGTCTGGCAGGTGCGGTCGATCCCGCCCTGAACGTAGTCGCCAGCGCTGGGCCGAACGGGCAGCTGCAAATCAATACAAGCGGTTCTTACGAAGTTGATTCCAATTTCGGCCCGACAGGTATAGGGCAAGATGGACTGAATTTCCTCGGTCTGAGTGATAATGCGGGCGCACCCGTTTTGCCGGAAGATCCGTATTTTGACGTTCAGGTCGGAAACAATGACCCTGTTCGAATTACACTGGAGCCGGGTGACACAAGCGTTGAGTTATTGAACAAGCTGCAGGCTGTGCCCAGCTTGGCGGTAGATACCGTTAATTTCGCAATCGATGGTGTTCTGAGACTTCGCGCAGGCGAGGATTTTGACAATCCCGATTTCGGTGGCGACATTCGTATAGTCGGTGGCCCGTTTGAAACCTCCGGTGCAACTTACGCATCTCCGCCGGCCACAACCGTTCGAACAGCGATCGATGACGGTGTCAATATTACCTCGGCCCTGTTCGGAACATATTCCGTTTCCGGTGGTGCGGTTGTCGATGAACCGATTATCAGGGATGTTGGCTATGCTTCGGAAACTAACGCATCGCTAGGCCCGCCCGTGCCGACAACATCATTCCGTCAGGACTTTTTGGGCCCGCAAGCCGATATTTCAACAGGCGTGATCGGCTCATCCACCCTGATAGATTTCGCCCAAAAAATGGTGAACCAGCAGACGCAGGAAACGATTTTGATCGAAACACGTCAGCTTGATGAGGAATCTTTGCGCGACGCACTGGAAACACAGCTTTTGAACGAATCGGGCGTGAATCTGGATGAAGAGCTGGGGAATCTGATTGTTTTTCAAACCGCATTCAGCGCATCGGCGCGTGTGGTTACCGCAGTAGATGAGTTATTTCAGGAATTATTGAGTGTCCTTCGTTAAGGCATTCCGGATATAGATTGAGGAGGAAGTTATGACAGGTATTTCAACATTGGGCGCGGCACTTAGCCGTATCAACCTGATCAACGTACAAAATGAACAGCTTAACACTCTGTCAAACCAATTGGCTTCAGGGCGTAAAACGCAGCAATTTACAGGCTTGCAAACGGAGGTTCTGACATCCAAGCGCGCACGTGCAGGTGCCGTGACGCTGGACACCTATATAAACAATATCGATAACGCGGAACGTCGTATCAGCCTTACTCTTCAGGCGATTGAGGAGTTTCAGGCGCAGGCGGAAAATTTCGCCAACGCTCTCGTAACATTCAATCAGGAATCAGTCCATCAGGACGGGGAGATTGTGTATTACGACGACCCGCTGACTCCCGAAGTTGAGCAAATCGCTGTCGGTGTAACCGGTACAGATCCGGATACAGCCTTATCGGGCATACAGGATCTGGCCTCAAATATATTCAGCTTTTTGGGCGATTTGCTTAACACGCAGGAAACCGACCGCTATCTGTTGAGTGGTGCGGACACATCACAGCAACCTTATAATGACACAGGCACGCTCGATACAGCCGTCAGCTCTTTGCTCGGCCGCTGGAAGGATGAAACGCTGCCTGCGTCACAGAATCTAACCAATGACGAATTGTTAAGCGCAATTACAAACCGCTCCTCGTCTTCTGACCCGAACGCCATCACCGACAGTATCGTCGGCTACTCTCCGGCTCTGAGCACAAATAATGTCGGCGACGTGTTTGTGCGGGTCGATGAACGCACGGAAATTGAATACACCGCGCTTGCGAATGAACAGCCTTTCCGCGACTTACTGGTCGCTACGGCATTCATCAAAAGCGACAGCTTCGCCCCGATTGCCGATGCCTATAACGAACCGTATACAGCGGGCGATCCGACAATTGCGGATGGTGCGCCGGGTGCGACGACTGATGAGCAAAAGGATAATTTCTTTGAGGTCTTCAACGAACTGACCCGTATAACCAACGAAGCACTGGACGATATTGATGCCATTCGTTTCCGTCTTGAAAATGTACGGGCGCGTATAGCGCAAACCAAAGAGGCACACCAGAATACGCAGGCAGTTTTACAAAGCACGATAGACGATGTCGAGAATGTCGATATCAACGAAGTTGCGATCAAGATCAACACGCTGCAGATCCAGCTCGAGGGCTCATACCGTGTCACTGCCTCGGCGCAGCAACTCAGCCTCGTAAACTTTATTTAAAGGGAATGAATTAAACGCGCTCTTTAACGATCAGCGTAGGCTTTTCGTTATCGCCGTTATGTTTGAGCACAAAGTTAGGTGCTTCTTCCTTGGAAATAGCGTCTTCCAGCAAGGATTTCAGCGCTGTTTTCATCTCGCCGGCAATCAATACATCGGACTGCAGCGTGTAGTCATGAATAGCAGTCCAATTCACATCGAACTTGCCGTTTTCCTTGCTCCAGCTTTCCAGAGTTTCCTTTAGGCTATCGCCTTTACTGGCTTCCCACACGGCGTGCTCTTCACCGGCGGCTGGCTCGATTTTGGCAACAGGCTGTCTTTCAGACAAAACCTTGATCGTCTTTTTCGGCTGCGCTTGTTCGATTTGGCCGGGGTCGCTGATGCTTGCGCGGCGCAAAGTCTCAGGAGCAGAATCCGCTGTGTCCGTAACTTCGCCTGCAGCAGGTTTAATTGTTGCCGGCGTGATTGGTTGTGGTGCGGATACTTCACGTTGGTGATTAACAAAGATAACGCGGCCCTGAATCTGTGCCTGTAAACCCAAAGGCTGGATCATGCGTTCCATAACGGCGACCCAATTATCACCACCGGACCATGAAACTTTCGCACCCGGATTGATCGTCTCACCGAAGGAGAACGCATAACCCGCAGGTGCAACCTGTTGCAACGCAAGGGCTAGAGGAATGTCTGTTCCAAAACCGACTACGTCTTTTTCTTCGACAGGAGTCTGCGCGAATGGCTCACGGTATGCTGTGCTTGGCGCAGAGGCTGTATCGTTCATTACAGGGTATGGATCAACCTGCAAATTCTGGCCGGCGTTTTTGGCAACGGCCGCTTTCACATTGTCAGGCGTATCTGCAGGCATGATCGCTTTTTGTGGGGCTGCGGCTGTTTCGTCCATCATCGGGGTCGGCTCGTCAATGTCCATCGGCATCGGTGTTACATCGACAGGCTCGGCCATAGTTTTGCTCTGCATATGTGTGTTTTCATCGGCCGTGTGCAGTGTCTTCATTTGCGGACGGGATGTAATCGGCATCGGTGCATTGGAATCTTCGCTCATGGCTTGGTCCATGCCGCCATCAGCTGGCGCAGCCATGTCGTCGCTCATATCCTCAACCATGGCATCATCTTCCATCGGCGTATCCGCAGCAGGGGCTGCAGCCATGTCGTCTTCGGCTAGAGGCGCCGGAGCAGGTTGGGAACCGGGAATAGGCAAGAATGCGTCGTCAGTAGTTTCACTTTCCATCGGCATTGTTCCGCCCATGGCAGGTTTTGTCGGCTCAACCTTAGGTGCCGGAGCAGGGGGTATCCATTCGAACCCGGCATGTGTTTTTTGGGAAAAACCGAAAAATGCAATACCCGCTGCCAAAACAGTCAGAGTCAGCGGTTGTGATTTCAATACGTTAAGACACAGCTTCATTGTGCAAATCCTTGGAATAAACTTTACTATGTTAAGTTTAGACCTTAGAACGCAGCTTTCAAAAATACAAGTAGTCTGTGGCTTTGAAAGGGAAAATTCGGGTGGTGTTTTCTAGCCGTAATCGGTGAAATTACGTTTTTGTACTCCGACCCAGCCGGGACGGTCATTACCGACAATCCATTGGCGCAGGTTGCGCATCGCCGCAGGAACCGTCAGACCTTTGTTTTCAAGGAAACGGAACACCAACAATGTGACGATGGTCAGGACAATTGTCGTCAGGCGAAGATAAACGAGAAGAACCGGAATAGGGGCCGCGGCACGTGCATCAAAAGCGAGGAATCGCACAACGCGCATGGAGTTCCGCCAATGCCAGTTCTGTTTCTCCTGGAGATTCTCTAATTCCTGTGCTGCTGACATCTGTGAAAGGCCCTCCTTGGATGTTCCGCTCAAGCGTTTTTTATAACGCTACCAATATCTTACATAAAAAGTGTAACGGGGTAAATATTAAGACGAAGTTAGCGAATAAACGAAAGTTACGCACCCGTTGCAGATGATAGCAACAGATAGTGACGGCGGTCGATAACACCGTTTTCATATTCGATCTCGGCAGAGCGCTGCATGGTTTGGCCGTACTGGTTAATCATACGTTGAATTTCGTTTGGCCATTCCGTGAAATCCATATCCATCAGTTTTTCCCGCACTTCATCGGGGAACTTCATCCACTCACGTACACCGCACCGTCCGCCGCCTTCACGCGGTACAAGCGCCTGTGTTACGACCAAACGCAATGTTTCCATCAGCGCAATCGCTCGCTCTTCACGTTCACTCATGTCATAGCTTGAAAGCATACGCTGGATAGTGTTGGCAACGCCCATCGTGTGCGTGGTGGTGTAAACCGCGTGACCTGTCTGCGAAGCTTCAATCGAAGCGTTAATCGTTTCCTTATCTCGTGATTCCCCCACCAGAATGATCTCAGGCTTACGGCGAAGCGCGTTTCTTACACCATGCGCAAAGTCGGGCAAGTGGCGCGGGATCTCACTCTGGGAAACAAGCGATCGCGGACTTTGAATAGTATCGTACGTATATTCGATCGGCGCTTCGTATGTCAGCATCTTGCCGCACCCTTCCGGGCGTTCCAGCAAATAACGGTTTCCGGCCGCCAACAACGTGGATTTACCCGAACCGGTCGGTCCGGTGACAACCACCAGCCCCTGACGTGGTGCCCATGCATCGACGATCTCTTCCTCAATGCCCAAATCCTTGAACGTCGGCGGTTCACTTGGAAGCACACGCATTGTGATCTGTGCCGCGTCACGGCCCTTCGACAGGACAGCGGTAATGTTCACACGAAAACGGATACGGGTGTAACGGTCAGGACGAATCTCGTACGAAACGTCGAGGTCACGACCGGATGCAAGGCGTGCCAGCGCTTCCGGTCCGTAAATCTTGGACAGGAAAACGGCCATATCGGCAGCATCAATATTGCGGAAAGTGCCCGGATACAAAACACCGTGAATTTCGTTATAAATCGGGCGGTCGCTTTGAATGGTAACGTCGGATGAATTTTGCTTCACGCACCACAATAGGCACGGATCTATCATTTCCTCGGTAAACCGGTCGGGTTCATCGGGCCATGTTTCCGCAAAGTTGTCCTCAGGTTTGAGGAGGCTTATCGGTTTGCGGGCTTCCATTGCTCCGATCCTGTTATCAACTCGGGTACACCTGTGATTTGAACGGCACGGTCCCCGACACGCATTTCCAGACCATCTCCGGTAATTCCGCGATCAACCTGCAGCGCGTATGGCTGTGAAACCATACCTTGCGACAGTAATGTACGGTAACGGATCATGCCTTCGTAATCGGCGACTAAAACGCTCAAATCTTCTTCAAAAATCTCATTGGCTTGACGAATGCCCTCTTCCCAACCGCGTGAGACCAATTTGATCCAGAGTTCGCGCTCTTCCTCGTCTTCAGGACGTAAGATATCGGGTGGTTCCTCAACTGTACCCCATTCACGCTCCAGATATGTGCGCCATGTCCGCGGTGCGGAGACAATGCGCGCATTGTTGACGATGTGGAAAATACGGTCGGACACAGCAGCTTGTTGACCATCTGATTCGATCAACATCGCATTAATTGATTCGCTAATGATTGGCGGTTCGATCAAAAGACCGGAAGGCGCAGCAATCAAAAGTTGGCTGAAGTCAAAAACACGGTCCAGATAGCGGCCACGCGTCTCTAATTCTTTACGGATGTGGTAAGAGCGCCAGGCCAGACCACCACGGGCACCCAGTGAAATAGCAGCTTCTTTTATGGCGTCGCGACGGATATCCAGCGGCAAGCCATCATTTTCAACCAGAGTATTTTCTTTTTCCAGAGTTTGCAGCTCGACCAGACTTGGTGGAACCGGCGGAGTATCTTGTGCAAGTGCAGGCACGGAAACAGCAATCACGGAGCATGCCGCAAGGCTTAGTAAAGAATGCCTGAATTTACGCATTGGGCCGAACATGGAAAACACCTACCCGCCTATGCCTGTATTGGGTGGATAATGAATTTCGACGACACGGCTCTGGCTGTCGACTTTGACATCGCCGCGTACACCGAGTTGCAGACCGATATCACGCAAAACGTCGATAACCGGACGGTTTTCGATATCGAGAGAGATGACAACAGGAACAGGCGGCGGTGTGCCGATCGTCAGGAAGTCATAGCTCGCACGCTCGGCCAGTGATTCTGTAATGGGTTCGACGGGGCCGATCCAGCTGACGGTTACGGCGCGGCGTAATTCGGCAGGCGCATCACCGACAGGACCGATATTCGTTGCGGGTGTACGTTGTGATTCGATTGCCGCCAGTGTTTGCAGCGCGTTGGACGCGCGGTCGGCAGCTGTGGCCAGCATTGCGCTCACCGTATCGGGGGCGGCAACAACTTGCGGTGTATCGTTACTATGTTTTTGAATGTTTGAGCATGCACCCGCTCCAAGTACTAAAACACAGAGTGAAACACGCGAAAAATGAGACAGTATTACGGACATAATTATACTAGGCCTAATGTTAGAACGCGTTGCGTCGCGGTCGTTTGCAAACTAATTTAAGCATTAAAACAACACAACACCGAAATCAAGGTTAGCGGCTTCATTAAACCACTGCAATCCTTACTAGCAAGCAGCCCCAAAACTGCCCACAGGCATTGTGTGTAAAGCTATTGTTTGGCCTTGATTAAGCCATTCTGCCGCATGATGTCAATGACTCGCCCTTTATACTTCGTGCCATGCACGGGCGTGCGGGAATGGTAATGGGCGATGGCCTGCGACAGGCTGCCCGTTTCATTGAGGTGGCTTTTGAAGATCCATGCTGCAACTCCGACATTGGTGCAGGCATCGTCACGCACCCATTTGCGGGCGGTTTCTTCGCTCACCCCCCAGCGTTTAGCGAGGTCCGGCATCCAGATTGTATTGATTTGCATCGGGCCCAGATCATAAGAGCCGTTAGTATTGCGCACTTCCTGACCGACTTTTCCGCCTTCTGCCTTATATATGCCGACAAGCACGGCGGGCGGAACGGAATATGTTTGTGAAGCAAGCATGAGACATGCAGCGAGGACTTTACTGGCGGCCATTATTCTTCCCTAAAATACGCAAATAACTCTTACCATTATAAAATGCGCTCTTTTGAATTTTCAAGCTTTTGTGGTGGCTGATGCGCTTTAATCACCCTTCTTGAAGAAGCTCATGGGCCCGCCGCCTGCTTGGCCTTGATCGCCGCTTTCCTCTTCGCCTTGTTGTTCTTGGGGTTGTTCCTGAGGCTGCTCTTGTGGCGGAACGGGCGGCTGTGCCGGTGGAGCAGCAGGAGGCGGTTGTTGTGCCTGTTCTGTTGGCGGCGGCGTAGCGGGTTGCGCAGGGGGCTGTGTCTCCGCAGGGGGAGGTTGCACAGGCGGTGCTGCAGGTGCAGAGCTTTGGTCGCCTCCCTCCGGTTTTTTGGCAAACATAGACATCGGGTTTGCGCCCGCCCCTGCTCCGGCTTGATCGGTGGGCGGTGGAGATGTTGGCGGCGCGGCTGGTGGTGTAGCGGGTTGCGCAGGGGGCTGTGTCTCCGCAGGGGGAGGCTGCACAGGCGGTGCTGCGGGTGGCGGTGTAGTGGGTGGAGCCGCCGGGGGTTGAACAGGCGGCGCGGCAGGAGGAGCTGTTTGTTGTGGCGCTTCTGTCTGTGCGGCGGCTGTCGCTACAGCGGGACCTCCACTTGATCCTGCGGCTGCTTGGCTGCCGCCTTTTGGCGCCATTTTTGCGGCAAGGGCTTCCATCATAGCTGTACGCATATCGAAAGCTTTCCATACGGCATCGATACTGACCGATGTCGCGGCATCCTGATCCATGCCTGTTGCTTTTTCTGTTTCGGCTTTATGGCAGGCGCTGTAGAGCTGGCACAAGGCGCGTACGAATCCAAGCTCGATCAGCTTTTGTACGCCTTCATCATTTTCGTTCGGCAGCAGCGTCTCGCGTAATTCAACGGATTTTTTCACAATGCGGTCGCTGACATCCATAATCAGCTTCGCCTCGCCCTGCCCGAACGGGAATTGTGCAATGGCATCCACTACGGGAATAAAGGCCTGCATGTACTGTATTTGTGTCTGGTATGCGTCACCCGCTTGCCCCTTGGCTTCCAGATTTTGCAAACGCTCTATGGTTTGCGGTGTCGGTGCAAAATTATCCGAAAATGTCAGAACGGCCTGCAGGGCAGCGGTAATTTTTTTGATTTCCGCGCTTTCGGGAACGCGCTTGCGGTGTGCGTATTCTCCGGCAACCAGTGGGCCGGCCAATCCGGCCAGTGCAACACGCAATGTATCGTCTTGTGCCTGCGCGGGATCGATCTGCATCATCTGGCCCAGCTCAATACTGGCTTCGACGGTCTTGCCCAGCAACGTCGCCATGGTCTGCGCTTCATTTTGCGGATTATCCTGTCCGGGCGGTGCGGCATCCGTAATAGCGGTCATCAGCGGTGCCCCGATCGTCTCCAGAATGCGCAGGAGATAGTCCGCTTTTTTATCTGATGAAGGATCCATGGATGAATAAGGCTCCGGCTGACAATGTTACTTCCGCGTATAGCGTGCAAAATCAATTACACCAATACAAGTATACGGTGGATTAGAGGGGCGGGACAAGGGCCGTTAATGGCGGCCCTCATTTTCATGCTCAATTTAAAATTATTATCCGGCACCAGCGATGTCGGAAATCACGCTCTGTGTGTTTTGCGGCTTACCGCGTATCAGTTTAACGCTGCCGTCACGGCCACGATAAATAATCATCGGTGTGACGTTGAATTTCCATGACTGCATTATAGCCAGATTACGCTGCACGCCTTGCTGGTTGATTTCGGATTTTGCAGGCAAGGCAGTTTCATCACCGGCCATGTGGTTCATCCAACGCTCTTCAGGGTTCGGCGTAGCGATCAGGAACGCCGCCTGTGCGCGGGTTTCTTCACGAAAACCTACAGGGATCAGACGTAATTGGAGCTGTCCGTTATCCAGATAGCCACTACTTTTCAGCTCCTGAATAAAGTTATGGCAGTGTGGACATTGTGGGTCGATGAAGCTGTACATCACAGGGGCACCGGGCTTGCCAAGTGCAACCCAGTTACTCTGTTCGATATCGGCGAACATTTTTTCGGCCGGTGTTTTGAACTCGAAAGGCTGTTCTGCGGGTGTTTCATTAGCTGTCGGGAATTCCGCCAGAGTATCAAGCAACGTATCCCCTTGGGAACGCAGGCGCTGTACTTGCTGAACGGTTACAAGCTTACCGTCTTTGTCGAACATGACACCCATAACAAAGGCGCTTTGATCGGGTAGGACGTAGAAATATTGTTCCACACCGTTTTTGATGGTGAGCCATGCATCCATGCCGTTGTCCTTACCCAGATAGCGGATCTGCGCACCTTCATTGACCAGGTTTTCAATCGGCACCGGCAATTTCGGCAAAGGATCGGCGGGCTGAGAATTCGCAGGCAATGCGATGAATACAGCAACAAGGCTGAATACGCCCAGAAATGAAAAGAAGTGAAAACGGCTCATTAAGTGGTCCTTTCTTGAGTCTTAAAAGCAGCGCATAATTAAGTTTAACCCGTATATACGCATAAAATCTACCGCGTGTTTCTACAAAAATAGGGTCAGGATGCCGGTATATCCATACAGACGCGCTTTATTAATTTCGCCACCTGCATAAAAGCCCGTCAGCGGAACATCTCCGATAATTTCATGAATCAGCTGCATCTCGTTCTTGCTGCCGTCTTCGAATTCATTAAATGCCCGTGCGGCACATGAAATATAGATCGCACCTTTTGGCTCGAAGCTTCCGGTTTCTTTCTGCACGCGCTCGCGCAGCTCCAGTAATTGTGCGCTTAAATCCTCATAAACGCTGTCATGATCACGATACACAAACATCACACGGTCGCCGTTGGATACGTGCTGTGAAATCACGACCGCATTATCGTCGTTATTAATGCCGATGATATTGCGCACCAGAAAGTCATTCTGGTCGGATTCGGAAACGGGCAGGGCCGCGTGGACTTCCCCTTTAATCAGACTGTGAAAATCTTCGGGCAATTGCTGCGGATCATCCAACGCGGTATCGGGTACCTGAATCGTATCCGGATCACGATCGATTTTCTTGATCACCATGGAGCGCAAATCGTCTTCGAACACTTCCAGTGCCTCACGGTCATTAAGTGTGTGAATTTCATGACCGTCGCATTTCGTGATGGTATGTGTCATCCCGATAGGCGTACACCCCTGTGACAAGGTGCTGGCGACTTTTACCGATTGTGAAAACACGGCGCCGCATAGACCGCCGCTATAAAGGCCGCCTGCAAATTGGGCATGGTTTTTACGCGAGGATGTCAGCCCGCCGATCATGAAGCCGCTGCATTGCGATTCCAGCATTCGGATCGTCTGCGCCGGATCTTCTTCGGACATCGGATCGCCCGTTGTCATCACCAGCATCGGATCATTGTCGTCCAGCCATGCCTGTAAACATTCTGCGGCCTTCTCGGGGTCCTGATTAATTGGTGGGAAAAGGCAAAAGTCCTTTTCATCGAATTTGCCGACCATGGCAGAGATTGCGGGCTTATCAATATAACTTTGTCCGTTGGCACAAATACCGATACCGATCCCGCCGACCCAGTTTTCGATATTCAACACTGATTTAAACAGGTTCAGAATGCTTTCCGCATCCTCTGCCAGCATGTCGGATATATAAAGGAAGCCGAAATTGAAACTGTCCTCGGCGGTTTTGGCCTCACTCAAGTCTTCCAGCACTATCTTGGCCACTTCGCGCCAGTCATTACCTGTCGCGGCCGCGGATGCAAATTG
This sequence comes from Alphaproteobacteria bacterium, assembly GCA_030432025.1. Classification (GTDB taxonomy): domain Bacteria; phylum Pseudomonadota; class Alphaproteobacteria; order Micavibrionales; family Micavibrionaceae; genus TMED27. The sequence goes on from JAUIIA010000003.1 coordinate 175,512, forward strand.
GGAAGAACTGAAATAAGTCATATAATTACGCACCTTTAGCAATACTTGAAACTAAGTATATGCTGTATAGCTCTTAAAGAAAGGGGTTTCTCAAAAACTGCCGATTTTGAACAAAAAATGTTGGAAATTCCACGGTTGCGGCTATGTACGATTCTCACCGAAAACCTTTGAAATGTGGTATAATAAAGCCTATATACCTTGTATATCGTTTATTGATAAGGAGTTATAAAACAATGAACACAGACCGTTTCCAAACCACCCAAGTCCGCACGCGCGAGATTGACGAAGGTTTGCGGCAACATATGAACAGCATCTACACCAAGATGACAGCAGGCGTACTTGTGACGGCCCTTGTTGCTTGGGTCGTGGGTAGTTCACCACTTCTATTGCAGCTTTTCCTCGGTGGGCCACAGGCATATATTGTCATGTTCGCACCGCTGGCGATTGTATGGTTCGGCTTCCGTCCCGATACAATGAAACTGAGCACGCTGACAGGAGTGTTCTTCTTGCTTTCCGCCCTATACGGGATCAGCTTTGCCTCGATCGCTGTTGCGGTATCGAATAACCCTGAATTTGGCGTGATTGTGGCGAAAGCCTTCTTCATTGCCGCAGGTATGTTTGCGGGCGTTAGCGTCTTTGGTTACACAACCAAAGCAGATCTGACACCGATCCGCACATTCGCTGCTATGGCCATCTGGGGTGTAATCATCGCCGGTGTTCTGAATATGTTTCTATTCCAGAGCAGCATGATGGACACAGTAATCTCGATGGTGAGCATTCCGCTCTTTGCCGGTATTACAGCATGGCAAACACAGGACATGCGTCGCATGTACTCACCGAATGCTCCAAAAGAGTTTATGCAACGTTATGCATGGGCTGCTGCTTTGACGCTCTATATCAGTTTCATCGCGATGTTTTCACACATCCTGAATTTGATGAGCCAGCGTTAAGTCTAAAGCTTTAATTCTTTCAAAAACGCCGGGCTGACTGTCCGGCGTTTTTTTATGCGCTGCAATACGATTGTATTGGATTGGGCAAAGTGCTTTTCGCGGCTATGCCGTTCAACGTATAATTAATGACATGAGTACTATAAATGAAAATCTATATATCGCTGCGGGCCTCGAAACAGAAGAACAGGCGCTAAAGCCTTTAAAAACCCTCGAGGAGTTTGAACGAGAATATATAGAAATGGTTGTATTCATTTGCCACGGCAATATCCCCAAGGCGGCTAGAATTCTTGATATCTCTCCATCGACGCTCTACCGGAAGTTCGCCGAGTGGAACAAAGACAGCTCCAAAAAGATACGATCATCTGCATAAACGCGCTCACAGCGCTATTGACTCAAATTTCGCTTTTCTCTATTCCAGCTAAAGCACAATTTTTTTGGAGAGAAGAAAAATGATCAATGAATTTAAAGAGTTTATCGCCCGCGGTAACGTTATGGACATGGCTGTCGGTATTATTATGGGTGCGGCCTTTACGGCAATTGTAACATCCATGGTTGGCGACCTGATTATGCCGATTATCGGTGTAGCGACCAGTGGCGTTGACTTTGCTGACTTGTACGTATCTTTGGACGGTGAAAGCTATGCCAGCCTGAAAGCGGCTGAAGATGCAGGCGCGGCCGTAATCAAATACGGCGTATTCATCAATGCTGTCATCAACTTCCTGATCGTGGCGTTTGTTGTGTTTATGCTGATCAAGGGCGTGAACAACCTCAAACGTAAGCAGGAAGAAGCCCCCGCCGATGACAAACCTGCTCCTCCGCCTGCGGACATCGCATTGTTAACGGAAATCCGTGACTTGTTGGCGAAAGAGAAGAAAAAAGCCGCTTAAGTAGCAGCGCTTTATAAAATTTCGAAAAGCGGGGCCGTGCGCCCCGTTTTTTTTATGCTTGAAAACAGGCGAAGAAAACTTTAAACCTACCATTTCCTGATTACAGGCGGTCTTAACCAAGTTTACGCAGGTTAAACCACTAGAATTTGAAACCAGTTTTCAAACTCGTAATAAGGGCCCTTAGCTCAGCTGGGAGAGCGCTTCGCTGGCAGCGAAGAGGTCAGCGGTTCGATCCCGCTAGGGTCCACCATTTTCCTTTACCCGTTTGTCTTTAAAACCATCAGCTTTCTCGTTGAAGTGAACCGCGTCTTCACAAAAGCTTGCATCTTCAACGTTTGCATTATATTATTTAACTAATAAGTTAATTAATGAAACAATACCATGAGCAATAAAGTTTTTGAAGCCCTGTCCTCCGCCGCCAGACGCAGAATTCTGGCCTATCTGTCCAAGACGGATTTGACCTCCAGTGAAATTGCGGAACGGTTCGAGATCAGTAAACCTGCCATTTCTAAACATTTAAGCGTGTTGGAAAATGCCGGCCTCGTCAGTTCGGAAAAAAAAGGACAATACGTGTTTTATTCTCTGGTCCGTGAAAATCTGGTGACCAATATGTACGACTTTCTCGCCGATTTCTGCCCGCAAAGCAGTGTACTGAAAAAGGAAAGCATCGCACGGGCCAAAGCTAAACAAGATAAAAACGGGGGTAGTGATGACGGATAAATCCTGCATTCAAAAAGACGACGTGTATAAGGTTCACTCCTTCATAATTTCCAAAGGCGTAAACCCTGTGCACGGTAAAGTCGTTTGGGACCCTTTAAAATCTCTATGGTACGGCGGCATGTTGCTGGGTGCTCTCATCCTAGGGCCGCTTACCTTCACATGGGATGCGGCCTTGCTCTGTATCATCCTGCTCGAAATAACTGTTTGCCTCGGTTGGTCGGTCGGCATGCACAGGCGTCTCATTCACCGCAGCTTTAAATGCCCGCTCTGGGTTGAGCGTATTCTGGTCTGGTTCGGTGTGATTTTTGGCATGCAGGGCCCGTTCGGTGTGATCAAGGCCCATGATATGCGCGACTGGGCGCAACGTCAGAATGACTGCCATCCTTATTTACGCCACGGCAGCGGCTTGCTCAAAGATTTTTGGTGGACCCACCATTATCGGCTCGTGCTTGATAACCCGCCTGAATTTGATCCGGGCACGGAAATTGCCAATGACCGCTTTTATAATTTCTTGCAAAACACGTGGATGCTCCAGCAAGTGCCGTTGGCTCTGATTTTCTATGCGGTTGGCGGTTGGCCGTGGATTGTTTGGGGTGTGATCGTACGTGTTGCGTTGGGCGTACATATGCACTGGTTTGTCGGTTATCTATGCCATCAGGACGGTAACAAGGACTGGGAAGTCGACAGTGCGGCTGTTCAGGCGTCGAATTTCCCTATCGCGGGTCTGCCGTCAATGGGTGAGGCCTATCACAACAACCATCATGCCTTTCCTGCCTCGGCCAAATTGGGTTTATTTAAAGGGCAAGCGGATTTCGGCTATATTTTTGTTCGTATGCTGGAAAAGCTTGGGTTGGCGAATAATATTCAGGTGCCTGAAAATCTACCAGCCCGCAGCGGAATTCTGGCATTATCGGAACGTGCGGATAAAACGCTGCACAGAAACCGGCATAAAGGGGAATATAGTGCCGCTACTCAAAGACGAAAAAATACTGAACTATCCCGTGGATCTGGTGTTCAACGTAGCACTGGATATCGAGCGCTATCCTGAGATACTGGCCTATGTGCAGTCGGGGCAGATCAAAAACAGGACGGATCACTCACTGGATGCTGTTTTGACGCTGGGTGTACGTCAAGTAAGCCTTTCCTGCGAATGTCGTGTGGATTTCGAGAAAAATAAGCATATTCGGGTGACCACTGAGGAGAATATTTTCAAATATCTCAAAGCAGAATGTTTTTTCACCGAAATTGCACCGAACGTGACCAAGATCGAGTATGAGCTGGATTGCGAGATGTCTAAACGATCGCTGGAGGTCCTTGCGGGATTACTGTTACCGTATAATACCAAACACACACTCAGCGCGTTCGAGAAGCACTTGAATCGGCTCGAAGCGGCCTAAACCCTGCGCGCAAAATCTTTGACTTTTACGCGGATATGAAGCAGAGTGTTTTCATAATTTTACAAAGGAATTAAATCAATGCGCATTCTTCTTGGCTTGGCCACTTTATTCGTATTCATAACAGCTCCGGCATTCGCGGAAGACGATTTCGGTGCCCGTTTCGGCTCTAACTTAACAGTTGGTTTTGAAGACGCGACAATGGATCCTGAAAAAGCGCTGAACGAAATCACACCTGCAGCGGGCGATGAGCAAGCCGCAGACGTGACTGCAGGCGAAGACACAAGCGCATCTGAAGATGCTAGCGATACGGTTGAAAAGGACATGCGAAACCTGGAGCTTCGCTAGTCTTTTTTGCATCTTGAGCGCCCCTTTGCCGCGCTTAATCAGAAACTAAACTGTCATGCTGTGCGCGGTTACACGCGGATTTGAAATAAATCCTTGCGAACACAGCAAAATTTTGCACAATTGTGCATTGAAATTATGCGGATGAGGATTTCCTTTTATGTACCATGATGAAAACTGGAACGCTGTTCAGGGCGATGAGCTCGCAGGTTTTCTTGAGCAGATCAACCCGATCGACGGAAAATACCACGTCAATGCCGAGAGCACGCAGGTGCACTGGCGTATGCTGCCTTTTTATGATCAGGTCGCCCTTATCCAGGTGAAGGACCCGAATTGGACTAATCCGAAACTGAATATCTATTATCTGACCGATCAGGGGAACTTGTTCCGCTTGAACGGTACGTCCCCTCCGATTCACGAAGTGAACGCAAAGGCGCCGATCAAGGTGACACAGGAAAATGTGCTCGATTATCTGCGCTTTTTCTGTTTCTTCGTACGTGGTGAAGAGGGCCCGTTCTACATTGCTGAAAGCATGACTGACCCGAATATGCCGACGGAGATGGATGAAACCACACGCTCCGTTATCGAAGGCACGGTTCGCCCTGCAACCTTCGACGGTATGAACGAGCAAAATCACTTCTTGTGTGACGCGGTTGTGTTCTACTCCAACGCACTGTTCATCGCTAATTTCGCGGTACAGCCGACAGGCATGATTGAAATGCTGGACGATGACCCGATCGCCGCTGACCTGCCTGTGCGCGTGGAAAAACCTGTTTCTTAAAGATCAGACACAGACCTGAAAAAGCAAAAGCGCCCGTGATGAGGCGCTTTTTTATTGTCTAATCTCGCTAAAATTTAAAAGGCTTAACCGCCAGCACGACGGATTTCGAAGTCAGGATACGCTTCCAGACCAACCTCGGCATGGTCGAGGCCATAACGCTCATGACGCTCGTCTACGCGAATACCGATTGTGTATTTCAGGACGATCCAGACAATCGAGCTTGTAATGGATACAAATACACCAATCGCTAGAATACCCGCAATCTGGGCCAGATAGTCTCCTGTTGAGAATATCGCAACCGCCAGCGTACCCCAGATACCCGCCACAAGGTGAACGGACAGGGCACCGACAACGTCGTCGATTTTGACCTTGTCGAACAGCGGAATGGCAATGGTTGATAGCAGTCCGCCAATCGCACCGATCAACATCGCAATCGCAGGGTTACCAATGTCAGGACCCGCAGTAATCGCGACAAGACCGGCAAGCGCACCGTTCAGCACAACTGTCAAGTCAGGCTTGCCGAAGCGAAGAGCCGCATAAATCATGGACACAATACAACCCGCAGCAGCGGCCAGATTCGTATTCACAAACACAACCGACATGGCTGTTGCAGCTTTAGCCGAACCAAGCGCAAGGACAGAACCGCCGTTAAAGCCGAACCAGCCCATCCATAGAATGAACGTACCGAGCGTGGCCAGCGGCATATTGGCACCCGGAAACGGGTGTATGCGACCGTCTGCACCGTATTTACCGGCACGCGGTCCAAGAATAATCGCACCCGTCAAAGCTGCCCATCCGCCAACGGAGTGAACAATTGTAGAGCCTGCAAAGTCGCTGAAGCCCATGGCATCCAGCCAACCTGTACCCCAGCTCCATGCGCCTTGAATCGGGTAGATAAAGCCTGTCAGTACGGCGACGAAGATCAGGAACGGCCAGAGCTTAATACGCTCAGCTACAGTACCGGAAACAATGGAGGCTGCGGTCGCAACAAATACCATCTGGAAGAACCAATCAGACATGCGCGAATAATCTGATGAACCGTATACGGCTGCCGCTTCGGCAGCATCTGCACCGTCTTCCGCCGCCATAAGGGCCAATTCTTCTGCGCTCGGATTATAAAACAGGCTGAATGAACCGATAAAGCCGCCTTCCGGCACGTCGACATACATCAGCTTGTAGCCGATGAGGTAGTACATCACGCCTGCGATCGCGTATAAGACGATATTCTTTAAGCAAATTGTCGCTGTATTCTGCGCACGTACCAGTCCGGCTTCCAGCATCGAAAATCCGGCGGCCATCCACATCACCAACGTTCCAGCCATCAGGAACATAAAGGTGTTCAGGATAAAGGCGGTCTCACCGTTAAGCGTGCTTTGCGCAAATGAAACAGAGGGAATAAGACCGAAAACAACGGCAAACAAAGAAGTCGCAATAATACGGGAATATTTTGGCATAGGATTCTAGAGGGCGTCTTGGCCGCTCTCACCTGTGCGGATGCGTACGGCATTGTTGATGTCATAAACAAAGATCTTACCGTCACCGATACGACCGGTGCTGGCGGCTTCTTGAATCGCTTCAACAACTTGCTCTTCCATATCGTCGGAAATCGCAATCTCGATTTTGACTTTCGGCAGGAAGCTGACGGAATATTCAGCGCCACGGTAAATTTCGGTTTGCCCCTTTTGACGACCAAAGCCTTTGACTTCGGTAACTGTCAGGCCTTCTACGCCCAACGCAGTCAGCGCTTCACGAACATCGTCCAGTTTGAAAGGTTTGATAACGGCCATAACCATTTTCATGTCAAAAAACTCCTTTTTGCGGTGCAAAACACTATATATTCGTAATGAATTTGTATAAAAACGCAAGTGGCAAATATAAAAAACAAGTGCTTAAGTCCATGAAGGTGAACAAAAAATATAACGTAGTCATTGTCGGCGGAGGCCTTTCGGGCCTTTCATTGGCCTGTCTTTTGGCTCGTCACGATCTGAGCATCGCCTGTATCGATCAGGCTGACCCGAAGACAAAACCCAAGGATCTGCGCACCACGGCCATCTCTTTCGGTTCGCGTAAAGTGCTGGAACGCGCGGGTGTCTGGGACAATGTTAAGGATGCCTGCCCGATCAAGGATATTCAAATTCTGGATGGCCGCTCATCGGTGTTGCTTGAATTTTTAAGCGAGCAAGCGGGCAATAAGGATTTCGGCTGGATCGTTGATAACCATGATCTCAAAACCGCGATGATGAAACAGCTGAAGACGCTGAAAAACGTTACCCATATCGCACCGATGGGCGTGACGGGCTTCGAGGTAAGCGAAGATAAAGCGGCCGTCGTGCTCTCAGACGGCAAAACAGTCGAGGCGGACCTTATAATTGGTGCGGATGGTCGCAAATCCTCCGTTCGTGGCTTTATGGAGCACCAATACGGTATCCGTTCCCGTCAATGGAGCTATAACCAGCGCGCCGTGATCTGCATGACCGAGCACGAGCACCCGCATAATAACGTCGCGGTAGAACATTTCTGGCCCGAAGGTCCGTTTGCCATTCTGCCTTTTACCGATGATTCCAAAGGTGTACACCGCTCCGCCGTTGTCTTTACCGAACATGTGCCTGAAAAGACCTCGCTCATGAAAATGACGGACGAGGAATTTGAAATGGCGTTGGCCGCCCGCTTCCCTGAAAGCTATGGCGAAGTGAAATTGTCCGGTTCCCGCGCGGCTTACCCGCTTAATCTCGTTCATGCGGAGAAATACACCGCGCCGAACATGCTGTTGGTTGCGGATGCGGCGCACGGCATTCACCCGATCGCGGGACAAGGGCTTAACCTGGGCTTTCGTGATCTGGATTGTCTTGATCAATTAATTGAAGAAGCTCTGAGAACAGGGGAATCCATTGCCTCGAACGCCATTTTGAAGACATATGAGCAAAAACGTCGTCCCGATAATATGGCGATGGTGGCGATGACGGACGGCTTGAACCGTTTGTTTTCAAACGGCTCTCCGACGGTTAGCCTTCTGCGTAAGGCGGGCCTCAAGATGGTCTCGCGCATCAACCCTGCCAAACGCTTCTTTATGAAGCAGGCGATGGGAGATCGTTAGGCGAGATCGTTAAAGCCGATAAATCTGCAAATTTTATAGGCAAATAGATTTGACATCCCCCGCGGCTTCGGTATATAAACCACACACTTTTAAGAATTTGATGAATTGAGGCGCCTTTTAAGGCGAATTAAGAAATGAAAAGAACATTCCAACCCAGTAATCTGGTTCGCAAACGCCGCCACGGCTTCCGCTCACGCATGGCTACTAAGAATGGCCGCGCTATTCTTGCACGTCGTCGTGCCAAGGGTCGTAAAAAGCTGAGCGCGTAAATATTCGCGAATTCATCATGAAGAAGGCGCCGCTTTCAAAGTCGGGCGCCTTTTTGTATGCTCGGGTTTTTTAAAGGTGGGCCATGCACGCATCCAAAGAACAGCAAGACAGTCTGATCCAGATCAAGAAGCGTAGCGACTTCCTGACGATTCAGAATAAGGGCCGTAAATGGGTATCCCACGGCCTGATCGTGCAGGTAGCCGAAAACGAAAACGGTCATAAGCGCATCGGCTATACGGTCAGCAAGAAGGTCGATAAATCCGCCGTTAAGCGAAACCGCATCAAACGCCGCCTGCGTGCGGTTGCTGCCGATGTTTTGCCGACAGGCGCAAAAGAGGGTCAGGATTATATTCTGGTCGGACGGCCGCAGACTTTGATCCGTCCTTACGAGACTTTATGCAATGACCTGCGCTGGTGCCTGAGAAAGCTGGAGCTGGCAAAATGAGAAAGCTCGTCCTGATATTGATCAAGGGCTATGGCCGCTTTATTTCACCGCTTTTGGGGCGCAATTGCCGCTTTTACCCGACATGTTCACAATATACCTATCAGGCAATCGAGGAATATGGCGTGTTAAAGGGCACATGGATGGGCGTTAAACGCATCGGTAAATGTCACCCCTACCATAAAGGGCCTATGCATGATCCCGTTCCAGCTAAGGGCCCTTTAAAGGCGTCGCCAAAAGCCGATTGATCATGGCGGACGCATCGGCTATAAACGCCTAACTCCAGCAAAAACAAGACTCATAACAAGACAGATTTATGCTCAATTTCTTATCACCGGACAAACAGCCATCCCCCGTCGGCAAAAAAGACGAAATGCACCCCGAAGACATTCGCAACATGTTCATCTTCTTCGTGCTCGCAGCTCTGGTGTATTTCAGCTATGACGCATTCGTGCTCGACCCGCAGCGCGAGGCTATCAAGGCACAGAACGAGATTAATCAGGAAATCAAACTGGCTGTCGAAAGCAATAACGGAGGGTCCGCAGAGGCAGAAGCGGTTGCTCGCCCACGTGCGGAAATTCTGTCCGAAGCCCGCCGTGTTGAATTCGCAACTAATGAGATTCGCGGTTCTATTGACCTGAGTGCCGGCGGACGTCTCGATGATCTGTCGCTTAACCGTTATTTCAAAACACTCGCGGATAAGGAAAATGTCACTGTTTTGAACCCGAAAGGCGGCGACCTCGCACGCGGTGTTGAATATGGCTGGCTTAGCACATCGGGTGTACGTGTGCCGGGCAAAAATGCGCAATGGCGTATTTCCGGCAATGGTGATCTGCGCGCAGGTGGCGAAGTCACGCTGGTTTGGGACAATGGCGCAGGTGTAACTTTCGAGCGTGTCATCGCCCTTGATGAACATTTCATGTTCACAATCACACAACGCGTAATCAATAATTCCGAGCAATCCGTAACGGTTTATCCATACGGCTTGATCTCGCAAAAAGGCATCCCGTCCGATTATGCCGCGACATGGATCTCCCATGAAGGTCCGATCGGCTTTATCGGTGATGAGCTTTATAACGAAGATTATGATGACCTGCGGGATGAGAAAAAAGAAACCTTCAATGCGGATAAGGGCTGGATCGGTATTACCGATAAATACTGGCTGACCGCGCTTATACCCCCGCAAGGTGAGGACGTTAAATACGCGTTCAACTATGCGGGCGCGACACAGGATAAGGATAATGAAGGCTTGTATCAGGCGGATTATCTGGGCCAGGCCGTAACCGTTGCGCCGGGCGCTGCCCAAGATGTGCAAAGCCACCTCTTTGTCGGCGCGAAGGAAGTGATCCTGCTCAAGGAATATCAGGATACGCTGGGCATCCCACAATTTGATCTGGCTGTTGATTTCGGCTGGTTCTGGTTCATGACCATTCCGTTCTTCTATGCGCTGCACTACCTGAATCTGGCTGTCGGCAATATGGGTATCGCGATTATCATCCTGACTATCATGATCCGTGGTGCGGTGTTCCCGTTGACCAACACGTCTTACCGTTCTTTCGCCAAGATGAAGAAGATCGCGCCGATCGTACAGGTCTTGAGAGAGAAGTACGGCCACGATAAGCAAAAGATGCAAGAAGAGCTGATCGAGATGTATCAGCGCGAAGGCGTAAACCCGATGTCGGGTTGCTTACCCATCATTGTACAAATCCCCATCTTCTTTGCGCTTTATAAGAGCTTCTTTGTCACGATTGAGCTGCGTCATGAGCCGTTCTTTGGCTGGATTCAGGATCTGTCGGCCCCTGACCCGACCAGTATTTTCAACCTGTTCGGCATAATTCCTTGGGATCCGCCGTCAATCCTGATGATCGGTGCATGGCCGTGCGCGATGCTGCTCATCATGATTGTGCAGAAAAAACTGAACCCGCCGCCACAAGACCCGTTGCAACGGGATATGGCGAACTACATGCCGTTCCTGTTTGCGTTTATTATGTCGGGCTTTGCCGCAGGATTGGTTGTCTACTGGACGTTCAGTGCCCTGATCGGTGTGCTCCAGCAAATGATCATCATGCGCTCACTCGGTGTGCCTATTCACCTGTTTGGTGAAACATCCGAAGAGGAAGAAGAGGCCGCAGAAGAAGCCGCAGACCAGTTTGTCGCCGAACATGAAGGCAAGGATGCCGTCATATCGGACGAAGACGAAGCGCCGAAAGAAATTTCACCGCCCAAACCTAAGAAGAAAAAGAAGAAAAAATAGTGAGCGAGGAATACTCAAAGCAAGAGATGGAAGAAGCCCGCAAGCTGTTTGCGGGCTCTTGCGATTTTATGCTTGGTGTTGCGGGTTTAAAGCAATTGCCGTCTGCAGACCTGCCTGAAATCGCCTTTGCCGGTCGTTCCAATGTCGGTAAATCCTCGCTTGTGAACGCTTTAACGGGCCGTAAGACGCTAGCTAAAACGTCACATACGCCGGGACGTACGCAGCAGCTCAACTTCTTTAATCTGGGTGAGCGCCTCTACATGGTCGATATGCCGGGCTATGGCTATGCCAAAGTCTCCAAGACCCAGCGTGATGAATGGACACAACTGATCTTTGATTACTTGCGTGGCCGCCCGACGTTGCGGTGTGTATTTATCCTGATCGATTCCCGTCACGGTTTTAAGGACAGTGATATCGAGTTGATGAAAATGCTGGATGAAACGGCCGTGCAATACCGCATCATCCTGACCAAAACCGACAAGATTAAATCCCAGCAGCTTGAAAAAGTATCACAGAATATTGTGAAAACGCTGAAAACCCATGCAGCCGCTTTCCCTGAAATTCTGGCCACAAGTGCACAGAAAAATATCGGCCTGCATGAAGCGCGTACGGTGATGGCATCCTACGCTGCGTAACTTACTGATCCGCAATCACAGTGTAATAGGCGTAAATACCCGCATTCTCGATACATAGGGACGCACGGTTATGGCATTCAGGGCAAATCTCCCCGCCGTCAGTCGTCAATTCGACATTGGTACCGCCATGCAAGGCATCATCAATCAGGATGTTGCGTAACTGCACCGTCGCACTTGGTGGCGTGGTCAATGTTTCATCAATGCTCAAATTGATTTGATTGCAAACTTCTTCATTGACCTGAAACGCGACAAGGATCACATCATCCGCTGTCGTATCCGTCCAGTCGATATTGTTGAACCGTCCCATATACCAACCTGGCATCGGGTCCGTAGTCACTTGGTTCACGGCTTCCTGCGGTAAACGGCCGGGGTTTAGGCCACCGCCGGACGGGTGATACACCTTATGAATCACAATGCCTGTATCAAAGGTGGAATCTCCGGGCGGTGTAAAATCCAGCTCGCTGATATTGGTCGCGGCCGTGAACAACATCTGGTCGACCGCAGACTTGGCTTGCGCACTGTAGGATGCGATCTGTGACAACACCAGCTTGACGCGTTCCGCACTCATGCCGCTGACTTCCGACGTATTGGTTTGCCGTGACAGGGTAAAGCTTAGCGCACCGAACAACGCAATCGCGATCAGCACATAAATAAGCGCATTTCCACGTTCTTTGTTTCTTTGCCTGTCGATATTGTGGGTTTTTCTATTCATAACGCCTATATTTGCCGCGAATCGATGCTATGCTTCCAGTATGCAATCTATTTCTGAGTTTTTAAACGACTTTCAAGCTGAGCTGTTCTTCGCAACGGGCGGCTTCTGTGTCGGCGTGCTGATCATGGCGATCATTTATCTCATCAACCGTACGCGTTTGATCACCGAGAATGTCGAACTCAAAGCCTATATCCGTGAGCGCGAAATCGCGTTCGAGCAAACACAGGCCGCTCTCGATAATCGTTTTAAGGCCACCGCCGCTGAAGCCTTGCATAAAAATAACGAGCAATTCCTGCAATTGGCGAAGGAAAGCCTGAAGGCCGCACAAAAGGATAGTGCTCATGATCTTGAGAAGCGCCAGAACTCAATCGCGGAAATGATTAAACCCGTCCATAAAAACCTTGAGGACATGGCCAAGGCCTTGGAACAGGTTAAGGGCACGGACACGGCCCTGCGTGAAGAAATGCAGACACTCAACCGTGAAACTGCTCGCCTTGTCGGTGCGTTGCGCGATCCTGCCGCACAGGGACGCTGGGGTGAATACATTCTCGAAGGGTTGTTGGAAAAATCAGGCCTGATCAAAGGCGTACATTATGAAACGCAAGTGTCCATGCAAACCGCGACAGGCCGTCAGCAACCCGACGCTGTCATTAATATGCAGGATGGCTTCAAAATCATTATCGACTCCAAAGCTCCCGTGAATCAGTTCGTTGATCGCTTGGCCGAAGATATTAGCGAGGATGAGTATAACAGCCTGATGCAAAACCTGTCCAAGCAAGTTAAAGGACACGTACAGCAGCTCGGTAAAAAAGGATATTGGGAGAATGTAGAAAGCCCGGACTTTACCGTTCTCTTCCTGCCATCTGAACATATCTATTCATTGGCTCTGCGTGCGGACCCGCAACTCGTTGAATACGCTGCCGGCCAAAATATTATCATTGCCTCGCCTACATTGCTGATGAGCTTGTTGCGAGTTGTCGGCTTAAGTTGGCGTCAGGTCGAGCTGGCCAAAAACGCGCAGGAGATTTCCGAACAAGGTACCGAACTTTACAAACGCTTCCTTAAATTCACCGACCATCTCGGTAAAGTCGGTAAGGGTTTGCAAAGTGCGATGAATAATTATGATTCCGCTGTTGGGTCGCTTCAGGGATCAGTCCTGCCCGCCGCGCGCAAGTTCAAGGACCTGCAAGCCGGTGCAAACTTGCCCGATATCGGGGACATGGAGGCAATCGAGGAAACACCGCGCAGCCTGTCACTTACGGCTGAAGATGAGCGCGAAAAGAAAATCGCGTAATTTCTATTCAATCTTGACCCTTTGCCAAAAACGGCTTAACTCAAGCACATGAGCGATTTATACGAAATTATCAATGTTCCTGATCCTGTGCTGAAAGAAACGGCTCAGGCGGTCGATACCGTCAATGCGGATATTAAGAAGCAAATGGATAAGATGCTGGCCACAATGTATGAGGCCCCCGGCATCGGTCTGGCCGCTAATCAGGTGAATCTGCTCAACCGCGTGCTGGTCATGGATTTGTCACGTCAGGATGAGGGCGAGGAGAAAAGCCCGATCTGTATGGCTAATCCTGAAATTATCTGGGAATCCGAAGAAATGAGCGTGATGGAGGAGGGCTGCTTGTCGATCCCACGCCAATACGCGGATGTCGAACGCCCGGCTATCGTACGTGTCAAATATCTGGGTTATGACGGCAAGGAAGCCGAGCTTGAGGCTGACGGCCTGTTGTCCCATTGCGTTCAGCATGAAATTGACCACCTGAACGGTGTTTTGTTCATCGATTATCTCTCATCACTGAAGCGTAATATGATTTTGCGCAAAGTTGATAAGATGAAAAAGCAGAATTTGATCTAACATACCGCTTAGTCTGTTAAGGAAGTGACATGACGAAATCACTGCGCATAGGGTTTATGGGTACACCCGACTTTGCATTGGAGGCTCTAAAAGCCCTCCATGCCACTGATCATGAAATCGTCTGTGTGTATTCACAACCACCACGTCCAAAAGGCCGTGGTCAGCAAATGCAGCTCTCGCCTGTACATGATTATGCCGAACGCAATCTGATCCCTGTATTCCACCCCAAATCTTTGAAAAAAGCCGAAGCACAGGCGGAGTTTGCCGACCACAACCTTGATGTTGCCGTGGTGGCGGCGTACGGCCTTATTCTGCCAAAAGCTGTCCTTGATGCGCCGAAATATGGCTGCATCAATATTCATGCGTCCTTGCTGCCCCGCTGGCGCGGTGCTTCACCGATACAGCGCGCGATTTGGCAAGGGGACGCGCAAAGCGGCGTAACAATCATGCAGATGGATGAAGGATTGGATACTGGGCCGGAAATCCTGAAAACAGCGATAGATTTGGATAATCGGGAAACTGCACAAACGCTCCACGACAAGCTCGCAGACTTGGGTGGAAAGATGGCTGTCGAGGTTGTCAATAAATTGGCTGAAAATGGCCAAGCTACTGCTATTGAACAAGAAAATGAGCGCGCCACCTATGCGCACCTTCTTAAGAAAGAAGACGGGGATCTGAATTGGGATCAGGATGCACAGGCGATAGATCGGCAGATCCGCGCATTAAATCCGTGGCCAGGCGTGCGTGCCGAAATTGGCGGAAAAATGTTTAAGATACTCGCCGCTGAACCGGTAAGTGAAGCCACTCATGCAAACCGACCAGTCGGTACTATTTTGGATAAAGGCGGTAATATCCAGTGTGGCGACAACACGGTTCTCAACATCAAGATCATCCAGCCCGCAGGTAAAAAGGCGATGGATTTCGCCTCGGCCGTGAATGGCGGTTATATCTCGATTGAGTAAGTAGAAATGACGCAGCGTTACAAATTCACAATTGAATATGACGGCACTGACTATGCAGGATGGCAGAGACAGGAAGGGGACTTGCTCACTGTTCAAGGCGAAATCGAAAAAGCGATTGAGAAATTCAGCGGTCAGCAAGTCACTTTACAGGCGGCAGGGCGGACCGATGCGGGCGTGCATGCAAAAGCCCAAGTTGCGCACGGCGATTTTGAGGATTTCACAAAACCGATGGACCCCTTTGAAGTCGCCAAAGCCATCAATGCCCATCTGCGGCCACAAAAAATCAGCATCATCGGTGCCGCGCCTGTAGGTGATGAATTCCATGCCCGTTTCGCGGCCAAGAACAAGCTGTATACATATCGCATTCTGGTCCGTCCTGCTTTTCCGGCTCTTGAGCAAGGCCTTGTCTGGCATATCAAAAAGCCGCTGGATGCGGACAAAATGCACGAGGCGGCGCAAGTCCTCATCGGTCATCATGATTTTTCCAGCTTCCGCGATTCCCAATGCCAGTCGAAAAACCCTATGCGTACGCTCGACCGTCTGGATGTACGTGTTCGGGATTACGATCAATGCGGCGGGCAGGAGATTTTGATTGAGGCCGAGGGGCAGTCCTTCCTACACCATATGGTGCGCAACCTCGCCGGTACATTGGCTTTGGTTGGTGAGGGCAAATGGACAAAGGAGGACCTTAAAGCCGCACTCGAAGCTAAGGACCGGACGAAAGCCGGACCCACTGCACCCGCCGCCGGACTATGCCTAACCAGAATTGATTATCCCAAGGATGCATAATGAAATCGCGCCGCGTAATAACCTTCGTACCTGCCGATCAGGCCGCCGCATTCGCCGCTGAAATTGGGGAACATATACCGCACCTGTTCGGAAATTATGATTCGGTGTGCTGGTGGTCGGAACCGAAAATGGAAACGGGCACCGAGCAGTTCAGGCCTGAAAACGGGACGCCACAGCAAGAACCATCCGTACGTATGGAATTTTCCATTCCCGATGACGATCAGGCTTACGCTGATTTTTCCCAAAAAATCAAAGAGCTGCACCCATGGGAACAACCTGTGATCTTGTGCGTATGTATGGACATAGAGAAAATATTATGAAAACAAGTAGACACAGAGCCCTAATTGCTCTACGTCAGTGTCAACACAGAGTAAAAGAATTGAGATCCCTATGAGACATTTGACCGCCATCCTCACAATTGCCTTGCTGGCCCTGAGCATCAATACGCCTGCACATGCACAAAGCACGCCCGCATATTTCAGCGCGCTGGATAAATTAAACAGCATCAACCGCTCGAAGCCACAGCAACGCGCTTCTCAGGAACCGATCAAGGAACTGATCTCTGACCGCATTCTCGACAGCCGTAATAAGGTCGTCGGTGAAATTAAGGAAGTTATTCTGGACCGTAACGGTGCCATCGCGGCCCTTGATGTTGAATTTGACCGCCTGCGTATCAGTCACGACCGTATGATCATTGATTACGATCAGTTTGGTGTCCGTCCGGTAAGTAATGGTTTTAAGGTGAATTACACCGATGACCAGATTGTCGAACTTGTGCCTGCAATTCTGGCCAACATTGAAACAGCTTCCGGCGGTAATAATGAAAACTTCGCCGCCAGTGAAATGCTGGGCCGTAAAGTGAAGAACAAGGAAGGCAAGACGATTGGTAAGGTTGCCGACGTTTTGTTCGATAACGGCCGTGCCGATTACCTTTTAATAGCAGTATCCGCCGGTGGTGCACGCGGCGAGAAAGTAGCCGTGCCGTTTTCCCGCCCTGTCTATAAGGGTAAAACCATCACGCTCGATGACACATACGCGCAAGCCGTCGTCGATTACGCCGCTGATCAATAAATCCGGTAACGCTGTAAAATTTAGTCGCGTAGCAGGTCGTTAATGCTTGTCTTGCTGCGTGTTTGCTCATCAACACGTTTCACAATCACAGCACAGGCCAAGTTCGGACCCGGTGAACCATCAGGAAGCGGTTTGCCCGGCAATGTACCCGGCACCACAACGGAGTAAGCCGGAACGCGGCCGACAAAGATCTCGCCGGTTGTACGGTCGATAATCTTCGTTGATGCGCTGATGAACACGCCCATGGATAGGACAGAGCCTTCCTCGACAACCACGCCTTCAACAACTTCGGAACGGGCGCCGATGAAACAGTTATCTTCAATGATGGTCGGTCCGGCCTGCAAAGGCTCCAGAACGCCGCCGATACCAACACCACCGGAAAGGTGTACGTTTTTACCGATTTGAGCGCATGAACCGACAGTTGCCCATGTATCCACCATCGTACCTTCGTCTACATATGCGCCTAAGTTCACAAAACTCGGCATCAAGACAACGCCCTTACCGATAAAGGCGGAATAACGAACTGTACAGTTAGGAACGGCACGGAAACCGGCTTTTTCGAAATGCTCGCGCTCCCAGCCATGAAATTTACTCTCAACCTTGTCGTACCAGCTGGATTGGTTCGGACCGCCGGAGATACGCTGCATTTCGTTCAGACGGAATGACAGCAGCACGGCTTTTTTCAGCCACTGGTTAACGACCCAGCCATCAGCGCCTTTTTCGGCAACACGCGCTTGCCCCGCATCCAGCATGGATAGGGCTTGTTCGACTGCGTCACGCACATCACCTTCGGTCTCTGTGCTCACATCGGCACGGTTCTCCCACGCCTGATCAATAATTGTTTCCAAATCGTCCATTTTCTTTACTGCTGCCTCGGCCATGTCTCGTCCTCGTTTGTGGTCGTATGTAAATATCTTAATATTTGCGCAGCACTTGACCACGCATTGGCAAAAAAATCAAGCCATGACGCGCACTGCACCGCACATAGCGCTTATCTTCGCCCTAATGTTTTGCTAGATTTCGACATGGATTGCACACTGACATGGCTGGATGACGTGCCTGCTGATATAAGCGGGACCCCCAGCTTGTTGCAATCCCCTTCCTATATCGCCGCCGTTGCCGAAAAAGAAAGCCAGAATATGCGTGTGTTCGGCATTGATATAGACGGACAGAAGGCAGGGCATGGCATTGTCATGGAAAAGAAATCAGTAGGGCTGCACAGTGTAATTCTGGATCGTGGCCCCGTCTGGGCGGCGGGTTTTGGAACCGAAGAACATTTCGGTGCTTTTCTATCCGCTTTTCGCAAAACCTACCGTAAACGACCGGGCCGCCGCATCCGTATCATCCCCGAGATCGAGAATACTGAACACATTAAGGCAGTTTTGCGCAAACATAAATTCCGCAAAAAATCCGAAGACTATCAAACACTTATTATTGATCTGACGTTAGATTCGAAGGATATACGCGCCGATTTTCGTAAAAATTGGAGAGGGTCGCTCAATAAGGCCGAGCGTGAAAACCTCGAAATGCAATGGGATGATGAGGGCAAATATGCCCATTGGCTGACCAAATTCTATTGCTTTGATAAACGTACGCGCGGCTATAAAGGCCCGTCACAAAAATTTTTGAGCCTTCTGGCCAAGCACTGCGTACCGAATAAAGAATTTCTGATCGGCCGGGTGATGCAGGATGGCCTTGCGATAGCGGCGATACTGCTATTACGTCATGGACGGAGCGCGACCTATCAGATAGGCTGGAATACGAAAGTAGGCCGCGAAACAGGAGCGCATAATTTCGCCCTGTGGCAGGCGGTTTTAGAACTGCAAAAACGGAACACGGACACGCTGGATTTAGGCGGCGTAAATGATACGGAAGGCGAACATGTTAAAGCATTCAAAACAGGTATGGGCGGTACTCTCATTACTTTGCCTGGGGTTTATGTCGGCTAGCACAGCGCAAGCCGCACAGGAAGGCACACAGCAAAAGCTGGTCTACGAAGTCTACGCCAGTGGTTTTCACGTTGTGCAGGCGCGCTTGTCCATCGATCTGTCCGACCCGAATAAATACAGCATTGAAATGGATGCGGATACGCGTGGTTTTCTGGGAAACATCGTACCATGGAGCGGTACTTTCGCCAGCAATGGTTGGGTCAAAAAAGACGGCAGCTACCGTCCTAAACAGCACAGATCATCAGCTATATGGCGTGGTGAGGAAGACATTAAGGATTACCAGTACAACAAGGATGGCACGTTCAAAAGCCTGACTATCGTTGAGCATGATAAAGAGCCGGAAATTAAGGAAGTTGATGCGGAGCTGACAGATAATTCCATTGATATCCTGACGGCTACCCTGACGATGCTCGCCGCTTTCCCTGATACCCAAAAATGTGAAGGCGAAGCAGAGATTTTCGATGGTAAACGCCGTTTTAAACAGACGTTCAAACATAAGGCGCTCGTACAATTACACCCCTCAAAATATAATATCTTTGAAGGGCAAGCCGCACGGTGCAGCGTGGAAGTAACCCCTGTCGCAGGTGACTGGGGTACCAAGCCGCGTGGCTGGATGTCTATTCAGGAACAAGGCCGTGACCGTGGTACATTACCGACGGTTTGGGTCGGTAAAGTGAGCGAGACAGGCCCTGCGGTTCCGATTAAAATTCTTGTTAAAACCGCCTATGGCTCTTTGTTTATGCATTTGGCGGAGTTCCAGACCGAAGACCAGATTATGGTTGCCGAAAAACGCGCCAAGGACTAAGCCTCTTGTGTTTTTCGCCATTTTCAAGACAATAGCGCTATGAGTAACGAACACCCGCATACCCGCCCCCTTGCGGTCGTCATCTTGGCGGCCGGTAAAGGCACACGGATGAAATCTGATAAGCCCAAAGTCATGCATGAACTTGCGGGCCTGCCGATGATCAACTGGCTTTTAAAATCTGCCGAGGCGCTGGAGCCTGAAAAAATCATCGTGGTTACAGGCCCCGATATGCCCGAACTCGAAGCCGCCGTTCAGCCGCACCAGACCGTAGTGCAGGAAGTGCGCGACGGTACGGGCGGGGCCGTGCGTATTGCCGCACCGTTGCTCAAAAATTTCGAAGGTGATGTCCTCATCGTGCTTGGCGATACGCCGTTGATGAGTGAATACACAATGCGCAACCTTATTGCCTCCCGCGGGGACGCCCCACTTTCCGTACTCGGAACCGTGCTGCAAAATCCGTTCGGTTATGGCCGCCTTATCCTCGATCAACAAGGATTCCTGCAAGCCATCGTCGAAGAAAAAGACGCGGATGCGGAGCAAAAGGCCATTCAGCTTGTGAACACAGGTGTCTTTTGCGTCGATGGCGCGCAACTTGGTGACTGGCTCGATAAACTTGATAACAATAATGCGCAAGGTGAATTCTACATCACGCAGCTTCCCGAAATTATTCAGGACACCATGATCGTTTCCGTCACACCGGATGCGCATGAAACGCTGGGCTGTAATACACGCAGTGATCTCGCAACACTTGAAGGACATCTGCAAAACCGCTTGCGTGAAGAATTCATGGAAAATGGCGTTACGATGCAAGCACCTGAAACTGTTTATTTCTGGAATGACACCGAAATTGGCGAAGGCAGCTATATTGAACCCAATGTTATTTTCGGCCCGAACGTCAAAGTCGGCAAAGACGTAACCATAAAAGGCTTCTCGCATCTCGAAGGGGCAACGGTGAAGAAGGGGGCAATCATCGGCCCGTTTGCTCGTCTGCGTCCCGATGCTGTCATTGGCGAGGACGCGAAGATCGGCAATTTCGTTGAAATCAAAAAATCCAATATCGGACAAGGCGCAAAGATCAATCACCTCGCCTATGTCGGCGATTGTGAAATGGGCGACCGTGTTAATTTCTCCGCCGGCGCGATTACTGTGAATTATGACGGCTTCCAAAAACACCAAACGATCATCGGCAAGGATGTAATGGTTGGCTCCAATGTTAACCTCGTTGCACCCGTAACTATCGATGACGGCGCCTTTGTCGCCGCGGGCTCTACGATTACCGAAGATGTGCCTGCCGACGCGCTGGGTATTGCACGCGATCCTGCACAAATCCGTAAAGGTTGGGCATCTAAATTCCGTAAGGCCAAGGAAGAAGCCAAAGCCAAACAGTCCCAAAAGAAGGCGTGATGTAACGTTTCGCAACATGCTGTTACTTGTGCGCTGCGCAAAATCCGCTATTTTCAGATGATGTTAAAGAAACTGCTTACACTATTCTTGATTCTCGGTATCTCCCCTCAGGCTTTTGCTGAAGAGTGCCCCTCTGTCGATCCGGAGGAGCTGCTGGAGCAAGCCGATTTCATTGGTGTAGTGCAGATAGACAAAGTTGAAAAAATCACCAAGCCCTTGAAAGTTCAGACAGCAGAGACCCCGAAAACCGAAACGGCTGCTGCTCCTGAGGATGCTGAAGCAGCTGAACCTGAAATAAACAGGCCTTATGTGACATACACGATCACCGCTGTTTTCGCGTATAAAAGCGAAATACCCGACGCTTTGGAAGTGCGGGTCTATGAAGATGCGTGCGACCAGTTCAATGACGGTATAAAAGCCGGACAACATCAACAGGTGCTGCTTGATAAAACTGTAATCGAGACCGAAGTGGCAGATGACAGTGAAGACGAAACTGAAACCCAGAAAGAAGAGGTTTACACATTTATGGGCGGATATAGAAAATTGCCGGTGACCATTTGGACGAGGTTACAGCGTGAAGGCATAAATCACGGAAGTACAATGATGAAGGCAAGCTCTTGCTCATCTTCAAGTGATAATGTCGCAGATTATATGGAAGGCGTGCTGAATCAAAGTCAGCCTTGTTCCGGAGGAGGTATGGGTTCATGTGCGGAATAATTGGAATTTTAAGTGACGACGATGCGGCTCCACATTTGCTGGAGGGTTTGAAACGTCTTGAGTATCGCGGTTATGACTCCGCAGGTATCGCAACATTGCAGGGCGGTCAGCCAACCCGTTGCCGCGCGCAGGGAAAATTGAAAAACCTAGAGAAAAAGCTGAAAGCTGAACCGCTCGGCGGCAATATCGGTATCGGCCATACACGCTGGGCCACGCATGGCGGCCCTACGGAAGACAATGCCCACCCGCACGCCAATGATCAAGTCGCCGTCGTGCATAACGGCATCATTGAAAATTATGCTGCACTAAAATCAGAGCTGGAAGAAAATCAGGCCCGCTTCGAAACTGAAACAGATACCGAAGTGATCGTCCACCTTGTCGATCATTACCTGAAGCAAGGGAAATCCCCGCGTGAGGCCGCCAATGAGACATTTGATAGACTCGAAGGGGCATATGCGGTCGTAATGATTTTTGCCGGTGAAGAAGATTTGCTGATTGGTTGCCGACAAGGCACGCCGCTGGCCATCGGTTACGGCGACGGTGAAATGTATGTTGCCAGCGACTCTTATGCGCTCGCACCATTGACCAAAAAAATCTGCTTCCTTGAGGACGGTGACCGCGTATCCGTCACCCGCGAAGGTGCAGCAATTTACACCAACGATAATGAGGAAGTGACCCGTGAAATTCGCGTTACGGCGCAAAGCGGCGCAACAACGGGTAAGGGTAATTTCCGTCACTTCATGCTCAAGGAAGTGTACGAACAACCAAGCGTTATCGGCGATACGCTTAATTCCTTTATCAACCCCGCCACGGGTAAAATCACGATCCCGCCTGATGTGCTGGAAGCTTTGCAAAAAACACCGCGTATCACCATGGTGGCTTGCGGAACCGCTTACTACGCTTGCGCGACGGCGAAATATTGGTTCGAACAAACCGCGGGTATTCCGTGCGACATTGATATCGCATCTGAATTCCGTTACCGCGAACCGCCTTTGCCGAAAGACGGTCTAGCTGTCTTTGTTTCCCAGAGCGGTGAAACGTTGGACACTTTGGAAGCTTTACGTTTCTGTAAGTCACAGGGTCAGAAAATCCTCTCTATCGTCAACACAATCGAAAGCACAATAGAACGCGAGAGCGATCTGGTTTTGCATACGCTGGCAGGTCCTGAAATCGGTGTGGCTTCGACTAAGGCGCTGACCACGCAGCTGACGACGCTGGCCTGTATGGCGTTGTGTGTTGCGCGTGAAAACGGCTCTATCGATGCCGCGAAAGAAAAAACCATGACCGATGCGCTGCGCCATATACCGCAGCAAATTACCGACATTCTGCATGACGATGAGCGCAGCAAAAACATTCAAGGCATTGCTCGTGATATCTTTGAATCCGCACATATGCTCTATCTCGGACGTAACCTGCTCTTCCCGCTTGCCATGGAAGGTGCGCTGAAAATGAAGGAAGTCTCCTACATTCACGCCGAGGGCTATGCAGCGGGGGAACTGAAGCACGGGCCGATCGCCTTGATCGATGAGCAAATGCCGATCGCGGTTTTCGCACCCGGTAATGATCCGCTGTTCGAAAAAACCGCCAGCAACTTGCAGGAAAATGTCGCCCGTGGGGCAAAGGTCCTGATGATCTCGGATGAAAAGGGTTTGGGCGATCTCGAGAAATTCTTGAAATGGTCGATCCCGATGCCTGATGTCGACCCGTTCGCTGCCCCCATTTTATACGCGGTACCTGCGCAATTGCTCGCTTATCATGTCGCTGTCACCAAGGGCACAGACGTTGATCAACCGCGCAATCTCGCTAAATCCGTCACGGTCGAATAAGCACTGCTTTTTTGTGCAGGTTTGACTTTGGTCAAAGCACTGTTGCGCCAGGCGCGTATTCTGTAATCGGTAAAACAGCAGAAGAGAGGCTGAAATGGTGTCATGGGCAGTCAATGAAACATCCGAGGAAGGGCCTGTCGAGGCGCTCGATCTGGCCCTGAAAAAGGCAACGGAATCTGTTAGCGGTTATCCGCACAGCGATATCTTTCTTGCCGATATAAAAAAACTCGCCAAAGGTTGGCGTGCGGAGCTAAATATCGTTGCAGCGGCAAAACGTAAGAAGCGCGGAATTCCTGACGTTGCGCCGTCCCCTCGTGAAAAGGAAGAAGCCGACCAGAAGAAAGAGAAAAAGCGCCTCGATGCACTCAAATTCGAGGTCGATAAATTCTATCATGACTGGCTGGTCAATGAACTTGGCACAGAATATGCGGCGATGCAGGAAATGGATGACATCATGATTCTGATCGCGGAAATATCCTTCGAGCAAGAAGTATGGGCCGCTGTGCCGGAGCACAATTTCACCGCCATTCATTTCGTGCCTGAAGGATCATTGTGGAATTTGGCGCAAGAACGCCAGCCTGACATCGAGCTTTACGAGGCGGCGCATGATGGTGGTCCTGAAAAAGGCGCGGTGGTACAGGGCGAAACGGGCGGAGACAAGCCAAAACCAAGACCGGGAAAGCGCTCCGTATTGTCACCGGAACTGACGGACGAATAAGCGGTAAAACTTTAGGCGGTTAAATCGTCGTATCCGTAAACACCCAGATACTCCATCTCGCATTCATACAGACCTGCGCGTTTCGCCTCTGCCAGAATTTTTTGCCTGAGCCCAAGCAG
The DNA here is from genome assembly GCA_030432025.1 of Alphaproteobacteria bacterium. GTDB lineage: Bacteria > Pseudomonadota > Alphaproteobacteria > Micavibrionales > Micavibrionaceae > TMED27. The sequence goes on from JAUIIA010000003.1 coordinate 200,223, forward strand.
GTGCGGCGTTTGTGTTGCATCGAAATGTGAGGAAACCGCGGTACTTACATCTGCTGCGCTATGTTGCCCACCCAGATCAATCGGTTCAGGGTTGATAAAAAACGGTGTGATCGGCTGGTTGTCGTAACTACTCTCGGATTCAACCGCGCTTGCTGCACGATGAAAATCAAGCTGACTGTATACGGAAATGCGGCTGACTGTTTCCAGATCACTCAAAGGTTTGGCTTTTGCAAATGGAGCCAAAGGGCTTTCTTGATGAATAACGGAATCTGTATCGACGAGGCGCAAGGGCTGATTCATATAGTCTACTCTTTAATTTTTTCTAACATTAAAGAGAGATAATATATGTGTCAAATCAGTGACTTATGGTGCATTGCACTAGCTGCGGTGCAGCACAAGCGTAGACCAGCCGTCGATCTTGCGTTCCTCTAATTTGCGTAAAGACCCGCGTTCATATACAGCCAAAACATCATCCACTTGCTCGTTCAGAATGCCGGACAGAATCACATAGCCGTTATCATCAACTACGCTTTCGAGGTCCTCGGCCATTGCCTTCAACGGACCGGGCAGGATATTGGCAATCACCAACTCATATGGTCCTTTTTGCTGCACCTTGTCGCCGGCAAAGCCTTCATTCACAAATGTCTCGATCTTACCCTTGCCGACTTGCAAGCCGTTGTCTTCGATATGCCGCTCGGTAACGCGAATGCTTTCGGGGTCATTATCAACCGCGAAGACGGGCGCACGCCAGAGTTTCCACGCCGCAATGCCTAAAATACCGGTGCCCGTTCCCATATCCAGAATATTCCACGGGCACACGCCCATCTCGAACATATCATCCATCGCCAGCAGGCAGCCCTTGGTCGTGCCGTGCTCACCCGATCCGAACGCCGTCGTTGCATCCACCTGCATGCCGATTTTGGATGGAGGAATTTCGCCTTCGAAATGTGCGCCGTAAATAAAGAACGACCCGACGCTGAACGGCTCGAACTGCTGGTACGAATATTCCAGCCAGTCACGGTCGGCGATTTCTTCATGCTCGAATTCTATCGCATCGGGAAGGGCAATTTGGTGGGCCTCGCTCACGACCGCCAGTCGTGAACGCAGCAGATTTTCATTTGCGGCGTCCTCGCTCATCAATTCGATTGCCCAATCGGCCTGATGGTGGTTTTCCAGCCTTAGCGCTGAATGAGAAAATCCAAGGTCACTGATGGCTTCACCAAAAACCGCGACCTCAATGTTGCTCAAGGTCGCGGGAAGAATAAATCGGGTCTTAAACATGGGATCAGAGGGTTAAACGACAAAATTATTTCTTGTCGTCGTCATCATCCTCTTCGTCATCTTCGTCAAGATCAGCGTCAGGCTCGAGGTCATCCAGATCACCCAGATCATCGTCATCAACGTCGATATCATCCAGATCATCATCGTCCAGATCCAGATCGCCGCTCATTTCCTCGTCGTCATCGTCATCGCCGGAATCGTCATCGTCCAGGTCTTCGAGGCTCACCACTTCGGTGTCGTCCTCTTCGTCCTCGTCGTCATCATCCTCTTCGGTTTCTGCATCCTTAGCTTTCTTCTTTGATACTTGACCTTCGGCTTCCTCGGCAGCAGCACCGCGTGAACGGCGGCTCTTCACCTTGATCTCTCCGGTAAATTCAGTATCACAGCTAGGACACACGATCGGACGCTTATTCATGTCGTAAAAGCGTGTTCCGCAATTTAAACAAATTCTTTTTAAGCCTCTGGCATCTGCAGCAGCACCCACGGCAAATCTCCTTGATTTGAGATAAACATTAACACTATCGCCTGATCTGCCCGATTCCGTGGCCTAAGTCAAATATAAATGAGCGAATAAATGACGGAAGCAGTTCTTAAGCACTCGAAAACCCTCGACCCGTGCCCTATATCATTGTAAAGTCATGATGATTTCGAAGTTCTAATTGGAGGTACTCACATGGAAAAACCCGTCGTTATTTGCGGCTTCAAACGCTCCCCGATGCATTTCGCTAACAAAGGCGCACTGGCCAAGGTCCGCCCGGACGATATGGCGAGCGAGGTCGTTAAAGCGTTGATCGAGGCTACAGGCGTGAATGCCGAGGATATTGAAGATCTCCTGATGGGCTGTGCCTTCCCCGAAGCCGAACAAGGCTTCAACATTGCCAAACTGGTTGTTCAGAACGCAGAGCTTCCTGTTTCCATTGCAGGCGCCACAGTCAACCGTTTCTGCGGGTCATCCATGACCAGCATCCATATTGCGGCCGGTGCCATTCAAATGGGCGCGGGCGAAGCTTTTATCGCCGCAGGCGTAGAGAGCATGTCCCGCATTCCGATGGGTGGCTTTAACCCGATGCCGAACCCCGCTTTGTACGAGAAATATCCGCAAGCTTATATTTCTATGGGTGAAACAGCCGAAAATCTGGCCAAAGAATACAAAATTAGCCGTGATGAGCAGGAAGAATTCGCCGTCTCCTCTCACAAAAAAGCCGCAGCCGCTGCCGAAGGCGGTAAGTTTGATGATGAAATCGTCCCGATCGGCGATGTTAAGACCGACGGCACAATCCGTCCTGATTCTTCAACTGAAAAGCTCGCAACCCTCAAACCTGCTTTCCTTGCGGACGGTACGGTAACGGCCGCGACTTCCTCACCGCTAACCGATGGCTCTGCCGCGGTGTTGGTCTGTTCCGAAGAATATGCCGACAAGCACAAGCTGCCGAAACTGGCACGGATCAAGTCCGTGGCTGTTGCGGGCTGTAAGGCGGAAGTTATGGGTATCGGCCCTGTTCCGGCGACGCAAAAGGCGCTGGAGCGTGCAGGCCTGAAAATCGGTGATATCGATATTATCGAGCTGAACGAAGCCTTCGCGGCTCAAGGCTTGTCGGTGCTGAAAGCGCTCGAAGCCGATGTCTCTAAAGTCAATCTGGATGGTGGCGCTATCGCTCTTGGTCACCCGCTCGGCACATCCGGTGCGCGGATCACGGGTAAGGCCGCAAGCCTGCTGAAACGTGAAGGCGCTAAATACGCGCTCGCCACGATGTGTATCGGCGGCGGACAAGGGGTCGCAACGGTTCTGGAGGCCATTTAATGGATGACCTTGCGGCACTTCAGGAACGCAACGCCCGTGTCGAAGCTGAAAAGGCATGGGAAATATCCTGGACGCGCCGTGCGATCATCACGGTCGGCACCTATGTCATCATTGGCGGCTACCTGACGTTTTTGGGCGTACAGAATGCCTGGCTGCATGCGATTGTACCGCCGGTGGCCTATATTTTATCAACGCTTTCCCTGCCGTTTTTCAAGGCATGGTGGATGAGCACAGTTTACAAACCAAAAGGGGTTTAAGAATGGACATCAAAAAAGTAGCAGTTATCGGATCAGGCGTGATGGGCAGCGGGATTGCTGCACAATTGACCAATGCGGGCATTCCGGTCGTACTTTTGGACATTAAGGTTGAAGGCAAGGACCTGGCCGCCGAAGCGGTACAGAAGATGCTTAAAACCGATCCTGCACCGTTCATGCTGCCTGGCAATGCACGACTGATCGAAACGGGCACGATTGATGATGATCTCGACAAGATCGCGGATTGCGACTGGATCGTTGAAGTCGTCCTCGAGAAGCTGGAAATCAAGCACGCGACATATGAGAAAATTGAAAAAGCGCGCAAGAAAGGCTCGATCGTTTCATCCAACACATCGACCATTCCATTGCACAAGCTGATCGAAGGCCAGCCTGATTCTTTCGCCAAGGACTTCATGATCACCCACTTCTTTAATCCGCCGCGCTATATGCGTCTTCTGGAACTGGTTGTCGGTGAAAAAACCAACAAGGATGCAGCAAAAACAATCGAAGAATTCTGCGATGTCAGACTTGGTAAAGGTGTTGTCCGTACCAATGACACGCCCGGCTTTATCGCCAACCGTCTCGGCGTGTTCTGGCTAACCGCCGGTGTGAACGAAGCCATCAAACAGGATATTTCCATCGAGGTTGCCGATGCAGTCATGAGTAAACCTGTCGGTATTCCGAAGACAGGGGTGTTCGCGCTGATCGATCTGGTCGGTATCGACCTTATGCCCAAACTCTCCGAAAGCTTGCTTTCAACGCTGCCTGAAAAGGATGCGTACCGCGACATTTTCGAGGATTACAAATTTATTCACGGCATGATCGAAGCGGGCTACACGGGCCGTAAAGGCAAGGGCGGTTTCTATCGTCTGAACCCCGATGCACCAAAAGGCGTGAAGGAAAAACAGGCGCTGGCGATTGATCCGTCAAAATTCGATGAAGCCCAGTACGGCGCATCGGAGAAAAAGATCGCTGCCGCTGACCCTGCCGTTTCTGCCGGGCGTAAAGGCATTCGCGCCGTTGTCGAAACCGATAGTGACGGCGGTAAATATGCATGGGAAGTGTTGAAGCAAACACTGACTTATGCTGCGGAACTGGTCGGCGAAATTGCCGATACTATCCATGATATCGATGAAGGCATGAAGCTGGGCTATAACTGGAAAAAAGGCCCGTTCGAAATGCTCGATGATCTCGGCCCCGCATGGTTTGCAGCCAAGATCAAGGAAGAGGGCATGGATGTGCCTGAGATTTTTGCAAAAGTCGGCGACGGCACATTCTACAAAGTTGAAGACGAGGCGCTGCAATATCTCGGCACCGACGGTAAGTATCACAAAGTGATCCGCCCGGACGGCGTTCTGTTGCTCAGCGATATCAAACTTTCATCCGAACCTGTTCTAAAGAACGGTTCCGCCTCCGTATGGGATATCGGCGACGGCGTTTTGTGTTTCGAAAAACATTCCAAGATGAACACATTTGACGAGCAGATTTTTGAATTGCTTGTGAAGACGAAGAAGCTGATCGAGAAGGAAGACGATTACAAGGCGTTGGTTGTCTATAACGAAGCCTCACATTTCTCTGCCGGTGCAAACCTTGGTCTGGCCTTGTTCATGGTCAATATCGCCATGTACCCGCAGGTCGAGGAATTCGTCCGCACAGGTCAGAAAGTCTATACCGATTTGAAATTCGCCAATTTCCCGATGGTTTCCGCCCCGAGCGGCATGGCCCTGGGCGGCGGTTGTGAGATCTTGCTCTGTGCCGATGCGGTGCAGGCTCATGCCGAGACCTATACCGGTCTGGTTGAGGTTGGTGTTGGTGTTATTCCCGGCTGGGGTGGCTGTAAGGAGATGATCCTGCGCTACCGTGAGCGTGAAAAAGCCAAATTCAAAAAGGACATGGATAAAATCGGTAAGGATAATATCTGGTTCTCTCCCGATACTACGCCGATGGGCGCGGTGCGAGAGGCATTCCAGACTATAGGCATGGCCACGGTGGCCAAATCTGCCTTTGAAGCCCAGAAAATTGGTTATTTCCGCCATACTGATGGCGTTACCATGAACCGTGACCGCTTGCTTTATGATGCCAAGCAAAAGGCGCTTGGACTGGCGAAGGATTATACACCACCTGAAAAGGCTGAAAATATCCGCATGCCGGGGCCTGCAGGAAAAGCTGCGCTTGATCTTGCCGTATCCGATTTGCGTAAATCCGGCAAGGCCACCCCGTATGATGTGGTGGTATCTGGACATCTCGCCCACGTATTAAGCGGGGGTGACACGGATTATACCCAAGACATGAGCGAGGACGATCTGTTAAAGTTGGAAGTCTCGCAGTTCATGGACTTGCTCCGTAACCCCGGAACGCTGGCCCGTATCGAACACATGCTGGACAATGGGAAACCTCTGAGAAACTAGACGGCTGCACGGTCGCACGAAGGACCATCTGAGTTCATGAATCTTGCAATTTATCTTCTGCCGATTTTTGCGGCTATGTTTTACGGCATGGGCTTTGCCCTTATGGACAGGGCTTTACAAGCAACCAATGTTGTCACCTATATGATTCTGGGTGCGCTGATTTCTTTCCCTCTTGTAGGTATTTTGGCTTACACAAAGCGGGAAAAAGTCTCGTTCGAATTTATCAATAGCTGGCAAGACATTGCGCTGGTTATTGCCGCTGTATTGGCGCCTGCGCTTGGTTGGTTCCTCACCGCTTACACGATTAAGAATATCGGCGGGGCCTATGCCGCGTTTGCCGAAGTGTCCTACCCGCTCTTCACCATTTTGTTCCTATTTGCGTTTTTTGGCATCAAGAACTTCGATTGGCACTTGCTGGTGGGCGGCTGCATGATCATCCTTGGTTCCTTTATTCTGGTGATGGGCCAATTCAATACAAAGGGCGGCTGAGTAGGGCTGTGAGCAAAGTTTACCAGCCCATAATTATTTGACATAATCAATAAACTCCTTTACTTTACCGCGCCATGGGCCTGCGCGCGAAATTCACATTTATGGATTCACCTTTGCGTGAAACATTTACGTCGATCAGCAAAAATCAAACTTTGCGGATCGGTGAGCTATTTGCGCAGAAGGTGCTGATACCCTCTATGGAGGCTGGAGAGGCCGCAAAACGTGTGGGCCTTGCGGGCAAGCCTGAAAGCGGGAAATCAACACTGGCGGCGGGAATATTGCAGCCTGTCATTGCCGCAGGCCAAGCACGGTTAATAAAACAGGCAGACGGACAAGAAACACAATTCGGCTTCCCTACGGGACGCATAAAACCCCAACGTATATGGGAACATGCAGAACACGGCCTGATCAGGCTTTTCGATGCCAGAGTGCAGGGTGCGGCATTTGAATCTGCGGCTGATCCGGAATTCAGGGATAAAAATCCGCATGGGTTGGATATTCTGGAGCATCCGCATCGTCACAAGCCGGGAGCCCGCCGTATGATGGGCCTTATTGCTCCCGCCGCCGCTGACTGTGATTACATTTTTGATCTGAAAATGCAGCGCAGCTGGGATTGGGACGAACCACCTAAAGTACATATGAAATTTATGTTCCCTCAAGCGGAACAGGACAATCTGGCCATATTGGAATTCATTGAAGAAGCGCGTAGGATTACAGAGTCCGGCCAGCCGGATGTGGCAGCTAACTTTGAACTGCACCCGGAACTGCGAACTGATTTTTACTAAACGCTTTTTATGAATGATTACATCGATATTTACTGTGAGCGCTTGGAGCCGGGCTTATGGGCTGAGCCTCTGAATGCTGTAACGAATGCGGCTTTCTTCATCGCGGCCTTTTGCGCCTATAGTTTGGCCAAAAAGCGGGCAGTATTGGATCTGAATATCGGTATTTTGATTGCCCTTATCGCTGTTATAGGAACAGGCAGCACATTGTTTCATACATTCGCCACTGGCTGGGCGCAGCTGTCGGATGTATTACCAATTCTGTTTTATCAAATCGTCTTTGTTGTCGTATATGCTAACCGCATCATCGGCCTGAATGCGCAGAAATCAACCTTATTGCTTTTTGCGTTTTTTGCGACGATTTACGGCTTCCAACAACTCCCCCAAGGCCTGCTCAACGGTTCTTTGGGCTACGCACCTGCATTATTGTTTGTTCTGGGCTTAGGCGTCTGGCACGTGTTGAATGCCAAAACCGAGCGCTATGGCCTGCTTGCGGCGGGTATTACGTTCGTCATCTCCCTGACATTCCGCTCGATTGATATGCAGATCTGCGAAAGCTTGCCGATCGGTACGCATTTCTTGTGGCATTGCTTGAATGGTGCAGTGCTCTATCTGACTACTAGAGCATATATCCTGAATGTTAGATAAAGCACACAGCGATCCTTAATCTCTTTACGGGAACATGCCAAAAACAAAAATTATGTTAAAAAAATACGCTCAGAGCGACAATGTTTCCATAATTTTCTTGTAATTTTCGGTAGCTTTGTTTACTAGATCATGGTGCAAAGCATCATAAGATTTGCTTTACATAGAAAAAAATGACGCTAAATTGCGCATACGGAAAAAACAGTTTAGAACACAGGGACGCACACTACTTACTGCGTAAAAGACTATGACTCGAGCCCAAGGGCTTAGCCAAGAAGCACAAGCTACATCTTCAGTAAAAGATCAAATGGACCTTATGGTCCTCAACCTCATGGACCGCAATCGCGCGGAACTGGCAGCCAAATTCCCCGGTGCCGACGTCGATGCCGTTATCGAAAAAATTCGTAATGACATCGAGACGTTCCACACGACGGGCCGCAATAACGAAGATCTGACATTCTATAATGACGACCAGTCGATCGACTTGCCTAATCAGGCATTGCTCGATCATTTGAGCCTGATGCGCCATGAAATGCGCTCTAGTGCGACAGTGATCGCTGACCGTGCTTACAACATTGATGACCCCGCAACCGAAGAAGAGCTGCGTCAGGCCATCAAGGACATGAAAAAGATGGGTTTCACATTCGAAGAAACCGTCAAAATGTTCAATCAGGACATCAAATTTTCAAAATCGCCGACACCGCACCCGACGGAAAATCTGAGCATCGAAGGCATCAAAGCCTACATGAAAGTTGTTCAGGCAGCGGAAACAGGCGAAGGCGACCCGATGGCCAGACAGGCGAATCTGGAAACGGCCATTTCGGAAATGATGCTACGCGACGACATCAGCCCGCAGGAAAAATACAGCATTCTGGATGAGATTGATCTCTCCGATCTCTATGCCGAAACGCACAATAAAGGCGTAAACAGGCTCGAACGTTTCATCGAAGATACAATCGAGGAAGAATACGGCCAGCGTCCGAAAATTTCTCTCGATGCGTCATTAAAAAGCTGGGATTACGATTCAGACGGCAAAAATAACGCCGAAGGTTTTGCCTTCATGGCAAAAACATCTTCTACGACAATGGCGGCGTTGAACCTGACGATCAAGTCTATCGAAGAAGCGCAGGCAAACGGTCTGGTGCCGGCAGCCAATACGCAGAATATTCAAAAAACGCTAGAAGAATGCCGCGCCGTAAAAGAGGCGCTACAGCCGATTTATGATCGTTCTCGTGAAATTACCCAGACACTGGCAAACCTCGATCCGGATGCTCGTGGTGAATATTACGAGAAAGTCTATAACGAAGAATATGCGAAGATGGAGCATGACTTTGGCGACATCTATGATGCTGTCGGCACAGTTAACCGTGGTTCCAATTTTCATGAGCGCACGGTTGTAAGCTTGCGTGAAGCTGTTGAAGGACAGGCGGGTCAAACAGAACGCGAAGCCAACCCGATGGATGACGCACTGCGTGTATTGCGCCGTAACGGTGTCGCGATTGAAAAAGGCCAGCCGCGTCAGAATGACTACAAACATATCGACATTATTCACAACCTGATAAATCATGATAAATTCCGCGAACTGGACATCCTGACTGCGGAAGAATTAGCCGAGATTGATGCGGTAAACGGGTTTGCAACGCCCGAAGAGCGCGGTGGCCTGACAGGTGACCGCAAGCACGAGCTGCTTGATAAAATCGCAACATATGTCGAGCAAAACGGCAACCGCCGCGACATTCAGAACTTGCTTTATGAAGCCAACCCGCTGACGATCGATGATAACGGCTATCCGGCGCAAACACGCTCATTGCTTGATCGTTTCAAACTGCGTCATTTCTATCCGTATAAATTCGAAGACAGCATTAACTCGGACGCGCAGCCCGGCTCTGACGAACGTCTGCACTTCCTCTTCCGCGTCTTTGATATTCGCCGCGGCAGCTCCATGAGCCTGCACGAGGACCGCGAAACATTACCGCGTAAACCTGATTTGACCGTTACGTTTGTAAACCACTCGGGACGTGAGCGTATCGAACGTCTGCGCTCTATGGACAAGGACGCGAGCGTGCCTTGGTACCTCGACCGCTCCAGCAGCAAAGACATGATCAAATCCATGACCGGTCCGAGTGACGCACAAAAAATCGGCGGCCCTCCTGCACAAAACGAGATTTTCTGGATTTGGGGCATGGGTGCCCGCAACGCATGGGATCATAAATATTTCGAAGAACACATGTTCGGATGCGGAATGGCTTCTGACCGTTTTGGTGCCGACGGCGCAACATGTTCGGATGTAAAAGCGCAAGAAATGATGGAAATTGTGCTTGAGCACGGCCCATTTGACCGCACCGTCCCTGAGCACCGCCGCTTTATGCGTGCAGCATTGGCTGAATCTTTCACACAACAGGGCCGCAATAAACGTTATGCCATGTCGAGCGCGGATCAGGTCGCCGATGACCTCTCTGCCCGTATTGTCGATAAGGTCCATAAGCGTTTTGAACTCGAAGGTCTGGTCGCACCGGGTACGTATATCAGCCCGAAACCGCAATTCAGAGATGAGCGCGTAGAAGGTTTCATGCGTGACCTGAACGCCAACTGGATCGAGCGTTTCAACAGATCCCGTATGGCCACGCGCGGTGAATATGACGAGAAGGGTAAACCCGTCTTTGTCTTTGATGAATTTGCCGACAAGGTAACCTGCCCGAACATTATGGGCTACAGCAACAATGGCGCCCGTCCGGCCGCAAAAGGCGGAAGCGCGAAGAAAGCCATGAATGTGCGCGCAATTGAAAACCAGCAGCGCCACCAGATTTCCCAGCTCTTTGCCGGCAGCATGTACGGCGCAGGCTTGATGATGAAGGAAATCGGCTATGCCTACAGACTGGAAAACCCCGATCCGTGCCAGGTTAAACTGACGGATGGTGACGTCGAGGACTTCCTGAGCCACGAATATTGGGATTTCAACATCCACACAAAAACAATCGCCGCCGCGGCTATGGTTGATAATACATACTCGCTGGAGCAAATCGGTTGGGCGAACGCGAAGTTCGATGAATTATACGATGTGGGCCGAAAAGTCACATTCTATAAGCACCCTGACAAAAAAGACGAAATCAGAATGGTCTATGAAGGCGACCGTCAGGATCTGGACAGCTCACAATTATATGCTGCCAAACTCTGGTATGACCGTCTTGCCTATGTCTCGCACATGGAAGCCGCATTGACCAAGCCGGGCGAAGGCAGCCCGACACTGGCCGATGAGCCACACACTATTATGGCCGCATTCAGAACCGAAGACGGTTCCCCGAATATAGGCGTAGGCGCCAGAACACAAGCCAGATGGCCGCAAGCGATGGAAATCGCGCAAGAGCACATGGTTAACCTGCCGCAATTCAATGCGCAATACGCGCGTGAAGCCCAATGGGCTGCGGATGCACAAGCGGGCTTGTCCAAGGCCGAGATCCTTGAGCGTCAGGGCGGAGAAGCAGGCTTGCGCCGTTCCCGTGCCGCGTTCCGTGCCGGTACATTGCCGCATGTTCCGTATTGGTCGGGACAAAAGCGTATTGGTATCGAGCCGAAACCGGATGCATCGATCGAAGATTTGATGACCCCTAAAGCATGGGCGGATTCCCACAGAGACCCGCATCCTGATAGTGGTTTGAAACGCTTCCTGGACAGATAATCCGCGGCGCTCAAAACTATTAGTTAAAATCCAATCTATAATTTACCGCTTTTTAAAAGCCCTCGGGCATACTCGTCTCATGTTTGGGATTTTTACCAATTCTAAAACGGACAAACGGAAGAAGCCAAAAGAGCTTCAGGCGAGTTGTGAGGGAGTAAAAAATAAGAGGGGGGCTCAAAATAAACCCGCAAAGGGTAGAGCCAAAAGTACAGGCAGCCAGAGCAATAGTGCGGGGGATATTCGTGCGCAAGCTCTGGCAAATGCCCGTTTAGCCCGCGAAAGACTGGGCGAAGACACGGTTCAGAAAATGGCCGAAATCATATCCAGAAAAGAAAACAATCCATTCGAACAAGCAAAGAAGAAAATCGCCATGGCCGACAGCGACCGTGTTGTCGATGAAATCATGTTCTTATTGGATGAAGATTAGTCCGCTTAGCTACAGGTGTCGCATTCACACGTTTCAATCGCATGATCCAACCGCGCTTGATCCAGACCACCCATTGAATCTTCCATAACGGCTGCGAAAACTGCACAGTTATTGCCTGTGCCTTCGGGGTCCTGCACATCTGTGAACGCGCTGACAATATGGCGTTCTTCGGGTCTATCTGCTTTTTTAACGGGTAATTGAATGACCTTAGCCATAATTCTCTCCTCAAAATATGGCCGCACGCTACGCCTGTTTTCATAATATTGCAAGTTTTGTTTTAGATTTCCCCATTCATTCTTAATCGTTTTGCGCTATATTAACTTTATATATCCGTAATTTATGGGAGAAATCACAGATGCCAGTCTACAATCCGCCATCCGAAAATATTAAATTCATTCTGCACGATGTTCTAAACGCATCGCAGCTATCGGAATTGCCGGGTTATGAAGAGGTTTCAGAGGATCTTATGGATCAAATCCTCGAGGAAGGCGGCAAGATCTGCTCTGAAGTTTTGTTCCCGATTAACCTTTCCGGTGACCAGGAAGGCTGCCATTACGAAAATGGAGTCGTCCGCACACCCGAAGGCTTTAAAGAAGCCTATGATACCTTCGCCGAAGGGGGTTGGTGTGGCTTGTCAGGTGACCCTGAATACGGTGGCATGGGCATGCCTGTCTTGATGAATACAGTGATGCAGGAAATGATCTGCTCCGCCAACATGTCATTCGGCATGTATCCGGGCCTGTCACAAGGTGCGTACGAAGCCTTGCACCATTTCGGCACCGATGAACAAAAGGAATTATACCTGCCTAAATTGATCGAGGGCACGTGGTCGGGCACGATGAACCTGACCGAGCCGCATTGCGGTACTGATCTTGGTTTGATCAAAACCAAAGCCATCCCTAACGATGATGATTCATTCCAGATTACGGGCACGAAGATTTTTATCTCCGCCGGCGAGCATGATTTAACTGAAAATATTGTGCACCTGGTACTTGCGAAGCTGCCCGATGCCCCTGATGGCGTGAAGGGCATCTCTCTGTTTGTTGTGCCGAAATTCCTGCCCAATGATGATGGTTCTGTTGGTGAACGCAACGGCGTTCGCTGCGGTTCTATTGAACATAAAATGGGTATTCATGCGAACTCGACCTGCGTGATGAACTTTGATGATGCGAAAGGCTGGCTTGTCGGCGAACCGCACAAAGGTTTGAAGGCGATGTTCGTAATGATGAATGCTGCACGCCTCGGTGTCGGTATGCAGGGCCTTGGCATCTGCGAAGTGGCGTATCAAAACGGTTTGGATTACGCAAAAGACCGTTTACAAATGCGCTCTTTAACGGGTGTTAAAGCACCGGATAAACCAGCTGACCCGATTATTGTGCACCCTGATGTGCGTCGTATGCTTTTGAAGGCAAAGGCTGTAACTGAAGGTGGCCGCGCGTTATCATACTGGACAGGCTTGAAGCTTGATATTTCACAAAGACATCCTGATGAAACAATCCGTCAGGAAGCCGACGATCTGGTCGCGCTTCTGACACCGATCGTTAAAGCATACCTTACCGATATGGGTACGGAGATCGCCAATGAATGTCTGCAATGTTATGGCGGTCATGGCTACATTGCGGAATGGGGTATGGAACAATATGTTCGTGATGCCCGTATTGCACAAATCTACGAAGGTACAAATGGTATTCAGGCGCTTGATCTTGTAGGCCGTAAAATGGGACAGGGCTACGGGCGTTTGCTCCGCCGCTTCTTCCACCCGGCGCAGCAATTTATCGAAGATCATCAGGCTGATGAAAATATGCAGGAGTTTGTCTTTGCCTTTGCAAAAGGTTTAGCCAAGCTGCAGCAAAGCACAGCGATGATCGCGCAAAAGGGATTGAAAAACCCTGACGAAGCGGGTGCAGCATCCTCTGATTATTTGCGTCAATTCGCGCTGGTTGCGTTGGCTTATATGTGGTGCCTGATGGTGAAAGCCGCGCAAGCCAAGCTGGAAAGCGGCGAAGGTGATAAGGAATTTTATGAATCCAAAATTAAAACCGCGCGTTTCTTCATGCAACGCATGCTGCCCGAGGCTGACGGCCGTTTCAAAATGGTGTTGGCCGGAGCGGGGAGCTTGATGGATCTCGACGCAGACGCGTTCTAGCCATGACTGGCATCGGGACCGTCTGCGAAAACGGGTTTTTGCTTCGGGATCGGTGTAATAGGGCGCACAGGTTTTTTTTGCCGCATCATAGATTCACAAATCGGCGTGTCCACGCACCATAATTTGTAAGCTTGTTTTATACGTTCCAGACTTCCTTCTTCGGGGAAGTCACCAACCACATGGAAATGCATCGATATAGAGTCCGGTAAAACCTTTTCCGTTTCCAGATATGCCCGCGGTGCATGATCCGCATTGGTAACAATGGTCACGGAAGAAAGATTCAATGTCCGTGCCCACGTCCGCGTTTCCATTGCATTCCCTTTGGTATTCTGCGCATAGCTCAGGAATGTAATGCGATCGGCATCCACGCTGGTTTCGAACGACTCCATAATGTCATCCAGTCCGTAACTCGGGTGCCCGCCTGATATTAAAACACGTGATCCGGGCGCATTTTCCGCCAATTTCAATGCCGCTTCAATCCGTTCTGTCGTACCGGCATAAGCCGCATAGCCGTCAGTCGGCTCGTCTGTTTGCGAAGTCCTGACCTTGTTTTCAAACTGCGCATATTCGCGCATCGCAGAAAAATGCACGGACGCAGCCGTCCCTGCAGCCACTGCAAAGACAACAACTCCGCCGCGCATAGCGGCCTTCTTGCTGAACGGTATGCGCATTTTCTCCATGCCTTTTGTTCTAAAGGCATGGTTTTAAAGAATTATTATAGAAAATACAACTTTTTGTGAGGCTACTGTGTAGATTCGAGCAAACGGATGCGCTCTTCGTAACGAAGTCTCTGCGCTTCTAATTCACGCTTCGCATCTTTCAACTCGCCTTCCAGAACCGAAAGCTTGGCAAGCTGGGCTTGTTCTGTCACCTGAGGATCAAACAGCATCGACTCCAACTCACGTTTCTCTAGCGAGCATTGCGCGCGTTCTTTTTGCAGCTGTTGGCCCAGACGCTTGTTCTGGCGTTCGGCTTCGTTGAACTTCATGGTGGCCTGTTCGAGGTTCCAGTTTTCGGACGCGATCGTCAGGCGCTCCTCTTCGGATTCACGAATAGCTTTCTTGAGCTCGGCATTCAGCGCTTCGTTTTCCGCCTTCAGTTCACGAACTGTTGCCTCAAGGCTAATGACGTCTTTACGCAAGTCGGAATTCATAGTGCTTAGCTCGCTATCATTCACATGTGTGAAATCAGCTTCTGCGGACATGGTCTCTTTATGAACCGTCATCGGCTTTGTCTTGGTGTAAACACGTGTGGCCTCGGTTTCCTCGACAGGAATGTAGTTTTCAACATTTTCGACCACTTTGACTGTTTCCACTTCAACCTCGGCATCCGCACCCATATCTTCAGGCTCGGCTTCGGCTAAAGTTTCCTCGACAGGCTCGGGCATTGGTGCCGACTCTTCCTCGATCGCGGCTGTGGCCATTGGCTCCGTCGGCTCCAACAAAATTTCTTGTGATGGTGGCTCGGCCGGATCGATCATGGGCGTAACGGCGGTCTCTTCTTCCGGTACGATCGGCATTTCCGCAATCTCTTGTGGAATCTGCAACTTCTTGCGCTGTTCCAGAATCGCGCTGTCGTCCACATCAATCAAAGATGGGTCATCGGCGATTTGCTTGGCTAACTGCTCTGATAAACGTGTGCCTTTCGCCGGTCTGACGGGGGCTTGCGTGTCTGATGCGCTGACCGTGTAATCACCGACTTTTTTGGTCTCTGAGTATGGAATTTCCTGAATAACGGCCGTTGGCGGCTCAGGCGTAATTTCTTGAATAACGGGGGCTTCGGCTGTCTGCTCTTCGCGGAAACTCTCTTCCATATCAATGGCTTCATTCACCATGAAGTTTTCCGAACCTGTATCTTGTGCCGCTGTCTTTGGTGCAGATGCACCCGCCATGCAGTTTTCAAATTCGCGAACACTGTTGCCAAAACCGGTCAGGTAGAAACGGAAAGCATTATCGTCCAGTTTCAAATCAACAACGCCGGATTGCTTCATCGCTTTGTAAAATTCCTTATCGTCCATAGAGAACGCGAGCAATGATCCGGTTTGCGCGGATGCTTTGTAACTCTTTGTACGAACGCCGGGGATGGTCAGTGAGGCATCGTAGCTTTCACCTGCTGTGAAAATGTCCTGCTTGAAATCAATATCGAGTGCGCGGACCCACTTTTCGTTTCCGACGACACGGAAACCAAAGCCGTTATTGAAGGATGTGTTGATCGTGCATAGCTTGTCTGAGGCGCTGACACCCCATTTTGTGGCGGGGTAGAATTGTAGTTCGGGTTCAACAGTTTGCGCCGAAGCCGGGCTTGAAAGTAAAGCGGCGGATGCGCATCCGATTAGTACATGTAAAATGCGGGCAGATTTTTTCATCGTAGATATCCTCTCAAAGGCGCGTGCACAGGGCTTAAAACGCAACAGGAATAACACTAGCATCCTGTTTTGGGGGAGACAACGGCTAAAAACTTGTCTATTTTTATTCGCAGTATAATTCAAAAACTATAACGCATTGGTATAAGGAGCAATCATGTCTTTAGACGACGTCAAATCCAAAATTGTAGAGAAAATAGCCGGCGCGCCTGACTTTGATGCGGTCATTATGTTTGATTTCGGCGATGACGGAAAAATCGTCGTTGATGGCAGCCAGTCACCGCCAAGCGTGTCCGAAGAAGAGCATGGTGAACCCGATACGACATTGGTCTGTTCCCTCGAAACGTTCGAGAATATCCTCGCAGGATCACAGGATCCGAATATCGCCTTCATGATGGGTAAGCTGAAAGTGAAAGGCTCTATGGGTCTGGCGATGAAGCTGAACGCTGTGCTCGAAGACTAACCGTCTTTTCCTATGAACCTGTATATACGCTTACTGCTGTGCATTCTTAAATCCATTCGCGCGCCGAAGATGAGCATTATGGACACAAGCGTTGTACGCTTCCATGTGCTGCCCAATGACCTGGATTTCAACATGCACATGAATAACGGGCGCTACCTGACCATTATGGATTTGGGGCGTTTGGATATGCTGATCCGCACCGGGTTGGTCAAGCGTGTAACAGACGGCTCTCATGCCCCCGTGGCAGGGGCGGTCCAGATTCGCTATCGCCTGCCTCTTACACCTTTTCAAGCTTACGACCTCGAAACCAGGCTGATTTATTGGGACGATGAATGGGCGTATTTCGAGCAGCGCTTCGTAATCGCAAAGGGAAAAAAGGCGGGTGCGGTAGCAGCTATAGCAACCGTGAAAGCCTGCCTTTATGACCGTATCAACAAACGCCGCCCTGTACCCAGCGAGTTCTTAAAGGAATCCGGTATCGAGGATGTTCAAAGTCCGCCTATCACGCCGTTCATTGAAATATGGGCTACGGCGGAACAAGAGATGCGTAAGCTCACAGCTGATAAAGCCAAAGATAAAGATTAATAAAAAAAGCCGCCTTCAAACGAAAGCGGCTTTTTAAAAATTATGTTCTAGATCTTAGAATTTGTAATTCAGACCTACAGACAGAATACCAACGTTACCTGATGTATCTGCGCTCACAACCGCAGGAACAGCGGCAATGTTACGTGTCACGTTGATTGTTTCGTCCTCAATCCAGATGTAAGTACCGGCAAAGTCGATATCCAGATTGTCGTTAAGCTTGTAAGTACCACCGAGGGCAGCCCATGTACGGTCACCATCCGGTGTACGTGATGTACGGAACTGGTCAGTTGTCGGCGTTTCATCGAACTGAATACCACCACGGAAGTCCCACTGCTCGTTGTAGTCATATTCCAGACCGGCCGCGAAAGCGAATGTGTTCTGGTAGT
This sequence comes from Alphaproteobacteria bacterium, assembly GCA_030432025.1. Taxonomy (GTDB): domain Bacteria; phylum Pseudomonadota; class Alphaproteobacteria; order Micavibrionales; family Micavibrionaceae; genus TMED27. Next base: position 217,928 of record JAUIIA010000003.1, read on the forward strand.
CTTGAACAATCTGGTTAACCTGAGTACCGCCGACAAGTGTCGTGATATCTTCGAAGTTGCTCCAGCCGAACCATGTTGCCTGCGCCTGCGCAGTCAACTTGTTGGTTACGTCATATGCAAGACCGACAGTCGCGATGTCAGGCAGGTTCAGGTCCGCTGTACCCGGTACGTTTGTATCGGCACCACCACTACCTTGGATCAGCAAGTCACCATCAAGTTCATGGCTCACTGCTGAGCGGTAACTCGCACCGACAACCGTGCGGTCGTTTGGTGTCCATGTTGCACCCAATGTGTAACCGAAGGATACGTCTTTACCATCCAGACGGGCTTGGCCTTCCGTACCGGCAAACAATGCGTTGGAAAGCTTGGCTTCCGCACGCTGGATGTTGATACCTGCACCGAAAGAAAGCTGGTCATTCAGCTTGAATGCAACAGTAGGCTGAACATCAATCGCGGTCAGCTCTGTTTCGATAGAGTCATAACGACCGAACCAGCCGTCATCATATTTGTTTGCCAGACCGAAAGGTGCACTAACGGACAGACCAACCCACCACTGGTCATTGACCTGATGGCTTGCGTGGAAGTTAGGAACAGGTGTCGGGTCATAAGGGTTCCCGCCATCACCTGTGCTGGTTACAGGTGCACCACCGAGTGTGGATCCTGTGTCATCGAGGTCAGAGCTAGGGGCAATGATATGCACACCGGCTTGAACTTGCGTCCCGCTCAGGGCCGCCATACCGGCTGGGTTATAATAGATCACACTGGCATCGTTCAGTGTCGTTGTAGACCCTGAGAATGCGGCACCTTGTGCTCTAACGGATTGTTCTTGAATGTAAAAACCTGCGGCATCTGCGGCAGTGGAGGACAAGGCAGTCCCCAAAGTGGCAAGTGTTACTACGGACAATGCTTTTAATGAGCGGCGCATCGGTGTCTCCCCTTATTGCTGTTAATCGTGATTCAGCGCACATTACACACGCTTAATTCTAAAAGCAGTGTAGAGTGAAATATAAGGCAATCCTAGGGGTTATGTGTTGTGCGTCGCAACATACTGTTGCAAAAAAGCAACAGCTTTATGACAGCTTCATGTGCTTGAGAACATCCTGATAAATCTCGTCAGCTGTGTCCGAAGTTCTGTACATACCCAGCAACGTGTTATCGGGACCCATCAGGTAGATAAAGCTGGAATGGTCCATGGTGTAATCATTCTGTGTCCCGTCATCGACCTTTTTCGCGAAAATACGGTAGTTTTTCTTCACCAGATCAATTTGCGGCACAGTCCCTGTAAGCCCCACCAGCCGTGGATGAAACAGCGATACATACTCTTTCATTACAGGGATAGTGTCGCGCTCGGGGTCGATTGTCACAAACAGCGGCTGGACCTCGTTTGCGGCATCGGGGTAGTTCTTTTCCAGCCCGCGCATAACCTGAGTGACTTTTTGCAATTCTGTCGGGCAGATAGCTGGGCAATAAGTAAAGCCGAAATAAATCAGCTTATAATTGCCATCGTATGTTTTTTCGGTGACTTCATCACTGGTATGCGCGCTCAGATTAAACGGGCCGCCAATATTCAGACCTGCAATCGGTGCATCCGATGGCGTTGAGCCTTTGGACACGGTACGGGCCTGATTCATTTGAATTTGCATCCATCCCACACCAACACCGATAACAAGTGCAACGAGGCTGAGGACAAACGTACGCACAAGGCGTTTCTTAATCTTTTCATTCATGGAAGGGAAAATAGGCCTAAATAGCGGCGTGATCAAGCCCGTCTGTCGAGGTATCGGGTTTCATGTTCGCGCGTAGGGCTACGGGCGAAACGGCCCGCTTGAAAAATCGGTGATCACACAGATCGGGATCAACACCCGTATCCGGTGTAAAGCTCTCGAATCCGTTTCTGTCTGCGGCTTTCAGCGATGCAGTGTTTCCTGGGGAGATGCGGACCATCGCCTCGCGGTACCCTTGTTCGCGCAAGCTTAGCAAACATCCTTCATACGGAATATTAATCAGCTTCTTGCCGCGCTGATCAGGTACAACATGCAAAGCCGTGATCTCGGGCATGTTTTCATCCATATATTCAATCATCGCTTTGCCGACCAGCCTGTCTTCTTGTGTATCGACAAGCGCAAAAAGCTCGTAAGTATCACTGCGCAGTGTGTTTTCGGCAATGTCCCAGACTTCTTGCTGTCGCTCGGGGCTGAGGTCTTCAAAGTCTTCGCGGTCAAGAGTGATCACCGTAATCGCCGCATCGATCTCGCCTTCCTCTAGCAGGAAGCACTGATATCGCCCGTTATCTCTTTCGGCCATTAATCGCATTGTAAAATCCTTATAATTCCTGTTCGGCGGAATTGTGGGTGTAATCGCGCGTAGGGCGCATATCTGCGAGCGGCACGCGCCGTGTTAGGTGATCTGCGGACTGGTCGCCGGATTTATGTGCGCTAGGTGGGTCATAGAGGCTGAAACCGTTGCGGATTGCAGCCTTGAAACTGGCGGTATTGATCTTCTCGATTTTGCATTTCACATGCTCGAAACCCTCTTCACTTAAAAACCTCAACCGTCCTTCGTAAAGCCAGTCGATAAGACCTTCGCCGCGGCGGTCCATCTTGATATAGGATTGCGAAATCTCGGGGCGGTCTTCTTTTTCAAGGTCGAGATTTTCAATTTTTGCGCGCCCGACAACTTCCAGCTGCTCTTTATCCCACAGCACAAAATGCGCCTCATCCGCGGCATCGATTTTGGCACGCAGAATCTCTTCAACGCTATTTTTGGTGCCTGCTGAAATATCATAGGGAAAGTCGAGGAAATGCCCGCCGAACGCCAATTCCGCACCGACAGAGTCATCCATATCCTCAGATTCCAGCAAAAGACACTGATAACGGCCATGATCGTACATATTACGCATACGGATTTATAGCTAATTATTATACATAATACAAGATTTTTCGTTGTTCTTGCCTGTGCTGCCAAACTGGTCTACATGTGGTGTGACCTTCGGGGTGCTTTCATGGGTGAAAGCTGAGAAATACCCGTTGAACCTGTCTGGTTAGCACCAGCGAAGGGAAAGGAAGAAGAAATGCCCCACATTATCGTTGAATATACCGAAACATTGACCGTGAACATTCCGGCTCTGGTGTTTGAATTGCACGAAGATCTGGCCGAGAAGGACACGATCGATATCCGTGCCATCAAAACACGTGCGATCCCTGTGAAATACACGGTGGTCGGCCACGGCGAGGAACCGGATAAATTCATCCATATCACGCTGAAACTGCTTCCGGGCCGCGATGACGATCTGAAAAAAGTCATGGCCCAAGGCCTGCACGACACGGCGCGTAAACATTGTGTCCGCGATAAAAGCATTTCATTGAGCGTCGAAGTCGCTGAACTTCACGCCGAAAGCTACACCAAATCCAATCATATTAAAGATTAAGCAAAGGAGTAATTCCATGGCCCCTAAAGACGGCGTATGCCCATCCACCACACATGTAACCCGCGGTTCCCTGACAGGCTCCAAGAAAACCTATGTCGGCGAATACAAAGTCCCGATGCGTGAAATCATGCTCGACGATCCGGACCAGCCCTCCATCACCGTCTATGACACAAGCGGCCCGTACACTGACGACTCGATCGAGCTCGATATCATGCGCGGCTTGCCGAAAACGCGTCTGGATTGGATCACATCCCGTGGCGACGTCGAAGCCGTCGAAGGGCGTAAAGTCAAACCTGTCGATAACGGTTACAAGGATGAGGCCGCGCTGGAACGCCGTAAAGTGAAGCACGAGAAATTCCCCGCTTCCCCCGAAAAACCCTTACGTGCGAAATCGGGCCAAAATGTCACCCAGATGCACTACGCCAAAAAAGGCATCATCACGCCCGAAATGGAATATATCGCCGTGCGCGAAAATCAGGCCCGCGAAGCCGTGTACAATACCGAACATGGCGGCGAAGGCTTCGGCGCAAATCTGCCCGACTTCATCACCCCCGAATTCGTCCGCAAGGAAGTCGCCGAAGGCCGCGCCATCATCCCCGCGAACATCAACCACCCCGAATCCGAACCGATGATCATCGGCCGCAACTTCCTCGTGAAGATCAACGCCAATATCGGCAACTCCGCCGTGACCTCCTCCATCGGCGAAGAAGTCGACAAAATGGTCTGGGCCACACGCTGGGGCGCGGACACCATCATGGACCTCTCCACGGGTAAAGACATCCACGACACGCGGGAATGGATCCTGCGCAACTCCCCCGTCCCGCTCGGCACAGTGCCGATCTACCAAGCTTTAGAAAAAGTCGGCGGCGTCGCCGAAGACCTCACCTTCGACATTTTCGCCGACACGCTGATCGAACAGGCGGAGCAGGGCGTAGACTACTTCACCATCCATGCGGGCGTGCGCCTGCCGTTCATCCAGTTCACGGCCGAGCGCATCACAGGCATCGTCTCCCGCGGCGGCTCGATCATGGCAAAATGGTGCATGGCCCACCACCGCGAGTCCTTCCTCTACTCCCGCTTCGATGAAATCTGCGAGATCATGAAAGCCTACGACGTGTCCTTCTCCCTCGGCGACGGCCTGCGTCCGGGCGCGATCAAGGATGCCAACGACCGCGCGCAATTCGCCGAGCTGAAGACGCTGGGCGAGCTCACCCAAAAAGCATGGGACCATGATTGTCAGGTAATGATCGAAGGACCGGGCCACGTGCCGATGCACATGATCAAGGAAAACATGACCAAGCAGCTCGATGAATGTTACGAGGCCCCGTTCTACACGCTCGGCCCCCTCACGACCGACATCGCGCCGGGCTACGACCATATCACTTCTGCGATTGGCGCGGCGCAGATCGGCTGGTACGGCACCGCCATGCTCTGCTACGTCACACCAAAGGAACACCTCGGCCTCCCGAACAGAGACGATGTAAAAACGGGTGTGATTACGTACAAAATCGCCGCCCACGCCGCCGACCTCGCCAAAGGCCACCCCGGTGCACAACGCCGCGACGACGCCCTAAGTAAAGCCCGCTTTGAGTTCAGATGGAACGACCAGTTCAATCTGAGCCTCGACCCCGACACGGCGCGCAGCATGCACGACGAAACCCTGCCCGCAGAAGGCCATAAAGCCGCATCTTTTTGCTCCATGTGCGGCCCGAAATTCTGCTCCATGAAAATCACGCAGGACGTGCGCGAATTCGTAGCAGAACAGGAAAAGAAAGATGAAGCTGCCTAAGGATAAGCACACGGCTCTTGCGCTGATGAAGAAAGGAAAAGCGATGGCTTACAAACACCGCACGCTGCTCGTTTTGCTCACGCTCATTGTCATGAATGTCTTCATTCATACAGGCAACGCGCAAGAGGATGCTTACTCCGTCCGCCTCGGCAAAGCGGACGCGCCAAACGAACTGCTCATCTATTTCTCGCTGGGCTGCTCGCACTGCCTGACATATTTCGACCGCCATAATCAGGACATCAAGAGTTACGTCGATAGGGGCCTGCTGAAGGTCGAACTGGTCGAGGTGTCCGGCATGGTCGATAATGCCGAAGACAAAGCCGCCTATGAAAAGGCGATGGATTCAACCGTCCCCGTCTCGAAAGTCTATGCCTGCATCACCGAGGAAAACCCCGACATGGCGTTCGAATATATGCGCCGCTTCGTCAAATCGGCGAAAGTCGCCCTCTACGGCAGCGACCTGCCATGGAACAAATGGCCATACGCCAAAACCGAGGATTTGAACCCGTCCAGCAATTCCCCCTACTTCAACGCCGAAGCCGAAAACGTGCAGGCCGAACTCGCCAAGCTGTTCTTTCTGGATTCCGACGCAAAAGGGGAAAACTGTTTCAGCGCGGCCGATGACAAACGCCTGTCGCGCAAGGTCTTCGCCCAGTTCAAACGCTTTATCGATACGGATTACGAAGGCGTGCCCGTGGTCATCTTGAACGGCGAATACGTCCCGCCGAAAAAACACAGATCAATGTTCCTGAATATCTCGTCATGGTTCCTGAACGGGCAGGAACTGAAAGTGAAACCATGACCCGACACGTGCGCGAATTCATCGCGGAACAGGAGAAAAAGGATGAGGCAGCCTAGTAGACTCTTTTTGTTCTTTTTGAAATAAAGTTTCGTTCTTTAATTTTCTTGTTTTGTTCGTGTTGCGTTAGCGCATTTCAATGAACTACAATATGCGTGGCGGGTGTCGTTCACCCTCACTCCTCACTCTTGCTGGTGCGCATTGATACAGCGCGATGCAGCTAGCATTGAGAAAGGAGGTGATAAAATGGCTAAGAAGAAAGGCTGTGGTTGTAAAACCGCTCCTAGAGGCCCCAAGACTGTGAAGGTTAAGACCCACAGACGAACTAAGCCTCGAAAAAACTGTAAGAAATAGTTGGCGCTAGATCTGCAGTAGCATAGCTCAGAACGGCATCCGCTACTTACCTTATGATAGAATCATACACTTAAGAATCCGTCAAGATCAGACTATTAGAGACTTGGCAAAGCAGGAGCGGCTAAAATGTCAGACGAGGATAAAAAAACACCAGAAGGGCCAAAGCTGCCTGATAAAAACCAAGGAAAAGAGATAGCAAAAGCTGTGTTGCAAGTCGGTGGAGGAATCCCTGGTATCGGAGGCTTTTTATCCGCCGCGGCTAGTGCATGGAGCGAGCAAGAGCAAGAAAATGTAAATAAAATTTTTCAACAGTGGATACATATGCTGCAAGAAGAGCTTCAAGAAAAAGGCCAAACGATCCTTGAAATTATGGCTAGGATCGACATGCAAGAAGAGAAAACGAAGGAAAGAGTAGAGTCTGACGAATACCAAAGCTTAATGAAAAAATCTTTCAGAAACTGGCCTAATATAAATTCAGAATCGAAAAGAAAGAAAATAAGAAACTTGTTAACAAACGCTGCTGTTTCAGATTTGACATCTGACGATGTAGTCAGCCTTTTTATTGATTGGTTAAATATGTATTCTGATTTTCATTTTGAGGTTATAGGAGAAATTTACAGGAAAGCGCCTATTAGCAGGGGAGAAATCTGGGATAACTTAGGTAGAAAAAAAGCCGCTGAAAATTCGGCGGAAGCAGACCTTTATAAAATGTTGATTAGAGATTTAAGTGTCGGGAGTGTGATTAGGCAGCAAAGAGAAGTTGATGCGTATGGGAATTTTATTCAAAAGCGAAGGCCGCCATCTAGAAAAAGTTCTGGCCCCAAACCAATGAAGTCTGCATTTGATTATGAAGAAAAATATGAACTAACAGGACTTGGCCAACAATTCGTGCATTATGCCATGACTGAAATCACACCTCGTATTGAATTTCAAAACAATAAGGCTGCTTAAATGACCACAGAACTTCCCCCATGTCCGAAATGTGAATCCCCCTATACCTATGAGGACGGGCCGTTGCTCGTCTGTCCCGAATGCGCGCATGAATGGAGCGCGACCGAGGAGGAGGGCGAGACGATCCGTGATTCAGTCGGCAATGAATTGAAAGACGGCGATTCCGTCACCATTGCCAAGGACCTCAAAGTCGGCAATAAATCCATCAAGGTCGGCACGAAGGTCAAAAACATTCGTATCCTGCCTCGCGATCAATGGATCGGCGATCACGACATCGACGCCAAAGTCCCCGGCTTCGGGCCGATGGGTTTGAAGTCTTCCGTGGTGAAGAAAATCTTCGACTAAACACACACATCAGTATAAAAGGCCCTTTAAGTGATGCGAACAAAGCGGTGCTTTGCTTCGCCGCAGTAAAAAAATTCGTTAAAAAAATTTTCGATTAAGGACAAGTATGAACGAAGAAGAGCTGGATACGCTGATCCTCGGGGTCATGGATGAGGAATGGACGAAAATCGCCGTCATTATCTCGAAGGTTTATGACGCGGTTGACGAAGCCCACCAAACCAAAACATTGGGGCAAGAGATCGCACAGCGCATCTACATCCTCGTCGACAACGGCGCTCTGCATTGTCAGGGCAATATGCGCCGCTGGCGTGACGCGGATGTGCGGCTGCCACAAAGCTGACCTTCGCCCTTGACGATATCCCGAAAATCGGTCGGAATAGAGGGCATGAAAACGATTTTTCAGCTATCACTTCTGTTGACCGTAATGCTCGGCGCACCTGCGCATGCCGATATGTTCGAAGAAACCGAAGAATCCTATTACACCCGCCAGATGCGCTCCTGCCTTTATAAAAAGGAGCGCACGAGTGTCTTTGACCTCTTCCGCGCCACCCGCCCCGTCTATATGGATGATTGCTGCGCGCAAAGTGTGTACGCGATGCAAAAGGCGGATGCCAAATGGATACACCCCGACAAGGATTGTCCGGAAGGGAAAGTGAAGGCACGGCTGCAATGTGAAACGTCGAAAGACTGGTGCATGTCCGTCGGCAACGGCGCTACGCCATCCCGTCAGAATGCTCCAAAGGGTGACTAGGCTCATGTTCATGCGGCTTGTTGCCTGCTGAACGGATGACCGCTTCTATACGCGCCATATCACCGCGAGCGGCGGCCTTGGCGAATTGATCAGCCAGTGGAATTTTTCCTTGCCCGCGCGTCACCCTGTCGACCGCCATAGTCGGGTGGGCTGCTACGCCGCTGATCAAGGCTTCACGTAAATTCTGCGGGTAGGCCTCATTAATACCCTTACCGCCGCGAATATCCATGATCGCGCCTTTTACGGCCGGACAATCGGTGGTTAACCGACCGATACTGCCCGGTGACAGGGCGTTCAATGTTTTAGCCGCCGCCCAAAGCTCGGCAAAATCGCTGATCGGAATAGGCAGGTGATTGAACTCGAAACTCATGGTCCGCTGCAGCTTTCCATCTGAGTTACAGATAATAGCCGCTCCGCCCGCGACACCTTCACCGTCCAGCAACGAGCCGTCCGTCCAGACTTCTAAAAGTCCCTGACGCTTATTCTGCGCTTGCTGGCGTTTGCTGATTTTGCCTTTATTGTGCTTTTTTCCCATGTGGTTAGACATAATGTATGAGGCCGCAGAAAGGCAAGAAAAATACGGCGCTTTTTTTGATTTTCGAAACGAATATGCTATATCAGTATTAATAACCGGACCCGGCGAGAGGGTCCGTTTGTGTCTCAACATACAATTGAAAGTTTGAATTATGCCGGATGCTGGGTTATCAGCGGCCGCACTGACGGCTCTTCCCTTTATGTATTTTTTGATGGTGGCTTCGATCACACCGGGCCCCAATAACGTTATGCTGGCCGCGTCCGGCATGAATTTCGGCTACACTAAGACCGTGCCGCACATTCTGGGAATTCTCTTCGGCTTCTGTACGCTTTTGCTGCTCTGCGCCTTTGGTGTCGGCGCGCTGTATCAAGCTTATCCGCCGATCCAGATCGCGCTGAAAGTCGGTGGGTCATTGTACCTGTTGTATCTCGCATGGCGCATTGCCACCGCGGGTCGTGCGAAGATTGACGGCGAAACTGAAAAGGGCCGGCCTTTAACATTCATAGAGGCTGCATTGTTCCAGTATGTGAACCCGAAAGCATGGGTCATGGGCGTGGCGGCGTGTTCGACATTTCTGCCCGTTGATATGCCGGCCATGGGCCGTATTGCGGTTATTCTGGTCACGGTTGTGACAGTATGTGCCGCGTCTACTCATGTCTGGGCGCTGTTCGGGTCGGGCGCAATGGCGCGCTTGTTTACATCCGATAAATGGAGGCGTGTGATCAATATCACGCTGGCCGTATTACTGGTTGCGACAATCCCGATGATGGTGATGTAAAACCGACAAAAAAGCGCGGGGACAAACCTCGCGCTCTTTCAATAAAAATTATGCCGTTATCTTAAGCGGCGGCTTTTAAAGCCGTGCCGTTAGCCTGCAATGTCACTTCGATATTGCCGCGGGTGGCTTTTGAATATGGGCAGATTTCATGGGCCTTTTCGACCAAAGTCTCGGCCTGTTCCTGATCTGCGCCTGCAATATGCGCATCCAGCGTGGCATCAATGTAAAATCCGCCATCCTCACCTTTATGCAGCTGCACGGTCGCATCAACCTTCAATGCGTCGGCATCAATCTCGATACCGTGCTGTCCGGCCATCGCCTTGATCGCCTGACCGAAACACGCGGCGTATCCTGCGGCAAAAAGCTGCTCGGGGTTTGTACCCGGACCGTTTGATCCTGGTGGTGAGAGTTTCATGTCGATTTTACCGTCCTTGGATGTAGCCTGTCCTTCGCGCCCCGCAGTAGCGGCGGCTTGCTCGGTTGCCAATATAGTCATGTGTGATCTCCTTTTTATTATGCGTATACATACACAATAGACCGAATATGGGAGCTGTCCAGTTTTGCCGATCATGAGGCGACAGCGACCTAAATTGATGCGGATTATATTATCTTCTCGACCAGCACCCCGTAGCGGGCTACATTACCTGTAAGAGATAACCTAACCAAGGATTGCCCCATGAGAGCCCTGATCTTCACTTTGTTTTTGACCGCCACTTTTGTCCTATCCGGTGTTTCTGCACATGCTGATGATCGCACCGCGGATTACAGCACGGCGCCAAAGCCTGCTAAAACCGTTATCCAGAAACGGACAACACCGGCCGGAAACGCGCAAGTGAAGGCAACGGACAAGTCCACACTGAAGGCGGTTGACGAAGTACGTAAGGATTTCGGTTATACATCCGACGAAGATTTGAAACAGGAAAGTGAAGCGGCCGTATTGGACGGCAAGGATTTCACAAAACGCACGACCGAGCAACGCCGTGACAGCGTTCCCCGCGTACAAGAATTAGGATTTTAAGCTGGTTGAACAGGCGGTGCTACAACGTAGTCTGCACCAGGGTCTGTTGCTGTAACGACATCACGGTCGGCAAAATTACCCATCTCAACGTTCTGGCTTAGATCAAGAGTAGCCATAGTAGGAGCGCCTAGGATTTCGCCCATGAAGGCGACAACTTCTGTATCATTAATATCAAGCGTCATATTTAGATCTCCAATTCTTCGGTAAAATCACGCGTTCATAACCGGGTGCCCAGAAAGCCGATGATTCAGCCGGAAATTCCAGCCCCATTGCTTTCACCAGTGTGTGCGCGACTGAGTTTGGTGAGTCTCCGTTTTGATCTTCGGGAATATGGTTTAAATTCTGCGCGTTAATAAAGTGCAGTGCCTCAACGGCCATTGCCATCTTGCGAAGATATTCTTTTACAGGCCCGCGGAAGATCTCGACTTCCTGCACCACATTGAAGTGGTCGACGGGTACGCGGTTCTCATCAGCAGGCGCCATAACACCACGCAGCGCCTTAATATCGCTGTGCGGGCGTTGAACCGAAAGGCCCTTCATCTGGACCTTTGTCTCGCCTGAATGATCGCGGAATGAAAGATAATGATATGCAGGAGCGCCTGCTGCGCCCATTTCGGCCGTAACCACATGAATGCTGTGATCCATGGATGGCATGTCTGTTCCTGCTGTTTTTGAATTGTAAGTATCTGTGTGCATTTTTATGTTTTAGCCCTTTTACGCATGCCTATCTAATATGCCGTGTGGAAGTTAATATTTCGTAAATCCAATCTGGATAAGGCTTTGCACGTAGTATTTTAAGCGATAAGGGCATAAAAAAGACCGATTCTGGCCTAAGCCGGAATCGGCCCTTTTCGGGGGAGCGACAAAGGTAAACTTGTCTATAGAACGCCGAGCATGTCAGCGACGAGAGGATGGCGGACGATATCACCGTCAGTCAGTCGACAGACAGCAACGTTATCCAGAGCATCGAGGCGGCGGGAAATATCAGCTAGGCCTGACATGCCGTCAAGAAGGTCGGATTGTTCGGGGTCACCCGTAACAACCATGGTTGAGTGCCAGCCCAGACGTGAAAGCAGCATTTTCAGCTGTCCGTACGTACAGTTCTGAGCTTCATCAATCACCACAAAGGAATTGTTCAGCGTACGTCCGCGCATAAAGCCGACAGGCGCAATTTCAATTGTGCCGTCTTCCAGATACTGGCGGACTTTCTTGCCACCCATCCGGTCACCGAGCGAGTCATAGAGCGGACGAAGGTAAGGCGCCATCTTTTCCTGTAGGTCACCGGGAAGGTACCCAAGGGATTCTCCGGCTTCCATCGCAGGACGGGAGAGGATGATCCGCTCGATTTCACCTTTTTCCAAGGCTTCTGCAGCTTTGGAAATGGCGATGTAGGTCTTGCCTGTTCCGGCCGGGCCTATAGCCATTGTTAGCGAATATTCATCAATGGACTTCATCAGCTCTGCTTGACCGTCAGAGCGCGGCTTAATGTTCTTCACGTATTTTTTGTCACGGCGGCCGTTAATATCATCGTCCAACGGATGCCAGTCATGACTTTGGTGCTCGAAATGCGGGTGGACGACATTATGCTCTTTATTCGATTTGTTTTTACGTGATTTTTTAGCCATAGCTAAAGGTCCTTTCCGTGGGGGTTAAGGGGAAAAGTAAAACGAGACGTATTGAAATCTAAGCAGTTATTTAAAGGGGGGGTAAGGGTACTGTGACGGCGGGCTGAAATGCGCCGGAGTACTGGGAATTCACTAAGAATGGTCGTTTGATGCAAGGAGAAATCCTTAAGTACGAACTGTTACCCTAATATACCAAATTCGAAGGACATCTACCATGGATTTTCCTAAATTATCCATGAATTCCTGTATAAAGTGCTGGCCTTTGATACTGTTGGCTTTTATTGTGTCTCGCTTAAATGATTAAGAGCGAACCATGACTTTGACATTCGAAGACGTACAAAAAGCCCATAAAGCGATTGAAAGCGCGACCATGCGAACGCCGTGTGTGAAAGCCGCACGCCTATCCTTGCATCTGGGTATTGATTTGTACCTGAAGCTCGAAAACCTGCAGCATACCAACGCTTTCAAGGCGCGTGGCGCGTTGAACAAACTGCTGACTCTGACCGAAGAGCAACGCGAAAAAGGCGTGATTGCGTGCAGCGCGGGCAACCATGCTCAAGGTGTGGCCTATCATGCGACGCGTTTGGGTATTCCGTCGACAATCGTCATGCCGAACGGCACTCCGTTTAATAAAGTCCAGAGAACTGAAGATTTTGGCGCGAAAGTCGTCCTATACGGCGATAATTTCGATGATTCCGTGCAATTTACACTCGATAAGGCCGAAAAAGAGGGCCTAACCTTCATTCACCCGTTTGACGACGAAGTCGTGGCGGCGGGGCAGGGAACGCTGGGTATCGAGATGCTGGAGCAGCAACCGGATCTGGATGTCGTTGTTGTGCCTATTGGTGGTGGCGGTCTTATCGCAGGCGTGGCGACAGCCCTGAAAGGCATGAAGCCGGATATCAAGATCATTGGTGCGCAGGCCGAAATGTTTGACGCTGTCAAAGCCAATCAGGAACAACGCCCCGGCCCGAAAGGCGGAGCGACATTGGCCGAAGGTATCGCCGTCAAAGCGCCGTCCGAAGCCAACATGGAAATCATTGAAAAGCTTGTCGATCAGGTGGAATCGGCGAACGAAGCCGAAATCGAAGAGGCGGTTTTTGACCTGCTCTCATCCGAAAAACTGGTCGCCGAGGGTGCGCCGGGTGCGGGTCTGGCCGTGATTAAGAAGAATTTGAAGCAGTTCAAAGGCAAGAAAGTCGGGCTTGTCGTCTGTGGCGGAAACATCGACTCCCGCTTGCTGTCGACACTGATCCTGCGTGGATTGGTCCGTGACGGCCGCATTACACGCCTGACCTTCGAAATTGATGATACACCGGGCCAGCTTTCCGACATCTCCCGCATTATCGGGGAAAGCGGCGCAAACGTGGTCGAGGTCATCCACCAACGTATGATGCAGAGCGTCTCACTGAAAAAAGCCGAACTCGAAGTCGTGATCGAAGCCCGTGACCGCCACCATGTCAAAGAGCTGGTCGCGACGCTGAAAGAGGCGGGCTTCAAGGTGAAAGCAACCAGCAGTGTTTAGAGCACTCCTGACCATTGCTGTGCTTTTGATTACGCCGTATCAGGCGGCATGGGCTTTAAGTTGTGTCGAACCTGACGGGGAGCAAATCATTAAAGAGAGTGATTTGATCGCCAAAGCCCGCATCACTCATATCGAAGAGCCGCTAAAAATACTCAATAACAATCAACCGCACAAAATCATCACCTTTAAGATCGGACAGGTCTATAAGGGCGACAAGACCTTGGTTGGGCAGGAGATCAAGGCTGAATTCTCCAGCTTTATGGGCACATGGGGCCCGCAATTATCCAAGGGCGAAGAGGGTGAGTATATCTTTGATAATAATGAAAAAACCGGAAAATGGAGCTATGCGGGACCGGGCGCCTGCACATATCTGGAAGAAGACCTTTGGATCAAGCTCCGCAAACAAGCTCAAGCATCTGCAAAAAATTGACATAATACAACTGTTTAAGATACACTGTAGCCCTGTTTCATGGGGAAATGATAGTGTTCAAAAGACTGGCAGACGCCGCGTTCGGTAGAAATATGACCGTCACGATTGATCGTGATGCTGCGGAAAATATCATCAATTCCTTAGGGCAAACCAGACCGGAACGCGACGGCGAACATTACGGCATGCTGGCGGTACGCCACAAATCCGATGGCGCCCATATAACCGCGTTCTCCCCCATTCCCGCACATTCAGCAACATCCGAGCTTATCGAGATTGATGAGCGGGTCATGGCCGGATATGTCCAGCATGCATTGCACCCGAACGGCATGATTCCGGGTGGCTTTATTCACACGCACCCGCGCAACGACCCCATATTGTCAGAAGAAGATCTTTCGCTGACCCGGGAATATATGCAGCGCTTTAAAAACTTTTACGGTGAGGGCGCGCCTGATTTTTATCACATGCCGGTGATGCATTTTGAACGTGACGGTAAACCGAATATCACGACATGGGTCTTTGATATGAACAATCCCGATCGCGCACCCTTCAAGGCGAAAATGGATGTGGTTAACGGCCGCGGCCAGTCGATGGAAGTGAATGATTATATGCGCATGCGTGAACATAACGCACCGGCTCTGGATCAGGCTTTCGGCAGCCCGGGCCAACAGCGATAACGAATAACGCCAAAAGAAAAGCCGCCGAAATGTGCTCAGAACTGAACAGAAAACTCGGCGACTTCTTGATTCTGATTACAACGGATTCGCCGCCCGCAAAGAAGGCTAATCGAGTCTTACAGCCAATTTAACCACAGCTAAAAAAAGAAAAGCCGCACTAAAAAGTACGGCTTTTGGTTACGCAGTAAACTGGGCTTATTCGGCGGCGATTATGTCACCGCTGTCATCGTCTTTGGCTTTTTCAATTTCCTCGGCGATGTTCATCGCACCGATTTTCTTGCCGTAATTACCGGAGAAAATCTCGTCGCTGAATACTTCTTCCCACTTACCTTCGGTAGAGGCTTTGGAGTATTCGGTTGCACGGTTTTCGAAGAAGTTTGTGTGCTCTGCACCGTTGAGCATCTCATCCATCCATGGCAGCGGGTTTTTCTCGACACCGTAAATCGGCTCAAGGTTAAGTTGCTGCAAGCGGCGGTCGCCGATGTAACGGATGTACTGCTTCACATCTTCGGGCTTCATGCCTTCAATCTCGCCTTGCTCGAAACACAGATCGATAAACGCATCCTCATGCTCAACTGTGATTTTGCAGCAATCGGTGATTTCTTGCTTCAACTCGTCATCCCAGATGTCCTGGTTTTCATCAATGAACGTGTTGAACAAACGGATCATGGACAGACAGTGCAATGTTTCATCACGCACAGACCATGTCACGATTTGGCCCATACCCTTCATTTTATTGAAGCGCGGAAAGTTCATCAAAATCGCGAATGACGCAAACAACGCCAGACCTTCAGTAAAGGCACCGAACATCGCCATGGTTTTGGCCACATCGCGGCGGTTTTCCATGGAGACGTCTTGCATGTAGTCGAACTTGTCTTTCATTTCCTTGTAATCAAGGAATGCGGAGTATTCGACTTCCGGCATGCCGATCGTATCCAACAAGTGGGAGTACGCGGCAATGTGAACAGTTTCGATGTTGGAGAACGCGGCCAGCATCATCTGCACTTCCACAGGGCCGAACACTTGGGAGTAGTGCTTCATGTAGCAGTTATTCACTTCCACGTCGGATTGCGTGAAGAAGCGGAAGATCTGCGTCATCAGATTCTTTTCTGACGGCGTCAGTGTTTTCTTCCAGTCATGAACATCCTGCGCCAAAGGCACTTCTTCGGGCAGCCAGTGGATGCGCTGCTGCGTCAACCACGCTTCATAGCACCATGGGTACAGAAAAGGTTTGTAAACATGGCGCTCGACCATGAGCGGTGAATTGGATTTTTTGGCTTCTTCGGCCATATGGGCAGCAACGGCGCACATTGATGTGTCTCCTCTTTTTAAACAGTGATTCTTGTATAGGTTAAGTGTAGAGCCCTTTTCCGATTTGCCGAGTCATTCGCAAAAAAAGTCGGTGAATAACGGGGATAAGTCGGGAGAGGACCCAGAGAGTGGATATGGGCACATATTGTGACCACAAAATTATAAAACCACAACATATTGTGTTTTACAAGAGGGGCGAGGACATTTTTTTAAAATTTTATCGATCTTAAGTTTTCCATAACTAAATTGCGGTGTAATGGAATACGGACCTTCTTTCTGAAAATAACAAGCAGGAGCAAATCATGAAATTTAAGGGGCTAATGCTCGCAGGGGCAGCTATCATTGCGTGTGGGTTTTCCACTTCAGCAGAAGCACGTTCTGACCGGATCACAATGTATGAAGTACAAAAATTCGTAGAACACTATTCTGATGCAGTGAACAATCCAGACCAGAATGCGATGCGATCATTTTTGATGAACAATGTCGATAATGCGGCCAGTTTTAAAACGTCGCTGACACATCCATATGCGGCAAATCAAGGATATTGGCATCCGGCATGGGCCGGTGAATATGGATCACCATATTACCGTTATCCGCATGCGGCGAATAACCCGTATTGGCGTCCGGCCAGTGTGGATACGGTCGGCAAGGACCAGATGATCGCGGAAATGCATCACAAGAAATCCGTCGTGCCGCGGTATGAGCAAAAGCTCACGATGCTCGGTACGCACATTCCTACAAGCGGTGACCGTGCAGTGGTCGAATTGCGCATGCAGGAATTCGGCATGGGCTATGCCTACTCGCCGTATGATGCGCGCTATAATCATCAGGTTCGCCATTCGGTAGCAAACTGCTACATGCATTTGGAGAAAGAAAATGATCATGTGCATATGACGCGCATGACATGCTCAACAACGCTGGATTAAGAATTTAATCTCAGCTTCTCGGTGGAAGCCCTGCCCTTGCGGCAGGGTTTTCTTATGCTGAATCGCACAGACACACAGAAATTTATTGACATAATAATCACGCTTTCCTATGGTCCGGCTATCAAATAAAGAGACCGACCCGGGAGTTTTGCGTTATGCGTTCTGTTTTACTGAGTATTTGCCTTGTTGTGAGCATCCTTGCACTGGCTTTGAGCCAACCCGCCAACGGGACGACAAAAACCAAAGACGTTGAAACACGTATATCGCAGGATTTCGAGCAGTTCGAATCGCTTTTGAACCAGAAGCAAAACCCCGAAGCATTGGTCGAGTTCCTTCACAGCATCATCGATCAGGATGCGAAATTCGAAATGACTGTCCGTGATTATCAGGACAGGAATGCCCAAAGCACGAAAATGGTGTTGGGCAAGGCGGACTTTATCAATAGCTACCTGTATGGTCCGCTTCAGGTCGCCAATTACAAGGCCGATTTCAAAACCTTGAAAGTCAGCAAGAACGGCGACAACACCCTGACATCGACAGCTATCTTCACCGAGCGCGGCCGCATGCTGGATGCGCAGGACCCGACGAAATACGGCCCTGAATTTGTCAGCGAAACCGTATGTGTTTCCACTCACGGTGTAGAATCGGACGAGCGTGTGACGCTAAAAGGCAGTAGCTGCAAAACCGATATTATCTACGAACAATCCATCTAGATTAAACATCCATGGAACTTTTTTGCTGATGCGCTGTAAGTCAGGCGTAGGAGCAAAACAGGGACATGAAATTCAGACTAGCCATTATTGCGATCTTGGCCGCGGCGTTTTTATTGTCGCCGTCGACCGCCCATGCAGGACGCGTCAATGTGCCTGTTGCGCAAGTTGTTGTTCAGAACAATGAGGCGGGGCGCAGGGTTAGCAATAATTTGCTCGATATTCGCGGTGATTCCCCTGCCAAGAAGGTCAAAGAATATTTGAAAAAGCGCTACCGCCCGACGGGTGGGGACCAGGTGTTGTTCATCAAAATCAGCCGCGCAACCGTTCTGCATCAGGGGCAAACAGCTCTGGGGCGTGATAAATATTATGTCGATATAACGCTGGACGTTTCACTGGCCAGTAAACCATATATGCCGAGCAAGAAAGCCCGCGTCCGCTATGGCCGTCATGTTGAAAGCGCCGGCCCTTCATTCGTAGGCAGTAATTTGCCGACCCGCGCTAGCGCAAATCTGGTCAAGGCTGCGATCCGCTCGATCGACCGCAAGCTCATCAAGGCACTGCACCACGAACTCGATATTCTCTAAAGCTTCTCGTAGATACGGAATCGCTCGACGGTTTTGTGTAAACGGTAATCGCCGCTTTCAACAAAGTGCTGCTCCAACGCCTTATCGTATTCTTGAAAATATTTATCTTTGAAATTCACGATCAACATTTGTGGCGCGGCCACCTCAAGCATACGTACCAATTCCTCATACTGCGCATCATTATGAATGCTGACGGATGTGGAAATATACGGCGTCGGGTTTTTACGCCCTGTCAGGAAATAAAATTCAGGATTGGCAGGAAAGGCAAAAATCGAATCGTCCGTGTCGCTTAATTCCTCTACCGTCTCGATAACTTCGCCATACATCGCTTTCGAATAGGGCGAGATATGTAGGCTCACCCCGTCAAGTTCGGCGGGAACATAATCACGGGTCGGCGTCGGTTCATCGGCCACGGCGGCAAAGAGCACCAGATTTAAGACGATCGTAAACAACATAATAACCGCGGCTGACAATCTCGCGGTCTTACTTTTAAGCATCAGCAGCAGTGCCAGAACAAAAAGCGGCAGAACATAGTACAGATAAATCTGATGCTGATAATACAATGCGCAATAACCGTAAAACGCCGCGATCAATACAAACGGCATTAGGCGCGGCTCAAGTTGTCGGCGGTAGGTTTGCACCAAGCCCGTAATCATCGCGACGGGAATCGCGGACCAGATGATGATCCAATATAGAAAGTTTCCGAACGTCACGATATTCGGCATTTCAAACAGCAGCTGCGCGGAAACGACGGGCTTATCCCAGAAATGCGCATCGGCGTAATGTTCACGGCCCAAGAGGGTAAGCGGTTCGACGATGGTGGTCGCAAACCAAATGCTGATATCACCACACGCCAGTTGATAGAGTATCAACGGCGCGATCGCGATAATGCCGCCCGCAGCTGCTCGCCAAAACCGCTGGATGACAACCGCATTGGTTGCGGGCATCCGTGCCATCACAAAGCAACCAAATATAATTGGCCAGATATTCAGATATAAAAACGTGCTCACATCGAACCGCGTGATGATCGTATAAAACACAGGCGCGAGGACCGTAAGCGTACCGATCACATACGCAAGCGCATATGATTTTTGTGGCTCTTTGTGATCGCGGTAATCGCCGCAAACCAGGCAGCATAAAAGCCCAGCCCCTAAAAACAGGCCCGAAGCATGGCGAAACCCCAAAGTCAGCCCGACCAGAATTCCGGCGAGAAAATACAGTTGCGGTTTTTCACGCGATAAAAGTTCGGCCGTCAGAAGCGCAAAGAACAGGCAGTACCAGTTCGCGCTCGGGTTTAGAAATTGTACAAAGCCGAATACGGCAAACCACGCACCAGTGACGATTAGAAAAAACGGACGTGCCTGACGGAATAACAAGCACACGATTAGCGGCGTGATCACACTGATGATCATAAGCGGATAACGAAACACGATCAGGTCACGGCCTAAATGCTCGAACAAAAATGCATCGAGCAATATGAGATAGCCGGTGTTGTTGCTGAAAAAATCCTTGCCGAAAACATGACCACTATTGGTTTGATCGGCCATATAGGCGAAATATCCCTCATCAACGGGAAACCAGTATTGATTGTAAAAATACGCCATCAGCGTTGTGGCCAAAGCAGCAACGATGGTCAGACAGACCGCGAACGCGATCTGATTTTTTCCGGTTTTGCGTATGTCTACAGCGTCATTCATGGGGCTTTCGGGAGGTGAGAAGTGATATGGCGAAGAGCCTTTTGTTAATTATGAAGGGTTAAGTCTTTCAAATCAGCATAAAAATGCCGCACGCACTCTTGTAAAACTCTGGATCATCTCACACCGCTCACGGTATAATGGTTACGGTGAGGAAATTCAGTTCAATAGCAAAAATTAATAGACGAAGCTGCGCGCTTGGCGCGGTGGTGCTGTGCATGCTGTTTGGCTTCGCGCAGGCAGGGGTACAAAAATTCACCGTTGTCATCAGCGGCGTTGCCACAACGCAGGATTATAACTTTACGCCCTGCTATCCGATCACGGGCGAGTTCTATCATCCCGATCCGAATGTCACGCGCGTACGCATGGAATATCCGGTCGACCCCAGCAAATTCTTCATGTACCCCGTGAACCGGAAGGTGCATATCGATTTCCATGAAAAGCAAATGAAGCGCGGCGATAACCCGTATAGCGATTTTGTCGCCGAGGATGATTACGGTGTCGAGTATGGCCGCATCCGTATGATCTTCTGGGCGCCTGATCCGAAAAAGGATAATGAATGCAAAAACGCAACCACATCCTGATCACTGCTGCCTTGGTACTGCTGGCGGGTACGGCGTTGGCGCGCAATACTGCCAACGGTTTGGTGCTGGAGATAAGCGGTGTGTATGTGGTTGAGGATTTTCGTTTTATGCCCTGCTACCCGGTCAACGGATTTTTCACCCATCCCGATCCGCGTGTGAGCAAAATCCGTATGGAAAATCCGCGTAATCCTGCGCAATTCATCGATTACCCGAAGAACGCCGAAGTCCATATCACCATTCACGAGAACTTCATGAAGCAGAATGTCTATTCATGGAGCAATTTCATCGCCATGGATTCTGCAGGCAACGAATATGGCCGTATCCACGTCACTTTCGACCCGCCGTCCGATCCGGACCACAACAAGTGCAACGGCCACTTCAATTCTTAAAATATTAACGTTTGCTTGACCGCGTGGACAGCCCTGTGCTAACAACGCTGAAATTTTTGCGTTCACGCCGCAAAGATTTAACCGATAACCATAAATATAAATGAGGTTTATATGCGTAAAACAGTAACACTTTGGGCCGACTCTCAAGATGATCTCACACTGCTCAGCGGTACACTTGAGCAAGAATTTGGAGCCCAGGCTTTTCAAACCCAAGCACCAAAGCCCGTAAAGTGGGAAAATAGCGGCGAAGACCATGAGCGTTTTGTTGGCTACACCGACCGTGTCACAGAAGATGATTTGGCGCATAACGCCAGCCTACGTTACATCGCCAAAATTGATGTCACTACCGAAGACGGCAACGTGGCGTTGACCGAGCGTATGAAAAAAGCCGTAACCGCCGTCAGCGAAGGCCGCGCCGAGCCGATCGTCAATTCACACGCTGTTTCGATTGGTAAAGTACTGGATACGGAGCAACCGACAGAGCACGTTGTCGAAGCTGAAACCGCCACAGCAAAACCACGCTTTCGTCCCCGTGGGGATGATGCAGGAACACTGACTGCTCACCTGTAAATAAATCAGATTGATACAAAATAAAAAGGCCCGCTTTTATCGGCGGGCCTGATTTGCAGGAATATGAATATTCTATTGCGCGCCGTCTTCCGGCGGCTCGTCTGTGCCGCTGGATTCAAACACATTGACCTCGTCGGCTTCATAAGTGTTATAGCCCTTATATTCCGGTTCGGGAGCGCTGCTCTCTATCGAGGTTTCAGGCAGGCTTTGTGTTTCCATCATATGCTGGAAGTCCAACCCTTCTGCGCTCATTAACCCGGCAAACAGGGCGGCGCCACCGAAGAACAGGACAAAGATCACAATCAGAACAATCAGAATCACATAAATCGCGAGAATGAATTTACTCAGGCCGCTATTTTTGAAAAACGCGCCATAGCAAAAACTCGGAATTGGAAAGACAAGAAACGTGGTTATAAAGACCACAAGCTTAACACCACCCGATACTTCTGAATCGAACAGACATTGGAAGAATAGAACGATCGGGTAAATAATGAATATTACAACCGATACGACAAGCAGAATAAGTATAAGAATAAGTTCCATAATCAGAATACTACCTTATTTTTATGGTCTTTAAAATACTGTTTTATTTCAATAAATGCTCTTAAGAAAAAGACCCGTATCGTTCGATGCGGGTCTTTCCTTCATTTACGCAGGAGATTCAACTTATAAATTACTGACAAGCGAGACACTCTTCGTACTGGCCTTGTGTTTCGCCGCCTTGTTCCTCTTCTTTCTTCTCTCCGTCCTTCGCACGTTGCCATGAGGCGTTGCTTTCCGCGCGCTGGATGGATTTGGAACGGCAGTAATACAGAGACTTCACGCCTTTCTTCCATGCTTCCCAGTGCAGGGCATGCAGGTCGGCCTTGTGCACGTTGGCCGGCAGGAAGACGTTCAGGCTCTGTGCCTGACAAATGTACTGGGCGCGGTCACCGGCATGCTCAACCAACCAACGCTGGTCGATTTCGAATGCGGTCTTGAACACGTCTTTTTCATCTTCTGACAGGAAGTCGAGATGCTGTACGGAGCCTTCGTTTGTGAAGATTGAGCTCCAGACATCTTCGGTATTCATGCCCTTTTCTTCCAGAATGGCCGTCAGGTAACGGTTTTTAACAGGGAATGAACCGGACAATGTTTTGTGTGTATAGGCGTTTGCCGCGTTAGGTTCGATACCCGGAGAAGCACCACCACAAATGATGGAGATAGATGCGGTCGGTGCAATCGCCATCTTGTTGGAGAAACGCTCATTGATGCCGTAATCAGCCGCATCAGGACATGCACCGCGCTCTTCAGCGAGCTTAACGGACGCATCATCGGCCTGACGTCTGATGTGTTGGAACATTTTGCGGTTCCAGACCTTCGCCATCACGGATTCCATCGGAATCATCTTGGATTGCAGGAAGCCGTGGAAGCCCATAACACCCAAGCCCACTGAACGCTCACGCATCGCTGCGTATTTCGCACGTTTCATGGAATCAGGTGCTTTGGCAATAAAGTCGGACAGAACATTGTCGAGGAAACGCATGACGTCCTCTACGAATGTCGGGTGATCCTGCCACTCATCAAATTTCTCGAGGTTGAGCGAGGACAGACAACATACCGCCGTTCGGTCCTGACCCATGTGGTCCTTACCTGTCGGCAATGTGATCTCTGAACACAGGTTCGACATCTTCACGTTCAGACCGGCCATTTTGTGGTGGGCAGGGATCTGATCATTTACGTGGTCGATGTACACAATATATGGTTCGCCTGTTTCAACACGAGCAGTCAGCAAGCGGATCCATAGATCACGGGCGTTGACTTTATCGACAACATGGTTGTCTTTCGGTGATTTCAGAGCGAACTCTTCGTTATTCTCAACCGCCTGCATGAAGGCGTTGTTAACCAGAACACCGTGGTGCAGGTTCAGTGCCTTACGGTTCGGGTCACCACCTGTCGGACGGCGGATTTCAATGAATTCTTCGATTTCCGGGTGCCAGATCGGCAGATAGATCGCAGCAGAACCGCGACGCAGGGAGCCTTGGGAAATAGCCAGTGTCAGGGAGTCCATCACGCGAATGAACGGCACGATACCGGATGTTTTACCATTGCGTCCGACTTTCTCACCGATGGAACGCACATTACCCCAATAAGAGCCGATACCTCCGCCCAAAGAGGCCAGCCATACATTTTCATTCCACAAGGATACGATGTCTTCGAGAGAGTCGTTTGTTTCGTTGAGGAAGCAGGAAATAGGAAGACCGCGGTTTGTACCGCCGTTTGAAAGAACAGGTGTAGAAGGCATGAACCACAGCTTGGACATATAGTCGTAAAGGCGCTGGGCATGCTCGCTGTCGTCACCGTAATACATAGAGACACGCGCAAACAAATCCTGATACTGCTCTTCAGGCATCAAATAACGGTCAGTTAGTGTAGCCTTACCGAAAGTGGTTAGATTTTCATCACGAGAGCGGTCAATTTGGACGCGATTGCCCCTCTCCATTTGCGCAACGTCAAACATGAGCGTAACTCCTATTTCTTATTATATATCCGTCTAAAGGTGAGTTTAGTTGGATTTGTTTTTCGGGGTGCGAACAGTGTGCGAAAACACAATCTGTAGCGTTTGGTAAGAAATAAGCTACTACATCTCGTGGTATGCGGCAATAGGAATAACATCCTTTTGAGTTCGGCATTTTTTAAAATCTCTTTATTTATCAGCAAATTAACAGCTCTATCCCGACGCTTATCCCCGCAAAAAAATTTTGAAAACCCGATTTCCAAACACAAAACGCAACAAAAATTTCGAATATCCCCAGAGTATTGGGGAAAGGGGTAACAGGCTTGCAGATATATGTTCACTTTATGTTCTTTTATGGTGATTTGTCAAATCTGTGATATGATTCTGTTACGGACAAACCCTCGACAAAGATCAAAATCCTTTTATGACCAAATGCTTACGGCGTAATCGCCAGACAAAAATTCTTGCCACGCTCGGCCCGGCCTCTAATACACGCGAAACGATTCTTGAATTGTTTGAGGCCGGAGTCGATATCTTCCGTCTCAATTTCAGCCACGGTACGGCGGATGATCACGCCGCTGTGGCCAAGATAATCCGCGGCATTGAAGAAGAATATAACCGCCCCATAGGCATTCTGGCCGACATGCAGGGACCGAAGCTGAGAATCGGTACATTCAAGGACGGGTCGATTCAAACTGAACGCGGACAAAAGATTCGTTTTGATTCTGATCCCGCACCGGGCGATGAGACGCGTGTATATATGCCGCATCCTGAAATCTTCGGCATTCTTAAAAAGGACGGGTTGTTCTTTATTGATGACGGCAAGGTGCGTTGCCGCGTACGTGAGGTCGGTGACGATTATTTTGTGGCGGAGATTCGCGCGGGCGGAAAACTCTCCGATAAGAAGGGCTTTAATGTACCCGAAACCTTCCTCCCCATTCCGGCCCTGACTGAAAAGGATAAAAAGGATCTCGAATCGGCTTTGAAGATCGGCGTCGACTGGATTGCACAAAGCTTTGTCCAGACTGCGGAAGATGTGCAGGAGGCCAAGGACCTGATCAATGGGCGTGCGGCGCTCATGGTGAAATTGGAAAAGCCGGCAGCGCTGGAGAATCTGGATTCGATCATTGCACTGGCTGACGGTGTTATGCTGGCACGCGGCGATCTGGGCGTGGAAATCCCGCCCGAAGATGTCCCTTCAACCCAGAAACGCGTTGTGCGCAAAGTGCGAGAGGCGGGCAAGCCCGTCGTCGTCGCCACGCAGATGCTGGAATCCATGATAGAAAGCTCTCGCCCCACACGTGCGGAAGCCTCCGATGTCGCTACGGCCGTCTATGACGGTGCAGACGCGGTGATGTTGTCGGCCGAGACAGCGGCGGGTAAGCACCCGTTGCGCACCGTGGACATCATGAACAAGATTCTGATCCGTACCGAAGAGGACGATATATATGCCGCGATGATGGAGGACACGCGTCCCGATGCTATCGGCAACCCGTCCGATGCGATTACAACGGCGGCCTTTTATGTCACGCAGGATGTCGATGCGCATGCGATCGTGACATACACGATTTCTGGTGCCACTGCCTTGCGTATGGCGCGCCAGCGTCCTGACGTGCCGATTCTTTGTTTAACGCCCGATATCAATGTGGCCCGTAAAATGGCAGTCGCATATGGTGTAAATGCCGTCCATACACCCGAGACGGTGGATGACTTCACCGGTCCCGCACAGCACGCTAGCAAGATTCTGCATGATCTGGGTTATGCGGAAAAAGGCGACCGCTTCATTATGACTGCGGGCGTGCCGTTCGCCGTATCCGGCTCAACGAATATTTTGAGAATTGCTGAAGTCGAATAATAAGGTGGGTTAGTTCGCGCTTGCCAAGATCGTTTTCGTTGGCGCTGTGTGCAACCACCATGCCTGACGATTGATGGAATAGATCGGACGGTAACGTGAACCGTTTTCCGCATCCACCAGACGCTTATTCTGGTTGTCCAGAATATACGCACCTTGTTCGGTGTAGACCACCAGAACCGCATGCGGGATATTCTTCTTCAAGTCCTGAACGATCGCCAGACGCATACGCTCTTCGGGAACACCCAGTGTGCGCAGGGCTGTATATTTCATGATCGCGAAATCTTCGCAGTCGCCGCCGCGTTGCAGGAACTCCACAGGTGTCGCCCAGTAATCGGACTGACCCCAGTTTTTGGAATCGACAATATAACGTTTCTTGTTCACTAGCGTGTTGACACGGTCGGCCATCGCCTTGATCGACAGACCCTGCATATCACGCAAGTTTTCCTGCCACTCGCGAACGGTCTGAACGGATGACTGGTCTTTAAGCTGACGTTCGAACTTGTCGAACATGTCTGTCCATTTTGTGAAAGCTTTCAGATCGCGGGAACGTTTTTCCTGTGTACCGTAAAGTGCAGGGTAATGGTTCACCTTTGCGAAATGCGCACTCGCGCTGACCAATGTAATTTGTGACGGCACGTCCTGAATGATATCTGCACGGGCTTTACGCTCCGAAGCCATCATGGACACGAAAATCATAATCGCGGCTGCGCATGTTCTTAAAGCTGATTGTTTCCAGAGCAACCAGCGTAACTGGTTCTGTGAAATGACGGCGTTTTTAACAAACACCTGTCCCAACGGCGTGCGTGTTGAACGTTGTTCGTGCAAAGCATCGCGCAGTTGATGCGGCGAAATAACACC
The DNA here is from genome assembly GCA_030432025.1 of Alphaproteobacteria bacterium. Lineage (GTDB taxonomy): Bacteria > Pseudomonadota > Alphaproteobacteria > Micavibrionales > Micavibrionaceae > TMED27. The sequence goes on from JAUIIA010000003.1 coordinate 244,910, forward strand.
TTTGGAAACCAAAAGTTCACCGATCTTGTTGCGTTCCAACGCATTCTTAATTGTTCTGAAGATGCCCCTCTTGTGCATGGATGTAATCCCCTTAATTCTACTCTTATGTCCCTGTCACGGCCTGCGTTTGATTTATTATATTATGTTGTAAGCCGCGCATATTCGTGTTTTCGACCCCCTATTATAGCTTGAGAAAGATTGACGAATTCCTAACAAACAGGCATAAAACAACAACTTGTTAAGAAAATTTGCCAAAAAGCGGCTAAAACTATGAAAAATCTGCAGAATATCCTCGAAAACATGAAAGGCGCACCCGTTTTGGTCGTCGGTGACATCATGCTCGACCGCTTCGTTTACGGGCATGTCGACCGCATATCACCGGAAAGCCCAGTGCCCGTGCTCGCGGTGAAGAATGAGGAACGTATGCTGGGTGGTGCGGGGAACGCGCTGGCCAACCTTGCGGGTTTGGGTGTGGATGCACGCATCGTGGCCGTAACAGGTGATGATGATGAAGGTGTGCTGGTGAAGCAGGAAATCGAAAAGCTTGGTTATGATGCCGCACATATCGTCAGTGACCAAAGCCGCCCGACAACCGTGAAGAGCCGTTATCTCGCACGTCACCAACAATTACTCCGCACAGATTTCGAACACAAAACCCCGCTAAGCGATGCTGTTGCTAAACAGGTTCAGGAAGCTTTGCAGAAAGCCATGGACGGCGCGAAAGCCATCATCTTGTCCGATTACGGCAAAGGGTTGCTGACCAAGGATATTCTCGCCGGTCTTATTAAAGATGCGCGTGCGAATAACATTCCTGTCATTGTCGATCCGAAAGGACAGGACTTTTCAATTTATGAAGGCGTGACGGCCGTTACACCGAACAAAAAAGAACTGGCCGATGCCACGAAGGGTCACCCGACGGGCACGGACGAAGAAGTAGAACAAGCCGCCAATCAAGTGATCGATGAATGCGGTATTCAAGCCGTGATCGCGACCCGTTCCAGTGACGGGATGAGCGTAATTGAAAAGGGCGAGCCGCCGACACATTTGCGTACAATTGATATCGAAGTGTTCGATGTGTCCGGTGCGGGCGATACGGTCATCGCAACAATTGCCGCATCCATGGCTGCAGGCGCGACGCTGGTCGAGGCTGCATCACTCGCGAATATTGCGGGCAGTATTGTTGTCACTAAAGTCGGGACTGCACCGATCCGTGCACATGAATTGGCGCAAGCTCTGCAGAGTGATCAGGGCGATGTGCTGACAAAGGTTAAACAAAAAACAGAAGACCGCGCCGACCGCGCACGTAAGGGCGATGTCTTTACCCATGATGATGAAGCCTGGAGCGAAGCCGCCGAACAGGTCCGCCGCTGGAGAGCACGCGGCCTCAAAGTCGGCTTTACCAATGGCTGTTTCGACATCCTCCATTTTGGGCACGTCTCGTATCTAAATAACACGCGCGACCATTGTGACCGTCTTGTTCTGGGTATGAATACAGACAGCGCCGTGAGTATTTTGAAGGGTCCAGAACGTCCCGTACATGACGAACAATCCCGCGCAGCTGTGCTGGCGGCTCTGGGGTCGGTTGATATGGTGGTGATGTTCGGCGCCCGTAAAGAGGGCGATGACAACACGGCGAACGAGCTGCTCGAGTTGCTCAAACCTGATATCTATTTCAAAGGTGGCGATTATACGGAAGACCAGATCCCCGAAACGCCGACCGTCAAAGCTTATGGCGGTGAGGTCAATGTCATGCCCGTCTATGAAGGCCATTCAACGACAAGCTCTATCGCGAAAATGAAAGATGAAGCGGCTTAATTATTCGGTCTCACCAGATCGATGATTGCCGAATTTCCGGCTGAGGCCAGCGATAACGTATTCACCTGAATGAATCGCCGCGTCTGCAGCGCGAGGAAGTCCGCACCGATCTTGTTTTGATCGGCAACAACCAGATCGTCACTTCCCGCTTTTAATGTATTGATTGTTTCATCGGTAAAAATATCACGGGCTCTGATGATGTTCAGGTCGCCTGTCAAAGTGGCACCGAACGCGCGAACGGTTTCTCTGGCCTCGCTTAAATTCTCCAGCGCCAGCTCGACTTCTTCGAAAGACAGAAAGCGTACTTTTTGAATTCCGAGGCCCAACCGCGACGCATCCAGCCCTTCAGTGCGCAGGAAGCTTGTACGGTCTTCATTAAAAAAGGTGACTAAATCCTCGTTACCCAAAAGGTTGATGCCGCGGTAATTCGCATCAATGGCTATGCGGTCGAGCTGAGCCAGAATTTGTGCATATTCTTCGGCCTCTGCTGTTGTGTTTCTGTTGAGTGGATTGAGCTGGTAGCGCAAAACCACCGTCCCCGAACCCCCGACTGCGCCCAGGCGGTTGTTGTTTCCACCGCCACCACCACCGCCAGTGCCATCAACACCTGCCGTTGCCGCCGTGGAATCATTGGCGCCGCTTCCGCCGCCGCCGACACCACCGACCCCGATCGAATCGTTATTGGCACCACCGCCGCCGCCACCACCGCCGACAAATACGGATGCGCCTGTGATCATGGATTCAAAACCGTCACCTCCATCGCCGCCACTGACGGCCGAGTTCGCGCCGCCTGCAGTGGTTGCGCCACCACCGCCGCCGCCGCCATGCCCGCCGGGGGAGGGACCTGTTCCGCCTGAGTTACCCAAGCCACCCTGTGGTGCGGTGGGTTGTAACCCTGCGCCTGCGCCGCCGCCGCGACCACCACCGCCCGATCCGCCTGCGCTGCCGTTACCGTTACCGCCGATACCCGCCCCGCCGCCAAGCGCGGTCAGGTTTGTCCCGATATTCAGGCCCAGACTGGAGTTACCACCATTGGTTCCGGAATTGTTTCCGGCGGCCCCTGCGTTCCCGCCCGCTCCGACGACGACATCGAGCGACTGCCCTGCCGATACATTGAGGGTGCCCGTTATCACACCGCCTGCGCCACCGCCGCCAGAACCTGCAGTACTAAACGACGTACTGGTACCACCGCCACCACCGCCGCCGACAATCAGATATTCCAGACTTGAAACACCTTCGGCCACCGTAAAGGATGTCGTCCCGACGGTATTGAATTGCTGCACGATAATCCCGCCACCCAGATGGATGGCCGTCGGGTCGGCCGCCAGAATGTCATTGACTTGTGTAGTTAGAAGGGTGGTTTCATCATTAATGATCTCCGGCGGGTTACCGGCAATGAAATCATCGCGAACGTTTTCTACAAAAGCTTCGGCCTGATCGATGATTCGCGCCGTTGCACGCAAACCTTCACTGGCCAATTCAACGGTACGAATACTCTGGTTGATGCCGTCGAGAAGACGGCTCAAATCTGCTGCACGGTTTTGCAGGGAAGCTGAAGCAAAGAAGTTCTGGGGGTCGTCAATCGCGCTGTTTACGCGTAATCCGGTGGCAAGTTTCAGTTGGACATCACCAAGGGTTCGTGCAGTTGCCTGCAACGCTGTCACCTGCCGCGAAAGCGACGGTGGGAGTATACTACCCGTAATGTCGACCATGCAGAATCCTTCTACAATCGTTACGTATTCTACGCTTCTAACCCTCTATTATGAAGAAAATTGATTAGGAAAGGGCTAATAATCGGCAAAATATCCTGTGGTTATTTATTCGCCAGATATTGCCAAAATGGGTTTTTTAGATGAGAATGATTATCACTAACAACTGTGTTAACCATCTTTGAGCGAAAGGGGCGTTCAATGCTTTCAGACTTTTTAACCTTGGAAATCTATTTCGGATCCGAACAGTCAGCCGTGTATTTCGAGGATCTGGCCAAACGATATGGCACCAACCGCGTGCAAAAAGCACTGGAGAAGGGCGATCTGCAATGTTCGAAATCCTGTGCCGGTGACAAATTGTTGATGTGGCTATCCAATCAGGGGCGTAGCAAGGCGCTCACAACCGCATAAAACCCTGACCGTTCCGGTCTTCTCGAAAAGCTCTATACGCTTCAATCCAGACTTGGTATATTTACTCAGGAATTGTTCATGCCTGACGACAGGCAAACCCCAGATATCATCTTTGGAAGGATTTTCATGCGTCATCTTCTTTTACTATCATCGTGCGTTTTCATGGTTGCGGCGTGCAAACCGATGTGGGACCCGACATTCGTTCCTTCCGGATACACTTACCATCACAACAAGTATAATTCGCCGAGCGGCAAGCATGTCGAGCCGATTGGCTATGAATACAGCGCGGAAAAACACGAGCGCGTTATGCGCAAATGGAGAGACGCGGTCAGCGATCTGGTCCTTCGCGCCGAAGCACACGGCATGCAGCCGATGGGCCCCGTAGCGTTAAGCACCGATCTGGAGCCAAGCGCATTTCAGGGCGCTTACGCGTATGTTCTGGGCAAGGAACTGATGGAAGCAGGCTATATGATCACGACTGATGCCGATCAGGATGGTGTAACGACATTGTACTACTCCGCATATGATCCCGAGCTGGGCGAAGATGTGGTGTATCAGGATCTGTATAATGATGATCCCGAATATTATAACGCGGACAACACATATTCGCCCGAGAGCAAGCCGCTTGAACTGGTTTTAGGCTTCAAGGGCGATGATGTTCTCGACCACCGTGTCTCCGCTGTTCATAATATCCCGCTATATGATTATACCCCTGCAGGATATGCCAAGCCGCATGCCCGCCCGAAGAACGCTGTTCCGGGTGAGCGCGAGCCCGAAGATTTTGCCGAAAGCATGCCTGATGGCTTCAACGAATAAGCCTTTTTCAAAACTATTATTATTGTCTGCCTGCGTTTTGGCGGGTGCGAACCTGACCGCTTGCGGTCCCGCCGTTCTTGGTGGCACGGCACTGGGTGCCGCGGGTATGGGCGCGTTCGATCGTGATGAGACTGTACTGCTTGAGAAAAATTATGCTGCTGCCGATTACCTGATCCAACAGGCGGATGCATTTATGAACCGCCGTTATGATTTGATCATTGTCGAACCTCTGACCGATACAACGCAGCCACTGGCCTCTCCTGATATCAATCGTCGTATCCCCGAGCAAATCGGCGTACGCCTGTCACAGCTTGGTTACCGCATGGATTTATCCAAGGTCGCAGGGTCGGTTGAGACCAATTACCTCAAGCCGACAATCACCAAGGGCGAAACACCTGACTTTATATTGTCCGGTAACTCGACACGCCGCGGTGGAGAAATGGATGTCAGCTTGCGCATTGTTGATATCAAGGAACAGCGCGTTGTGGCGGCCTTTGATTATATTATCGAGATCAACAGCCGTGATCTTCGCGAAAGCGCGAAGCCTAAGCCCAAAATCATGCGCTTGGAAAACTAGATCAGCAAAAATTGAATTGTTCTGCGTCTGCCTTACCGGACGAGCAAGACATGGTAGAAATGGTTGTTTCCGTCCTGACTACATTGCACACATGCTTGCGGTGCGGGGTAGGGAACAGTCGGTGAATAGGCGGTATCCTGTTCGAACGTGCTCGGCTCCATCGTATTCGGTGAGGTGTTAAAGGCCCCGACGAAACGTCCCAGATCCCCCATAGCAACACAAGAGCCGGCACCATCACCGGCACCGTTGCCGGATGCGAGGCCTGTTCCTGTATCTTGTGGGCTGAGGGTTTGGTTATTCAGCGCATTCACGCGGTCGCAAAATTCTTGCGAAACATTCGGCAACACGGCGACTAACTCTGCGCGCCCGGTTCCCATACCGGGCACATGCGTGCCGCCGAAAAATTCCCATGGGCTACCGTCATTGACGCCGTCTGGCGGATCACGGTAAAGCGCCGCGCCGCCGTCCTTAGCGAAAATCTGGTCACGCGTATCAGTGTCGGCGGTCAGGTCACCATATTCGGTTGGTGCATCGGGATGTGCAAAGCGCAAGGCACTCTCACTCTGTCCGCTCTCCATAATATAATTCACGGCGCGCTCCAGTTCCGATGCGTAGCGCTGTGCTTCGGAAACACGGATGATCACGGTTTCCTTGTCGATATTATTGCCGTCTGAACGTCCCGTAAATTGAATAGCGGCCGTTAGAAGGCCGATCAAAAAGATCGCAATCAGGATAATGAACAACACATTTCCGGATTGTTGTGAATGAAGGGGGGCTGGATTGTCCATGGCGAGCCTAGTTTTGTGGCGCGACGGGCAGGCAATCACGGATGAAGTTGCATGCATCCAAGGCTTCATCTTTGGTAAAGCCTGTCAAGCGACCGCGATATAGCCAGCCGTCTGTGGTTTTCAGCGGGGCGATTATCGGTTGCGCTTTGGAATAGGGCGATGGCAACTTACTTAAAACGTCTCTGATCGCTTTGTCTGAAGATGCTCTGCTTTTAAAGGCACCGATCTGAACCGACCATGGCGCGTTGCGCTTGATGGAAACGGGTTCGTATCTGGCCGAGATCAGCTTTGGCTGAACGCCCGCCGGTGTCGGGTCGTTGGTATGTGCGGCGATGGCGAGCAAGCCGGCTTCAATTCGTTTCGAGCTTGACGGGTCAAGGTCACCCTGTCCGATCAGCCTTTCAAAACCGGCTTTGAGGGCAGGATTATACTGTGCCAGTGTCTGCGCATATGCGGGCTTGCGCTGTGGCAATGGCGGAACAGGCTTGGCAATACGGATATTCTTAATCTTGGCAAAGCCTTCATCCAGAATATCTTTCATATGCGCGTTACGGGACTTTGAACTGCGTCCACCGAAGACAACACCGATGATGCGTTTTTCACCGCGTACGGCCGATGCGATCAGATTAAAGCCTGACGCGTTTATATATCCGGTTTTCATGCCGTCCATACCGGCATATGTATCCATCAGACGGTTATGGTTGCGGTATGTCTTTCCGGCATAGGTGAAATTCTTGCGCGAGAAATAGCGGTAGTAATTCGGGTAAACATTAATAACGTAACGCCCCATCTTCGCCATATCGCGGGCAGTTGTGACCTGATTCGGGTCATGCAGCCCGGAAGCATTTTTAAAAGTCGTACGGCTCATACCGATTGCACGGGCTTTGGCAGTCATGCGCTGGGCAAAATTCCGTTCCGACCCTGCGTGATGTTCGGCTAAGGCAACGGCGACATCGTTCGCAGATTTGGTGACCAGAGCATAGATCGCATCTTGTACACGAATGCTGGAACCGGGTTTCAGGCCTAATTTACTGGGGACCATGCTCGCCGCGTGATTGGATATACGAATGCGGTCTTTAAGGTCTAGTTTGCCGCTTTCCAATGCTTCAAATGTCAGCAAAAGCGTCATGACTTTGGTTAAAGAGGCAGGGTGCAGGCGCTTGTTAGCGTAACGCTGCCTGAGAATCAGGCCCGTATCGGCATCCATAACGATCGAGGCATATTTTGGATTTTCCTTGGCCTGTGCGGGCTTTGGCACAGAGGCACCCCAGGAAAAGACAATCATCACGCATACACACAAAACCGACTTAATAACAGCTTGAAAAAAGGGCATTAATCTCTGTTTGTTTGTGTGTTTTATCATGTCTCGCAATCTAAAAAAGATGTCCCGGAGAGTAAAAAATATAGGACTAGAATGCAGTGAGTGAAGCTATTTGCTTGTCACCACGATACCTTTTTAAGAATAATATTTTTTTTTGCCTCTGTCCAATAGGTTTATGGGTTATTCACCGTAAAACTCTTGTAAAACCGCGGGTTACCGATTTGTGCAGTGCAGCAAAAAAATGTTGACAAGGACGCGTACAGTTGATAGTGTAGGGATATATTGCAGTGCACAAATTATACATAATTTCGATGTATTAACGTACTGGTTTGATTTTAAGAGGATATTTTCATGGCTGATACAAAACAGACTGAAGCTTCAAAGGCAGCGAATAACAACGACGCCCAAAAGAAACCGCTGCAAAAGAAAATTATTAAACGCCCGGCGACAGCACCAAAGGCCGCCGCAGCGTCTTCTCCGGAAGCAAAATCGGAGGCAAAAATGGCCCCTAAGGCGCCAGCAAAGAAAACAGCCGCCAAAAAATCGGCCGCTAAGAAAACGGTGAAGAAAAAAACAGCACCGAAAAAGACAACAACAACGAAAGCGAAGAAAACAGTGTCCAAAAAGACAACTGCTAAAAAGACAACTGCTAAAAAGACAACAGCGAAGAAGGCTACTCCGAAGAAAACTGCGGCCAAGAAGACAACAGTCAAGAAAGCCGCAACCAAGAAGTCTGTCGCTAAAAAGACACCACCTAAAAAGGTGGCAAAGAAAAAAGCACCTGTGAAAAAGGCTGCGCCAAAAAAAGCCGCTAAAACGGCACCAAAGTCCGCGACGAAAATTGCGGCAAATACTTCAATCTTTAATGTACAACCCCAAATCTTGGAGATCGTAAAAATGACTAAAGCACCATTCCAATTTGACCAACTCGCACAAGAAGCTACAGAAGCTGGCCGCGAAGGTTTCGAAGCATTCGTTAAATCCGGCACAATCTTTGCCAAGGGTTTTGAAGACCTGATCAAAACAGCCGCAAACCTGTCTCAGGACGCTGCTGAAAAGCAGGCTGAATTCGCTAAGCAACTGATGTCTTCTAAAACTCTGAACGAGTTCGCGGAAACACAGAACAAAATTGCACAAGCAAACTTCGACCAGTTCATGTCCGGCGCGACAAAGCTTTCTGAAATGAGCGTAAAAGTTCTGAGCGAAGGCAGCGAGCCAATCAACGCACAGCTGAACAAGACAATGCAAAAAGCCAACAAAGCGATGGCTGCTTAATTCAGCATTTATAATTCATGATCAAGCCCGGCGGTTTTCGTCGGGTTTTTTCTTGCCTCGATTCTGGACGAATCCATAAAGCCGCCCTATTCTTAGTTATGAATTTTATGATAAAATGAAAGCATCATGACAAAGACACGCAATGAGTTTGAACGCACGGATGTGCCGCGCTTGGATGATCCCCCTGAATATGACGATATGGGCGACGGCGCGGATAACGATGCTGGTGGTGACCAGCAAGCGGACGAAGATACAGGCTTGATGCTGAAGACACGGCCGAAAACGAAAAAGCCGGCCATGTATAAAGTCCTGCTCCTGAACGACGATTACACACCGATGGAATTCGTGGTCCATGTGCTCGAACGTTTCTTTTCCAAAAACCGTCAGGAAGCGACCGACATCATGTTACATGTCCACCGTCGCGGCGTCGGTATCTGCGGGGTCTTCACCTACGAAATCGCCGAAACCAAGGTCGCCCAAGTCATGGATTTCGCTCGCGCCAACGAACAACCGCTCCAATGCACGATGGAGAAGGAATAGCGTCTAGCATCTGGTTCTTGGGGTCCGAATGGACTATATTATAAGAAGAACCTTTTACTGCGGATAGACAATGCTTTCACGGAATCTCGAACAAACCCTTCATAAAGCCCTTGCCGTCGCGGGGCAGTACCACCACGAATACGCTACGCTGGAACATTTGCTCCATGCTCTGACAGATGATCAGGACGCGATGGCGGTATTACGCTCATGCGGTATTTCACTGCCCGATTTGCGCGACCAGTTGGCGCAATATATCGAGAATGAGCTGACCTACCTGATCAATACTGAAGCGGAAGAATCCAAACCGACCACGGCCTTTCAACGTGTGCTGCAGCGCGCGGCCATTCACGTGCAGTCCAGCGGACGTGAAGAAGTGACGGGTGCGAATGTGCTGGTTGCGCTGTTCTCCGAACGCGAAAGCCATGCGGTTTTCTTCCTTCAGGAACAAGACATGACTCGCTTCGATGCGGTGAATTACATTTCCCACGGCATTGCCAAAGTACCGAGTCAGAGCGATACGGGTAAAACCCCGCGCGGCACGGACGAAGCCGCCGTGAATGAGATTAAGACGGGCGATGAAGCGCTCGATTCCTACTGCATCAACCTTAATCAAAAAGCGTTGGATGGTAAGATCGATCCGTTGATTGGCCGTGACAAGGAAATCGACCGCACAATTCAGGTGCTGTGCCGCCGTTCCAAAAATAATCCGATGTATGTCGGTGACCCCGGCGTCGGTAAAACTGCAATTGCCGAGGGCCTTGCCAAGCGCATCGTCGAAAAAGAAGTCCCTGAAGTTTTGCATGACGCAACAATTTTCGCGCTGGATATGGGCGCGTTGCTCGCCGGTACACGTTACCGTGGTGACTTCGAAGAACGTCTGAAAATGGTCCTAAAGGAGCTGGAAGAAATTGACGGCGCTGTACTGTTTATTGACGAAATCCACACCATCATCGGCGCGGGCGCAACATCAGGCGGCGCAATGGATGCCTCTAACCTCCTGAAACCTGCCCTGTCGAACGGATCACTGAAATGTATCGGCTCCACGACCTATAAGGAATTCCGCAACCACTTCGAGAAAGACCGCGCGCTTGTCCGCCGCTTCCAGAAGATCGATGTTGAAGAGCCCAGTATTGAAGATGCCATCGCAATTCTTATGGGTCTCAAACCCTATTACGAAAAGCACCACACGGTTGAATATACTGAAGAGGCGATCAAGGCCGCTGTCGAGCTGTCTTCTAAATATATCGGCGACCGCAAACTCCCCGATAAAGCGATCGACATTATCGACGAAGTCGGCGCCGCGCAGATGCTGGTCCCTGCCGATCAGCGCAAAACCATAATCGAGCGTGATGATATCGAAGGAGTAGTTGCCGCCATCGCCCGTATTCCTGCGGCGACGATGAGCAAGGATGACCGCGAATCTCTGCAGAATCTTGAGCGTGACCTGAAAACTATGGTTTACGATCAGGATAAAGCGATCGATATCCTGGTTGATTCCATCAAAATGGCGCGTGCAGGCTTGCGCGAAGATGAAAAGCCGATTGGTTCTTACCTCTTTAGCGGTCCGACAGGTGTCGGTAAAACCGAAGTCGCAAGACAATTGGCCAAGACACTGGGTATCGAACTAACCCGTTTTGACATGTCCGAATATATGGAGCGTCATTCCGTCTCCCGCCTGATCGGGACACCGCCGGGCTATGTCGGGTTCGAACAGGGCGGCTTGCTGACAGATAAAATCGACCAGCACCCGCATTGTGTATTGCTTCTGGATGAGATTGAAAAAGCCCACCCCGATCTGTTCAACATCCTGTTGCAGGTCATGGATTACGGCAAGCTGACCGACAATAACGGTAAGACCGTCGATTTCCGCAATGTCATTCTGATCATGACCACAAACGCAGGCGCGTCCGATCTGGCCAAAACGCCGATCGGTTTCGGTCGTGAAGTCGGAGACGGTCAGGATTCGTATGATGACAACGAAGCCATCACCAAAACATTCAGCCCCGAATTCAGAAACCGCCTCGATGCGATTGTACCGTTCCAGAATCTCTCCCATAAAACGGTTGAGAAAGTCGTCGAAAAATTCGTTGCGCAGCTCGAAGGGCAACTGGCGGACAAGAATATCGAGATCGTGCTGTCGAAGGCGGCGCGTAAATATCTGGCTGAGAAGGGCTATGACCCCGCCATGGGTGCGCGCCCGTTAAGTCGTATCATTCAGGAAAAGGTCAAACGTCCGCTGGCCGAGGAAATCCTCTTCGGTGATCTGGAAGGCGGCGGTACGGTCAAAGTCGACCTGAAAGATGACGAGATGACGTTCGATATCAAGAAGGGCAATAAAAAGCCGAAGCCAAAAAGCACAAAAGATAGTGATAGCGACGCGGCCGAAGAAGAGCCCGTTAAATAACTCTATCTCGCTAACAAAACCTGATAAAACACCCGCGTGCCCGAAGGCACATTATTTGTAGCATCGTCTGTCGTAAAACAGCCGTTCGGTTTTCCTTTCAGGCTCTCCGAACTGTCAGTTCCGCCATTGTTGTAGATTTGTTTGGGCAAAACATATGTGCCCGTGAACTTCGGGTCACCCAAATTCCAGGGTGCAATATCATCTGTGGGAATATCGTCGCCTGGTGTAATTGTTTGCGTTTTTTCTGCAAGAGCTCTGCATACAGTTTCATTCACATACAAAACCATTAGCGTTAGTTCTGCTGAATTTGAAACATCGTTGCAACTTGATGGTGAACTCAGGTTATCCGTGCCGATATTGTAAACACAGCTACCGCTCGTAAAGAACATCTCGCCGTAATATAAATTCCCGCTGTTTGAAGGCTCTAGCCATTCTTCTGTGGGCTGTATGTATGATAAACCGCCGCCGTCGGGATGAAAAACTTTACATTCATCTCTTGCTACCGGGCTGTGCTCATAGCCACTGACAGTGGAGTTTTCAAAGCTGATATCTTCATTTTCACATTGGTTCGAAATACGAAGATTTTGAACGGTCTGCCGGATATCCCGCGCATAGGCCAGAATCTCATCTGCCAGAATACTGGCTTTCTGCTCAGTGATCGCTTCCGCGTTTCCACTGCGCATCATATTAGATACGGCGAAGCTGAGCGCACCGAAAAGCGCGATGGCCACGAGAATGATGAACAGGATGTTTCCGGATTCTGGCTGGACTTTATCTTGGTATTTCATATCCTTGAATATATCACCCTTGGTTTTAATTTTCTGCCTCATTCTGGCTAAAATATGCTTTAATATTCATATGAGCAATCAAGGCTTTATAAATATTCTTGTCGCCGAAGACAACGAAGTCTCCCGCAATATGATGATGGGCATACTGCGCGCTCAGGGCTTTAACACGCACGGCGCGGAGAATGGTGACAGCGCGATTAAGGTCACGGAAGAGACCGATATTGATATGGCGCTGGTCGATGTGAACATGTCGCCCACCGGCGGATTCGAGTTCGTGAAACATACGCTGAGCAAGGGTTTAAAGATTCCCGTCGTGATTATTACAGGCGATGATTCAGCGGATTTGTTGATGGAAGCAAGTTCGCTCGGCATTGCCAAGGTCATGCAAAAGCCGGTTGCCCCCGACCGTTTGATCGAGACGGTTCACCGTATCCTGAAGCGTAAAGGTTTGAACCCGTCACCGTTGGCGGTGCAGGCCCATAACACGCGCTATACGCCCGAAGAATTGATGGATCAGACGATCGAGCTGGCCAGTGAAAATGCCCGCACCGAAAGGGGCGGACCGTTCGCCGCGATTGTCGCTTCAGGCGAAGGACAGGTTCTGGGGACAGGTAAAAGCGGTAAAGCAGCACGCTTTGATCCCACCGCACATGCGGAGGTAATCGCCATTCGGCAGGCGGTCGAGAAATTGGGCAAGGACGATTTATCGGATTGTATTCTGTATTGTTCCAGCCAGCCGACCCGTATCGGGAAGGCCTTGATCGAAAGTGTGGCTATTCCTGAAGTATATTACGGTCTTACGCATGAAGACACGGGCGGAATTTCCGAGCACAAGCAAGTCAAGGAAGCGGTGTATACGCAGCTTTGCCATGATCAGGCGCTGGAAATGTACAGGACGGCCAAGGCGGATAAGGCCGAATAGCCGTCTTAAAAAACTGTTCTAGGCCAATTCAAAAATCGCATCGATTTCGACAGCAACACCCAGCGGCAGAGACGGCGCACCAACGGCAAAACGTGCATGTTTGCCTTGTGTGCCCATAATTTCCACCATCAGATCCGATGCACCGTTCACGACTTTCGGGTGATCCGTGAAATCGGGCGTGCAATTTACAAAAGCGCCGAGCTTTACCAGTTGCTTGATACGGCTCCAGTCGCCGACGACAGCGGCGTTGGCTTGCGTCAGAATGTTCAGCGCGCAGGCACGGGCGGCATTCATACCGTCTTCGATGGTCAAGTCCTCACCCAGACGACCTGTATGCATCTTTTCGCCGTTCAGGAATGGAATCTGACCCGCCACAAAAAGCTGGTTGCCGCTGACCACGTATGGGACGTAATTTGCTGCCGGTGCGGCTGCCTGCGGTAATTCGTAGCCTAATTCTTGCAATTTTTCGAGAAGTTCCATAAGTCAGGGGTGTCCTTTTGTTGTTTTCGTGATATTAGTTTCTATCGGCTATTTGTAAAGGATAAGCATGGGCCTGTTGAAATTTTTGGGTGTTTTGTCACCTGTCTATATGAATGTATTCGGTGCGTTATCCGGCGGTGAAAAAGTCGGCGAAGACGCATTGGGTAATCGTTACTATAAAGGCAAGCCGCGCCCCGGTTACAAGCGTGAGCGCCGCTGGGTTATGTACAAGGATCAACCCGAGGCATCAAGCGTGCCTCCTGAATGGCATGGCTGGCTTCACCACCAGACAGACGCGGTGCCAAGTGATGGCGAGGAAAGCTTCCGCCGCCCGTGGCAAAAACCGCATCAAGCGAATATGACAGGCACAAACCAAGCTTACCGCCCACCCGGCCACGTGCTGGAAGGCGGGAAACGCGATAAGGCTTATGGTGATTACAAGGCGTGGACTCCGCCAGAATAAATTAAGGGAAAATATCTATGAAGCGCAGTGTAGTTGAAACACTTTTGGGAGCCGTGGTCATTGTCGTGGCCGTCGTCTTTCTGACATTCAGTTATCGGGTTGCGGGCGTTGGTGCCGTTAGCGACGGATACGAAGTTGTCGCGCATTTCTCCGGCATTGGCGGTCTTCAGGCCGGTGATGACGTACAGATCAGCGGTGTCAAAGTCGGTAATGTCAGCCGCGTGGAACTGGACCCTGAAACTTACCTGGCCCGTGTTTTCATTATGGTCGACAGTTCGGTCAAACTCCCCATTGATACAGCCGCCCTGATCAGTAGCGAAAGCTTACTCGGCGGACGTTTTCTGGCGCTGGAACCCGGTGCGGAAGAAGAGCTACTGGAAAATGGCGGCCGCATAGAATACACACAGGCCCCGCAGAATCTGGAACAACTCCTTGGTCAGTTCATCTTCAGTGTTTCTGATGAAGGTGGCAATGACGAGAATGCGTCCAACTAAGATGTCAAAAGTCCGCGCGCATATCGGATTGATTGTATTTGCGGCCTTGGCCCTTTCATCTTCCATTGTGTTTGCCCGCGCCAGTATCGACTACCCGATCGTACAATTACGCTCTCTCGACAAAATAACTGCCCGTACGCAAGTGTTTGAGGCGCAAGTCGGCAAGACGATTAAATTCGGCTCCGTTTACATCAAGGTACAGGCCTGCCGTAAGGCCCCTGAACTGGAACAACCGGAATCCGCTGCTTTCCTGCAAATCTGGGAAGTACCGTCGGAAACCGATAACGAGGAAACCAAGCCCGAATGGATTTTCAGCGGCTGGATGTTTGCATCCTCCCCCGGTCTTTCGGCGATGGACCACCCGATCTACGATGTATGGGTGTTGGATTGTTTATCAAATGAAGAAGAACAGACCTCTAGCGAAGAGGCCGAAACCGGTGAGGTGAAAGAAGGCGAAGGTGTTGTCGAAGACACGGAAAGCCCCGAAGCTTCGGAACTGGAAGAATAACGCGCTTAATTCAGTTCTTTGCGCGCTTCGAAATATTCTGCAATCAAAGCCGCTTCCGACATCCCCTCTAATTTAAAATCCGCATTCAGCTTTGTCGCAACGCGTAAGCGTTCAATATATGCGCCGTGAGAGACTTCATAGACACCAAACTGCTTGAGGTGCTCATTGACGAATTGCGTATCCAACAATGTGTATCCGCCCTTCCACAGACGGGCACATAGATGCACCAACGCAACCTTGCTGGCATTGCTTTCACGACTGAACATACTCTCGCCGAAAAACGCGCTACCGACGGATACGCCATACAACCCGCCAACAAGTTTGCCTTTCGTATTTCGGCATTCCACACTGTGTGCGTGGCCGCGTTCATGCAATGTGCAATAGGCTTTGATGATCGGTTCGTTAATCCAAGTCTCGGGCCTGTCTTCTCTGAAAGCTGCACATTCCCGCATCACACCTTCAAAATCCGTATCAAAAGAAATAGTAAACGTATCGTTTCGTTTTGTGTTTTTACGCACCAGCTTCTTCAAGGATGTGGGAACATGTAGATCGAGAATAGGAAGTTGTCCGCGCTCGTCAGGACAGATCCAATGCACATACGGGCTGTCCCCATTATAGGCCATGGGGAACAAGCCTTGCTTGTAGGCTTCGATCAATAATTCAGGCGTCAAGACGAGCTGCATACCCTTATTATAGGGAAATCAGGGCAGAATTGCGATATTTGCGAAAGTGGCGCTGCAGCAAGCGTTTAGCGCTCTTTGAGCTGGTTCTCCAACCATTTGATGGAGTATTCACCGCTGATAAATTCTTCCTGCTGCAAAATCCAGTCATGCAATGGCAGGGTGGTTTTCACACCTTCCACGATGGTCTCGCGGATCGCGCGACGCAGGCGACGAATACATTCCTCACGGTTACGGCCATGGACGATCAGTTTCCCGATCATGGAATCGTAATATGGCGGAATGGAGTAGCCTGCATAAATCGCGGAATCAAAACGAATACCCAAACCACCCGGTGCGTGGAACTGTGTAATCTTACCGGGTGACGGGATGAATGTGTCCGGGTCCTCGGCGTTGATACGGATCTCGATCGCATGGCCACGGAAACGCAAAGGACGCTTCATCGTCAATTCTTCACCGGCGGCAACGCGGATTTGCTCGGCGATCAAATCGATACCTGTGATCATTTCGGTCACGGGATGCTCAACCTGAATACGCGTATTCATTTCCATGAAATAGAACTGCTCGTCCTCATACAGGAACTCGATTGTACCCGCACCGCGATACCCCATTTCACGAATGGTTTTGGCGGCCAAAGAACCGATTTCCTCGCGTAGCTCATCAGTTAGAACGGGTGAAGGTCCCTCTTCGACAAGCTTCTGGTGGCGGCGCTGGACCGAGCAATCACGCTCGCCCAAATGAATGGCATTGCCGTGTGTGTCGCCAAAGACCTGAATCTCGATATGTTTCGGGTCTTTAAGGAATTTCTCTATATAGACGGTGGAATCACCAAAGTTTGCTTCGGCTTCGGTGCGGGCGCGATTGAACAATTCGACGAACTGGTCTTCGCTCTCGACCACTTGCATCCCTTTACCACCGCCGCCGCTGGCGGCTTTGATAATAACAGGTAGGCCCATATCTTTGGCAATTTTCAGGCCTTCTTCGGCTGTCTCTACGCCGCCGTCCGAACCCGGAACAACAGGCAGGCCCAGCTCTTTAACAGTCTGTTTAGCGGTGACCTTATCACCCATCTGCTCGATATGTTCAGGCGTCGGGCCGATAAAGGCAAAACCGTGCTCTTCGACCATGCGGGCGAATTGCGCGTTCTCTGACAGGAAACCGTAACCGGGGTGAATCGCATCTGCACCTGTTAACGCGGCAGCGCTCAGGATCGCAGGTATGTTAAGATAGGAATCACGACTTTGCGCAGGACCGATACAGACGGACTCATCCGCCAATCGTACGGCCATAGCATTGGCATCCGCAGTCGAGTGCACCGCTACGCTTTCGATACCCATTTCCTTACAGGCACGAATAACGCGCAAAGCAATTTCACCGCGGTTGGCTATCAGGATCTTTTTAAACATTGAATTTACTCGACAACCATCAACACATCGCCGAATTCGACGGGTTGTCCGTTATCAACCAGTATTTGTGTGACGGTTCCGCCTTTTTCAGCCTTGATCGGGTTCATAACCTTCATGGCTTCGATAATCATGACCGTATCACCGGCCGCTACTGTGTCACCTTTCTTCACGAATGGTGGAGCGCCGGGTTCACCTTGGAGGTATGCAGTACCCACCATAGGGGATGTCACGGCACCCGGATGTGCGTGCGCAACCGTGTCAGGGGCGCTTGTATTCGCAACTTGTGGCACAGCCGGATCGGAAGCCATATTCACGCCGGGCGCAGCAGCCGCGACGACAGTACCGCCGCCTTTGCTGACGCGGATGGCTTTATCGCCGTCAGCTACTTCAATCTCGTTAAGACCTGTTTCATCCAGCAGGTCGGCAAGCTCTTTAATCGCTTTTGAATCGATTTTCATATGTGAGGAGTCTTTGTTGTTGTTGATCTGTCTTGATTACTAAAGTTCTGACAGTATTTCAAGAGCCTGCAGATATCCATCGACACCTTTACCCGCAATGACTTGACTGGCAAGTGGCTCTATGTAGGAAGTATGGCGGAATCCTTCACGTGTTTTCGGGTCAGAAATATGTACCTCGATTATAGGGATATCCAGCATTTTCAGCGCATCATGGATCGCAACCGATGTATGCGTGTAGGCGGCGGCATTGATGACGACACCATCGAATTGCCCTCTGGCGGCCTGAATCCAGTCTACGAGTTCGCCCTCATGGTTGGATTGACGAAAATCGATGCTATGGCCCAGTTCCTGCGCCTTTTCAATGCATAACCCCTTCACGTCATCCAGTGTTTTATCGCCGTAAATCTCCGGCTCACGCAGACCCAGCATATTCAGGTTCGGTCCGTTGAGAATCAGTATCTTCAAGGTGTTTCTCCCGGTTTAACGACTTTGACCATAATATCGCGGCGGTTATCATCACCGAAATACAGCGTCATCGGAAATTCAGCACCGACTTCTAACGGGGCTTTGAGATCAAACAGCATAATATGGTGGCCCATCGGTTCCAATGTCAGTGTCTCGTCATTATTCAGCTCATAATGCTCGACTTCACGCATCATCATAACATCGCCGTCCATTATGTGAGTGTGCAATTCGACACGCTCGGCCACATCTGTTTCCGCTTTGGTCAAAAACATCGGTGTCGCCTCGTAATCTTCCGGCTGATCCAGTTCGAACTGGTCTTCACGGTGAATAGACATGAAAACAGCCGCGTTTTTCTGCACGGATGTGGTTCCATAGGCATAGGGAGCTTCAATCGTCAGTGAATTTTTTGTCTTGGCTGTGGCAAAATTGATGCCCACCAAGAACACGCCCAGAATCATCAAGATGCGTTTCATAGTTCGTAACCTTTAAATATTTAGTCTTGGGAGTATTTATAGCGTTCTGGCGCGGTCAAACAAGTCTTGTAGTAAAGTACTGGATGGCAGCGGGCCGTTCACATGCACGATCATTTTTCCGTTCACCAGCAGGGCGGGGAGTATCTGACCGTTTAGACTGGTCAGGTTATCGACATTATCCTGAATTTGGTTGCGCACTTGCTCGCTGTTCATGTCTTGCTCAAGACGAACACTGTCCAGCTCATGTTCTAACGAGAAGTTCGAGATAAAATTTTGGTCAACGACGCGGTATTCCTCCATCAAGGAATTATGGGCTTCCCTCATTTTACCTTGCATAGCGGCGGCGTAAACCAGCTTGGCTGCATTGGCACTTGGGTCGTCTAAGCCTTTCGGGGAAATAGGGCGCGGTATGAATTTAACATTACTGTCATCCTGTATCGCCTTGCTCAAAAGAGGGTGAAGGTTACGGCAGGGCTGACAGTTATAGTCGAGATATTCAACGACAATGAGATCCGTATCACCGTTTTCCGGCGCAATTATTTGGCTCTCTTCTGCACTTTGTGCATATGACAGCGCCAGACCGATCCTGGCGCTATCGAAAATAAGATAGCCGCTCAGCAAAATAACAATTGCGAGAAAAAGTCGGTAAAGTATCAAGGCTTAACCACCATCAGAGTCGTTTTTACGGGCATCTGCGATTGCGCCTTTAAGACCGTCTTCGCCGATATATCCGGGAATGAACTTGTCACCAACGATGAAAGCAGGCGTGCCGGTTACTCCGATTTCACGGCCGACTTTAGTCACCATATCCAGTTCTTTGTCGATTTCACCGCTATCGATAGCGGCTTTGGCTTTATCGACATCCAGACCGACTTTTTCGCCCAATTTTTTCAAATTGTCTTCGTCCTTGGGACCGCGATGTTCCATCAAAGCGACGTGATAATCAAAATATTTACCCTGCTTGTGCGCAGCGAGAGCCCACTGGGCAGCCGTTTTTGATGTCGGGCCGAGGATAGGCATTTCCTTGAATACGAAACGTACATTCGGGTCGGCTTCGGAGATTTTTTGAATATCGGGAAGTGCTCGTTTGCAGTAACCGCAATTGTAATCAAAGAATTCGACAACTGTGACATCCGCGTCCGGGTTACCGATAGACGGTGCATCCGCGCGTGTCAGATATTCTCTGTTATCGATAATTTTCTCTTCGGCTTGTTTCTGCTCGCGCTCGGCTTCTTGTGAGCGGTAGGCTTCGATAGCTTCGATAACGATTTCGGGGTTTTCTTTCAGATATTCCTGAATGACTTTGCCAATCTCTTCTTTTTGAGCAGCGTCAAATGCGTCTTCCGCATGGGCCTGCATTGCCGATAGGCCTGCCACACACGTAATCAGCGCAGTACCGAGTAAAATCTTGTTTTTGAAAGGACTTGTCATTCATATTCTCCCGTTTTCAAGTCGTTGGGGGCTCTTGATTCATAGTAGCCCATATCACGTTGCGATAAAGTAAATTCGTTCAAAATACCCAAAAGTTACGTAGAAAAGCCAAATTACAGCTGTTCCAAGTTATTGATATGGTTCAAAATATCCTTGGCTTTGATCCATTCTCTGCTGCCTGTATCGAACCCTGAGAGCGCAGCTTCGGCTTGCGCCCTGGCATAGGGCAGGCGGCGCTGTAACACAGCTTCTTCGGCCAAATGCAGTTTCGCGAGGCTTTCATGCCCTAAACGTCCATGCGCGGTCGCAAGTAATCTATGTACGCGGGTTGAGTTCGGTTCCTTGATCACGGCGCGGTCCAGATGCTCGATCGCTTCTTGTAAAACGTCTTGTCCTTCGCTGCTTTCCATCAATGCATGGGCCAGAGCGATGCGGATCAGCGCCGCATCGGGCAAAAGCTGTACAGATTGCTGATAATAAGGAATGGCTTCGCGTACGCGGCCGAAATCAACCAGCATCTGGCCTTTTAGCTCCAGATAATACGGATTGTTCTGTTCGGTCTCTATCAAAGCATCAATGCGGCGCAAAGCGGTTGGAATATCGTTGAGGCGATAGGCGGCAATGGCGCGCGCATATTGCGCGGGGATCGAAGTATCACTGTCGGGATAAAGCGAGCCGACGCGTTCCGGGTTGGTAAACCCCTCCAGCTTGGCTTTGATCATCGCATGCTGTCTTATCCAACGCTGCGGTAACGGCTTGTCTTTATACGGGCTTTTGGCAATCAAGGTATCGACGGCTTCGATCCTTTTCACGGTCAGCGGGTGGGTGCGGACATATTCGCTTTGCTGACTGGCGGGTAGCAACTCCTGACCACTCAGTTTTTCCAGAAATGATGAAAGACCGGACGGGTTCATACCCGCCTCGTCCATATATTTATAAGCAGCCTGATCGGCGCTGGATTCATTAACGCGGCTATGGGCCAGAAAACGGCGGCCAGCAATATTCTGTGATCCGCCGATAATGGCGCTGGCTGCTCCGCCTTCGCCCGTGAGTACCGCAACACCGATACCCAAAACCGCACCCAGAATGCTCTCGTAAGACGCACGCTCATAGGCAAGCCGTGTTGAAATCAGGTGTCCGCCCGCAATGTGACCCATTTCGTGTGCCATAACGCCGATTACTTCACCGGGGCTTTCGCTTTTGGTGATCAGGCCCGTATAGAAAAAGATATTTGCACCACCGGCGACAAAGGCGTTGATCTGGTCACTCTGCACCAGCACGATATTGACGTTGTTTTCCCCGATATTGGAGGCTTGCAAAAGCGGCTTGGACCACTCTGCGAAGATATTCTCGATCTCCGTATCACGTATGATCGACAGACCCTTGCTTTGCGCTTGTGTTTGATGGAATGGCAATAAAAGCGCTGCTAAAAAAGATACTGACCACAGAGTAAGCTGTATCTTTGCTTTGATGTTTGGTGTCATATGTCGCATCATAAGTTCTTATTTGGTTCAAATAAACATGCACGTCTAGTCTTTATACGTATTATTTATGGGTTTCATTCTCAATTGGATTGATCTTATTTGGTTGCCGGTCGGTGTTTTTGCTGTACATAAACAGCATAAAGCATGGGCGGCGGGGTATTTTATCAGCTGTATGATCATGCTGCGTCTGCAGACCGAGCTGATCCAGTCGACGGGGTTCAAGGACGGGTTTACAGGGTTGATTGAAATGGATGTGTTTACCCGCGGCCAGCTGACCTACACGTTTTTCTACATCCTGTATATCGGCCTCGCGATTTACTCACCGGGGACCAGGGGCACGATCTTCATGGCGGCCACAATTTCCCTGTTTTTCGCGGCTATGTTAACATCCATGGTCATTATGGCGATTTAGAAAGACCACAAATGAGACGCAACAAAGCCAAAGAAAAAGTCAAAACCGCAAAAGGGCGTAAAACCGCTTCAACCAACTGGTTAAAGCGCCAGTTGAACGACCCCTATGTCGAGAAAGCCAAAAAGGAAGGCTATCGCGGACGTGCGGCGTACAAGCTGATCGAGATGAACGAGAAACTCGATATCCTCAAAGAAGGGCAGGTGATCGTTGATCTGGGCGCTGCCCCCGGTGGCTGGTGTCAGGTCGCGACTGAAAAAGGCGCCAAAGTCGTTGCCATCGATCTGCTGGAAATGGATGAACTGGCCGATGTCGATGCCATTCAGATGGATTTCATGGATGATGATGCGCCTGATCGCCTGAAAGATATGATCCGCCAATACAATGATGACGGGCTGGCCGACTGCGTTCTGTCCGATATGGCACCGAACACGACCGGCCATAAACAAACAGATCATTTGAAAATCATGGCCGTGGTTGAGGCCGCTTACTGGTTCGCCAAGGAAGTTCTGAAGCCCGAGGGCGTGTTCATCGCAAAGGTGCGGCAAGGCGGCGCGCAAAATACGTTACTGGCGGAAATGAAGCGTGACTTTAAGACCATCAAACACATGAAACCCCCCGCCAGCCGTAAGGAATCGTCCGAGCAATATCTGATTGCGACCGGTTTTAAAGGCTAGTGTACAGGGCCAAATTCTTCAAAACGACGTACTTTTTCGATTAACGGTACTTCATCACGCGTGGAGATGATCACGGTCGGCGTATGGGCTTTCTCATCCGCCATGGAGCTTTCTACACCCGCTTGACGCGCATTGAGCAAAACGCACATCTCGATCCCGCCCAAACGGCTCAGAACGGATTTCATCGCCCTGTATCCCGATGTATTCCGCAACGGGCCATAGCCGTCGATCATATCCGCATCATCCAGACTGTAAACTTGCGATACGGGGCCTTGCGCGCATTCCAGATCGACAATCAAAGTGCTGTCAGCCTCGGTACAATCCAGAACCGTAACATCGTAATCTGCAGCCTGCGCACCAAACTCCTTGAGAACATCCTGCTGGATACGTTCGGGCAATATATGTTTCCACCAGTTATCGTAATCCAGCCTGATATGCGACAGGTCGGCAGTGATATGGACGAGTGGCCCGTGTCTTTCCGTCATATCTTTGATTGTGGGAATAATACCGTTCGCTATGGTCGTAAATTCATTGTCCATGGCCTGCAAAGTGCTTCTGAAAGCCCAGACTTCTTCTTCGGTGGGTTGGACGGCCTGTCGAAAGGCATCCGTATACTCAATGATACTCATAGCGGCCCTGTTTTTCGTAAAATAAGCATTATTAGCAAAAGATTTCAAGTCTTTGTACGACAAAGCTTTACATCTGCAGAATTTCCGCTATAACTCTCATGCAAATTCAAACACTGGCTAGGAAAGAATTTGCGCCATGTCGAAAATTAAAGATCCCACAAAAATTATAGAGGCTTTGACCTTTGACGACGTCCTGCTCGTGCCGGGCGCATCCGAAGTGCAACCGACGGAAGTACAAACCAGTACACGTCTTACCCGCGAAATTAACCTGAATATTCCGATACTCTCTTCTGCTATGGATACTGTGACCGAAGCACAGATGGCCATCGCGATGGCCCAGAACGGCGGCATCGGTATCCTTCACCGCAATATGGAGATCGCGGAGCAAGCCAACGAAGTCCGTAAAGTTAAGCGTTTTGAATCCGGCATGGTGGTTGACCCGATCACCATCTCCCCCGATGCAAGTTTGGAAGAAGCGCTGGGCCTTATGCGCGAAAATAGCATCTCCGGTATTCCGGTCACGGAAAAATCCGGTCGTCTCGTCGGTATCCTGACCAACCGCGATGTGCGTTTTGCCGAAAACCCGCTACAGCCCGTCAAGGAACTGATGACGTCCGAAAACCTGATCAAGGTTTACAACACGGTTGATAAGGAAGAAGCCAAACGCCTGCTGCATAAAAACCGCATTGAAAAATTGCTGGTTGTTGATGATGCTGAAAAATGCATCGGCTTGGTCACCGTGAAGGATATTGAAAAATCCCAGACTTACCCGTTTGCCACTAAAGATTCGAATGACAGTTTGCGCGTTGGTGCGGCTGTTGGCACAGGGGACGTGAATGGTGTAGAGCGTGCTTGTGCGCTGGCCGCCGCCGGTCTGGATGTTGTGGTCGTCGATACGGCCCATGGTCATTCCCGCGCCGTGTTGGACACGGTCGAACGCATCCGTAAAGAAAACCCTGACCTGCAAATCATGGCCGGTAACGTCGCCACAGGCGAGGGCGCACTGGCATTGATTAAGGCGGGTGCGGATGCGGTGAAGGTCGGTATCGGCCCCGGTTCCATCTGTACGACCCGCGTTGTTGCGGGCGTCGGTGTACCGCAGCTCACCGCCATTATGAATGTTGTTAAAGCCACATCGAAAAAAGGTGTCCCTGTCATTGCCGACGGCGGTATCAAATACTCAGGTGACTTTGCCAAAGCCATCGCTGCGGGCGCAGACGCCGCCATGATGGGCGGAGTGTTCGGTGGTACCGATGAAGCACCGGGCGAAGTGATCCTGTATCAGGGGCGTTCCTATAAATCCTATCGCGGCATGGGCTCAGTCGGCGCTATGGTTAAGGGGTCCGCCGACCGCTATTTCCAGGGCGGCGTAACCCAGTCCAATAAACTGGTCCCCGAAGGCATCGAAGGCCGTGTCCCTTACAAAGGTCCTGTGGGCACAGTCATCCACCAAATGGTTGGCGGTTTGCGCGCGGCCATGGGCTATACGGGCAGCACCTCGATTCAGGAAATGAAGGAAAACACGGAATTCATGCGCATGACAGGTGCGGGTTTCAAGGAATCCCACGTTCATGACGTGACCATCACCCGCGAAGCCCCGAATTACCGGACAGAGAGTTGATCAAGGCTTACAAGACGAAGCTAAAGGCTCTGAATTAAATGGTTTAGAGCTGCTTATGACATTCAAGTATAGTCTGTGAATGGTTTTAGCTTGGCTTTTGTTGCCCTCTCTCCGTTCCAAGGTCGCTAAATTTTTTAAAGCCAGGTCATGCCCAGTCATGGCAGCTTTGCAGTACCAATATCGTGCTTTATTGAAATCTCGGCCGAGTTTGCTGTTTCTGCCATCAAAATACCATTTGCCTAGAGAGTTTTGTGCGTTAGGCCAGCCTGTTTTTGCGGCCTTTAATAGTTGTTTTTCGACTAGCTCGTACTTGCCCATTTTTTTATAGAGCAGCCCTAAGTTATGTGATGAGCTAACAATTCCCTGTGCATCGGCTTTTTTGTACCAATATTCAGCCTTCTCAAAATCATAATTGCCTTCGTTTTCGGGATGAAAATCATACCACCAACCCAGAGTATTCTGAGCTTCTGCGTGACCATGTTCGCCAGCGTCAATCATATAGGAAATCGCTTGATCGCGGGTTTCTCTGTCGCTGAAATAATAATTAGCAAGCTCGAATTCCGCAGGCGAATAGTCAAAAAAAGCTAGTGCTTTTAGCGTAGTAATATGCGTTTTTTCTGCTTGAAATGTTATCAGGAGTACCAGAGCTGCACAGCAAGCGATTACTACAGCTGAAAAAATATTATTGAGATTTAACAAATCGTGCAGGCCTTTGGTTGGGTTTTAGCTAGCAGACGATATCTTGCCATGATTTCAGTATTTATCAATTTGTTAGAGCCAATTTAACATAAGCTTGCATTTTTCATAACGCAATGTTATAACACCCGCCTCTAATACAAAAAAGAGCAGGTGCAGGCATGGCCAACGTTACGGTCATCGGTAAAAACAGCAATTTGGCGCAGTTTCTGGCGAAGAAGCCCGAAACGGCGGATTGGCTGTTTCTTTCCCACGAAGATGTGAAGACCCGCGAGGCTGAAATCCGCGCCAGTGATGTGGTCATCAATTTTGCTGTACACCCTGATGTTGTCGCCAAAGGCGAAGTCACCCCCGAAACCGATCTGGATTCCCAAATTGCCGAAATGCTGGCCGATACGCCCGCACATTTCATTATGGCCAGCTCCCGCAAAGTGTATGGCGAGCATCCTGAACAGCCTGAAATTACAGTTGAAAGCGCACTTAGCCCCGAAGATCCATATGGCGCGGCTAAAAAGCAAATTGAGGAAAACGTTGCGGCGCGTATGCCCGCCGATCGTTTAACGGTCTTGCGCCTGACCAACATTGTTGGTTGGAACCATAAGGACCTCTCACAAAAAGGGTTCGCGGGGCATGTTTTTAATGAGCTATGCACCAAAGGCGGCATGGTCGAACTTGAATACGACCCTGATTGTCTGCGTGACTTCCTGCCGCAGGAAAAATTCTGTGAGGTTATGATTGCGCTGGCCGAAGACCCGAAAAGCGGCACATTCAATCTTGGTTCAAATCGCCCACTCATGATCGGCACGCTGGTGACTGCATGGGCGAAAGGCTACGGTGATGAAGGCATGATGCTTATCGACCGCCAGCAGGAACGTTACCCTGACGTTTACCTAAGAAGTGATGAAATCTACGCGCAAACAGGCGTTGAAGCGCTTAGTGAAGATGAGCTTATTAATACATTGCGCGCCGATGGACAGGCTTTGCGTGAATGGCATTCCCCGCCGCATTCCGGCCATGACGAAATCGAAGTCTGGGGCATGCGCTAGGCATCCCGCACGCCATCTCTTTTTATTAGCTAATATTCACGGTCTCTGATAGTGTCGCGGCGAATTTAGAGGATAACCGATGAAACCCGCATCCCGCATTGAAGCCACAATAGAAGTTCTGACCCGCATTCAGGACCAAACCCGCGTTCCTATGGACAGCGTGGTTGGTGATTATATGCGCCAACGTCGTTATATCGGTGCAAAAGACCGTAAGGAAATCGCCGAGCGTGTCTATGACATGACCCGTGCGCATGCCCGTTTGGGCTGGTGGCTGGATAAGGTGGGAGCACAGGACACACCGCGTGAGCGTGTAATTGCATGGCTGGCGCTGGGGGAGCAAATCGATGCCGCCCGTGCCAAAACACTGTTTGATGGTTCCAAATACGCCCCTGAAGCGCTAAATGACAAAGAAGCCAAGCGTTTTGGTCATCTTGAGGGCCGTTCTTTCGATCATCCCGATATGCCGACCGAGATAAAGCTTGAATGTCCCCCTGAATATGCGGACAGCCTGAAATCTTATTTCGGCGCGGCTTTCGAGGCGGAAATGGCCGCCATGATGGAGCCGGCCACTCTGGACTTGCGCGTGAACACATTTGTTCTGACCCGTGAAGAAGCGATGGAGTCCCTTAAAAAGGACGGCGTAAAGACCGAAACAACACCGCACTCCCCTTGGGGCTTACGTTGTGCGCACAAGGCATATCTGGCGAAAACAAAGGCCCTGACTAAAGGCCATGTCTCCATTCAGGATGAAGGCTCGCAGCTCATCGCCTATATGTGTGCCGCAAAGCCGGGCATGCAGGTTCTGGATTATTGCGCAGGCGCGGGCGGCAAGACATTGGCACTGGCCGCAATGATGAAGCGCAAAGGCCGTATTGTTGCCATGGATAACGATGAAAAGCGCCTGATGAAGGGTAAGCAGCGATATAAGAAATCCGGCCTTGCCGATATTATCGAAGCCCGTCCGATTGATGATAAGGGCCGTAAATGGCTCAAACGTCAGAAGGGCAAGTTCGATGTTGTCCTCACTGATGTCCCGTGCAGCGGAACCGGCACATGGCGCCGTAACCCCGATATGCGCTGGCATACATATGGTCCTGAACTGGCCGAGCTGATTGAAATTCAAAAAGATATTCTCGAACGTGCATCGAAGATGGTGAAGCCCGAAGGGCGCTTGGTTTACGCGACATGCTCGCTTTTGCCCGAAGAAAACGAAAACCAAATCGAAGCGTTCCTGCAAGCGAACCCCGACTTCGAAGTGGTGCCGACACCGGAAGAGCTCGGCACGCCATATATGCGTCTCACCCCGCACCGTCACAACACTGACGGGTTTTTCGCGGCTACCCTTCAAAGGAAGGCTGACTTGTCTTAAACTGCTGGCGGCATACTTGAATGCCTGAACCAACAGGAGAGAGACCGTCACATGGAAAAGTTCGTAATCCTTTTTATCGTCACATCGCAGGCACTCATGCCGGGCACGACAACGCCGACAGGTGTATGGCTGGAAGAACTGACAACGCCTTATTACGCTTTTGTTGATCAAGGCCATGAAGTCGAAGTCGTGTCGGTATCGGGCGGTGAAATCCCGATAGACCCAAGATCCTTAGGCGAAGACTCACAAAAAGAAGAGAGCGTTATTCGCTATAACAAGGATGAGGGGTTGCAAGCGCTCATCAAAAATACACGCGCAGCCAAAGATGTCGATATTCACAAATATGATGCGGTCTTCTTTCCCGGTGGTCACGGTACAATGTGGGATTATCCCGATAACCCTGATCTCAAACCGATTATTGAGACCGCACTGGCATTGAACAAGCCTGTAGCCGCTGTCTGTCATGGTCCTGCTGTGCTCGTCGGTGTAGAAACCGCTGATGGCACACCCCTCGTCAGGGGGCGTAAAATCTCCGCGTTTCTGGATAGTGAGGAAGAGGCAGTGGGCCTGACCAATGAAGTCCCGTTCTTGCTGGAAACGCGCTTACGCGAATTGGGAGCGGAGATAGTCAAAGCTGAAGATTTTCAGCCAATAGCTACGGTAGACGGTTTATTGGTAACAGGACAAAATCCCGCATCCGCCAAACCCGTTGCCGAAGAAGTGATCAAGCTTTTGGAAAAATAATATGGGTTAAGCGTGCGCGCCCAATTCATCATAAGGCGGCTGCCAGCCTTCGGCTTTAAGCATGGCTTCACCCTTGCTTAGCAATCCCTGAAACTGATTATCCAGACCGACAACCAAATCAGTCGCTCTCAATATGCGCGCTGCTTGCGGCCCGTGATTTGTATGACGTTTCAAGAAATTCGCAAACCCTTCCGGCAGCTTAACACCATGATCATTGGCAACACGCTCAAAAGCTGTCGGGCCCATGGTTTTGGTATCCAGAAGAAGCTGGATTTCGTCTACCTTTGACGCAATATCTGAGACAACGGACTGACCATGTTCGGTTGTAACAGCACGGCTGAGCTGATCGGCTTTGGCCATCATGAAGAATCTGGATTTTTCGGGAGTATAGCCGACACGGTCGGTTACTGTTTCGCCGTTCTTGACTTCAGTTCCGGCATTCAGTCTGACACATGTCAGAATATCATCTGCGTGATAAGCATTGTAAATCGCTTGTGTGCGTTGTTCTGGTGCATCATATTCGGCTTGGCTGGCCTCTACGAGTGCCTTGATCAACGCAAAGTCCTGATCAACGTCTTCACCGCCTTCGGAAAGTCCTAGAATTTCACGAGCCTGTGGCTCCATATCTTCGAATGTAATGCCCATAATTTTTCTTATCCTGTTCAAAAAGTTGCAAAAATATACAACACCGCAGAGATTATGTAAAGTTTTTAAGCTTTGGATGTAAAAAAGCCCCGTATTTCAGGGGCTTGATTAAATCTGTATGAGGGTTAAGTCTTAAGCAGCTTCAGCAGCTTTTGACTCTTCGCGCATGTGTTTGGCCGCTGTGACCATGTTTTTCAGCGCTTCCTTAACTTCCGGCCAACCGCGTGTCTTCAGACCACAGTCAGGGTTCACCCAGATCTGACGCTCGTCCAGAACCTTCTTGGCTTTTTCAAGAAGCTGAGTCATCTCATCAACGCTCGGAACACGTGGAGAGTGAATGTCGTATACGCCCGGACCAATCTCGTTCGGGTATTTGTAATCTACGAAGGCATCCAGCAATTCCATCTGTGAACGTGAAGTCTCGATAGAGATCACATCCGCATCCATCGCGCCGATGGAGTCAATAACGTCATTGAACTCGGAGTAGCACATATGCGTGTGGATTTGTGTTTCGTCTTCAACACAGCAAGATGTCAGACGGAAGTTCTCAACCGCATTGTCGAGATATTCTTTCCAGTCATCACGACGCAGAGGCAAACCTTCACGGAATGCTGCTTCATCGATCTGGATCATCTTGATGCCGGCTTCTTCCAGGTCAGACACTTCATCGCGGATCGCCAAGGCAATCTGACGGGCTGTGTCGTTACGTGGCTGATCGTCACGAACAAATGACCATTGCAGGATCGTGATCGGGCCTGTCAGCATGCCCTTCATGATCTTTTCTGTCTGGCTCTGTGCGTATTTGGACCATTCAACAGTCATTGGCTCAGGTCTTGAAACATCACCGAAGATGATAGGCGGCTTCACGCAACGTGAACCGTAAGACTGTACCCAACCGAATTTAGAGAACGCGAAACCCTTCAGCTGTTCGCCGAAATATTCCACCATGTCGTTACGCTCCGGCTCACCGTGAACCAGAACATCGATGTCGGCTTCGTGTTGGAAGTCCACAACTTCGCGGATTTCCTTTTCCATCGCTTGCTTGTAACCGGCTTCGTCCAGTTCGCCTTTCTTGAAAGCGGCACGGGCTTTACGAATTTCCTGCGTTTGCGGGAAAGAACCGATTGTTGTTGTCGGGTAAAGCGGGATATTCAAAGCAGCATGTTGCGCTGTCTGACGTGCAGCAAAAGCAGACTTACGCTCTTTCATATCATCGCTGATATTCGCAACACGGTCTTCGACGGCCTTGTCGTGGATACGTGTTGAGGTTTCGCGTGCATTTTGTGCTTGTTCGCTTGTCGCAAGTTCAGCAGCGATTTTCTCGCGGCCTTCATTTACACCTTTGGCAATTGCGGCAATCTCGTCAAGTTTCTGTGTGGCGTAAGCCATCCAGCCCTTAAGTTCGTCATCCAGTTGTGTCTCGGAGTTCAGATCAACAGGCGTGTGCAGCAAGGAGCAGCTTGGGCCGACAAATACGCGGTCCGTACCAAGTGCTTCAACAGCTTTCTCGGCCTTACCAAGAGAGTCAGCCAGATCGTTTTTCCAGATGTTACGACCATCAACCAGACCAAGAGACAGGATCTTCTCATCACCGATCAGTGACAGAGCTTGCTCGATATCTTTTTCCGGGCTGTTTGCAGTTGTATTTGCACGACCGGAACCACGGCACAGGTCAATATGAATAGCATCGACAGGCAGGCTGAACGCCAGCTCAGCATTGTCTTTCAAGCTTTCGAAATATGTCGCAACCAAAACCTGCAGACCTTCTGGCTTTTCCAGCTTGTCGTATGCAGTCTTGATCACGCCTTGACCGATTTCACAAAGGTCGAGGGAGAATACAGGCTCGTCAATCTGAACCCATTTCGCACCGCGCTCTGCCAATCCTTTGAGGATTTCGTTATAGGCAGGGATCAATGTCTGTACGAACTCTTCATGCTTGAAGCCGTCATATTGTGGCTTACCGAGGAATGTGTATGTCGCAGGACCAACAATCACAGGGCGTGTTTCGATGCCGTGTGCTTTGGCTTCTTCATATTCGTCGAAGATTTTTGTCGAAGACAGTTTAGGTGTCATGCCTTCTTCGAATTCAGGAACGATGTAGTGGTAGTTAGTGTCGTACCATTTCGTCATTTCCATGGCTGTCACGTCAACGCCGTCTTTTTGTGCGCCGCGGGCCATAGCAAAGTATGTATCAAGATCGATCTTGCCGCCGTCATGCTTGTAACGGGAAGGGATCAGACCCAGTGTTGTTGTCAGGTCGAGAATTTGATCGTAATACGCGAAGTCGTTTGATGGAATGATATCCAGACCGGCATCCTTTTGGCGCTTCCAGTTTTGTGCGCGCAAGTCCTTACCGATTTCCAGCAATTCTTCCTTGCTGCTTTTACCTTTCCAGTATGCTTCGACCGCTTTCTTCAATTCGCGCATCGGGCCGATACGTGGAAATCCTAAATTCGTTGCCAATACCATGACTATAATCCTTCTCAAGTTTTCTTAATGCCGCTCACTATAGAGAGCGACAATGTTAAATAAAAGCACCTTTATGGGGGAATAATTTATGCAATCCATGCTGGCGCTTTAGCTTTGTTGACGCGGTGCAAGCTGCAGTAGTCAAATCCCGCGATTGGCCCTAACTAGCCACGGTTTTCAGGCAATGTCAACACCCCCGGGAACGGGGACTGGATTTACATGATTATGTATTTCTGCTCATCGTCACCCGGATCAAGAGTAAAGGTGAATTCACGTCCCATATCATCTCTGATGTTATCGGCCCATTGCATACCGGGATAACGGATTTTGATCGAGGCAACAGCCGTACCGAATTGCGCGGAGCTCAAGATGTCATGACCGCGAGCAAGGTGATGCAGGAAGCCCGCATTACGCGTGTCCCCTGCAGCCAGTGCATATTTCTGACCGCTCCAGGGTTGTACCGGAATTTCAAAATGTTGACCCATGAGCCGCGCTTGAACAGGACATGCTCCGTCAGACATGAGAATATTCCGAACGTCATAATCCTGGACAAGTTTTCCCATCAGCGTCATCGGATCTGCGACATTGTCAGGCATGCCGTCTACGATTGCGTCGCTCGGTACCATCAGGATGTCTGCACGGCTGAGCATTTCATTGATCATGCCACCGATTGTTGGTTCTTTCGGCCACTCACTCTGACCCCAATCTATAACCAGCGGCTTGTTATACTGGTTGGCTGACCGTGCGGCCATTACGCCCATTCTGGGTTTTTTGGGATCGACGAAAACCACATCGGCGCCGCGAACCTCGTTGTCGATTGTCTCTTCAATGCCCAACGCCATTTCAAGAGGGTTTTCAACATCGTCCTTAACGATGTTCCGGCCACCCGTATGCTCGGTTACGGAATTAAATGACAAGGCGCTCTCGCCGCGGGTCGCGTCAATATAATCAATCTCGCTTTCCGCCAGAATTTCTGTAGCTGCTATGTGCGCAAGGCGCGCACGCAGATTGCTGGCTGGCGGTCTTCCCATACGGGTAATCAGTTTGATGTAGGATTGGCTGCCAAACGCCTTATCGAGCTTTTGTAGCGCTTGGACGCAATTACCGGCGCCGCCGCCAAGTCGGATTTCTGAGCTTTGTGCTGGAATTTTACCATCAGGTTTAAAGGGGGTGCCGGGCGCTAAGACGTGATTATCATCAACGGTGATCGCGCCTACGACCAGTATTCTTGGGATATGCAGTGTACTCATTAATTTATTAACCCTGTTCTCTTGGGCTAATGTGAGTAGCAAATTTTGTACGAAAATGGCAAGAAAATTATTTAACTGGCAATATTCCTTTGTGTTTGCCGAGTTTGCCGCAATATTGAACCCAGTCCATATTTTCGTTCATATTGGCCATCAATGTAGCGGTCGAAGCTGACAGCCAGCGGCTATCCCATTTCTCACCTAAACGCGGAAGCTGTTCCGCGATATAACCACTCGCCTGTCCTTCGGATTCGGCTTGCTTATAAGCCTCGTTCAGAAAGACTTCCGAACCTTTTTTAAGCTTATCAAGCTGTTCTTGCGACTTGCCTTTTTGTGCCGCGGATATACGCATGACCTTAAAAATAACCGAACATTCGGCAAGGCTGACGGAAATCGGCTGCGTGTTCTGCGCCATTGATGGTGTGCCGATTACGGCGAGGATACAGGTGAGTATTAAACGTTTCATGCTGCCTCCGCTTTATGTCCCAATGCTTCGCAAACATCACTGGTGATCGGGGCCTTGTTCATGGAATAGAAATGTAAGTGCGGTAACCCTTTCGCCACCAGATCTTCGGCTTGCAGGATCAAAATATCGGTTGCGACTTTCTGCGCGTCTTCACCGCCATTTTCCAGACCGTCGAATTTTTCATGCAGCCATTGCGGGATAGTCGCATCACAGCGTGCGGAAAAACGCACGAGGTTTTCAAAATCATGAATCGGCATCAATCCGGGCTGCATCGGTGTTGTGATTCCGGCTTTTTCACATTTTTCAACGAAATCGAAATAGATATCATTATCGAAGAAATACTGGGTTGTGATCGCATCCGCACCCGCTCCGCATTTCTTTTTCAGATGCTCGATATCCGCATCCAGTGTCGGTGCATCGGGGTGTTTTTCCGGATAAGCGCCGACGGTGACCTTGAAATCGTTCTTCTCTTTAATCGCCTCGATAAAATCGTACGTGTAGGCGTAATATTCATCGCCGACAAAGTCTTCGAAGCTCGTACCTTTCGGCAAATCCCCGCGTAATGCGACGATATGATGTACGCCGTTATCCCAGAGTTTATCGAGATATTCGTCCAGTTCTGCCTTGGTCGTGCTCAGGAATGATAAATGCGCCGCCAGCGGAATATCCGTACCGCGTTCCTGCACGAGGGCACGCATTTTCTGCAAGGATTCTAGTGTTCCGCCTTTGGTTGAACCGCCCGCACCATAGGTACAGGTCATATATTTCGGTCCATAGGACATTAGGACTGGAACGGCCGCCCATAAGCTCTCGGCCATGGCCTCGTTCTTGGGCGGGAAAAATTCGAATGAAATGCTAGGCTGTGTCATAATATCAAGTAAGCATATAAATTTTAGAAAGCAAGCCACGATTTATTTGCACGGGTCGTGCGAGCGCATCTTTACGAAAGGCCCGTTTTGGCGTACATCTCTAGCATGAAATGGTTTTTTACCCTCATTATCATATGTATTTCAGTGACTAGCGCCTTTGCGCAGACTGAAGACCTGCCGAATTTGAAGCAGCTCGACTTCGATAGGAATTTTTCCTACAAAACCAGACCGAAAACAGAATGGCGCGAATGTAAAAGCGACAATGAATGCGAACTTTTCCGCTATGGCTGTTTCGACACGATCGCTATCCTTAAAAAATACCGTGACGATGTCGAAGAACGTTATTACGACGAGCTGAAACGCGACCCACGCGTTATGAATTGTCTCCATATCTCGAAAAGTGACTATGTTGGTGAAATTACCCCGCTATGCCGTAAAGGCCGTTGCGGCGCATGGCAGCATCAAAAATGCCTTGATCCTCCGGCGTGCGATCTTATGTACCAAGAGACCTGCAACTACGAAGAGCGCATTTACACGGATGAAACGTCCGAAAACTTTGGGGTGAGCAGACAAGAGCTTTTCGCACTCGACATCGATATGTGCGAGGAAAAATGTAAGAAATTCTATGTTAAAAGATTGAAACACCTGAAAAATATAGATGTGCCGCGTGTCGCGATGGAATGTACTTTTAATGACATCATCGCGGTGACCGGCGATAAAACATTCGAAACTGCCCCGACGCAGGGTGATCCGCAACAACTAAACAAATAACCCACACTGAATAAAAAACTTATGTCCGCACAACCTGATACTACTACTGAAAACCAGTCCGATACCCCCGATCTGGAAGTCCATGAGCAACACGAACACATCCTGATCCTCGATTTCGGATCACAAGTGACGCAGCTGATTGCCCGCCGCCTTCGTGAAAGCGGAGTATATTGTGAAATCTGGCCGTTTAATCACGCCGACGAAGACAAGATCAAAGCCTTCGACCCGAAGGGGATTATCCTCTCCGGCGGTCCGTGCAGCGTTCTGGATGACGATGCTCCGTCCGCACCCGACATCGTCTTCGAAATGGGCGTACCCGTTTTCGGCATCTGCTACGGCCAACAAACAATGGTTCAACAACTCGGCGGTAAGGTCGAGGGCGAGCAATCTCGTGAATTCGGCCGTGCGACGGTCGAGGTCGTCGACGAATCCAAAATCGCCGCAGGCGTCTGGAGTCCCGGTAACGAAGAACAGGTCTGGATGAGCCATGGCGATCACGTTGCCGAACTGCCCGACGGTTTCCGCGTTATTGCCAAATCCGAAGGCGCACCGTTTGCCTTCATCGCCGATACCGATCGCCGTTTTTACGGTGTGCAGTTCCACCCCGAAGTCGTGCATACACCGCACGGTAAAGACCTGTTGCGTAACTTCACGCACAATATTTGCCGCTGTTCGGGCGACTGGACCATGGCGGCCTTCCGCGAGGAAGCGGTGGCTAAAATCCGCGAGCAAGTGGGCGATGGCAAAGTTATTTGCGGTCTTTCGGGTGGCGTAGATTCTTCAGTGACCGCTGTTTTGCTGCACGAAGCCATCGGTGACCAGCTCACCTGTATTTATGTCGATACCGGCATGATGCGTTCCAATGAAAGTGCGCAGGTAGTCGAGTTATTCCGCGATCATTACAACATTCCGTTGATCCACGAAGATGTCGGCGATCTGTTTTTGGGGGAGCTTGAAGGTGTCGCCGACCCCGAAGTCAAGCGTAAGACAATTGGTCGTTTGTTCATCGAAGTTTTCGAAAAGCGCGCGAAAGAAATTGGCGATGCAAAATATCTGGCCCAAGGCACACTCTATCCAGATGTGATTGAATCCGTTTCCTTTACCGGCGGCCCGTCTGTGACCATCAAATCTCACCACAATGTTGGCGGTTTGCCTGAACGTATGGACTTGCAACTCGTCGAACCACTTCGTGAGTTGTTCAAGGATGAAGTGCGCGAGCTGGGCGTGGAGCTTGGCATGCACGAAGATTTCGTTAAACGTCACCCATTCCCGGGGCCGGGTCTGGCCATTCGTATGCCGGGCGAGATCACTCGCGAAAAACTCCAAATCCTGCGTAAAGCGGATGATGTTTATCTCGATGAAATCCGTAAAGCGGGTCTTTATGATGAAATCTGGCAGGCATTTGCCGTGCTCTTGCCCGTCAAAACAGTTGGCGTTATGGGCGATGGCCGTACATATGATTACGTTTGTGCCCTGCGCGCCGTGACATCAACCGATGGCATGACGGCGGATTACTACCCGTTCAGCCATGAATTCCTGGGCCGCGTCTCCACGCGCATTATCAACGAAGTCCATGGCATCAACCGCGTCACCTACGACATCACCTCAAAACCCCCCGGCACCATCGAGTGGGAGTAAAGCGTGTCAGTAGAGGCAATTGGAATTAAACAGGAAATAAACCGTTTAAGAAAAGAGCTTCATAGTGAAAAGCGTCTCAACGCAGAGGGTTATTTTCAAGTAAGTGAAAAAGAACTCACGGAATATTTTTTAAAATGCCTTCGTCTTTTTAGAGACTTAAACGAAAAATATCCTGATGAATTACTGAACAATTCAAAAATCGCTGAAAACGTATTTCGATTTGAAAGAATAAAAAG
The DNA here is from genome assembly GCA_030432025.1 of Alphaproteobacteria bacterium. Taxonomy (GTDB): domain Bacteria; phylum Pseudomonadota; class Alphaproteobacteria; order Micavibrionales; family Micavibrionaceae; genus TMED27. The sequence goes on from JAUIIA010000003.1 coordinate 282,150, forward strand.
TTCTTTCCTTTTTAAAGGAATTGCTAGAGCAGCTAGAAATCATGAAACAGGTGATTGGAACAGTTTAAAATCACCATACAAATTGTTCCCAATCATATTCTCAGATTGCCGTCTTGACGAATGCATTCTAGAAGAAAGCGCAAAAGCTCATCTTTTCGCTTCTTTCCAACTGGAAAATAATAGCTCTGTGGGAAGAGCAAAATTTTCCAGTGATTTCTTTGAAATGCGGTGTATAGGCAAAATTTCTGTAAGAAATTGCCTTATTGAAAATATTTCATTTTCTATGATTGGAAGCAGTGCTTTTAGAATTCCAATAAGTTTTTATGATTGTATTTTTAAATATGGTTTTTTTGCCAATGCTGCGCATTTTAGCGCACCTTTAACAATGAAAGGGTGTTCTTTTAATCAAGACGATCAAAGTAACCCTTCAGCAAAAGTGATCTTCAACAATGCTGAATTTTCAACGAGCACGGAATTTTCTGAATGTAATTTCTATACGTCTCCAAAATTCCATGAGGCGAAAATGCATTCCGATACGTCTTTTCATTTAACGAACTTTCATGACGTATCAAGTGATGCTGCTGAAGGTGATTACAGAGCTTTAAAGCAGCTTATGCACGGCACAGGTGCAGAAAATGAGGCTTTAAAATTTCATGCTTTAGAAATGGAAAGCCGGAAAAACACGGTATTACCTAAAATAACTCAAGTTTTTCATCGCGAATTTCCAGCGTCACTGTCTTCTCATTTTTTGAAAATTTTTAATGATTACGGCCGGAATTACTTCCTTCCTTGGTATTGGCTCCTTTGGTTTACTGGAGTGTTTTTTGTCTTGTACTCCGCCTTAGGAGTTTTTGATATGGGCGTAAGCTGCAATCTGAAAAAATTTGGCGATGCAGAACTTTGGCTACAAAGTTATTGCCAAGCAGAAATGTTAAATGATCCTTTTGCATTTTTAATGCGTAACTTTGTTTATGCATCTCATCGTGCTTTTGGCCCTTTAGGTTTGGTATTGGATTCTGGGTTATTGAGCGCTAATAGCGGATGGGTCAAATTCTTATCCTTTACTCAAGTTATATTCTCTTCGATAATCTGGTATTTGATTATCATTCAGCTTAGAAGGCAATTCAAACTATAATTTTACATAATTCGACACCCTGTACATTAGTATGTTAGAATAAAAAGAAAAGATAGGGGCAGGTACGCGGAGCGGATGAATTTCCACGTTGCCTACATAGCGCGGCTTTAGTAGATTGAATTTCCTGTGTGAATTTCAAAAAGAAATAATTTCAAGTGGCGTTTAATTTTAAAAATATCAAGGTTCTGATTGCTGACGATGACGCGACCATATGTATGGTCATAGCGAACATTTTCCGCACGCTGAAAGTCAAGGAGTGCTTGACGGCGCATGATGGCGAAGAAGCGTTGGAGTTGTTTAAGCAACATAAACCGGATTTGGTCCTGACGGACTGGAATATGAAAGAAATGTGTGGATTGGACCTCGCGAGAGCCATCCGCCAGATAGATAAAGAAACAAACGGCGTAACCCCCGTAATTTTGACCTCGGGATACGCCAACATGGAGAAGGTCAAAGAGGCAATAGATACGGGTGTGAACGAGTTTCTGTTGAAGCCGTTCTCGGTCAATGATCTGGCTACGCGTGTAGCATACGTTATTGAAAACCCGCGAGAGTGCATAGATATACAGGGGTATTTCGGTCCGGACCGTCGCCGTAGCGACACCGATGCATATGAAGGACCGGACCGCAGAAATGGGGAAGTGAACTAAATGACGCTGGACGAACAAAGCTCAAAGGATTTGATGCAAACTGTTCTGGATCATTACTTGAAGCACCATGAAATTGTGCTCAAGAAACTTATGCATGCTCAAAAAGCGACAGAAATGAGCATGGAGCTGTTGCGGGAAATGGCGAACGCCGACCTGGCTAATAATCTTGATGCGCAATGGTCGGAAATTATTACAATGTTCAGCGATTTTGGCGCGGATGAAGATGAGCTGTTTGGTATCGAGGAGGTCCTTGGGTCCGTGCCGACACCGATCAAGGAGCCGTACGTCGAATTGGTTGAAAATGACGAGGAGATACAAGAGCTTAAGAAAGACCTTGATAGTCAGGAATACCGTAAAGCCAGAGAGGCAATCCGTAAGGTACAGGCGGAACCGAACCCTATGACCGGGATGACCGCAGTGGAGTACGAGAAGTCAGCCGAAGAAAGCGAATATGTCACGGCTCTAAAATTCACACCGCAAGCCAGAAAACGCTAGGCTTCACTAAACCGATCTTTCCAACAATAAATGATTGCCAAGACGCATGCTGTCCAGCGTGTTGATCATCTCTTGTCCTTGTTTCAGGACATGACTGTCCTCGAATGTTTCTCCTTCGGCCTGCCGTGCGAGGATATAATCCGCAATCATATAGGCTTTCAGAATACGGTGATTAACCGTGGTGTCATGCATGGTTTCCGAACCGCTAGGCGCAAGAGTCAGGTCGATCACGTCATCACCGGCCACCAGATCATAACCGAAATTCTGCTCGTCCTGCCCCTTGATATAAATCCAGTTCGCATCCGTCATATTGAACCATTTCGCGTTGGTTTCGCCCCATGAGTTGTTCATGGTACCAGCGGATAGCAGGATCGGCCCTGCATAGGCTGTGCGCCCGTTATCGCGGATGACTTCCTTTAGCCGCTCGATAAAACTAGGGTCGTGCGTCATCACCATATCCAACTTCGCGGCCGCCAGTTGCTGCTCGGGTTTTATGCCGGGATACTCGTGTACACGGGACTCGTATTCGGGACGCAAGGCGACCGAACCGCTAATCGCTTCCTCGAAAAATTCCTTCGCCGCATTATCGATGATGACCTCTTCTGTAATGATGTGCTCACCATCTTCATTCGGCTCGGTCTCGATATATCCGCCGACGGCGACCAGCTTTCCGCACGGTTTACGGACATTGATCTCATACAGTGTTTCCATACCGCTTTCATCGCGGCGGCTGACCAGCCCCAAAACATCGACGATACTGTTACTACCCCACAGGCCGCTTGATCGCCCAGAGATTCCGGTATCCTCGTAATACGGATTAATCGGCAGACCGTCCTTGCCGAATTCAATCGGAACGCCCGTCATGGTCGCACGACGCGTCCCCAGATGATTAAACTGCTCACGGCGGTCGATTTGCCCGTCATCCGGGTCGACATAGGGCAGGTCCTGACCCTGCCAGGCATCGAAATACGGCGCTTCCCGATTATAACGCGACCCAATGCCGCCGCGCGTTTGCACATGCCACGCAATCGGCATAAAGGGTACTTCGCTCTTTGTGTAATCAAATGCGGCTCTGATCAAGCCTGCCGCTACTTTGGTTGCTGGATCGTCTGGAAAATCGTTGATGGCGGCTTGTAAACTCAAACTGACATGGTCCGCCGTCCCGATGGGCGGTTTGGACGGGTCCAGATACTCAGCTTTCAACCGTGGCATACTCATATCCGCATATAAGCAATATGAAAATAATCAGGCAAGCAAAAACGGCTCTGAACGCGGATTTTATCGGGGGGATCTACTGTGCGGCGATCTGCGGCTGCTCGGCGGCGGTCTCGATCATGTGCTTGTAATCACTGATCAGCTTTTTAACGACGACGTCTTTGCTGAATAATTCCTCGTAAGTCTTCGTGCCGCCCTTCACCAGCTTTTCTGCCAGCTTCTCGTCAGTCGCGATCTGCTGGATTTGTGCGGCGAGCGTCTGCGCATCATCAATATCATGCAGCAATCCGTCTTGCTCATGGGTGACATATTGGCTCGCCCCTGCGGCCTTTGCTGCGATCAAGGGTACGCTTGCAAACCATGCTTCGGCGATCACTGTGCCGAACGGCTCGTAGCGCGACGGCAAAACACAAATGTCGGCGATGTCCAATAATGCTGCGCGGTCATTACGCCAACCCAGAAAACGCACGCGGTCATCCAGACCCATTTTGCTGCACATTTTTTCGTATTTTTTCTGATCTGGCCCATCACCCGCCAGCAGATAATAGATATTCGGCGTTGTCGCATCCGCCGCTTCCAGCAACGTATCCACGCCCTTTTTCCAGTGCATGCGCGACAGCAGCAACACGACTTTTGCGTCTTCGGGCACATCGAAATCTGCGCGGCTGACGGGCTTATCTTCGGGCAAAGTACCGAATGTATGGCCGACAAATGCTCGGGACGGGTCCGCAATATTTTCTTTGATGTGACGAACGATGTCGCGTGTCACGCCCATGTAAAAATCGGATGAACGGTAATTCTTCAAATCGTAATAGCCGCCGAACCACCCCAGCACGGGCACACCCGTATCCGCAGGCATAAAGGATGCCGCACGGCTCATCCAGCAATGGACAAGGTCGGGCTGGAATTCGGCAATCGCTTTTTTGATGATCTTTTGCTCGGCGCGTTTCTTGAAACGGTTGAAGGTCAACGGCGTATAGGGAATATCCCGTGCCTCCATCGCATTAACACGGTTCGGATGCGGACGGCATAATACGCGTTGCTCCACACCTTGCTCATGCAGGGCGCACATCGCGTCCTGGCTAAATTGTTCTGCTCCGCCTGTCGGCGCACCAGCTACTATATGGAGGATCTTCAGCTTTTCACTCATGGCGCGCAGTGTGCCGTACGGATGGGCGAAATTCAAGCGTGAAGTCTAAAACGGAGAAGGATCGGAGATGGTGATCAATTCACCGTCTTTCGGACGGTGCAGGGTAATCTCCTGCGCATGAAGCAATAACCTATCCGCGGACTGGTACACATCTTCTGGTGCGTAAAACGGATCGCCGAGAATAGGGTGGCCAATCTCCGCCATGTGCACGCGTAATTGGTGTGATCGTCCCGTCAGCGGTGTTAGTTGCAATAGCGAGTCATCTGAACCGCGCTCCAGAACTTTCCAGCTCGTTTGCGAAGGCTTGCCGTGCTCATAACAGACCATCTGCCGCGGACGGTTGTCCCAGTCACAGCGCAAGGGCAGGTCAATATGACCCTCATCCGCCTCCGGAATGCCCCAAACCCGCGCAATATAGGTCTTTTGCACCTTACGGCGCTCGAACTGTTTACCGAGATTGGCCTGCGCGTCTTTGTTCATCGCCATGACGAACACACCGCTGGTCTCAAGGTCGAGTCTATGCACCAGTAGTGCGTTCGGATATTCACCCTTGGCGCGGGTTTCCAGACTGTCTGCATGATCTTCGGCTTTGCCGGGCACGCTGAGTAATCCGCTGGGCTTGGACAGCACCAGCAGATCATCATCCTGATACAGAATATTAAGAGGGGTATTCGGCGGGTTGTACTGAAATGGCCTAGGACTCAAAGACAACTTTGACACCGCGCTTTTTGAAGTAGCTTTGCATCATCTTGCGGCCCGAACGGTTGTTCTGCGACAGTTTCTGCGGATCAAAATGCGCTTCGGTCACACCGTAGGCATTCATCGCGTCTTTCAACGCAAGGATATGCAGGTCGATATCCAGATTATCGTTTCTCAAAGACTCATAGATCGCTTCTTTAGCTTCTTCGACTGACAACGTGCCCATGACAAAATCCTTTTATTTTCGTTTCTTTTGCTTTATCAAACTGCGCATGAGCACACAACAAAAAGACACCTTGAAAAAAATGCTGCTGACGGGCACACATCTTGCGCCATCAAGTCACGGCGCGGGCTGCGCATGCTGTATGCCTGAAGAGGATGAAGAAGAGTAGGTTACTCTTTGATCTATTCGGCGGCTGCGCGCACGCCTTCTGCATGTGTTCCGGCTTCCTGAATAACACGAGGACTGATACGACCGCGAACATGTTCGACGATTCCCGTCGCGCAGATATTGAACGGACGTACGCGGCTGCCTTGATTAGGGCCTAATACGTATGCTTGTCCGTAACGGTCAGTTACATTGCCTTCACCGTAATGGCCGCCTGCATTCACCTGAATAGGTTTGCTGAGCATTTCAACGCGGCGTTCGAATTTGCGCCATAGCGGCTCTTTGTGTTTGAGATCGGAAATGCGCGTCATTTCTTCTTCAACGTGGTCGCCGTCTACCATGTTCTCGACACGCGCTCTATCGTCATGCTGAATGACCCCTAAAAAGGCCATGTTTTCCATGCGTAGATGACGGCAACCAAGGCTTCTGGCGCGTTGCATGAAGTCATTGTCTTCCATGCCCCAGCCCTGATAATTCTCGTCATAGCCGTGGATTTGTTCAAAATCTTCTCTGCGAATTGAAATGCGGCCGAAAAAGCCGCGCTCATCCGCACTGAAATAACGGCTGACTTTGTGAGAAGGGTTTACGACGGCATTCGGCGTATTGGTATAAACACGCTCCAGATATTTGGAAAAGCCCAACCCCAGGAAATTATCAGCATCCAGATTGCACAGCACATCACCCGTTGCGAGGCGGTGAGCCATGTTTTTGGCGTGTGACATGTGAAAATGCTCGGGATCTTCGGTGCGGTAATATTTCAAAACACCGGAATCCAGATAGGGCTGCAGGTTCGGGTCATTCAAAATCCAGTCGCCTATACCATCATTACTGTTGTAATCCAGCACGACAAACTCAACGTCAGGACCATCGGGAAGAAGGTTCTGACGAATATTGGTGAGCAGAGTTTCCTGTAAATGGTGGGTTCTGCCCATGCATGTCGTACAAAATGATATTTTCATGATTGAGGATATATAACAAAAAACACGAAAAAAGCAATATATTTTTCATAACACATATTTTGCGACATTTTTTTCACTGGAATCTTTGCATTCCCGCGCCATATGTGTACATATAGCGAAATTACAAACCAGATTATGGATAAGGAATACTGATATGGGCTCTAACACTGGCTCTCCAAACGTTATCAATATTAAAACTGGCCTTGCCGAAATGCTAAAAGGCGGCGTCATTATGGACGTTGTAACCGCCGAACAAGCCAAGGTCGCAGAAGACGCAGGCGCAGTTGCCGTTATGGCGCTGGAACGCGTACCTTCCGACATTCGTAAAGCCGGTGGCGTGGCCCGCATGAGCCCGCCGGAAGTTATCGAAGAAGTGATGAACACGGTGTCCATTCCTGTGATGGCGAAATGCCGTATCGGTCATTTTGCCGAAGCGCAAATTCTTGAGCAGATGGGCGTTGACTATATCGACGAGTCCGAAGTTCTGACACCTGCTGATGAAGAATTCCACGTTAATAAGCATGACTTTAAAGTCCCGTTCGTTTGCGGTGCTAAAAACCTTGGTGAAGCCCTGCGTCGTATCGGCGAAGGTGCGGCATTGATGCGTACTAAAGGCGAGCCTGGTACAGGCAACATCGTTGAGGCCGTGCGTCACATGCGCCAGATCAACAACGAAATCCGTAAAGTCGTAAACGCTGATGAAGCCGAATTGATGACCATCGCCCGCGACATGGCAGCCCCTTACGAGCTTTTGAAGATCGTTCGTGCCGAAGGCAAACTGCCTGTGCCTAACTTCGCAGCAGGCGGCATCGCAACACCTGCAGATGCTGCGCTTTGCATGCAACTGGGTGCGGAAACAGTCTTCGTTGGTTCCGGTATCTTCAAATCCGAAAACCCCGAGAAATACGCAAAAGCCATTGTTAAGGCGACAGCGCACTACAATGACCCGGCCATCGTTCTTGAAGCGTCTAAGGAGCTTGAAGGTGTAGCGATGCGCGGTACTGAAATCTCCGAGATTGAAGAACCGATGAAAATGGCTAACCGCGGTTGGTAATAAACATGAACACGGCAGCCCCACAACAGGTCGAGCAAAAAACGCCTTTCGAATTGGCGCATGAAGCTTTTGACCGTCAGGCTGCCGTTGTGAATGCCCAGATGGGTTTTATGCACGCACAGATATTGCCGCCGCGCCATATCGGAACATCCCTCGCAGATATTGATAACGCCTATGGCCTGATGGTGGAGGCGTTTGGTAATTTAACGGCAATTGCTGAAGACGCGGGTGTGGAGCTTCCCGAAGCGGCCGCACAAAAGTTCGATATGCTTGCCGGCTCTTACGCCCTATTCTCCGGTACGGACTCACATCCGTCCGATGCCCTCATCGCATCACTTTCTTAAAAAATTAAGAATTACGCATTGCTTTTTTAATGCGCTTTGATAAGTTTGTCCGCCATGAAAGTCTTAATTTTTTTACTATTTCTTTTCGCCCTTCCTCACATTGCTTTTGCAGGCACCGTTAGCTCTGTCAGCGGCCCGACCGTGACAAAGGGTAAAACTAAAGTTGAAGCGCGTGTCGGATACAGCGAGGATGACGATGGTTCTTCCTCGGACGAACGCCTGCGGACTCAGGTATATGTCGACCACGGTTTTACAGATATGTTCGCCGCCCGTATCACCGCTGATCAGGATAAGCGCAAAGGTGACAATTACGAGCATGACAATCTCGACTTTATGGGACGCTTTCATGTTCTGAATAAGGGTGACTATGGCTTCGACCTGGGCGCCCGTGTCCAATACACCATGAAAGACGGCGATAAAAAGCCGGACAGTGTGAAGCTCGGTCTTTACGAACAAATCCCTTATGAGGATTACCAGTTTCGCTTTGTTCAGCGCATCAGCCATGAAGTCGGTGAAGATAGCGATGGCGGCCTATCTGCGGAACTCCGTGTACAAGGGACAAAGAAGTTCGGTGATTACAGATTGGGCCTCGAAGGATTCCACGATTTCGGCAAGCTGAACGAGCTGTCAGGTTACAGCGATCAGGAACATGAATTCGGTCCTGTCTTTAAAGGCAAACTGCCATATGACCTGTCTTTTGAAACAGGCTACCGCGCCGGAATTTCCAAAGCCGCACCGGATCATAACTTTAAACTCTTTATTTCCCGCAGCTTTTAATCTATTTCATTCTCATGAGTGAAAAACAGACCATCGGTTGCTTGGCCCTGCAGGGCTGCGTTGAACGCCACCGTCCTCACATTGAGGCGCTGGGGTTTGACTTCGCGCCTGTCAAAACGGCCAAGGATTTTGAGGCCGTTGCCGGCTTTATCCTGCCCGGTGGTGAAAGCACGACGATGCTGAAACTGATCGACCGTTTCGGCTTGTGGGATGCGCTGGCCGAACAATTCAAAGCCAAGCCCGTTTGGGGCATATGTGCGGGCTCGATCCTGATCGCTGAGAAAGTGTTCTATTCCTCCAAACGTGTTGGTGAGGAGCAAACCAAACAGGTGCAGAAATCGTTCGGTCTTATTCCGATGACGGTTGAACGCAACGGCTACGGGCGTCAGGTCGATAGCCACACGGCAAACGTAAACGGTTATGAGGTCTCCCTTATCCGTGCACCGATCATTCAGGATGTCGCCAATGATGTAGAGGTTAAAGCCAGCCATCAGGACGATCCGGTCTGGGTTGATTACGGCCAATATATGGCGACAACTTTCCATCCCGAACTGACTTTTGATTTCCCCTCACCGATGCACAGCGCGTTTGCCGATAAAGTCAAAGCCTCCTGATATCACCTCTAAAAGCGTAGTCAGCGCCGCGTAACGGTGTTATTCTTACTGCCTATGTTTAGAAATTTCCTCCATATGGTCACGGGTGAAGCGCGCGAAAAGCGCCCCGTCAAGATGCCGGACTCCGACCTGCAATTCCGTGAAAAGGTCCGTCAGGACCAGATGCATGATTGCAAAGCCTACACCGACCTGAAGGTTCGTTTCCGTGATCTGGGCCGTATGAACGCAATCATCGAAACGCTGGGCCGTGATTTTCTGACCGCTATGCCGCAAGGTGCATATCAAAGCCGTCTCGGGCAGATGGCGTTTCTATACCGCCGCATGCACGAAGATTTAACCGCCGATGATGTTCAGAGCTGGCTGGATGACGCGCAGGAACATCTCTACGCCAAGCCGGGCGAATGGGACAAATGGGATCAGGCAAATTTGCGCGAAATGGTCAATATGTATCTGATGTATGCGCATGTTGACCCCGAGCTGATGGAGCATAAGGCGCGCCTTTCATTCGAGGGACGAAACCGTCACAAGCAATTGAAAGAGACAGGCGATTGGGAGCAGGCCAAAGGCTTTCTTTCTGAACAGATCGAATTACACCGCCGCATTGCCGATGCCCGCTGCGCCGTCACGGAAGAAAAATCTCATTACCAGATGCTGATGCAGGAATTCATGCCCGGCATGACGGTGTTCGAAGTCGAGCGTTTATTCTATGCGCATGAAAAGGCATTGAAAGAGATGCTGCCCGACATTCTGAAAAAGCAAAAAGCCGAGCCGGAGCCGATTGCTTTGAATGGCGAGTATGAATCCGAAGCGCAAATGTGGCTCAACCACTCCTTGCTTGAAGTGCTCGGTTTTGATTTCGAGCGCGGCGGCCTTTACGAGACCGGGCATAACCCCGTCGAGGGTGGCACGGTGGATGATACCCGTCTGGTGATCTCCAACGTCGATGAAACCAACTTTATGGACTCGATGAAAAGCGCCCTGCATGAGGGCGGTCACGGCCTGTACATTCAAGGCTTGCCGCGTCAGCAATGGCGCTATCAACCCGTCGGCATGGATCTCGGCGCGGCGATGCATGAATCCCAGGCCTTGCTCGTTGAAATGATCATCGGCCGCATGCAGGAATTTTTCGAATTCCTCTCTCCGCGGCTTGAAGGGCTGTTTCACGGCATCAATTCACCTGCATTGTCACCGGAAAATCTCTTTTCTCTGAAAACCCGCGTTAACCCGGGCGTAGACCGTAAAAAAGCCGATGAGGTAACATATTTTTATCACGTGGTTTTGCGCTACCGCCTTGAACGCGATTTGATCGAAAAGGATCTGGACATCAAGGATTTGCCCGAAGCATGGGTGGAAGGGATCCACTCCACATTGGGTGTTCTACCGGAAAACCATCTTGATGGCTGCCTGCAGGACGTTCATTGGTTTGTCGGTAAATTCGGCTATTTCCCGTCCTATGCGCTGGGTCACATGATGGCGGCGCAAATCTTTGCCACCATGCAAAAAGCGATCCCGAACCTCAGGGGTAAAATTGCCGAAGGCGAGTTCTCAGAAATCAAGGAATGGCTGATACAGAATATCTATTCCAAAGGGCGGCTTATGACATTATCCGAAACACTCGAGCAGGCGACAGGAAAGCCGCTGGAAGCAAGGTTTTTGGAAAAACATATCCGTAAACGCTACTTAAGCTAATGGCGCGGCCGCACGGATTGACACTTTACCTAAATCATCATACTAATCGGGCGTTATGAGCGAATTGACCAAATCGAATTTTATCTCCACACGTGGCCATGCCGTTAAAGACGGTAATCAGCCTATTACTTTCGAAGATGTGTTGCTGGAAGGGCTGGCGCCCGATGGTGGCCTCTACATTCCGACGGAATGGCCCAAGCTGGACATCGAGGACTTACGCGACAAGCCATATACGGAAGTGGCCTACGCGGTGATGAAGGCCTTTGTCGGCGATGCCATTACCGAAGATGATTTTAAAGCGATTATTGCCGAAACTTACGGCTCCGAAATTTTTGATCACCAATGCGTGACACCGCTGACGCAGCTTTCTGAAAAGCACTGGCTGATGGAATTGCACCGTGGCCCGACACTGGCATTCAAGGATGTGGCGTTACAGCTTCTGGGCCGTTTATTTGACCACGTACTGGCCCGTCGCAATGAACACGTTACCATCGTTGGTGCAACATCCGGTGATACAGGGTCCGCAGCAATCGAAGGCTGCAAGGCGTGCGAACATGTCGATATTTTCATTCTGCATCCGAAGGGCCGCGTATCCGACGTGCAGCGCAAACAGATGACCACCGTGAAGGCACCGAACGTGCACAACATCGCGGTCGAAGGCACGTTTGATGATTGCCAAAATATGGTCAAAGATATGTTCAGCGACCGCGCTTTCCGCACGGAAATGAATCTTTCCGCGATCAATTCGATCAACTGGGCGCGCATCATGGCGCAGATCGTCTACTACGTAACAACTGCGCTTGCACTTGGCGCACCTGAACGCAAAGTCTCATTCAGTGTACCTACGGGCAACTTCGGAAATGTCCTGGCTGCGCATGTCGCCCGCAAAATGGGCTTGCCGATCGAGGCTCTCATCGTCTCCTCTAACCGCAATGACATTCTGACGCGTTTCTTTGAACATGGTGCAATGAAGCTCGAAGGCGTGGAGCCGTCCTTAAGCCCGTCCATGGATATCCAGATTTCCAGCAACTTCGAACGCTACCTGTTTGAACTTATGGGCCGCGATCATGCGGCTTTGGCGCAACTGATGCTGTCATTCAAGGAAACGGGCTCATTCGAAGTAAGCGACGAACAAATCAATCAGGCACGTGCCGACTTCAAGGCACATCGCTGTAATGACGAAGACACGCTGGCAACCATCAAACGTTGTTATGAGGAAACCGCCGAAGTCATCGACCCGCATACTGCTGTGGGTCTGAGCGGTGCGTTCGCGCATGAAGACGAACTGGAAGGTGCCATTGTTACATTGGCGTGCGCCCATGCGGCAAAATTCCCCGATGCTGTTGAAAAGGCAATCGGCGTAAGGCCCGGCTTGCCGGATCGTTTGCATGATCTTTTCGAACGCGAAGAATATCTCGATGCATTGCCGAATGATCTGGAAGCGGTGCAAAATTTCGTTCGTGATCATTCAAAAGTAAAACAGAAAAGTGCAGCATAAAATGAGCGGCGTTCAAACTACGACATTAGAAAACGGCTTACGTATCGTCACCGATACCGTAGCGGATATGCATACGGTGGCTGCCGGAATTTGGGTAGGGGTCGGTGCGCGTCATGAAAGCCTCGAAGTCAATGGCGTGGCACACATGGTTGAACATATGCTCTTCAAGGGCACGCAAAAACGTGATGCGTTGCAGATCGCCGAGGAGATCGAGAATGTCGGTGGCTCCATGAACGCATATACGGGCCGTGAAATCACGGGCTACTATGTGCATTTGCTGGCTGATGATCTGCCGCTGGGCCTTGAGGTCCTGAGCGACATGTACCTCAACTCTACACTTCCCGAAGACGAGATTGAGCGTGAGCGCGGTGTTATCCTGCAGGAAATCGGTATGTATAACGACACACCCGATGAATTGGTGTTCGATGTTTATTCCGAAACCACATATCCTGATCAGGCTTTGGGCGCGCCAATTCTGGGCCGTGCCGAAAACATTCAGGCCATGACGCAACAAAATCTGCGCGACTACATCACCAATTCATATCAAGCTAAAAACACGGTGATTTCTGCGGCCGGTAACGTGCAGCATGATGAATTTGTTGCGCGCGTGAAAAACACATTTGAACTGCAGCAAAATGGTGAGCCACCTGCGGCATCAGCAGCAAAATATACGGGCGGCGAAACCCGTATTGAAAAAGATCTGGAACAAAGCCACTTCATTCTCGGCTTTCAAGGTATACCGCGCTTGGACGATAATATTTACGCGGCGCAGCTCCTATCCGCAGTTTTGGGTAGCGGCATGTCTTCAAGATTGTTTCAGGAAGTGCGTGAAAAGCGCGGCCTTGTATATTCGATTTACTCCTATCACCATGCATTTCAGGACGATGCACAATTCGCGATTTATGCGGGTACAGGGCCGGAAAAGATGGATGAAATCATTCCGGTCATATGTGATGAGTTGCAAAAAGTCGTGACTGACGTCAGCGAAGAGGAACTCAACCGTGCGAAGTCGCAAATGAAGGCTGGCATGGCCATGGCGCAGGAATCCATGGGTAATCGGGCGGATTATCAGGCTAAATTCATGATTTTGCGCGGCGAAAGTTACAATGTTGATGAGATTGTAAAACGTGTAGAAAGTGTGCAGCTTGATGATATTAAAAATGCCGCACAACGTATTTTTACAACCCCGCCGACTTTGGCCGCTCTTGGCCCGCTGCAAAAGCTGGAGTCTTACGAAAGTATCCAAAAACGCTTGGCGGCCTAGTCATGGTTTGGCCTGTTTTAAAATTTCGTAATCCCAAACATCCCTCTTTTCCTGCAATAGAACTGGCATCGGCGCGTATATATATGCGACCGCCATCTGTAGACGATGCAAAAATGTGGGCGGAAGTCAGAGGCCGTAACATCAATCATATCCAGCCTTTTGACCCGAAATGGCCGGATGACGCGCTGACCGAGGAATTATATAAGCGCAGAATTTCACGACAGTTCTATGAATGGCAGCATGACCGTGGTCGTGCCTTTCTGATTTTCGACATTCATAATGATGCACTCATCGGCGGCATGAACATCAACAATATTTGCCGCGGTGCTGCACAATACGCAGCACTCGGTTTCTGGATTGATCAGGACTGCGAAGGGCAGGGTTTGATGCGCGAAGCGCTCGAACTGACGCTCGAATATTGTTTTGAAGATCTGCTATTACAACGCGTGAATGCTTCTTGCTTACCTCACAATGAACGCAGCAAAAAAACCCTTCTGGCTGTTGGCTTTAAAGAAGAAGGGTTTGCAGAAAAGTATTTACAAATCAATGGGGTAAGAGAAGATCATATTCTTTTTGGTTTGCCGAAAGAAAGCTGGATGCAGCATAAAGACGATTAGAAAAACTTCGGTATTGCAATCATCACCCACGCGAAGCCGCAAAAAACCAGCGCCATAAATACGGCGGCCGATCCCATATCTTTAGCTTCTTTAGAAAGCTCGTGCCTCTCGGTCGAGATACGGTCAATGGCCCGTTCGATCGCGGTGTTTAGCATTTCGGTAATCAGCACCAGTACAACGGAGCCGAGCAGTACGATTTGTTCGACATTCGTGTCACCAATCCAGAACGCCGCCGGAACCATCAGCGCCGTCAGGTAGATTTCCTGCCGGAATGCCTCTTCGGTGCGGAAACAGGCGCGAAATCCCTGTAATGAAAACTTGAATGCGTTGATAATGCGGCGAATGCCCGTGTTACCTTCAGGAGGAGCCATGATGCGCTATCCTTCTTCTAAACCATTTCCCTGACAATCAGCTTGGCACGGTTTGGCCTCTATTTCAATCGGATGCTACTAGGCTTGACCGCTTGTATCGGTCGTCAGTAGAGCAGGGTCGAGCCCCATCTTGTTTAGCGCCAAGTTCCATTTTGCACCTGTATCATGATTAAAGACAATCTCGGGATCGGGATCGAGTACCAGCCACGCATTCTGCTGTAATTCGGTTTCCAATTGTCCTGCGCCCCATCCGGCATAGCCCAGAATAAACAAGGCATGATCCGGTCCTTTGCCTTTGACCACTTCCTGTAATGCGTCCGTTGTTCCGGTCAGGCTGAATTCAGGGGAGATTTTGATCGTATCTTTGTTGGTAAATTCGGGGGAATGAAGCAAAAACCCGCGTGACCCTTCGACAGGGCCACCGCTCATGACGGGCATTTTCAACTGGTCCAGATCAACCTCGATATTGGAGTTTAGTCCAATATTATCAATGATTTGCTTGAAATCCACATCCGGAACTTCAGTATTGATGACAAGGCCCATTGCACCTTTTTCATCATGCACGCACATGAAAATGACGGAGTGGTGAAAGCGCGGGTCGCCAATACCCGGCATCGCCAGCAATAACTTGCCTGTCAGATAAGCGGCTTCAATTTCAGGTGATTTATCGTCCACCATTGTGTCTTTTCACTTGTTTCTGCGAATATACATCATATTTATTGAATAGATAAAGCGTACCAAAAACTGAGGCAGCTATGCGAGCACAAAACCAAAAAACATTCCTGCGGAACATTATTGTGTTCTCCGCCGCTTTACTGAGCTTTCTGATTTTCATGAGTACTGTCGCCGAGGCCGGACAGTCCGAATGGGCCGTGTCTGACAATGTCAGGGCACGCTTACTTTCAGGCGCGGAAACAATCGGCGATGACACGCAAATCCAGGCCGCACTGGAAATCGACCTTTCCGATGGATGGCATACATACTGGAAGCATGCCGGCGATAGCGGCCTGCCAATACGCTTTAACTGGGAAGAGTCCGAAAATGTGAAAACTGTCGATGTCTCATACCCTGTGCCTTTGCGCAAAACAGAACTGAACATCCTCACCGTCTATGCTTATGACGAGCGTATTATCTTGCCGATGACCATTGATCTGGAAGAGGCGAATACAGACAGCGCTCTTGATCTCGATCTGCAGCTCATGGTGTGTAAGGAAATATGTGTCCCCGACCAGCTCGACTTGTCACTCATGATAGAAGCAGGCAAAGGCAAAGAGTCACCGCAACTTAAAATCATTGAATCCGCTAAGCGCAAAGTGCCCTACAAGCAAGGCAAAGAGTCACAGAGAGCGGATTTATATATTGATACGATCGTAACAGGCGCGGACGCGATTGTTGTAAATGCCCACATGAAACGCGGACCTGACAAGGCGCTGGCTATTGCCCATACGGGTGAATACGCACTGACTACGAAGCCGCAATATACGGCGGACGAAAATGATCAAAGCCGCGTCATGATTACCATCCCCAAGCCGGAAGATATCGAAAACCTGATGCAGGAATTGAACGGCAAAACCCTGACGATTGTTTTGAGTGATGGTCGTGATGCCGTCGAAAAAGCGATTGAATTCTAAAGCGTGGCGTAAATAGACGCTGTGCGTTCCGCCACCGTTTTCACATCATATTCGGTCTCGCAATATATGCGCGCTTCTGTGCCCATAACTTCACATTTATCACGGTCTTTTAGCAAAGCCACGATGGCACTTGCCGTTGCTTGCGGGTCCTTAATCGGCACCAGCAATCCGGTCTTTTCATGAATGATTGCTTCCTTACATCCCGGATGATCGGTGGTGATGATCGGCCGCCCGACCGCGGCGGCCTCCAACAACACACGCGGAACACCTTCACCGTAATAGGACGGGTAAACAATCAGGCTGGAATGTTCCAGCAAGCCCGGCATGTCATCGACACGCCCCAGCCACGTAACGGGTGAACCGTCCAGCATGGCCTCCATCTCTTCTTTTGTAATCGCGGCGGGGTTGTGTTTGGTCTCACCGCCGGCGATCTGGAAATCCGCCCCAACGTCTTTGGCGGCAATCTTGGCTGCTTCGATAAACACGCTCACGCCTTTGTTATGGACGAGGCGCGTGGGCATCAACACAACCGGTTTGGCTTCTTTTGGCAGCGGGTGTACCGCGAACTTGGCCGTGTCCACACCTGACCCACGGATCAGCGTCGTGTTCTCTACTTTGGCCAATCCCATATAGGTGAAGATTTGCTGGTCATCCTCATTCTGGAATATCAAATGCGGGCGGGCGAGGTTGAAAACCAGAAAGAAAAGCGGGGTCAACAGCGTGCGGATAATCACGGGCTTTATGCCTTCACCGCGGAACAAATAGCCCAGCCCCGCCAGCGTATAGACGCGCTCAATCCCGCCGGTAAATAATGTCGCAAGCCCTAAGATAAACGCATATTTAAGCGTTACGATATGCACCAGATCGGGCGTGTTGACCTGTATCGCGTCACGTAATTCACCCATAAGCGCCAGCGCGGCAAAAGGCCCGAACTTGCTTTTCGGGCGTGGCAAAGGGTGGATTTTGAAATCAGTTTGCACGCTTGGCACGTCTTCGCACAGCAAGCCAATGGTCACATCATGGCCCATGTCTTTCGCGGCGTTGGCCGTGTGGATACGTGTATCCCAATCGCTTTCATCGAAAATATAAAGAACCTTGCTCGCCATCACATCCACCTCTTGTGCCATGCCTGAAACATTAGCACGGCCCACAGGGCTTCGCCATTGCGGCCTTGTCCGTCCAGATGCCGCGTCCATGTATCACGCACCATAGATGCATCTAGCAAGCCTTGTTCTTTCAAGGCTTTTTCATCTAGTAAATCTTCCGCCCAGTCACGAAGCGGGCCGCGCAACCATTCCGCCACGGGAATGGCAAAACCTTGTTTCGGGCGCTCGAACAATTTTTCAGGCACGTGCTTTTTCAGCACTTGCCGCAACAACCATTTGCCTTTTTGATCGCGGATCTTCACATGCTCGGGCAAACGCCAGCAATATTCGAACACGCGGTGATCCAGCAGCGGCGCACGCGCCTCTAAAGATACCGCCATGCTCGCACGGTCAACCTTGGTCAAAATATCATTCGGCAGATACCCGACCGTATCCCACAGCATCATCTTTTCGGCAAAGGACAGGTCGGCACGCGGTAATGGCAGCACAGATTCATATATGTCTTTTTCGGTCACGGGTGCGGGCAACCATTTGCAGATCAAGCGCTCATACACTTCTTCCTGCGTGTTCAGCGACATGATCCGCGCCGCTTTTTGCAGTTTGTATCCGAATTGCGGTTGGCTGGGGCGCAAGCGGTCGAGCGGTCCTTCGGGCAGGCGCTGCAATGTTCCTGAAATACCTGAGCGCATGATTTTGGGCATCATCCGCATTGTCTTCCATATTTTCGGACCCATCGTATGGCGGACATACCCGCCGAGCATTTCATCACCGCCATCACCCGACAGAGCGACCGTCACATCCTCACGTGCAAACTTGCTGACCAGATAGGTCGGAATGGCCGACATATCCGCAAACGGTTCGTCATACATTTCGGGCAATTTGGGAATAACATCCAACGCATCTTGTCCCGTACAGATATGCTCGTGATGGTCCGTGCCCAGATGCTGCGCAATGTCCTTCGCATATTGGGCTTCGTTATAATCCTGTTCTTCAAAACCGATCGCATAGGTTTTAACCGGCGAGCCTGCATATTTTTGCATCAAGGCCACAACGGTCGAGCTATCAATTCCGCCCGATAAAAACGCGCCGAGCGGAACATCGGATATCATCCGGTCCGTAACACAAGTGCTCAACAGACGTTCGAAATCATCGATAATGCTGTGATCGGGTTTTGCCACGGCGTTGATCTTGCTGTCATCGACCAGACGCACAGGGTCCCAGTAGGATTTCATCTCATCCAGCAGATCATCACCGCTGCGCAAGTTGGACAGGTCTAGGCTCATGCGGTGACCTGCGGGCAATTGCCAGACATTGTAATAAATCGTCTCCGGCGCTTCGATATAGTTTAGGCGCAGGAAGCCTTGCAGGGCATAGGCGTTGATTTGCGCATCAAACGCGGGATGCGCACGTAGGGTTTTCAGCTCCGATCCGAAAACAAGATTGTCACCCGCCCAGCCGACATAAAGCGGCTTCTTGCCCAGCCTGTCCCGCACGAAATGCAGCATCTTGTCCTTGCGGTCCCACAACACGAACGCAAACATGCCATTGGTTTTCTGTAAGGCTTGGTTCAGCCCCCATTGCTCGACAGCAGCCAGAAACACTTCCGTGTCGCTACGGCCCTTAAACTGTACATTTTTGACTTCCAGCTCACGACGCAGTTCCTGAAAGTTATAAAACTCGCCATTGAAGATGATCATATAGCGCTCGGATGCCGAGGCCATCGGCTGTTCACCGTCTTTGGTCAGGTCAATAATAGACAAGCGGCGGTGCGCCAGAACCAGCGGGGTGTCGGGATCTTGCCATAAATTGCCGCTATCGGGGCCGCGATGCATAATCGTATCGGACATTTTCTGCCCCATAACATGCAATTCGCTACGGCTCGCGCCGGCCTTCAAAGCAAAAAAACCTGTAAAACCGCACATAAAATTCTATATTTCTTGTTAGACGGTGACTTTAGCCAAAAGAGTTTGGTAAAATGAGTTATACACTAAATCAAGCCATATGAAATAAGAGGGTATGCCTTCATGAACATCGATCTGTTATTTACAGCGCAAGGCGAAGCAGGACTGATCTCGAGTGAAAACTTGGTTCAGAAGGTCGCGGGCGTTGTTTTTGATACACAGAGCGGGATTCTGACCCTCGAATATGTTGATATGGACTTTCTGGAGCTGAATATCCCAGTTGAGAGCGATTTTAACGCCACGCTGGATATGTGCCCGCAAATCCATGTCGGCGCCATCAAGGAGGGCAATATCGCCCAAGCCTATCAGGTCCCGTTCATGTTCCTGGATGATCCGTACCGTACGGAAGCCTTCAAAAGTGTAAGGCAGCCCCCCAATCCGCTGGAAGCGTTTAATTATTTCGTGAAAGCTGCTGTTTTTGGCCAACCTGTTCACCGCGATGATTTAAGCGACGACAGCACTATGGGCTGCATTCTGGGTGACGCTGTGCCGTCATCCCTGCAATTCGCACCGCACCTTGCGCGTCGTCATCAAATGGAAGTTGCCCCGAAATCCGCACCATCCGGTCCGGGGCCGAGCGCACCGGGGCTTGGCGGCGGTGGCGGTGGTGGCACACCGATCGGACGTATCACACGTGACGACGGTAACAAAAAGTCCGACGATTAAGCCTGATTTTCCGCCAAAAATCTGAACTTTTTCTTTATTTGTACGTTCGTCTAGATGAATTCACAAAACAAAGGAGATCACGTTCAAATGACACAGTCAGATATTCAAAAAGAACTCAAAATTGTTTTGGCCGATACATTCGTGTTGTACTTCAAAACCCACGCATTCCACTGGAATGTGACGGGTCCGCGTTTCCGCAGCCTTCATGGAATGTTCGAAGAGCAATATACCGAAATGTGGAAGGCGACTGACGAGATTGCCGAACGCATCCGCACAATCGGCGCGTTTACGGGCAACAACCCCAGCGACATCATGAAAGATGCGACCTTGGATCATGTCAGCCAAACACCCGATGCCAACGAAATGATCAAAATGCTGGCCAATGATAACCGCGAAATCGTGAAGTCATTGAAAAAGGCAGCAGAAGTCGCGGTCGAAAATGATGACGCGGCAACGGAAGATTTGATGATTGAGCGCATGCAGGCGCACGAAGAAGCGGCCTGGATGCTCGAAAGCTCTATTGATAAAGCAGCTTAGAGTTTTTTAAACAGCAGACAATGAGTGTGGGCATATTCAGGCTCCGTATCGGTCCAGCGAATTAAGGTTTCGCCCACGGGTTTAAGGGATTTGGAAACGACAATGCTCAAATCTCGCACTAGAGGCGTGTAATTCGCTTTGTGATGTAGGTTATCGGCTTGCACAACAATGAGCGCATTGCGTTTCATGATGTTGGCGACAGCCGCGAAAATATGCCCCATTCGTTCTAAATAACATTCATACCCCGCATAGTTAGGATCACCGCCGTAAAGTGGGTTCCATTTATGGTGCGATGGCATAAAGGGTGGCGATGTTACGCACAAATCCATTTTCGGATAACCGAAATTGGCGCAATCAGCGGCATCGCCATGTCGGACATTCTGCCAATGTTCAAGTTGCCCCGCCGCCCACTCAAAACGTTCGTAATCCGCTTCTATACCATAAGGAATGCGTTGCAGCTTTTCCGCAACAAAGGCCGTTGTTCCGAAGCCGAGAAACGGATCAAAAATTTTCGCCTCTTTTTTAGAAAAATGCCCGATGAAATAAGCAGGCAGACTCTCCGAATATTGATCGGAATTGTCTTCACCCTCAGGCGCCTGAGCGGGTTTGGTATAGGGAAGTTCGATAAATGGCGGATATTCGGACTTCATCTTTAACGCTATCGATTATTATTGAGCTTTGCGGATTTTGCGCCACTTGGCGACATTGGCATTATGCTCGGACAAGGTGCGGGCAAATGCATGTCCGCCTGTCCCGTCAGCAACGAAATAGATGAAATCATGCTCTTCGGGGTCGAGTACGGCCCTGATCGACGCTTCGCCGGGGTTGGCAATCGGTCCGGGCGGTAAGCCGGGATATTTATACGTGTTGTACGGTGAGTCGACATCCAAATCTTTTCTCAGCAAGCGACGTCCCAACGGACCCATACCGTCATCTTTGTGCTTCCCGCCGTTCAGGGCGTAAATCACGGTTGGGTCTGTCTGCAGTGCGATGTTCTTACGCAAACGGTTAACAAACACGCCCGCAACGGTGCGGCGCTCGGCTGCGACGGCAGTTTCTTTCTCAACAATCGAGGCCAAAATCAAAACATCACCGACGGTTTTAAGCGGCGCTGGGGCGGTCGAACATTCTTCATCCATAAAATCGGTTAAGGATGCATCACCCATTTTTTCAAGCAAGATACCGCAAGCCGGAAGAATGGTTTGCTCCATGGCATCTTCCATACGCTGCAGAATTTTCGAGCGCGGTTCGTCTTTCTGGTAATCGTAAGTATTCGGCATCAAAACGCCCTCTGCGGGAACCTTTGCCACCTCACCCGATAAATTTTCGACCCCCTTCAGCAACCGAACAACTTCGAAGCTGGTCAGCCCTTCACGCACGGTTACTCGGCGGCCAACGGTCTTGCCCTCGGCCATCATCCACATAATGTCGTGCGCACTCATAGCGGGTTGGATTTCGTATTCACCGGCTTTCAGGAATGTGTGCTGACCCATAACGGTCATGCCAATCTGAAAAATGAACGGGTCCTCGATTAAGCCGTCTCGATAGAGCATACCCGCAATTTGGTTTCCGCTTGAACCGCGCTCAACGACAAACAATGTTGGCTCTGTC
This sequence comes from Alphaproteobacteria bacterium, assembly GCA_030432025.1. Lineage (GTDB taxonomy): Bacteria > Pseudomonadota > Alphaproteobacteria > Micavibrionales > Micavibrionaceae > TMED27. The sequence continues at coordinate 304,581 of JAUIIA010000003.1, forward strand.
GCAGGACCGTCTTTGGTGAATTGCATCGACCCCCACCAAAAGGCGAGCGCCGCGAGAATCACAGCCAGTGTTGAGGAATAAACAATGAGGCCGAGAATAAACTGACCGCCGGAGAGTTTTCGCTTTTTGCCCTCGTCGGTCATGGTTGTTTAGACCGCCTGCATAATCACAGAGGCATTGGTGCCGCCAAACCCGAAGGAGTTGGAGAGAACAGTCTTGATCTCTTTTTCTTTCGCTTCCTTCGGCACAAGGTCGATGCCCGTGCAGTTCTCGGACGGATTGTCGAGGTTCAGCGTTGGCGGCATGACACCGGTCTCCAGAGTTTTCAGCGCGTAGATCGCTTCAACAGCGCCCGCAGCACCCAGCAAGTGGCCGATAGCGGATTTTGTTGAGGACATGGACATTGTATCCAACGCGTTGGAGAACAGACGCTTCACTGCACCGAACTCGATGCCGTCACCAACAGGTGTAGACGTACCATGCGCATTCACATAGTCGATATCTTCGGGGTTTAGTTTCGCACGCTTCAATGCGGCTTCCATGGCGCGGTATCCGCCATTGCCGTCTTCGGCAGGGGACGTGATGTGATGCGCGTCACCGGAAAGGCCATAGCCCGTCACTTCGCCGTAGATCTTCGCGCCGCGCTTTTTCGCGTGCTCGTATTCTTCCAGCACAACAACGCCTGCACCTTCACCGATAACAAAGCCATCGCGTGCATCATCCCATGGACGGGATGCCGCTTCGGGGGTGTCGTTATACCCTGTTGAAAGGGCACGTGCGGCCGCAAAACCAGCAACACCCAAACGGCAAACGGCGCCTTCGGCACCGCCTGCAATCATTACATCGGCATCATCCAGTGCGATTAAACGCGCAGCATCGCCAATCGCGTGCGTACCCGTGGCACAGGCTGTAACGACCGAGTGGTTCGGTCCCTTATAGCCGTATTTGATGGACACATGACCGGAGATCAGGTTGATCAAGGCCGCAGGGACAAAGAAAGGCGAAAGACGGCGTGGGCCGCGTTCATTCATAATCGTGGAGGATTTATAAATCTCGTCCAGACCGCCGATACCCGAACCGATCAAAACACCTGTACGGTTGAACGCTTCATCATCTGATGGTTCCCAACCTGAATCTTTAATGGCTTCCTGCGCCGCCGCCATACCGTAAACGATAAAGATATCGACTTTGCGCTGCTCTTTCGGCGCCATGAACAAATCGGGGTTGAACGCGCCGTTGGTCGGGTTTTCGTCTTCACTGCGTGGAATAATACCCGCAATCTGCGAAGGAATATCGGACACATCGAAATGTTCGATCTTCTTGATACCGCTTTTTCCAGCGGTAATTTCGCTCCAGTTATGGTCAACACCCACACCAAGCGGGGAAACCATCCCCATTCCGGTAACAACGACACGTCTCATTCTTTTTATCTCCTAGATGCAAAGACAGCCGCACATAGCTAGCGCGGCTGACATTCTTAAGTAACTAAAAACGCTTACTCAGCAGCGTTTTCTTTGATGAAATTGATGGCATCACCGACAGTTTGGATTTTCTCGGCAGCATCATCTGGAATTTCTACGCTGAATTCTTCTTCAAACGCCATGACCAACTCGACAGTATCGAGGGAGTCTGCGCCCAAATCATCAATAAAGCTGGCATCTTCTTTAACTTTGTCTTCTTCGACGCCCAGATGTTCAACAACAATCTTTTTCACGCGATCGGCAATGTCACTCATTGTTCTTCCTTGTCTTAATTACTTGTGATTATTCGGTTTGAATGTCTTTAACAGCCCCGAACTTTACCAGCCCGCGTCCCGATTGCAAGACATTTTGTTGAATTAGCATAACCTTATGAGATTACAAACCTTTTTCAATATTTAGCGTGGTCCTCAATGTGGATAAGGGAATCGATGATCGCGTCTGCACCCGCGTCTTTGAGCGCTTTTGCGGCTTTTTCGGAATCATGCGACGTGCCGACATAACCCAGAACGTGGATGTCAGCGGCCCGTGCAGCCGCCACGCCTGCGGGGCTATCCTCGATAATCAGGGTGTTTTCGGGCTTGGTCTGCATCTTATCGCAGGCAAACAGGAATAAATCGGGCGCAGGCTTTGGTTTTTCGACCTGAATCTTGGTAAAAATGCGCTCTTCGCCGAAATAATCGAACAATCCGGTCACGGTAAGGCTTTTAATGACGTTGTTCCGCTCGCCGTTTGACCCTACACACATCTGATGACGGGTTGAAAGTGTGTTCAGCACGACATCGGCGTGCGGCGCGGCCTCGAAATCGTGATTCATCTTGTCATTCGCGATACGGATATAACGTTCGATAATGTCATCGGGCATTTTCTCGCCGTGATGCTCTTCCAGCGTATGGCGGATGGTGCTCCAGCTTTGCCCCGTAAACCGCTCCATACAGAGCTCGGGCGTATATTCGGCATAGCCGATCTCGTTCAGCAACTCTGAAGTAATGGAGTTATAGAGATATTCGCTATCGACGAGCGTGCCGTCGCAATCAAAGATAATCAGGTGGTGCATAATCTGCTACACTATATAGGTGGGAACAAAGGGAGAGGAAATGAAAATTCGTAAATTTCTGGCAATTGCCTGTTTATCTTTATGCATCGTCGCGCCGGTTAGTGCGCAGGACATGACGCTCGATGAAGCCTATATGCAGGTCCATAACAAGCAGCGCAAACCCTATAACCCCGAACAAACACATATATCGGCACCAGATGCCAAATATCTCGATCATTACTTCTTCGCCGCTGATCTGGCGATGCGGGCGCGGGTCATGACTTTGCGTCACTTCAACGGGCAGGCCCGTGCCATGAGCACGGAGCGCTATAACAAGGAAATCGACAGCATTGTCGAAAGTTTCAATATGATCGACACGCCTTCACATCTTCGTAAACCCGAAGCATTGCTGATTCAGGCGATCCGCGACCAGCAGGAATTTTTTAATGAATGGAGAAACGCCGAAGGCACACCGCGCTACGAGCAATTAAAGAAAAACTATCTCAGTCACCCGAAAGTGGTCAGCTCGCATAGATTGTTGATTGCGGCCTACAGCTTGCTGAAACGGCAATACCCCAGAGAGACCGCCGCCAACCAGCAGTCTTTCTATGATCACTTATGTGCGCTTGATTTTATTTAGTTTCATTAGGTGCGGTTAAGTGAATTTTTGTAACAAAAAGGCAAAGCTGGTTTAGCATCAAAAAAGCGCTGGCCCCTAATCCTAGACCTGTAAGATCTGCTAAAGCTCCAGTCGGAATATCTAACCCAAAAAACTTGAGTACGTAAGAAACCAAGACAAGCAGTATTACGGTTTGCAAAACAATTATATTTGCCAATGTTAGAAAATTCGTAAGCTTTACAGCAAAGGCTTTCATCTTTTTTCCCTTTATATCATGGCCATGCCGCCATTCACATGAATGGTCTGGCCTGTGACATATGCGGCTTCATCGGACGCAAGGAACACAACCGCTGCGGCGATGTCTTCGGATGAACCCATCTTACCCGCAGGAATAGTCGAATTGATTTTCGCTTTTTGTTCATCATTCAAGGCGTCGGTCATCGCTGTGGCAATAAAGCCGGGCGCGACGCAGTTGATCGTAATGCCGCGGCTTGCAACTTCCGCCGCCATCGCCTTGCTCCACCCGATCATACCGGCTTTGGATGCAACATAGTTACACTGGCCGGGGTTACCCGTCACACCCACAACAGATGCGATGTTGATCACGCGACCGCTACGGCGTTTCATCATTCCGCGTTGCAGGGCCTTGGCGAGTTTGAATGTCGATGTCAGGTTCACATCCAGAACCGTCTGCCAGTCTTCATCACTCATGCGCATGGACAAACCGTCACGTGTCAGGCCCGCATTATTCACCAGAATATCCACCTGACCCATTTCCTCTTCGGCGCGTTTGGCCAATTCGGCAGCGGCCTCACCGCTTGAAAGGTCAGCCGTCAGAACGCTCACACGATCGCCCAGCTCGTTGGCGAGTGCTTCCAGCTTGTCTGTATTACGGCCCGAAATGCCGACATGTGCACCGGCACCGTGCAATGCTTTTGCAATCGCACCGCCAATACCGCCTGTTGCACCTGTGACGAGGGCTGTCTTACCGCTTAAATCAAACATATTTAACCTTTCAGTTTTTCAATCAGTGTCTCGATATCTTCGGGATTTTCAGCATTCATGCAAGTGATCTCTTTATCAATCCGGCGGATCAGTCCACACAACACTTTGCCCGAACCCAGCTCGACTATCTCTTCGACGCCAAGCTCTTTCATGTTCAGCACGGATTCGCGCCAGCGCACCATGCCTGTCACCTGATCGACCAGCAATTTACGGATCTGGTCGGGGTCTTCGGTTGGTTCCGCTGTCACGTTCGCAACGACAGGGACAAGCGGAGCTTTCATATCGGTTTCAGCCAGAGCTTCTTGCATCGCATCGGCGGCCGGACCCATCAATGCGCAGTGGAATGGCGCGGATACAGGCAGGATCACCGCACGTTTTGCGCCTTGCTCGGATGCCAGATCAACCGCACGCGCAACCGCGTCCTTGTGGCCACTGACCACGACCTGACCAACGGAGTTATCATTGGCGGCGGCACAAACCTGATCTTTTGCCGCATCGCTGGCGATCTGCTCGACTTCTTCGAAAGACAGCCCCAAAACGGCTGCCATCGAACCGACACCAACAGGCACGGCTTTTTGCATCGCCTGACCGCGCAGCTTCAAAAGACGCGCCGCATCAGTAATAGAGAACGTCTCGGCCGCCGTAAGCGCCGAATATTCACCCAAAGAGTGGCCGGCGACATATTTTATAGCGTCCTTAAAATCGATTCCGCCCTGTTTTTTCAGCACCTGAACAACGGCCATAGAAACGGCCATTAAGGCTGGCTGTGTGTTCTCGGTCAGGTTCAAGTCCTCTTCGGGCCCCTCAAACATCATTTTGGAGAGATTTTGTGACAATGATTCGTCGATTTCTTCGAAAACTTCGCGGGCTTCGGCAAACGTGTCATACAATTGTCGGCCCATACCCACAGCCTGTGAGCCTTGTCCGGGGAAGATAAATGCGCGTGTCATATAGTGTTTTACTCCTTGGTTTGTCTTTTTTATTAGAGAAATATAATGTCCTAAATTAGAAAAAGACTTTAATTTTATATCGCTTCGCACAACAAAAATTGCAATAAAAGTTTGCAAATATTATGCGGCTATGAGATTTTAATCTCCTACTGCACATTTTTATTGAGTTTTTTAACCGGGATAACAAGTCCTTTTTTGAAATCCCGGCGAAGTGCGTTTTTGACCTGTGCATTAAAGAATTAGAGCAAACAAACATATTTTAGGGAGAGAAGATATTATATGACGGAAAACATTCACCATCGTATTAAACACTTGATTGAAGAGACGAATGACGCATTCGAAAGCTGTGCAGGATGCATGAATATTGATTACGCCGCTTTTGCATCCATGCGTTTACCGGAATTCAAAGAATTGCTGAACAAGCCTGATATGACCGGCAATGAGTTGCGCCGCATTTTACGCGAGGGAAGACGCTCGCATAAAACGACTAACCCTGACGGTTGCTGGGCGACATTTATTGCCCATCACATTTCCAAAAGCACGAACCAGAACACACAAGAAGCCTTCGAGTATGGTCTGGACAAGGTTTACAACAAAAAACCTTGATTTATCGCGCCTTTTAAGTCTATATACCCGCATACTTAATCAACCTCGCTGACTGTAACGTACAGTCAGCTTGATTATGACCCTGATTTCAATGAGGAAAGAACGGGTTATAAGGCAACTCATGAGGAGAAAAATATGCCTGTATATGAAACCGTGTTTTTGGCACGGCAGGACCTGAGTGAAAAACAGGTCAACGACATCACTGAAAAATATTCCGACGTCATCAAAAAAGACGGCGGTAAAATCCTGAAAACAGAACAATGGGGCCTGCGCACGCTGGCTTACAAAATCAACAAGGCCCGCAAGGCACACTATGTACTTGTTGAGTTTGATGCACCCGGTACGACAGTAATCGAGCTTGAGCGTTTGCTCCGCCTCGACGAAGATATCATGCGTTCATTGTCCCTTCGCTTGGACGAGCCGACTGAAGGCGCGTCTATAATGATGGGCGGCGATAAAGACCGTGATGACGACCGCAAAGATCGTAAATCAGATAAATCAGACAAGAAGGAAGCCGCATAATGTCACCTGCAGATGTACCTACAGTAAAGCGCCCGTTTTTCCGTCGTAAGAAAACATGTCCTTTCACAGGCCCGAATGCGCCTGCGATTGACTGGAAAGACACAAAAACGTTGAGCCGTTACATTTCCGAGCGCGGAAAAATTGTTCCTAGCCGTATCACGGCCGTATCCCAGAAAAAACAGCGTGAGCTGGCCAAAGCCATCAAACGCGCACGTTTCATGGGCCTGCTGCCATATGTTCAAACCGAAAGCGAAGGGCCTCGTCACCAGTCACGTGGCAGACGCTCTTAAGACTTTTAAGGAGAATATAAATGTCTACACAAGTTATCCTATTGGAACGCGTTGAGAAGCTCGGTGAGCTTGGCGACGTTGTGAATGTAAAGCCGGGTTACGCCCGTAATTACCTGTTGCCGCAAAAGAAAGCTTTGCGCGCCAGCAAATCCAACATTGCCTATTTCGAAGGGCAGAAAAAGCAGCTTGAAGCTGATAACGAAAAGCAGAAGAAAGAAGCTGAGAAGACAGCCAAGAAGATCGAAGGTGCTATCGTATCCTTGATCCGCGCGGCTTCTGAAAGCGGACAGCTTTACGGTTCAGTAAACTCTCGTGACATCGCCAACGGCTTGTCCGAGAAAACAGGCGAAGACATCGCCCGTTCAATGGTGAAAGTGAACCAGAACTACAAGCTGATCGGTCTGTTCCCTGTGAATGTCCAGCTTCACCCGGAAGTTATTGTTGAAGTAACAATCAACATTGCGCGTTCCGACGAAGAAGCCGAGACACAAGAGAAAACAGGTAAGGCGCTTATCGCTGATTCTGAAGAGACAGTCGAAGAAGTTATGGCTGAAGCCGAAGCTGAAATCGAAGCGATCGAAGAAGAAGCATTGGCCGAAGTCCTCGAAGAGGGCGCTTTGGAAGCTGAAAAAGAGCGTCAGGCTGAAGCTGCTGAAGAAGCTGCTGAAGAAGCCAAGAAAGCTGAAGAGCGCGCTGCTAAAAAAGCTGAAAAAGACGCTGCGAAAGCTGCTGAAGAAGCCGCTGCTGCTGAGGAAGCCGAAGCTGCTGAAGGTGCAGAAGAAGCACCGGCTGAAGAAGCTGCCGAAGAAGACAAAGCCGAATAAGCTTTTCTCTTTTAAGTCGAAATTCGAAACAAAGCCTGCCACTTATGTGCGCAGGCTTTTTTCATCCCCGTTATTCACACCCTGTAATGCGCACATTTATGGAACTTTTTTTTGCAGCTCAGTATGCTGTGTCTCATGGTTCAAGATATTGCGTTACAAAATGCCGGCGATGCACAGCACGGCGATAAAGAGTCTCCCGCATTCCGAATGCTGCCGCACAATAATGATGCGGAGCAGGGGCTGCTCGGTACATTACTAATCGATAACCGCACGGTGGAAAAAATCGGCGACTTCCTGAAAGCCGATCATTTTTTCGTGCCCGCCCACCAGCGCATTTTTGAAGCGATCCAGAAATTGATCGACCGCGGCCAGAACGCGAGTCCCGTGACATTGAAAAATTATTTCGATGATGATGAGGACCTCAAGGACGTCGGTGGTTCGATGTATCTGGCCGACCTTGCTGCCAATGTTGTCACGGTTATTAACGCAGCTGATTATGCGCGTACCATTTACGAACTGCACCTTCGCCGCCAGCTTATCTCGCTGGGTGAGGATGTTGTGAATGAAGCCTATGCGCACGATCTTGATTCCGATGCGTTGAACACGATCGAACATGCCGAAGCGCGCCTGTTCGAGCTTGCCGAAACCGGCGATGTTAAAGGCGGTTTTGTCACACTTCGTGATTCTGTTCTGACTGCGATTGAGCATGCTGAAAAAGCATATAAATCAGACGGCCACGTTACGGGCGTGACATCAGGATTGATCGATGTCGATAAAAAACTCGGTGGCTTTCAACCCTCCGACCTTCTTATTCTTGCCGGACGTCCTTCCATGGGTAAGACCGCGCTGGCGGTGAACTGGGCGTTTAATGCCGCCAAAGCCTACGCCGAAAGCGGCGGTACAGAAGGCGGACGCGTTGCGTTCTTCTCTCTCGAGATGGCAGCCGAGCAGCTCGCCGGACGTATCCTGTCCGAGCAATCGGGAATTTCTGGTGATGCCATCCGTAAGGGGAACATCAAACAGGAAGATTTCCGTGCCTTCGTTGAAGCCTCACAACGCATGTCGCAGGTCCCGCTTTACATCGATGATACACCTGCGCTGTCCATCAGTGCTGTGCGTACACGTTCCCGTCGATTGATGCGCCAGCACGGTCTGGACATGCTGGTGGTTGACTATTTGCAGCTCCTACGCGGTAACGGCTCCAAACGCGGACAGGAAAACCGTGTGCAGGAAGTCTCCGAAATTACCCAGGGCCTCAAAGCCATTGCCAAGGAATTGAACATCCCCGTGATCGCGCTGTCCCAGCTCTCTCGTCAGGTTGAACAACGCGAAGATAAGCGCCCGCAACTGTCTGACTTGCGTGAATCAGGTTCGATCGAGCAGGACGCGGACGTGGTTATGTTCGTTTACCGTGAGGAATATTACCTGTCACGAACCGAGCCGGAACCGGGTACGGAAAACCACATGAAGTGGCAGGAATCCATGGAACGCGCACATAATATCGGTGAATGTATTGTTGCAAAACAAAGACACGGCCCCATCGGAGCCGTGAAGATGTTCTTTGATCCGAACCTTACAAGGTTCTCTGATCTTGATCCGAACCACCTCGCCCATTTCGGGGACGGGTTCGGCGAATAATTTATTATGCGCCTGCGGCCGGAGCTGAAACTTCGAGAACCTGAGAATGGTCTCTAGTCGCTTCGGTAGTGGCCTTTTCCATGATCGCGTCGTAAAGGCCTTTCGGAATTTCCAGCTTCTGTCCGTCGCCGTAATTAATTTCAGCTGTTGTGCCGTTCGCGCCTTCAACAAATTCTACACTCAAGCTGCCCGCACCGTTATTGTCTAGCGCTCTTTCCAGAGCTTCCAGACCACGAGCAACGGTCGCTGAGTCGAATTCGCCCGGCAGATCGAAATGTGTGACGAGGCGTTCGTCGGCGGCTCTTCCATCGAAATAATCGACAGCATCGGCCAGTTCTTCGCTTTCAATAACAACGCCTCTGCCTGTGCTTTCGGCAACGAATGTGCTGAATAATCCTTCTTTATCACCTTGCTGGATCGTGATTGTCGATGTATCCAGCAGGTTAGCTGTCGCCGGATCCAGACCGATCGTTACGTCCTTATATTCTACGCTTGTGTCGCCCATATCGGCGCGTTCACGCAGCCTGCCTTCCAGAGGCGCGTCAAGTTTGACACCTTCACCCAGAACTTCACTGAAGTTATTTTCGTGAACCTGTGTAACGACTGTTTCGCCATTAATCTGGCGTACCAACATAGGACCGCCTTCGATGATAGCGAGAATACCGGCTTCGGGAACGTCATCGCCTGCGCGGGTCAGGACTGCTTGCGCTTCTTGCAAGGCATCGCCGTCAAGAACACGGTCCTCGTCAGTCAGGGCAGGATGAATAGCGGTTACAACAATCGTATTATCCGCATCCGCACTTGCTGCTGCAACGTCGGCATCGACCAATGTTTTTGCGCGCTCAAGTAATGTTCTTTCAACATCCGTAACGCCTTCGCCGGCAAGTTGCGCATCAATCCAGCTTGTGACTTCTGCGCCTTCCTCTGCGGAAATGCCGTCGCTGCGGTCCACGACCGTAGGGTCATTGTAAACAGCCGCACGGATCTGTTCGTCAAGTGTTGCGGCGTTTTCGCCAATCGCCAGATAAGCATTCAGCTGTTCGACTGTATCAATGCCTGTAACTTCAAGGTTGAAAGCACGATCTGTGCCGTCCGCACTAGTGATCTCTACCTTGGCATCGGCAGAAAGGGTTACCTCTGCGGAAACCTCAGCAGCACCTAGGCTGGTCGCGTATGCATCAATAGCGGCGTTCATTCCGGCATCGACTGTTACACCGCGTGCCTCCAGAAACGCTCTTGCTTCCGCTTCGGCATCTGTACCGACTGCTGCACGCAGACCTGTAATCACGCTGTTACGAAAAGCTTCGTCTGTTTCCAGTCTTGTTTGGAGTTCTACAACCGCTTGCTCGGTTGTCATGTTGTTAAGTTCGCTGAAATTCTTATCCAGCATCAGGCTCATGCTCATCGCTGTGCGCGGGCCGGGTTGGCCGTCAATCGCGCTTACACGACCGTTTTCTGCATCTGTCGGTCTGATTTTTGCTTCGCTTAAAGCTGCAAATTCACCTTGCTCGGCGAAGTATGCGAAACGCTGCACGTCACGAATTGGTGATTGTGCCGCCGCTGCTACGCCAGTTTCGGTGCGCAGCTCGACATCTGCATCCGCATCTACATCAGGATCGGAAGTTTCAAAGCTTTGAATAACTTCTTCAGCCCGTGTTTTGGCCATCTCCAGAATTGCGTGGTCCAGATGGCCTTCTGTAGTGCCTTCAAGTTGAGTTGTGATTTTAGCGAGTGCTGCGGTAGCTTCTTCAGCTGTAATTTCAGCATCATCGCCGCTAAGGATGCCATTAATCTGTGTTGTTAATGCTGCTGCATTGGCTTCATCGGTGACGAATGCTGTAACTGCAGCGGCGTCTGTAACATCCATATTTGTAGCTGTAACCGTCAGGGCATCTGCATCCGCACCTGCACTTACTGTCACTTCAGGTCGAGCACTGTACGCCGCATGCGCAGTCATTACTGCGACATAGTCAGGATGTGCTTCCATTTCTTCCGGCGTCATTGTTTCGAAATTCGGGTCTGTTTTCCAGTCGCGTTCTGTAGCGTCATAGTCATGCAAAGCACGGTACATCGCGATTGCTCTTGCCTCGTCTTCAGTCACGGGGCCTGTGAAAGCACCTGTAGTAGAATCATATTTACCGAACGCATCGGAGAATTGCTGCCATGGCATTGCGCCTTCATCTATGCCTGCTGCTGCGTCGGCCGTAGTTTGAAGAGCAGCCTCAAATACGTCTTTTGCTAATGGATCAGGCGTTGCTTCTGCTCTGATTTCATTTTCTGTTAGTACAGCTGTAGCCTGTTCTTTGGCGGCTTGGAAATTCGTGTTTTCAGCCAGGAATGAAGCACCTACCTCGGCTGAAAGGGACTGTTCGCCCTCTGTCGGGAATGTTTTGATGGCTTCTTCGTAAGCCATGATCGTTAGCGCATCTGCCAGCGCGATCATATCTCCGCTGTCTAGACCTTCGCTTAATCCGTTGTCTGCGTTACGCAGGTCAGCAATTGTAACCTCGTCAACTGTGCCGTCTCTTAGACGAAGACGTTCTTGCAGGAACGGCGCCATCTGTCCGACGATGGCATCGCGGTTTTCACGAATAGCGGCCACCACGTCAGGGTGATCACCAATATTATCTCCGCTGATTTCCTGGCCATCGACCCAAACACGGAAGCCATGTTCAACGTCATAGTTGTCTGAAGTATCTACACCGTAGTCAAACTGAATGACTTTGCCGCCGGCATTGACGGTAATAACGTCACTCACCATGCTTACTGCCGGTTGATCGATACCTGTCGAAGTTTTGAATGAATCTGATTGTTGGAATGCTGCGAAGTGCTGGATACCGATTGTATCGCCTGTCCATACATCGACATTCGCGCCTAAACCGCCTTCTTCAGCGGGTGTATATGCATATAAGGAAATTTGTAATGCTGTGACGTAGTCGGCGTCTTTGCCTTCAATCGCTGTTGCGTAAGCAGCGGCTCTGTCTGGGGCTGGCAATCCGAGAATGGATTGTGCGGATTGTGCAATTTCTGTCCCTAGAGCGGATACACCATCCTCTGGGCTACCCGTCAATTGTTCCCAATAGTCTTTCGCTAATGCCATTTTACACCCTCTTAAAATATCGTTTTTTATACACACCAGCCGTTTATCGGCTTTTTAGTTACGTTAAATATAAAGATGCGCAGTTAATAAAACGTTAAACGAAGGGCAAAAGCCTGATATAAAGACAGTCATGGGCTTGTTGACCATAGATTTGAACGCATTGGCCGAGAACTACCGCATGTTGCAAAGCATGGCCGGAGATGGCTGCGAGGTGGGTGCAGTGGTGAAAGCACAATCTTATGGGCTGGGTGCGGAGAAAGTTTCACAAGCCTTATACAATCAAGGCTGCCGCACATTCTTTATCGCCAAAGCACACGAGATCGAATCTTTGCAAGGGCTTCCAGATGATGCCCGTACCATTGTGATGAATGGCTACGACCCTGACCATGCATCCATATATGCGGAACACGAGATGATTCCCGTACTGGGGTCTCTTTATGAGGTCGAGGCATATAAGGCACATCAGGATCTGTCCCGCAAACCCTGCTTCTTCAAATTTTGTACGGAAATGAATCGCGCCGGCATGGGTAAGGATGAATGGGAATCTATTCTGAACAATCCCGGTTTGATCGGCGGCTTGCAGCTTAAAGGCGTGATGGCACATTTCGCCTGCGCCGACGAACCCGAGCACCCGATGACAGAGGAGCAGTTCAAAACCTTCAGCAAAATCGCGGGGCATTTTTCAGACCAGTATGAGGGGCTGGAACGCAGCCTTTCCAACTCCTTCGGTATATTTCGCGACGATAAGTATCATTTTGATCTCGTCCGTCCGGGCATGTGCTTATACGGTTTGAACCCGACACCTTATAAGACCGAAAACCCGATGAAGCGGGTGGTTGATCTGAGCATAAACGTTATCCGCACACGCCTGATTCCAAAAGACGAATACGTCGGGTATGGCGCAACGTACCGTTTCGAAAAAGACACGCATGTCGCCCTTTTATCCGCTGGCTATGCCGATGGCATTTACCGAAGCCTCAGTAATAAGGGCAAAGTGTTCTGGAACGGCATTGCCTGTCCGATCCGTGGCCGTGTGTCGATGGATATGATTGTTGTCGATCTTTCGGATGTGCCCGAAGACGAACGCCCGAATGCGGGTGACCGCATGGAATTGATCGGCCCGCATCAGGATGCCGATGCACTGGCCGAAGAAGCGGGAACAATCGGTTATGAAATTCTCACCGCGCTGGGCGAGCGTTATGAGCGCGTCTACAAGGACTAGCTGCACATCTTCATATGGTCGGGCAGGTCCGCATCGCTTAAGGGCGCAAATTGATCGGTAAAGTCGGGCGGCAATCTGAAATCCCACCATTCCTGCGGTAGAGGAAATAACGCGATGCCGAACTCTTCTGCCGCTTTCTCAAAGGCATCATCCAGTATTTTGCGGTTGGCCCTGACCTCTGCACTCAAATGCGGGTGTTCGCGATGTGCCGCATTCGCTGCGGCCGAAGCATCTTCCGCCAGATAATCAAACACCGTTCCCATATCCAGCAATTCACCGCTCAATGTCTCGAGGCTGCAATCCACTGCCATACCACGCGGGTGCGCACCCTTACCGGGCGGGGAAAGCAAACGTGGCTCTTCCAGCCACTGCGGATTATCCTTCACGTTTTGCGTCTCCAGCATCCGCGCTTGCGCATCACTGGTGCGTAATGAATCATAAACGACCAGCTTATAGCCCTGCTGCTTTGCGATCCCGGCTACCTTCAAAACGATCTTCGCCAGATCCTCATATATGAAAAGCTGCGCATTGGGTCTGTAGATGCGCTCGCCGAAAAGATAGTTATCTTCAAACGCATAGGCCAGCTCGATGCGGATATTCGCATCATCATGCTCGTGCATATTGACCAGTTGCTCGGGTGAAATAGTTTTCATGTCAGTCTCTCTACCTGATTGATAGCGCGGATTCAGTATAGACGCAGCACCATCAATGTTTTAACGTGTCTCGGTAATTTAAAACAGACTGTACGCCATGGATAGCACCCAAAACCAGATCAATCCCGTTTTTGCGCCTTTTCAGGCTGTCGGCCAGATTCTTTTGAGCTTTTTTCAAAAAACAGGCCAGCTATCCTCTTTCATTGGTAAATCGCTGTATCACAGTATCGTGCCGCCATTTTTTCCGGCGCAGCTTTGGCGCCAACTGGTCGATATCGGCTATTACTCTCTACCCGTTGTCGGCATGACGGCCCTGTTTACGGGGATGGTGCTGGCACTGCAAAGCTATACGGGCTTTACCCGCTTTAACGCTGAAAGCGCGATTGCGGGCGTGGTTGTACTCTCCATCACGCGTGAATTGGCCCCCGTTTTGGCGGGCTTAATGGTTGCGGGCCGCGTTGGCGCGGCGATCGCTGCCGAGATCGGCACCATGCGTGTGACCGAGCAGATCGATGCGCTAACAACCTTGTCTGTAAACCCGTTTAAATACCTGATCGCGCCGCGCTTGATCGCCGCGACATTGACTTTGCCGATCCTCGTTCTTATCGGCGATATTATCGGCGTCTATGGCGGCTATGTTGTCTCGATCTATAATCTGGGTTTCAGCCCCGGCGGCTATCTGTCCCAAACATGGGATGTTGTCGAGAATATGGATGTGATCTCCGGCCTGATCAAAGCCGCTGCATTTGGTTTCATCGTTGCCATGATGGGCTGTTATCACGGCTTTAACTCTGGACGCGGCGCACAAGGCGTTGGTGCGGCGACCACGAATGCGGTTGTATCGTCGTCCATTCTGATCCTGATCTTTAACTATATCCTGACGCAGGTGTTTTTCTCATGACGTCATCATCCAAAACACCGAAAATAGAAATGTCAGGCGTCAAGAAAGCCTTTGGTAACAACCATGTTTTGAATGGTGTCGACCTTGTCGTGCCTGAAGGGAAATCGATGGTCATCATCGGTGGTTCGGGTACGGGGAAATCCGTAACGCTGAAATGTATTCTCGGTTTGCTGTCGCCTGATGAAGGCTCAATCAAAATCGACGGGCAGGAAGTCACCAACCTGAGGCCCAATGAACGTGATGAGTTGATGCTGAAATTCGGTATGTTGTTTCAGGGCGGCGCATTGTTCGACTCACTAAAAATCTGGGAAAATGTTGCCTTTGGTCTTATTCAGGGCCGCGGTAAAAACCGCAAGGAAGCGCGCGAAATTGCCGTTGAGAAAATCAAGGCTGTCGGTTTGCGCCCCGAAGTTGCCGATCTTTTCCCCGCCGAACTTTCGGGCGGTATGCAAAAGCGTGTCGGTCTTGCCCGCGCCGTGGCCGCCAGCCCCGAAATAATTTTCTTTGATGAACCGACCACGGGCCTCGACCCGATCATGGCCGATGTGATCAATCAACTGATCGTTGAACAGGTGCAGGAAATCGGTGCGACCGGCCTGTCTATCACTCATGATATGTCCTCCGTACGTACCATTGCTGACTATGTCGCCATGATCCACGAAGGCAAAATCGTCTGGACAGGACCGATAGACGAGCTAGATGATTCAGGGAATGACTATGTCGACCAATTCATCCATGGCCGTGCTGATGGCCCGATCCAAAGACGGGTGGCGTAAGGAGTCAGAGCAATGAAATATCTCTGGTACTGCTTTCTCGGTCTGTTTTCGTTGGGTTTTTTAGGAGTCGTCGTTGTCGGTGCCGCCTCTATCTATATCGTCGATATGCACGATAAAGATCTTCCCGACTATGAACAGCTACAGGATTACGAACCGCCAATCGTTACCCGCGTCTATGCCGGTGACGGTCGCTTGATGGCCGAATTCGCACAGGAAAAACGCGTCTTCGTCCCAATTGATAAAATCCCAGACCGCGTCAAACAGGCTTTCATCGCCGTTGAAGATAAAAATTTCTATGAGCATCAGGGCGTGGATTTCATGGCGGTGACCCGTGCGGCATATGTTTATGCGCAGCACCTGATGGGTAAGGATGTCAGTATTATCGGTGGCTCCACCATCACCCAGCAGGTTGTCAAAAACATGCTGCTCAGCTCAGAACGTAAATTTGAGCGTAAGATCAAAGAAGCCATTCTGTCTTTGCGTATGGAACGTGCGCTGTCCAAGGACCGAATTCTGGAACTGTATTTGAACGAGATTTTCCTCGGCGCCCGCAGCTATGGCGTTGCCGCGGCATCCTTGCATTACTTCAACAAATCGCTCGATGAACTGACAATCGCCGAGGCCGCATACTTGGCCGCATTGCCGAAAGCACCGAACAATTACCACCCTGTAAGCAATCACGATGCCGCAGTAGACCGCCGTAACTATGTTCTCGAGCGTATGCAGGAGGAAGGCTATATCAGCGAAGGACAGGCCGATCTGGCTAAGCTTTCACCTCTGGAAATTACCGAGCGTGATGAAAGCCGTTCCGTCAGTGCGCCGTATTTTGCCGAGGAAGTCCGTAGACAATTAAAGGCGCGTTACGGTGAGGAAAGTTTGTATCAAGGCGGCTTGGCCGTTCGCAGCACCGTAAATCCTGCCTTGCAGAAATTCGCCGCCGAAGCATTGCGCGAAGGTTTATCCGCCTATGACCGCCGTCACGGATACCGCGGCCCGATTGCACAAGTCACCAGCACCATCGATTGGGAAGAAAAGCTGGCCGAGGTCAAAAAGCCGCACGGCATTCTGGATGAATGGCAAACCGCGATCGTCCTGAGTGCGGGGACCAAGCGTGCGGAGATCGGCCTCGAAAATGGACAGACAACCCATATCCCGCTCGAAGGCGTAAAGTGGGCGCGCGAATATCTGAATGAAGGATACGCGCGCGGTCCTGAAATTACCGCCGCCAGCGATGTGGTCAGCAAGGGCGACATCATCCTGATTTCTTATGACGTAGAAAATTCCCGTTACGAGCTTCAGCAAATTCCCGAAGTTCAGGGCGGTGTCATCGCGATGGACCCGCACACAGGTCGTGTTCTGGCCATGCAGGGCGGCTGGAAATACGGCGTGTTCGAACAATTCAACCGCGCCACGCAAGCTCAACGCCAACCTGGTTCATCCTTTAAACCGTTTGTTTATCTGGCCGCGCTGGTCAATGGCTTTACCCCTGCGACACTGGTGCTCGATGCGCCTTTCGTTATTGAGGACCGCCCCGGACATTTCTGGAGCCCGACCAACTATTCCAACGAATATTACGGCCCGACACCGATCCGCGTCGGCGTTGAAAAGTCGCGAAACCTGATGACGGTGCGTCTGGCGGATTATCTCGGCATGGACATCATTGTCGATTTCGCCAAACGGTTCGGTATTGATGAGGACATGCAGCCGCACCTGGCTAACTCTCTGGGCGCGGGCGAGACAACCTTGCTGAAAATGGTCAGCGCCTATGCTGTGCTGGTCAATGGTGGCAAGAAAATCGAACCGTCATTTATTGACCGTATTCAGGACCGTCGCGGTAAAACCATCTTCCGTCATGATGATCGTGAATGTGTGAATTGCGGCCCGCTTGTCCGCTGGCAGAACCAGCAAGCCCCCGAAGTTCCCGACACGCGTGAGCAGCTCGTCGATCCGCGCCACGCTTACCAAATTGTCTCCATCCTCGAAGGCGCAGTACAGCGCGGTACAGGTGTGCGTTTGAAATCTTTGGGCCGTCCGCTCGCGGGTAAAACCGGTACAACCAATGAATCCAAAGACACATGGTTCATGGGCTTTTCCCCTGACCTTGTCGTCGGCGCTTATGTCGGCTTTGATGAACCACGCTCTCTGGGTAAACGTGAGACAGGCTCATCCACGGCGCTACCCGTCTTCAAAGCCTTCATGGAACAAGCGCTTAAAGACGAACCGCTTCTGCCGTTCCGTATCCCTAATGGTATCCGCAATGTACAGATCAATTCCGAGACAGGTGCGCGCGCCAATCCGGGTGACCAGAAAGTCATCTGGGAAGCCTTCACACAAGACACTTTGCCGACGGAGAACATGTATATCCTCGACGGTACAGGCATCAATCTGGTCAGCGACAGCGCCGCCTATTTCGACTATAACCAGCTTGATTACAATGATGCGTATCAAGGGCAATACAACGACGATGCGTTGAACAATTTCCTTAATCAGCACCGCAATAATTACAATCAACAAAATGGCCAAAGAAACGGCCAACAAGAACTGAACAATATTTACGGGCAGGACCGACCTGCACCGCGGCCCAATAATAATCCGAATGAATCAACCGGCGGAACGGGCGGCCTGTATTAATGAAACTTCTGGCTCATATGACATTCGTTATCTGCGCCTTATCCGTGTTTCCCGCATGGGCGCAGGACAGCTATTCCTCTCAAAAGCATGACTTCAAAACCGTCCCTGTCGCAACGGGGTTAGAGTTTCCGTGGGGCATCACTTTTCTGCCCAATGGTGATGCGCTGGTAACCGAACGCGAAGGCCGCCTGCGCATGCTTAAAGACGGCAAGCTGGTTGATGAGCCGGTCAAAGGATTGCCGGATAATATCTATGTGGCAGGGCAGGGCGGCTTGCTGGACGTGGTTCTGCACCCGCAATTCGAAGCCAACAACCTCGTTTATATATCCTACGCGGGTAAGGGACAGGGAGGCGCGGGTACGGAAGTCGCACGCGGCCGTCTGGAAGGACTGGAGCTTAAAGATGTCGAAGTGATCTTCAAGGTTGATCCCAAAACCCAAGGCAACAACCATTACGGTTCCCGCATGGCGTTTCTTCCCGATGGTACTTTGATGGTCACCGTCGGCGACCGCTTCAGTTATATGCATCAGGCACAGGACCCGCGAGATCATCTCGGCAGCATCATGCGCATTAATGATGACGGCACCGTGCCCGAAGACAACCCGTTTGTCGGTCACAAGGATTATAAGCCGGAGATTTATAGCTATGGTCATCGCAACGTGCAGGGGCTGGTGGTCGATGAGGCAACGGGCCGTATCTGGCAACATGAGCATGGGCCCAAAGGCGGCGATGAGGTGAACATCCTCAAGGCGGGTGCGAATTACGGCTGGCCCGAAATCACATACGGCATCAATTACAACGGTGAGATTATCTCCGATAAAACCCATATGGACGGCATGGAACAACCTGTCATTTATTGGGACCCGTCTATTGCCCCGTGCGGCATGGATTTTTACACGGGCGATAAATTCCCCGAATGGCAAGGCCACATTTTTGTCGGTGCGCTGGCAAAAACTCATCTGCGCCGTCTGCATGTCGAGGGCGAGAAAATAACGGAGCAGGAAGTTTTGCTCGACGGTCTCGGGCGTGTCCGCGATGTCCAGACAGGCCCTGACGGATATTTGTATATTCTGGTCGATGCGCTGGACGGGCAGGTTCTACGTTTAGAACCCGTCAAATAACTGTTATGTAACGGAAATGACAGTTTCCACGAATTTAGGTATAATGGAGAAGATGAAACAGTACGTTCTGATATTCACGGCAATTATGTTTTTGGCCAATACCTTTGCGGTATCGGCCTGGGCCAAGCCGTGCATGGGTATGAACCCTGTCTCGTCTGTAACCCAGATGTCGGATGCCGATATGCCCCCGTGTCATGAGGACAAGCAACAGCAAGAATCTTCCAAACATTGTGACGGTTTATGCTTATGTGCCCACGCGGCCATCAATCAAACACTGACATTGACAGATAGCGCTGATTTTCAGCCGCCTGCGATAAAAGCTGATCATGCGATCATGCCGCAGACCGATGTCGCCTTTTGGGCCAGCTATCCGCCACTACGCCCTCCCATTAAAAACTCCTGATACTTAAAAGCCTTATCCAAGGCTGTTTTTGCGTGATTTAAAACACACACATATCAGGAGAAAACCATGAGATATGTACTTTTTGCCCTTCTCGGAATGGGGCTGTTTATTCCGAATGTACAGGCGAGGCCCGTCTCCTATCCGGGCGGCTGGACCTTCATGTTTATGAATGATGGAGATGCGAATACCGCACATATCCATTATTCACCGACGGCAGATATGTCGGTTGGATATAAGTTCGAAAACTGGCGCGACAAGGAGTTCACACTCAATGCCGTGCAGGTGAATAACTTGATCAAGCGGTGGAACAAAAAACACTCGCAAGCCAACCTGTATCTGAAATCGGGTCTGGGTATCGCCCACAGCGATCGGGACGATTTCGATAGTGAAACCAGTGCGGCTGGGTTCACGGGGCTAGCTACCGACTGGGAAAACCGCCGTTTCTTTGTCTCATACGAAAACCGCTACACCGAAGCAGGGGAGATTGATGATTTCTTCAAGCAATCCGCCCGTGTCGGTTGGGCCCCGTATGAAGGCGATTACGGCGACACCCATACATGGCTGATGCTACAGGTCGACCACACCCCCGAGGGCGGAGACAACTTCACCGTCACCCCGTTGGTGCGGTTTTTCAAGGATGTCCACTTACTCGAAGCAGGCATGAACAATAACGGCGAACTGCTGTTCAACTATGTCCTGCGCTATTAACTCAAAATTTGAAAAGGAAAATACGATGAAAAAACTAATCTTACTGACAACTGTTCTGACCCTGTCTTTCTCGCTTCCCGTATATGCGATGAATGATGGCCACGACCATGACCACGGCGGGGAAGCTGCCGAAATGGGCGAAAAAGCCGCGCTGGACTTGAAGTCCGGTGATGCAAAAGTCGCGGTAAACGGTCTTGTTTGTGATTTCTGTGCCCGTGCGCTGGAAAAAGTCTTCGGCAAGCAAGAAGCGGTGAATGCGATTGATGTCAATCTCGACACCAAGATCATCTCCGTCAGCTTCAACGACGGCCAGACATTGGATGATGAAGCCCTGACAGGCTTGATCACAGATGCCGGCTATAACGTGGAAAGCATTGACCGTGTCGAATGACCCTGAAACATCCCTTATGCGGCAAACCATTCTGCCGACATTAAGCCTGTTCACCAGTATGGGCACGCTTGTGTGCTGTGCGTTACCGGCCTTGCTGGTGACGCTCGGCATGGGCGCCACACTGGCGGGCTTTATCGGTGCAGTACCGTGGATTACCGCAATATCGGACTATAAGGCATATGTCTTTGCGGGTGCGGGTATAATGCTGACACTGGCAGCCATCATGCAGTGGCGTGCGCGTTATGCGCCGTGCCCAGCTGATCCTGCTAAAGCAAAGGCCTGCATGCGGCTTAGAAAAATCAGCTGGGCTATTTTGGGGTTTTCAATCCTGATTTATCTCATCGGCTTTTTCTTCGCCTTTTTGGCGGCCGATATCTTCTACGGTTAGATACAACAAAAGGCCCGCGGACTTGTGCTCTGTGGGCCTTAACTTGATCATCAATATTGGGGAAGATAAATGGAGCGAGTGAAGGGATTCGAACCCCATTCGCTTTTGCGAATGTGACCTGTAAAAGAGGGTTCGCGGGCTTTATCGCGAAAGCCGCATCATTTTTCCGACATCAATATTGGGGAAGATAAATGGAGCGAGTGAAGGGATTCGAACCCTCGACTTTCACCTTGGCAAGGTGACGCTCTACCCCTGAGCTACACTCGCGTTCCAAAAGATTTGCAATTTATAGTGATTTTGAGCGGGCAGTGCAAGCCCAAACTTAATAAAGCTCGCCGACTTTAACCAAAGGCGCCTTATAGCCCAGTGGATCAAGGCCGCGGATGATTGTCATGATGATAACATTCGGGCTTTTTTCGACCGGAACGACCATATTTTCAGGAATTTCACATTCCATCAGCTCGTCTTCAAGCCCGTCATCATTATAAACAAGCTGGAAAAGACGCTGGTCGCGGTAATATTCAACACGCTGCACGACATCGGGCAATGGCTTGTCTGAAACCATGGAAATTCGTCCGTCATTCAAAATGGCCAGTTCAATATTCATTACACGATCTCCGGTGATGGATTATCTTCCATGATGAAATCAAAATCCGCATTTTCGGCTACTTGTGTCGCAAGTCCGCCGAATTGTGTTCGCATATCCGCCGTTGCGCTCTGCTGTGGTCCGAATGTTTCGACCAGCACATCCATAGTAATATTGTGCAGACGCTCGACATCCGGCACTTCACCATTCAATACGGCCATTCTCCGCTCTTCGGGAATAACCACTGCTGTATTTTCTGCACTGGGTGGATAGCCGTCACGAACGGATGCAAAATGCGGCGCTTGAAACGCCCTTGTCCCCAAATCGTCTGCTTGTTTTGCTAAAGTTGCGGCATAATCCGCAAGAATTTCATCACTCTCTACCGTCATTTGTCCCTATTCACGCGCACTGAAGTCTATGTTTGTTTTCTAATTTCCGTTAATAATAGGGAACAAATCTTAAGAAAATGCTTATTATCGCAAACAATTTGATACAAATTGTGTGTAAACATATAGAAAGACACCATGACGAACCCCGCAACCACTGCCGATTTAGAACCACTGCCGACCACACCGGAACAGCTGCTTAAGCTTCTCGAAGAGCTTGATATTGAATATAAATTCTATGAACATGAGGCTGTTTTTACGGTCGAGGAAAGCAGCAAAATCAAAGAAGAAATGCCGGGCACGCACTGCCGTAATCTCTATCTGCGCGATAAAAAGAAGAAAAATTTTCTGGTCGTCGCCGCTAATGAAACGGATGTCGATCTCAAGACTTTGCAGGAAAAACTGGAATGCGGACGTTTCTCTTTTGGCTCTGCCGACCGTCTGTGGCAGTTTCTCGGCATTCGTCCCGGCTCCGTCTGCCCGTTTACAGTCATCAATGATACGGATCACAAAGTACAAGTTGTGCTCGATGGCTATATGATGAAGCAAGAGCGCGTGCATTATCACCCGCTGGACAACACAATGACGATCGGTATTTCACCCGACGACCTGCTTAAATTCTTCGCCCATACAGGGCATGAACCCATAATCCTTGATTTATGATCACAAACCCTTACATAAGCAGGATTAGAATAGGAAAACGTTATGCTTGAAATGGGCTCGGCCGGTGGCGACAACGCCGTCGACATTATATATGAAGTGAATACCGATGATTTTGAAGCCAAAGTCATCGAGGCCTCGATGCACACACCGGTGATTGTCGATTTCTGGGCACCATGGTGCGGCCCGTGTAAGCAGCTCATGCCTGTCTTGGAAAAGCTGGTGCAGGCCGCAAAGGGCGACGTGATACTGGCCAAGGTCAATCTGGATGATAACCCGCAATTGGCTCAGGCCTTGCGCGTGCAATCGGTCCCGACTGTCTTCGCTTTTTACGGTGGCCGTCCCGTCGATGCGTTTCAGGGCATGCAGCCCGAAAGCGCGATCAAGGCTTTTGTCGATAAGCTCGTGCAGGCAGCTCGCGCAAACAAGCCGGAGGCCATCGATATTCCCGAGACTTTAAAATCCGCTGCCGAAGCTTTGGCGGCAAAGGATCTGCAAACTGCGCAAGCTATGTATATGCAGGTTCTGCAGCAGGACGAGAATAATGCTGCGGCCTATGCGGGGCTGATCCGTACATTTATCGCAGCCGGAGTGTTTGATCAGGCGCAGAGCATGATCGAAAATGCACCCGAAGATATGGCGAAGTCAGCTGATCTAGAGGCCGCAAAGACCGCGCTGGAAATGGCCAAAAACGCAAGCACGGTCGATATTGCATCGCTTGAAAATGCTGCGGAGAAAAACCCGAAAGATCATCAAGCACTTATTGATCTGGCCGAAGGGCAGTTCGCCGTCGGTCAAAAGGAAGAAGCCATCGATACATTGCTGAAATCGATCGAAATGGACCGCAAATGGAGCGAAGAGGCAGCCAGAAAAACGCTGCTTAAATTCTTTGAAGCGCTGGGTCACAGCGATCCCCTGACGATTGATGGGCGCAAAAAACTTTCCAGCATCCTTTTTTCTTAAGAATATCTACCTATATAGTTAGTTATGGAACAGAACCCTTTTGCCCCAGCATTCGAAGCACTGCCGCAAACATTGCCCGTGTTTCCTCTGAGCACAGCGTTGCTCTTGCCGGGTGGACAGATGCCGCTGAATATTTTCGAGCCGCGCTATTTGCAAATGGTGGAGGATGCCATGGCGTCCAACCGTATGATCGGCATGGTCATGCCTAAACCGGGGCAGGGAGATGCGGAAAAACCCGAGCTGGAAAAAACAGGGTGCTGCGGCAAGATCATCGAATTTGCGGAATCGCCGGACGGCCGATATCTGATTACGCTTTCAGGGGTGTATCGCTACAACATTGCCGAAGAACTGCAGAGTGATAAGCAATACCGCGTCGTGAAGCCGGACTGGACCGCTTACGAAAAGGACCACACCCGTAATAACTGCCTCGACATTAACCGCGAGGAACTTAAACAACTCCTCAAGGACTATTTCAAAATTCACGGCATGGATTGTGACTGGGCCAAAGTAGACACTGCCGGTGATGAAAAACTGATTACGTGCCTGTCCATGGTTTGCCCGTTCGACCCGCAGGAAAAACAGGCACTACTTGAAGCGCAATGCTGCAAAACCCGTAAAGAGCTGTTTTTGAAAATGCTCGAATTTGCTGTAAAGACCGATCACGCCTGCTCGCATAAACATTGATCTCACAGGCTGTTTCAGCCACACTCGCTCCCATGAGCAACAATCTCGATCCCAAATTACTGGAAATACTGGTTTGCCCCGTGACCAAAAGCGAACTGCGCTATGATTCCGAGGCGCAGGAACTAATTTCCAAGCAGGCCAAGCTGGCCTATCCCATCCGCGACGGCATCCCGATTATGCTGGAAGATGAAGCGCGGGAAATTGACAAATAGTTTTTCATAACTTAAAACCTTCATCATGAATATGAAGGTTAGACATGACCCGCCGGTGCCTCCGGTTTCTAAGACGTTTGATGCCAATGCAAACGACGAAGAAACGCGCCGTAAATTACCGCCGCGCTGGCCGCATGTCAGCGGTGAGAAGCCGCCTGCGCCAAAGAAGGCGGAGGCAAAGCGCCGTGACGCTGACTCGGATGATGGGAAAGTCGTACCAACCGTGATTTATCAACCTGCCGGCAAAGGCAAGGTTATCTTGAAAACAATTCCCGAGGATGACGGCGGTACTCTCGATGTACGCGTATAAAAAAGCTTGCGCACTTACATAAAAATCCGCTTATATACTGCCATGCACAAGAATTTGAACATTCTCCTGCTCAACCTACTGCTCCTTATACGCCCCTAAGCGGGTATGAGGCGTGATAACGCGCCTGCGCTTCAGGGGATGATTTCAAACATTGCCAAACACTGCAAAGCGCATTAAATAAGGAGCCCATCATGACAAGCGCATTTGAAAAAGTACAAAAAGACCCGAACCGTGTGATCATTTTCGACACGACCCTTCGTGACGGCGAACAATCGCCGGGCTGTTCCATGAATCTGGAAGAAAAGCTGAAAATGGCGCAGCTGCTCGACGAATTGGGTGTCGACGTAATTGAGGCGGGTTTCCCGATCGCTTCTCCGGGTGATTATGAATCCGTACATGAAATCGCCAAAATGGTGAAGAACGCAACGGTTTGCGGCCTTTCACGTGCCAAGCAAGCGGATATCGAAGCCGCAGGGACCGCGATTGCGCCCGCCGCAAGTAAACGCATCCATACCTTCATCTCCACCAGCCCGCTGCACATGAAGCACAAGCTGAAGATGGGTCCGAATTCGGTCATCGAAGCCGTGCATGAAAGCGTGACACTGGCCCGTAACTACACCGACGATGTCGAATGGTCCGCTGAAGACGCCAGCCGCACCGAAGACGATTTCCTGTGCCAATGTGTCGAAACCGCAATTAACGCAGGCGCGACCGTCATCAACATTCCCGACACCGTCGGCTATGCTATCCCCGATGAATATGGCCGCCGCATCGCTATGCTGTTTGAACGCGTACCGAACATCGATAAAGCCATCATTTCCACCCACTGCCACAATGACTTGGGCTTGGCCGTTGCGAACTCCATTGCGGGTGTACAAAACGGCGCCCGTCAGGTTGAGTGCACAATAAACGGCATCGGCGAGCGCGCAGGGAATGCCGCACTGGAAGAAATCGTCATGGCGATCCGCACACGTAACGACATGCTGCCATACACCAATGGCATCGACACGACGAAGATCACCAAGACATCAAAAACACTCTCCACCATTACGGGCTTTGGTGTGCAGCCGAACAAGGCGATTGTCGGCGCGAACGCATTTGCACACGCCAGCGGCATTCACCAAGATGGCATGCTGAAAAACACCCAGACTTACGAAATCATGACCCCCGAAAGCGTCGGTCTGGCAGAGTCAAAACTGGTCATGGCGAAACATTCAGGGCGCGCCGCGTTTAAGAGTAAGCTGACCGAAATGGGCTATGAGCTTGGCGAGAATGCATTTCAGGATGCCTTTACCCGCTTCAAGAAGCTAGCGGACAAGAAGAAAGAGATCTTCGAGGATGACCTCATTGCCTTGATCGAAGACGAAGTCATTCGCGAAAACGAACATATGCGTTTCCTCTCCTTACAAATCGTCGCAGGAACCGAAGGCCCGCAAACCGCCGATCTGTGCGTAACGGTCGAAGGCGAAAAGAAATGCGTGAAGGTCGAAGGTAACGGCCCCGTCGATGCGATCTTTAAAGCCATCCGCGAGATCGAACCACACCCCGATGCGAAGCTGCAGCTTTATCAGGTTCATGCTGTAACGGGCGGTACGGATGCGCAGGCCGAAGTGACGGTACGCTTGAGTGAGAACGGCAAGTTCGTCAACGGGCAAGGCGCGGATGCCGATACACTGGTGGCCTCGGCCCGTGCGTATATCCACGCGCTCAACAAGCTCATCCGTAAGCGCAACATGCAAAATGCACAGCATATGAAAGAAGCGGCTACGCCGTAAAATAGTTAGCTAAAAAAACTATTCCTGTAAGAACGAGTCCTGAATAAGCGATCCGTTGCTTTCTATTATCAATTTCAGTTTGCGCATGCCTTTTAGCTCTGCTGTTAAGTGCAGAGGCCAAAAGACATAATTGACGGTAAGGAATGTAACGCAGTAGTTTTTTGTATTTTTCGAAATTTGTTCCAGACATATCTTGTAACTGTTTGTCTGTAAAATATCCGAACACAGCTTTTAAAATTTCATAAAAGGTAATCATATAATTCTCCCTTTTCTTTAAGATTATGCGTTCATTTTATTTGTAAGAGAGGAAGTAAAGCAATATTCTTAAAAAAATAGGCGGTATAAATTTTAATAAAATAAGTAATTATTAAGTATTAATAATTATAACAACTTGAAAATATCTTCGAACATCTCCTCGGTCAGCCGCCCTGTTTGCGTGTTGTAACGTGAGCAGTGGTATGAATCGAGGAGTGTGATCTTGTCGGTGATCTGGTGCTTTGCCCCATGCGCGAACTTAAACGCGCTTTGCTTCAACCCGAAAGTCTTCAATACCGCATTGTGGGAAATCAGCCCGAGCGAGAGGATCGTGTGTAAATTTTCCATCGCGTCAATTTCGTCGATCAAAAACGGACGGCATGTATTGGCCTCTTCTGTCGTTGGCTTGTTTTCGGGCGGCACGCAGCGCACGGCATTGGTAATACGGCAGTTAATCAACTCCAGCCCGTCCTCGCGGTGCTTGGCGTATTCGCCGCGCGCTAAACCGGCTTTCTTTAAGGTGGCGTAGAGCAAGTCCCCGGCATAATCACCTGTGAACGGGCGGCCTGAAAAATTGGCCCCCTTTAAACCCGGCGCAAGCCCGACAATTAACAAAGACGCACTTAAGGGCCCGAACGGGTCGACAGGCGCGTTGTGTTTATCTGGGAATTTGGCGGCATTGCCTTCGCGGAACTCAACCAACCGCGGGCACAAATCACAATTCATCGGGGGAGGGGTAAAAGACATGCCTCTATCAAGGCATGCGTTGAATCAACCGTCAAGCCTATTAAGCAGCGACGTATTCCTCGTTGGAGTCGTCATTGTTGCGCATGATGTGCGGCGCGAGTTCATCCAGTTCGATAAAGAAATCGGCCTGGCGGCGCAGATCATCGGAAATCATAACCGGGTTGCTCTCGATGCTGCCCACAACACTGACGCGCACGCCCTTGTTCTGCACAGTTTCAACAAGACGGCGTAAATCACCGTCGCCGGAAAACAGGACGATATGGTCGATCTTATCCGCGATATCCATCATGTCGATGGCCATCTCGATATCAATACCGCTTTTGACCTTCTTACGACCCTGATTGTCGGTGTATTCGCGTGCCGGCTTTGTCACCATCGTGAAGCCGTTGTAATTCAACCAGTCAACCAACGGACGAATAGGGGAATATTCCTGATCATCTACCAAAGCAGTGTAGTAAAAAGAGCGCACCAAGCGGCTTTGATCGGAAAACCACTTCAAAAGTGATTTGTAATCAATATCAAATTCCAGAGCTTTGGATGCCGCATAAAGATTGGCACCATCAATGAAAAGAGCGAGCCGCTCATCAGGATAGAAAAGACCGGTTTGGGAGGAGGCTGATTTTTGTTTACTCATTTTGCCCTGCGAAAGAAAATTTTAAATTAGAAAGTCGTAATATTTGAGTTGAGAATGAAAATCAAGCGCTATTTCCCAAAAAATCAAAATGAGGCGGAATTCTGATAAATTCTCAGAATGAGAAATTAAGACGCCGCAATTAATCTGCCGTTACGCTGATTTAAGTCGCATCCGAAGCGCTTGCATTTACTGAATGAACCCACTATAAGAAGGCTTCATTCGAAATTTGAAAGAGGCATGAATGGCACGCGTAACCGTAGAAGACTGTATTGATAAAGTTACAAACCGCTTTGAACTTGTGATGGTGGCTGCACAGCGCGCCCGCAAAATTGGTTCTGGCGCTCCGCTGACAATCGAACGTGACAACGACAAAAACCCTGTTGTTGCTTTGCGCGAAATTGCCGGTGAAAATGTTGAAGTTGAAGACCTGAAGGAAGAGCTGATCCGCTCTCACCAGCGCATGGTTGCGTACGAAGAGGAAGACGAGCAAATCGACCTCATGGATGGTGAAGAAGAGTGGGGCACAATCGCCGGAAACCAGAATAAAGCCGAAGGCATGTACAGCGACGAGGAAGTCGCGGATGATGCCGAACCGTCTCTGGAAGACATGGCTGGCGGCACACCGACCGAGTAAGTCTTTCTCATAATCTTTAAAAGCCGGATTCGTCCGGCTTTTTTTATGCCTCAACTCTTTCAAATACAGTGATTTTTTGCACTGCACATGGTACTTTAAGTAGAGACATAAATAAGAATATTAAGAACTATATGAAAAATCCTCCGGCTCTGGTGGAACAGATCAAGACGTATAACCCCGATTTCAACCCGCAAGTGGTTGAAAATGCTATTGAATACGCAAAAGTGATGCATGAAGGGCAAACCCGCTCTTCGGGCGAACCGTATTACACGCATCCCGTGGAGGTGGCCAGCATTCTGGCCGACATGCGCCTCGATCTGGGCAGCATCGTCACCGCCATCCTGCACGATACGCTCGAAGATACCGAGGCGACCTATGACGAGCTGTCCGATAAATTCGGTCAGGAAGTCGCCGATCTCGTCGACGGGGTCAGCAAGCTGACACGGATCGAGAGTAAAACCGTTGAGGGTAAGCAGGCCGAGAACTTCCGTAAGCTTCTGCTGGCCATGTCCGAAGACATCCGTGTGCTTTTGGTGAAGCTGGCTGACCGCTTGCATAATATGCGCACGATTGACGGCATCAAAAAGCCGGAAAAGCAACGCCGTATCGCGTTGGAGACTCTGGAGATTTACGTGCCGCTGGCCGAACGTATCGGTGTGCACTCGATTAAGACCGAGTTAGAGGATCTGGCGTTCTCTGTCCTCAACCCCGAAGCGCGTGAAAGTATTACCAATCGTCTGTCCTTCCTGCGGACCGAGGGTATTGATGTCGTTCAGGACATTATCAAAGAGCTGAAAAACATGCTGTCCAAAGCAGGTATAGAAGCCGAGATTTCGGGCCGTGAAAAAACCGGTTATTCGATCTGGAAGAAGATGCAGCGTAAAAACGTCGCCTTTGAACAGCTCTCCGACATCATGGCGTTCCGTATCGTTGTAGACGATATAGAGGCTTGCTACGGCACACTGGGCCTGATCCACAGCAAATACCCGAGCGTGCCCGGACGTTTCAAGGATTATATCTCCACGCCCAAACCAAACGGCTACCGCTCCATTCACACCACCGTAATGGGCCCGTCCAGACAGCGTATCGAGATCCAGATCCGTACCGAAGAAATGCACTATCAGGCCGATATGGGTGTCGCTGCACACTGGGCGTATAAGGAAGGCGAATTGCCGAGCCTGAAGGATGTGAAGAAATATCGCTGGCTGCGCGAGTTGCTCGAAATTCTGGAGCAAGAACAACAGCCTGAAGATTTCTGGGAAAACACAAAGCTCGAATTGTTTCAGGATCAGGTTTTTGCATTTACGCCCAAAGGCGATCTGATCGAATTGCCCTCCGGCGCAACCCCGATCGACTTTGCCTATGCCATTCACTCCGATATCGGCGACCGCTGTGTCGGTGCGAAGATCAATGGCCGTATCGCACCGCTGAACACGAAACTCGCCAACGGTGATCAGGTCGATATCATTACCTCCAAAACCCAACAGCCATCCCCGACATGGGAGCGCTTTGTTGTCACGGGTAAAGCGCGCAGCCATATCCGCAAATTCGTCCGCAATCAGCAACGCTCCGAATACATCACGCTGGGTAAGGCGATGCTGCAAAAAATCTTTCGTCAGGAAGGCTATGATTTCAGTGAGAAAGCTGTCACGGGCATCGTGAAGAAATTCAAAGCTGATGAGAACGACGATATATATGCCCGCATCGGTTCAGGCGTATTGGTTGCCCGCGATGTGTTTAAGGCGATCTTCCCCGCTCATAAGACCGAAATTGCAAAACGCCCGTCCTCGGATATGGATAAGGCCGTAATGGTCCAGCCGCTTAGTGGCTCGGACGCGCCGATGCCGATTAAGGGCCTCATCCCCGGCATGGCGGTTCACTTTGCACGGTGTTGCCACCCGCTGCCCGGCGATCGCATTGTCGGGATCGTGACAACGGGTAAAGGCGTGACGATCCATACCATTGACTGCGAAACGCTCGAAACATTTGCCGATACACCTGAACGGTGGTTGGATGTTTCATGGGGTGATGGTCCGGATTCACCCGAAGCGCATGTAGGTCGCATCAATATTACGCTACAGAATGAACCGGGCACTTTGGCGACACTCTCAACCGTCATCGCGACCAATGGTGGAAACATTACAAACCTGAAAATCACGAATAGATCGACAGATTTCTGGGTGATACTGGTTGATATTTACGTCAAGGATACTAAACATCTTAATAATATCATCGCGGCCCTGCGTGCGACGCCGATCATATCGAGCGTTGAACGGGCCAGAGGTCAATAAGCCAACAAACGAAGGCAAAAGAAACCGTATATAAGCATCCTGTGATGCTTTACTTTCACAAAAAATTCTGGGCAGGGTAGCCGTATGACGACAATTTTAGCGCAAATCTCATGGATTGCTTTTTTAAGCATTTTCGGCCAATGGCTGGGGTGGAAATTCAAAACCCCCGCGATTGTGTTCCTGCTGACCGGCGGGTTTCTGGCCGGTTATTTCGATCTGGTTCAGCCCGAGGCTCTACTCGGAGACCTGCTCAACCCGATCGTATCTTTGGCGGTTGGTATTATCCTGTTCGAAGGGGCGCTCAATCTCGACTTTAAAGAAATCAAGGAGGCGCGGTTCGCAATCCGCAGGGTGATTGTGGTCGGTGCTCCTGTCGCGTGGGCTTTGACCACGGCGGCGCTTTATTATGTCGCCGGTCTAAGTTTTCCTGTCTCCCTGACCTTCGGCGCATTGCTGATTGTTACAGGGCCTACCGTGATTATGCCGCTGCTTAAAAATGCGCATTTGAAAGAACGTCCCGCCTCCGTCCTGAAGTGGGAAGGGATCATCAATGACCCTATCGGCGCGGTACTGGCGATTTTGTGTTACGAGTATTTCCGCATTCAATCCGAGGGCGATCCGGTTGTGTCCGGTTTTGTTTTGGGTACTATCTTGTCCATCATCCTCATCGCCTTCTTCAGTATCCTGATCGCGTATGTGGTTTCAAAAATGTTCGACAAGGACGTTATTCCTGAGTATCTGAAACCCGCGTTCTTGCTTTCGACCGTTTTGATTTTCTTCGTTATCTGTAACTCGATCGAACATGATTTCGGCCTTATCGGTGTGACAATCATGGGCGTTGCCATGGCCAATATGGGCGTAAAGGCAATTGAGGAATTGAAGAAATTCAAGGAAACGATTTCGATCATGCTGGTCTCCGGCGTGTTTATTATTCTGACCGCGAACATTGACCCCAATATCTTGTTTTCCATTGATTGGCGCGGCGGCCTGTTTATCGTCCTGTTGCTGTTTGTTATCCGTCCTTTGACCCTGATGGCATCCAGCATAGGCAGCAAGATGAGCTGGCAGGAAGTGGTGCTTACCGGCTGGGTGGCACCGCGCGGTATTGTATGTGCCGCTGTTGCCGGTGTTCTGGGTCCCTATCTGGTTGGTATCGGCTATGCGGACGGAGAACAAATCCTGCCGCTGGCTTTCGCGATTGTTCTCTGTACCGTCTTCGCCCATGGCCTGACGGCTAAACCGCTGGGTAAGAAACTCGATCTGGCCTATACGGACAAAGACGGCTTGATCATCGTCGGCGCTTCAGACTGGGCTGTGCAGTTCGCCGAAGTCCTTAAGGACCGAAATGTAGAGGTGATGATTGCCGATAAAAACTGGCATGCGCTGAAAGGTGCCCGCCTTGCCGATATTCAGGTCTATTACGGTGAAATTCTTTCCGAAGAGACGGAATACCATGTCGAGGTCGCACGTTATAACGCCATCGCGGCGCTCACAAATAACCCTGCTTACAACGCCCTGATTTGTAACACATTCATTCACGAATATGGGCGCGACAAGGTCTATCAATTCCTGCCGCACGAGAAAGACGAGCACCAGCGCCGCCAGATTTCCGAAACGATCCGTGGCCGCACATTCGGTCCGCCGGATATGGACTTTTGGGATATCGCCGCAAACTTCCGCAAAGGCTGGCGCTTCCGCGCGACGAAATTGACGGATAGAAACCGCGATGAAATCGAGACAAAAATGGGGACAGGCGAGACGAAAGTCGTGGCCAGTATCTCACCCAAAGGCCGTCTCGACCTGCGTTCACCGAAAAAGCTCGAGCAAGTCGAGGACGAGTTCTCTGTGTTGTTGTTTGAAAAAGAAACAGTGGCAGCAGAAAACGGCAAAAAGCCGAACGCAACTCTGCCTAAATAAGATTGGCTGTTATGCGGGGCGTTTAAGTAGGGCTTGGAACGGCGCACTCAGCTTTTCACGTCCGTTCAAACCTTCAAGTTCGATAATCGTCAAATGACCAACGACATGCGCACCTGTTTTCAGGATAAGCGTTTCTGCCGCGTGCATTGTTCCGCCTGTCGCCAGAAGGTCGTCAACAACGAGCACGCGAGATCCTGCGGGTACCATATCAGGCTGAATTTCAATCGTATCCTCGCCATATTCAAGGCTATAGCTATGGGAAAGTGTGTTGCCGGGTAGCTTGCCCGCTTTTCTAACCATGCCGAAGCCGAGGTTCATTTCGTGTGCCAGTGCGGATGCGACCAGAAAGCCGCGTGCCTCGACCCCCATTAACATGTCTGGTTTATATGTCTCGGCCAGACGTTCCAGTCTGGTGACGGTCTCCCGCCAGGCTTGAGGATGTTTTAACAATGTTGCGATATCATAAAAGTTGATCCCGGGCTTGGGAAAATCCGGCACGATACGTATATGGTCTTGAATATTCATGATGATCCATTCATTGTTGTAAAATAAGTCCTTAGACTTGATTAGCACCATGATAAACCCAAATTATCATAAATCAAACTAGCAAAAGCGGCGTATTTTTGATGTTCAAACGGCGGAAAGCTCGAACGGTTTTGGAAAATATCAGAGAGTTGTTCTGGCCCAGTATGGGATGGATCAGAGCTGCTAAATACACCCGCTTGCGTGTAATCCGTTTATCTGACTCTTCACAAAAAATCGCACTGGGCCTTGCTATTGGCGCGGCTATCTCCTTCACACCGCTTGTTGGAACGCATTTTATTCAGGCGGGTTTTCTGGCTTACGTTTTTCGCGCCAATTTCCTTGCCTCATTGATCGGCACGTTTGCGGGTAATCCGTGGACTTTCCCGTTTATGTGGTGGGCGGCGATGACATTCGGTTCCTTTATATTTGAACTGATAGGCGTGGACTCCGCATCTCTTCCCGAACATATCGATTTCTCGGTTGTATGGGAATTAATCAAGCATGAACCTGTGCGCATCTTCCTGCCGTGGCTTCTTGGCGGATATCTGATCGCTTTGCTCTCTGTTCCTTTTAGCTATATGCTTTTCTATCGTCTCGTGAACGGCGCAAAGCTTGCACGCGTTCGTGCGAGGGAGAGAAGATTGCACCGCGTGGCACGCGAAGTAACGGGCCAACCGCGATAATTTAAATATCGGACAAATCGATGATAATTGGAATTGGCAGTGATTTAATCGATATAAAGCGCGTCGAAAAAGTGATGGGCCGCTATGAAAAACGCTTCATTGAACGCTGTTTCACCGACATTGAACGCGCTAAGGCTGAACGCCGCCGCGCTGCCGGCACGCATATCGATACCTACGCCAAGCGTTTCGCCGCCAAGGAAGCCATGTCCAAAGCATTGGGTACAGGCTTTTCGCAGGGCGTTTTTATGAAGGATATCGGCGTCGTAAATGCCCCTTCGGGCGCACCGGCCTTAAAACTGACAGGTGGAGCATTGGAGCGCCTTAATGCAATGATTCCAAATGGATACGAAGCCTCCATTCATCTTACATTAACTGACGAACCACCCTTGGCGCAGGCGCAGGTCATCATTGAAGCCCATCCTGTGGCCCAATCGACGTAAACATCACTGGTATTTAGCATGTAAATGGTCTAAATAAGGCGATCATCATGAGCGAAACACAAGATACAATGACAGAGAAGCTGGAAAAGCAGGACGCAGCACAAACGCCCGCCGAAGTTACCCCCGAAACGGCAGATGCGAAAAAGACAAAAGACGCATCGAAAACAGGCGAAGACGCGCCGTTGACCGCCAAGGAAGAAATGGCGGAGTTTTTAAAGACAGCCGTCATAGCGATCTTCTTTGCCATCCTGATCCGCACATTTTTGCTGGAGCCGTTCAACATCCCCTCCGGCTCTATGAAGCCAACCTTGTTGATCGGTGATTATCTTTTCGTCAACAAACCAGCCTATGGTTACAGCCGTTATTCTTTCCCGTTCGGCCTTGCGCCACTAAGCGGTCGAGTATGGGCTGAGGAACCGCAGCGCGGAGACATTGTCGTCTTTAAATTGCCAAGCAACACAAGCGTCGATTACATCAAGCGCGTGATCGGTTTGCCGGGCGATACTATTCAGGTCACGAATGGTCGCCTCTATATTAATGGTGAAATGGTCGAGCGTGAACCGCTCGGCATAGAAGAAGACCCCGATGCGTATGGCCGCACTGCGATGCACCACTATTTGGAAACACTTCCCGGTGGCGCCGTCCACCGTATATACGAAACCAGTGACGGCGAGCAGTTGGATAACACCGAGCTTTTCACCGTGCCCGAAGGGCATTACTTCCTGATGGGAGATAACCGTGACAATTCACAAGACAGTCGCGTCGAGCATATTGTTGGTTTCGTACCGTTTGAAAATATCGTTGGTCGTGCGGACTTTTTGTTTTTCTCTACAGATGGTTCTGCCGGAATGTTCGAAGTGTGGAAATGGCCATGGGCATTACGGTACGAACGTTTCTTTAACGACATCGACCCTGTTCGTTTAAGCACGGAGTCTGATGCAACTGACGAGGACGCGCAGTAGGCATGGCTGAGAATTTTACACAGCTTCAAACGCGTATTGGTCACACCTTTAGTAATCCCGAACTTCTGAAAATTGCGCTGACCCATTCCAGCACGGGCGCGAATGAAAATTATGAGCGCCTCGAATTTTTGGGCGACCGTGTACTTGGCCTCGTCGTTGCGGAGATGCTCTACGCCCGCTTCCCAAAAGAAAAAGAAGGTGACCTCGCACGTCGTTTGGCCGCGCTGGTCCAAGGATCATTTTTAGCTAAACGTTCAGTTGATTTGGAGCTCGGGCAATACATCGCATTCTCCGAAGGGGAGGCACATGCGGGCGGAGCCGAGAACGAACATATCCTCGCCGATGTTTTTGAATCCTTGATCGGCGCACTTTATCTCGATGCCGGTTTTGAAAAATGTCAGACCCTTATCCATGAATTGTGGAATGACAAACTGGAGGTCATGAAGGAGCCGCCGTTGCATCCCAAAACACGGATTCAGGAATGGGCACAGAGCCTGGGCCTTGCCCTGCCGGCCTATGAAATTGTCGAACAAAGCGGCCCCGACCACGCACCTGTTTTTAAAGTAGCGATCAATGTGACGGGCTATGACAGCATGACCGCCGAAGGTAAATCACGACAGATCGCGGAGAAAGAAGCGGCCCGCGTGTTTCTAAAAATGCTGGAAGAAAAGGGCGCGATATGAGCGGTGATGAAGAACAAAAAAGATGCGGATTTGTCGCGGTTGTCGGTTTGCCGAATGCGGGGAAATCGACGCTGATCAACCATCTCGTCGGTTCGAAAGTATCCATCGTTTCGCACAAGGTGCACACAACCCGCATGCGTATTCTGGGCATTGCCTTGCATGAAGGCGCGCAAATAGTTCTGGTCGATACGCCGGGAATTTATGACGCATCGAAAAAAGGAACATTGGAACGCGCAATGGTAGGTGCAGCATATGAAGCGGTCGATGATGCGGACGCGGTGTTGCACATTGTGGATGCCGCGCCGAAGAATTTGGGTGAACAAAATAAAGCACTGGTTGAAAAGCTGCCGAAAAATAAGCCGACCGTTCTGGCGTTGAACAAGACAGATAAAACCAATAAAGAGCACCTGCTTAAGCACGCACAAAATTTGAATGACATGCATAATTATGATGCGACATTTATGATCTCTTCGCTTAAAGGGCAAGGCACGGATGCCGTGCTGGACCACTTCGCCAATACATTACCCGAAGGACCGTGGGTCTATGAAGAAGACCAGATCACCGATTTGCCGATGCGCATGATGGCGGCCGAAATTACCCGAGAGAAAATTTTCAACCAACTACATAAAGAGCTTCCGTATGCTGCGTTTGTTCAAACCGAGAACTGGGAGCATTTCGATAACGGCTCTATCAAAATCGATCAGGTTGTTTATGTCGAGCGGGACTCACAAAAAGCGATTGTGCTAGGTAAACGCGGAGCACGTATCAAACAAATCGGACAGGAAGCGCGCCTTGAATTGGAAGAAATTTTTGACGCCCGCATCCATCTGAAATTATTTGTAAAAGTACAAGATGGCTGGTCAGAGAAAGCTGAAAATCTGCGTGAGATAGGGCTTACCGAATAAGCTTAAAAATATTTTTTTATATGTTCAGTGTGGATAACGAAACTTTTTTGAAACGATAAATTGACGAGAAACGCACGCTGCTGATAAAGTACAGGTCTTGGAACAAAAACTGTAATTTTTATTGTATATCAGTCATTTAGCTGGTGTGCACTTGAGTGGGAGAAAAAGATGAGCTGGACCGAAGAACGCGTATCGTTACTAACCAAGTTATGGGGCGAGGGCAAAACTGCCGCAGAGATCGCTAAGGAACTTGGAGGCGTAACAAGAAATGCGGTTATCGGAAAAGCACACAGATTGAAGCTTTCAAACCGCGTCTCACCCATTCAACAAAACAAGAAATCCGCCGCGCCAAAATCTCAAGCGCCTGCGAAAACACAAACACCTCCTGCTCAACCCAAAATCAAAAAAGCTGCTGCACAAGATAACCGTCAGGGTATTCCTTTGACGGATCTGAAAGCCAATCAGTGCCGCTGGCCTTTAGGTGATCCGCAGGAAGAGTCTTTCGGTTTTTGTGGTGACAATTGCTTGCCTTCATTGCCGTACTGTCTTGAGCACGCGCAAGTTGCCTATCAGGCCGCAACGCGCAACCGCATCCTGAAAGGTCAGGAAGCCGAAGCGGCAAAAGTCACAAAAGCAGAACTGGCTGCTGCCAAGAAAGTCGTTGCGAAATAAGCCAACGGTCACAGGCTAAAAACAAAAACACCGCCGAGGATATCGGCGGTTTTTTATTGGGAGGTTTTAGATATTTATTTAGCGAATAACTTCGATGTCGACAGCTTCGCGTCCCTTATCGACGACCTTCAATGTAACTTTCACACGCTGTCCGGCTTCAAGCTCTTCAATCTCAAGCTTGTCCAACAGCGTTTTGTGAATGAAGACGTCCTTCATGCCGTCGTCGGGAATAATGAAGCCGAAACCTTTTTCAGGCTTGTACCATTTCACCAGGCCGCCCATCGCAAATGTTCCGTCTTCGGAAACTTCCGACGGCATCAGGTTCACATCACCTGTCTCGACAACTTCGGTAATTTCTTTGACTTGCTTGCCTTTCGGGCCGTCAAACAAAGTGCACATCAAAACGGCACCTTCGCCCAACGCGTGAAGGCCTGCATCCTGCAACGTTGTAATGTGCACGAACGCGTCATAGCTCTCGTCTTCCGGTACAACGAAACCAAAGCCTTTGGTGCCGTTAAACCATTTGAGATGCATTTTTATCGGTTTGATCTCACTCTCAGGAAGAGAGTTATTTTGCGGGGCCTGCAAAACGAAAATCCTTTAACACAATGTAATTCAATCGCTGTCCTAGGACATACTTAAATATAGTGTGCCCGATTTTTAAATCAAAATCCAGAGACATATTATCGCGTTCACAGGTTAAACTTGTGCTGCACCGCACATAGAAAAATTACGCTAAACGCGCTAAATTATTATTAGATATCAATTTTTTAAACGGCTCTGCGCAGCTGTGACGAGGCTCCTTAAATGACAAAAGCTGAATATCCCTGGCTTACAGACTATCCACCCAAGCCCGATTGGCATATGGAGATCAAACCGGGTCTCATGACCGATGTTTTTGACGAAACGGTTAAACGTAAACCGAACGCGCAAGCGTTTGACTTTATGGGCAAAACGAACACATGGGCGGAGCTGGGCGACGCCGTGGACCGCTTCGCTGCAGGCTTGCAAAAAATGGGCGTTAAAAAGGATGACAAAGTAGGTCTGTTTCTGCCGAATTGCCCACTTTTCATGATTGCCTACTATGGTGTGCTTAAAATCGGCGGAACCGTGGTCAATTATAACCCGCTGTATGTAAAAGCGGAGCTGGCACACCAGATTGAGGACAGCGAAACGGACATTATGGTCACGCTCGATCTCGCGTTGCTCTACGATAAAATGGAAGAAGCGCTCTCCGATACGCGTCTGAAAAAACTCATCGTTGGTAAATTCACCGACATGTTGTCATTCCCGAAAAACCTCCTCTTTCCTATCGTCAAAAGCAAAGACGTGGCCAAAGTGAATTACGGCAATGACCGCATAACCAGTCTTGATAGCCTGATGAATAATGACGGGCAGTACCAACCCGCAGATCTGGACCCGATCGAGGATGTCGCGGTTCTGCAATATACGGGCGGTACGACCGGTGTGCCTAAGGGCGCAATGCTGACCCATATGAATATCTATGCCAACGCGGTGCAGTGCTACGCCAACTTCCCCGAGCCTGACCCGAACGTGAATGGCGGCCATGAAAAAATGATGGCTGTGCTGCCGTTTTTCCATGTGTTCTCGATGACGGTTTGTATGAACCTGTCGGTTTGCGGCGGCATGGAGATTGTGACTATCCCGCGTTTTGATCTCACAGAAGCCTTGAAAATGATCACGAAGAAAAAGCCGCAATATATGCCGGCCGTTCCTGCGATTTTCAATGCGATCAATAACTGCGCGAATTTGAAAAAATATGATCTGAAATCTTTGAATTTCTGTATTTCCGGCGGCGCGCCTTTGCCCGTTGAGGTGAAGAAGAAGTTTGAAGCCAAAACAGGATCGACTGTGGTCGAAGGTTATGGCCTGACCGAGTCTTCACCTGTGTCGAATGTGAACCCGCCGTTCGGCGAGAATATCGCAGGCTCAATCGGTCTACCCGTACCGCAAACCATTATCGAGATCATCGACCGCGAGGATAAAGAAACGCCTATGCCGTTGGGTGAACGCGGCGAAGTCTGCATTCGCGGTCCGCAAGTGATGAAGGGCTATTACAACCGCCCCGAGGAAACTGAAAAGGTATTGAAGCAAATGCCGGATGGTACGAAGCGGCTCTATACGGGCGATATTGCCTATATGGATGAGCGCGGCTATTCCTATATCGTTGACCGTATCAAGGACCTGATCATTACCAACGGTTATAACGTTTACCCACGTCACGTAGAGGAAGCAATTTACGAGCATCCGAATGTGGAGGAATGTATCGTCGCCGGACTACCCGACGTGCAGCGTGGCGAGGTCGTTAAGGCGTGGGTGAAACTGAAGGAAGGGCGAGAGCTTACCGAGCTTGAACTTCGCGATTTCCTCGCTGATAAGATTTCGAAAATCCAGATGCCGCGCAAAATCGAATTCCGTGCCGAACCTCTGCCGAAAACCATGATCGGTAAATTGTCACGTAAGGACATCGTGGCGGAGGAACTGGGCGAAAAGAAAAAGGCTTAAGCCTTTTCGCGCAAGGCAATCAAATCTATTTCGTAATTATACTCGATGTCCCGCGTCCCGTCTGGCCAATCAATTTCCTGTGTGTCTTTGAACTTAAACCCGTGTTTAAGCATTGCCCGCTTTGATGGTTCGTTACCGATACGGTGCGAGATCGCTAGCTTGTCCCATGGCTCATGTTTCAGGGCGAAATCAATACGCGCTTTATAGAGCAGGTCGGTATGTCCCTGTCCGCGATATTCGGGGTCAATGAAATCCATCGCCATCACACCCGTCTTACCACTCGGGTCTTTACGCCATGTGAACACGCCGCACAAACCGATCATCTGCACGCCGTCAAACAGGCCAAAAACGCATTTGCCGTTTTGGTCTAAAGCATCTTTCCAGAAACTGTCGGGTTGGTTGCGGGTGATTTCAGGATCGGCAAGAAAATACCCCGTATGCATTTCCACCGCCCGAATGCGTGTGGCGCGGTAATCTTTCCAATCGTCTAATTGAAGTGCACGGATCGTGACATTAGCCACGAAGAACTCCACCCGTCTTTTTCTCGACCATCTCGATCACGGCTTTGGTCAGCGCTTCGAGGTCGGCGTCTTTCAACGTCTGGTCTTTCGGCTGAATCGTAATCGACAACGCGACGGATTTCTTGCCGTCCTCAACACCTTTGCCCTGATAGATATCGAAGACGTCCGCTTCCGTAATCAGCTTCTTATCCGCGGCTTTCGCGGCGCGGGTCAGGTCATCGGCCTGCACATTTTCATCAACCAGAAACGCAAAGTCACGGGTCAGCGGCTGTAGAGGTTCAAGGTGGAGCATCGGCTTTTCCGTGCCCTTTTTCTTGGGCTCAGGAATATTGCCAAGCATGACTTCAAACCCGACAACGGGGAATTTGATACCCATTTCTTCCAGAATGGCGGGGTGGATTTCACCGAAAGTCGCCAGCACGTTTTTACCCAGACGCAAACAACCCGAACGACCCGGATGGTAATATTCGGGCGCATCGGCGGATATTTGCGCATTCGCAGCCGGAGCACCGCAGGCTTCCAGTGCGGCCAGAGCATCGGCCTTGGCATCATACAGATCAACATGACGGGTGGACTTATCATCCGCCCAGTGACGGGGCGCGTTTGATCCGCTGCGGATTCCGGCAGCGACCATGGACTGATCATCGGGCTTCACTCCCGCAAAAACAGGACCGACTTCGCACAAGGCTGCATGCGGGTATCCGCGGGCTTCGTTACGCTCGGCGGCTGCGATCAGGTTCGGCAAAATGCTCGGGCGCATCACATCCATCTCGGATGAAATCGGGTTTTGTAAACGGGTTGCGGTTACTTGGTTGTCATTGGCACCAAACGCGCGGGCCTGATCTTCACCAAGGAAAGACCATGTCACACATTCGTTCAGTCCGCGGGACGATAACGCACTACGCGCTTTACGCATCGCGGAGCCGAGAACGGTTTCGGCCGCCTGTGGTACAACCGCGCCATGCACGGACTCGGATGGAATGTCATCAAACCCGACGATACGGGCAATCTCTTCGGTGATGTCGGCCTTGCCGAAAACGTCACCGCGCCATGATGGCGGCTGGACCTTGAGGGCAGGCGCTTTGCCTGAAACTTCAAAGCCTAAAGATTCCAGAATTTCAACCTGACGCTTTTCATCAACATTAATACCGATCAATTGCGTGGTGTAGGCAGGGTCATATTCGATGGTGCGTTTCCACTCGGGAGCGTCGCCCGCGATAACCAGCTCACTGGCTTCACCACCGCAAATCTCCAGCACCATTTTTGTGAACAGCTCCATGCCGGTTACAACGAAGGCGGGGTCCGCGCCGCGCTCGAAACGGTAACGCGCGTCACTTTGTACGCCTTGGTCACGACCGGTACGGGCGATGCGTTCCGGTGCGAAATACGCGCATTCAAGGAACACGTTGGTGGTCTCTTCGTCGCAGCCTGTGGATGTGCCGCCCACAATACCGCCAAGGCCGATCACACCGCTGTCATCATTAATTGTCACTGCACCTTCAACCAGCTCGTAGGATTTGTCATTCAACGCATCCAGCTCTTCGCCGCCTTTGCTTGTGCCGACGCGGATATCGCCTTTCAGCTTGTCTGCATCATAGGCGTGCAGTGGACGGGCATGGTCATGCGTAATGAAGTTCGTAATATCGACTAGCGCACTAATCGGGCGTAAGCCCACGGATTTCAAAAGCTTTTGCAGCCATTCCGGCGATGGGCCGTTTTTAACGCCCTTAATTTGGCGGCCGACAAACATCGGACAGCCGTCTTTATCATCAATGCTCACATCGATTTCGGATTTGAATGTGCCTTTAACGGGTTCGGCGTCCACGGGCTTCAGCGTACCAACACCTGCGGCGGCCAGATCGCGCGCAATGCCGTATAGCCCCGCGCAATCCGCACGGTTGGGGGTCAACGCGATTTCGATGACAGGATCATCCAGACCGAAAATCTCGGCCATTGGTGTGCCGACTTCGTATTTCTCGTCAACTTCGATAATGCCGTTATGCTCATCGGAGATGCACATTTCTTTTTCTGAAACCAGCATGCCGCAGCTTTCAACACCGCGGATTTTGGCTTTTTTCAAAGTGACATCCAGACCCGGAATATATGTACCTTCAGGTGCGAAAACGGCCTTCATGCCAGCACGTGCATTCGGTGCGCCGCAAACAATCTGCTGAACGCCGTGATCGGCAGTTTGCACCGTACATACGCGCAACTTGTCGGCGTCGGGGTGTGGCTCGGCTTTTTCGACATAGGCGACCTTAAACGGTGCAAAATCGGCAGCCTGATCGGTAATTTCCTCGACTTCGAGGCCGATCGCGGTCAGTTTTTCATCAATCTCCGCAAGACTTGCGTCCGTGTCCAGCGGCTGTTTGAGCCAATTCAGCGTGAATTTCATTGTTTTGTCACCTTCAATTTATAAGAAGTCGCATTTTTAACCTTTAAGCCGCGAATTTCAAGGCGAAATGCGCGGATTTTCAGGGTCTTGGGCCTTAAAGTTAAGGCTTTCTTAACGCTTGGCAGCGTAAAATAGGGCAAAATTATAAGTATAAGAAAAATGAGGGTGTATATTTATGGCTGGTGATCCGCCACCAAATCTTCTAGATGCAGCACAAATCCGTGCGCTTTTGGCCAAGGTGCCTGAACGCGTGCGCGACCCCGAGCCGGGCAATCAGGATTACCGTCCTGTACTGATGACGCGTGGACGTTGGGATATCCGTGACAGCATCTGGACAAGTGAAGAGCGGGACGCCATGGAGGCGACATACAAACATTTCACAGGTCAGGATATCGATCTGACCGAAATCCACAGAAGTGAATATGAACGCCTTGAATCTGCTATGCAGACCGGCATCGGCCGACTGGATACAGGCGGCGGTGATCTAACGGTAGGTACAGGTAGCGTGGATGCCGATGGGCGCACAGTTCGCAATTTTGATGCGGATAAAGGTGTCGTCGATCGTGTTATTGCACAGCTTTCCAACGCCCGTGCACATCGCGTAGGCTTCCCGCTGGACGATGTAGCCAATATCCGTGCGCTTTATGTCGCTTACGGCATGGAGGAACAGATTTATGGGCTGACGACAACAAACCTGTCAGGTGAGCAAACGGGTGGCGCAGCCAATGCACCGGAAGGAAATTACACGCAAGCGGAACTCAATAACCTTGGTGAATTAAGGCGACAGATATTGCATGCAAAACATCGCGGCTTTGTTACCGCGGTCAGGGCAGATGCCAGAGACGAGGCGCGCGAAATTGTAGAGACCCGGGAAACGGTTGATCGCCGTGTGGAAGAGGGCGTTGAGGATGAAACATTAACCGGTGACGATCTTACAGAGTATAACCGCCGCTATACGACACCAATCGAGGTTACTGAGCTGGATCCAATTCAGCCCCCGCCCGAAAGAATGGCGATTATTCTAGGTGGAAATGTCAGTTCCGTATTTACCGAAGAAGTTGCAAAGCTTCAGGAAGCCATGTTGATGGCCGGCTATGATGTCGGCACGTACCCTGAAGGCCACGAAAAAGCGGGGCAGGCGATGATCGACGGTATCGAGGATGCTGATTTCAGGGCCGTATTAGGTATTAT
This sequence comes from Alphaproteobacteria bacterium, assembly GCA_030432025.1. Classification (GTDB taxonomy): domain Bacteria; phylum Pseudomonadota; class Alphaproteobacteria; order Micavibrionales; family Micavibrionaceae; genus TMED27. The sequence continues at coordinate 349,400 of JAUIIA010000003.1, forward strand.
TCAGCGTGATTTGAAAGAACTGGATATCGATCTGGACCCGCGCACAACACCAATCAGTCAATATACCGAAACACTTGAAAATGCCGACACACTGCTGCGTTTGAATGTTTTGAGAGAAATAAATAATGAATCCGTACCAAACCCGATTACTGCTACACATGTTGATTATCGGGACCGGGCCGAACAACTGGCCCTTACTGAAGGTCTAACCACAAGAACGGCTTTTGATGATGCGCGTATAGAGGGTACCGGGGAAATTATTACGGCAGATCTCACATTAGATGATACGCCGACCTTGTCCTAACGGTTTAATCCGTCTTCAACATATGCAATGTGAAATCCATTTTAACGCCGAGCGTTTTATACAGGCTTTGCGCGGCTTCATTATCGCTTTCCGCCAGCCAGTACATCCGCGCCCATTTCTTATGCGCCTTGGCTTGCGCCGCTAACTCTTCAATCAATTTACGGGCGATGCCGTTGCGGCGGAATTCGGGGTCGACATAGACATCCTGCATGTAACATACAGGCTTGATGTTGCCTGTCGTCGGATGCACGACGTAATGCAACAGCCCAACGAGACGGGCATCTTTCTCCGCCAATAATCCGTAAACGGGAAATTCAGGATCGGTCAGCCGCGTCCATGTTTCGGACGTAACTTTTTCATCGCGATGACCCAGATTGTTACCGTCCCACAGCGGCAGCCAGTCGGGAAAGTCTCTGTTTTCGGGTGGCCGAATTTTTAAGGACATTATCGGGTATTGGTGTTGGGGCGGTTTGTAGACTCGAAGCCGTAATGCTCCAGCCAGCGCGTATCGCATTCAAAGAATGTACGCAGGTCGGGAATACCGTATTTCAGCATTGTCAGACGCTCGATACCCATACCGAAGGCAAAGCCCTGATATTCATCGGGATCAACACCGCAGTTTTTCAACACATTCGGATGCACCATGCCGGAGCCGAGGATTTCCATCCATTTTTGTTCCTGACCTTCGGGTGCTTTACCAAGCTTGATGCCGCCGTCTTCTTTTTTCGTGTAACCGATATCAACTTCGGCACCCGGTTCAACGAACGGGAAGAAGGATGGGCGGAAACGGACAGGCAAATCATCCACGCCGAAATAGGCACGTACGAAATCGGTCAGGCAGCCTTTCAAATGCGCCATCGTGACGCCCTTATCAATGAACAGACCTTCCATCTGGTGGAACATCGGCGTGTGTGTCATGTCGTAATCGGAACGGTACGTACGGCCGAAACAGACAATCTTGTAAGGCGGCTTGTTATTTTCCATGTGGCGGATTTGCACGGAGGATGTGTGCGTCCGCAAAAGCTTCTTCGCGTATTCGCCTTCTTCACTCGGGTCTTCGGGCAGGAAGAACGTGTCCTGCATTTCGCGCGCGGGGTGACCCGGTGGGAAGTTCAGCGCGGTAAAGTTGTGCCAGTCATCCTCGATATCGGGACCTTCGGCAACGGAGAAGCCCATTGCGCCGAAGATATTGACCAATTCTTCCATAGTCTGGGAAATCGGGTGGATTTTACCGCTGCGCTTGGGGCGCGGGGACAGTGTGATGTCTTGCGTTTCGGTCGCCAGACGCTGGTCCATTTCCTGTTTTTTCAGGGCGCGTTCCTGTGACTTGATCAAATCGGCGATCTCGTCTTTCAGCGCGTTCAGGGCCTGACCCGTTGTTTTACGCTCTTCGGGGTCCATCTGGCCCAAAGTCTTCATCATCGCCGTAATGCGGCCCTTCTTACCCAGAACGGACACACGGACATCATCCAGAGATTGAAGGTCGTTGGCGGCTTCGATCTCGGAGGCCAATTCGGTTTTTAATGCGGCAATATCAGTCATAACGGGTTGTTTATCATCAGACATTAAAGAAGTCCAAGCGTTTTTATGGCGTCTAGTCTGTGTACGATATAGTCAGGGCGGGCTTCGCGCAAGCGCTTCTCGGTGATGTAACCGCCTGTAATACCCACCGAAGTAATGCCCAGCTCACGGGCGATTTCCGGTTCCTCCATGGAATCACCGACGATGACGACATCATTACCCGCATATCCTTGTTCCTGCATGTAGGATTGTAGACGCAAAACCTTGGTCGTGCTTTTCAGGATTGTCGTGCCGTCACAGTCATAGCCGGATATGTGGCTGAAATAATCTTCGATGTTCAGTCGTTTGCAATGTTCTTCTATGCGCACGGTCAGATAGTTTGAAAGGATAATACATTCAATGCTTCGGTCGTTCAGATGGCCCAGCAAATCCCGCGCCCCTGTGCGCGTGCGGGCATTTTTGGCAAATTCCGAATAGGCGGCCTGAAAGGTTTCATTCCCTTCTTCGCGGCGCTCCATAACTTCTGCTTCGCTGACACCGTGCCGCTCATAAAAAGGCACAATGGGAAAGCAGAATGTCTCGCGGTGAAGCTGTAGCGGTATCGGTTCTGCGCCGTAAAACTCAAGCGCGACATTACCCGCTTTCCAGCTCGGCACCGTGTCCGACAAAATCGTGCCGTTCCAGTCAAAGACGAACAGGGACTTACTCATGGGCATCAATCGTGGTGTTGTTGATTTCAGCGACTTTCATCAGGCAGCCAAAGCACAAGAGACGCGGGCCGTCGGCATTCAACGCATCCCATTCCTCATCACTGGCATTCCAGCACGTATCGCAAAAAGCCTGAATTTCATTATCTTCATCGCGCATCATGTTGAATCCACGAGGCTTACCATCATTGAGGCTGGCTTTGATATGGGGGCAAGTATAGGCGGGCTCTGACTTACCGTGTACGCTGCATTCAATGAGTTTGCTCATAGGGTGGAAGGATCCTTTTAAAATAAAAAGAATATCACCCATCAAAAAAGCCCGCAACGCGCGGGCTTTCTCAAAACTCTACAGTGTTGCTCCGGGCGCGTCTTCAGGAACACTCAGGCGGAACGTCATAGGTATACTTGGATGATCGAGCGAACCATCATAAGGCATGGTAATAGACAAGCTGTTCAGATTGAGGTTGCGCAAAGCTTGTGGCCCTTGCGTCAGTGAGTTTTGCACGCGTTCAAATATTTGCTCGCCCATCTCTTCTACGGTCATGCTTAAATGATCACCTTCGAAATACTCATCGAGAAAATCTTGTAGGAATGCAGCAGATTCGGCATCGGTAACGATGTTCACGGCGTGCCCTTGCGGGTCTTTAAAGTCAAAGCTGATATAGGCGTCATGCGCATGCGTATCATGATTGGTACCAAAGTCGCCGGCGTGGGAGTGACGGCCGGTGCATTTAAATTGTCCTTGAATGCCTTCATGCAGGTCTTCAGCACGTGTTTTGATTTCTGTTTCCACCAGCTCGAAATCATACAAAGTGCCAAATTTTTCTTTTAATGCGGCCTTGGCAAGTGGCAGGTCCTCTGTGACACGGTCGGATAAGGCGCGGGCAAGGGCACCGTTATCATTCGAAGCGCTTTGCGCAAACACCTCGTTCACGCGGTCTTGTAAGAATTGCTGGCGTTCAGGGTCCAACGCAAAGGTCAGATTTTTGCTGTTGATGGCTCGGAAAGTGAAATAGGCAACAGGGTCTGCAGGCTGCGCGTGCGTGCGCGCACCATCATAGAATGGACCGACAATACCGTCACTGGTGAGCTTCTGAGAAACAATCATGTGTTATGTAAATCATAAAAGGGTAAGGCTTTGCAAATAAAAAAGCCCGCAAGGCGCGGGCTTTCTAATAATTCTTGAATGATGCAGCTTATGCAGCGGCTTTTTCAGCCTTGTCCAAAGCAGCTTGTGCTTGCTTGGCAATGGCTTCGAAGCCTTTCTCATCATGGATAGCAATCTCGGACAGAGATTTACGGTCCAACTCGATGCCTGACAGCTTGAGGCCGTGCATCAGAGTAGAGTATTTCAGGCCATGCATACGGGCAGCCGCATTGATACGCTGGATCCACAATTTGCGGAAATCACGTTTCTTTGTGCGACGGTCGCGGTATGCGTACTGACCGGCTTTCTCAACAGCTTGAACCGCGGTACGGAAACAGCTCTTGCGACGGCCGTAGTAACCTTTAGCGGCTTTGATAACTTTTCTGTGACGAGCGTGTGCTCTAGGTCCACCTTTAACGCGTGCCATGGTCTAGCCCTCCTTCTTTTCTGAAGTCTCTGCAGACTTCTTTTTCTTGCGAGAGTATGGCAGGTAATTACGCAATACTTTGCGCTCATCAGCCGCACATAGAGTGGTCTGACCTTTTGCCTTACGCTTCATGGATTTAGGTTTGTTCATTTGCATGTGGCGCATTTTGGCCTGTTTGACCTTAACTTTGCCACTGCTGGTAACGCGGAATCGCTTCTTCGCACCAGATTTGGTTTTCATCTTCGGCATTTCTTTCTCCTTATAAATCAAGGGTTTAACACTGACGACTGAGGCAGCCGAGAAAAACATAAGCCAAGTCGTCATTTGAAGTATTGCGGTTATACAAGCCTTTGGATAAAAAAATCAAGCACTTTCCTTTATTCCGGCAATCGGGTTAAGTGAGAGGGAAACACTAATTCGGAGCAGTTAGACATGGTTCGTCCGGTTGATTTGAGAGAGACAGAGTTAACAGGCCTGCGCGGTAAAGTTGCTGATTTCGTTGAAAGCGGCTTTTTCGTTAATTTCATCATTGCCGTGATTGTCGGTAACGCGGTTATTCTGGGAATGGAGACCAGCGACAGCATTACTGAGCGCGCGTATGACACGCTTGTCATGCTGGATCACATCGCGCTGGGCATTTTTACCGTAGAACTATTGCTAAAACTCTTTGCCTACCGTCTCTCGTTTTTCAAACAAGGCTGGAACATTTTTGACTTTATTATTGTCGGGATCGCACTTGTCCCCGCGAGTGGCGAATTGGCGGTCTTGCGGACATTACGAATTCTGCGTGTCCTTCGCCTTGTATCCGTTGTGCCGTCCATGCGCCGCGTCATCGCCGCGTTGCTCCATGCTATTCCGGGTATGGCCTCGATCATGTCGGTGTTGCTGATCATCTTCTATGTCGCTTCTGTGCTGTCGACCAAACTGTTCGGCGATGAGTTCGAAATGTTGTTCGGCACCATTGGCGCGTCAATGTATACGCTGTTCCAGATCATGACGCTGGAAGGGTGGAGTCAGGAAGTCGTCCGTCCCGTCATGGAAGTGCATCCCTATTCATGGGTGTTCTTTATTCCGTTCATCATTGTGACCAGCTTCGCGGTGCTCAACCTGTTTATCGGTATTATCGTTGATGCGATGAATATCATTCACGAAGGCGAGCAGGCGGAAAAGGACAAGAAGGCCGGAAAAGAAAAAGCCAAATCAACCGATGAGAAACTAAAGGACATTCAAGATGAATTGTCCGAGATAAAATCGCTTTTGAAGAAATAGGCTCTAAGAAACAGGCTAGTGCGCTTCGGCCCAGCTTTGGCCCGATCCGGCTTCTGCTTCCAGCGGTACGGAAATTTCTACACCCATAGTTTGATACGCATTTTCCATCACCTCTTTGACGAGGGCCGTGGTCTTTTCAAGCTCCGCGTCGGGAACTTCGAAGATCAATTCATCATGCACCTGAAGCAGCATCTTGGCGTTCAAGCCTGCATCCTCAAGAGCTTTCGGCATCTTGATCATGGCAATTTTCATGATGTCGGCCGCCGTACCCTGTAATGGCGCATTGATAGCCGCCCGTTCCGAACCGCCGCGCTGTGCGGGGATCTTTGCATTGATATTCGGGGTGAAACACTTACGGCCATAGAGTGTTTTTACGTACTCATGTTTGCGCGCCTCTTCCTTTTTCGCTTCCATGTAATCCTTGATCTCTGAAAACTTGGCCAGATATCTTTTTATGAAATCGGCCGCTTCGTGCTGCGGAACATTCAATTGTTTAGCGAGGCCGTATCCTGAAATTCCGTAGATAATACCGAAGTTTACCGCCTTTGCGCGACGTCTCGTTTCGGAATCTATTTCTTCCATCGGCACATCAAAAACTTGGGATGCGGTCAGCGTATGAATATCCGCCCCGTCTTTGAAGGCTTGCTTCAGTGCTTCTACACCGGCGACCTCGGCGGCGAGGCGTAACTCGACCTGGGAATAGTCAACCGAGAGTAATGTATGACCGTCTTTAGCGACAAACGCCTCACGGATTTTACGCCCGTCCTCGGTGCGGATTGGGATATTCTGCAAGTTGGGATCGCTGGAGGCCAGTCGACCCGTTGATGTTCCTGTCATGGAATAGGATGTGTGCACGCGGCCTGTGTCGGGGTTGATTTGCTCCTGCAACGCATCGGTATAGGTCGATTTCAGCTTTGATAACCCGCGCCAATCCAGAATCTTCTGCACGATTTCATGGCCTTGCAGCGCCAAATCTTCAAGCGTTTTGACATCGGTGGAATATTGCCCTGTTTTGGTCTTCTTGCCGCCTTCTAATCCCATTTGATCAAACAGGATTTCCCCGATCTGCTTGGGTGAGCCGATATTAAACTGCGTGCCTGCCAGCTTATGGATTTCCTCTTCCAGCTCGACAATCCGCTTACCGAAATCCGTACTCATGGATTTCAAGACTTGCGGATCGACCTTGATACCGTCCAATTCCATCTGTGCGATTACAGGAATAAGAGGCCGCTCTAGGTTTTCGTATACAGCTGTCATTTTCTCCGGCACAAGGCGCGGCTTCAATGTGTAGTAGAGGCGCAAAGTGACATCCGCATCTTCGGCGGCATAATCCAGCGCCTTTTCAATATCGACCTTATCAAACGTCACTTGGGATTTACCCTTACCCGCAACTTCTTCGTATTTGATCGGTTGGTGCGCGAAATAATTTTCCGAGAGCGCATCCATGGAATGCTTTGTGCTCGACCCGTCCAGCACGTATGAAATCAACATCGTATCGTCACACGGGGAGACGTGGATGCCGTGCTTGGCAAAAATCTGCCAGTCATACTTCATATTGTGCGCGACCTTCATAACGGCAGGATCTTCCAGTAAAGGCTTGAGCATCTCGAGTGCTTTATCCATCGGCAGCTGCGGAATGTCGGAACCGTTACTTTCACCGAGCAGGTCGGCTTGTTCTGCAACATGCCCTAGCGGAATGTAGGCCGCCTTGCCAATCTCTGAAGATAACGCAATTCCGACAAGTTTTGCCTTGGCGGGTGTAAGGTCTGTTGTCTCTGTATCGATACAGACCGTCCCGTTTTGTGACGCGTCGTCAATCCATTGCTGTAATGTCTTTTCGTCATTAATCAAAACGTATTCATTATCTTTGATCGCCGGCCATTCGACTTCTTCTTTGGCCACTTCTGCTTGCTGTGGAGCGACTGCGACAGGTTCGCCGCCCAGACGTTTGATGATCGAGTTAAACGCGTGCTTTTCGAGGAAGCCCATCAATTCGGGTTTATCGGGGTCATGCGTTTTCAGATCATCGAGTGGGACGGGTACGGGGGCATCTTGGTCAAGTGTCACCAGTTTTTCCGACAAGCGCGCATCCTCGGCATGTTCGATCAGCTTCTCACGGCGCTTGGGCTGTTTAATCTCTTCGGCGCGTGCAAGTAGTTCATGCAAAGACCCATATTCATTGATCAACTGCGCTGCTGTTTTTACACCAATGCCCGGCACGCCCGGAATGTTGTCAGTGGAATCACCTGCCAAAGCCTGTACATCAATCACGCGTTCCGGCCCGACACCGAATTTCTCTTCGACTTCCTTCGGGCCGATATACTTGTTCTTCATCGGGTCGAGCATGCGCACGCACGGTCCAACCAGCTGCATCAAATCTTTATCGGATGAGACAATCGTGACCTTCTTGCCTTGTGCAACCGCCAGCTTGGTATAAGCCGCGATCAGATCATCGGCCTCATAGCCTTTCAGCTCGATCGCGGGGATATCAAACGCCCGAGTCGCATCGCGCACTAGCGGGAATTGCGGGACGAGGTCTTCGGGCGGAGCATCGCGGTTGGCTTTATATTCTTCATATAAATCATTACGGAATGAACCACCGGGCGGGTCGAAGATTACGGCGATATACGGCGCGTGATAATCATTGAGCAATTTGATCAGCATTTGCGTGAACCCGAACACGGCGGAAACGGGAACGCCCTCTGGGTTGGTCATGTCACCGCGACCGGAATAGGTCATGGCGAAATAGGCACGGAAAATAAAACCCGAACCGTCAACGAGATACAGCTCGTTTTCATCGTCGGGACACTTATCGGAAGCAGGCGCAGTTTGATTCATAAATCAAAACATGGCCTATCGCTGCGGTGAAGTCTAGCCCACAAAAAAAACCTCGCAACGGTTGACTTAAAACCGTTCGCGAGGCGGGGAGTGAGGGTGAAACCAACCCAAAGGACTTACAGGGATTAGGCCCTTTGAGTATCTACGGGTTTCTCAGGGTATTTTTTCGGACCATGAAAGGAGATCGTTTGGCCATGGTCCGATGCAGGATTACTGACTTGTTCGAGAGAAAGAAAACCGTCTTCTTCGGTTCTCAAAACCTCTTTGGACTGCATTGTTAATTGGGAGAGATGCTTCGCATACGCGATGTCGACATCGAATTCTATATTATGTTTGAACGCCAGATATTTGACGATATCTTCTGGCGGATTTGTGCCCCAGCCACGGAGTAATTCCTCACCGAAAGCGGAGAAATCCGAGCAGTGAAGCGGGCGGTAATGTTTTTCAAAATAGGCAAGATTTTGCGGCTCTATCGCAATAAACGCGTAGAACTCTTTTTCACCATATTCATGATTTGAAAAGTCTGCCTTGGAGATGCCTTGGCAAAATTTGACAATTTTGAACCCGAAACGCGCATTTTGGTCGCGCGCAATACCGTTCTGGTATCTCAGTCGCTTCATTTACACTACCCTCTATTTGTCTGCCGTTTGTCGGCTTCGTGCACTTTTTGTGCATTTTTCTCTATAATTTAATCGTAACCCGTAAAGGTTAATAAAGTCAAAAATTTTAGATAAATTATTTACAAATTTTCAGAGAATTGTAGTCAAACTTAAGGTCACGTTAAGTTTTAGCGATTTCATGCAGTGCAACAGCGGCCGCATTTGACACATTTATGCTCGGCATCGGCCCATGCATGGGCAATCTGACCAGCACATCGCAGTGATCTTTGACCAAACGGCGCATTCCCGGTCCTTCCGCGCCTAGCACTAAAGCGTTTTTGGCCGAAAAGTCGACGGTTTGCACCTCTTCGCCGCGTTCATCCAACCCGTAAACGAAATATCCGGCTTCCTGTAATGCCTCTATCGAACGGCTGAGATTCGTCTCGAACGCAACCGGTACATGTTCCAGGGCGCCGCAAGCGGCTTTGGACAGCGCACCTGTCATCTCCGGCGCGTGCTTTTTCTGCATGATCATGCCTTTGGCACCGAAGGCGCAGGCACTCCGCAGGATCGCACCCACATTATGCGGGTCGGTCACCTGATCAAGAATCACGAGGCACACTCTGTCCTCATGCTCATTGGCGATGATCAGATCCTGAATGTCTTTTTCGGGTAAATCGGAGCAAGCAAGCCCCAAACCTTGGTGAACTGCGCCGCGCGGCAACGCTTTTTCCAGCGTGTCTTTATCAACAATCATAGGCGCGGGCCTGTGAATGCCTGCACGCTCTGCCTCGACCAGTGTTTGTTCGAATCCGCTTGTCGCCTGCTTGGTGATCAATAAGGCTTCTATACGGCGTTCATCATTCAGCCACGCTTCGCGAACGGCATGAAATCCGTATAGAGAAGGGCGGGGCATATGGCTTTTTTGTTTTTTTCCCATGAGACATGCATCGCATACTTGACAGACAGAGCAAAAGTCTTTTTTGTATGCCAACATATTTATCCGAGTGGAGGGGTGGTCGAGTGGTTAAAGGCACCTGACTGTAAATCAGGCCTCTTCGGAGTACGTAGGTTCGAATCCTACCCCCTCCACCATTAAATATAGCACCCGCCGTATGGCGGGTTTTTATTGCTCTGCAGACGCACCGAGAGCAAGGCTTAATCGTATTGGTTAAGCCTTTTTTAACACACACCTAATAGTATTATGAAAAATTATTAGGTGTGTTATGCGGTGGCAAGATTATATAGAAGTTGAAGACGGACCGGATGCAGAGGCAATTCGTAAAGCTTTGGACGAGATAGCATCTACGCCTGAGGGACAGGAATACATTGAACGAGCCGTTGAAAATTTAAAGGAAAGCCTTGGTGATCCTGATGCTAAAATTAGAATCGGGCCAAGTGACGGATTAACGGCAGCTTACACCAACGGTAACATTAGAATCGGCGATGCAGAGAGTATCGTGCGTTACGAAGGGGCAGACGGAAATTTTCATGACCTGTCTATGCAGAGGCTCCTTTTTCATGAGATCGCGCATTTTGCGATCGGGGGAAAGCCACCGAACAACGAGAGGCCCACAATCGCGACAACCAACAGCTTCATGCAAAAATACTATGGCGAGGTTCCGCGTCATCCTGATGCGCATGGCTGGTTGGACCCTTCAAAAATTGATATCAAGGGAACACGTGGCTGGGATTGGAACGATAATTTCGGTTCTTCTGCAATGGTGCCGATGTCCAACAACATCTCCAATCTATCTGTATTCGATCAATTTAAGGATCTGAGCGAAGAGCAGGCAAATACGCTAGAGCCGGAGTTGAACGCCTTGTGGCAGTTCAAGGAAAATGAAGGCATGTTTGAGCGGCAACTTGAAAATTTACTAAGTGAAACTTCTCCCAATGAGCTTGACCCCATGCTTGAGACTTTCCACGAAACCTATGACAGCCAATGGTCACAGACGCTCGAGAACAAAAATACTATTCAGCCCGAGATCGTGCCGGAGACAGGGCCCGTACCGTTACCGCAATAATATTTACATGATTTTATTGAACAAATTGCCCAATTCTGGAAACATATATGCATGAGATACATTTTCCCCTTATTCGCAATTGTTATTCTTTTAGCCTCTAATGCATATGCGCAGGAAGCCGTTCAGCGGCCACCGCCGAGGGATAATTGCGAATACGTGATCGAAGAGGGCCAAGAAACGGAAAAGGTTACTGGTACGGTTACAAAGTCGGAAATTATGTATCCGAACATCAAATGCAAAAACGATGACTGCACAGAAATGTGGAAAGCCGTTAAATCCATGCGCCTGATTGTTCTGGATAGGGAAATGCCTGACGGTTCCATCAAACAATTCATTGCGCACCCACCGCGCCAGATTATCAATGATATGATCGAGGAAGGCTCGCTTATGGAAGTGGGGGAACGATACTCGTTTTGTGCATACAGACGAAAATACGACGACCCGTGGCAGCAAAAAACGTTTGGCGACCGCTTGAACATCGACATACGGACAATTCGTAAACGCGAAGCTTTGCAGCCCTCTGAATAACCCATTTACAGCAATTCTAAAGGCACAGTCGCATTAATAGGACTGTTGCAATGCGAAAAAATGGAGTAATATAGAGGGGTTAGGTATATTTCTTTCATCAAACTAAGGTTATTTCAAAAGCTAGAACCTTTATGATCTCCTCAATCTATTCAAATAAACTGGACTCCGAAACAAAAAGCCCTGCAAAAGCGCTGACTTACGCGTATATCATAGCGTTTGCGATTATCGCTGTATTCTCGATCGGTATCCATTTTTCGACCAACCTGTTGATGCAGGAACTGACCGAAACCTCTGAAGTCACCTATCATATGAGCCGTATCCGCTCTATGCTTCAGCGTGTGCCGTATCAGGTTGACGATTTTGCCGAGCATGGAAGTGACGTTGATCAGGCCCGTCTTAAGAACACTTTGCAGAAAATCGAGGCCAGCCGCACATTCATTGTTCCGCAAATTCAGGAAGGCCACAGTATCAGTGACGAGCTAACGGAGGTCTTTTTCGGAACCCGTTTTAATCTGGATGAAAGGTTAAGGATATATGTTCAGATCTCGCGTGAATGTTCGAACATCAACATTCAGTATCTGAACCCCTCCAAAGTCTGTAAGAAAATCGGAGAAGCTTTGGGCAATATGGATGCTCGCGAAATGATCGCGGGCTTCGATGTTGGTCTGGATAAATACAGACAGGAAACGCTCGCCACGATTGATTTCTATCACCGCATGCAGATGGGCGGTATCGTCATTATCCTGTTGGTGTTGATTCTTGAGGCATTTTTAATTTTCCGCCCGCTGATCAACCGTATTCACAACTACCACACCATGCTGGTGGAACAGGCTTTACAGGATCCGCTGACGGGGCTGAAAAACCGCCGCGCCTTTATCAACGAGTCGACCGCCGAAGTCGCACAGTCTAAGCGTAGCAAGGCTCCGATAGGAATGGCGTTGATGGATCTGGATAAGTTCAAATCGATTAATGACACATATGGTCACGATGTCGGTGATGCCGTGATTAAGCATTTCGCCAGCCAGCTGAAAATGCGCGTGCGTCGTGGCGATATCATCGGCCGTATCGGTGGTGAAGAATTTGCTGTTACGCTCGTACGCTCCACTAGTGATCAGGACGCCTACAACGTAATCGACCGCATTCGTGCCGCAGTTGCCGAGTCTCCTTGTCCGTACAAGGATAAAAACGGTGAGACAAAGGAGTTGTCCTACTCCGTAAGTGTGGGGATTTACTCTTGTACGCCGGATGAAGAGTCGGTCAATGAAATGCTGACCAAAGCCGATGAAATGCTCTATGAGGCCAAGGAAGGCGGCCGTAACCAGGTGGTGCTCGTAAATGCCGAAGGTAAAAACATCCGCAAGGAAGACCAGCCGGAACAACCACCTGTACCGCAGGCAAAAGCCTAAACCCGTCTCTAAAGCTGCATCATGATATAGTAGAGTAGACGGTCACATCCGAGCACTCCAACTAAACGGAAATTCGATGCCTTTAACCGAAATCAAGCCAGACGAATTTTATATGTGGCGTACTCTGTTCGCCATGGTCCATGCCGACCACCGGGTGCGCGATGAAGAAATCCGCTTTATGGCCGAAGCCATGGAAGTCTATCCTTTTACCGAAGAGCAGATCGCAATTTTGAAAGATGACATCTACGAGCCTAAGGATATCGAGGAGATGTTCAGGAATGTGGAGAGTGCCCAGCTGGAGGCCCGCTTCTTCAAATTCGCGCATCAGCTTGTCTGGGTCGACGGCGAATATCACAGGGAAGAGCAAGCCATTATGCTGGATTTGCTGCAGGCCCATATCCATAAAATTGATTTTGATAAATTGATCGGTGAAATCGATCTGGAGTTCGAAAAAACCCAAGTCGTTGAAAGTGATCATACGCCCTGCGATGTCAAAAACTGGATCCAGCGCTTCAAGTTCGAATTTTTCCGCGAAGAAAACGCAGTACTTTAGAGAGCACGTGCTGCTCGCGGGGGATGCAACGCGTGCTGATGAGCAGCTCAGTGAAGAGGTATGAGCGCCGTGCGATCTGGATTACTCGAATTGCAGGCTGGGTCCCTTCGGAACGATGCCGGTGGGGTTAAGCTTCTTAATTGAGTAATAGCCGGATTTGATATGGTCAAAGTTAACGGTGTCAACGACGCTGGGTTCGCTATACATGCGTTTCGTATATGCCTGAAGGTGCGGATAATCCTCAATTCGGCGAAGGTTGGTTTTAAACAGGCCGTAATAAGCTACATCGAAACGGATCAGGGTCACGAACAGGTGAATATCGCTGAGCGTTAATCTTTCTCCATGAACAAATTTACGTCCGTCTGAAAAGCGGTCTTCCAGATCATCAAGTTTGGCAAATATGTCCGCGAATGCTTCTTCATATGCTTCCTGCGTGGTTGCAAAGCCTGCGCGATATACGCCGTTATTCACACTGGGGTAAATATCGGCATTGAAGCGATCGATGTCGTCTTTAAGCGCTTCAGGGTAAAAGTCTAACGCTTGATGATTTTCGGGTAAAAGATCGTCAAAAGCACTGTTCAACATTTTGATGATCTCTGAGGACTCATTGTTGACGATGGTTTTGGCTTTTGCATCCCATAAAACGGGAACCGTCGCGCGTCCGGTATAATTGCCGTTAGCTTTGGTATACAGCTCGTGCATGTATTGGGCGTTCATCTCCGGGTCTTCTGCGCTGGCGCCGGGGTAGCCGCCAAACTGCCAACCAAAATCGGTCATGATCGGGTTGATGATGGTTACGGGAATAATATCCTGCAAGCCTTTGAGATTTCTTAAAGCAAGAGTACGACAAGCCCATGGACAGATATAAGCGGCATATAGACGATAACGCCCTTTTTCGGCGGGAAACTGTTCGTCGCCAATCCAATTACGAAACTCTGAATCTTGCCGCTTGAAGCCACCTTTACTGTCTTTTGCTTGTACAGGGTCCCAATCAGCGCTCCACTCTCCATTTACCAGCATTACTAATCCTTCTGTGTTCCATTATCTTGCGCTATATGAAATGGAAGAAAACGCAGAGAAAGCAAGTTTAGGCTGCGTCGGGATAATAAAACCCGACAAAGCGTCTCAGGATTTTTTGCGCATACGGCGTTGGTACGCGGCTGACGGATTCTTTAAGCTCTTCGGCTTCGTGCGGTTCGAAATACCCGTGACCGCTATACACATCAATTCTGAGCTTGAACTCGTCCGCATCACCTTCGGGGTGGAATTGTGTCGCATAGACATTTTCACCGACACGAAACATTTGCACGGGGCAGACATGTCCACGCACGAGTAATGTCGCGCCTTCGGGTGTTTCATCAACCGCTTCCTTATGCCCGAGCAACACATCAATTTCCTCGGGAAACCTTCCAGCAATTTATCCTGCTTGCCGTCCTCGGTGATCTGAACATTGGTGCAATAAATCGGCTCGCTGTATTTGCGTGACATCGGCGCACCCAGATATGTGCCGAGCAAACCATTGCCGGAACATGCACCCAGAAAAGGGAAGTCACGCTTTACGACATCGTCCAGCAAGCGCATAAAACCCGCTTCGATTTTATTCTGGTTCTCGGTTTTTTGATCCGGCGGTGTGGTCAGGTCAAACGGACTGCCGCCGACGATGATTGCGGAATAGTCATCAAGGTTCAAATCGTCAGGAATGCCGGACGTTTCGATCCGCATACGTTTCGTGTCTTTTTCCTCCAGACCTCCGTATTTTAGGATGCAGGCATACTCACTGTCGGCAGTGATATCTTCGGGGCGGAGTTGGAAAATCAAAATCGGTTTATGCGCAGTCATGAACGGATATTAGCCAGTGCACGCGCAGAATGCGACAGTTTTCGTTAAAACAAACGGACCCCTCGGCATTTTCAGCCAAGAGGTCCGATGTGTGCTTTACAAAAGCGCGGAGAGGAAAGAACACGAACAATCCTTCATATAACGCTGCAAAAATGGGGGAAGGTCCGTGCAGTGCAAATATATTCGCGGGGCAAAAGGCGGGGTTACAAATTTTTCGATGAATTTTTTCTTCATGGAAAAAACCCTTTTGCATCAAACGCAAAGCGCAGGCATGATTTAAAAATGTTTGTTGTAGCGGATATTGGCGGAACATTTGTCAGGCTGGCACAGGTCGAGCAGGGCACAATCGACCGCATTCAAAAATACGAAGTCTCGGACTTTGAAACATTCAATGACGCGTTGGCGGCGTATTGCACCCTGCATAACGCGGATTCAGCGGGGCGTTTGCGTATCGCGACTGCGGGCTATGAGGATGAGGGCGTATGGAAGTTCGTTAATCACAACCCGTGGCATGTCGACCCGCAAAGCCTGAAAGAAGAGGGTTGGGATATCGAGATTATCCTCAATGACTTCGAGGCCGCCACATGGTCGCTGACGGCGCTTGAAGATAAGGACGTTGAGGTTATCAAGGATGCGCAGGGTGCATCGAACACACACTGTTTGATCGGCCCCGGAACAGGTCTGGGGTTGGCCTATTTGAACAAGCAGTCGCAATTTGTACAAAAAACCCATGGCGGGCACATGTCGGCCGCGGCAATAAGCGAAGAACAATGGATCGTCATTCGCGCCGTACGCAGGCAAAGACCGGAAAAAGCGGTCGTATACGAAAATCTCGTCAGCGGACCGGGGTTGCTGAATATCTACAACGCCATCTGCTTGATCAATGGCTTGCAACCGGTGGCCAAAACGCCCGAGGATTTGCTGGACCATTTGGACCGTGAGCATGTGAAGGACGCAATACGCTTGTTTCACGAATTTTTCGGCAATTTCGCGGCGATGGCCGTTGTGACGGGTAATGCCTATGGAGGACTGTATTTAACGGGCGGGGTTATTCCACGCCTGAAGGATGCGGGCGTGCTGGATATTGAACTGTTCAAAAATGCGTTTCACATTGAGGCGGTCGACTCCGTGAAACGCGACCTCGAGGCAACACCCATATTCATCCTAAAGGACCCGTACCCCGCGCTGAAAGGGTTGCTGCATGCCTGCTAAACGCGCGTATCTGACCATTGACGACAGCCCTTGTGAACATACCGAAGCGCTTACGGATTTTTTGGCTGAGCGTAATATACCCGCGCTGCTGTTCGTACGCGGCGCGTTCATGGAACAAAACCCGAAGGCGATAGAGTACGCAATCCAAAAGGGTTTGGTGATTGGTAACCATTCCTTCGCCCACATCCCTGCGGGTGATATGGAGCCGCAGGATTGGGTTGATGATCTGGAAAAATGTGACCATTTGATCGACGCCGCCTATGCGCGCCTGGATATCGAACGTCCCGGAAAATACTACCGCTTCCCCTATATTGACCGTGGTGACGGTGTACGGGTCGAACGCATTTTTGCCGACGGCTCGCAAACGGCCATTGTCGAAAACAATAAGACATCGGTGCTTCAGCAATATTTAAAGGATCAAGGCTTTACCCAGCCATTCAAAAATATGGCTGATGCCTATCCCTCGCAAGCCGTTGATTGCCTGTTCACCTACACCAGCGGTGACTGGATGCTGACCGAACGGCATAAGGGGAATTGGGATTACAAAACCGTTGAGGACCTAAAGCGCCGCATTAATGAGGATGAAAGCCTGCAGGGCGAAGGGCCGCATGTGTTGCTGATGCATGACCAGCCCGATATTCACGAAGAAGTCTGCGCGCTGATCGAGCATATGATCGCTCAAGGATTTGAGTTTCTTGATTATGCTTGATTTTTATGCCCAAGATTAATATCACTAACAAACTTACCGATAAGCGGGTGTAGCTTAATGGTAAAGCTCCAGCCTTCCAAGCTGGCTACGTGGGTTCGATTCCCATCACCCGCTCCACTCTCTCAAATCTATGAAATCGGCCAAGACGTCCTGTGAGGCTGTCTGCGCTTAGCAAAACCATAATTTTTTAGATTGTAAATTTCTCCTCACAGGCTAGGCTTAGCGTTTAGAATCATAAAAAGTAGGTTTCATGCATCCATACGATATGAACAGTCCCGGCGTAGCCCTTAAGCCCGAAACAACACCGGTAGAGGAGATTTTCGCGCACTGTCAGAAATATAAAGGCGCGGATACTAAAAGAACCCTCTTCCAACTGTTTACGACTTTGCCGCTTTTCTTCGCCGTTGCAGGCCTAATGATTTACGGCATCCAAAGCGGATACTGGCTTTCTTATCTTTTGCTGCCAATTGCATCCGGCCTATTAACGCGTATTTTCATTTTTCAGCATGACTGCGGTCACCGCTCGTTCTTTAAATCCAAAAAGGCTAATGACTGGTGCGGCCGCCTTATGAGTTTGCTGACCTTCACGCCTTATGACTTTTGGCGCCGTGCGCATAATATGCACCATGCTACATCAGGCGATTTGGATCGTCGCAGCATCGGCGGCATTGATACGATTACCGTCGCGGAATATGAGGCGATGCCTGTAAGCAAGCGCTTCTGGTACCGTATGTACCGCAATATGTTCACAATTGTTTTTATCGGCGCCCCGATATACACCATCATCGGCCAACGTATCCCGCATAATTCCAGCTTCAACTTTTATGAAGATTATAAAACGCTGTCTAAAGACTCGATCTGGAACACGATCATGCTTTCTAACCTCTCGCTGTTGGCGTTTTACGGTTGCTTTGTAGCGCTTTTCGGATGGTCGGCGCTGTTGCTCGGCTACATTCCCATTGTCGTGGTAACGGCATGGATCGGCGGATGGCTGTTCTATGTGCAACACCAGTTCGAAGATGCCTACTGGGAACGTAACGAGGACTGGAATTTGCTGGAATCCGCCCTGCATGGCAGTTCCTATTATAAATTACCAAAAGTTTTACAGTGGTTTACAGGCAATATCGGCCTGCACCATATTCACCATTTATGTGCGCAAATCCCCAACTACAAGCTGCAATCCTGTATGGACGACCTGCCGGAACTAAAAGAGATCAATGTTCTTGGCCTGCGCGAAAGTCTGGAGTGTGGAAATCTCAAATTCTGGGATGAGCAAAATAAGCGCATGATCGAGCTTTCAGAACTCAAAAACGCATAAAAAACCCGTTGACATTCAGGGCGCGGTTTTCTACATCAAAGCAAGGATTTCGTGGCGGTGTCGCGTGTAAACGCGTGCCGATGGCTAAAAACGCGAAGCTATTGTAACCAAAACGCAAAATTTAAGGACGAAAAAGGATGTCTAAGGAAAAATTTGAAAGAACGAAGCCGCATGCGAATATCGGTACAATTGGTCACGTTGACCATGGTAAGACGACGCTGACGGCAGCTATTGCAATGAAATACGGTGCCGGTGAGTCAGTTGACAAGATTGACAAGGCTCCTGAAGAAAAAGCGCGTGGTATCACGATTTCTACAGCACACGTTGAATATGAAACAGATAACCGTCACTACGCACACGTAGACTGCCCGGGTCACGCTGACTATGTTAAGAACATGATCACAGGTGCCGCGCAGATGGATGGTGCTATTCTGGTTGTTAACGCCGCTGACGGTCCTATGCCTCAGACACGTGAGCACATCCTTCTTGCCCGTCAGGTTGGTGTTCCTGCTCTTGTTGTGTTCTTGAACAAAGTTGACCAGGTTGACGATGAAGAGCTTCTTGAGCTTGTTGAAATGGAAGTTCGTGAGTTGCTGTCTTCATACGAATTCCCTGGCGATGATATTCCTATCGTCAAAGGTTCTGCTTTGGCTGCTGTTGAAGGCCGTGATCCTGAGATTGGTGACAAAGCGATTGAAGAGCTGATGAAAGCTGTTGATGATTACATTCCACAGCCTGCACGTGAAGTTGACAAAGACTTCCTGATGCCTGTTGAAGACGTATTCTCAATCTCCGGTCGTGGTACAGTTGTTACCGGTCGTGTCGAGCAAGGCGTGATCAACGTGAACGACGAGATCGAAATCGTAGGTATCAAGGACACACAGAAAACTGTTTGTACAGGTGTTGAGATGTTCCGCAAGCTGCTTGACCGCGGCGAAGCCGGTGACAACGTTGGTGTTCTTCTTCGTGGTACGAAGCGTGAGGAAGTAGAGCGCGGTCAGGTTCTTTGTAAGCCTGGTTCAATCACACCACACAAGAAGTTCATGGCAGAAGCTTACATCTTGTCTAAAGATGAAGGCGGCCGCCACACACCATTCTTCACGAACTACCGTCCACAGTTCTACTTCCGTACGACTGACGTGACTGGTGAAGTGAAGTTGCCTGAAGGTACAGAAATGGTGATGCCTGGTGACAACATCAACAATATGGAAGTGGAGCTGATTGCTCCGATCGCGATGAGCGAAGGTCTTCGTTTTGCGATCCGCGAAGGTGGCCGTACAGTCGGCGCCGGCGTTGTTTCCAAAATTATCGAGTAAT
>JAUIIA010000010.1 GCA_030432025.1 Alphaproteobacteria bacterium
GACAACATCAACAATATGGAAGTGGAGCTGATTGCTCCGATCGCGATGAGCGAAGGTCTTCGTTTTGCGATCCGCGAAGGTGGCCGTACAGTCGGCGCCGGCGTTGTTTCCAAAATTATCGAGTAATACTTACTCAAATAAGTCAGTTTTTAAGAAAAAGGCCGCGCAAAATTATCTTTGGGCGGCCTTTTTTTATGCGCTTATTTTGTGGGCATGCTAAAATGTTCATATGAAGACGGTTTTCACCATTCTGACTGTCCTGTTTGCTTCCGTGCTTGTTTCCGGCACTGCATACGCACAAATTTACGGCACCGGTAAAACGGGGGAAAAACAAGCATATTCCAGCTATCAAACCCTGCCCAATTACAATGCGATGGTGCGTAACGCACTGAAAAACAAGCCGAAAAAATTTGATTTCATGCAGCTGCGTATTTATTACGCCAGAACTCCGCATTACGACCCGATTGGTCAGGAAACTCTGGATCTCATGAATAGATACGCTTACATCATGATGAATGAGGAAGATGAGGAGCGCGTAAAATCCGCAACGCTGGCTTATCAGGCGGTTGTCAGTAACCATCTGGCACATATTGATGTGATTTTGCAGGCCTTGTCCTTTGCTCGCCAAGATCGACGCTTCGGTAAGCCCGCGTTCTTTGAGTGGATGCGCGACGGTTTGATCAAAACGGTTGTGATATCCGGCAGTGGTTTTTCTCTGCAGCAAGCTTACGACATCATTACAATGCAGGAAGAAACCATTCTGTTGCAAAGGCTGGGCTTTAGGAAAATTGAATCATTTCAGCGTCACGAAGGTGTGATTTATTACAATATGCATGATGTTGAAAATGTGGAAACGGGCCGTAAATTCACAATCTTCGTGAATACATCCATTCCTATGAAGTTCCTGGAGCGTCAAGAGAAAGAGGCCGAGAAATACAGAACTCTCAATATCCGTAAGCAATAGCTAATTTTTATATGTAATTATTTTCTTGCAAAAACCTCGTCAGGTTTTGCATGATGCGACCGTATTCACGGAAGAGAATTACTGCGTCATGAACGGGGAAATACAAACAGCAGAGAATGCTGGTGAGGAAGATCCGCAAAAGCCCGAGCTTTCAGCGGAACAGATGCTGGAACAGGCCCTCGAAGGGCATTTACAGGCCCTGTCAGGCACGGATGACGAAGTATTCCCCGAGCTGGAATACAAGTTACAGGCCGGCAATCCGGACAAACATAATCGCGAACATTACCGACACATTTTCGGGCGCATCAAGCGCTCTGCGTCGACCTTTCCTACTATTTCAACGGCGTTTAACCGTCTTGAGGACAACATAAGAGCAGGAAAAGTATTCAGACGCCTGACACACGGTAAGGATGCGCGTTACCGCATAGATTTAACCGACAAAGACCACCGTATACCCGAGGCGGGCATTCAGGCCCGCTTGGAGCCGTTGAAGAATGTTCTGATGATCAAATGGGGCATGTCGGCGACAGAAGATTCACCCGCCTTGTTTCGTGCTGAACGTAAAGTGAAGCTGTTTTCCAGCGCGATTGGGCGTCTGGGTGATATAAGACGGTTGAGTGATAGCAAGATCAAGGCGTTGCCCGAACCGTTTCGGGATTTGTTCGGCAAAAAGGCCGCAGACAAAAAGATTTTCCCGGGCGTTGAAACCCGCAGTGACCGTGAAAAGATCACCATATTTCGTCCTGCATTATATCAGGACCGTCTCTTCATCGTTGCGCTTGAGATTGCACAGGATGAGGGGGTTGCTTCACCCGTAGCCAGTAAGGACCCGAAGGATAATTACTGCATCGACCAGATCGAGGTCGAGGTTAAAGAGGTAATCGATGCGCAAACGGGCGTTAACGCGCTGAACCATCCTGAATTGATTTCGTTAGCCGACGGCAAAAAGAAAACCCGCGAAATGACGGAGGGAGAAGTCCGTTTGAAAGTGGCTCTGCCTGTCTTGAGGCAAGAAGCCGTGAATTTGTGTAACGAGCATGAGTTGGTGCCTGTGCTGGATCCCAAACCGAAACTGGGTTTTGACCGCAACAAGGTTGCTGCGGAAAATAAAGAGGGCCGGAAAATGATGAAGGCTGCCCGTGAGCAGCTCATTTCAACCGACAGTTCGGCTTGGTCAGGTTTACAGTTCGGTCAGCCGATGGTGCTGGAGAGTTGATCCTTTTCGAATAAGCGCCTGACATCAAGCCGCAAACATATTACGCTGTTCGTGTCTGAAATTTTCAAAACAGTATTTGTATGAGCCTGATTACCGTCAAAAACCTGAATTTTGAATATCCGAAAAAACGGGTTCTGAAAGACATTTCATTCGAGATAAAGCAAGGCAGCGTCACCGCCCTTGTAGGGCCGAACGGCGCGGGTAAGACCACCTTGCTTCGCTGCCTTACCTCCCTTGAAACACCGCTCAGCGGTCATGTCATCGTTAACGGCATTGATGTGCATGATAAGCCGCGCAAAGCGCATCAGCATATGGGCTACTTGTCCGATTTTTTCGGCGTTTATAAAAATTTGAGCGTGCGGCAATGCCTGACCTATATGGCGTGGTCGCAAAAAGTTCCCGTCGAAGGGTTGGAGCAAAAGATCACCGATCTGGCTAAGGAGATCGACATTGAGAAATTCCTCGATGAAAAGGCCGGCTCTCTGTCTCGCGGTTATAAGCAAAGACTGGGCGTAGGGCTTGCGCTGGTGCACGGTCCTGAATGTTTGTTCCTTGATGAACCTGCATCCGGCATGGACCCCGAAGCGCGGATCAAGTTCTCCGAGTTGATGCTGAGGCTGAAAAACAAAGGAATGACGATTATCGTTTCTTCCCACATTTTGGCCGAACTCGAAGATTACTGTACCGACATGATTGTCCTGCGTGACGGCGAAATCAAATCGCATGTCATCCTGTCCGAACATCAGGCCGCGCAAAGCATGACCATTCAGATCGCGTTGCAGAGCGTGAAGAAAGAATACGAAAAAGTCATCGCCGCACATGAAGGCGTATCGGAAATACGTACATCGCAAAACGGCGTGGTTGTTGCCTTTAAAGGCGACCAGAAGGCACAGGGCGCGTTTCTTAAACATCTGGTTGATGAAGGACTGCCTGTCTATCAGTTCATCGTCACGCAAAAAACATTGAAAGATGCCTATATGGACTTGGCGGAAGTCAAAGAGATGCATGCGCAATGATTATTGTTAATCCTGAATTTCACCGTTATCTCTGGCTCAAATTTTCACCATTCCGCCTGATTGTCATGCCGATCGTTCTGGGGCTGGTTCTGTATATTGCCAGTAACACGGATGATCTGGTCGTGGATGTATGGCAAGCAAGCCTGTTTATCCCCGCCTTGTATACATTTTTCGTTGTCGTGTTTTTGTGGGGTGGCTATGAAGCCGCCAGCGCATCTAACAGTGATGTCGGCATGAACACTTGGGACTTTCAAAAAATGTCCGCGCTGGGTCCGTGGGATATCGTCATCGGCAAACTCTTTGGCTCAACATCCTATACGTGGTATGCGGGACTTTTATTGCTCGGCGTGATCCTGTTTTCATACCCTCACCTTGAGGCTATCGGTGAGATGGCAGAGCTGAAACATGCGTTCCCGTCCGCGATCAGTCTGGTCATGTATCTGGTCTTTGCCGGGGTGATGGGGCATGCGACGGCGTTCCTGTTCGGGACGCAAAATCTACGGCAGAAAAAATCAGGCGCAGGCATACCGTTCATTCTCGGCTTTATTGTGTCCAGCACGGTATTCTCCCTGACCATCGGCGGGGATCTGGATGCCCGTAACATTAACAGCTCGGAGACCGTTTCATGGCATATATGGGAGGTCAGTTCCTACAACGCCATTATCGGCTCGCTGGTGTTTTTCCTCTTCTGGATCATCATCGCGATACAAAGAAATATCCGCGAAGAGCTACAGTTCCGCAATTCCCCGATCGCACTGATAGCGTTTTTAGTGACCTTCAGCCTGTATGTCACAGGTTTTCTCGACAATTTTAATATACAAAACCGTGTTGAATTTGATGAGATGATCACGATCAAATGCATCTTTGCCTTCTTTATCATCAGCTTCGGTACGTATTTTACGGTATTCATGGAGGCCGCCAGTCTGGCCAAATACCGCCGCTGGATTTATGCGTTGAAGGAAAAAGAATGGAAGCGCGTATTTGAAAACACCCCCGGCTGGGCGGGTGCGTTACTGGTTTTGACGCCGTTATATTTGGTCGCCAATGTCGGTACGGAATTCTATTTTGATGAAGGCTTTCCGGGTGAAGCCGCGGACCTGTCTATATTCGCGCTTACAACCGCTATTTTGTTATTTACCGCGCGGGACGGCTTGATGTTTCATAGCATTCTTTTGGGGCGTGTTGAGAAGCATAAAGGCTTCCTGCTGATCCTCTATTTCGTGATGGCGTATGGCCTGTTGCCGTTCTTTGTCGCCTCAACAATCGACAATATGGACATCAGCGGTACCGTATATGATGACACGATGTTCAATGCGCTGCTCTATTTCTATCCGTTGGGTGGGGACAGCTTCATAACCGGCTGCTTACCCGTGCTCGGGCAAGTCATCATCGCCTTTGTGGTGTTCCGTGTTGCAATGTCGGGATTGAAAGCAAAAGACGCGAATTAGTTCTTAAGCCTGTAACCGGTTTTAAAGATCCAGGCGATGATCGCCATACAGATCGCAAGGAACACCATGATCATGGTGACGCTGATTTCTAGTGACACATCGGCATTCTCGTAAAAGCTCCAGCGAAAACCGCTGACCAGATAGACAACCGGGTTCAACAGCGAAACTTTCTGCCAGAAATCGGGAAGCATGTTGATGGAATAAAAGCTTCCGCCCAGAAATGTAAGCGGCGTAATCACCAGCAGGGGAATAAGCTGCAGCTTTTCAAAACCGTCCGCCCATACGCCGATGATAAAGCCGAGCATACTGAAAGTGATACAGGTCATGATCAGGAAGAACGCCATCCAGATCGGGTGCTGGATTTCCAAAGGTACAAAAAAGCCCGCGGTCAGTAACACAATCACACCGATCATCACCGACTTCGTTGCCGCCGCCCCGACATAGCCGATTACAACCTCGATAAAAGAAAGCGGCGCGGACAGGATTTCATAAATCGTGCCTGAAAAACGCGGGAAATAAATGCCGAAGGATGCGTTGGAGATGCTCTGGCTCAGGATCGTCAGCATGATCAAACCCGGCACGATGAATGCACCGTAACTCACCCCGTCAATATCCGTGATACGCGAACCGATCGCGGAGCCGAAGACGATGAAGTAAAGGATGGTCGAAATTACGGGCGAGGCAATGCTCTGCCCGATCGTACGGAACGTCCGTGACATTTCGAAGTTATAAATAGCCCAGATACCGCGAAAATTCATGACCCCTCCACCAGTTGGACAAAGATGTCTTCAAGTGAACTTTGTCGCGTATTGAAATCCTTGCACTTGATATTCTGCTTTTTCAAACTTTCTAAAAGACGCACAACACCGTTATCTTCCTTGGCCGGATCGTACACATAGATAATTTGAAAACCGCCGCCTGAAATTTTGAGATCAAAGTCGGCAAGCTGCTCGGGTATTTCCTCAATAGACTTATAGAGTTCGAGCACCAATTCCTTCTTGCCAAGCTTCTTCATCAAGGTTGCTTTTTCTTCCGTTACAATCAAACGGCCCTTGCTGATGACACCGATACGGTCAGCCATTTCCTCGGCTTCTTCCAGATAATGCGTCGTCAGGATAATAGTGACACCGCGCTCACGCAGCTTGCTGACCTGCTTCCACATCGATTTGCGAAGCTCGACATCGACACCGGCGGTTGGCTCGTCCAGAAACAAAATATCAGGTTCATGCGACAACGCCTTGGCAATCAGGACACGTCGCTTCATGCCGCCGGACAACATACGGATTTGCGTATCCTTCTTGTCCCAGAGTGATAAATCTTTGAGCAATTGTTCCAGATAGTCTGGGTTTTTCGGTTTGCCGAACAGGCCGCGGCTGAATTTCACCGTATTCCATACGGTTTCAAAAGCATCCGTCGTCAATTCCTGCGGGACGAGACCAATATGGCTGCGGGCCTGACGATAGTCTTTGATGTTGTCATGGCCGAATATCTCGATGCGCCCACCGCTGGCTTGTACAATACCGCATACCGCGCTGATGAGGGTGGTTTTCCCCGCCCCGTTAGGGCCCAGAAGGGCAAAGATCTCACCCTTTTTCACTTCCAGATCAACATTATCCAATGCCTTGAGGCCGTCAGAGTATGTTTTATCAAGATTTGTTATGGATATGGCTGTTTGTGTCATCGATCCAGACTAAAAGGGCGGTTTCTACAGTGCAATTAGGCGACAACTACTCTGCAAATACAGGTTACGTGTGCGCAATATATTTGACAGAATCTAAAAAACCTGTCAATACAACGCCACTATTCATAAATGTTCTCTTAATTGAGATCAGGGCTTACAGAAAAGCATTCAAATCATATAAGAATGCGTGAACATCAAACCCTCACTTTTCCGCAAAGTTCGCATTTATAAATGAACAGCCGCTCGGGCGCACCCTTATGCAATGGGCATGAGGGGCTGCTTTGTCGGAATATATGAAAGATAAAACCATGAATAATTTTGAAGGCTTCGGCCTATCTGATGCGCTGAACAGGGCATTGTCTAAGATTGATTACAAAAAGCCGACACAAATTCAGGCGCAAGCCATTCCATTGGCTTTGAAAGGGCGCGATATTTTGGGGTCCGCGCAAACCGGAACCGGTAAAACGGCTGCTTTCAGCATTCCTTTAATCGAGAAGCTTTTGCGGTCTCCCCATGGTTCTGCTCTCGTTCTAACGCCGACACGTGAGCTTGCTAAACAGGTTTTGGGCGTTATTCGTGATTTGCTTGACCATGACAGCAAAATCAAGACAGCCTTTATCATTGGCGGCGAACCCATGCATAAGCAATTTGCTCAATTGAAAGCACAGCCGCGCATTATTGTCGGAACACCGGGCCGTATTAATGATCACCTTCGTCGCGGTTCAATAGAGTTGGGCAAAACCAATTTTCTTGTGCTGGATGAAACAGACCGCATGCTGGATATGGGGTTTGGGATACAGCTGGATGAAATCATCAAATTTTTACCGGAAGAACGTCAAACCTTGATGTTTTCGGCAACGCTCCCTAAAGGGATCATCGCGCTTTCAGGGAAATATTTGAATAACCCGGAACGTATTTCCGTTGGCGAAACCAATGTAATTGCAAAAAATATCAAACAAGAAGCAATCCGTATTGAGCAGGCTGATAAATATAAAGAGCTGACACAGCAGCTACATGAACGCTCAGGGTCTGTAATCGTTTTTGTTAAAACAAAATATAATGCAGACAAAATGGCGAAGAAACTTCGCCAAGACGGTTTTACTTCCGAAGGTCTGCATGGTGATTTAAGACAAAACAAGCGCGATAAAGTGATGAAGAATTTTCATCAGCAAAATTTTAGAGTTCTTGTAGCAACAGATATTGCCGCGCGTGGGCTGGACGTCCCGCATATTGAACATGTGATTAACTATGATTTACCGCAAGTCGCAGAAGATTACATTCACCGCATGGGCCGTACAGCGCGTGCCGGTGCTAAAGGTTCTGCAATCAGTTTTGTTTCCCCGCAAGATGGTCGGAAATGGCATGCGATTGAAAAACTTCTAAATCCTGAAGCGGCCAATGATTACCAGGAAAAACCAAGCGGCAAGAATAAAGCGCGCCGTAAGCCTTATCGCGGACGTCCCGAAAGCCGTAAAAAATCATCAGATAACCATGGTGAAAAACGTAAGGACAAACATTCTAAACGCCCTGCAAAAAATAGCACCAAGCGCAAAGACAAGCGTAAGGATGGTGGCGTTCAACGTGATCAGGAAAATCGTAAGAATAATCACACGGAGAAACGTGAAGGGAAGCATTCAGAGAAACGCACGGAAAAGAATGCAGGCAACGAATTTATAAAAAATCGCAAGTCAGGCGGTAAGAAGCATAAGGTTCGCGACAAGAAGCGCGGCGGCTTTAAATCAGACGGATCTGCGCCGATGAAACGACGCCCTAAAAATAGGCCGCCAAAGAAAAGAGCCGCATAGAGCGGTTCTTTAACTATCAGGTATGAAATGGCCAGATTAAATGGCAGGGGCAGCAGGACTTGAACCCGCGACCTACGGTTTTGGAGACCGTCGCTCTACCAACTGAGCTATACCCCTTCGCGTCAAAAGAGCCATATACTTAATGGCATTTGCCGAAAATGACAAGGCTTTAAAGCTAAGCCACTGAAATGAGTCATTTTTGCAACACCTTAGCAAAAAACCGTAAAAATTTTAATTTTCAGAGTTGACTGGTCAGTCAAGAGCTTTATATGTATAGCAGAGGAAATTATGGCAGTGCAGCAAGAAAACCAAAAACCGTCGACAAAAGAACGACTTATAGATACCGCGATCGACTTGATCTGGAAATCAAGCTATGGCGCGGTCAGTGTTGACGAGATTTGTAAGGCTGCAGATGTCCGCAAAGGCAGTTTTTATCACTTCTTCCCGTCGAAGATCGATTTGGCCGTTGCCGCGATGGATAAAGCATATTCCGAATTCAAATGCAGTATGCAGGACCTGTTTGATAAATCCATACCGCCGATCGAGCGCTTTGAAAACCTAATGGCCTATGGTTTGGCGCATCAGGAAGAGGCGGCAAAGAAATACGGCAGAGTTTGCGGATGCCCGTTTATCAGTCTGGCGAGTGAAATGGCGCCGCAAGACCCGCAAATTCGGGAAAAGGTCGAGACCATCATCATGCGTAAGCGCCGCTATTATGAAGACGCGCTGCAAGACATGATTGAACTGGGCTTGATCGCGAAAGATACGGATGTCGAGGCGACAGCCTACAAGATTTATACCTTTGTTATGGGACAGTTGATGCTGGCCCGCATACAAAACAGTTTAGAGCCGATCAAGCGTGATTTGAGAACAGGAATGTTCGCGCTCATCGGTCTTGATCAATCTGCGTTGGAAAAAACTGCGTAATAAAAAATAAGCTTTTTGGAGAGAGAAGATGCAATCGAAATCATTTACAAAAGTACTGGTCGTTGTTGTTGCCATCGCAGCACTAGGCGGTGGGTACTACTACTTCCAGCACAAGCCTGCAGATGCTAAAGCCGCTGAAGCCGGACCGGGTATGGGCCAACAAGCCATGCCGGTTATCGTGGAGGCAGTGGAAAGCAAGGCCGTACAAATCTGGAATAAATACTCCGCCCGTCTGGAAGCTGTCGAATATGCGGAAATCCGCCCGCAAGTCAGCGGTACGATCACGGAAGTAAAATTCGAAGACGGACAACAAATCGAGCAGGGCGAAGTTCTGTTCGTGATTGATGTGAAGCCTTATCAGGCCGCCGTAAATCAGGCCGAAGCGGAAGTCAAAGTCGCTAAGAACGAATTCTCTTTGGCGCAAAAAGAGGCTAATCGTGCGGAAGAGCTGATCAAGACGAATGCGATCTCCAAACGCATCTATGATGAGCGTAAAAGCGGGTCCAACGTTGCATGGGCCAGAATTAAGGCGGCGGAAGCCAGACTGGAAAGTGCGCAGATTAATTTGGATTACGCCAACGTCACGGCACCGATCACAGGACGTTTGAGCCGTGCGGAAATTAAAGTCGGAAACTTGGTTGAGGCAGGGCCGAATGCCCCATTGCTGACAACGATTGTTTCCACAAACGCGATTTACGCCGATTTCGATGTCGATGAGCAAACTTATCTGCGGTATATCCGCAGCAATGCAAAAGACCGCGCGAGTGAGGGCACCGTGCCCGTGAAACTCAAGCTGAGTGGTGATGACGTCGCATATGACGGTTTCATCTACAGCTTTGATAACCAGATCGATTCCTCGACAGGTACAATCCGTGCGCGCGCATTATTCGAAAACAAGGATGGTGCTTTATTGCCCGGAATGTTTGCGACGGTTGAAATGGGATTGCCGCAAAAGCAGGAAGAAATTCTTCTCACCGAACGTGCTATCGGCACGGATCAGGACCGCAAGTATGTCTATGTAGTCAATGACAAGAGCATGGTGGAATACCGTCAAATTAGCATCGGCGAAAGCATGGGCGGAGAGCGCATAGTGACCTCGGGCTTGAAAGCAGGCGACAAGGTCATCACCGAAGGCGTCATCAGATTGCGTCCCGGCATGCCGGTCAAACCCATGACAGCTGAAGAGGCACAAGCGCAGCAAGAAGCGCAGGCCGAACAACAGCAAGAACAAGCACACTAAACAAAACGAAAAACAAGGCACTTTAGGGGCTACAGGATATGAACATTTCCGGATATTTTATTGACCGGCCGATATTTGCGTCTGTCATGTCGATCATCATTTTTATCGCAGGCGCGGTCTCGATTTTTAATCTGCCGATTTCCGAATATCCGGAAGTTTCGCCGCCATCGATTGTCGTCAGCGCGCAATTCCCCGGTGCGAACCCGGCCGTCATTGCGGAAACCGTTGCGACACCGCTGGAAGAACAGATCAACGGCGTAGAGAATATGCTCTACATGACCTCGTTGGCCTCGACTGACGGCGCGATGAGCCTGACCGTAACATTTGCAATCGGTACCGATGTCGATCTTGCGCAGCAGCTTGTCCAGAACAGGGTGCAGCAGGCCTTGCCGCGCTTGCCCGAAGTCACGCGTCAACTGGGTGTAACGGTTGTTAAATCTTCACCTGACCTGACCATGGTTGTTCACTTACTGTCACCTGATGACCGCTATGACATGCTGTATTTGCGTAACTACGGCACGCTGCAGGTTAAGGACGAACTTGCCAAAATCGAAGGCGTCGGACAGGTTCGTATCTTCGGGTCTGGTGACTACGCGATGCGCGTATGGCTTAACCCTGACAAAATCGCCGAACGCGGTATGACGGCATCCGAAGTCGTTAGCGCGATCCGTGGCCAGAACATACAGGTCGCAGCGGGTATTATTGGCGGTCCTCCATATGAGGATAACGTGCAGGTTCAGCTCCCCGTCAACGTGCAGGGGCGTCTGGAAACACCGGAACAATTCGAACAGATTATCATTAAGCGAAATCAGAACGGCACAATCACGCGCCTTGAAGATGTCGCCCATGTAGAGCTGGATGCGCAAAGCTATTCCTTGCGTTCGATGCTGAACAACAAACAGGCCGTGGCGATCCCGATTTTCGCATCACCCGGTTCAAACGCGCTCGAGCTGTCGCAGAATGTGCGTGATACAATGAAGCGGTTGAAGGAAGACATGCCGCCGGGCGTCGACTATTCCATCGTCTATGACCCGACCGTCTTTGTAAGCGATTCTATCGAAGCCGTGATCCACACCTTGCTTGAAGCCGTCCTGCTGGTTGTGCTGGTGGTGATTATCTTCCTGCAAACATGGCGCGCATCGATCATTCCTTTGCTGGCTGTGCCTGTCTCTATTGTCGGGACGTTTGCCTTCATGCTGGTGCTTGGCTTTACCATCAACGTATTGACGCTCTTTGGTCTTATTCTCGCGATCGGTATCGTGGTTGATGACGCGATTGTGGTTGTCGAAAACGTCGAGCGAAATATCGAGGAAGGCAAAAATCCGCGTGACGCGACAATTCAGGCGATGAAAGAAGTGACAGGCCCGATTATCGCGACCTCACTTGTGCTGGCGGGCGTGTTTATTCCGATCGCGTTCATCAGTGGTTTGACCGGGCAATTCTATAAGCAGTTCGCGCTAACAATTGCGATTGCGACATTTATCTCTACGTTCAACTCTCTGACACTCAGCCCCGCAATGTCCGCATTGCTGTTGAAGAGCAAAGAAGACCAGAAAGACAAACTGACGAAGTTGATGGATTTCTGCTTCGGGTGGTTCTTCAGATTATTCAACAAGGGCTTCGGTAAGTTTCAGGGCGGTTATTCTAGAGGGATTTGCGGATTTATTACGCGCCGTCTGGTTATCATGATGGTGTTCTATGGCTTGCTCGTCGGTGCGACAGCCTTCAGCTTTAACCTTGTCCCGAAAGGCTTTGTGCCCGCGCAGGATAAGAAATATTTGATCGCTATTGCACAACTTCCGCCGGGTGCGACGCTTGAGCGTACCGAAGAAGTGGTGCGCAAGATGGGTGAAATAACCAACTCGCAACCGGGTGTCGGTAACGCCGTGCAATTCCCCGGCTTGTCGATCAATGGTTTTGTGAATTCCCCGAGTGCTGCGATCGTGTTCGTGCCGCTGGATGAATTCCATGACCGTACAACCCATGATTTGAGCGCCTTTGCAATCGCGCAGAGTTTGCAGCAAAAGTTCGGTGCAATTGATGATGCCTTCGTTGCCGTCTTCCCGCCGCCACCCGTGCGTGGTTTGGGAACTGCGGGTGGTTTCAAGCTGCAGATTCAGGACAGAACGGATCAGGGCTATGCCGCACTGAATGAGGCCACGCAGGCCGTCGTCGGTAAGGCGATGCAGGACCCTGCCTTGGCGTTCCCTGTATTGACCAACTACAACATCAATATGCCGCAACTTTACGCGGATCTGGACCGTACGAAAGCGCAGCAGCTCGGTAT
The DNA here is from genome assembly GCA_030432025.1 of Alphaproteobacteria bacterium. Taxonomy (GTDB): domain Bacteria; phylum Pseudomonadota; class Alphaproteobacteria; order Micavibrionales; family Micavibrionaceae; genus TMED27. The sequence goes on from JAUIIA010000010.1 coordinate 12,585, forward strand.
TCCGATTAATGAGGTTTTCAGCACATTGCAGATTTATCTCGGCTCGCTCTACGTCAATGACTTTAACCTGTTCGGCCGTACCTATCAGGTCGTCGCGCAAGCCGATGCCGATTTCCGTGCAACGCCGGAAGACATCACATCGCTGCAGGTTCGTAATGTGAACGGTGACATGATCCCGCTGGGATCGGTCATTAAGGTCAGCGAAACTTTCGGTCCCGATACAGCGGTGCGCTATAACGGTTTCCGCGCTGCCGACATTAGCGGTAACCCGGCCCCCGGCTATTCATCCGGGCAAGCGCAGGACGCAATTACCAAAATCCTCGAAGAGACCCTGCCGCCAGGCATGGACTACGAGTGGACGGATCTGACCTACCAGCAGATTCTGGCAGGGAATACGGCAATATACATTTTCCCCCTCTGTATTTTGCTCGTATTCCTTGTCCTTGCCGCTCAATATGAAAGCGTGGCATTGCCGATCGCGGTTATCCTGATCGTGCCGATGGCGATTCTGTCGGCGATCTTGGGAATTTACCTCTTCGGAATGTTCTTCCACATGGGTGGCGATAACAACATATTCTCGCAGATATCGCTCTTCGTGCTGGCCGGTCTGGCCTGTAAGAACGCTATTCTGATCGTGGAATTTGCCCGCGAACTGGAATTTCAGGGCATGCGCATCGGCAAAGCGGCAAGAGAAGCGGCCCGTCTGCGTCTTCGTCCGATCCTGATGACATCGATTGCCTTTATTATGGGCGTGTTGCCGCTGGTCACCAGCCACGGCGCGGGTGCGGAGATGCGCCAAGCCATTGGTATCGCGGTGTTCTGCGGTATGATCGGCGTGACCATATTCGGCCTGATCTTTACGCCGATGTTCTACGTCGCTGTCCGTAAAATCGAAATCTGGATCAGAGGCGAAGAAGAAGGCAAAGTCGATGAAGCGCACAACAAGCACATTGCAATCAAAGGGGCTGAATAAGATGAGATATCCTGTTTTATTATTATCGACATTCCTGCTGACAGGCTGTTTCGAAGCACTGCAGGATTATACGCAGCCCAAAGCACCTGTTGAATGGAGTGCGTACCAAAACCAGTTGGTCCAAGAGACGGAAGTCATGGAATTGAAAAACTGGTGGGAGCGCTTTGATGACCAGGCTCTGAATGATCTGGTTGCCATGACATTGGCTGATAGCCCGGATCGTCAGATTGCTGAAGCACGCGTTCTCGAGGCTCGTGGTCTGCGCCGCAATATTCGTTCCTCTTTGTTTCCGCAAATCGGCGCGAGCGGTCAGGTCAGCCGCGAAGATACAGGCTTTGCCGGACCTGATAATTACTTTGAATACGGTTTTGATGCATCGTACGAAATCGATGTTTTCGGACGTAACCGCAAGGCGACGGATGCCGCCAGTAAACAGGTCGAAGCGCTGGAATACCGCTATCATGACACGACACTGACCCTGATCGCCGATGTGGCACGCAGCTACATCATCTACCGTGAAGCACAAAAACAGGTCGATATCGCTGTTAAAAACCTCGAAATTCAGGAAAAGACACTGGAGCTTATCCGCGAGCAGCAAAAGTTCGGCGAAGCGCCGCAACTTGATGTTGAGCGTGCAGAGAACCTCGTCAATACGACTCGCGCGTCCATTCCCGAATTTGAACGTTTAGCGGAAAATGCGCGCCTGCAGCTCAGTGTTCTGACAGGCAGTCTGCCGGAAGATCTGGTGGCTGTGCTCGACACCCCTGCAGATATTCCCGGTCAAGCGGTCGAACCTGTCCTTATGGCACCTGCCCAAGTACTTCTTCTTCGTCCCGATGTTCGTGCATCAGCCGCGAATTTCGCGTCTACGACGGATCTGGCGGAAGCGGCCATTGCTGACATCTTCCCACAATTCACCCTCAGTGGCTTCTTCGGTTATTCCAAAGGGGCGTTTTCGGGAACTGCGAATGTCTGGAATATTGTGCTGGGCACGGCTGTATCCGTGCTTGATTTCGGCCGTCTGGAAGGGCAGGTCGATGCCGCCCGTGCGGTGGAAATGAACGCCTATCATAGTTACCGCAAAACGGTTCTGGAAGCTGTGGTTGAGGTCGAAACGGCCCTGAATGACATTGCGCGCATTAATGAGCGCCGTGCTTCATTGCTTCAGGCCTTCAATAACGCTGAGAAAGCCTACACACTCTCGGAAAAGCTGTACAAAGAAGGCGAGATTTCCTTCCTCGATCTTCTCGATGCGCAGCGCACCGTGAACGAAGCTGACGCCGCCCTTGTTGCCGCCGAAGCCGCACAGGCTACGTCACTCGTCAGCCTTTATAAGTCGCTGGGTGTTTATTGAGTTTACCTAACAAAGCTGTTTGATACCTTTAAGAAATGCTAAGCCGCTAATACGCTTTGCAAAACGTTATTTATGGGCTAGGTTTTGCTTTCAAATAATGATATTCCATCTGGAAAATTCAGAGGTAAAAAATGTTTAATGATAAAACTATCCTGATTACCGGGGGTACAGGATCTTTCGGCAAAAAATTCGTCCATACGTTGCTGGAAAACTATAAGCCACGAAAAATCATCGTTTTTTCTCGCGACGAACAAAAACAGTTCGATATGTCATTAACATATAATGACCCTGTTATGCGCTATTTTATCGGCGATGTTCGCGATGTCGAGCGTTTGAAGATGGCCATGGATGGGGTCGATTACGTGGTTCATGCAGCGGCACTGAAGATCGTTCCTACGGCTGAATATAACCCGATGGAATGCATCCGCACGAATATTCATGGTGCCGAAAATGTGATCAACGCCGCTACACATAACGGTGTGAAAAAGATCGTCGCACTCTCAACGGACAAGGCCGCCAACCCAATAAACTTATACGGCGCGACCAAACTTGCATCTGACAAGCTGTTCGTGTCGGCTAACAATGTAAAAGGTGCAAAAGAATGTGCATTCAGCGTGGTTCGTTACGGTAACGTTATCGGCTCTCGTGGTTCTGTTCTGCCATTTTTCCGTCGCCTGATCGACGAGGGCGCCACTGAACTTCCGATTACGGACGAACGCATGACACGTTTCTGGATTACGCTGGAGCAGGGTGTCGAGTTTGTGATTAAGGCGTTTGAGAGAATGCACGGTGGTGAAATTTACGTACCAAAAATCCCGTCAACAAAGGTTACCGATCTTGCAACGGCTTTGGCACCGGATCTACCGCATAAGATTGTTGGCATCCGCCCGGGAGAAAAACTTCACGAAGTCATGTGTCCTAAGGATGACTGTTTCCATACAATCGAATTCGAAGACCATTTTGTAATCAAACCAACCATCAACTTCACGGAAGCGATTGACTACAGGGAGAATGCCTTAGGAGCGAAAGGAGAGTATGTCGAAGACGGCTTCGAGTACAACTCTCTGGACAATGAACACTATCTATCAATAGAGCAACTAAGAGCGCTGAGTGAGTCCGTGCAATGATCCCTTACGGCAGACAGGAAATCACACAGGATGATATTGATGCAGTTGTAGAAACGCTCAAATCCGATTTTCTGACCTCTGGTCCTGCCATTGAAAAATTTGAAAAACGCGTTGCCGAATATTGTGGCGTTAAATACGCAGTAGCCGTCGCAAGCTGTACTGCAGCTTTGCACATCGCCTATTTGTCCTTGGGCCTTGGAAAAGGCAAACGTTTATGGACATCTCCGAATACGTTTGTCGCAACGGCCAATGCCGCATTGTATTGTGGGGCAGACGTCGATTTTGTCGACATTGATCCTGAGACTTTCAATTTGTCTGTATCGGCCCTCGAGGCGAAATTGGTCGAAGCCGAAAAAAAAGGCACACTTCCTGACATTGTTACCCCCGTTCATTTCTCCGGCCAGTCTTGCGACCTGAAGCAGATTAAGTCATTGGCTGACAAATATGGTTTTGATGTTGTAGAGGACGGTGCTCACTGTATCGGTGCATCTTACGATGCTCAGAAAGTAGGCTCGTGCACATATTCAAAAGCCTGCGTGTTCAGCTTCCACCCTGTAAAAATCATCACCACAGGCGAGGGTGGTCTGGTCACAACAAATGATGAAGAGGTTTATCAGGCTTTGCTTCGGTTGCGGACGCATGGCATTACGCGTGATCCCGCCCTCTTACATGATAAGGACCAAGGCAGTTGGTATTTTGAACAAGTCGATCTTGGGTATCATTATCGCATTACGGATCTGCAATGCGCATTGGGAACAAGCCAGATGGACAGGCTGAATGAGTATGTTACCCGTCGTCAGGGTTTATCTAATCGATATACTCAAAAATTAAAGCACCTGCCTTTGCAGTTACCAACTGTGTTGGATGACTGTGAATCCAGCTGGCATTTATATGTAGTTTTGATCGATGGTGATGATGCAAAGCGTCGAGATATCTACAATAAGATGCGTGATGCCGGCATCGGTGTGAATGTCCATTACATTCCCGTTTACGCTCACCCGTTTTACAAAGACCTCGGTTTTGACTCTGCAGGTTGTCCCAACAATGAGGCGTATTACAGTCGCGCTATCACCTTACCGCTATTTCCCGGTTTAACGGAAGAAGAGCAGGATTATATCTGCGAGACGCTGGAGAAACTTGTTTAGCCATAATTTATGAGCGCGATAAAAATCATATTGCAGGCCCGCCTCAGTTCCTCCCGCTTGCCGGGGAAAATGCTGATGCTGATCGGCGGCTTGCCATTATGTGTTTTATGCGCAAAGCGTGCAGCAGAATCCGGTCATAAGGTTGTCGTTGCGACATCAGAAGAGTCTAGCGATGACCCGTTGTGTAAGGCTCTTGAGGAATACGGAGTGTCTTATGTTCGGGGGCCGCTGGACGATGTGCTCAAACGCTTTATCGTTGCGACCGAAGAGTTGAATGATGATGATCTGGTGGTGCGGTTGACGGGAGACAATCCGGTTGTCGATGGCGACTTTGTGAATGAGATTATTGAGCATCATAAGGCATCGGGCGCGCAATATACACGTAGCCTTTCTCCCATAGATAAATTGCCATATGGCATCAGCGCGGAAGTTATAGAATGCGGCGCGTTGAGAGCTTTGGATAGCAGTGAAGTTGGAGAAGACGATAGAGAGCACGTTACCTCTTACCTCACTAAAAAAGGCGAATACAATCTGTTCATATCAAAGCTGGATGAAGACTTATCTCATTTACGTGTAACCGTTGATACGCCGGAAGATTATGATCGTGCTGTCGCTTTATTCGAGGGCCAAAAAGATCCGATTCACGTGCCGTGGCAGGCATTGATTGAAAAACTCAAAAAAGACCCCCAACAGCCACGCTTTAGGACGGCTTACGAAATGAAGGGCCTGAAGCCGCAAAGTAAATTGGCTCTTGGTACTGTGCAGCTTGGTCTCAAATATGGTGTTGCCAACAAAGACGGGCAGCCTGATGCAGACGAAGCGAGGAGCATTTTAAAAACCGCACTAGCTTACGGTGTCACGTCTCTCGATACGGCGGCAGCCTACGGTTCGTCTGAAAGTGTGTTGGGAGAATGTTTGGACCTGAACGACAAGCAAAGTGTTGAGATCAACACCAAGCTCGATCCCCTCACCGATATCGATGAAGAAACAGATAGAGGTGAAATAATAGCGGCCGTAGAGGCCGGCATCAAAAAATCTTGTGAAAGCCTCGGTTTAAAAAAGCTGTCATGCGTAATGATTCATCGTTGGGATCATTACGCAATGGCTGACGGAACAATTTGGAAGACCCTTCAGGAATTAAAAGACGAAGGCGTCATCGGAAAGCTGGGTGCGTCTGTTCAATCAACGGATGAAGGCCTGCAGGCGCTTGAAGTCGATGAGGTGAAGTTTATCCAGCTGCCGTTCAATATTCTGGATTATCGCTGGGAAGAGAGTGGTTTTAGTGAAAAATGTCAAAAGCGAACCGATGTCCATATTCAGGTACGCAGCGCCCTGCTGCAAGGGCTACTGCTATTGCCTGCCGAAAAATGGCCACCTAAGATCAATGGCATGGCACAACAGGTTGAGGCTTATATAAACGATGCTGTTAAAAGCCATAGCAGAAAGTCCGTACTGGATTTATGCTACGCATATGTGAGGTCTCAAGACTGGATCGATACGATAGTGGTTGGTGTCGAAACGAAAGCACAGTTATTGGAAAATCTGGAACTGTTCAATGAGCCGTTGTTAGCGGATTTGCAGGATGTGCCAAGAGTGGAAGAAGCGGTTTTAAACCCCGCGAAATGGAGTTGATATGAGCCATAAATTTTTTGATCTCAGTGGGAAAATCATTCTTGTTACGGGCGCTGCAGGCCACTTGGGGAGCGCGATTTCAAAGCGCTTGGTTGATGCTGGCGCGATCCTATACCTGAATGGTCGCACGGCTGAAAAAGTTGAAAAACTGGCGAAAGAATTAGGATCGAGCGCTATCGCTCTTCCATTTGATGTTAGTGATAAAGCTGCGCTAGACGATGCGATCGCAAAAATAAAATCCGATCACGGGCGCCTGGATGGATTGGTGAACAATGCGTTTGTACCCATGGGTGCATCCATCGATGAAGCGACAGCAGAAGATTTCCAAAAGTGCTTTGATGTAAATGTATCTGCCTTGTTTTACCTCTCGCAGCAATGCTTGCCGCTGATGGAACGACAGAGCAAGGACGACGATTTCGCGTCTATAGTGAATGTCGCATCGATGTATGGAATGGTCAGCCCCGACCCGTCAATTTACGGTGACTCGGGCATGAATAATCCTCCGTTTTATGGTGCTTCTAAAGCGGCAATCATTCAGTTGAGTCGTTACTTCGCGGGGCACGTGACAGATCGCGGAATTCGCACGAACTCAATCAGCCCCGGTCCGTTCCCGCCGGAAAGCATCAAGAAGTCTAATCCTGAGTTTCATGACGAGCTATGCGCGAAAACACCGATGAAGCGTATTGGCAATCCTGATGAAGTCGCTGCAGCGGTGCATTTCCTTTTAAGCCCGGACGCCAGCTACATTAATGGTGTTAACCTGCCCGTCGATGGTGGTTGGACTGCGTGGTAAGATGACAGCGCAACCCATTATTGCTTTTCGTTGCGATGCTTCAGCCCGGATAGGAACGGGGCACGTCATGAGGTGCCTGACTCTCGCTACGGCTTTAAAACATTCCCATCAGATTACGTTTTTGTGCACGGAAGAAACTCTGGAATCTGTTCCTGTTTTAAGGGAAAGCGGCTTTCGGATTTCACATGCCGATACACTTGATCATGCTGATTGGCTGATTGTAGATCATTACGGTTTGGACAAATCCTTCGAGACCTCTGCACGGGAATGGGCGGATAATATTTTAGTGATTGATGATTTGGCGGATCGTGACCATGACTGCGATGTTTTGGTTGATCAGACACGTGGGCGCAAAGCCGGCGATTACAAAAAGTTAGTGCCGTCACATTGCAACATTTTGACAGGCACTGATTTCGCATTGTTGAAAAATGAATACGCGCAACTTCGAGCTTCATTATCGCGAACATTTGAAAACCCGAAGAATATTCTAGTTTCTTTCGGAGGCGTAAACCCTAAGAATGCTACTGAGTTCACATTAAGGGCCCTGTCCGCTTTCAATGATTTTCCTCTCAGCATAGATGTCGTGACGGGGGCTCATGCTGGCGGTCTTGATGAGATTAAAAAACTTTGTGAGGAGATAAACGGCGGTATGCACACAGCTGAACTGTATGTAAATACGCCTGAAATGCCGCGCCTCATGGCAAAAGCGGATATGTGCATCGGTGCGGGGGGGACAACGAGTTGGGAGCGGTGTTTCTTAAAATTGCCGAGCCTTGCGCTCGAGCTAGCCGATAATCAGACGTTTGTTTTGAAACAATTGGATGAAGCGGGGGCCATAAAAAATTTGGGCCGCATCGAAGACTTGGATCAACAAACGTTTGTTGAGGAATTCTCGAAATTGCTCAAGTCAGCATCAGAGCTCCAAACTATGTCTGATAAAGCTGCGGCAATTGTGAACGGTAAAGGCACGGAAAGACTGAAGTGTTTCTTGTTGAGGCCTGAAAAAGCTAAAGACGATGCGCCTGTAATTCTGCGCCCCATGTTGGAAGAACACTGCAAGTTGTTGTTTGATTGGCAGCAAATTCCGGAGGTTCGAAAATTCGCCCGTAATAAGGAGCCACCGAAGTGGGAAGAGCATCAAGGGTGGTTTGAAAACACCCTACATAATGTTAATCGGCATCTGTATTTCATAGAATATTCAGGGCAACCAGCCGGAATGCTTCGTCTGGATGAAAACATGCAAAACACATATGAGGTTTCAATACTGGTTGATCCGCAATATCATGGCATGGGATTGGCTTCCGCGGCTTTAAGCTTGGCTCGCCAGTTATTGCCCAATGCACTTTTTAAGGCAGAAGTCTTGGAAGCGAATGAGGCTTCTCATAAACTGTTTCAAAAGGCGGGCTACAAGGCTATTGATGATACATGGTATGAACAAACAGCGGCGCAAGGTTAGGCTGAGATGACAAAACACGCATTCAAAATCGGAAGCAGAGAAGTAGGGGGAGATGCCCCTTGCTATGTCATCGCTGAGATTTCCTGTAATCATAACGGTAATTTTGAAGAAGCACGCAAAATCATTGAGGCAGCAGCGGATGCTGGTGCTGATGCTGTGAAGCTGCAAACCTACACGGCAGATACGATTACCCGTGACTTTAAGGGCAGTCTGGAAGGCACAATCTGGTCAGGTATGGATTTGCATGCCTTATACGATAAAGCGCATACGCCTTGGGATTGGCACAAAGACTTAACAGCTATTGCCAATGATCACGGTATGGATTTGTTTTCTTCGCCTTTTGATGAAACGGCAGTTGATTTTCTGGTCGAGCAGAACGTGCCCGCATTCAAGATTGCATCCTTCGAGGCGGTTGATACTAAGCTCATGGAGTATGTAGCGAAAACAGGTCTGCCTGTTATCGTTTCAAACGGCATGACGGATTATTTGGAGATGAAAGAGGCTCTCGATGTCTTGCTTGGTGCAGGAGCAAAAGACTTGGCGCTTTTGCATTGTAATAGCGGATATCCTGCCGCTTTCAAGGAAGCCAATCTGCGCACGATCCCGGTACTCGAACAGATGTTTGACTGCACGGTCGGCTTATCAGATCACACGCTTTTTGCCGATCATGAAAATAAACAAGAACCTGCAGCGCACATAGCACCTGTAGAAGCGGTAAAACTTGGCGCGAAAATTATCGAGTTTCATTTGATGCTGGACCGCGCAGAAGCCAAAGCTTTATTTGATAAAGACGAGGGTGGTTATGACTGGCCGTTCTCTCGTGAGCCGGCAGAACTCAAGAAAACGATTCAAATGATCCGCGAGTATGAAAAGACAGGTTCAGTCGAATACGATACGGAGCGCGAAGAAGAGTTAGCTGAAGATGTGAGAGGGAAAGTTTCTCTCGACCCTACAGCAAGAGAGTTGGATAGCCGTCCCGCTCGTCCTGCGCTATGGGTCGTAGAAGATGTCGATCAGGGGCAGCCTTTGAAGTTCGCGGGTGGACGCACAGGTAATTTCGATTCTATCCGTCCCGGAAATGGTGGTTTGCATATCCGCTACACCGATCTTCTTGATGGCAAGAAAGCAGCCCGTTCTTTGAAAGCGGGAACACCGTTGCAATGGGATATGGTAGAGGGCGCGTAGAACATGAAAAAAATAGCAATCATCAATTATGGTCTCGGCAATTTGAGTTCGGTCTACAACGCCCTCGAATTTATCGGCGCAGACCCCTTTTTAACTGAAGATCACAAGGAATTGGAGCAGTGCGACGGAGCGATACTGCCGGGTGTCGGGGCGTTCGGCGATGGTATGGCCCATTTGCGCGATAATGGCTGGGTTGATGCTATTCACGAATTCGCGCTGGAAAAGCAAAAGCCGTTTCTGGGAATTTGTCTGGGTATGCAGCTTTTGGCTTCATCTGGAACCGAGCATGGTGATTTTGACGGACTGGACTTGATTAAAGGCACCGTTGTTAAGCTGGTGACAGGTGATCGGTCCGCCCGTATACCGCATATTGGCTGGAACAGTGTGAGCGGCACCGACGGCAAAAAAAGCTACGTGGACATAGAGAATGGACAGGATTTCTACTTCGTACATAGTTACGTTTTAGAACCTGAGGACGACGCGGTTGTTAGTGGTAAATGCAGCCACGGTAAGGAATTTATCGCCAGCGTTGAAAAAGATAATATCTGGGGCGCACAATACCATCCTGAGAAAAGCCAGAAATCAGGCCTCGCCTATTTACAAAATTTCCTGAAGGTTTAGCTATGCTGAAAGTTCGTCTTATCCCTGTCTTGCTTCTAAAAAACGGACAGCTTGTCCGCAGCGAAGACTTTAAAATGCACCAAATTATTGGTGACCCAGTGCATGAAGTTAAGCGCTTCAATGAATGGAATGTTGATGAGTTGATCTACATCGATATCACGCAAGGCGAATACGATTTTAAACGACGTACAGACCATAAAACAAAGGGTCTTGAAGATCCGCTCGAAATTCTAGATGAGGTTTCAAAAACCTGCTTTGTACCGCTGACATGGGGTGGTCGCATTCGTGATTTTGAGGATGCCGTAAGCCGTTTTAAAAGGGGTGCGGATAAAATTACTCTCAACAAAGCATTGTTTGAAACCCCTGAGCTCGTGGATCGGATTGCGCGTCGTTACGGTTCACAGGCCGTTGTTGCCAGCATAGATGCGTTTAAACATGAAGACGGCTCGCATGAAGTTTTCACAACAGGCCGCAGCGAGCCGACGGGCAAAAATCCTGTGGAATGGGCTCAAGAAATCGAAAAGATGGGTGCAGGCGAGATTTTACTCCAAAGTATCAATAAAGACGGCAAGGGCACAGGCTATGACCTTGAACTAATTGAAAAAGTATGTGACGCAGTCGAGATTCCCGTAATTGCTTGCAGCGGTGTAGGAATGTATGAGCATTACGCCAAAGGCGTGAAGGCTGGGGCATCCGCAGTGGCTGCCGCAAACATATGGCATTTCAAGGAATTATCTGATAGAAACGGCAAGCGCGCCCTCAAAAGGGCCGGAGTAAATATTAGATTTTAGGAATTTTGTATGGTTGCTTATTGTTCCAGGTGCGTGAACCCTGATATTTCGGCAGTGCCGACCGCCTTTGATGATGATGGTGTTTGCACAGGCTGTCAGGTCCATGACCAAAAAGATAACATCGATTGGGACGGTCGCTGGGAGATGTTCAAGGAACTGCTCGGCGAATATAAGACAGACAATAACTATGACATCCTTATTCCCGTGAGCGGTGGTAAGGACAGTTACTTCCAAACGCATATCATCGTAAAAGAGCTCGGTCTCAAACCTCTACTCGTTACCTACCATGCCAATAACTACTTGCCTGAGGGTGAGGAGAATATGCTGCGCATGCGTGAGGTATTTGATTGTGATCACATCGTTGTGCGTCCTAGCATGGACTCACTGATCAAAATGAACCGTCTGGGTTTCAAGGTACAGGGCGATAACAATTGGCACGCTCATTGCGGCATCTTCACAACTCCGATCCAGATAGCAGTGCGCTATAAAATTCCGCTTATTCTTTGGGGTGAGCATGGCTTTATGGATCTTGGCGGTATGTATTCTTACAACGACTTTGTAGAATTCACAGCCAAGCATAGACTGGAGCATTCCCTGCGCGGTTACGACTGGCACGATTTTACCGATGATGGTCTCGAAAAAATCGGTATGGGCCACTTGAAAGAGGGCCTGACGGCTAAAGATCTGCTGTGGGCGCAGTACCCGTCTGATGAAGAGATTGATGAAGTCGGTGTCCGTGGCCTGTACTTGAGCAATTTCAGAAACTGGAGCGGCGAAGAGAACGCCAAACTAGTGACGCAAGAGTATGGCTGGCAGCCTGCGCGTCAGCCTTTTGAACGCACATACCGCACATTCTCGAACCTTGATGATATGCATGAAAACGGTATTCATGATTACATGAAATTCGTGAAACTCGGCTATGGCCGCGGAACAGATCATGCGTGTAAAGACATTCGTGGTGGAAAAATTACCCGCGAGGAAGGCATCGAGATGGTCAAAAAATATGACGCCGTCAAACCGCGCCGTGATCTGGAAAGATGGCTGGATTATGTTGATATGACCGAAGAAGAGTTCGATTATATTGCTGATGGTTTCCGCGACCCTCGCGTTTGGCGTGTTGAGAACAACGAATGGGTTAAAGACAATATTTGGGGTGGCAGTTCCTCTTATGGACCTGTGCACCAAGACAACACTAATAACTTTAAATCGAGTAGAAAGACTGGCTAATGGCACAAAATACAGCACAAAAACTGTCGGAAAATGAAATCCGTCCGGACGATATCATGGAAAAGCAAAAGGAAGCGATGCTTGCCGATATCGAGTATATCCTGAAGTTCAAGAGTGATTACATTGATGTGAATTGCCCGGGTTGTGGAAATGACAACAGCGAAGTCGCATTTCAAAAATACACGCTTGATTATCATCGTTGTAACGAGTGCCGCACGATTTACATCAATCCTCGTCCAACCGAAGAACAGCTCGCAGATTTCTACCGCAACTCTGTGAACTACGATTACTGGAACAAGTATATTTTCCCGGCCACAGACGAAGCGCGTCGTGAAAAGATCTTCAAACCTCGCGCCGAAAAGGTCAAAGAGATTTGTGAAGCACAAGGCTTTCAACCAAAGACTCTTGTCGAAGTTGGCGCCGGTTTCGGTACGTTCTGTGAAGAGATCACAAAACTAGATTTCGTTGACGAGGTGATTGCTGTTGAGCCTACACCGGGATTGGCTGAAACATGTCGTAAGAAAGGCTTGAACGTTATTGAGTCACCTGTTGAACAGGCAGACTTCGAAGACGGGTCAATTGATCTTGTTTGCTCTTTCGAAGTGCTTGAGCACCTGTTCGATCCTGCAGACTTTGTCCAAAAATGTGCGAAGATCATGCGCCCGGGAGGCATGGCTGTAATCACAAACCCGAATGGTGAAGGTTTTGATGTTGTTGTATCTCCTGAGCACTCCGGAACAGTTGACGTAGAGCACCTGAATTACTTGAACCCAGATTCAATGACCGTTCTTTTCGAACGTCATGGCTTCGAAGTTTTGGAAGTTCAGACACCCGGCAAACTTGATGCCGAACTGGTTCGCAAAATGTTCCTTGCCGGTCACATGACGAGGGATGATAACCCGTTCCTGTACCAAGTGTTGGTTGAAAAATGGGATGAATGCGGCGACGCATTTCAGGACTTCATTGCCGACAACAAACTGTCATCCCATATGTGGACGATCGCCAGAAAGAAATAATCTCAGATGAATTTGTTTTTCGTCGAAATCGGCCCGCCATATTCTATTGATCTGGCCAAGCAGATGGAAGACAAGGGCATGCGCCTCACGCATGTGACCTCTTCAATGAAGGAAGAGGCGTTTGCTTCCCTATGGTCGGAGAGCAAGCCTGCTTTTTTGTATGCTGCTGATTTCTATTCTTCTGAAAACATATACCGTAAGCACGGTGATTATTTCGCTAAGCTCAATGCGGATATAAGAGCGTTTTTTGAAGACATCGCGTTTGATTTTTTTGTGCTGACTGATCGGGCGAATTATACCCCCCTGACCTTCAGAGAGCGAAAGAGGTTTTTCTACGATCTTATCCGTTTTTGGGTGGGTTACCTGCAAAGTCAGGATATCGATGCTGTGTATTTTCCCTGTACGCCGCATGCACCATGGGAGTTGGTCCTTATGCATGCATGCAAGTATTTGGGAATCCCCTACACGTACCTCTCCCACACCGCTGTTAACAACCGCAGCCTGTTTAGGACGGATTACAGACATCTCGAAAAGGTGCCTGAAGGACATTTGGCAGGCAAGTCTGCAGATGAAATTCGTGCGGGTACGGATATCGGTTTACTCGCCGATTTCGATGAGGAAAGCATTGTTACGAATGTCGTAAAACTGGAGAACGACCAGTTTCAAAAGCAGGCTGGGGTGAATGCACAAACCCAGAATTATGAGCGCTTCACAGCGGCTAAAAGCCCATCTTCATTCAAATCAAAAGTCCTGGTCCCTCTTAAAAAAGTCATCGCGCCGTATGTGAAAACAGTCTTGGGTCGTACTGAATTCCGTTTTCCCTTTGCGATGGACACTGACGCCTCAGAACTAAAATGGAAGAGTGCTGTTAAAAGGCACAAGAAGGAAGCGGCTAAGCTTAAAGCATATTACGATAGCCAATCTTCAGATCTCGATTTCGCGGCTCCTTATATTTATTTCCCTTTGCACTTGCAGCCGGAGCTGACCTCTCAACCCGAGGCAGGCTTTTTTGAAGATCAGTTATTAGCGCTGGAGACGTTGTTGCAAGCCTTGCCTCAAGGCTGGAAAGTTTACTTGAAAGAAAACCCGCGGCAATTTGACCCGACCATCAACACGGTGTCCGCTCTTCATTACCGAGATACTCAGGACATAGAACGATTTATGGCGCATAAAGATGTGTTGATCGTGCCTCAAAATGTGCCGAGCGAAAAATTGATATCTCATGCGAAAGTGACCGTTACGTTATCAGGAACTGCAGGCTGGGAAAGCTTGAACCTTGGCAAGCCATGCATCGTGTTTTCACCGCCATGGTATAGTCCGTGTCCCAGTTGCTTTATTGTCAGGACGCCAGAGGATGTTAAGCAGGCACTATCAACGATTGAGGTGAAAACACCAGAGGATGTTGCGTCAGACATTCTGCGCTACCTGCATTTTTATCAAGATCGCCTGATTGTCGCGACGCTTCATGCACCGTCAGATGTCTCTTATAATTCACGCACATATGATGAATTGCTGGAAAGCCAGTCAGCGCATCTGGCTGCGTTTTTTGAAAGTCAGAAGTCGAAAAATAAGCAAGAGCGAAAAGCTGTCTAGCTGTTTGCTGCGCTTTCACGATAGGCGAGCGGGCCAAAATAGTCGTTCATATACGGGCCGATCAAATCCTGAAACATGTAATAGTTTGTCAAAGCATAGCGGTGGCCGCTTTTGATCGTCGAACCTCTGTGAATGCCTGTTGTATCGGCAATAACAACCGTTCCGGCTTTGCCGGTAACGGTGTGTAAACGGCTTGGGTCTTTATCTGTCAGTCTTTTGACGGATTGAGCTGTAATGGCCGAAGACATATATGGAATTTGACCGCTCATCGTATCAAAGAAGATGCTGCTCATATGCTGGGACTCAGTGATGTACTGAAACGGCCCGTTTTCTTCCGTTACATCGTCAAGATAGACGATTGTTTTGAACTGACGTCGCAGCGAGTCTCTGTGCCAGCCATGGTCTTTATCTTTGTTAATATCGTTTGGAACAAGACGCGCTGCCATCGTGAAGGGCGCTGGGGCATGTTCACCGTGATACAAATCACTTAGTTTTTGGAAGTATTCGTCCTTGTTGAACTGATCAATCATCTCGGACACTTTTTCAGCACCGAATAAACGGGCATCGCCGATCAGATCGTCAAAAGAGACGCTATCCTTATTGTCCTCAATCACTGTATCGATTTCATTGCGCATCGCAGCGCATTGCTCGGGCGTATAGTAGCCCTCGTAAACATAATAACCGCGGGTGTTCAGAGCGTTCAGAATTCCACGTGTCTGCTCGTCCTCGTTATCCCAGCTTGTCGGGTAACCGCGATATCCTGCCATCATCATGCGGGCCACAGTCATGGGCGCGGCAAGCGGGCTGGTTTTCAGCCAGTTCTTGATCGGGTTGTCGTCTACGGCAGCTTTCGTTTGCATAAATCTCTTAATCCAGTGACTTAGCTAATTTTTTAAAGTGTTTTGAAGTTTTTTTCAACTCTTCGTACGTCCCCGTATCGGCAATCTGTCCGTCGGCGAGGACGTATATTCTGTCACAGAACTCAAGCGTTTCCACGCGATGCGTGATCAGAACCATAGTTTTGTCTTCTTTTTCAATGTTTTGCAGAAGACGCTTTTCAGTATCTTGGTCCAATGCACTTGTGGCTTCGTCCAAAATCAGAATGTGACGGTTTTGGTATAGAGCGCGGGCAATACCGATGCGTTGTCGCTGGCCGCCACTGAGACGGATACCGTTCTCACCTGTAATAAGCTTCGGGGTCTCGTTCATATCCGCAAGAAACTCATCGACCAATGCACTTGCGCGGGCCTTGTTCGCCAGATCTTCATCAATGTCGTCTTCGCGGTCGGCGAGAGAAATATTCATATCAATTGTGTCATCCAGCAAATAAACATTCTGCGAGATGTAAGCTACGTTTTGTCGCCAGCCGGGATAATCGGCAGGGTCCATAAGATTACCGTCTACATATAACCCGCCTTCATTCGGCGCGCTTAAGCCGACTAGCATATCGACAAGCGTGCTCTTGCCGGCGCCGCTTCCCCCGATGATGCCGACTTTTTCACCCCGTCGAATATTAAGATCAATGTTCTTTAAGACCTTTTCTTCTTCAGTGTAGGAAAAGCTGACATTTTGCAGGCCAAAACTCTCCTTAAAGCCGATTGGTGGAATGTCACGCGCTATGTTCTGTTCGGCTACGCCTTGCAAGCTCTCAAGCTCTCCTGAAACGATATCAAGAGAATGCGCCGAAAACTGGATACGGGACAATGCGTTGAAGATAAGCTGTAAGGCTGGCATCAGGCGGTAACTTGCAAAGGCATATATACCCAAAATCGGCAAAACTTCGCTAGCGTTCTCTTGCGTAGAGATCAGGTAGATGATCGAAACCACAAGAGCGGAAATGGCGAAAACTTCAATAATGTAACGAGGCGCAATCGAGGCTATGTCTGAGAGCGTCCGCACTCGCGCATATCCTTGCGCTGCTTCATCAAAGCGGCTGATGAAGATTTTCTCCGCTCCCAGCATTTTTATGTCGCGTATAATCTTGATGGAGTCGCTGATCGACTTCAACTTTCCTTCTGTCATCGCCACATTCTCTTTGCCTAGCTTGTAGAGCGGGGTTTTTACGAACAGGTAAATCAGTGTGTAGGCTCCACCCAAAATAGCCCCCATCATCAGGGTCACTTTGGGGTGGATGATAAAAACAAAAATGATGATTGCGAGCGCAGAAATTGATCGCGACAACAATTGAAGCGCCTGCATGATTACATTTGAGATAATGTAGGCGACTTCGTTAAAGATGTTTCGCAAAAGCTCTGTACTGTGACGGGTCAGGAAAAAACGGTACGGCTGGTATAGATAGGTTTTTAGGAGCCGTTGGCCAATCGTATATTCGCGGTTATTTGCATAACGAATAGCCAGATAATTGGTCAGCAGGATCATTGCGTTACTGACAATGATGATGAACAAAATCACTACGCCAAGGGCTATCGAAAACTGCTGAAAGCTCTCAAATTCGTAATGATCATAGATATTTTTGACGAAAGGCATGCTGTCCATCGTGTCGGGGCTGGTAATAACCGCGATCAAAGGGGCGACCGATGCAATGCCGAGAACCTCTAGTAGTGCGTTTAACACCATGAAAAAGCATAGAAAAATCAGGTTTTTCTTCTCGTCAGGCGAAAGCAGAGATAGTATTTTTCGGACTTTGTCGAACATCTAGGTGATTGCTTTCGATGGGAAATCTCTTATACAAAGAGGCTTGGTTGAATTCTATGATCGTTGCAAAGCATGCTGTTTAGTTCATATAGCTTCATTTTATACTTCTTTCCGGCATGTTTTCTGCTGTCTTTACTGTTCAGGCGTTTCAGTAATTTTAAATACCACGTTTTATTACTGATTGCTGCATCTCTTGTCTTTTATGCATTTGGAAATGTTTATTACCTCATCTTAATTTTAGGGTCTATAGGCTTTAATTATTCGATGGCGAAGGTCATTACTGGTCATCAAGACCGCAAGAAATTGTTCTTATGGCTAGGGGTGGGGGCGAATATAGCTCTGCTAACTTATTATAAATACACAAATTTCTTTGTTGAAACTTTTAATCAGATCACAGATGGCTCTGTTTTGTATAACGTTGTGCTGCCAATAGGAATTTCTTTCTATACGTTCCAGCAGATTATGTATCTGGTTGATAGCTATAAGGGAAAAGTGGAGCAACATGATTTCAAGACGTATGTGCTCTATATCGCGTTTTTCCCGCAGCTCATCGCAGGGCCGATTGTCTGTCACAAAGATTTCTTTCATCAATTGCGCGATAAGAGCCTGGCGATAGATACACCTAAAAATCTGGCTATAGGTCTGTCCTTTTTTACCTACGGTCTGTTTAAGAAAATTGTCATAGCGGATCAATTGGAAGCCGCATTCATTAATCCCGTTTTTGATGCTTCTATGGCGGGCTCGGTCACGTTTTGGGAAGCGTGGGTAGGCACGGTGGCCTATGCATTTCAGATTTATTACGATTTCTCAGGCTATTCTGATATGGCTTTGGGGCTTGGCAAGTGCTTCGGGATCGAGCTGCCTCAAAACTTTAACAGCCCCTACAAATCAAAGAGTCTGCGTGAATTCTGGCGGCGCTGGCATATGACGCTGTCCTTTTTCCTGCGTGATTATCTGTATATTCCTCTCGGGGGTAATCGCGTTGCCGAATGGCGGAAGAATTTCAATATCGTTCTCACGATGTTTTTGGCGGGGTTATGGCACGGTGCGGGCTGGGGCTTTATGATCTGGGGCTTCTTACATGGAGTAGGTATTGCCATAAACCACTATCTCGCAAAGGCCGGGAAGTTGAACAGAATCCCGTTTCTGAACTGGGTATTTACCTTTGCGTTTGTCTGCTTATGCTGGGTCGCGTTTCGCAGCGAGAGTATGTCCAGCATGGTCGAGATGTGGGTGTCCATGTTCTCGTTAATCGAAATTATTGAGACAGATTCAAAGTTATATGCAGAATTTCATGTTCTGATTTTACCTGTATTATTGGCGCATTGCGTTTTCTGTCCCAACCTGTTTCAGATATTCGAGAAAGATCTTAAATATGTTGACCGTCAGGTGCTGGATAATTGCCACCCATTATTAGAGCGTTTTCTGGTTTGGAAGCCGACGGCTATTTGGGCAGTTACAAGCGCATGTGCCTTCTATGCCAGCTTCCTCCTTATGGGTACCGTTAATTCATTCATTTATTTTCAGTTTTAGTCATGGGCCAGTTTAAAACCTACATAGCGATATTGTTTATCTTGATCTGCTCTGCCGCAATCATCCAATATACGGCGATTAAATATGGTTTCGCGCCATACGGTATGCGGAAATCCTTATTTGGCTATGACAGCATCGTTTCGTACAAGACGGACGGACGCTTTGTTAAGACTGCTAAGGTATCAGCCGAGGGCAAGGCTTTCGATATCTACATGATAGGTAGCTCGCGCCTTCGGGATGGTCTTGATCCTGAAACCGTTGAAGCGTTAACGGGAATGGAAACGTTTAATTACGGTTTAAGCGGCTTGCTAGCACGCGAGATGGAAAAAATTGTCGGGCACCTGGTAAAGCAGAAACAGCCTAAGTTGATTATTATTGGTTTGGATTTCTTTGCCTTTAATGACGCTACAACACCTTCGGACAGTATGGTGTTAGAGACCCATATGCCATTTGAAACAGCGTTAAAGCTTTATCTTTCGAAATTCAGCATAGAGATCGTGCAAAAAGCGCGAAAACATAAGAAAGAAAACATTCAGGTCTTTTGCAGTACAAACGGATTTTGTGAAGACAAACGTTTCACACCTGAGGAGGTCGGTCACTATATCAAGCAAGGCTTGGGGAATATGGGGCAACCTGGAAGTGTTTTGGATAAATTTAACGGCTACAAAAAGAGCTATACCGCGTTCGAGAGAATGCTGGAGAAATTAAGCAGTACAAATACAAAAGTGATCTTTTTTCACTCACCGGCTCATTACGAATACTACGCGAAGCTAGAAGAAATCGGACTGCTCGAGACCTATACAAATTGGAAAAATGATATAAATAAAGCGGCCTTGGAGAATGGCTATCAGGTTTGGGACTTCAATATCGCGTCTCCTGCAACAACGCTTGCTTTTGACCAGAGTGAGCGGTATTTTAACGATGATTTACATTACACCAAATACTTTGGTGACATTATATTAGAGACAATATTGGGCTCGGAAAAAGTCGCTGAATATTCCGAATATTCGCGCAAGATAGAAATAGGAAATTAAGCATGGAAGACTCTGTAAAAGCTTTTAAGGATTGGGTTCATGGCGTTTTGTTCAAGCTCAGAACTTTGAGGTCGAACATTTCTATCTTTTTGTCTCGCGCGATCCTCAAAAACGAAGGCGGTCTGGATCTGTTCTTGATAGGAAAATGCGAGCATTTTTTCAAAAAGCTTTTATGTAAGGAAAAAAAGCAGCCGGCAGCTATTACGGACAAAAACCAGAATGTCGTGCCGTTTCTGCATAAAAATAAATATGCGCCTGTTTCACTGGAACTTCCACCTGAACTGGTGAAAGAAATTCATGCGAAAGTCTGCGAGTACATCGAAGACGACCAGTTTTCTTATGTGCGAGGCGCGCATTACGGCAACTCCAAAGATCAATATTACACGCGTGCGATGCGTAATGTTGTAACGAACATTCCGCAAGTCAGAGAAGTCCTCACGCCTGAATTGGAAAGCATTCTGACTGAATATTTCGATACCAATATCGGCGTGACATCAGTGCTGCTTTGGCGCAATTATCATGTGCCCGAAGACAACGAAAACCGTATTGTGTTTTCTAATGACTGGCACAACGACAATATTGCCCCGACTGAATTGAAGCTCTTCGTGAATATTACTGATGTCACTGAAAACCACGGCCCGCTACATGTCATTAGCGAGCAGGAGTCAAAGCGACTATTCTCTGAAAAGGCGTTTAAAGGGCGCAAGAAGCAAAACGATGTTTCGTCTTTGGAAAATAGTGAGCACTTGATTAAGCATACAGGAAAAGCGGGAAGCGCCGTTTTAGCGCACGCTTCATGCTGTCTGCATAGAGCGGATATTCCCGGCGAGGGTAACTATCGTGATATGCTGGAATTCCAGTTTCATCCGACGACAGCGCCGCTTTCTGAAGACTGGTATACGAAGCGTTTGAAGTATCAGTAGACCCATAACGATCAATCAGGTTTTTTCTGATTTTGTACCGCATCTTAAAACACATCATCCGTTTTTATTCATCAGAGCAGCAATTGACTGTCTATGACAGCATGCTAGAGGAAAGCGCTAGCCTCAGACGGCAGCATGCCGCATACAGATGGTTGAAAAGGTTCGGACTGGGTTATTGGGTCTTGGTTCTCTATGGCTTCAGAACTGCTGGCCGCTATGATGTGAGTACACATTATGATAGTACCGTTCTCGGGTTTTCAGTCGTTACGAATAATCAACAAAACATGGAACACATTCGCAGACTGTCTGAAAACGCATTAGTGCCGTCCTATATCTGTGACACAGCGGGAAGGGGTGCACGCGTCAAAAATATGCTTAAGCTTGCGTCTAAAATCATGAGGCCTGATGGTTGGCGATCTGTAAGGAAAACGGCACAGATCGTAAAATTTGTCGATAGACGTCACGGATGGATACAGGCCGTGAATGTATCTTCATTTCTGTTCGGGGTATTTGCATTTCGTAATGCGTTCGGCCCTGACAACAAGATCGGTTTCACCGCAAATGATTTCAGTCCCATCCCGCTCGCCTTTAAATATGCAGGTCGAAAGGCAGGCCTGAAACAGATGTTTGTAATGCATGGGCAAATATCATCTGCCGAGAGCGGGAATACGTTTCCAAGGCTGGATTATGATGTTGCTTTTCTATACGGAGATGCGGCTTTACAAGCATATAAAGCTGGAGGATCACCATTAGGCAAGGTTGTATTGACGGGGTTTCCCGGGGTAAGCCAACCTCTGCGAAAGGTTCCTGATCCTGTGAAAAGCATCGGCGTGTGCTTGGCCAATTATTATGATGCTGATACCTATGAAGCTATTCTGGATATCGGCAAAACCTATCCGCAGGCAGAGGTGTATGTAAGATGTCACCCGCGTTGTGACCAACGCCCTGACTTTTCAAATGTCTCGAACATAGCTTTAAGCGATCACAGTGGAATAAACGATTTTGCGCAAGCATGTAACTTTGTTATCGCGGGTAATACGGGAGGGCAAATCGATTTGTTAAAACAGGGGTGTCCTGTTCTTCATTATCCCGCGCTGGATAAATTGGGAGAGGACGATATTGGTCTAGTCGCTGACGGGACTGTCCCGCTCTTTCGGAAGAATAACCCTATGAGCGCCGCTGGTTTAAATAATCATTTTGATCGAGAATGGGTTAAGAAATTCAGAAAATATGATTCTCAGTACATGGCCAGCGAAGAGGAAACGGCCGAAATGCGGCAAGAGGTTCGTAATACATACTTAGCCTTGCTCGAGGATGGGGCCTAAAAGCTTATTTATGCCAGTGTTCGTACCACTGTTGGAACATCAATACATTCCATAAGCGCGGGTGCCAATCATGAGTGCCATTTTGGTGCTCATCCCAGCGTTCGCGAACAAGTTCAGCATTCAAAAAGCCTTCCTCTCGTAACCGATCAGCGTTCAGCAGATTCTCTCCCCAATCCTTTAAAGGTCCTCGCAACCACTCGGCGACCGGAACCGCAAATCCTTGCTTTGGCCGATCAAACAGCTCTTTGGGGATGTAGCGCTCTAGCAAACGACGCAATATGATTTTCCCTTCACCATCATGATATTTGAGGCGCATGGGAATTCTCCAAGCAAGTTCTATGACATTATGGTCGAGAAGCGGCGAACGTATTTCCAAGGAATGCGCCATGCTCGCACGATCAACTTTCACCAGATTGTCTTCAGGTAAATAATTGAGCTGGTCATGCAGCATCATCAAATGGGTAAAGTTTTCAGTGTTGGTAACATCATAGGCTGAAAAATAACGGTCTCTCTCCTGTGCACCGTTCACAAGCGCATATGCGTTTTTCCAATGGGTCATCAGGAACGCGTATTGCTGATCCGCATATTGCAGAGTAAGGAAATCGGCAAGCGCATGCATGCGATGCCCGGATCGCCCGCCCATGATTGTTCTCCAGGCACCTGTGGGAATATTCTGTATGCACGCGGCTGCGCCTTTCCGAAAAGGTGCGGGGATCATGGATGCTTTATTTTTGAGGTTATCGCCCTCGAAGTAACGGGCATAACCGTAGAATAGTTCGTCGCCGCCATCTCCTGAGAGTGCGACAGTTACATGTTGTCGTGCGAGTTGGCTTACAAACAAAGTTGGTATTTGGGAAGAGTCACTAAAAGGTTCATCGTAAATTTGCGGCAAATCACCAAGAACATTCAAAGCGTTATCAGGACGCAGATAAAGCTCGGTATGGTCTGTGCCAAGATGAGCTGCAACCTTCTTTGCGTGCTGGGCTTCGTTGTAAGCTTTCTCTTTATAGCCGATTGAAAAGGTTTTGGCAGCAAGGCTGGAGTTTTCAGCCATCAAGGAGACTATCAGGGAAGAGTCGATACCCCCCGATAAGAAAGCGCCCAACGGAACATCGGCAATCATTCGCTGCGAAACCGCCTTGGACAAAGTGCCTTGTAACGCCTCGAGCGCTTCGTCAATGCTAACATCAAGGGGGTTGTTCACTCCGTTTTGTGCAGCATCCCGCACCGTCCAGTATGGTGTGATGTTTTCGAAAAAATCTTCCTGAGCCCACGCGCTTGTTTTGTTGATCGGAAACGTTGCTGAATGGCCGGGCGGCAATTTGTATATGCCTTTGTAAATGGACCAGGGTGAAGGTACGTAATTGTTTTGCATGAACAGGGCGAGGCTGTTGCGATCAATCTCTGGTTTCGGACCATCAAGTGCATGCAGTGATTTAAGTTCTGAAGTGAACACAAACTTGCGATCATGGTGACCGAAATAAAGGGGTTTTTTGCCGATGCGATCGCGGGCAAGATGCAGGAGCTTTTCTTTTTTATCCCAGAGGGCAAACGCGAACATGCCCGTGCATTGCCCCAACGTTTTTGAAAGCCCCCACAATTCGATTGCGGCAAGCAAAACTTCCGTGTCGGAGTGACCTCTAAAACGTACACCTTCTTTTCCAAGCAAAGCCGCTAAGTCTTTAAAGTTGTAGATTTCACCATTGAAAACAATTACGAACCGCCCGCTGGCTGAGAGCATCGGTTGGTGTCCAGCTTCCGAAAGATCAATAATCGAAAGGCGGCGATGTCCTAGAAATAGGGGGAGGTCAGCATCATTCCATGCTCCGCTGTCATCGGGACCGCGGTGTGATAATGCGTCCGTCATGCCCTTCAATTCGCGGCCTAGTGATTCCGCGGTGCTGCTGTCCATGTAATCGAATAATCCGGCTATGCCGCACATTTTAACTGGTCCTCGGGCACAAGAGTTTCAAAGAGTTTGAGGTACTCATCACATATAGCATCAACTGTAAAGCAAAGGGCGCGTTCTTTTTGCTTTTGCGCATCGAAGGGGTGTTCGAGTGCGGAAATCATGCCCGAAGCTAAGGCAGCGGCATCCCTTACAGGTGTAAGATGACCATAGTTTCCATTGTCGAGGATTTCTCTTGGTCCTGACGGACAGTCAGTCGAGACAACAGATAATCCGCAGTATAGTGCTTCGACAATTGTGTTACAGAAACCTTCAAGTAGAGAGGTCATGACAAACAGGTTGGCTTGTTTCATGTACGCGACCGAATTTTGAACAAAACCTGCGAAATGGACATATTCGCTGATGTCGAGTTCTGCCGCGGTCTGCTTGAGTTTCTCTTCCAGTGGTCCGTTGCCTAATAGAACCAGCTTGACGTCTTGAGTTTTTCTAACGATTGCAAAAGCGTGCAAGAGCGTCTCCTGATCCTTTTCAAAAGACAATCGACCTGAAGTAATAATGAGCTTTTGCTGAGGATTATCTTTTAAAGAGACCTCCTGATCGTCTTCAAAATCTTTGCGTAATTGTTCGGTCACGACAGGGTTATAAATGTAGCTGACTTTATCAGCCTTGAGATAAGCAAGCGCCCGAATGTCATCCGCAACACCTTTGGAGATACCAATGACTTTGTCGGCAAATCTGTAGAAGAGCTTAGTCGCCAGTGAAAAGCTTTTATCTCGCATGCTGGCGGTTTCTTGAATATGCACTGACAAAAATGTTCTCTCGGTAACAATCAACTTCGTTGTTTGTGTAAATGAGAGAATGCGCGCCAAAGTAGCGATCACATTGGAATGGGTCATAGCAGAGAGCAGAATGTTAGGCTTGGCTTCTTTGTAATAACGCGACATTGGCAAAAGCGCAGACAGAGAGCGGGATTTTCCCATATTCACAATGTTTACGTTAGTGTATACACGCGCCTTGTTAGGGCCATCGTCATTGACTACGAGGAGGTCAACCTGATGGCCGCGCTTGGCGAATTCGTTGGCCGTGTTGATGAACATGTGCTGCGCACCGCCGCCCTGAAAATCCTGAATAAAAAAAGTAAGCTTCATAAGCGTTTTTTAGGTGTTGGTGCAGGAAAGTGCTCTTGCTGCTTGTAAGGGTAAATTGTTTCGCATATACAAACACATATATAGAACTTATCTTATCTAGCATACATGGCATTTGACTTAAACACACTTCAGGAAAAGCTTGGTAACAAGGATATCACCGCCGCAGTGATCGGTCTGGGCTATGTGGGGCTTCCGCTGTCTTACACAATGTTTTCCCATGGTGTGAAGGTAATCGGTCTGGATGTTGACCCAAAGAAGATGGAAGTGCTGGAAAAGGGTCAAAGCTATCTGGATAGCGTGTCAGGTGAATCTGTTGCGCAGGCAATGGAAAAGGGTTTGTTCAAAGCCTCAGATGACTTTTCGGAGCTTAAATACGCTGATTTCATAGTGATTTGTGTGCCCACCCCGCTGGATAGCGAGCATAAGCCTGACTTGAGCTATGTAGAGAATACAGCGCGCGAGATTGCCAAATACCTGCGTCCTGATCAGGTCGTTATCCTTGAATCGACGACCTATCCGGGCACTATGACCGAAGTCGTTGTTCCTTTACTAGAAAAGGAAAGTGGTCTGAAATGCGAAGAAGATTTTCATGTCGCTTTCTCCCCCGAACGCGAAGATCCGGGGAATAAAAGCTTCAACACAGGGATCATTCCTAAGATCGTGGGGGCCAACCATCCTGATGCCCTCGATTTAAGCGTAAAATTCTATGAAGTGTTCATCTCCAAAGTTGTGCCCGTATCGTCTATGGAGGTGGCTGAAGCGGCCAAAATAACGGAAAACGTCTTCCGTGCCGTAAACATCGCGTTCGTAAACGAGCTGAAAGTCATATTTGATCGTATGGGTATTGATGTCTGGGAGGTCATTGATGCCGCCGCTACAAAGCCGTTTGGCTATATGCCGTTTTATCCGGGGCCGGGTATCGGCGGGCATTGTATCCCCATTGATCCCTTCTATTTGTCATGGAAAGCCGAGCAAAGCGGTCAGCAAACCCGCTTTATTGAACTTGCCGGTGAGATCAATCTCTCCATGCGTGACTACATTTTAAGAAAACTGTCAGAGACCCTGGGGAAATCGGAACGTTTAGATGGCAAGAAGCTATTAGTTATCGGCGTGGCGTATAAGAAAAATATCAATGATCAAAGAGAGTCTCCGACATTTCCGTTGATGAAGTCACTGGTTGATAAAGGTGCCGATGTAGATTTTCATGATAGTTTTATTCCGCAGATACTGCCGATGCGCCAATATCCAGAGTTTTCAGGTCAGAACTCGGTTCCTATCAATAAGGCGACATTGAAAAACTATGATGCCGTTCTGATTATTACAGATCACGATGACGTGGATTACCAGTTGATAGCAGATGAGAGTGCCGTGGTCATCGACACCAGAAACGCATTAAGAAGCCGGAATATTTATGGCCGTGCACAGGTCGTTCTGGCATAGCGTTCCGTTGCTAAATACGGGATAATGAAGCGTGAATTCAGGAAAGCCAAAAACCAAAGTTCTCTTTTTACTGCCTGCCCTGACGACCGGCGGAGCTGAAAAAGTACTCATTACGCTGATGAACAATCTTGATCGTGAGCGTTATGAGCCGCTATTTCTGAGTATAAGCGACCAAGGTGAAATTGGTCGGTTAATAGACGAAAATATTAAGCTGCAGACTTTAGGGGTGAAGCTTTCCGTTACAGCGCTTCCGAAGCTGTACGGGCATGTTAAGGCAACTCGTCCGGATATAATTATATCCACGATGGCTCACATGAACTTCGCAGTTTTGCTGCTCAAGCCGTTTTTCAAGCATACAAAGTTCGTTGTCAGAGAGGCGATTACGCCGTCCTTTTTTAGGCAAAAGGGCAAAGTTAAGTCGGCTATCATATCCTTGCTTTTTAAAAGATTGTATCCGCGTGCGGATATGGTCTTAAGCCCGACTAGACTAGTGTTTAAAGAATTTGAACAAGAGCTGGGCTTGCGGCTGCATAATGCGAGACTTCTACCGAATTCTATTGGAGAACAATCGATAAGGGCTGATTTGCAAAACCCCTATACGGGCGATGAGAAGCATCAGCTCAAGCTTGTGGCTTGTGGGCGGTTGCATCAACAGAAAGGGTTTGATCGTCTTATCGAGGCGCTATCAACTGCAAAGCTTCAGGGCGATTGGCGGTTGGATATTCTGGGCGAAGGAGACCAGAGACAGCTTCTGGAAAGGCAGATTGAAAGTGTAGGTTTCAGTGAACGTATTTTTCTCAAAGGGCTGGTGAAAAATCCTGAAAATTATTTCGCGTACAGTGATTGTGTACTTATGCCATCTCGTTACGAAGGGCTGCCGAACGTGGTCTTGGAAGCGCTGGCATGCGGTACCCCCGTGATTGCTACGGCATCTTCCGGTGGGATCTCTGAAATCGAGACGGTCATGAAAACCGATGATTTGAAGGTTGTTCAATCCATGGCTGAGTTTGCAGAGAAAATGTGCGTGTTGCAGCCACGTTTTAAAGAAACTCCCGAGTTGAGCCTTTTACCGCATGAGTTTGAACGAAAAGGAGTGCTGGCACTCTTCCATTCTTTACTGGAAGACTTAGCTTAGGCCTTCGTCAGGATAGCCAAAGAGGTCATGTGGCTTCCTTGCTTTGTTGGCCAGGGCAGCGCGCCCAAAGGCAGCACGCGGATTGTTTCGTTTTCCGATTTGATACGCTCGACGGCCAGATAAGGACCGGTTATGGCGGTACCATCCGTATACATAACCTGCCCATCAGGGTAATAGTCATGCATAAGAATAATGCCGCCAGGCGCTAGTATATCTAGTGCTGCTGAAATTTCCTGATAGACCGATGAAGCGCTGTGATCACCGTCCAGAAATACAAAATCGAATTTTTGTTCGGTACTACGCATGTAATTGACGCACGGCGATTTCACAAATTCGATTTGATTTGCGCAATCCAGCTTTTCGGCAAATTGCTTGGGTGTGTGGTCGAGGCCAACTGATTGCCAAGGTCCGTCGGGCGCATTTACATCCAGAATATCCACTGTTGTGACTTTCGCGGACGGGTTTTGTGCCTTTAAAGCGCGGGCAATATAAAGCGTGGAGGCGCCGATATGCGTACCGACTTCAAGAACGCTTTGTGGCTTAATGCCGTGAAGTAATTTATACAGCGCTTGTCTATCACCAGGGTTTACGCCGCCGTATTTATCGCTATCCCCAAAGATGGCTGCAATAGCATTGCGGGTTTCATCCCAGGCTTCATGAGAATGTGTATCATTCAGTATCTCATCGATTGTTGTTTTGTCTAATGAGCGCAGGTTTTGCTCCTTGAAGGAGAGCGCCTGTAAGGAAGATAGCTGGGATTTATCTCTGATCTTGCGACCATAATTTAGCATGCCGGAAGGTAGGACAGCTTTGACGGTATTTTTAAGAGCATTCATGAGATTTAGTAATCACAAAATAGCAGTAATGCCAATATATAATCCATTAAGGCTCCGGAGCTGTTTCCGCACGGTTGCGCTCCATTGCCGCTTTTAATTCCGCGAAGCTGCTCACGGATACGGATTTGGGCTTGGGTTTATCGGGACCGGGCGGCTGTATGAGGCCTACTTCGCAAATGTCGCCTTTCTTTGTGGTTTTAACCGCAAGGTGAACAGTCTCCCCCGGAATAAAGTCTTGTGCCTTTATTTTCAGTCTGCGGTTCCTGTATCTGCGAATACCTTTGTTTTCAGGCAGTGTCGTAAATGCGGTGCCATTGGGCATTGCGCTCATCGACCAGTTGTAAACATTGTCGTTATTGCCGGTTCTTACAGCCTGTTTCTTCGATGGCAGGAGTTCAAAAGTCACACCGTTTTTTGTATCCGCACTGATGATCCGCGCCGGCATTTTATGCGTGAGCAGACTTGCGGTTGAACCACGGGAGCCTTTCGCAGGTTTTATTCTGGAGAACTTGGGCGCGGACTTTGGAGGCTCTCCTGTTTCGATATGGAAGGCAAGCTCGCCCTCTTTTCCGGCTAGAGGATCGGCGCGGTCAATAACCACGTCAATTGTATCGCCGCGTTTGAAATGCCTCTGAAGCCTCTCATTGTAAAGGCCCGATTTATCGGCGCTGCTGACATATGTTCCGTCCGGCATGTCTGCTATCGGTATATCAAACATCACCGGACAATCTTCGATCAACAGCTTGAGGCCATTATGTCCCGATGTACGGGCAATGCGGGCTTTGACGGTTTGGCCGCCGAATTTATTGTGCAGATACGCAATTGCATAAGAAGTCAGGCTTCGGTTTTGAAGTTTACCGTACTGGGACTCGGCATCATTCATGCCTTCGACGAAGGCTTCCATATTGACCTGATCTTCGTTTTCGATGATCGGCCCGCTGTACCAACCTTTTAAGCGCCCCATCAGCCTGTGGTTGATAATGTCGCCATAACGGCGGATAGGAGAGGAGGCGGGCGCGTAGGGTGTATCGTCATCAAATCCCAGCCCGTAATGGCCACACCCGTCCCATTTATATTCGCCCGGCATCATCATCGGCATGATGACCTGCTCGACATTGAACAACAAAAAGCGGTCATCACCGGCCTGTTCCATCATGTTGTTGAGGTCTTCGGGCGTCCATCTGTTATGATCGGGGC
This sequence comes from Alphaproteobacteria bacterium, assembly GCA_030432025.1. Classification (GTDB taxonomy): domain Bacteria; phylum Pseudomonadota; class Alphaproteobacteria; order Micavibrionales; family Micavibrionaceae; genus TMED27. The sequence continues at coordinate 42,633 of JAUIIA010000010.1, forward strand.
AGGTGATACCCAGACCTTCCAGCTGCAGGCGGGCTTTCTGGATTTGCTCTTTTTCGGGGTGGTTCTGGATTCTGCCGACAAAGGGCATGCCATGCGCGGCGAGTTCCGCACCGAACTCTTCATTGAACAGAACGGCAAATTTTTTGACAATATCGCGTGACAAGCTGTTGAGTTCGGTCGTGAACCCTTCGATCGTGCCGTGTTCGGCCAACGCCGGAATAACTTTGTTATCGGCAATCGCCAGATCTTTACGCCTGTTATGGCGCTTGTTCAGAAGTTGATGCGCACTCGCAAGGTTTTCGACAAGACGTTGCAAATCGTCGGGGAATGTATCGTTACCTTTTAAAGATTTATCGACGCGGTCGTAACTTAAAGCCGCTTTCGGCTTGATCAATGTTCTTTCAAATGTGCGCGAAATTGTATTGCCTTCGGCATCTATACGAAAAGTACCTGTCACCGCATAACGTTTCACCCGCGCATTCAAGGAACATGCATCTTCAGCCAGAATCGGCGTAAGCATGTGCGCCGCACGGTCATAGGTATAGACGGAAAACATCTGGTGACGGGCGTATCTGTCAACCTGAGAGCCGACCTGAACGTAATGCGAAACATCTGCAATCGCGACCCGTACGATCATGCCGCCTTGATTATCGGGACTTTTATCTTCCTCCGCATGGATGACATCATCACGGTCTTTGGCATCCTTGCCGTCCATCGCGAGGAAGGGGATAGATCTGAGGTCTGTGCGCCCATCGCTTCTTAGCGGGACTTTGGCTTTCTCTTTTGCGGTTTTGTCATTGAGCAACGGGTGGACCAGAGGGATACCCGCATTGACTAGAATTCGGGTACTGAGCTTTTCCGCGCCTTGGCTCGCATCCCATATAAGCCCCAGCACACGTGCCTTTGTCCGGTTTTGGCCGAATTCGGAAGATAAGGTTGCGATGACGCGCTCCCCGCCGGAGAGAGGCAGGTCTTTCGGTTTCAGCTCAATTGGAAAATGTTCGCGGATCATTGGCGCGTCGGTCACAATCTCGCCCGACCCCGAAGTTTTTTTGAAAACACCGGTGATCTGCGCATCTTGTTCCTGACCCAGATGCTGCCACACGGAGCCTTTATAAACTGCTTCACGGACCTTTCGGCCCGCGCCATTGTCCTTTGGCTTTAGGGCAAAGCGCTTCTTTACGCGCAGCAGGACCTTATCGCCGGGTTTAAGCGCATCGCCCTTTTGCGCGCTGAGGGTAACTGAAACCGTGGCTTCGGCAGGTTTGCATCATCCCATTCGATAGGCTCCAGATAAACCGGGTTGCCGCGTTGTGCTTCGGTAACTTTGGCAATAACCAGCCGCGAAGGCGGGGTTGTGGCTTTCAGGCTGCGTCCGTCCAGATAGACAGAGCCTCTTTTGCTCAAATGCTCCAGAACGGGCATGAGCATACTTTGGGTCTCGTCTTCGCTGATCCCGAAATCACGTGCTAACTCGATATAGGATATGCCCTTCGGGCTATGGGCAATACGGCCATAGACATCACTGACCGACAAACCGTTAATGGTTCGGTTTTTATACGCGGAAGCGCTCTCGCTATCGCCGGAAAATTTGCTCCTGGCTTTACCCATTACTCAGCAATCCCTGTTCCGTAGAGTTTTTCTGTATTTCAGCAACTTCGGATATACGGGTTATACGAATTTTTCCTGCAGAACTCAATGTTTTATTCTGTAAAATACAAAGCCCCTTACGATACCGTCATAAATCCCGTATTATTAGGCTGTCTTGGCCTGCGTCTTGCAGGGCTTTCACCATCGAAATACGTGCATTCAAGCGGTCTGTTTTTTCTACTTTTTGCAAAAAACGTCTCAGAATGAGAATCGAGACATATCTCGTTGAATTCGCACTGTTTTTTTGTGGTTTCTCGTTAAGGTTTTTTAAGGTTTTTAAGGTAAAATTAAAGAATAAGGTAAAAACAGCTGGAATTATTCTGTTTTTTTAATGGCTTAGGCCAGAGCGATCGGATTTAAATGGCAACCTTTTTATTCAGTTTTGACGCGACAATTACGGCGAGTTCAGCGAACCCGCCGAACCTGCAAGTGCTTGTAGGTGGTGTTGTTGTCTCTTCACTGGTGCTTGATCCGACTGAAACCAGCTTTGATTTATTCGTGGAATTCAGCGGCACGGCGCCGTCTTCTCTGACTATTCGTTTCGACCCGACCTCGGGTTCCGGTTCGGACAGCATTAATATCTCGTCCGCACGCATAAACAATACGGTTATTACGACCGACCTGACGGCGACGCTACTCGCTCAGGGACAAAGCAGTAACGTAAACGCGGACTCTGTTGTCTTCGGGCGTGAAACACCAACGCTGAACCCGACGGATGTGTCCGGTACAAGCGGTGATGATGATTATGTGTTGAGCACGAATGAAGCCGACTCCATTGATGGTTTGGCCGGTAACGACCGCCTGCGTGGGCGTGGCGGCGATGACGACATTAATGGCGGTGATGGCGCGGATTTCATATTTGGCGAAGCTGGTAACGATACGATTTTGGGCGGCGACGGTAATGACATCATCTTCGGCAATGAAGGCGATGATGTGATTCTCGGCGAGGGTGGTAACGATACGCTCCTTGGTGGTGCCGATGCTGATGTTCTGAATGGTGGCGTAGGCAGCGACACCCTGCTTGGCGAAGCTGGCGATGACGTCATCTTTGGTGAAGATGACGCGGATTATCTGGTCGGCGGCGCAGGCAACGATATTCTTTTCGGCGATGACGGCGATGATTACGTCATTGGTGATGACGGTGACGATGCGCTTTCGGGCGGAAGCGGTAATGACTTCCTCGTTGGTGGTGCGGGTAACGACTTGCTGGGCGGTGGCGATGGCGACGATGAAATGCACGGCGAAGCCGGCAACGATATCTTCAACGGCAACGCTGGTAACGACAGAATATTCGGCGGTGACGGCGATGATGAAGCTCTAGGAGGCGCGGATGATGACATTATGCTTGGTGGCGACGGCAACGATGTTTTTGATGGTGAAACAGGAAATGATTTCATCAATGGCGGCGCAGGTGCGGACACGCTGAGCGGCGGTGCGGACAACGATATCCTTCATGGCCATGGTCTTGATTCAGCGACGATCTCGGACATTCTCTTTAATAACCCCGGCGTGGTGTATTCCGAAGCGACAGGCTCGTTTTACCAGTATGTAGATACGGCTGTGAACTACGCTGGCGCAGTGTCGGCGGCCACATCTGCGACGATCAACGGTGTCTCCGGGCATCTGGCAACAATCACATCAGCTACTGAAAATACCTATATCCAAGGCTTACTGGGCGGTACCACATGGATGGGCGGCGTAGATGTCGGGTCGAACGGAACATGGCAATGGAGCGGCGGTCCCGAAGCGGGGCTTCAATTCAGCGATGTTACTGGCGCAGCGGTTTTTGGTCAGTTCGTAAACTGGGACGCCGGACAGCCGCAAAACAACACGGAATACTGGAGTGTCATTTATCAGGATGGCTCCTGGCATGACTGGCCGGATACGAGCACACACCGTTACGTCATCGAATGGGAAAGCAGCTTGTTTAGTGATGATAACGCTATCGATACGATTGACGGCGGCGACGGCGATGACTGGGTTTACGGTTATGGCGGCAACGATGTTTTAGTCGGCGGCAGTGGCAACGACTTCCTGTTTGGCGGCCTCGGCGATGATACGATTGATGGCGGCAACGGCGGCGATACTATCATTGGCGGCGCTGGCGCGGATGATATCAATGCGGGTGGAAACAACGACAATATCTTGCTGGCCAATGGTGACTTTGCGGCCGGTGAATCGATCAATGGCGGCGCCAATAACGACGCGCTTATTCTTACAAATGCAACGACTGTTGATTTCTCAACAGGAACACTCAACGGACTCGAAACACTGACCGGTAGCTTCGGCGTTGATACAATCACGCTGTCTTCGACACAATGGGCGGGCTTCACAACAATCGATACAGGCGCGGACACAGATACGATCAACGTTCTGGCTAGCGGCGATATTTCCGCCAGTGGCACACCGACCGTCAGCAATTCTGAACATGGTTACCTCGTCGGCACTGGCGGTAACGACACGACTGTGATGACAGGATCCCAGCTGGATGCCATCATTTACGGTAACGGCACAATCAATCTTGGTGGCGGCACAGACAGTCTGGGCATTACCACCACGTCATCCATCCTCAACACGTTTGGTGCGGGTGATGATACTGCGATTACAAACACGGAAACCATTTCGGCTACGTCCGCGACCGCAGGCGTGACAATTGACTTGAGCGCACAAACCGAAAGCTTCGACATTGATGGCGGGAGCTTCGCGGATAACATTCAGAGCGGCGCAGGTGATGATGTCATTGATGGCGGTGCAGGCAACGACACAATCTACGGTGACGTGCTTGGCGGTGCCGGTATTCAGGGCTGGGACTATGAATATTACGACTTTAACGTAGCCTTGGCCACATTGGCCGAAGCTGGCTTTACTCTGAATGGTGGTCGTGACAACAGCAATACCCCGACAACTACAGGTACGGCAACTAACTTCGACCCCTCAAACTTTGACGCGGGTGACGAATTCGCCTTGAAGTTTACGGCGGAGCTAACCGTCGTTACGGGCGGCACATACACTTTCCGCACCTCTTCAGATGACGGCAGCGAACTGTTCATTGATGGTGTTGAGATCGTCAGCAACGATGGCTTGCATGGCACGGCAACTGTGACAAGTGCAGGACAAACTTTAAGCCCCGGCACATATATGATCGAAATAACATATTTTGAAAATGGCGGCGGACAGGTTCTGGATGCAGAGATATCAGGCCCCGACACAGGCGGCAGTTTCGTAACATTATCCAACTTTGCGAATGCCGCAATACCGGGCACAACCGGCACACCTACGGATAGCGACGACGTAATGGATGGCGGCAGTGGCGATGATGAAATTTACGGCGGTATCGGTAGCGATACACTTAATGGCGGCGACGACGACGATACACTTTACGCATTGGATACGACGACCAACCGTGACTCTCTGGGGGCGACATATGCGGTGGGCGCAACGGTCACCGATTATAGCGTCAACTTTAATACAGGTCTGGATGGCTATGTTTATACGGACGGCAGTGATCCGGCCAACGTTACGGTGACAGGGTCCCGCATAACGAACGACGGAAATCTGGCGGATGGTGCCCTCGAAGTTGAAATTGAAAACTCCAACGGTAACTTTTCAGATGCATTCGGCTACTTCACCGAAACGATTACGTTTACGCAGGATATGCAAAACGCGGAGTTAAGCTTTTTCTACCGCCACATACATGCCAACCAGAATGATAATGGTGAGGATTCCTCTGTCTTTTATAATCTGGGCTCCACAGTATTCATCAGCGACGCATTCGGTAGCGGCGGCGCATTCGATTCGGGATGGACCGAATACACCGTCAGCCTCGGTGATGTAAGCGCCGGTGATTCAATCGACCTTATTCTTGGTATAATCCACTATGGTTCCAGCCGTAACAACGAAGACGCGACGGCCCGTTTTGATGACATTACGGTCACGGGCGATCCTCTGATCTATACTCCTGGCGTTTCAACGCAGGATGCCGATGCGGCCAATGCCAATATCCTGAATGGCGGTGCGGGTAACGACACGCTATACGGCTCTTCGGGCAATGACACGTTGAATGGCGACGCGGGCGCAGATGACATTTATTCGGGAACAGTCGATGTTCTCTCCGCTGAGATTACATCACTCTTAGCGGCTAATCCGAACATATCCTACAACTACGATACGGGTAATTTCTATCAGTGGGTCGATAACGGCGCGAACATCAACTGGAATACGGCCGCCGGCGATGCTGCATCATCATTACTGAATGGTGTTGCGGGTCACCTCGCCACAATTACTTCAGCAACCGAGCAGGCTTTTGCGGAAAGTCTCGCGGGTGGTAACAACACATGGTTAGGCGGACGGGATAGCGGCACAGAAGGCGTTTGGACATGGGACTTTGGCGGTGTTGAAAACGGAGCACAGTTCGCCGGATCAACAGGTAACGCTGTAAACGGATGGTATAACAACTGGGCCGGCGGTCAGCCGAACGATGGTGACGGCACGCAAGATTATCTCTACATGTTGAACGGTACGACCTGGGCCGACGGTCTTGTTATCGGTGGTTCGGGCTTTGTCGATATCGAAGCCTACCTGATTGAATGGGAGGGCGCGGATGTGTTCGCAGCGCTGGATAACAACATTCTGAATGGCGGAACGGGTGCGGATACCCTTTATGGTTCTGACGGTCAGGACATCTTCCTGTTCGATAACATCAGCAACATCGACACGATCGAGAACTTCAATGCGCTGGGCCGTGATGCACTCGATATCAGCGATATTCTCTCCTATGATCCTCTGACGGATGATATTGCGGACTTCGTCCAGTTAACCGAAGTGGGTGGAAACACGATCGTTTCTGTGGATGCGGACGGAACGGGCGGCTTCACCGATATTGCCCAACTCAGCGGCACAACAGGTCTGGATCTCGATGTGATGATCACAGCCGAAAACCTGATCGTTATCTAATTATCTTTACGTTTGTAGATTGTAAATTCGGAGGCCTTCAGGCGCTCCAGATATTTCGTGCTTAGGCCCGAGAAATACAGACTCAAATCAAGCACACGCGTATCTGCAACTTCATAGGCTGCGAACGCATCTTTGAACGTCTCATCGGTCATGTAAAAATTAATGAAGTCGAACTTGGAATCGCCGACATTCACGGTTTCCAGTTCCAGAATGATATCGGGCTTATAGCGGTCCAGATCAGTAGCCACCATACCGACATATTTAGCTTTCAAAGTATCATATTCATCCTGCGGCATTACGCCGTAACCACCCTTGCGCAACGACTGTTCATGCTGGATCAGGGGCAGCATGTACCACATGCTGGTAAAGCGCGAGGCATGCGTGGCATCGTGATAAATCTCCAATTGGTGGATCAACTCGCTGGTGTCGTTCAGCAGCAGGAACGAACAAGGCTTCGGACATTCCTGATCCAGAACTTCTGACAGCGGTAGTTTTTGAAACTCTTCATGTGTCGGGCGGTCAAACGGTAACGGGCGGATGGCCCAAATTACGGCGATCATAATGGTTGTCGACAATATGACGGCCAGACCCTTGCGGGCAATGCGCGCGGACAAGGCGTAGATGATCGTGCCGAGGAAAATCGCAAATGACAGCATCCACGGAATGCGGTGATAATCAAACCCCTTGCCCTGCACCAGATACGGAATGAACAGCAGGAACGTAACAACCGCCAGCCACGTGATCAGCGTTTTGTGGTTTTTCGGTATCTCGAATGTCAGCGCAGTCGCCCATAACACTGCGGTAACAAAGCTGAAGATAAACAGTTCGGGATAGGTCGCAGGGTTGGTATAGGGCAGATAAAGCGTAATGACATCGGGCAGGATAATGCTCAGGAAATCCGGAAAGATGAAAACCAGAACCAGCCCGTAAGTGATCACGCCAAGCGCTAACGCAATAAAGTCAGGCGCTTTGTAAAAATGAAAATCTTTGTGCTGCCAGAACCGCCACAGCATAAGCACGGTCGGGATCAGCCCGTAATGCGGCTTGATCAATACGGCGAGCGTTCCGAAGATCAGGCCGGGGATCAGCAGACGTCTGGGTATACCGGCCTTAAAATGTAGCCCTGCTTGCGCGAGCACAAACGGCGTAAGGCCTAGAATGATCAAGTGGTCGCGGTCACCAAAACTGTAATTCGGCACGACGAAATTACCGATCACAAACAGCCCGAGAATCAGCAGCGATACACGAATACCCAATATCGGAATACGCCGCAGTAACCCCCACGACAAAGCGGATGACAAAGCAATCAGCGCACAGACATAGGCCGTATGACCGTAATAAACGGGAATGCCGAAGAGCTGCTTCAGCCATATTTGCGGGATATAGATGATCATGCTCAATGGCGGGTTAACCTCGTAATAGCCTTGCGCGATTTTCTCACCGCTGATCATTCTTTCGGCAAAGTTACTCAGGATCGCAATGTCGGTTTTGAAATAGAACTGGGAGACAACATAAAGATACGCGGCGAGACCAAGCCCGATGATCCCGTAAAAAATTCTTAAAGCTGCATTCATGTGATGTGTCTCGAAGGGCAGGTTATGCTTTATCAAGTATAAGGAATAAAAGAGCGTCTTTAAAGCATAGGAGGGCGAATAATTTTTTGCTAAACTCTTGATGAAATACACAAAGCGGGAGAGCTTTTAAGTGGAATTATCGGTAGTCGTTCCCTGTTACAACGAAGATGAAAGTGTCGAAGAATTGCACCGCCGCGTGACGGCCGCGTGTAAGGATAGCGGCGTTAAAACCTATGAAATCGTACTGGTTAATGACGGGTCGAGCGACGGCACGCTGGATAAAATGAAGGCGCTGGTCGAGCAGGATAAACACCTCGTAATCGTCGACCTTTCGCGAAACCATGGTCACCAGTTGGCGCTGACTGCGGGTTTAGCACATGCACAAGGCGATCATATCCTGATCATGGATGCGGACTTGCAGGACCCTCCCGAACTTCTACCTGCTATGTTGGAGCGTGCCCGCACCGGCATTGATGTGGTTTACGGTGAGCGTGTAAAACGTGAGGGCGAGACATGGTTCAAGCTCGTCATGGCCAAGCTGTTCTACAAAACCTTGTCCTATATGTCAGATGTCGAGATTCCTGAAAATGTCGGTGATTTCCGTCTGATTTCCCGCCGTGTGCTCGACGAATTACTCGCTATGCCCGAACGCCAACGCTTCATCCGCGGTATGATCGCTTGGGTAGGATACAGGCAAGAGTCATTCCCGTATGAACGTAAAGCGCGTTTTGCGGGTACGACCAAATACCCGTTTTGGAAGCTTGTCCATTTCGCATTCGACGCGATCAGCAGCTTTTCTATCCGCCCGTTGCGCATCGCTATACCCTTTGCGTTTTCGGCGGCGTTGCTGGCCGCGGGCCTTGGGATTTATGCGATTGTCGCTTACTTCCTCGGCGGTACAGCTTCGGGCTGGGCGTCATTGGCGACCATTATCACCTTCTTTAGCGCATTGCAGCTGATTTGCATCGGTTTGATCGGCGAATATATCGGCCGCACCTATATTCAGGTGAAGGGTCGCCCGCTCTTCATCGTGCGTAAAGTCTTTAGAGGCGGCAAGGCGGGGTAGGATATGGACCCCGAGCATTACATCAATACGGCAAGACTTCAGAAGGACCATTGGTGGTATGAAGCGCGCCGCATTATTTTTGCCGACATCATTAAGCGACTAAACCTTCCCGAAAATGCCAAAATCCTTGAGGCGGGCTGCGGTCCTGGCGCGAACCTCGAAATGTTGCAGCAATTCGGTACAGTCAGCGGCTTTGATCCTGATGAATTCGCGGCCAACCATGCTTCTCAAGTTTCCAAGCTGGATATCAAACAAGGGGATTTGCCCGATAACTGCCCGTTCGAAGGCCCTTTTGATCTGGTTGGGGCATTCGATGTTATCGAACATATCGACGACGATGTCGGCTCCGTCAAAGCCCTTGCTGATGCAACAAAGGACGGCGGTTATCTTTTGTTCAGCGTGCCTGCCTATCAATGGATGTGGTCGCATCATGACGAGATTAACCACCATAAACGGCGTTATACTGTACCGCGTCTACGGAAGGTTTTGGAGGATGCAGGATTGGAGATTCAAACACTCTCCTACATGAATATGTGGCTGTTTCCGCTGGCCGCCAGCGTCAGGTTTTTGAAAAAAATACTGGGTAAGGATAAAGACAATGATGTGAAGCTGCCGTCCCCCGCGGTTAACGGCATATTGCAAAACATCTTCGCCTCAGAGCGCGGGTTGATCCGCTCCGTGAACTTGCCTTTTGGTTTATCGGTTGTCGCATTGTGTAAGAAGCGGAGCACATCATGATCCGCCAGTTTGCCGTTTTTCTCTCCGTTGGGCTGGTCAATACCATTGCCGCACTGGCGGTAATCTTGTCTCTATCTGAAATTTTGAATGTCCATTACGTGCTCGCCAATGCGCTGGGGTATGCGTTCGGCCTTGCGCTCGGCTTTACATTGCACCGAAAGATCACGTTCAAGGAACAATCCGATCTCGATAAACGGCGTTCGGAAATGTTTAAATTCCTTGTCGTTTTTGGTGTGGCCTATATGATTCAACTGATCGGCTTGGTGGTTTTGGTCAGGATACTGGGAATACCTGATGAATTCGCCCAAGTGATCGCGATCGGTATTTATGCGGTTGTGAACTTCGCCGGAAACCGCGTGTTCACATTCCGTAAGAACGTAAAGGATTTGTCATGAAGAAAATTGTCATCACAGGCGGCGCAGGGTTCATCGGTTCGCACATTGTTGATCATTTCGCGGATCAATATCCCGATGCACAGATTATCGTGCTCGATAAAATGACATATGCGGCTGATATTCAGAACATCCTGCATCACATCGAAAGCAAGCGCATTAAGTTGAACGTTCATGACGTGCGCAACCTCGATAAATGTCTGGAAACACTGGATGGCGCAGACTTGCTTATACATGCTGCTGCTGAAAGCCATGTCGACAACTCGTTCGGGAACTCGCTCGAATTTTCAAAAACCAATGTTCTGGGTACGCACGCACTTATGGAAGCCGCGCTGAAAGCCGAGATCCCGCGTATCCTGCATATCAGTACCGACGAGGTATATGGTGAGATCCTGGAAGGGCGAGTCGATGAAAGTGCCCGTTTGCTGCCGACTAACCCGTATTCCGCCAGTAAGGCCGCGGCGGATATGATCATCAGTGGATATCGTCAGTCATTTAATCTCCCTGTCATCACGGTGCGTTCAAATAATATTTTCGGCATTCGCCAGTTTCCTGAAAAAATCCTGCCAAAATTCATCATGCTGATGATGACGGGTGAAAAACTGACCATTCATGGCACAGGTGAAAATAAACGCCACTTCCTCGCAGCGCAGGATTTATGTCAGGCGCTCGACCTGCTGGTTCAAAAAGGAACAATCGGCGAGATTTATAATATTGGTACGACTGATGAATATAAAAACATCGAAGTCGCCAATATGATTTGTGAAATTTTCGGTAAGGATCCGGTAGACAACATCATTCACATCGAAGACCGTCCGTTTAATGACGCACGCTATGCCATTTCATGGGACCCGATGACGGCGTTGGGCTGGAAGCCCAAACACTTCCTGAAAGACGAGCTTGGCAATCTCGCGAGATGGTATGCTGAAAACTTTGAACGATATGCTGATGAGGGTCAGACGAAAGTCCAACAACCGAAAGCCGCTTAAAATGTCCACGATCATAATCGGGAAAAACAGCTTTCTCGCTTCGCATTTACAGAAGCGTGATGCTGCCGTGGAGTGGGAGTTTTTAACGCATCAAGAGGCATTTGATCGTCCCAACGATCTTAAAAATGCCGAAGTTATCGTCAACTGCGCTTACCATCCTGACTTACATTTTGGGGAATATGATGCGGATAAGGACACCGATTTCGCAATCGCCTCTTTGATTCAAAATAGCACGGCACATTACATCATGATGAGTTCGCGCATGGTTTACGGTCCTGCGCCTTACGACCTCGTGATTAATGAGGATTATGAGCTTGAGCCGGATTCTCAATACGGCAAAAACAAGCTGATCATTGAAAAAACCTTACAGAATATTCTACCGCCGAAAAGACTGACGATTTTGCGTATGAGTAATATTTTCGGCTTCGAGCCCGATCGTCCGAGATTCTTCGGCCAGATGATAACGTCATTGAAAAATGAAGGTGTGATCCGTTTTGATATTGCACCGGAATCGCAGCGCGACTTTCTGTCTGTGTGGGCTTGGGCGGGGTATATAGAGCAAATCATCCGCGCACCTGAAGGCGGCATATTCAATATCAGTGCAGGCTTCGGGACAACCCCTCAAGAATTGGCGGACATACTGATAAAAGAATACGGTAGCGGCGAGGTGGTGTATACTGACACATCTGTAGAAGGACAATTTATTCTAAATGTCCGTAAAGCGATGCGTACGTTTGAATTAACACCATACACACAGATGGATTTACTAACTGATGTTGAAAAAGTAGCCAGATTATGTCTGGGTAGAGAGGATTAAAAATTCTACTGCTGCTTTTTGATTAATACACGCCACATAACTAATAAGAAGAATTGGCACAAAGACTATGACCGCACTGAACCCCGATTTAAGAATATTGCTCGTCAACCCGAACGACAGCTCACGCAAAATGCTGGAGAGTGTCTTACGGCTGTCCGGGTATAAGCACATTGAGACGGCTTATGAATCCTTCGACGGTTTTCGCAAATTCAAGGATGGAGAGATCGATGTCGTTGTCGCCATGTTGATAGATGGCGCGAGTGATGCGATCGACCTGACCAAAAAGATCCGTCATGACGCAAGTTCTCCGAATCCCGCTGCTGCTGTTGTTGCTGTCGCTGCCGCGCAAGGCGCGCATCTGTTAGGCAAGGCCCGTGAAGTTGGAATCACAGAGCTGATTCAGGCACCGTACCGTGTTGAGGATGTCGCCTCGCGTTTAAACTTCGTATCCGGTCTGCAGCATCAAATGCTGGAAAACTATGCGCAGCCGCAGGAAGCTCCGCAAATCGAACAGAGACCGGATGCCCCGGAATGGCCGAACGAGCAAGATTCGGAAAAACTCACCAAAACGTTGCTCGAACACTACATGAAGCATCATGAAATTGTTTTGTCGAAGCTGAAATTCGCACAAACCGCGACGAAGACCTGCATTGATGAAGTGAGACAAGTGCAAGAGCGGGTTAAGGGTCTTGATAAAGAAAGCATCAAGGACTTTCACGATTTTGATGCCATGTGGCAGGAGATTATCAGCTTGTTTGTGCAAGGTGGTATTTCTCAGGAAGAGTTATTTGAAATAGAAAAGCTGGTCACGGCGATCCCGAAGGATATCAAGACGCACTATGATGAGCTCACTCAGGAAGATAAAGATTTCCTCGCTTTGGTGGAAAGCTTAAACACGGCCGCATATCACAAAGCCAGAGAGCGCGTAAGCGAGCTGCAAGCTCAGCCTAGTCCTTTCAACGGAAAAACCTCACAGGATTTTGAGGCAGTACAAAAGCCCAAGAAAATCAGACCGTGGTATACGCAGACCGCTGACGATGAAAAGGATAAGAGAGAATTGGGCGATGGTGAGGCGATTATCTACAAAGCGCATCTCATCAATCGGGACAAAGACGACTAGGAGTATTTTTCGATCGCAATTGCGACGACTTCTTTCAACTCTTCAGCCTTCTCACTGCTATCGCTGCGCAGCTGTTGCTCATAAGTGATCCACATCACATCAATATGCGCCTGAACGATGACATGATGCTCTTCACGGTCAATGTCGATATCTTCGCAGAATTCGCGTAACGACAGACCGAAATGGGTCATCAAATCGTGCTTGTACATCGACGTTAAGTCTTTGATGTTGTTGGAGTAATTGTATATTTTATCAATCCAGTTTTTGGCTTCGCTCGCACCTGCATCCTGAAATGCTTTCCAGCTTTGCGTAAGCTTTTCGAGAACGTCTTTGACTTCGTCTGTATATTCGTCCTCTTTGCTATCAATACGGATTTGCGCTTTCTTGATTTTTTTAGGATCAATAATGCCGTTAGGGCCACGCACAGGAAGTCCGGCTTTCAAGCGGAGCTTGTTAATGCGGTGATAAATCTCAACTTCTTCTTTGTCACGTTTGTTCATGATTGTTCTTCACATCCTGTGGTTTTGTTTTACGTCGTTCTTGCCCTTCAAACGGTCGTTTTTGCCTGCGCCTGTCGGGGCCAAAAAAGTCCCGGCTTTTCACATAGGGGCGTGGGTTGTTGATCACATGTTGAATGCGTCTAGCCAGTTCACTGGCCGAAATCGGTTTGACCACAACCTCATTCGCTCCAAGATCCCGGCTTTCTTTAACCAACGTTTCCGAAGTATAAGCACTACAGACGACTACGGGCAAGAAACGCACGCAGTCGCTCTTATGCGATCGTATGGTTTTTAATAATTCCCGCCCGTCCATTTCCGGCATCAACCAATCCAGAATAACAACATCAATGTTATTCTTATTCTAGAACTGGTTCATGGACTGGATTTTGTGTTGGGCTGCTACACCGTTCTCGGCGGTCACAACTTCACCGACGCCCATTTCCCTTAAACACGCTGCAAGCAATTCAGCAATAAAGGGAAAGTCCTCGACCAGCAAAACCTTAAAATCTCCCAGGTCGAGTTGGTCCGCATCGGTCGGTTCGGTTTGGTCCTGCTCAACTGGCTCGGTGGACTCTGTTTTATCTTTATTCATATATTAGAAATATAAGGTTACTTCGTTAAGATCACTGTAAGATATTCTTTCGAATAGTCAAAGTGGATTGGACATCTTTCTATTGTTTGTTATATCTCGCTAAAGAACAAAGGAAATTTTGAATATGTTGAAAAAAACCGCACTTCACGACCTTCATGTACAGCTTGGCGCAAAAATGGGCGAATTCGCCGGCTATGATATGCCGCTATATTACGGTGAGGGGGTGATTAAGGAACATGAATGGGTGCGCTCATCTTGCGGTTTATTCGATGTATCCCATATGGGGCAAGCCTCACTAACCGGAGAAGGCTCTCTGGCACTGGTACAAAAACTGACCCCGTCCGCATTTGCCAGATTGGAAGAAAACCGCACGAAATATACGGTTTTGCTTAATGAGCAGGGCGGGATTATCGATGATTTGATGATCACACGTACGGGCGACGAAGAATTTCACATGGTTTTGAATGCGGGCTGTAAGGATAAGGATCTGAAGTGGATTGAATCCCATGTCAGTGGTGACGTGAAGCTTAAATATTATGATGACTGGGCTTTGCTCGCGTTGCAGGGGCAAAAAGCTGAAGAAGTCTTGCGCGATGTTTTGGATATCGAACTAAAGGACATGCCGTATATGAGCCTGTGGTATCAGGACTACGAAATGTTCATCTCCCGCCTCGGTTATACGGGTGAGGACGGTTTCGAAATCGCTGTCAGCAACGAAGATGCGCCTGCGCTGGCTGAGAAACTCCTTGCGCATGATGCGGTGAAGCCGATCGGTCTGGCCGCCCGTGACTCGCTGCGCCTCGAAATGGGATATGCCCTGTATGGCCACGACATCAACGCCGAGACCTCACCTGTTGATGCAAATATGACATGGTTGATCAGCAAAAGCGCGGAAGGCTATTTCGGCTATGAGCGTGTGCACAAGGATCTATCCGAAGGTGTTGATCGCAAACTGGTTGGTTTCAAATTGATCGACCGTGGTGTTGCCCGCGAAGGTGCGGAAATCAGAGACGAGAATGACAATGTGATTGGCGAACTGACATCCGGTGGCCATTCGCCGACGATGAAAGCCTCAATCGCTATGGGCTACGTCGATACAGCGTTCACGAAAAGCGGAACAAAAGTTTTCATCAATGTTCGCGGCAAGAATCTGGAGGCGGCCGTAAATGCTCTGCCTTTTATTCCGGCTAAAACGAAATCGATGAAGAAAAACGCGGCTTGATAAAACCCTATGGACCTCGACTTCATCAAACTCGAATACATACTGGGTCCGTTTATCTATATCCTGCTGATCTACTTGGCCGTGCTGCTGCACGAAAGCGGTCATTACATCGCTGCGCGCATTTTCGGCATGCCGATCAAGGAAGTCGTCATCGGCCGCGGGCGAACATTGAAATGGTGGATCGATAAAAACAACACGCGTTTTTCATTTCGCATGTGGCCGTTGGGCGCATATGTACACCTGCTTGGCGCGGAGGAGGGCGATCATTCCAAAGCCTATGCGCTACAACCTTACTGGAAACGGCAGGTCACCACACTGGCCGGGCCATTCATAAATTTCGCAATTTTGCCCTTTTTGTTCTTCGCCTTTTATCTCGCATTCGGGCAACCATCCGCCCATGCAGTTCTGGTCGGGGTTGAGAAGGGGATGGCTGCGGAAAAAGCGGGGTTCGAGCCGTGGGATGAATTCTTGTCCGTAAACGGCATCC
This sequence comes from Alphaproteobacteria bacterium, assembly GCA_030432025.1. GTDB lineage: Bacteria > Pseudomonadota > Alphaproteobacteria > Micavibrionales > Micavibrionaceae > TMED27. The sequence goes on from JAUIIA010000010.1 coordinate 58,733, forward strand.
CCGTCACCAATTATCTGGATATGCGCCGTCACGCCTATTCTTTAGGGCCTGTAGAGGCGACATATAAGATCCGCCGCGGGCAAGAAATAAAAGAAATCACCTTCACTCCCGGCTGGGACTCCTACATGGATGACGAGGGTATCTTGCGGGAACACACCCGCTTTGGCGTGACATGGTATCACCGTCCGTACCAACTCGCGGTTTTTGAAAAAATCGCCGGTGTGGATGTCGATGACGATCCTGACTTGGCGCTGGAGTTGATTAATCGCTATATGGGGCAAGAGACCACGGTTGTTTTAAAAGGACAGCAAGACCGCACCCATACCTTCAAAGTACGCTTGTCGGCAGAGGCCAACAAACATTTGAATGATCCTGATCACCGCTATTACGAGGAAGTGTTTCTCGGCAAAACCAAGGGCAATTATTATCTCGAACAGCCCGTTGGCAAATATGTGTTCGAAGCCCTCATGAAAAGCGCCGACCTGATCAAAATTATAGCCGTACTGCCGTTCCAGCTCTTGCCGATCGATGCATCCGCTTTGAAGGATCAGCACGCAGTAACCCATATCGATACGGTCTGGCTGAACCGTTTTTACAATCTGATCTATCTGTTTTGTACCGCTAGTGTTTTCGTCGGTTTGATCAATTTATTGCCGCTGCCGAATCTGGATGGCGGGCAATTCCTGATCCAGACATTGGAAAAAATCAAAAAAGAGAAACTCACACGCCGCACGAAAGCCCGCATTTTCGGGCTGGCATTCTTTATCCTGTATTTAAGTATCCTGTTTTCGAATCTGGATAATTTACCGGGCTACATTGACTCCCGTGTGAAAAAAGTTCAGGAATTTATTAATCCCGATCAAAAAGACCAACAACAAGTTAAGTAAGGAAATCAGAGCTATGGCCGAAACTAAATATACGGAAGATCACGAAGCGGTTTATGTCGATGGCGATGTCGCATGGGTAGGCATCACTAAATATGCGCAGGAAGCTCTGGGCGATCTTGTCTTTGTTGAACTTCCCGAAGTCGGCAAAGCGTTGAGCAAGGGCGATGAGTTCGCGGTTGTCGAATCCGTAAAAACCGCCGCTGAAGTATATTCTCCCGTGGACGGCGAAGTGGTCGAAGCCAATGACAACATGCCTGATGATCTGGAACTGATCGCTAAGGATTTGGCCGATGGCGGCTGGATCGTCAAAATCAAAATCAGCGACGCATCACAGCTGGATGGCTTGATGGATGAAGCCGCGTATCAGGATTATCTGAAGACACTTGATTAAGACTTGGTGGAAAACCGAGTGTCCATAACCATTTCAGGCTGGTTTTTTGTTTAAAAACCGCCTAAATAGGGGACATGCGTTACTTACCACAGACACAGAAATCTCGCGACGAGATGCTCAAAGTCGTTGGAGCGAATTCGATCGACGACTTGTATGTTGATGTTCCCAAAGCCGCGTTTATCGACGGTAAAGCCGATCTGCCCGATCATCAGGGCGAACTGGCGGTCGAACGATATCTTGGGGCCTATGCCAATCAGAATCATGCCGCACCCGACGGTCCGTTCTTCCTCGGTGCCGGAGCGTATTATCACCACGTCCCCGCGACGGTGGATTACATCATTCAACGTTCGGAATTCCTGACCGCCTATACGCCGTACCAGCCGGAAATCGCGCAAGGCACGTTGCAGATGATTTTCGAATACCAGACTTTCATCGCACAATTGACAGGACAGGAAATCGCCAACGCTTCCATGTATGACGGTGCGACCGCAACAACCGAAGCGGCACTGATGGCGATGCGTATCACCAAACGCAAGAAGATCGCGATCGGTAATGCTATCCATCCCGACTACCGTGAAGTGCTGCAATCCTATATGTGGAATTTCGATGGCGAGGTCGAAATCACCGACGGTGAACCGGATGACACGACCGCATGTGTGATCGTTCAATCTCCTGATTTTTATGGCGCGCCTCATAAATACGATTCGTTGCGTAAAAAATGCGATGAGACGGGTGCGCTGCTTGTTGTCGTTGTGACTGAGATTTTGTCACTCGGTCTGTTGCCTGCGCCTGTCGAAGCCGACATTGTTTGCGGCGAAGGCCAAAGCATAGGTCTCGCTATGTCCTATGGTGGCCCATATCTTGGCTTCTTTGCATGTCGTGAGAAATATGTTCGCCAAATGCCCGGACGTCTGTGCGGTATTACCGAAGACGCCGACGGCAAGCGCGGTTTCGTGCTGACGCTGAATACGCGTGAACAGCATATCCGCCGTGACAAGGCGACATCCAATATCTGTACCAACCAGGGCCTGTGTGCTTTGGCGTTCACTGTTCACATGAGCTTGCTCGGTGAGGACGGCTTTAAACGTCTGGCGAAACTGAACCATGAAGCGGCGTGCAAAACCGCAGATGCGCTGACGGCAATCGACGGCGTGAAGCTGGTCACACAGAACTTCTTCAATGAATTTGTAACGGAGCTTCCCAAGCCCGCGAATGAGGTAGTGGAGGCACTGGCTCAGAAAGGCGTTATCGCGGGACTGGCTCTTGAGGGTAATAAACTTCTGGTCGCTGCTACGGAAATGACTACGCAGGCGGATATCGATGCGTTTGCGGCGAACCTGAAGGAAATTCTATAATGCGCTTATTCACTCTCATTCTATCTTTTGCAGTTTTTGTTCTGGCGGGAACCGCCCATGCGGAGACCGTCACCGAAAAGCTTGAGCAACGCAAAGCCAACTTTGCTAAAAAGGCACCTGCTGAAAAACTCAAAGATTATGAAGAGGGTGTAAGACAAGTTGCCGAGTCAGGCGTTCTCGAACGCGCCATTAATGTCGGCGATAAAGCGCCGGACTTTACATTGCCGAATGCAGCGGGCGAAAGTGTTACCCTGTCCGAACTTCTGAAAGACGGTCCTGTTGTAATGATCTGGTATCGCGGTGAGTGGTGCCCGTATTGCAATATCTATCTCGAAGACATTCAGGCCCATGCGCAAGAATTCAAGGATGCAGGCGCAAATGTAGTCGCCATCAGCCCTGAAACACCCGACCGTGGCTGGACTCTGCAGGACAAGCTGGATCTAGACTTTCATATCCTGAGTGACGAAAAAAGCGCCATCGCGCAAGAATACGGTGTCGTATACACACTGCCTGAAAAAATTGCAGGCTATTTGCAGGAAGCATTCGACATCCATGAAAAGAATAAGGACGACCGCAACCTTCTGCCGTTGGGGGCGTCATATGTGATTAGTCAGGACGGCGTTGTGACATACGCCTTTATCGACCCTGATTATCGTAAACGTGCAGAAACCGAAATTCTGCTAGAGGAAGTAAAAGCACTGCCTAACAAGGAAAAGTAAAATGGTGGCTGAAAAAGCAATTATGGACATGACCGAAGATCACAACCCACAACATGACGGCGATTGCGCCCTGCATTACGAAGAAAACCTGCTCTGGGAAAAAGAACGCAGTGACTCTCCGGGCGTTGATCTGCCTGAACCACAGGGTACGCCATCACGCACAGGTGTCGCCGAGCGTGGCGATATCGGTCTGCCGCAGGTTTCCGAACCGCAAGCTTTGCGTCACTTTGTCCGTATGAGTACGTGGAACTACTCCATTGACCACGGCTTCTTCCCGCTGGGCTCTTGCACCATGAAACACAACCCGCGCCTGAATGAAAAAGTCGCGCGTAATCCCGGTTTCGCCCATATCCACCCGATGCAACCCGAAAGCACGGTACAGGGCGCGCTGGGCCTGATGTATGAATTGCAGGAATGGCTGGCCGAGCTGACCAATCTGCCGGGTGTGTGTTTGTCACCCGCCGCTGGTGCCCATGGCGAGCTTGCGGGCATGATGACCATCCGCCGCGCGCATGAGCAAAAGGGCGAAATCCAGAAACGTAAAATCGTCCTCACCCCTGACTCCGCGCACGGAACAAACCCTGCGACGGCTGTGACATGCGGTTTCGAAGTCCGCAACATGCCGACAAGCGAGACGGGTATCCTGACTATGGAAGCTTTTAAAGAAGCTTTGTATGCAACCGATCCTGACGGTGCGGACATCGCAGGAATGATGGTAACCAACCCGAATACGTGCGGGCTGTTCGAGAAAGACATTATCGAGATTGCCGATCTGCTGCATGAGGCCGGTGGCTATTTCTACATGGATGGTGCGAACTTCAACGCGCTCGTCGGTAAAATCCGCCCCGGTGATTTCGGTGTGGATGTCATGCACATCAACTTGCACAAAACATTCTCCACGCCACATGGCGGCGGCGGTCCGGGTTCAGGCCCGATCTGCTGTACCGAAGAACTCGCGCAATTCATGCCTGTTCCGACCGTCATCAAAAACGGCGATACATATAAGCTGGAAACCATCGAAGACCGTCCGGCAAGCGTTGGCCGTCTGAAAGGGTACCAAGGCCAGTTTGGTATGCATGTCCGCGCATTGTCTTACATGCTGTCTCACGGCGCGGATGGTTTGAAACGCGTTTCCGAGGATGCGGTGCTGAATGCGAACTACATCTTGCGTCAACTTGAAGGTGATTACTTTGCGCCTTACGCGGGTCAAGGCCCCTGCATGCACGAAGCCCTTGTGACCGATAAGTTCCAAAAAGAGCAAGGCGTGCAAACGCTGGATATCGCAAAAGCACTGATCGAAAAGGGCTTCCACCCGATGACCGTGTACTTCCCGCTCACCCGTCCGGGCACGATGTTGATCGAACCGACGGAAACCGAGAGCAAGGATTCGATTGATCGCTTTATTACCGTGATGAAAGACATCGCGAATGAGGCAAAAACGAACGATAATGCGGCCGATCACTTCCACAACTTCCCGCTGTCTTCACCACGCCGCCGCTTGGACGAGGTTAAGGCTGCGCGTAAACCGCAACTGCGCTGGAAAACAGCTTAAGGCTTCCTAAGGCTTGAAGTAAATGCGAGCGCTGAAATAGGCATTCGTCCCTCCTATTGTCAGGCCCAGTACAAGCCCAACAACAGTGAAGGTCACTGGCGGGCCGCCTGAAAAAAAGACGAAGGTAAACAGGAGCGCGCCGATTAAACTGCCGAGCACCCCGCCGATCAAAAAATATTGCCAAGGTTTGGTTATATCGTTCTCTTCAAGGAGCAGAACGATGGGAATGCCGAGGGTGACAGAAAACGGCAGACTGAAAATTGTCAGAAAAAAGATGGTTACAGGGAGGCCAACAAGCATTTCTTTTCCCAAGCTTGGGTTGTTGCCGTTCGTTGTTATAAAGTCGTAACAAAATACGAGAAAAAACAGAAAAGTCAGTATCGTGGCCATGCTGTGTAAAGGACCAAGCAGGGCGGCTTTGAAAAGGCGCTTGAACGGTCTTTTTTGTTGCGGTGGGTTATATAATTCCATGCTGACCTCCTGTGTTTTTGGATAAGAAAAGCCCCTCACGGAAGAGGGGCTTCCTAATATTGCTTTTATGCGTGGGCCGCCATATTTTCGGCAGTCTCGCGGATGAAGGCGAACTTCCGCATCTTCGCCAGTGCAAAGATGTTGAAGAAATGCATCGCGCCCAACACAACGATGACGATCCCGATTTTGGTGCTTAGGAACTCGATGGCACCGACCGTATCAAACGGCTTGTCACCGTATTTCAGAACCAGACTTACAAAGCCAAAGTTGATGAGGTAGAAGCCCACCAAGAGCAGGTGGTTCACAGAATCTGCAAGCGCTTCGTTGCCGTGAAAGTTTTCAACCAGGAACAAACGCCCCTTAGAGTGCAACGTATGCCCGACCCAGATCGTTATAATCAGGCTCACGACTAAATAAATTGTGTATGTATATATCATGATCATCTCTCACCTCCTTGGCTTTTGCAGCCGGTTATGATATATTTAACTATATAACTAATTACACTATCGCATATATGTAGTTAATTAGTCAATAAGCTAAATATATTTTTTTGGAGATTTTATGGAATCCGTCTTTCAGGCTTTATCATCAATGGCTCGCCGCAAAATTCTGGCGTATCTTTCAAAAGGGGAGTTGACCGCAGGCGAAATCGCGGACCGTTTTGAAATGAGCAAACCGTCCATTTCCAAACATCTAAGTATCTTGGAGAATGCAGGGCTGATAGAAGGCACAAAAAAAGGCCAATATATTCATTACAAGCTGGTTAGTGATAATCTGGCTAATACCTTACACGGGTTTTTGCAGGAGGTCTGCCCTCATGCCCGTCCTCTTCGCAAAGAAAGTCAGGACATAGCCGATGCGAAGGCTAAAGCTAAAAAGACCTAAATCAAAAAAATTGTCGGATTAAGGTTGTCGGTCGTCGTAGCTGCTGCCTGTAGCATTGATACCGCCTAGAGTTATGGCGCTGAGACCGTAAACGGTGCCCTGACCATTGTCCGCGTCACCGAATGTCTCTTTAAGCATGCCTTGTACAAGTTCACCAATCATAAGTGGAATATAGCATTTCGGATATCCGTCGTCCATGTTGGCGAATTGTGTATTTTAAGCTTCACATTTATGGATGAATGCTGTAGAACTCCGATATTCCCGAACATAATCACTTTCAAAAAAGCGCCCAAGCGCTCTACGAGTAATGTCCGGGAGTAAGAGAAAAAGGATTTAAAAAATGGCAAAAACAGGCCCAGTCGAGTTTTTTAAACAAGTTCGCAGCGAGAGCAAGAAGATTACTTGGCCGTCTCGTCAGGAAACCACAGCCAGCACGATTGCGGTATTGGTTATGGTCCTGATTGCATCGATATTTTTATATCTGTCGGACCAGATCATCGCATGGGCCGTCAATTTTGTTTTAAGTTTTGGTCTATGACAGCGTTAAAGAAGGAAAACACTATGTCTGCAGCTAAATGGTATGTGCTTCACGTCTATTCGGGCTTTGAAAGCAAAGTGGCCGAGGCCATTAAGGAAAAAGCCAAAAAGCAGGGTCTTGAAGATCATGTCGAAGAAATTATGGTTCCGACCGAAGAAGTTGTTGAAGTTCGCCGCGGTCAGCGCGTGAATGCCGAGCGTAAATTTTTCCCCGGCTATGTTTTGGCGAAACTGGATATGACAGACACTGTCTGGCACATGATCAAAGACACGCCAAAGGTCAGTGGTTTCTTGGGTGCCGGCGGTAACAAGCCTGTGCCGATTACAGAATCCGAAGCCAAGCGTATCGTTCAGCAGGTTCAGGAAGGTATCGACCGCCCACGTCCATCCGTCGTTTACGATGTTGGCGAAGAAGTCAAAGTTACCGATGGTCCGTTCGCATCTTTCAACGGTACTGTCGAAGAGATCGACGAGGAGAAGCAGAAACTCAAGGTCTCCGTTTCCATCTTCGGACGTTCTACACCTGTTGAGTTGGAATACAGCCAGGTCGAGAAGATTTAAGTTGATTTTTGTTCGGGGTCTATGCAATAAACCCGGACATTAACTATGTGGGAGGCTTTCCGGTCGTTAAGACCATGATCGGAGCTGTACCACGTAACCTCTAAACCATTAGGAGGATATAATGGCAAAGAAAGTATCGGGTTACATTAACCTGACAATTGCGGGTGGCGCAGCCAACCCGTCCCCACCAGTTGGTCCGGCTTTGGGTCAGCACGGTGTAAACATCATGGAATTCTGTAAGGCATTTAACGCCAAAACAGAAGACTCCAAAGGCATTCCAATTCCGGTAGTGATCACAGTGTACGAAGATCGTTCATTCGACTTCATCACAAAGACACCACCTGCCAGCTATTTCATCAAGCAAGCAACGAAGCAGAAAAAAGGCTCCGGCGCTCCTGGTCGTGAGATCATTACCCAGATCCGCACAAGCCAGTTGAAAGATATTGCTGAAAAGAAAATGGAAGACCTGAACGCGAATGACATTGACGCAGCCGTTAAGATTATTGCCGGTTCTGCACGTTCAATGGGCATCGAAGTGGTGGAGGACTAAACGATGGCACAAGGTAAGAAAATGAAAGCTGCTTTGGAGACTGTTGACCGTACAAAGGAATATGCTTTGGCGGATGCAATCAAGCTTCTTAAAGATGCAGCAACAAAGCGTAACTTCGATGAATCAATCGAATTGGCGATCAACTTGAACATTGACCCTCGTCACTCTGACCAGAACGTTCGTGGCATGATTTCTTTGCCGAACGGTACAGGTTCATCCGTGCGCGTGGCTGTGTTCGCAAAAGACGATAAAGCCGAAGCTGCTAAAAAAGCAGGTGCGGACATTGTCGGCGGCGAAGATCTTGTTGAAGAGATCAAAGGCGGCAACATCGATTTCGACCGTTGTATCGCAACGCCGGACATGATGGCCATGGTCGGTCAGGTTGCTAAAATCCTCGGTCCGAAAGGCATGATGCCTAACCCTAAGCTGGGTACGGTTACGCCTGACGTTGAAAAGGCTGTTAAAGACGCCAAAGCCGGTGCGATCGAATTCCGTGCTGAAAAAGCCGGTATCATCCACGCCGGTGTCGGTAAAGCATCTTTCGATCAAGCTAAACTGGAAGAAAACATCAAGGCATTCTATGACGCGATCGTGAAAGCCCGCCCTTCCGGCGCCAAAGGCACATATGTGAAGAAGGTTACTTTGACCTCCACAATGGGTCCTGGCATCAAGCTGACAACAGATAGCTTGGCCGCTTAAAAAATACTTGACGGGCACGAAGACTTTGTTTAATTGTGCCCGTCATTACTAAGTTTCTGTCCGAGACTACAGGTTCCAAGAGGTATAAACACCCTGTATAGATAGAAGAAGAACATAAGCCTTAACCATATTTAGGGGAGGCGTTTTTCTTTCTCGGACGGGAGATAAGCACAGTGCTTGTCTCCTTTTTTAGTTTTTAAATTGAAGGAGAAATGCGATGGGCATGAGCCGCGCACAGAAAAAAGCCGAAGTAGAAGCGTTAGCAGAACGTTTTACTAATGACGAGATCGTCGTTGTTACACATTACTCCGGCCTGACTGTTGAAGAAATTTCAGACTTGCGTGCAGAGTTGCGCAAGGAAGGTGCAACATTCAAAGTGACAAAGAACACTTTGGCGAAAATCGCACTTAAAGGTACACGTTACGAGCAAATCAGCGACATGTTCGCCGGTCCTACAGGTGTTGCGACGTCTCAGGATCCTGTGGCAGCTGCTAAAGCGGCACACAAATTTGCCAAAGGTAACGACAAATTGATCATCCTCGGTGGTGCTCTTGGTGAGCAGATCCTGGATGCAAGTGGGATTGAGGCTTTGGCTAAGTTGCCAAGTCTTGATGAAGTTCGCTCCAAGCTTGTGGGTCTGTTGCAGGCCCCAGCCACGAAACTGGCTGGTCTGATGCAGGCGCCGGCACGCGAGCTTGTAGGTGTCACGAAAGCTTATGGAGCAACTGGCGAGTAGTGACGATGGCTGTTGATACGTTAAGTGAACGCCAGAATGAAATTGTAGATCTGTTTGAGCAATCAGGTTGCCCTACATACACAGCACATACACCCTTGGGTGATATACCTGTGGAGGGCGGCAGAGGTTCTAAGGGATTTGCCCTTTCATTTGAAGAGGGTTCGCTAGTGAGTGCAGTTACTTTTCAGCCGCAAGGCGAGGGTGAAGCGCAAACATTCGTAACAAGAGACATGTAGTAAGTGTAAATAATCAGTTTTTACTTTTAATATATTAAGGAGAAAAAAATGGCTGCTGATTTGGAAAAAATTGTTGAACAACTCTCAGAACTTTCAGTTTTGGAAGCTGCTGAACTGTCCAAACTTCTCGAAGAGAAGTGGGGCGTTACAGCTGCTGCTGCTGCACCTGTTGCTGTAGCTGCTGCTGCAGGCGGTGAAGCTGCTGGTGGCGCAGAAGAGAAAGACGAATTCGATGTCATTCTTGAAGCTGCAGGCGGTAACAAAATCGCTGTGATTAAAGAAGTCCGCGCGATTACAGGTCTTGGCTTGAAAGAAGCTAAAGAGCTTGTAGAAGCTGGCGGCAAAGCCGTTAAAGAAGCTGCTAAGAAAGACGAAGCCGAAGAAATCAAGAAGAAACTTGAAGAAGCCGGCGCGACTGTAGCTCTTAAGTAAGCTATCAAAATAACATTAAGCATTTCCTGCCGAGCGGTAGGGAATGCTTTTTGTGTTTTGAAAAACTTGGCGAATGCTGTTGACAAGACGCAACGCTTACGCCATATATCCATCAAACTTTCGGGAATTACATTGGCAACCCAAGTTAAAAACACTGATTTTTCAGGCGATTTGTCGCCTAAAAACTGAATTTTAGCCGCATCAACCTTCCGGGCGGGGAGGATGACGCGGATTTTGTGCTTTGAAATCAGGATATTTCTAAAAAGCGCAAAAATATATGGATTAGGCAATTAAGCCTCCATACAGAATGAAAAGAAAAGCGATAGCAGGACCGACCATGAGCGCAGCAAAAAAGAAAACCCCTTCTACAAAAAACTCGACAGCAAACACGATCGAGAGCTTCACAGGCCGTAAACGTGTTCGCCGTAATTTTGGTAAAATCGACGAAGTGGCTGAAATGCCGAACCTGATTGAAGTTCAGCGTCGTTCATATGAGCTGTTCCTGCAGGATGACACACCTGCGGATGACCGTAAGCTTGAAGGCCTACAGGAAGTATTGGCAACAGTATTCCCGATCAAGGACTTCTCAGATAAAGCGGAAATCGACTTCGTCAAGTACGAGCTTGAAGCTCCCAAATACGATACAGAAGAATGTCAGACACGCGGTATGACATACGCGGCGCCATTGCGCGTAACATTGCGCCTGTCCGTATTCGATGTTGATGAAGATAGCGGTCTGCGCTCTATCCGTGACATCAAGGAACAGGACGTATACCTCGTCGACATGCCATTGATGACCAATAACGGTACATTCATCGTGAATGGTACCGAGCGTGTGATCGTATCCCAGATGCACCGTTCACCGGGTGTGTTCTTCGACCATGATGGTGGTAAGACACATGCCTCCGGTAAATACCTCTTCTCCGCCCGCGTAATTCCTTACCGTGGTTCATGGTTGGACTTCGAATTCGATGCGAAAGACCAGATGTATGTCCGTATCGACCGTCGTCGTAAGCTGCCTGTAACAACATTGATGCGCGCTTTGGATGCTGCTGAAACTGTAGAATACAGAGCAGAATGCGAAGAAAACGATCAAGAAATCGATCCGTTGATGATCCAGGGTATGTCCAATGAAGAAATTCTGGGCACATTCTATGACACGACAACTTACGCAAAAGACAAGAAGGGTTGGAAAACACCTTTCGACGGTGAGCGTTTCCGCGGCGTTAAGCTGACATCTGACCTGATTGATGCCAAGACAGGTCAAGCTGTTGCTGAAGAGGGTGACAAAATCACACCACGTAAGGCCAAGAAATTGGCTGAAGACGGTCTGAAAGACATCCTTGTATCTGCTGATCAATTGATTGGCCAATATCTGTCTGCTGACTTGTTCGACCCGAAAACAGGTCAGGTAACGCACGAAGCCGGTCATGAGATCACCGAAGAAGACCTGGCGATCATTGATGAAGCCGGTATCAAGGAATTGCCAATCCTTGCGATCGACCACGTGAATGTCGGTGCTTATGTCCGTAACACAATGCTTCTTGATAAGTGTGACACACGCGAAGAAGCGCTGATCGACATTTACCGTGTTATGCGTCCGGGTGAGCCGCCTACGGTTGAATCCGCTGATGCGTTGTTCCAGTCATTGTTCTTCGATCCTGAGCGTTACGACCTTTCACCTGTTGGTCGTGTGAAAATGAACGCGCGTCTGGACCTCGAAGCTGACGACCAGTTCCGCGTTCTCTCAAAAGACGACATTCTCGCGATCCTGAAATACCTGCACGGCCTTAAAGACGGTCAGGGTGAAGTCGACGATATCGATAACCTGGGTAACCGTCGTGTCCGCTCAGTTGGTGAATTGATGGAAAACCAGGTTCGCATCGGTCTGCTCCGTATGGAGCGTGCGATCCGCGAACGTATGTCTTCTGTCGAGATCGACACATACATGCCGCATGACCTGATCAACTCCAAACCTGCGCAAGCAGCTGTTCGTGAGTTCTTCGGTTCATCCCAGCTGTCACAGTTTATGGACCAGACAAACCCATTGTCCGAGATCACGCACAAGCGTCGTCTCTCAGCCTTGGGTCCGGGTGGTCTGACACGTGAACGCGCAGGCTTCGAAGTCCGTGACGTGCACCCGACACACTATGGACGTATCTGCCCAATTGAAACACCTGAAGGTCCGAACATCGGTCTGATTAACTCCCTCGCGACATTTGCCCGCGTCAACCAATACGGCTTCATTGAAAGCCCGTACAGAAAAGTTGAAGGCGGTAAAGTTACTCCTGAAGTGGTCTACATGTCCGCAATGGAAGAAGCCAAATACACAATCGCGCAGGCGAACTCCGAACTGGATAAAGGCGGTAAATTTGCCAATGACCTCGTTTCCTGTCGTAAGGCGGGTGAAAACGTAATGTCACCTCCTGACCAGATCGAATTCATCGACGTTTCTCCGAAACAGATGGTATCGGTTGCTGCATCCCTTATTCCGTTCTTGGAAAACGATGATGCGAACCGCGCTTTGATGGGTTCAAACATGATGCGTCAGGCTGTGCCTCTGCTGAAATCCGCTGCTCCTGTTGTGGGTACCGGTATGGAAAGCACAGTGGCCCGTGACTCCGGTGCGGCTGTCTCTGCACGTCGTGCTGGTATGGTCACAAAGGTTGACGCAACACGTATCGTTGTTCAGGCAACTGAAGAGCTCCGCTCTGACGAGCCTGTCGTTGACATCTACAAGCTGTCCAAATTCCAACGTTCAAACCAGTCCACATGTATCAATCAGAAGCCATTGGTGAAGGTTGGTGACAAGGTTCGTTCCGGTGACATCATCGCTGACGGTCCTTCGACACAGTTTGGTGAACTGGCGCTGGGTAAGAACGCCCTCGTGGCCTTCATGCCTTGGAACGGTTACAACTTTGAGGACTCCATCCTGATCTCTGAGCGCATTGTGCGCGACGACGTATACACATCCATCCACCTCGAGGAATTCGAAGTGATGGCCCGTGATACAAAACTGGGTACGGAAGAAATCACACGTGACATCCCGAACGTGGGTGAAGAAGCCCTTCGCCACCTTGACGAAGCGGGTATCGTTCACATCGGTGCCGAAGTCGGCCCGGGTGACATCCTCGTTGGTAAGGTAACACCTAAAGGCGAAAGCCCGATGACTCCTGAAGAAAAACTTCTTCGTGCGATCTTCGGTGAAAAAGCCGCTGACGTAAAAGACACATCCTTGCGCTTGCCGCCGGGTGCTGTCGGTACAATCGTTGATGTGCGCGTCTTTAACCGTCGCGGCGTAGACAAAGATGCCCGTGCGCTTTCTATCGAAGCGCAGGAAATCGAACGTCTCGCAAAAGACCGTGATGACGAGCGCAAGATCCTTGAGGACGGTTTCTATGATCGTTTGATGGACCTCCTCACTGGTGAAACAGTTACGAGCGCACCGAAAGATGCGAAGCTGAAAAAAGGCACAAAGCTGAAGAAAGCCGACCTCGAAGCAATCGAGAAACGCGGTCTGTGGCGTAAGGTTGCGGTTGAGAAAGAAGCCGTGATGGAAGAAATCGAAGCGATGTCCAAGACCTTCGATGACGCTGTCGACAACTTGAAAGAGCGTTTCGAGAACAAGGTCGAGAAGCTTCAGCGTGGTGATGAACTGCCTCCGGGCGTGATGAAGATGGTTAAAGTCTTTGTGGCTGTTAAGCGTAAAATGCAGCCGGGTGACAAAATGGCCGGTCGTCACGGTAACAAAGGTGTGGTTTCACGCGTTATCCCACAAGAAGACATGCCATACACCGAAGACGGTACACCTGTTGATATCGTGTTGAACCCGCTGGGTGTTCCATCACGTATGAACGTGGGTCAGATTCTTGAAACACACCTTGGTTGGGCTGCGGCCTCTATGGGTAACCAGATTGGCGACATTCTGGATACGTTCAAGAACAAGAAATCCATGGAAGATGCCGAGAAGAAGAAGCTGACAGCCAAGCTGAAAGATGCTTACGGTGACCGCGAATTCACAGAGAAAGTCGACAAGCTGGACGACAAAGAGTTGCTCGAAATGTCGAACAACCTGCGTGACGGCGTGCCGATGGCAACACCTGTTTTCGACGGTGCTGAAGAAGCCGATATCTCCGAGCTGCTATCAAACGCAGGTCTGAAGACATCCGGTCAGGTTCGCTTGATCGACGGCCGTACCGGTGAATACTTCCACCGTGACGTTACAGTCGGTTACATGTACATGCTGAAACTGCACCACTTGGTTGATGACAAGATCCACGCCCGTTCAATCGGTCCGTACTCTCTTGTTACGCAACAGCCTCTGGGTGGTAAGGCCCAGTTCGGTGGTCAGCGCTTCGGTGAGATGGAATGTTGGGCACTGCAAGCCTACGGCGCCGCCTACACCTTGCAGGAAATGCTGACGGTCAAGTCTGATGACGTGGCCGGCCGTTCGAAAGTCTACGAAGCGATTGTTCGCGGCGAAGACAACTTCGAAATCGGTATTCCGGAGAGCTTTAACGTTCTGACCAAAGAACTGAAAGCCCTCGGCCTGAACGTTGATTTGAAACAAAGCGGAAGCAACAGCTAAGAACGCGCGAAACAGATATTTAAAGGAAGAAAACAATGAACGAACTCATGAACCTTTTCGGCCAACCTACAGGGCCACAAAGCTTCGATTCCATTCGCATCTCGATCGCGTCTCCGGAGCAAATCCGCAGCTGGTCGTTTGGTGAGGTCAAGAAGCCTGAAACCATTAACTACCGTACTTTCAAACCTGAAAAAGACGGTCTCTTTTGTGCCCGTATCTTTGGCCCGATCAAGGATTACGAATGTTTGTGCGGTAAGTACAAGCGCATGAAGTACAAAGGGATTATCTGTGAGAAATGTGGCGTTGAAGTTACACTCACAAAAGTTCGCCGTGAGCGCATGGGTCACATCGACCTTGCTTCACCTGTAGCGCACATCTGGTTCCTGAAATCACTGCCTTCACGTATCGGTCTGATCATGGACATGACGTTGAAGGAGCTTGAGCGTGTTCTCTACTTCGAAAACTTCATCGTTATCGAACCGGGCATGACACCACTGAAGCAGTACCAGCTTCTGAACGAAGAAGAGTACTACAACGCACAAGACGAATACGGTGAAGACAACTTCCGCGCAGGCATCGGTGCCGAAGCGATGAAGGAAATCTTGTCCGACCTCGACCTCGAAGAGCAAAAAGTACAGGTTGAAGAAGACCTGCGTGAGACTGGTTCCGAAGCCAAGCGTAAGAAACTTGTTAAGCGTCTGAAACTTCTTGACAGCTTTATCGAATCCGGTGCTCGTCCTGAATGGATGATCCTGGACATCGTTCCTGTTCTTCCACCTGAGCTGCGCCCGTTGGTGCCTTTGGATGGCGGTCGTTTCGCAACATCTGACCTGAACGACCTTTACCGTCGTGTTATCAACCGTAACAACCGTTTGAAGCGTCTAATGGAATTGCGCGCACCGGACATCATCGTTCGTAACGAAAAGCGTATGTTGCAGGAATCTGTTGATGCGTTGTTCGATAACGGTCGTCGTGGCCGCGTCATCACCGGTGCGAACAAGCGTCCTCTGAAATCTCTGTCTGACATGCTTAAAGGTAAGCAAGGCCGTTTCCGTCAGAACCTTCTTGGTAAACGTGTTGACTACTCCGGTCGTTCGGTGATCGTGGTTGGTCCGGAGTTGAAACTCCATCAATGCGGTATTCCGAAGAAAATGGCGCTCGAGCTATTCAAACCGTTCATCTATCACAAGCTTGAACTCTACGGCATGGCCTCAACGGTTAAAGCCGCGAAGAAGATGGTTGAGAAGGAACGCCCTGAAGTTTGGGACATCCTCGAAGAAGTTATTCGCGAACACCCTGTTATGCTGAACCGTGCGCCGACATTGCACCGTCTTGGTATTCAGGCGTTCGAACCAATCTTGATCGAAGGTAAAGCGATCCAGCTTCACCCCTTGGTGTGTACTGCCTTTAACGCCGACTTTGACGGTGACCAAATGGCGGTTCACGTACCTCTGTCTGTGGAAGCACAGCTGGAAGCGCGTTGCTTGATGATGGCGACAAACAACATCCTTTCCCCTGCGAACGGTAAGCCCGTGATCGTGCCTACACAGGACATCATCTTGGGTCTGTACTACCTTTCACTCGCCCTCGACGGTGAGCCGGGCGAAGGCATGATTTTCCGCGGTGCCGGTGAAATCACTCACGCTCTTGAGCAAGGTGTTCTCTCTCTGCATGCGAAAATCAAATGTCGCTACCACACGGTTGATGAAAACTTCGAGCCCATCACACAGATCGTCGAAACAACACCGGGTCGTATGCTGATCTCCGATCTTCTGCCACGTCACCCTGAAGTACCGTTCGGTATGATCAACCAGGTTCTGACGAAGAAAGAAGTTTCCCGCGTGATCGAGGAAAGCTACCGTCACTGTGGTCAAAAAGAGACAGTGATCTTTGCTGACCGTATGATGAAGCTTGGTTTCAAACACGCCTGTATCGCCGGTATTTCTTTCGGTAAGGATGACTTGATCATTCCTGAAGAGAAAGAAACTCTGGTTGGTGAAGCAAACGACAAGGTTAAAGAATTCGAGCAGCAGTATCAGGATGGTCTGATCACTAAAGGCGAGAAATACAACAAGGTTGTCGATATCTGGTCAAAATGTACGGACGATGTTGCCGACGCGATGATGAAGAAAATTTCAGACGTCGAAAGCGGTAACCTTAACTCCGTTTACATGATGGCACACTCCGGTGCTCGTGGTTCTGCAGCGCAGATCCGTCAGTTGGCCGGTATGCGTGGTTTGATGGCCAAGCCGTCAGGTGAGATCATCGAAAACCCGATTATCTCTAACTTTAAAGAAGGTCTGACCGTGTTGGAATACTTCAACTCCACGCACGGTGCACGTAAAGGTCTTGCTGATACAGCTTTGAAAACTGCGAACTCCGGTTACCTGACACGTCGTCTTGTTGACGTTGCACAGGATGCGATTGTTACAGAACATGACTGTGGCACAGAGCAGGGTATCTCCATGCGCGCCGTAATGAACGGTGCGGATGTGGTTGTATCTCTGGCCGAACGTATTCTTGGCCGTTCATCTGCTGTCGATATCAAGAACCCGCTCAACGGTGAAATGATCGTCAAAGCAGGCGAACTGATCAACGAAGAGACCTCTGCCGAGATCGAAACAGCCGGTATTGACGAAGTTCTCGTTCGTTCCGTTCTGACTTGTGAAGCCGAAAATAACGGTATCTGCGGTAAGTGTTACGGACGTGACCTAGCACGCGGTACACCTGTTAACATCGGTGAAGCGATCGGCGTTATGGCCGCCCAATCTATTGGTGAGCCGGGTACACAGCTGACAATGCGTACATTCCACATTGGTGGTGCTGCGCAGAAAGGTGCCGAGCGTTCACATGTTGATGCCAACATGGATGCAACGATCGAAATCCGTAACCAGAACGTGGTTAAGAACTCTGACGGTGTAAACATCGTTATGGGCCGTAACACCGAGATTGTCCTGAAAGACAAGAGCGGCGCGGAAAAAGCCACACACCGTATTCCATATGGTGCGAAACTGATGGTCGAAGATAAGGGCAAAGTGAAAGCAGGCGACAAGCTTGCCGAATGGGACCCGTATACTCTGCCTGTTATCACCGAGAAAGACGGTGTGGCGCACTACTTCGACCTGGTTGAAGGTGTTTCTGTTACCGATGATGTTGACGAAGCAACAGGTATCGCATCCAAGAAGGTTATTGACTGGCGTGCGCAGCCTAAGGGCGGCGACTTGAAGCCACGTATCTCTCTTCTCGATAAGAAAGGTAAAGTTATCAAGCTGCCTAACGGCTTGCCTGCGAACTACTACCTCTCTGTTGATACGATTTTGTCTGCTGACAACGAACAGGAAGTTAAAGCCGGTGACGTGATCGCCCGTATTCCACGCGAAACATCGAAAACGCGTGACATTACAGGTGGTCTGCCACGTGTGGCCGAGCTGTTCGAAGCCCGTATGCCGAAAGACTTTGCGGTTATCTCCGAAATCGACGGTTATGTTGAGTTCGGTAAAGACTACAAGTCCAAGCGTCGTATTGCGGTGAAACCTGCAAACTCTGATGATGGTGAAGTACGCGAATACCTCGTACCGAAAGGTCGTCACTTGGCGGTTGTCGAAGGTGACTTCGTCCGTAAAGGTGACCCGATCCTCGACGGTGCCCTCGTTCCGCACGATATTCTGGATGTTATGGGTGTTGAGGCCTTGGCCGATTACCTGACGAAAGAAGTGCAGGATGTTTACCGTCTGCAAGGTGTGAAGATCAACGATAAGCATATCGAAGTGATCGTTCGCCAGATGATGCAGAAAATCGAGATCAACGAAGTGGGTGATTCTACTTACCTCGTCGGTGAGCACGCAGAGCGTAGCGAATACGATGAGATCGTTGCCAAATACGAAGCAGAAGGCAAGCGTCCGCCAGTCGGTAAGCCTGTCCTGCAAGGTATTACGAAAGCATCCCTACAAACACGCAGCTTTATCTCTGCCGCATCATTCCAGGAGACAACACGTGTCCTGACCGAAGCGGCCGTACAAGGCAAGGTCGACAAGCTGATCGGTTTGAAAGAAAACGTCATCGTGGGTCGTTTGATCCCTGCGGGTACGGGTTCTTACACCGCCGACGTCAAGAAAGTTGCTGCCGAGCGTGACCAGGTCATCATCGACAGCCAGCCTGCCGAAGAGATCGAAGACGGTTTTGCTGATGCGCCGGCTTTGACCTCCGAAGAAGGAGCGTCTGATGACGATGCGAAGGAAGCCGCAAACGGCTAAATTCTGCGGATTTTCATGAATTTCGAAAAGGCCCCCGAAACGGGGCCTTTTTTTCTTGACGCTTACTATGATTCTGGGTATTGTCCGCCCACGATTCAGTTGGGCCATACGGAATATACCGTTTTTGGTGCAACATCCTGAATAAAACGGGATGCTCTGCTAAAAAGTCCTTTTCGCTTTGAGCGAAGAAAGTTCTGGACTTGCGCGCTATTCTAGCGCTATATGCAGCCATCCCCCAGGATATTGATAAATTTGAGATTTAATGAAGAGGCTTTGTAAGTTATGCCAACCATTCAACAGTTGATCCGTAACCCACGGAAAAAAGTTGTAAAAGCAAAGAAAAACCGGGCGCTGAAAAGCAACCCGCAACGTCGTGGCGTGTGTACACGTGTTTATACGACGACACCAAAGAAACCGAACTCCGCTTTGCGTAAAGTTGCAAAGGTTCGTTTGACTACAGGTCACGAAGTGATTTGTTACATTCCCGGTGAAGGTCACAACCTGCAAGAGCACTCTGTATGTCTCGTGCGCGGCGGTCGTGTAAAAGACTTGCCTGGTGTGCGCTACACCATCATTCGTGGAACGCTGGATACTCAAGGCGTTAAAGATCGTAAACAAGCCCGCTCCCGTTACGGTGCGAAGAAGCCTAAATAAGGAAACATATATATGTCACGTCGTCATAGAGCTGAAAAAAGAGAAATTCTGCCTGATCCGAAATTTGCGGATCTGACACTGTCCAAGTTCATCAATAACCTGATGCTTGATGGTAAGAAGTCTGTTGCTGAAGGTATCGTTTACAAAGCGATCGATATTCTGGAATCAAAAGCCGGTAACGATAATAAAGCTTCCGAAGAAAGCGGTGAAGGCGATGCTGATGATTCTGCAATCGCGGCGGCTGCACAGAAAAGCAAGGGTCTTGCTCTTTTCCACGACGCTCTGAAAAATGTCCGTCCTCGTCTTGAGGTTCGCTCCCGCCGTGTTGGTGGTGCGACATATCAGGTGCCTGTTGAGGTTCGTCACGAGCGTGCGGTTGCGTTGGCAATGCGTTGGATCATCGATGCGGCCCGTAAGCGCGGTGAGAACACAATGGTTGACCGTGTTGCTAACGAATTGCTGGATGCTGCTAATGAGCGCGGTAATGCCGTTAAGAAGCGCGACGACACCCACAAGATGGCAGAAGCGAACAAAGCGTTCGCACACTTCCGCTGGTAAGAACACAGAACAGTTTAGAGAAAGATTGAAAATACAATGACACGCGAACACGCAATTGAGAACTACCGTAATTTTGGGATCATGGCTCACATTGATGCCGGTAAAACAACGACGACTGAACGTATTCTGTTTTACTCTGGTAAATCCCACAAAATCGGTGAAGTGCATGACGGTGCTGCGACCATGGACTGGATGGAGCAGGAGCAGGAGCGTGGTATTACGATCACATCTGCTGCTACTACAACTTTCTGGGATTCTCCTAAGACAGGTCCTTTCGAAGGTCAGCGCTTCCGCATGAACATCATCGACACACCGGGTCACGTGGACTTCACTATTGAAGTTGAGCGTTCATTGCGTGTGCTTGACGGTGCGATCGCTGTTTTCGATGCGAACGCCGGTGTTGAGCCACAGACTGAAACTGTATGGCGCCAAGGTGACAAATACCAAGTGCCGCGTATGTGTTTCGTCAACAAAATGGATAAAATCGGTGCTGACTTCTACAACTGTGTTCAGATGATCATCGACCGTCTGGGTGCTGTGCCTGCTGTTATTCAGCTGCCAATCGGTGCCGAGAACGATTACGCCGGTCACATTGACCTTGTTCGCATGAAGGCAATCATCTGGGATGGTGAAGCTCTTGGTGCTTCTTTCTCCGAGCAAGACATTCCTGCTGATCTGGCTGACAAAGCTGCCGAATACCGCGAGAAGCTGATCGAGCTTGCTGTTGAGCAAGACGACGATGCGATGGAACAGTACCTCGAAGGTAATGAGCCTGATGAGAAAACGCTGAAAGCCTGTATCCGTAAAGGTACAATCGCTAACGCATTCGTGCCTGTTATGTGTGGTACGGCCTTCAAGAACAAAGGTGTTCAAACAATGCTTGATGCTGTTGTTGAATACCTGCCTAGCCCGATTGATGTCGGTGCTATCAAGGGTGTTGAGATGGACGGTGAAACACCGATCAAGCGTCACGCAAATGACGACGAGCCATTCTCTGCGCTTGCTTTCAAAATCATGAACGACCCGTTTGTTGGTTCTTTGACATTTGCGCGTATCTACTCCGGTACTATCGAATCCGGTTCTTACGTACAAAACACAGTTAAAGAAAAGCGCGAGCGCGTCGGTCGTATGTTGTTGATGCACTCAAACAACCGTGAAGAGCTGAGCGTTGCCCATGCTGGTGACATTGTGGCCTTCGTTGGTTTGAAAGACACAACAACAGGTGACACACTGTGCGACCAGAACTCTCAAGTTATTCTTGAGCGTATGGAATTCCCTGAGCCTGTTATCGAAATCGCGGTTGAGCCGAAAACAAAAGCTGACCAAGAGAAAATGTCTCAGGCTTTGCAACGTCTGTCTGCTGAAGACCCGTCATTCCGCGTTCATGTTGATCATGAATCCGGTCAGACAATCATGAAGGGTATGGGTGAACTGCACCTCGACATTCTGGTTGACCGCATGAAGCGTGAATTCAAGGTTGAAGCGAATATCGGTGCGCCTCAGGTTGCTTACCGTGAATCGATCACGAAGACTGCCGAAATCAGCTACACACACAAGAAACAGTCCGGTGGTTCCGGTCAGTTCGCTAAGATCGACCTGACTTTCGAACCGGGCGAGCAGGGTTCAGGCTTTGTCTTCGAAGACACGATCGTTGGTGGTTCTGTTCCTAAAGAATACATCCCTGGTGTTCAAAAGGGTCTGGATATGGCTAAGGAAACAGGTATTATCGCCGGCTTCCCCGTGCTGGACTTCAAAGTGACACTGACAGACGGTGCATACCACGATGTTGACTCATCCGTTATGGCGTTTGAGATCGCAGCGAAAGCAGCCTTCAAAGAAGGTATGCAGGCTGCCGGTCCTCAGCTGCTTGAGCCGATGATGAAGGTTGAAGTTGTGACACCTGAAGAATACATGGGTGACATCATTGGCGACCTGAACTCACGTCGCGGTCAGGTATCTTCCATGGAAGATCGCGGTAACGCGAAAGTGATTACGGCTGCTGTGCCTTTGGCCAACATGTTCGGTTACATCAACCCATTGCGCTCCATGTCTTCAGGACGTGCACAGTTCACAATGGTGTTTGATCGTTACGAAGCTGTGCCTGCACAGATCGCTGCTGAAGTTAAAGAAAGCCTCGGTGCTTAATTAGAAATTCAAAAGAAGGAGACTAGAAAATGTCTAAGGAAAAATTTGAAAGAACGAAGCCGCATGCGAATATCGGTACAATTGGTCACGTTGACCATGGTAAGACGACGCTGACGGCAGCTATTGCAATGAAATACGGTG
>JAUIIA010000018.1 GCA_030432025.1 Alphaproteobacteria bacterium
AAACAGAAATCAACCCGCCACATTGACTTTTTCCCATAAAGGCATATTCTCAAGCATATAAATCACCGGAGGTGCCGTACCCCAACGCTTTGGCGTACGTTCGCGGATTGACGCGAAAGGGCTGACAACCCTGCTGAGATTAGACTCTTGGGACCTGACGCGGGTAATGCCGCCGTAGGAAGTGTGAGGATATGACAGCTACGCAAACCATAGCCATTCGCGGTGCAGGCATTATGGGCCTAACGACGGCCTATTGCCTAAAAAACGCCCTGCCCGAGGCGAAAATCACCATATATGACCCGAAAGGCTTTCCGGCCGATAACGCCAGCTTTATGGCCGGCGGCATGCTCGCCCCCTATTCCGAGATTGAGCACATGAATATGGACTGGGTCAAAGCGGGTTTGGAAAGCATCAAGTTCTGGGGTGAATTGCCCCTCTATACCGGGTTTGTCAAAAATGGTTCTCTATTGGTCGCCTGTGCGGAAGACCGCTACATCCTCGCCCGCTTCAAACCTCATTTACCTGAAGAGGTGCAAACCACGGTCGCCACCAAAGACCTTGAGCCCGCTCTCGGCAGCCAATTCACCAGCGGCCTGCATCTGGCCGAGGAAGCCCATCTCGACCCGCGTAAAACCATGACTTCGCTCAGCGAATGGCTGGAGAAAAAAGGCGTAGAGCTTAGCACCGCCCAAGGTGTTACCAAGGAACACGACTGGACGATCGATTGCCGCGGTATGGCCGCCAACGATAAAGCCATTCGCGGCGTGAAAGGCGAAACCTTGCTGGTGCGTAATCCCGAATTCGAACTCTCACGTCCCGTGCGCCTCATGCACCCACGCTACCCACTCTATATCATTCCGCGCGGAAACGGCATCTTCATGATCGGCGCAACCGTCATTGAAAGCGGAGAAAATGAAAATGTTTCATTGCGCTCTTCTATGGAATTGATGAGCGCCCTATACGCCCTGCACCCCAGCTTCGGCGAAGCGGAAATCATCGATCTGAAAGCGGGCATCCGCCCGTCATATGAGGATAACCTGCCGCGCATCCGCATTAATGAGGACAGTAAGACAATCAGCTGCAACGGCCTTTTCCGTCACGGCTATCTGCTCGCCCCCGTCATGGCGATGTGCGTGGCCAGCCACATACAGGGCAAACAACACGAATTCATGCCGCTTTTTGACAAAGGATTGAAGGATGAAAGTCACGATAAACGGGCAGCCTAAAGATTTCCCCGGCGATTACGAAGCGCCGCTGAACCTGTACGATGTCCTCGCACAGGAAGAAGTCATCGGAATGATGATTGCGGTTGCGCATAACGGCAACGTCATCCCGAAAGGCGACTACGCGCAAATATTCATCGAAGACGGCGACATCATTGAAATCGTCGCACCAATGCAGGGGGGCTGACATGACATTGAATATCGGCGACACCATCCTGCAATCGCGTTTGTTTTTGGGCACGGCGCAATACCCCTCGCCCAAAGCGTTGGAGCAATCCATTGAAGCCGCCCAACCCGGCCTTGTTACTGTCTCCCTGCGCCGCGAAAGCAAGGCGGGCAAAGGGCAGGATTTCTGGAACATCATTAAGGGCTTTGATTTACCCGTTCTGCCCAATACGGCTGGCTGTCATTCCGTGAAGGAAGCCGTCACAACGGCGGAAATGGCGCGCGAAATTTTCGAAACGAACTGGATCAAATTGGAGATTATTGGCGATGACTATACCCTCCAACCCGACCCTTATGGACTGGTCGAGGCCACCGAAAGCTTGATTGAAAAAGGCTTCAATGTTTTCCCCTATATGACCGATGATCTCGTGCTCGCACAAAAACTGGTTAATGCGGGCTGCGACATCCTTATGCCGTGGGGCGCACCAATCGGCTCGGGCCGTGGGGTGAACAACCCTTACGCGCTTAAGCTCCTGCGTGATCGCTACCCGAATATTACACTGGTCGTGGATGCAGGTATCGGCGCGCCATCCCACGCCGCACAAGTGATGGAAATGGGATACGATGCCGTACTGCTTAACACAGCTGTGGCCAAAGCGGGCGACCCGCCAGTCATGGCTCGCGCCTTTGCGCAAAGCATCGAGGCAGGCCGCAGCGCCTATCTCGCGGGTATCATCGCGCCACAGGAAAGCGGTGAAGCCTCAACCCCGCTCATCGACAAACCCATTTGGCACCAAAAATGAGCCTCGCCCCAGAACGGTATAAACGCCAGCTTGCATTGCCTGACATTACGCTCGCGGATCAGCAGCGATTGGCCGAAACACATATCGCTATGATCGGCGCGGGCGGTCTGGGCTGTGCTGCCCTTCCCTATCTCGCCGCGGCGGGCGTTGGCCATATATCTATCTATGATGACGACAACGTCAGCCGCTCGAACCTGCATCGCCAGACGCTGTATAAGGATAGTCAGATCGGCTCAAACAAGGCTGAATTGGCCGCACAATACGCACGTGACCTCAACCCAGAAATACAGGTCGACGCGTATCCAAAACGCTTTGGCGACGGTGATATAAATAGAGTCCGTTTCGATATTCTATTTGACGGCAGCGACAATTTCGAAACCAAGACATTCTTGAATACACTATCAATAAAACACGAAGTCCCGCTCATCTCCGCCAGCGTCAATCAATGGCAGGGGCAGATTGGATACTTCGCCGGCTTCGCAAAAGATTACCCCTGTTATCACTGCCTGTTCCCCGAACTCCCCGGCGATGCCCGAAACTGCAACGAGGCGGGCATCCTTGGTACATCTGCGGGACTGACGGGAATGTATCAGGTACACCTGCTACTGCTCGCTTTACTCGGCAAAAAAACAGCACACCCCGGCACTGTTTTAACATTTGATTTTGCCGGCATGCGGATGCAAACTCTGCACCTTAAGAAGGATAAAACCTGCCCGCATTGTAAAGACGCTGAAATTGACTGGGCACCACAGAAAGAAACGCAAGATATGGTAGAAATGATCAGCATGACCGAACTGTCCGAAAAGGAACACATCATTGTCGATGTTCGCCGCGATGACGAGATCGCTGTCGACCCTATCGTGTCTGACAATCTTATCCATATGGAAGTCAGTACCGTTCCTAAGCGCCACGAAGAACTACCAAGAGACAAACTACTCGCCTTCGTTTGCGCAGGGAATGTGCGCAGTGTGCAAGCAGCCGAGTACCTGCAAGGCCTCGGCTACGATAACGTCATTGTCTTGGATAAATTCTCGGTCTAGGCCGCTTTCGCAGCTTGGGCACGCTGAATGCCCTCTTCGATCATCTTGTGCGCCTCATCGACATCACCCCAGCGGGCCGTCTTCACCCACTTGCCCTTTTCAAGGTCTTTGTAATGCTCGAAGAAGTGCTCAACCTGCATGCGGTTGATCTCAGGAAGGTCTGTGTAATTTTTGATCTCATTGTGGAAGGGGTGAACATGTGGCGCAGGAACACCTACAATCTTCTCATCCATTCCGGCTTCGTCTTCCATCAGCAATACGCCGACCGGACGGATCGCCATAACAGCACCCGGCATAACAGGTGTACGACCAACAGCGATAATATCGACAGGGTCACCGTCACCGGAAAGCGTGTGCGGGACAAAACCATAGTTACCGGGATAGTACATGGAGGTATGCAGGAAACGGTCAACGATCATCGCGCCGGAGTCTTTGTCTAACTCATACTTCACAGGCACACCGCCCAACGGGTTTTCAATAATGGCGTTGACGATTTTAGGGGCTTCATCGCCGATAGTTATTTTGCTGATATCCATGTTAGTCCTCTAAGTGATACTTTTGTGCTGCGTAGAGTACGAAATTCACCCCTCAAGGCAAGCTTAAAAAAGCAAAACGCATTAAAAAACCGGGCGAACCCGGTTTTAAAAGCTTTAAATTATGCGAAACATCGGCCTTTAAGCGACTTTGGATGTATCCTTTGTCTCGGCCTTTTCATCTGACTTCTTCTTACCAAACAAGCCTAGCTTCTTTTTGGGAGCTTCCTCCTTGGCAAATTCAGAGTAAGAAACAGGCTTTTTTTCACGCTCAATTTCTTCAGGGACGAAGATTACGCCACCACTGACAGATGCACATGCTTTCATATTTTCCATGGGTCTCTCCCGTAAATAATGCGATAAATTTTTGTAATGCATAAAGAGAGTACAATTTTTTGCAGGAAAAGACAAATTTTAGTCATGCAGTGCACAATAAAATGTCCACAAAAGCTTCCGCACCGCAACAAACTTACCGGTCGTTCGTACTACTAATAATGTTTGGAATA
Source organism: Alphaproteobacteria bacterium (assembly GCA_030432025.1). Lineage (GTDB taxonomy): Bacteria > Pseudomonadota > Alphaproteobacteria > Micavibrionales > Micavibrionaceae > TMED27. The sequence goes on from JAUIIA010000018.1 coordinate 4,271, forward strand.
GATAAAAATAGGCTGTTTACAGCCTATTAACGGCGCATCTGGCTTCTGTCCGGCATGATAGATCTCCCATCTTCAGAATCACCTTCCTGAATCGGCACCACGGCCTCTAAAAACGTAGGGTCAGGTGTCCCCTTCCAACACAGAGGAAGATGAGGCGCATCCTTCGTAATGAGATAAATATAAAACTTATTCTTAACCTTGACGCCGTTACATTCGTCCAGAAGCCCAGCTTTATCTACATAACGGTAGTCAGAGAGATAAAGGCCGTCATATGTACCAGGCGGAAAGTTCACCGAAGCATCTTCGCGCCTGCCCTCCTTTAAACGGTAACTGGTTTCGATCTTGTTCTCACGGCTTACAAAAATCGGATATCCGTCAGCCGCATACCCGACATGCGTTAAGTCCTTCGAGATAAGACCTGTGGGAACGCCAGCATATATATATGTATCATTGATAACGGTGCCGCCGTAGGAATCTAGATTTCTCCGAAGAACGGCAAAGTCCGGGTTATCATTCCATAAAGATTCAACCGCGTGCTTAATCGGCACACCATCAAGCGACACACCGAATATTTCTTCCGGTCGTACTGCGCGCTGCACATTCGCATGTGCAGGCTTAGCGGTCACTTTAAAAGCATAGCTTTTGGGCTGAATGCCCAAAGACTTGTAATTATTCGCTGCGTGAACGGGAATACCATACGAGCTTATGAAGCGAAAACCGTCTTTGACGATGATCGAAACGGTTTGCACCTTGTTCCCATCTTGTGCCAACGCCTGACCGAATAAAGTCGAAACGCCCCCCGCAAAAACAAGGGACGTTATAAGAAGGTAAAGCTTACACGGTGACAAAAACTTCATCAGGTATTCCTGCTTCTGTTATGCGGCTTTCAAATTTGTAGCTGCCTGCTTGCCACGGTTATCCTGCAATTCAAATTCCAGTTTCTGGCCTTCGTCCAGTGTTTTGAAGCCTGCTTGTTCAACAGCTGTGATGTGAACGAACACATCTTTGCCGCCATCATCAGGAACGATAAAGCCGTAGCCTTTTTCCGCGTTAAACCATTTTACAGTACCGGTTGCCATAGTGCGCAATCCTCCAATTTTTAATTTAAGTTAACCCCTTTGGGTTCGAGCTTAAATTAGGGTAAAAGAAGCGCGAATAGTCCAAAGTCATGAAGAGCATTAAACGCGCTTTAAAATAAAAGAGCAAGGGGTTTTAAGGTTTTAGCTCTGTTTGAACGTACTCAAGTCTTCATCAAAGCAAGAGCTTCCTGTCGGCTTCTCCCCAAACTTTCAGCTATCCGTTGCGCACGATCCCGCGCCTCACCGATATTTACAATCTTGCTCAAACGTTGCCTTTTGCTGTCTGCATCGGCACGTAACCAAACCTTGATTGCCTTGAGAGCTCCTTCCATATCAGCAAGCTGTTCCTCGACAGTTTCGGCGAGCAATTCCGCGCGGTCTTCCAGAACATCGTTCTGGGCTTTCGACAGTTTATTATCTCTCTCGAAATCTTCCAGCGCCTCCATCGCGTCACAGGTGCTCTCAATGGCTGAGCGGTAATCACGATAAAAGCTAAGGTCATCTGCCATATCCCATGCATCATCAACGATGCCGTTATCAACTCCGCCGCAACGCGGCTGGGCCTGCGCCGCAGACGGCAATACACATACGGCCAGAACGGCAAAAACGCCTGCTATTTTTCGAAAATGAGCCATACTATATTGTACGGGAGATGCGCATAACGCGTCAAAAAACGGCATTAAAAATCCTCTTCCTCACTCATATCCAGCGTCACCCCGTCCCAGATAATACGAATAAATTTGTAAGTCGGCAGGAAACCGCCACCCCATTCTTCTTCATATTCGGCCAACGGGCTGGTTGCCATGAATTCATTCAGGCTTTGCTCTTTCGACTTTGCTGTACTGACCCTGTCCGCCACGTTGCGCAAAACTTGATTATATTCTTCCAGATCAGCCTTACTCGCCAGCGGACCGTGCCCGGGAATGATTTTGGTTTCATCATCAACCAGCATCAATATCTGGTCAGTGGCCGCAATCACGCCGTAAATATCCCCGCCGGAGCTGTAATCAATAAACGGCCAACGACCGTTAAAAAACAGATCTCCGGTCTGGACTACATTCAAGTCCGGCCAATAGACATAGCTGTCACCGTCTGTATGAGCATAGGGCGCAGGAATAATCTTCACTGTCTGGCCGTTCAAAATAATTTCGTTCGCCTCTAAGTATGTTTCTTCCGGCAAGGCCGCCTCTTCCGCCGGTTCGATCAATCGATCAAACGCCTCAATCCGTTGTCCTGTCTCCAGACGCTTTTTTACATTCTTATGCGCAATCAGTTTGGCGCCCATCTCGTTGATGTGCGCATTGCCGCCTGTGTGATCCTGATGCCAATGCGTATTCATCAATATTTTGACTGGCCCGTCATGGATGCTTTTCAACGCGGCTTTCACGGCGGCGCTATTCTTCTCATAGGAGCTATCGATCATAAACACACCGTCCTCACCGGAAAATACGCCGATATTACCTCCACCGGCCTGAATCATCGAGATGGGACCGCGTACATTTACAACATCCGCGCGCGGCACTTCGACCTCTTCCGCGCAACTGACTGTGGGTATAAGTAATGCGCACGCAGCAAGGGTCATAATCAATTTGGAATGCATAAATATCTCCGCCTGTTGAAATATATCTTTGGAATATATCTATAGATATACGTGATCAGACGGCAGTTTCAACTCGTATCGATTGAGCTTTATTCTGCGGAGGAAACCAGCTTAGCTGACACCAACGGTTCAGCCTCTCCCGAAGCCTGCGTGACATTCAATCCGGCAAAGATGATCAGGGACACATGAAATATAATTGCCACTGTAATGATGATTGATTTCTTGCGTTTCATGGGGACCCTCTCAGTTTTGTTAACCTTTTATTAATAATATCACGCCGTCTCTCGGCAACGCAAATATGGCAAACCCAACCCGATGTTGCACCTGCGAAAAAACGAGAGTTGCAAACATCGCCAGATATGCTTTCATAGGCGCATGAACGCTGACATTAAAACCGCCCCTGAAACTCCGCCTTTATTCGGCAAAACCATGATGCTCGTTTGGCCCCTGCTGATCGGGATGTTCATGATTATGGTCGGTAACGGCTTGCAAGGGACCTTGCTGGCCCTGCGTGCGGAGCTTGACGGCTTCGCCATCGCCGCTATCGGTATCATCATGTCGATGTATTATTGCGGCTACCTGATCGGCTGGTTTGTCGTGCCACGCATGATTAAGTCCGTAGGCCATATCCGCGTATTCGCCGGCTTTGCCTCCATGGCCTCCACCACCATTCTGGTACAAGGTTTGTTTGTAGACCCCTATCTCTGGGCAGTTGTACGTTTTCTGGGCGGACTAAGTTTTGTCGGGTTGTTCATCGTCGCGGAAAGCTGGCTTAACAATATCGCCCCCAATCGCCTGCGCGGACAAATCCTCAGCTCTTATATTTTCGTGGTCAATGGCGGCCTTGTTGCCGGGCAATTCCTGATCAACTTTGGCTCGATCGAAACCATCGGCTTGTTCGTGCTCGTCTCCATACTGGTTTCTCTGTCACTCGTCCCTGTTACGCTCGCAGATAAAGCCTCTCCCGAATTCGAGGAAGTTGAAAATCTGCCATTGAAAAAGCTGCTGAGGACATCGCCCTTGGCCGTCATCTGCGTGTTGTCTTGTGGATTTATGAACGCCGCTATGCTCGGCATCGGTCCTGTGTTCGCGCAAGGCTTGGGATTGGGGATCGGCCAGATCTCGTTTCTCATGGCCGCGTATGTTCTGGGCTGCGCCGCGCTGCCTCTGATCGGCGGATGGATATCAGACAGAATGGATCGCCGGAAAGTAATCATCGCAACCTGCCTGACCGGGTTGGTCTTCAGCCTCTGGCTAATGATTGATACGTCTTGGATCTATATGTGCGCACTCATGATCGGTGGATGTGCGACTGCTATCTACAGTATCGGCGCCGCCATGATGAATGACCGCCTTAAACCCAGCCAGATGACATCGGCAACCGCTTCGCTCATCCTCATCAACGGCGTAGGGGCATGTATCTCACCTATTCTTCTGGGGACGTTGATGCAAACTGTCGGCTTGTACAGCTTCTTCGCATGCTTTTCTGTTGTATTCGCAATCGCGTTTGTTTTCGGACTATATCGGAACTTTACCGGACCGGACATTAGCGTCGAGGATCAGGGCGACTTCCAGACAATCCCCGCCCGCTCCGGTGCCGGTATTGTCACGATTGGTGAGGAAGACTAACCCTGCCCACTTTCCTCATCACCCGCTTCGGCGATGTGCATCATGAACATAGATAAAAGGGACAAGATCAAAAACCCGCAGGTTATCGGATAAAGCGTCTGGTTATAAAGCTGCCCGATTGTGCCGCCTGCAATCACGGCCACGACCAGTGAGACACAGCCGATCACAGCCGAAGCCACACCGGCCATATGCCCCATCGGGACCATAGCCAATGCATTGAAGTTGCCGAACAACATACCCATACAAAACGCACTGCTCATGATAAACGCCATAAACGCATAGATCGGAACAACACCATGGGTAACCAGCTCGAAGGCAAAGAAAACAGTCGCCAGCATCGCCATAACGACCAAAGCGCCAAAGACAACTTTGCGCATACCGTAGCGTTTGATCAGCTGTGCATTCACGAAAAACGCCACACCAATCGCCAGAGCCGTCACCCCGAAATAAATCGGGAAAAGCTCACCGACATCATAATAATCCTGAAACACTTGCTGCGAGGAATTGAGATAACCGATAAACGCGCCAAACACCAGGCCCGCAGCAATCATGTAACACACCGTCATCCGGGTCGTGCAAACGGTGCGAACCCCATCCCAGATAACAGGCAGGGTAAACGCTCTGCGGTCCTCGGGATGCAAAGTTTCCTGCATCCGTGTCGCCAACCACGTAAACGCAATCAGCGCGATGATGATGAAAAACAAGAAGATGAAATGCCAGCCAGCCAGATAAATCAGCCCCTGTCCGATTGTTGGCGCCAGAGCGGGAACGAGAATGAAGACGCCCATAATATAAGACATCACACGGCCCATATCGCGCCCCTCATAACGGTCACGAACAATGGAGGTGGTGACAACACGCGGTGCGGCAGCACCAATCCCTTGCACAAAACGCCCGGCCAGCATCATCTCGTAACTCAACGCGAAATAAGACATCAAGCACCCAACGATGAAAATCGAAAGCCCGACATAAATCGAACGTTTACGGCCAATTGTATCAGACAGCGGTCCGGCAATAATCTGCCCGATCGACAGCCCCGCGAACAAAAATGTGATCATAAACTGCTGGCTGTTCACTCGTTCCACGCCGAAAAAATCACCAATCTGCGGTAAAGCGGGCAGCATGGAATCTATCGACATCGCGACCAGAGACATACACAGCGCGAGCAGCGCCACGAATTCGGCAAAGGGCATGATTTTAGAATCACTTGGTTGTGTCATGTTCAAGTCGCCGTAAGGGGTTGGAATAAAGCGCCTATTCTATATAGACCCTTTAACCTTCGGAAAAAGGCCGCCGCTGCGTTTTTTCAATGAATATACAAATAGCCGCCAAGCCCGACCATAAAGCCGATAATCGTGCCCATAGGCGGTAGCCAGCTTTTATCATAGGTCACACGCGGCGCAATATCCTGAAACACCAGATATAAAATACCGCCTGCGCTAAACGTCATGATCACACCCAAGGCCATATTCGCACTGGCAAAAACGAATGTCCCGAGCATGCTGAACACAGGCCCGATAAACGCCATCGCGACAAACACCATCAACACACGCTCCTTGTGCTTACCGTCTTCTGTCATCTCCAGATAAGACGCGTAGCCTTCAGGCATATTCTGCGCGGCAATAATCACCGCAAGAAACAAGGCTTGTGCCAGATCACCGCCCGACACCACAGCACCCAGTACAATGACTTCGGGCACATAATCCATCAACATGGCGATGAATGTGCCCATACGGCCCCCCATACGCCTCAGAATAATATCAACCCCCATGAACACAGCACCGCCGAGAAAGAACGTCAGCAGCACGAGCCAATGCGGCTGTTCTTTCGCCCCGTCAATCAGCAAGACAAAAGATACGGCCGCCATCAAAGCACCGGCACCGAAACCAATAATAGTATGGCGCAAAACTTCGTCTTTCCATCTCTCACGGAAGAAATGGATATGAGACAGCAGCGCCCCGACGGGAATAGCAATTCCCGCGAATAACGCCAGCAATAACCCTTCAATGATCAATAAAAAAACTCCTGTAAAGACACAGTCAGTATAGCATAAGGCACTCACCTAAAAACCCGCATACTTCTTGAAACACAAGTTTCGGGTTGAAACCAAACAGCATCACCATAATTTATACAGGGGATTGTAACGCAGCTATTTTTAACCCTTAAAGGAAAACACTATGAATATTGAAGACAAAACAGTGCTCATTACAGGCGCAAACCGCGGCATCGGAAAAGCCTATGCTGAAGCGTTTCTGGAAGGCGGCGCAAAAAAGATTTATCTCGGCGTTCGCGACCCCAAAACCGTTGAAGAATTCGCCGCACAAGCGCCAGAAAAACTTATTCCTATCAAGCTGGACGTTACCAACGAGGCTGAAATCAAGGCCGCAGCGGAAAAGGCAGATGATGTAGAAATTCTGATCAACAACGCCGGTATTCTTCATATGGATACAAGTATGGATTCCGTTGCCGACAATGCTCGTAAAGAGTTCGAAGTCAACTTCATCGGGCCACTACTGATGACACAGGCCTTTGCCCCCGTGCTCAAGAAAAACGGCGGCGGCGTACTCATCACGGTTTCCTCAATTGCAGGTCACGTGACTTTCCCCGGTTTCGCCTCCTACTGCGCCTCTAAATATGCCGCGCAATCTCTGATCCTAAGCCACCGTCTGGATTTAAAAGAGCAAGGTACACATGTCATTGGCGTATACCCCGGACCTATCGAAACCGATATGACCAACGGTGTGCATATGGACAAATTTTCACCAAGCTTAGTCACTCAAGCGACCATTGAAGCTATTAAAAGCGGCGACGAAGAAGTCTTCCCCGACCCTACATCACAGGAGCTTTACGCCACCTTCCGCAAGGATCCGAAAATGGTCGAAACTGCCATGGCGGAAATGCTTAGAGAGGCCAAAGAGGCTGCATAACAAACAGAGAATAACCCAACAAAAAACCGCCCTCAAAAGGGGCGGTTGTTTTGTAATCGTCAAATAAGTTTGAAATCTAAGAATGGGTTCGAAAGATCTGGCAGCGAACTACTCTCCCGCGCCTTAAGACGAAGTACCATCGTCGCTAAGAGGTTTCACGTTCCAGTTCGGGATGGGATGGGGTGTTTCACTCTCGCTATAACCACCAGATCATTAGAAACCATTCTTAAAGAAAAGACATTTACCAAGTCTGTAACAAAACATTACAGAGAACTCAAATTTATAGAATTCAGCAGTAAACTTACCGCTGCGCGTGAGTAACGGGCGTATAAAGTCCATTACGTCATATAAATTCAAGCCGATCGAGCAATTAGTACTGGTTAGCTTCATATGTTGCCATACTTCCACATCCAGCCTATCAACGTGGTGGTCTTCCACGGCTCTGATAGGGAGTCCTGGTATTGAAGGGGGCTTCCCGCTTAGATGCTTTCAGCGGTTATCCTGTCCGAACATAGCTACTCTGCGGTGCTCCTGGCGGAACAACAGATACACCAGAGGTTCGTCCACCCCGGTCCTCTCGTACTAAGGGCAGCTCTTCTCAAGACTCCAACTCCCACGGCAGATAGGGACCGAACTGTCTCACGACGTTCTGAACCCAGCTCACGTACCTCTTTAAACGGCGAACAGCCGTACCCTTGGGACCTGCTACAGCCCCAGGATGAGATGAGCCGACATCGAGGTGCCAAACAGCGCCGTCGCTGTGGACGCTTGGGCGCTATCAGCCTGTTATCCCTAGAGTACCTTTTATCCGTTGAGCGATGGCCCTTCCATGCGGAAACCACCGGATCACTATGACCGTCTTTCGACACTGCTTGACCTGTCAGTCTCACAGTAAGGCGAGCTTATGCCATTGCACTCAATGGACGATTTCCGACCGTCCTGAGCTCACCATCGCGCGCCTCCGTTACTGTTTGGGAGGCGACCGCCCCAGTCAAACTACCCACCATACAGGGTCCCAGATCTGGATAACAGATCGTGGTTAGACAACACAAAAGCCAGGGGTGGTATTTCACCTTGTGACTCCACGACATCTGGCGACGCCGCTTCAAAGTCTCCCACCTAGGCTACACATGACAGTCATATTGCCACTGTAAAGCTATAGTAAAGGTTCATAGGGTCTTTCCGTCTGACCGCGGGTACGAGGCATCTTAACCTCGAATTCAATTTCACTGAGTCTATGCTGGAGACAGTGGGGAAGTCGTTACGCCATTCGTGCAGGTCGGAACTTACCCGACAAGGAATTTCGCTACCTTAGGACCGTTATAGTTACGGCCGCCGTTTACCGGGGC
>JAUIIA010000011.1 GCA_030432025.1 Alphaproteobacteria bacterium
CTGCATTTCCTCTTACAGCCGCAAAACAAATGGTTCGAAAGAGCGATAGCTATCGGTGCGTTTGCCGTGCCGATGGCCGCGGCGGTGTCTGCGGAGATCGAGGAACGGAACGCAGCTCCACAGGAAGAACAGAAACCAGCAACACAGCAAAAAGCCAAAGCCGGGCAGCTCGACATTAGCAAGATGAGCCTTCGCGAGATGGCAGATGAACAGTATGGAAAGGCAGCATAATGGAAGATTTGCAATTCAAAGTTATCGGAGGGTGTCTCGCCGCAGGCGGCGTCATGCTCGCAATTTCATTCGTGGCGCATGTAGCGCAAGCAATCAAGTAATGGGCGGCAGCAGTAAACTAGGCCGCGGCGGCTATCACTTCAAAGATCACACAGTGATCATAGACCCGCCAGAACAGGGAAGGGAAGCAAATCCGCTCCGCAGATTGCGCACCTGTTCGCCTTTTTCGCCAACGCCTAAAGACCCTTACGACCACAGCGATATGTTCGACAAAAAAGAGGAAGAAAAATGAGAAAAGACGCTAAAAAAATCGGAGTATGGGGCGGAACCGGCTCTGGAAAATCAACACGGGTTAAAGAGATCATCGCGGACAATGACCGTGTGATCGTCATCGACCCGATAGGCGACTACCAGCACGAGAAGGGCTTCAAGAAGTTCAAGACATTGCGCGGCCTGTACATGGCCATTCGCGCCGGATGGAATAGCGGTTTTCGCTTGGTCCTGATCGTACAACGCGGCGATGACCCCGCCGCCGTTCTGGAAGAGCTGGCCGAAGGCCTGTTCGTCATCCAGAAACGCTACAAAGACAATCAATGCGACAAAGGCATAACGCTTGTGGTCGAGGAAATGAGCCTTTGTTACCCCGAAAGGACCATACGACAATCAGAGCGGTCATTTTTGGAGCTGGTGAACCTCGGGCGGCATTACGGCGTTGAGATCATCGGCGTATCACAGCGCATAGCCGAGGTGAAAAAGAACTTTGTCGGGAACTGCACGGAGCATTATTTCCTGCGCCTCGGCAGTGCCGCGGACCGCAATGCTGTAACGGGCATCATCGGCACAGAACACAAACAGGCGCTTATCGGACTTCAAACGCATGAATATCTGCATTTCGAGCAGGGCAAAGTCACGAAGGGCCGGAACAAGGCGAATTTTAAGTGAAGGGCTTCGTAAAAAGAAAATTGCTCTCTCGTATCATGGTTGAGCTGATCGTTGACGACGTGACGTTCATCAAGGCCTCTATGGCAAATCTGGTTGACCTTACGCAAATGAACTCACTCGTTTCTAGTGTAAACAGCGTCTTCGAAGTGCCTGCGAAGCGCATCGAATTTAAAACATATTGGGATTAGAAAAACATGAGCCGTAAAAATCGTCGCATCACTGACCTGAAATACGACAGCAAGCGCCAGATCGACAGTCTCAAAGCCCGTACAGAGGCTTTAGCTGCAAAATGGGGCGATGTTGATATGTTCATTGCTGCCGAGATTGAAGAAGTTCTCGGGCGTTTTGACGAGATTAAGGCCGAAATTGACGGCGTAGACCCCAACACGCATTAATATCCCCCTTATAGAAATTTCCCTTATAGGAAGTGGCCCTGCACCCGTTGTTTTTCTGCGGTTTTTCAACGAGCCTTAACGGGTAAAACTTTTCAACCGACCACGGACACACAATGAAAAATCCAGCTTTAAAAACCGTTGTTTTAGGCGTTGCCACATTGGCAGCGTGGGAATTTGTTGCGCGTCCGTTTCTCTCCAAACTCACAAACCGAGGACCACAGACATGAAAGATGTTCAAAAATATGCGTTCACAATCGCACTGACAGCCGCGGGCGTAATTGCCGGAGGCTATGCGCTGTACGAATTCCGCGACAACAAGTATATCGCGAAAGCCCGTAACGGCTTCCAAGGCGTTATCTAAACCCATCCAGACAAAGAAAGGGCATAAGATATGCTGAATTTTTATAATAAATTGCCGGATTTTTATCCAGTCGGCGCGTCTCAACGTGCATCATGCCGCGTTCCTACAGGCCCGACATACCGCAGTTTTGTGCTGAACTACAGTGCAAATGGCGTAGCAGGCACAAAGGCGCTGTTCACATCAGACATTGAGGAAGTCGTTGTCAAAGTCAACGGCACACCTCGCATTGAAATCTCTGGTGAAGACTTGGTGATGCTCAATGACTATTACGGCATTGAGTTCGTTGCTGGCCAGCTCGTCGTTCCGCTATCGCGTGAATGGCTGCGCACGATCGAAGGCGAAGAAAACCTCGCATGGGGTACGAAGAACGTCTCGAACATCTTCATCGAAGTGAAGTTCGCAGCGGGCGCAAACAATCCTGCTCTTTCCGCCGATGCTTGGGTAACGCCCGAGTCTCGCGATCTGGGCTTGATCGTTGAAATCCACAACTTCTCTTACGAAGCGGCGGGCGCAGGCAAGAAAGAAATTGCCGACCTTCCGAAGGAAAATGGCGCCATTGTCGCTCTTCACACGAAGAATTCCGACATCACGGCCACAGAGGTGAAGATCAACAAAATCCCATTCGTTGAAGGCGACACAGACCTTGCGTCTTATCAGACTTCTTTGAAGCGGATTGCGAAACGTGCCCCTGTAACCGGATATGTACACATTGACGCGTTTGTAAACAACCGCATCGATGACGCATGGCCTGTAAAAGGTGCGCAGGAATTCCGTGTTAATCCAACCGTTAGCGCGGCTGGCTCACTGCCGATGATTATGGAGACGCTGAACAACCCGCTTCCTGCATCATCAGCCAACTAAGAAAGGCGGACCCAAATGGAAAATACATTTTCATGGGACAAGTTCAGCGCATTCATTGGCAATACTCTCGATAAGGTTAGCCAAGGCGTTCAGAGCTACTACAGTTCACGAGTAGCTTACAACCAAGCCGAGGCTGATCTCGCATTATCCGATGCACAGCGAAGAGCCGCTATGCAATATGCTGAACTAGACACAGGTTCTCCCGCCTCTGCGTGGGGAGACCCGAATGCACCGTCATTCAGTCTTGGCGGAAACACACAGAGCATTTTGGTTCTGGCCGCAGTAGGGCTTGTTGTCGTAGCCATTGCGAAAGGTTAAGCGATGGTTGAGGACGCAAGCGGCGCGGGAGCACTTGGATTGCTGGACGGCCCGTTCATGGGAACGGGCTTTCCGAGCTTGACGGGCGGCGATGCTGGCCCATCGAGCGCGGCTTCATCATCCGGCATTGGTGACGTTTTCTTTAACAATCCTTTTTCCGTAGCGGGGCAGGGTGGTAATGCAAACGCTACCGCCACGCCCACCAATACACAGCGCGAAGAGGGCAACACGAACATGCTGTTAATCGGCCTTGTTGCTCTGGCCGTTGTGCTGATCAGGAGAAAATAACAATGGATGATCTCGTTATAATCCCCGAGAAGTGGAACGCGCAGGCGGCAATCTATCTCGATGCGGCCTGTGATGAGCGTTACACAATCAACGATCTCGCCTATGACGTTAACCGCGGTGAATGTTCACTGTTCAACGTCTATGACGCAGACAAGACGCATGTGGGGTCAATGGTCCTGCGTATGGATGTTTGTGCCGCGGGCAGCAAAGAGCTCGTTGTCGTGGCATTAGGCGGCAAGCATGGCCGTTCATTAATCCAGAGCCTTTCGGACTTTTGGGACGATCTGGCAATCAAAAACAAAGCGCAATCTGTACGCGCCCACGTTTCCAAGAAGGGCATGGCCCGCTTGATGGAACGCGTCGGCGGTGTACTCACCGAGAGCGTATACAGAAGGGCGGTTCCTTATGGGCGGTAAATCCAGCAGTTCTTCCAGTTCGAGTACCACCACGGTCCAGACCGATGAGCGCATTGCGGCCACAGATCAAGCCAATGTGATCAAGATTGACGGGAGCAATAACCAGCTCACAGATCACGAGGCGATTGCAAAAGCCGGAGAGCTGGCCCTTGAGACAATCAATCTGGCCGGACAAGTCGCAATAGCGAGTGTGACGCAGAACAAGGCGACAACAGACACACTGAGCGAGACAACAGACAGAGTATTGACCTTTGCCGATGAACAGGCGCGGGACGAAGCTTCACGGACCTTACAAGACTATCTGCCGTATTTGCTGGCGGGTGTGTCTGTATTGGCCCTCACAGGAAACCTAAAGCTAGGAGCATAGACGATGAGACCTTTAAAGGATGATGATAGTTCGCCGTACACTATTGCGGCTGGTGGTAAAATCGACATTGCCGCGGCTGGCCGTTATGTGCGTTGCTTGGAGGCTGACGGCCTTTTGGAAGTCTCGTTCAATAACGGGAGCAAAACCTTTTTCGGCGCGGGCCTAGAGCGCCGCCTTCCCGAGCAGTCCCCAGACTTCGAGCAATTCACTGTTTTTAACCCGAACGGCGCGGCTGTAAGTTGCGTCCTTTCGTGGGGTTATGGAACGCTGAAAGATGACCGTTTGTCTGCAAGCGGCAACCTGAACGTCATTACGCCTGCGGGCACTGCTCTTAAAACAGACGATGACGAAGCACAGGCGAAGCTTGATGCCCTGATTGCGTTGTTGCAGAACGATGCTGATCAGCGCAAAGGGCTTACTACGCTTGCGGGTGCTACCCAATATCAACAAATTGGCGCGGGAACGACTACAGTTATCGCCGGAGGCGCAAATACTGGCGGCGGGGTCATCAGATTTGGGCAGACTTTCATTTATGGCAGCACTGCGCGCAGAGCTTCAATACGTATTGGCGGTAAGGACCTCTTGGTGTCACAAGGTACGTCTGGGGAACACTCACCTTTGACTATTCGTGACATGGACATTCCCGCAGGTGTTGACGTTGAGCTTGTTTGTGATGCCACGCAATGCGAAGCGTTCGTTTGGTATGAGGACAAATCATAATGAACGACCTTCTTCTTATCGGAGCTGCATTGTTGTTACTGGCCGCGGGTGGCGCGAACAGAAAAGCGATTGCGCGCAAGCTTGGATTGCCGGAAGATTTTGGCCTGTCCTTCTTCGGAGCTGGTAACGACGATCAGGGAGGAGCAGGGGCGGCATTCTCGCCAGAACCGCCGAGAACTGACAGCGGGCACTTGCTCTCGGGTAACGTATTCGAGCCGTTTCAACTTCCATCGAACCGCAAGCTTACGATTGAAGAGACGTTTAAGCTCGCCCAATATTACGCCTTTGATGTCTTCGGAGGCCAGCTAGAGCCGAGCATCATAACGGCTATGGCGATACAGGAAAGCCAGCTCAAGCCGTGGGCCACGAGAAACGAGAGCAGGGGCCGCAAATCCGTTGGCCTGATGCAAACACTCATCGGAACCGCACAGGACATGTACAACCGCGGCTATACCGCCGTTGGCCAGCCATCCGAACAAAGCCTAATGAAGCCGCATGTTTCGATGTATTTCGGCATGGCTTACATGGACTGGCTGCAAAGAACATATCCGGCGCGCCATGACTATGACGGCCCGCATAATAATTATTGGGAGTGGTACGTCCGTGCATACAACGGCGGACCAGGCTGGAAAAACAGCAAGAAGGGCCGCGAGATGACCGCCGTTCACTGGTCGAAGGTGAAAGCCAATTTGCCGCTAATTGACGCAACATTACAGGGAGGGCTTGTCTAATGCCTATTTGGGCCGCAGCAGCAGTAATAGGAGCCGCGGGAGCGGTAGCCTTTAAAACGATTACATCAGGCGTTGAGGATTTAGGCAACGCCATCGATGACACAGGTTCGGGCGCGCTCAAGATTGCGTTGGCCGCGGGCGGCACGTTCATCGTTATGAAGCAAATGAAGGTCATCTAATGGAGATCGAGCTTCTCAAGGTTTTAAGCGCAGGCGGAGACTTGGCCACTATGGCCCTGTGCCTCGCTTTATGGCGTCTTGATCGCCGCATTCTGCGGGTTGAGACATTAATCGAGTGCATCCAAAACGCACAACCAAACAAGGAGCAATCAGCATGAAAAACTGGTTTAAAGACAGACTATCAGAGCCAACCACATACACAGCTTTTGCGCTATTGATCGGCGCAGGCGGCATTCTCGGCAAAATGGACGAGGCCCCGCAAATCGCACAGGCCGTGGAAGCCTCTGGACAACATTTCAGTACAGGCGACTACATGACAGGCGGCTTGTTTCTTATGACGTCTCTGGCGGGCATTTTCATGCGCGAAAAGGGACAAAAATAAAATTATCAAAATTCAATTTTAGATCCAGCCGGCAGCTCGAGTTGAGATCTTCGATTTGAATAAAAACAAGGGGTTATCTAATGCGCGATTGGTAATACAGACGATTTTCCATTTTCCATTAACTATTCAATAGCCACCCGACATGATTAGGTTCATTTGGGTGGCTTTTCTGCCTTGCCGATAGGCCTTCCTTGCTTTGCTGATTATCCGAGATACGGAATGCGCATGAAGGTTCACCATACGGCCTATTTCGGCGTTTGTCTTACCGAGCGCCGCCAGCTCTATGATGAGTGTGTTACGCCTTTGCAGCTCGTAGCGGTTCTTATCGGCTAGAAACCTATGCCATGACCGTTTTACGGAGCCTACAGGCACATTCATCTCATCGGCGGTCTGGGTGAGGGCATCGTTAAGGCGTTCACCTTGGCGCAATTTTCGCCGCACAATACGCGGAGACGCGACAAGGTAGTCTATGCCCGCTGTGATAGCTTCGTTATCCATGACGGCATTCAGGGCCGAACGCTCGCGGATTATGCGGGCCTGTTCCTCAAGATAGTTTGCCAGATCGTTGAGTGTGTGGTGATCGGCAAACCTGAGTTTTTCACTCAGATTTTGTACGCAGTGTGTCATGTTTAATCTCTCCCCATAAGATTAGCAGGGGCTTATAGACAACCTTGAGTATTTTGTCAAATTCGCGCAAGCACTTAACAGCTTTTTGAATAGCCTTTTGAAGTGATAATATATATTATGGCAAATGATGTATCAGTTTAACCACAGCTATTTATAGTCTTATCTACACCAACCGTATCGTTTTATCTTGCAGCACGCTAATATCTTATGGCAATAGTCAGTCATGAGTAGCCCTTTGACCTTACCATTTTCCATTGCAACCGTCCTCAGAGATGAAGGTTTGTCCGCGAACATTCCTTTACGGCAAGTGCTTGAAGTTGTCACACCGATTTACTTTCCTGATGCAATAGAAAACGGATTGACGGATGCTGACCATGCGGCGCTATCGTCTATAACAAGTCGTGTTAAGGCCGGTGAAGTTTACGCCGATTGCTTTTATCCGCAAAGTGGCGTGCCGTCGTTTGTCATGCAGGCCTTAGCAGGCAACTTTCTTGATGGCCAGGAAGGTGAAATGTGTCCTGACCTTGACCCTGAAGCTATGGCTTTAATTTCCAAATACTGGGATGTTCAGGCCGATCCGGAGGTGCTTTTAGCCACTCAGGACCAAAACTTGCTCTATATATACATGGTTGATGCTCTTGTAACGCTTAATGAGGTCCGTTTAGGCATTCGTCATGGTGATATTTCACTAAACGATAAGCAAAACCCTGCTCAGATCACCAGCCGTGTGAAGGACATTTATAACGACAAATTACGGCCTGTGTTAATGGCTGTACGCGGCCCTACAGAATTACATGGTGACTTGCTGCGCACCTGTCAGGATATATGTTTTCATATCAACTCACGGTATGCGGAAGCTGGTGCAGCTATGACTTTTGGCTGGGGCCATTCATTGCAATCGATGTCTGATGATGAGATTGCCGATGCTTTGACTATTCCCGGCCGTGATGTGAATGCTAAGTTCCGCGATGCTTTCGGCATTGGTATGGGATTTTGTCGTGAAGAATTCGGGATGGATGATTATGAGGGTTTCTATCAATATTACCGTATGTCGCTGAATCCGCTCACTATGTTAGGCGAAGCGTACGACGCGGATTACGGACGATCCATGCACCCTGCTGTTGATTTGCTTGCACTTTCTTACCCTGCCCTGCACGAGGAAAAATATACGTTCTCGGCTGATAGCTTGCTTGGTCCTGAAATTACTCAGCTATACCAAGCTTATCAGGACAGTGAGAAAATCGGCACCATTGATCCCGATATCTGTGCGCAGCTCAATGACTTTTTTACCTGCGTGCAGATTAGCAAGATCGAGCATCTCATTACGATGCGCAGCGCAGATGTTGCGGCAGCACCGATATTGGCTGAAGATATTATTTCCCTGTATCAGGATTTAGAGGAAGCGGCTAAAGCGCAACCATATGAGAATTCAATAGGTAGACGCTTTAAGGCAAGTTTCGGACACTTGGTCGACCTTTACAACAGCAGTGTTGATGCACTGGGAGAGACATTGGGCGAGGATACGCCGCTATACTATTTCAAGAACCCGTATCAGGATGAAATTCCGTTTAGTGGTCTGGAAGCAGCAAATGACAACTAAATGGATGCGCCCAATTCGTCCTCAATAACCCTATCTGAATCCAGCATATGCGCGTCGTCTTTGAACGTACGGTCATAAGCCGCCTGTGCGAGATACAGTTTGCTTCTTGTCTTTTCAATGTAGGCCTGCCCTGCTTCACTTTTCACATCAAACGTACCGTAGATGCCGATTTCCGCCTGATAATATTCTCCTGCGCGTGCATGTTTGTGAGTTTTTATAGCCTCAGAGAGGTCTGCCGCTGAAAAGAGAACGCCATGTGTCGCATCAAGCATTTTCGTGATTCCGGCTCCGAAAGCCTTGGTAATTGAGCGTATATTCATTGTGTTCCCGTGTCCGTATTATGTTTATTGATGAGAACATAGCAATTTTGGGCGCTAAAAAGCAAGAAAAAGTTAATTTATTAACCTTTGAAGGGGTTCATGTCCATTTCCGTGCCTGTTGGGGCGGGATCTGTTGGCGCCACACCGAACGTTCCTACGCCCATACCATCAGGTACGGAAACAATTGTATTGGTATCTGTTGTGCTGTCATACCACGTGTTTGTCTTGGCATCGAATTGATAGTCACCGGCATTCTCAAGTGTAATGTCCAGACCAGCTTCACGCATTTCGCGTTGCCATTCGGGCAGTTGATCCTGCCAAAACGCTCTGCTGTCATCAAAAGCGGATATGACGGCTGTCCTATCCTCACCAATTGAGGTGTCCAGATCCCCTTTTGTGCGCCACATGTGTAAACCACCATACAACACGGTCATTCTTCGTCCATCTGCCATGGACTCTATTGCATCGGCTTGAACCGCATCTGCCTGAAGGCGTGCTTCGACAATCTCAGCTGTATATCCCATTTCTACTGGACCTGGATTTACATTGCCAAACCTGAACTGCATATCTGCAATTTCAGCACCCTCAAGCCCCAGCTGCTCGCCGATTTGCTCAACGAACATCCTTCTGACATTTGTATTTGCTTCCAAATAACCAGGGGCCCTTTCAATAGCCATGAGCATAGCCAAATCCTGCTCACCTACATTTTGCAGGATGGGCAAAACCTCCTCACGATCCATAATACCTTCATAAGCAGCCAAACCTCTGAATTCCAACCCTACGTCTTTGGCGTTTTTTACAATATCAAAGTAACGCTCCATGACAGAGCGTGAATCAGTTACACCCATATCGCCTTCGAGATTTGATGGTGAGTTAATGATATAATCGCGCATGGTTGCATCAGAAATCTGCCCCTGCTCATAGGCTTCGAATATTTGGTTCTGGCCGACATGAAATAGCTCTGAGCCAAAAACTTCGTGACCGGCGCATCGGAGCGCGGCCATGTTTTCAGGCTGAGCCAGAATATCTAAAGCTGCTGTTTGATTGTGAATGTCGGCAAAGAAGAGATACTGGTTTGATCCCGCGACGGAGCTGATGCGGTCTTCGAGGCGCGACATTGATTCTGCCCCAAAAGTGGAACAAATAGACGCATCCCATTTATTACCAGTAACACCGCTCACCCCTATATTATGGTGAAAAACACTTAAAAAAGGGTGAATGTTGTTTAATTACAGTACTTTAAGCGGTTTTTGGGCCGTAATTAAGCTGTTTTTTTCAATCGGTGGTATAAAGCTTGCTCGTGTGAGTGCAAAATCGCGCTGCCTTCGGCGTCTTTTCCGTCATAGAACACAGAACTTTCACCGTATTTACCAGTATCAACCGTGAGCAAGTTATAGGGGCTGTCAACGCCGATATGGCTGATACGGCCGATATCCAGCTTCACTGTTGCTGTACCTGTAACGCGTTCTTGAGATTGTTGCAGATATGCTTTGCAGTCATCAATGAACGGGTCAAAGACTTGTGCCTCATGCACCAGACGGCCAAATTCGTTGGCGATCAATGGTTTGAAGTGGATTTGTTGCTGCGTCAACGTGATGCTTTCAAGCGTTCTGTGTGCAGCGTACAGCACGTCAGCGGCCGGTGATTCATAGCCCAATCGTCCTTTGCGCCCCGGCATGGATGTGCCGATGTGGTAATGGCGACCAATGCCGAATGATCCAGCATACAAGCCGAGCTTTCGGATAATGTTCACGGGGCCTTCTACCTTTTCACCGTCGATTTCGGCTTTAACGGCTTCACCTTTTTCGAATTCAATCGTGATTTCCGCGGGTTTATCCTGCGTGATCTTGGTGAGCCATGCTTCCTCAGGCAATTCCTGATCGGATGTGAAGGTTTCAGCACCGCCGATGGACGTGCCCCAAAGGCCTTGGTTCACGGAATATGTAGAGTCGCGGCCCATTTTGATACCGAGTTTTTCAAGGTACGCTTTGGATTCCTCACGGCTAACGGCCTTATCGCGGATCGGCGCGAGGACTTTGATGTTCTTATTGCTACCTTCAACGCCGCGCTGACCCAGTACGTAAGCAACTGTATCAAAACGGTATTGGTCGTTCCCTGCTCCGGTTGACCCGTGGATGAGTACTTCTGCACCTTCATCGAGACATGTGTTGATTGCACCGCGCGCCTGAATAAGACGTTCAGCGCCAACGCAGAGCGGGTATTGGTCGCGGCGTACGTGTCCGAAGATCAGATATTTGATGATCTCGTCATAAAATTCCTGCGACGCATTCATATAGATATGCTTGTCAGCTTTAGCTTGATTGGCACGGTCTTCGATTGATGCGATTTCTTCGTCGCTGAAGCCGCCCGTATCGACGCAGCATGTGACAACTTCGTCAATGCCGTAAGCCTCGCGCACGAAATGCGCCAGATATGTTGTGTCCAATCCACCCGAGAATGCGATGACCGCTTTTGTCACTATGAGATACTCCTTATTTTTCGCGGCTTAATGGAACATAAATTTCGCCGTCCCGCAATATGCGGTAAGGGTGGCAGATGTAAAAAGATGCCCCCTCCTCTTTCTGCAGGCGTTCCATTTCGATTTTGGCCTCTACATCTGTGGCCGCGATTGTTTTCCAGTTTGGCTCATCGTTTTCCTCGATTGTCGCGTCGAAGTCGATATCCATCTTGTACATAAACGACATATCGCCGAGCGGGTGAATCTGCATCCGCGGTTTTTGCACATACATACGACCAGCAAAACCAGCATGGATAGGGACAGCGGCGTTGTCGTATTGTGTCAGGCCGTAAAAGACTTTGTCATCCTGATCGGCTTTGAGGGCGCGTAATGATGCTTCCTTTGTAATGCCACCCAGTGCCGGGAACTTCAGACCCTTCATATATCTGCGTAAGCTGAAGAGTGAAAAACCCATCAGCGATTCATGATCTATACCGAGACCCGAAGTCTGTCCCGTGAACGGAATATGTGTCAGCGCGTCGTAAGTGATTTTCGGGTCATTCTTAAAATGGCTGGCAAGTTCTTCGGGTGCCCTGCTCTTTTCCAACGCAAAGCCGACAACGGCTGTTTGCAGCAGTACCAAGTCCAGATACACCCAATGCGGCATTTGTACGTCTGGGTTTTGAAAGCCGAGGGCATTGGCCAGCACGTATGCTTTATGGAACGACAAATCCTTGGAGTTTTCAGCTGTGGCGATAATTGTATCGGGCCCCAGAATATCGAGGTCGAGGTGATCAAGGAACAGTTCGGACGTGCAGACATACGGCACCAACCCGTGCTCCTTCAAAGCGTCACGTTTTTGTATCCAGTCCTGTGTCATGACAATTTACCCAACACAGATTTGTAATGGTTGAGGCAGAGGTTACCGGTCGAACCGATATGGGTTTTTACTTTGATATTCTCTACAGGGTCTTGCTTATCGAGCTTGTCGAGGTTCTCACCGACATGTCTGTATGCGTCTCTGAAGGATTGCCCTTCGACAACGAGTTGGTTCGCGTAATCGGTTGCGAAGATTTCGACATCATCAAAAGCTTCCATCAGTTTCTCTTCATTCGGTTCGAGATGCTCGAACAATAGTGAGATGATCTCCAATGACCCTTGGGTGATGTCAAATGCATCCATCAACGGTTTCTTGGTGATCTTCAAATCCTTGTTATAGCCCGAAATCAGGTTCAGCCCGACGGTCTGGCATTGCATCTGTAAGGATTGCACGACGGAGACATTGGCCCGCAAGACCTCCATGATATCCAGATTCCGCTTTTGCGGCATCATGCTGGAGCCTGTGGTCAGGCTGCGATCAATCTTCACGAAGCCGAATTCCTGTGAGTAGAAAATGACGAGGTCATTAGCCGCTTTACCGAGTGTCAGCATGACTTGCAGCAAGGCCGAAATCGTAAAGGCTTCCAGCTTGCCACGGCTGTTCTGGCAGTAAATCGGGTTGATCTGCACGCGGTCAAAGTTAAGTTCTTTGGTTGTCGACTCTCTGTCCAACGGAACACCGCTACCGAAGCCAGAGCCGGAACCGAGCGGGTTTTGGTTGTTCAGATCATACGCGGCGCGCAGAGCAGAAAGGTCGTTGATTAGACCTTCAACAATCGCGCCTGCCCATTGGCCCATGCTGGATGGCATGGCGTGTTGCATATGGGTGAAGCCCGGTATTGGGGTGAATTCATATTTTTGCGCATAGGCCAGAATGGTTTTGGCTGTGCTGATCACCAGCTTTTCAGTTTTCTGTAGTTCGGACAGGCTAAAGAGCCGCATCGCGGTCAAAACCTGATCATTTCTGGATCTGCCTACATGTACGCGTTTGCCGACATCGCCTAGTTTCTGAACGAGATAGGCCTCGATTTCTGTGTGAACGTCCTCGTTATCCTGATTAAGAACAAACTCACCATTTTCATGTTTATGCTTGATCTCCGCCAAGGTCATGCAGATTGCATCGACATCTTTTTCATCCAGCAGGCCAACCTTGCCCAACATGTGGGCATGCGCAGTTGATGCCTGCACGTCAAAGGGCAGCAGCTTGTTATCAGCTTCCAGATTTTCACTGATAATATACTGCGTCACGGCAGGGTTCAGTTTCGCTCCGGCTTTTTCCCAGAGCTTGTTCTTCTTTTCATTCGCGGACATGGATGTCTCTTACAGTCGTGTTTAAGCGGTTGCAATTTTGTATAAAATCACCATATTCAAGGGAAAAGCGCAAGCATTACCGCCATTTAGCAGCAAAGAATTATTATGACACCTGACGTTATCGAGATTGCCAAAGCCCTGATCGCCTGCCCTTCGGTCACTCCGAAGGATGAAGGGGCGCAGGAATATCTGGCCAAAATACTGGGTGACGCGGGTTTTGAGTGTCACCACCTGCCCTTTGGTGAAGGGGATGAGGAAGTGCCAAACTTGTTTGCGCGCTACGGCACGAAGGAGCCGCACATATGCTTTATCGGTCATACAGATGTTGTGCCGTCCGGCCCGTTGGATAAATGGGATACGCCACCATTCGAACCGACAATCAAAGACGATGTGCTTTACGGGCGTGGTGCGTCGGATATGAAAGGTGGAGATGCCGCCTTTGCCGCCGCCGCGATTGATTTCGTTACGAACACACCTGACTTCGAAGGTTCAATCAGTCTTTTGATCACAGGCGATGAAGAAGGCGAAGCCGCCAACGGGACGATCAAGGTTCTGGAATGGATGGACGCGAACGGTCATATCCCTACCGTCGCACTGGGTGGTGAACCGACAAACCCCGATCATCTGGGGCAAGAGGTCAAGATCGGAAGACGCGGATCATTCCATGGCAATCTGACGGTACACGGTAAGCAAGGGCATGTGGCGTACCAGCATTTGGCTAATAACCCCGTCCCTGCCCTCGCGAAACTGATCAATGCGTTGTGTGAATATGAATTTGACGAAGGGAATGAGCATTTCGTCGCCAGTAATCTTGAGTTCACAACCGTTGATATTGGTAATCCGGCTGAAAATGTTATTCCGGGTGAGGCCAAGGCGCATTTCAATATCCGTTATAATGACAGTTGGAGTGCTGAGACTTTGGGTGAGAAATGCCGCGAAATCCTTGATGCTGTTGGAGTCGAGTATGAACTGGACATCCGTGCAGATGCTGAAAGCTTCCTGACCCAACCCGGTGAATGGAGTTCACTGGTTCAGGACGCCGTTGAGGAAGTGACAGGTAAACGCCCAGAAGCCACGACTACGGGCGGGACATCCGATGCGCGGTTTGTGACGAATTACTGCCCCGTTGTGGAATGCGGGCCGATCAACGCCACGATTCACCAAGTTAACGAGAACGCTAAAATCAGTGATTTGTTAGATTTAACAGGTATTTATAGCGTGATCTTAGATCGATACTTTATCGGCTAAGCGTGCTCGGGGGATATGCCTGTATCACGGTAAGCTGTTGGCGGGACAGGTTCTCCATCCCAGCTCAATGCAGCATAAGGGGCTGTCCCCATATTAAAGACGGCCGCCCATGAGTTATTGTTCTCATTTCTGCGTCCACCGCGTTTATACGACTTATTTACCTCGTCAAAAGTAACCACGACGACACGCTGCTCGCCCGGATCACTCTTTTGCTTGGACGTAATCCAGTCGCCTGCTTTGGCATTAAAGTGATCTATGCCAAGGAAACCTGCGCCTTGAATAACATCTCTGGGGATTTCACCGGAGCGGACCTTAGATTCCAGCTCTTCCAGAGTAATGCCGACAGGAGTGCCATCTTCTTCTATGCCGTATGTGTCACGCAGGGTGGTCTCATACATGTTCCCTGTTTCCTGCGCCGTATCACCGTCAAAGTTAGAGAACATTTCAGCACATACCTCCCGCAGGTTAAGCGGATTTCCGGGTGTGAGCGTTTGTGGGGCGTAATCAACGGGAATGATGGCGGCTGTGAGTGGCTTTTTGCCAAAGCCGGCATATTCAGGCGCGGTAAGACCGTAGAAGTGCAGTCGCGGCAGTTTGAGTGTTTGGTGTGATAAATCCACCTTGCGGGTTTGTGCAACGGGGTAAAGATCCTCAACACCCAGATAATAAAGTGTGGCGCCATCCTTATCGATATCTTTTCCTGAGCGCTCATAATCTTTAAGCGCCTTTTCAACAATGACAGGATGATCGCCGTAATCTTTTTTGTGCAGCTTATGAACGGAGGCAGGTCCGGTTGTGAATACTTGTCCTGTTTCCATTACGCGGATCAGAACCTTTTTCCCGTCCTTAATTGCGTCACGCTTGTTTTTTGGAATATTAGGAATGACCAAGCCCTTCCAAGGGAGTGCGAGGTCTTCCTGCTCGACGGGGTAATGTGCGTGCCATACAGGTACATCCAGCACGACGAAGTTCGGGTCTTTAAGGAATTTTGATTTGCTGTCACGGTTTACCACGTGCGGAATGAAGTCATACGGCATTCCTGTTTCACCGTCATGACGATCAGGTGGGGTTATTGAGACGTCACGACCGTATTTGGCGATTTGTTCATCATTGAATGCTCGTGCCTCGGCGAGGATACGTGGGGCTTCATCATATTTCATTTCCTTCAGTGCGACGGAAAGCTGAGGGTTCGGGTCGCGCTCGAGGATTTTAGGGTCCCGCAATGTTGCCGCCATTTCCAGGCGCTCCAGATCGCGTTCATTTGTATGAAGCGTTGGCATGCGTGATGTTGTGACATCTTCATTAGGAAAGCCGTTCATGCGGATGTCGGTGTCGTTATCATAGAGCTGTTGCAGAGGGCTCGGCATTTCATCGCGTATGCCCAGGTCGACGAAGCGCTGTGCCATACGTAGCATTGTTGGTTCCGAACGTAAGCGGTAGAAACGGTAATTCCATGTGTTGTCATCTACTAGGCGTTTGAGGATTTGGCGCATGCTGTCCGCGCCATCTTGACCGTTATCCCAGATATGCTGGTTTAGACCTTTAAGCATAGAGAGTGGAATTTCACGCCCGACCTCATCGACGACATGCGGTGTTGCGCCCTTCTCACCGTTATCGAGATCGGCAAACAAGAATAGCGGCCGCCCCTTTTCGGTCTGGAAGCAAAAGTCTTTATCGCCATACCCGTTTATGAAGGCAGAATCCTTGCGGCCCAACATGATGGTGAAATCTTCCATAGCGCGCAGAGCCAGTTTACGGCGAAAGTCGCAGGCTTCCCCGACCGTTTCGGCTTGAAACTTCGCGCCTTGGAAGTAAGGTGTGCCATCGTCTTTCTTTATCGATTGTAGAACCTTGGTGTAGGGACACCCCTTTTTCTTGTAAACGTCAAAGGCCTTCTCTGCCATTTCCTTGAAATTAGCCAGCACAGCGGCGGCGGCTTCGGCTTCAACGGTTAGTTGGTCGTCTTCGCCCTTTTGCTTATGGATCGTGTCTTCGAGGTCATAATCCATGTAGAAATCAATAGCGTGCGCTTTTAAGGCAAGCATGCGCCCTGCACGGTCGATCGGTCGGGCGAAACTTTTGTAAACGTTGTCCATGCCGCCCTTGAGCGTTTCAAGGATGCCGTCAATTTTATGAGAGCCTGTACGTCTCCAGATTTCCTGACGCTCCAATGCACGCGCATCTTCCTGATAATGCACTTCGCCGGCATATTGTGAGCCAAGCTCATCTTCCATGAGCGGGATTTGCGGCATCTTTTGCTCGAAGCGGTAGCGGCGGTTTATTTCCTCCAGCGCTTGCATGATGTTTTCCTGCATCTGCATGTTCTCGCCGATATATTTTGTGTCCCGCTTGATGTCTTCGGCTCTGTCTCTGTAAAGGGAGGCCTGTACCGTCTTGTTGAACACATCTTCGAGTGACAATACGCCCGGCCATTTATTGACCGACTCCAGACGCACAGGACTGTCTGGATCTGCTCTGGTTGAGGAAAGGCTCAGGAACTCCACCCATTCTTCCGGCTCGAGGTCTTTGTATGGCTTGCCTTTGTACTCGCCTTTATGCAGGCTGCCATCCGCGATCAGGAAGACAACGCGTTTGAATTTTCCAATGGAGTCATCAGTGCCGAGGAACCAGTAAGGTTTTTCGGAATGCGATATGCCGCCTTCTTTCCGTGGCAGAGAGAATAGCGGCAACCGATTGCCTTCAGGATTCTGCGCTTTAAGGACCTGATAGATTTTTTTGCTGTCGGCTTGCTGGTCGAGGGTTGCACAGATTTCTGCGGCCGTATCCCAACATTTGTTACGCAGCGCTGCCGTACCCGTTGCGTCGTAAGCCGCGCCGTGTGCCATGGCTTCATCAAAGTAAGAGCCATCATCGACATTAAACGTACCCGGCTTGATCAAACGCAGAGGGTTCGCCTGCCCCTTGTTTGCGTCATGGTATGCGCCCAAAGCTTCACTGGAACGAATACGTCCTGTATTCGGGTCGATAATCTGGCCGAGCTTTAACCCGTCTTCGCCTTGCGGACCGTATAACGCAACCATGTAAGCAAGGTTGCGGATATCAACAATGTGGTTTTTCTTGCGCTGAACACTGGTTGGTGTCCCGCGTGAGTACATGAAAGTTGTATCAACCGGATCAAAGCCTGTGCGATAGAGGTTAGAACGGAAGATCGGGAGGTCATAGTTATTGAAGTTGAAGCCGTCAATGGAGACCCCTGCATCGACCCATTTCCACTTTGAACCGTCTTTTTCATCGATATAGAAAAGGTTATCGCCACCCCAGTGATACGGGCTGTCCGGATCCTCGTCGACGCGGTAGGCCACTTTACGGCGTTCGGGGTGATAGCGTACGTCGTAGACGATCTTTCCGTCCTGATCCAATAACGGGACGGGAATGACTTCCTCCGCGGCTTCTTTTTCACCATGTTTGAACGCTTTGTTTACATCCATAAACGGGACGGCGATGCGTTCGTCACCAAACTTCTCATAATCAAAGCCGGCATGTTCGATCCGCCAAGCCATGGCTGCCATTGCATTCCAGTACGCCATACGGCCATCAGAATAGTAATCTTGCGGACCGCGTCTCTGCAGAATCTGGGCACTTGGTTGTACGGGTATCCATTCCGGCACACGCAGATAAATTTGTGCGGAATTAAGGTAGTTACCGTTGAGGTCTGTTAGGCAATCACCATATTCGGTTACTGCGGGATAGCCGGGTGTGGAGTACGGCACGCTGCTACGGTTAAAACCTGTGGTTTCCGCATCGATAGTTAGGTTCATCAATTCGCCGCGCTTTACACGGTCCCACATGAATCTTTTTGGCTGAATTCGTCTGTTTTTCTGATCAAACATTGGTTACACGCCCCCCGGTTCAGGTACGCGCAGCATGCTGGCGGCTGACGGTCCCATAGGGCGACCACCACTACGCTGAATAACAGCGGCGGATGGGCCCATAATTTTTTGACGCGCACTTGCGCCGTTATGCGCCTTGACCCAATCATTGGGCAGAACATTGGCGGTGTTTTCCTCGAAATATCCGGTTGGGTGAGAGCGTACAGCCAACGGATCGGCACGGTTGCCGCCCTTGCGGCGCATACCAAGTGCAAGAAGCATATTTACAACCCAGCCATATTGTTGACCGTATTTTGCTTTGCGTTGAATGAGACGGTAGCGGGGTGTCAGGTAATCCATATCCTGCATATGTGGCTGGCCTGTTTTCTCATCTTCGGCGTAACGGCGGGTCACATGGTCATCGGGTTTATCGATGGAAACACGTTTGCCACCCATTTTGGCCGCTTCTTTGAGCTTCTGGTAATTAGGCCAGTTGGCAATGTGGATACCTTCAAGCAGCTTGGGCTTGAAGCTTGGGGCTTTCATCTTATCGACCATGTCGTGGAAGAAACGGTGACCATTGCGGTGGAATGGTTGATCGTGAACGCGTAGTTCACCGTTTGCGCCGTCCCATTCGACGTTCCAGCCCAAATCACGGAAATGATTTTCAAAGCGGGTGCGGTGCTCTTTCGGGTTAATCACTCGAAAGCCGTTACGAAACGCTGCGAAGATTGTAACGTCTCTGCGCTTCGCCCCCTCGCGTAGCATTGCGCTTTGCGCCAGCTCTGCATCGCTACCCATGGACGGTGTTTGTGTCACACCAAGGATCATTTTTTCGGGATCAAGCTTATAGCCCGTGTTACGAACAACTTCGTCATAGTCGAACAGAGAGTCACCACGGAAGAATCGGGACAAGGACGCCCATGCTTCTTCGGCTGAACCAATCGGCCCTGTTGTTACAACACCGAGCTTGCCGTAATCATCGCGGAAGCCCTTGGCACGTTTGGATGTACGCACACCATGACGGGCGGCCTTTTCCTGACCCGCCATGATCGCAAGGCACATGTTGTAGTCGTTGTGTGCCCCTTTGCTTTGGAATTCGACGCGACCGTGGTTGACGATGCTGCGCATCATCCAGAATGTTGTATCCGCCTCATTATCAACACCCTGCTTTTCCAGATCATCCTTATGGGATTTGTACGCCGCTTCCAATGCCTTATGAACGACCTTCGGCATTTTGCGTTCTTTATCCGTTTTCGGAAGTTCGAGTTGTTCGCAGTATTTTTCGAAAATGTCTTCGTCCGCATTGAAAAATGCTTCGTGAAGAACGGCAGGCTTAGGATCGCCGTCCTTGATTTGTTTTCTGGCTGTTTTGCGGATGTGTTTGAAAACCTGATATGGAACATCCTCGCTCAGGAAATCTCTCTTCGTACGCTTATCACGTGTTTTATCGGCCATTTCCTTGGCGCGGTCTTCACGCTTTTTCATGTATTGATCGACAGCCTTAAGCGCCGTGTCATAGGCCAGTTGCGGGAGTTTATCGTGTGGAATATCTTCTTCACGCAAATCCAGATAAGGGTTTACGCCGTGGATATTCATCGCCGTATCACGAATTTCAGCGTTTGCACCAACGGCCGTGGAGTTTCTCAAGCTCCCCTCTTCCGCCCAGACTTCACGGATTTCTTGGTATTCAAGGTGGTTGGTTGAGAATGGCACGAAGACCATTGCAAAATCATCGGGGATCGCTGCTTCGACACCGCGCAGTGTATCTTTAAACCGATCCGTCTTCGGGGCATGTCCATCATTGACGAGGCTGGTACATTCCTCAAGTGAGATGTACAGCTCTTCGGGACTGCGCGCCGCGGCGAGCAAAGCGTCGCCGTCAACATCATCGAAATATTCCGCCAAGGCCAACTGGCCTCGCTCGGCAAAGCGCGTTCCGTGCTCGGTTGCGCCCAATGCGTCATTGTCGATGTAGTATGTGTCATTGAACTGATTATCGACGCCGCCCGTAATCATGTGTGCGTCAGTCAGCGCGGAGTGGATTGTTCCGTTCTTACAAATCTGGACGTTAAAACGAACGCGCCCTTCGTCATCACGGATACGATAGACATACTCATCATCACTGATTTTATGCAAGTCGGGGTATTTTTTGAGGGTTTTTGGGTCGTCATAAACAATGAATTCAGGCCATTGCTCCTTCGGCACCTCGAGGGTGTTCAGACGGTGACGCATGACATAGTAATCGTAATCCTTACACAGGATTTTTTGTCCCTGTAGCCAGCCCTTGCCATGTTCGTCGGTTTGCTTGGCATAATATTCAATCGTGGAGTGATCGAAGTGGATATGGTCGACGACAATGACACCACGACGAAGCGCATCACGGAACTGCATGATATCCGGTTGACCGCCGTCAAAGTTGGAATTAGGACCGCTTGGTTCGTAAGGCAAGCCTTGCAGGACGGCGATTTCATCAATTGTGCCGTCTTCGCGTGTGCCGCGTTGCATCAGCAAGTTACCACCGCCGAGACCATCACCATATTGCTCGAACTTTTTTTCTAGGCTTGTACCGTAAAGCGGTGTCCATGTGGTTTCCCCGCCTTCGGCTAGTGGCGGTGGGATATGCATTTCATTGATGCGATCACCGAGGTGGTGTTTGAACGCGATATCCCGATATGGCGGGTATTTACGTTCGGACAGATAATGGTTGGAGGCCTGAATGAAGCCAAAGACGCTCAGCGCATCGGGGAAGCTTTTGAACTTGCCCGGCCCTGCTTCCATGAAGTCGGTTTCGGCCAACGTGAAGCTGTCGCCGTCCTGATCATATTCCATACGTGCGATTGTGTATGGCTCGAAGGAGTCCATATCGCTCGGTAAATCTTCGGGTGCGACTAAGACACGGAAAACATGACGCCCCGTATCAGGGTCTTGCTCGTATTCTATACCCGTCAGATACCCCGCACCGGATTGTAAGTCGGTGGCGTGTTCATCCCAGTTACCTGTCATGGAACGTACAGGCTCAAGCGTGTTGATATTCATACCGTGTACAGCTTTGAGGCGGTCGACAGGGTTCATGTTATCAACGCTTGGGAGTGTGAAGCGCAGCTGCTCCCCCTCGCCTTGCACAATATCAGTGAAGTATTTATGGATCAGGCGTTCAAACGGGTCCCATTCACCTTTGTCATTCATGCCACGAAATAAAGGCTGACCACCCAGAGCTTTGGCGGCGAAGTTCATGGACAAATGCGGGCCGGAGAATATGCGACCGATTTTCGTTACAGGCTCACCGCGGTTCAGCATTTCTTTCACCTGCTTGCTGATTTCCTGTACGCGGGCGATTGTGCGTCGGTGCTTGCCTTGATGCGGATCGTGCTTGCCGCCGTTATTCGGACCGTTGAAAATCAGTGAGCCATTAACCCAAACCTGATCGGGGAGGATTTCAGGAATTTCGCTTGGGTCTTGTTCTGGGTTGCGGATGCCACGGAAATGAAGGACATGGTAATCTTCTTTGTCCACCTTATCGGGGTTACCGTTTGTCTCAGGTAGATGGCGCCAATAGATGACCTTGTCGTCGAATATACCGCTTTCAGGGTCATATGACGTGCTGGAGGTGACCATAACGGCCTGATAGCCGTCCTCATCATAACCCGAGCGGGTCATGGTTAGCGGCTCGGTAAAGTCCATAGCATCAATCGTGGCTTTACGAGCTTCAGGTGTTTGTTTACGCAAGGATTGCTCACGCCATAGCCCCAAGCGGCGCAACGTCTTATCGAGCGCAAAAATATCCGGATCTTTGTCCTTCTCCGGGACCATTTTGTTTTAACTCCCAAACGCCCTTTACGGGCACTCCTGTTCAATTACTCATTTATCCGTTTTCGGATGTTTTTAATTATCGTTTAGACACGACCGGTCCTTCGACATTGACACCGCCCTGACCAAAGATGTTGGTTCTGGCGCGTGCTTGCATCGTTTTGCGCAGCTCATGCGCCTTCATATATTCGGGGTGTAAGTCCTGCAGATCGAAACGGTCAGCAGCGTGGATGCCTTTCGCGAGTAACATACCGCTGACAGGCAGGTTTACACCGGGCTTATCCGTCGGTATCGCGAGGCCACGCATATAGAACCACATCATCTGCCCCAACTTGGCGCGCTTATCGGGATCGCCCATATATTCGGCGTAATCCAGATCATCATTCGCAAATGCCTGAAACTCCGGGTCCTTGAACATTGCATCATATTCCGGATGCTGGCTGCGGACTTCGGGGTCGGCATCAACGACATCGGGTAAACCCGGTAGGTGCAGTGCGAAGCCAACGAAGCTTTTATCGACGATATTGTTCAGATCGATATCCATCTTGGAACTGTCTTTGCCCGAAAATGCATCACGTACCGTATGTACGTTGCGGCGGGCGGGGTCGATAATGCGCTCATACAAATCCGTCATCCGCATTGCCGTCACCATCAAGTCACGACGCTTTGCCGGATTTGGTTCATCCAATGCCGCTTTCGCCTTCATCCCCACGTAAATATAGACATCTAGGAAATCCATCTTTTGTAGAGGCTGGTCGGTGTTACGGTGTTGCGGAGGCTTCCAGTAATCATGATCCATAAAGATTTCATGCTGGTACTTACCACCGGAATATGTGCGCGGTGTTTTACCAAGGATCGCGTTTACGCTTTCCATCAGATAGCGGTAATTACGGTCAGGCATCTCACCCGTAGGCAGAACAAGACCATGCGCCTCCAGATCAATATGGCGGCGAACCATGGTTTCGACTGCGTCAGCTGAATTCTTCATTGGGCCATCGGCGGCCAGACTTTCATGCACTTCAGTATCCGTACCTTCGCGTCGACCTTCGTAAGTCGCCATAGAGGCCTGAAAGTCGGAAAGCGGAATGATGTTTCCGATTTTATTTTCCGTTCTCCACGCTGCGTAGTCTTTGCCTAGCGTCAAGTCACGTACACGGTCCTGCAGGTCCGCACCGTTTTCTGCTGCTACAGCTTCAGCGAATGTCGAGCCGCCTTCAGCCAGTGGGTCGAACAAGGCGCTGATTTCACCGGGGTGATCCGTGCCGTGCTCTTCATGAAATGCTGCCGGTCTTACTCCTGCTCCTGCATCATCTAGATAAATTAGGGTCCGTGGCAGGTCGAGTGGCGGGATGCCGTCATGGAGGAATTCGGGTAAAGACATCATGCATGCGGCCTGTTCGAACGTGATGTGATCGGGGTCAGGCTCATCATGTGGATTGCTTGTACCGCCAAGGCGCGCAAAATTGCGGTCATTAAAGATGGTCGGGTCAAGGTCACGTGCGAATGCGTTTACATGCTGGCCTTGTGGGGTTAGCGGAATGTCATGCAGCGGGAAGTCTTGTTTCAACACGACAGGGTCACGGCGTGAAGTAATCTTCTTTGACAGGTCACCACCACTGAAGCCGCCACGCGGCAGGTAGGACATGACCGCTTCTTCGATTTCTGCTTCAGGCTTCAAATTGGGAGCAGACGGTACAACATGCTCATCCCAGTATTTCTTAAGGTGCGGATCGCGGTCGAGGATTTGATGTAATGTCGGCCAATTACAGTATTCAGCCAAGTAAGGCAGCATCATTTCTTTCAGCTCTGCAAACTTCGCCATTTCCGCCTTATCAGCGTAATGGGCTTTTACTGTTTCGTGCTCCTGTCCGCGCTGCAGTTCGGTGCTGTTGCTTCGGTACATCTCGTCATGCATAAAGCGGGAGACCAGCAAAGCTGCCTGTGTTTCGGCGCGGAAGCGGTATTCCTCGCCTTGATACTCGACCTTTGTACCGACGACATCGACAAGGCCGCGCGCATCTTCCCATGTCTGGTCAAGGATAGAGACAGGCTTGCCGTTAAGATCGACAACATCAAAGTTCTGTCCTTCACGAACAGCGATCGGTAGGAGCGAGCCATATTGAATAGCCAGTCCTACGCCCTTCTCGACTGCACCGTAGCGCGACCATGCGTGTTCACCGTCATAGATGCCGTGCGTAAAGTCGAGCAAGCAAGAAGGCCCCCAAAGATGGGCTTCGAAGATAGCGTCTTCATAAACCGTTCCGCGCATGATCGGGTGAAACTCCTTCATGGAGCGGAACAGTTCTTCGCGGTGGGCTGGGCCAACAACATATGTGTCACGCAAGCCGGTTTCAGGATCACGCAAATTATTCGCGGCGATTGCCGAGGCGATCATACTGTTACGATAATTTTGTGCGAAGACTTCAGGACGAACCACTGATGGATCAAGTGCATCAACGATGCGTTGCGTGGTCATGTAAGGACCATCGCCGTCATTTTCCTGTGTTAATGAGAGACTGTGTTCTAGAATTTTTTCAGGGTAGCGCTGTGCAAGCTCAACAGGTTTACGTCCACTTGATGCGGGGTAGTAAAACATCGCCTGTTTGGGATAACCGTACTTCGCACGTGAACGACCGTACGTGAATTTTTCGGCGTTCATGTGCTGCATCTTCCAGAACGCGTCATCATAATCAGGACGCGGCCAATAACAGCCCATATTATGGATCAGATCCCCCGGATACAGGGGTGTTTCCGATATCCATTTACTCCCAGTACTGACTAATCTACTTTCCATCCCTTATAGCCATTTCTTGCCACTTCTCCCAGACGCAAATATAGCGTTGACGACACGCAAGTAATGCGCACGCCTTGGCAATTGGTTATTTATTTTTGGAAAATAAAAGTCGTTAAACCGTTCTATTTTCCCTGTTCAAAAATTTAGTTTTTATTACGTCCTGATTAAACAACGAATCGTTGAGCGTCAAGGTAAAAAATACAGAAAAACCGCATCAGATATGACTTACAGTACATAATAAATTCTTAGGCTGCTTTTTTGCTGCTTTGCGGCGATGTTTCTTGATTTGAAGCGGTAAAATCTGTTACTTGGAATGAACAAATAAAAAAGAACAGGGAATACAATGCCGATTAAGAGTCCGGTACCGGAGCACAGTCCGATTATACCTGTGTCCGTTTTGAAGTCTTTGACAATCGATGATTCGCTGCGGGAACAACGTCAACTTGCGCGCGAAATTTTGTTCGAATGTGCTGACCTGAAGCGACAATATTATCAGACTGGCGAGCATCCGCTCGTGAATACGGATACGGCCAAATGGGCCCTAAGCAAAACCGATCACACCACTCTGCGCACTACACGGAATGAAGATGAAGCTTGGATGACCCGCATGGCCGAGGAGGCAGTGCACCCCTATCCTATGCGTTCGGTATGTACGTGGCCGGATATTGGCGATGGTCCCTACTCCGATAAAATCGGACCTCTGATTGAGCATCTGCAGGAACATCCCGAAGTCGGTATTTCCATCGTTCTGAATTATCCGCATGGAATACTCGGCCCGGATCAGGTGCGCAAGGAGATCGATAAGTGGGGAGAGATCCTCAAGGATGTTAAAAACCCTAAGGACATCGACACGGTCGTAAATTACGGCGCATGGATGAAAGGCGATGTCGACCGTGTGGTCGAGACATTAAAAGCCGAAGGCGAAGGTGCGCGTGCAAATGACTTTGTCTGGAAAGCTATCCTGATGGTTTCTGTCCATGCTTACGCTTCCAAGAATAAGGAGTTTGGCGATGACTTTTTTGGAAGCGTGTACCGACTTGGTGAGCATGCGTTGGAAGCGGGTGCGGATTGTTTGAAAACGTCAACAGGTGTGGCCGCCAAGCCGCCATTCAGTGACTTCGTACCGAAGGATACAGGCCCTATTCCGCGTGCATTACCATTGCTGTTGCAGTTGCGCGATTTTAATGCTGCTCATGATGCCCGTAAGTGGCCCAAATTTTCCGGTGGGAATGAAAATGAAGCAGATGCAGCTCTTCTGCGTCACGCATGTGAACGTACAATCGGGCCGGAAATGCTGGACGATGTTGCATTCGGAACAAGCTACCGTTTCCGCAAACAGTTACTTGAGTATATCGCTCGGGAACAAGGCGATGCGCCTGATTTCGATCCGAAGTTGCTCTTGCCTTATGGTGTTGATGTTGGCTCAATCCCGCAGTCACGTATGGGGCTTCCTGACCCTGAATTGATTGCAGCAAGGGCCGAAGAGGCTGCGAAACCCGTTGTCACATACGATGGTGATGCACCCACAAATTCCAATCCATAGAATTTCGACGACTTAAGGGGCTTCGGGTTTGTTCTCTTCGTGACCGCTTCTGATGGTAATATCTGATGGGTCAGTGATCTCTTTAGCCGTGCGTTCCATCAGTTTTTTCTCGATACGTGTCTTCTTGGATTTTAAAGCCTTGTATTTCGACATATATCCGAATGTTTCATCGATTGCGTCTTGAACGGTTTGAATTTCAGCGTTCTTTTCATTCAAAGCTGATCCGAGCTCGTCCACACGAGCGGGAAGTTCACGGAAGATATTCACGATGGTTTCGGCCATTGCTTCATTCACTTTGCCGACTTGTGACCCGCCTTTTGAGGCATTCATGAATTCCTGAAACGATTTTGACTTTTCACCACCGCCTCTCTCGAAATTTTTGCGTAAACCCCGTTCTATTGAACTTTCGGCAATGTCCGCTGCCGGGATTGTGATCTGTGTTTTTTCTCCATCACTGATTTTCAGCACAAAGCCATATTTATAATCGCGGTTCAGCTTTACACCTCGGCGTGTTTTGATTTCGCGAATAGAGACCTCGGTTGTGGCTTCGGCCGTGACGGTCAGGCCATAGACCTCTCCTATTTCCTGACTGACTTTTGCCTCACGCGGCGCGCCTTCAGGGTCTTTATCCAAGCCTTTTGCCACTTTTTTACGAGATTCAGTTCGTAGGTCACGTAAGGTGAGTTTAAGGGCTTCTCCGGCCTGAAAGGCATTCTGGAATGACTTTTCACCCAACTGCAGCGGATAGCGGCCACGGGCCGGCTCCGTCATAATTTCCTGCGTCGCCGATTTTGCTTTCATTTCCTTTTCCATCGCCTTCAGCTCATGCTTGAGGTGACGTTGATGGAAACGGCGACGCTGACGTTCATGGTCAAAGGCCATCTTGCTACGCGCCAAAGGCGCAAGCTCATCATCGACTTTGGCAAGCTCGAACAGTACCGGATCATTTGCAGCGACGGCTTTGATATGCGCGCAGTGTTTGGTGAAGTTATCCTCTTCATCAAAGTTACGGATGGAATAATCACCACGCATAATCTGTGCGATAAAACCTGCTTTACGCTCTAGGGTCTGCCAAAGATAGACATCATAGGAATCTTCCATGACATAGCGGAGAATTTCGACCTCCATATCAAGATCGATATGCTGGTTTCCTGAGCGGTCGATACGACCATCTCGTTGTATAATGTCACTGGGGCGCCATGGCGCATCAAGTTCATGTAACGCAATCAGACGTTTTTGGACGTTGGTACCTGTGCCCAATTTCTGCGTAGTTCCCAGTAGCACGGAAACCTGCCCATTCTTACATCTTTCAAACAGCTCGGCTTTTTTTCGGTCGGAATTATGATCGTGAATAAACTGAATTGAATCAGGAGGTACACCCTTATCGATGAGTTGGCGTTTGATTCCGTTGTAAACATCGAACTCACCTATGCCTTTCGGTACGCCTAAGTCAGAGATGACCATCTGAAGTGCGCCTGTGATCGGGTCGGGTTCGCCCGCGATGTTGTGATACACATTATCCTTGTTGTCGAAATAGCGCTGCGCCACATTTTCAACCAGTGTCTCCAGCTTGCCCGGCTCATCCGGATCTGGATCAAGACCGACCAATGCAGGGCTAAGCGTAGCCAAGCGCCCATCCATAATGATTTTCAGCATGTTGTCTTCGGACGGGTCTACGGCCCCTGCCCGCACGCGATCGGCCCGTGCATCCAGTTGCATGAAGAACTCTTCTAACTGACGGCTATGCGGTACGGTTACGACCTGTGGGCCTCCTCCTTTAATTTTGGGTTTTTTCAGGTTTAAACGC
The DNA here is from genome assembly GCA_030432025.1 of Alphaproteobacteria bacterium. Classification (GTDB taxonomy): domain Bacteria; phylum Pseudomonadota; class Alphaproteobacteria; order Micavibrionales; family Micavibrionaceae; genus TMED27. Next base: position 28,419 of record JAUIIA010000011.1, read on the forward strand.
TCACCTAGCACAACGTCGGCAAAGCTATGGAACATGCGGATCAGTTCAGGAATGTTCTTGTACTTGGCAAGCCTTGAGACCTTTCGGTATTTACCGCCTTCAGGGGCCATTTCAATCGTATCGATGGTGTCACCAAACATGGTGCGCCATGCATCGAAATTTTCCAGCCCCATTTCTTTGAGCAATTCAGGCTGCATGAAACGCTGCATGGTGTAAATTTCCGGCACCGCGTTGGATACCGGCGTTCCCGTCATAATAGACAGGCACGCGCCGGGTCGTTTTTGACGCAGATATTGGAGCTTTAAATGCAGGCTTTCTGCGCGGGCGCTTCCGTTTCTGGCCAACTCGCGGTCATTCGATTCAATGCTCAGGTTCTTGTAGTCATGCCCTTCGTCAACGAAGAGGTAATCGATACCCGTACCTTCGAAAGATGGTGTAGGCACTTCTTCCTTCTTCGCCAGAAATGCGTCCCAAACTCCGTCACTTGCATCTTTATCTAAGAGCTTTTCAAAGCTGTCCGCCCAGATTTTAGCCTGTGCCTCGCGGTCATACGGATCCGCATCAAAAAATTGCAGCAGCTTACTTTGCTTCGCGACATAGGCATCCTGGAAATGATTATGGATGTCTGCGTCAGCATCTTCGGGAAGCGCGGTGTATAAATCACGGTACTCCCTGATTTCGTCAAGGATCGTTTGTAGTTCAAAACGCGGTGTGACTTTTAGCTGGTCAAAGAATGACTGTGGCATGAATACCGCGTCCCATTCATTTTCACGAGCCCGCTCGACAAATTTCTCCATCTTTTCAGGGACGGTGAATTTCTTCCCGTCCTCGCGGAACATATCTTCCTCGGCTACGAGGATGTGAGCATTCGGGTAAAGCTGCATGAAGTCGCGCGAGAACTGCGCAAGGATATGGTTCGGCACCACGAAGCAAGCCTTATCAGCCTTACCCAGACGACGCATTTCCATACAGGCCCATATGGACTCAAACGTTTTACCTGCACCAACTTCATGTGCGTACAGCGTGTTGCCAGATTGCGAGTTCCGCCATGCTACATCCGCCTGATATGGTCGGGGTTTGTGAACCACGGTTGAACCGGGAAAGTGCATATGTGAACCGTCGTATTTTCTGGGTACGATGCTGTTGAAACGACGATTATAGATATCGCTCAACTGTTGTGCGCGACGCTTATCATCCCATAACCATGCCTCGAACGTATCTTCGATCTTGACCATTTTGTCTTCGGACAAGGTTGTCTGCAGCTCTTTATCAACATCAGAGCCGTACGTATCCTTACGCTTACTGATGCTGATTTCGCTTTGGTTTAGAGCGGCGCGAAGAAGTGCTACAGTATCGGTAAATTCGGTGCCAAACTCATATTGTGCTTTGCTTGCGTCCTCTACATTTCCGCGAACAAACCATTTATGCGTCTGCGGTATGTATTGAACCTTTGCATCGCTGATGCCTAAAACCTCTTCGGCAAACTGTTCGATAGTTTCAGGCGGTATCCACGAGCTTCCGAGTGCCGCATCGATGTCTTCAGGCTCCAGAGAGACGGGCAAGCGCATCTCCAGTTCTTTAATGTAACCTTCGTAACGCGGGTCTTTCGTCAGCGCCTCTTGAGCGGCTTCAATCTGTTTGTAAATATTACCGGACAGATATTCTTCACGTTCTACCCATCGCGCCGTTAAAGGGTCGAGAAAGACTTTGCCCTGTTGTTCCAATTCGGTAATGGCCGCGGTTGCATCTTCCACCTCCAGCAGTTCGGCAATAAACTCAGGATCAATTCTCCCCTTTTCACTGAGGCAAAAATCAAGCGCTTCGCCTGACGTGTCTACCTTCGGAATTTGACCGCGTGGGGTAAGTACGCGTTGCGTGAATACAGGCCCGAGTGTGGCTTCACCGCTGAGTTCATCGAAGTTTTCTATCGATGCGACAAGATACGCATCCGGGTCTTTTCTGAATTTTTTTAGGTTGGGTCGGACCGTGAAGTATGTACGTTCACCATTGCTGTCATGCTCGCCCGTCTTTTGGTATTCGATTTTGTTTATGGGGCCGAAAAGGTGATGGAAGCTATCATATAGTTCTTTCAATTTTCTTTGGTTAGCGGCCCATGGTGGTTCGGGTTTGTCAGCAAATGCTTCGTCGGGAAATTCTTCCTGCATCCTCAGGATTGTTCGCACCTGATCGCGCATTTGGATCAGAAGCTTCATACGCATCAAACGCTCGCGCTTGTCGCGGTTATCCGCACTCTTACGCTTTTCCTCTACAGGGACGTTTTCGGGGGCAAGGACCAGTGCATCTGAATGTTTGAAAGAACGCCGATAAACAGATCCGTTATCGGCGATATAATACTGCCCGTCTTTCTCAACCGTGCCATAAGACGGCGTCTCAACAACAGGCTTGGCCCCGTTGCTGCGCGCAAACAACCTAGTGGCAGAAGAAGGCTTCCGCTCCTTGACGATCACATTTGGCAAAGCCACCAAATATCTCCCTGGTACATCGACGCTTTATTTTTATAGCGGTTTGCCTGCTTGGTTTGCTTTTGATTAGAAAAGCAACTTTACATGACAACCATGCGTCTTGATTAATTGTCTATTAGCAAAATCTGATGGGGTTTGCAAAAAAATGCTGCAGTTGCACGAAATTAATTCTCAGATGTGAGGATTTAGAACATTGAGGGCGGATTTAAGTACCTGATGCGTCATCGTGCGGATTAAGGATGGGCCAGTTTAGATTGCCGATTCTCTGTTTAGAGATCATCGGGTTGTTTACCGGGCTTATTCGCCAGTCCAATTTTATAGGCAGCTGGCGTCTTCATCAAATTATAGGCACGCAGGAACGGCCCGATATATAACTTGGGCACAGTATCGTACCCTTCCGATGGCTCACCTATTCCGAAGACAATATCTTCCCGTTGTTTTGGCACGTAGATCGTCCCGAACATCCAGTCCCAGACAGAAAAGATTGCCCCGAAATTTCTGTCCCAGTGTCTTTCAGCTTCGCTGTGGTGGATGTGGTGCATCGCCGGACTGATTAGTATGTATGACAGGTAAGGACCATAAGACAGCCAGATATGTGAGTGGCGCAAATTACTGCCGAGCAGGTTAAATGCAAACACAAAAGCGTTTGTAGAGAGGATCGTTACCGCCCCCTCAATTGAAGGATACATAAAGAGGAACACGCCTGCGGTAATGCTGGAACCTACATGACGGAATATAGAGTAAATTAAATCATCCAGAGGATGGTAACGGAGCAATGTTATAGGGGTCATCACTTCCGCAGAGTGGTGGGTTTTGTGAAATTCCCACCAGACAGGGAATGTATGCGCCAGCCTGTGCGCCCAGTAATAGCAAAAATCGGATGCCAGCATTGTTGCTATCGTAAATGTCGCAATCACGCTCCAACTTGGAGCGGCTTCGGTTTGCGGAAGGTTTAGCCAGCTTGCCGCAAAATACCCCACTGCTCCAGCTGCTGCCAATGGTCCGACACTCATTACAATGTATAGCAGTCTCGCAAGGAATGAGTTTAAGACCGCGATGATACAGTCATTGATCGTGGAGCTGTTGTACCAGATGTCCTTTGGGAACATAAAGGACAGGACGTTATCGTAGCCCTTGTCCTTGTAAAACTGTTTACCCACAAAAAAGATAATCATGGCAATGACATATGCGCCTATCCAGTGCATCCAGAATAGCCGTGTGGTTCCCTCGACCACATAACCGGCAAGGAAGTAAGCGCCGAATAGGCCAAAGATAATCCATTTATCTTTTGATCCCACACCCAAGTCAAAATTTAGTATGATGTTTTTAAGACGCTCCATTCCCTTATTATTCCATAGGATCAGGTTTTCAGTCATCAAAAAATAAAGCGCTATGTTATTCAATTCCCTGGAATTTTTACTGCTCTTTGTGCCGCTGTGTGTTTGCAGCTTTTATATACTTGCGCGTTTTTCCCAAAAAGCGGCGTTGTTAAACCTCGTATTTTTCTCTCTGGTTTTCTATTCCGTCTGGAATCCGTATTACCTTGCCCTGCTCGTCTCCTCTATTTCTGTTAACTATATTTTGGGTGGTTTGCTGCAGAAGCATCAATCGAAACTGTTGCTTGCGTTTGCTGTCACGGCCAATCTCGGTAGCATCGCCTATTTCAAATATCTGGATTTTTTGATCGGGACATCGAACAGCTTGTTTGAAACTGAATGGACTTTACAGCACGTCATACTGCCGCTCGGGATTTCGTTTTTTACGTTCCAGCAAATTTCCTATGTCATTGAATGTTACCGCGGAGAGATCAAGGATCGAGACTTTAAGTCATACGCGTTATTCGTCTCATTCTTTCCTCAACTGATCGCCGGACCGATTGTCCGGTTTCAGGAAATCTCTCATCAGTTTCTGGACAAGACATTTGGTCAGGTGAATTGGACCAAGATATTGCTCGGCCTAATTATCTTTTCTATCGGTCTATCCAAGAAAGTGTTTCTAGCTGATGATATAGCGGCGCAGGCAACTCCGATTTTCGCTAAGGCAGATGCTGGCGAAACGCTAACATTTTTGGAGGCTTGGTTCGGGAGTATCTCCTACAGCTTCCAGATTTATTTCGATTTCTCGGCTTACAGTGACATGGCGATTGGTTTGGGGCTTATGCTTGGGCTTACTTTGCCCGTTAACTTCCTATCCCCTTACAAGGCGACGAACATAATCGACTTCTGGCGTACATGGCATATCACCCTGTCCCGCTTCTTACGCGACTATCTGTATTTCCCCCTTGGTGGAAACCGTGACGGCAAGTTTAGACGTTATACAAACCTGATGATCGTGATGCTGCTTGGTGGTCTGTGGCACGGCGCCAGTTGGAATTTCGTTATCTGGGGCGGCATTCATGGTGCCTATCTGATGATCAACCACGGTGTACGTCTTGTGTCCGCAAAGCGCGGAAAGCCCTTCATCAGTAATGCTGTAATTAACGTCGCATTAACCTTTATTTGCGTCACCTTGGCTTGGGTCTTTTTCCGTGCCGAGACTTTAGATGGTGCGCTTCACATGGCCTATGTGATGATTACACCGCCCGATTGGGAGCAGTTCTCCGCCAAAATGATCCTGTTGCCTAAACTGGCATATCTGTTGTTACCTTGTGCCGTTGTGACATGGCTGATGCCGAACTCCATTCAAATTATGGAAGCCTTGGAAAAACGCATACAGCAGCCCGAACAGTTCAATTTAAAAATACCGACAGCTCTGGCGGCATTCGGTTTTTCAATGTGCGTCTACTTCATCTTTGCGGGTGTCTATAGTGAATTCATTTACTTTCAGTTCTAAAGAGGTTTTGTGAGCAAGGAGATAGCAGAAAGCAAAAAGAATACGGTCCTGTTTATCGGGATCGTCGCTTTTATGCTGATCACCCTAATCGTTATCTCGGAGCTGTTCTTGCGGCTCGTCGTCGCACCTTCGGACAATTTCTATAAGCAGCTCAATTTTTATCACAGCGTTGAGAATGTTGATATCGCCGCGTTCGGAGATTCCCGCATGTCTCAAGGGTTTTATCCGGAAGACGGCAGCCGCGTAGTCAACCTTGCCTATGCCAGTGAGAATTTCGAGCAGATAGCACAGAAGATTGATTATTTCCTGCAAACCAAGCATGCCGATAAAATCATCCTGCAAGTCGGACATCACATGTTTGCGGATTACCGTTTCGATGATGACCGACGTGATTACAGCGTTTTCTTTTCACCCGAGCAGCCATGGCGGAAGCAATTGCACCTGCAGGACCCGGAGCTGCGTGGTCAGCTGTTGAATTACTGGCAGCTGTTTTTCCTCGCAGGTTTTAAAATTCCAAACCAATCGAGTTTTTCGGATAACGGTGCGGTTTTACTGGATATGGAGATGACGATACCACCGACCGAGGATCAATTTTATTACCGCAAGGAGAGAATTGCCGAACACATACTTAAAGACGGCTTTGAAAGCCGTGAGACCTGGGACATCCTGCGTAAAACAATTCAGCGTATTAAAGCTGAAAACGTACCCCTTTGTCTTGTGTCATTTCCTGTTACTGCTTTTTACAGCGAGCCTGTATATGAGCTGGAACATACCGTCTCTGCCTTTAAAAAGATCGAAGAATTAGCGGCAGAAGAAAAGGTGCCGTATTTGATGTATTGGGATTATTACGAGGATGAGCCGACTTACTTCAGAAATCTGGATCACCTGAACAAAACAGGCGCTCGTGAGTTTGCTAACGATTTAATTGATGATTGCGGCTTTTAACTCTTCTCACCAGCTATTTTAGCTAGAGTTTCCAAGTGCTCAGCGGTCAGCGGTTTCTCGAAATACTTGTTCACCACGCTATATGTCATCGCCTTATCCTTATCCGTTGTTTGGGATGAAGACGTAACCATTGTGACAATTACGTGATCGTTTTCATTATACTGCTCTTGATACAAGTCGAGAAATTGAAAGCCGTTAATGCGCGGCATATTGATATCCATAAGAATGACATCAATTTTTTCTGCAGCCCCCGCATTAAGCAACTCCATGGCTTCCTGCCCGCCATACGCGGATGTGACATCAATTTCCGGATCGAAGACTTCAATGATGGATTTAAAAAGAAACTGCTCTGCCTCGCTATCATCAATAAGCAGGATGTTTTTTAAGCTCATAAGTTATCCTTCGGCTTCTTCTTTCATCTCGGCTAGCTCCAGCCACCTTGTTTCATAACGCTCCAGTTTTGCCTTCGTATCGCTTAAGTCCCGGGTAACCTCGTGGAAACCGTCGGGGTCTTCCATATAGAACTCATTTACCGATAATCTCTCGGTGTATTCTGCGATCTCTTTTTCGGCTTTTTCTATCTTTTTGGGGAGCTGTTTAAACTCATGCTCTAATTTATACGTCAATTTTTTAGGTTTGGATGCTTTTTTAGTGCTCTCTTTTTGTTTTGGCTGTGGCTTTTTATTTGGCGTGTCTTCCTTTCCAGTGCCGTTTTTCTTCTCCAGATAATCGCTGTAACCGCCAATAACAGTCTCAACCTTACCCTCACCTTCGAATGCCAGTATCTTAGTGACAGTCTGATCAAGGAAGTCACGATCGTGAGAAACGACCAGCAATGTGCCCTTATATTGCATAAGGATGTCCTCGAGCATATCAAGCGTATCCATATCCAGATCGTTTGTCGGTTCATCGAGGATCAGACATGTTTTAGGGTTAGCCAATATTTTCGCGAGCATAAGACGGTTTTTTTGTCCACCTGAAAGCTGGCTGACTTTATCTTGCGCCCGTGAAGGGTCAAACATGAAGTCTTTGAGGTAACCGCAAACATGCCGTTGCTTACCCATCACATCAATATAATCTCCACCACCAGGGCAGAGAGTTTTCTTTAGTGAGTCTGTCGGGTCGAGGTCGCTGCGTTTTTGGTCAAAGTAGGAAAATTCTAGTTCTTTACGGGTTTTCACTCGTCCCTGATCCGGTTCTAGTTCACCCAACAGCATTTTAAGAAATGTAGTTTTACCTGATCCGTTTTTACCCAGAATACCAATGCGTTCACCGCGTTTTACACGCAAAGAAAACTTGTCGAGAATCTTTATATTCTTGCCGTTCTCGCTGAATGTCTTATGCACGTTATAGAACTCGCCGACAATTTTAGAGCTAGCATCCGTGTCCTTAATTGGTTCGAATTCAATTTTTTGTGTAGCCCTGCGGTGTGCCGCTTCGTCAGCTTTTAGCTTGTCGCGCATTTCACGGACAAGTTCCAACCTGCGAACATTGCGTTTACGACGGGCTTTGACGCCACGGCTGGCCCATTCGACTTCCTGAGCAACTATGGATTTACGATTTTTCAGTTCACGTGCTTCTTGGTCCAACAACATTTCCGACCACTCGTCGAAATACTTAAAGCCACGTGGACTGACTTTTAATTCACCACGGTCAAGCCAGAATACCTGATTTGTAATGTTCGCCAAAAACGTACGGTCGTGGGAAATTACAAGCAATGTTCCGCGATAACCATTCAAGTATTCCTCAAGCCATTCGATCGCCTCCAGATCCAAGTGGTTTGTCGGCTCATCAAGTAACAGAATATCGGGCTCCTCGACCAATGCACGCGCTAATCCCGCTCGGCGCAACTGACCACCTGACAGGCGTGTCATTTTAGCGTTAACATCCAGTTGTAGGGCCTCGGCCACGATATCCACTTTGTATCCATGGAGCTCCCGCTCCTCGTCCTGAATTTCCTCGAATATGTATTCGAAAACCGTTTCGCCTTCTTTCGGAACAATATCTTGTCGCAGGTATCCAATCGTTGTACCCGGCTCTTCCCAACGCTCCCCGTCATCAAGTTCTTGAGCGCCTGTGATGATGTTCATCAGCGTCGACTTGCCTGCTCCGTTTTTACCGACCAAAGCAATACGAACGCCTTCATGGATATTGAAGTCGAGATTTTCAAACAGCGGTTCTTCACTGTAACGCACCATTGCGTCTTTTACGGATAAGAGGAGTTGTTGAACCATGATTTAAGCAGCGAAAGAGAGTTTGAGACCGTCATAGGCGGGTTTGTACCCCTCTTTTAGCTCCTCACAAAGTGTTTTGTAATCCATAGCGAGTGTCAGACTAGTCAGGTAAACCTGTTCCGCTCCGATTTGTGCATTCAGGTCGTATATTTTCTGCAAATGCGCATGGACTTTGTTCTCCGTATAATTATATCCGGCGGCATCTACCAGCCATGTTTTCACGCCTTTGAGGGTTTCAACGGCCGTTTCGTCGAGGTCAACAATATCGACACTGTAGGCAAAGTCACCAAAGCGGTAACCGACGCTGTTGACTGTGCCGTGATCCTGAACAAACGGGATGAATTCCAGATCCATGAATTGCTGGGATTTACCGAAAGCCTCCTCGTCCATCACATGCGGCTCCAGCACAGGTGGATAAAGATTGCTTTGCCAGCCATTGAACAGGTACGGAAAACGGTGGCGAAGGTCTTCTAATGTCTCAAGGTCGCTATAGAACGGCACCATCTTTTCATTGCGGTATTTAATCAGGCGAAGCTCATCAATGCCATTGACGTGATCGCTGTGCGCATGGGTGAAGAATGCACCATCCAGATGGTTGATATCCTCACGGTTTATCTGTGTGCGGAAGTCAGGACCTGTATCAATAACGATGCTGGTGCTTTTGTACTTGATAAAAATGCTGGAACGCGTACGGGCATTTTTCGGGTCAGCGGGATCGCATTTCCCCCAAAAATTGCCGATTGCCGGAACTCCCGTCGAATTCCCGCATCCCAATACAATGATTTCCCCGTTGCTCATTTTTTTGCTCTGCTAAATAGCGTGTAAAAATTATCCGTCGTCTGTTTGGCAAAGTCGGTCGTTTCCACACCACGTAGCTCCGCCAGAAATTCACCTGTGTGTTTAACATAGGCCGGCGTATTCATTTTGCCACGATGAGGCGTGGGTGCAAGGAAAGGTGCGTCAGTTTCCACGAGGATTTTATCGGCAGGAACATCCACGGCAATATCGCGTATTTCCTGCGCGTTTTTGAAAGTGACCATACCGGAAAAAGAAACATAAAAACCAAGGTCTAAGCCCGTTTCGGCAAGCTTTCTTCCCGAACTGAAACTATGCAGCACACCTTTTAACGGAGTGCCCTTCCCCTCTTCCACGAGGATCTGTGCGATATCTTCGTCGGCATCCCGTGCGTGCACGACCAAGGGTAGATCGGTCTCGATACAAGCGCGGATATGTTTGCGAAAGCTTTCAGCCTGTTGATCACGCGGGGCGAAGTCGTAGTAATAATCCAGTCCGCTTTCACCAATGCCAACGATATTCGGGTCACTGTTGGCTTTTTCGACAAGCTCTTCGAGTGTAACAGCCTGCTCTGCTTCATCACCTGCGCTATGGGGGTGCGTACCAATGGTGCACCAGATTTTGTCATGGCCTTGCGCAATATTCAGGAGTGACGGGAATTCATCGGATATGCGGCAGCAGATGCTGACCATTGCATCCGTTTCATCAGCAACAGCTTCATCCGCCACTATGTGCGGATCCGCACCTTCGAAGCGCTCATGGTTTAGGTGGCAGTGGGAGTCGATCCACATTAGCCTGCCGCCTGCTGCGCTTCCGGTTCGTCAACGATGCGCGGGAAAACGCCTTCGGGTTTATCAATGGCCGTTCCGGCTTTCAAAGCGTAGTCGGCAGAGATGTTTGCAAATTCACGTTGGTCGGCTGGCACTTTCAATTGATCCAGCATCTTGGCCGCAGATTCAGGCGTAACCGGCTGCACGGCGATGGCCAGACAACGAATTACATCAGCCAGAACGTACAGCACAGTTTCCATGCGTTTTGGGTCTTCTTTCTTGAGTACCCACGGGGCTTGCTCATCAATATAGGCGTTCGCATCGGAAACGGCACGCCAAATGGCCTCGAGCATGCGGTGCATTTTGAATTCATGCGCCGCTTTTTGCATTTCGGGTAGCATCTGATTATATGCCTTATCCAACAATGCCTTATCAGCATCTGTTAGGTTTTCACTTTCAGGATATGCACCATCGCAGTTCTTGTGGATCATGGATAACGTACGTTGCGCCAAGTTTCCGAGACCATTAGCGAGATCGGCGTTAATGCGTGTTACGGCTTGTTCATGGCTGAAATTGCCGTCCTGCCCGTGCGGGATCTCACGCATCAGGAAATAACGGATTTGATCCAGACCATAAGTTTCAACCAAGCCATCAGGTGAAAGAACGTTACCGATGGATTTAGACATCTTCTCACCCTGCACATTGATAAAGCCATGCGCAAACACAGTTTCAGGCAGATCAATTTCCGCAGACATCAAGAATGCCGGCCAGTAAATGCAGTGGAAACGGGTGATGTCCTTACCGATCACGTGATATTGCGCCGGCCAGTATTTCTTATAGCTATCAGAGCCCGTATCAGGGTAACCAACACCGGTAATGTAGTTCGTCAGTGCATCAAGCCACACATACATGACATGGTCGTCATCGTTCGGCACGGGAATACCCCAGTGGAGGCGGCTTTTGTGGCGCGAGATGGATAGATCCTTCAGTCCGCCTTCTTGTTTCACGAAAGAAATGATTTCGTTACGACGCGATTCAGGTGCAATGAATTCAGGATGCTTCTCATAGAATTCAAGTAACTTGTCAGTATATTCCGATAACTTAAAGAAATAACTACCTTCTTCGACCCATTCCACAGGTGTGCCATTGGGCGTAAATTTGGTGCCGTCTTCGGCGGTGCGCAATTCGTCTTCGGTAAAATAGGCTTCCTCACGAACTGAATACCAGCCTTCATACTGGCCCAGATAGATATCGCCTTTATCATACAAACGCTGCCAAATAGCTTGCGAAGCGGCGTAGTGACGCTCTTCGGATGTGCGAATAAAGTCATCGTTGGAGATGTTCAATGTTTTGGTCATGGCTTCGAATGTGGCGGCATTCTTATCGGCGAACTCTTTCGGCTCCATGCCGTTTTCAGCCGCGGTTTTGGCGACCTTCTCACCATGTTCGTCAGTTCCGGTTAGGAACATGACATCACGGCCGTCCAGACGTTTGAAACGGGCCATGACATCGGTCAGAATGACCTCGTAGGCGTGGCCCAGATGCGGGACGCCATTCACGTATGAAATTGCAGTGGTGATGTAAAAAGGCTCTTTCGCCATATGTCTAACTTCTCTTTTAAAACGCTTTAAGCGCTTTCCATGATCATAAACGCACTGAGTACGGATTGGCGCTTATCGAGGTTTGAGCGCTCGACCGTGTCGAAATGCGTCTTAAGGTTCTCACAAATTTCGAGCAGGCTTTCAAGAGAAGATTGACGATAGAGCTTTTGCATAGGCTCGATATGCAGCACCTTAGAGGCGATTTCACGCCCCCGTGCCTTGGCCGTGATCATCTGGTTAAACATCCATGGCAACAGGATTGTGAAGCTGTTATACGCGCTTTTAGCATTCGCATTACCGAGTTGATCCGCGAGCACGTGAATATCGGGCCATGAGTAATTAGGCCAGTTCTCAAACATGGTCAGGATAAGTGTTAATGTGTCGAGACCGCCCTGCTCTATATATTCCAGAGCCGCGCCTATACTGCCGTCCGAGAGATGGTACAGTGTATCGAACTGATGCTGGTCAAGGTCATACCCCTGCATTTGAAGCAGTTCACGGAAATGTTCGACGCTCACGGTCTTGAACTGCAGTAGTTGCGTACGGGAACGAATTGTCGGGATCATTGCGCCTAAGCGATGACAAACCAGAATAAGTACAGTGTTGTCAGGTGGCTCCTCCAGAACCTTCAGGATCGCGTTCTGCGCATTGCGGTTCATGGTATCTGCATCATCGATAATAACGACGCGCCAGCCGCCTTGCTTCGACGCTGTCATACGCAGGAACGGGATGACTTTGCGGATATCATCAACGGCAACGGCGTCCTTGTATTGATCCTTAGTAGCGTCATAGGCGCGCTCTACGGTCATGAGATCGGGATGACCACCTGAAGCAACTTGTCTGAATGTCTGGCTTTGTGGGTCTACGGAGAGGCCTTGGCTTTCCTGTGGTAAATCATCGCCGCCGAACAAGGCATCCTGATTAGGGTCATTAGGCTGCTGGTTTAAAATATAGCGCGCAACACGGTACGCGAAGGTTGCCTTTCCTATACCCTTGGGACCTGTAAAAATAAGACCATGCGGCATACGCCCGGCTTCGAGCTGCTCGAGGATTTTGGCTTCCTGAGTGTCGTGTCCGAACGACAAGGACATCAAGCGAGGATGCGCCAAGCCACTTACAGGCTCGGCATCCTCAACTATGACCTCTTCAACGCCTTCATCTTCGGGCGCATCGGGTTCACCAAATAAATCCATTACGCAGCTACCTTAAGCTTACTCTGTACAATCTTTTTAATATCTTCTGTTACCGCATCCAAATCCTGCGTTGCATCGATCACATGACACCGTTCAGCTTCCTGTTTTGCAATTTCCAAAAAGCCATTACGGAGGCGTTTGTGAAATTCCAGCTCCATGTTCTCGTATCGGTCTTCCTGACGGTCGAGAACAAATTTCTCACCAGCCAGGCGTCGGTCAGAACGTTTCAAACCCTCCTCGGGATCTATATCCAGAATAAAAGTCAGATCAGGCACAAAATCATGTACGGCCAGTTTCTGGATTGCGTCGATGTCTTTTAGATCCATCTCATGGCCATATCCTTGATAAGCCACAGTGGAGTCCAGAAACCTGTCTGAAATAACAACTTTATCTGTTTCCAACGCGGGCTTGATAACCTTATCCACCAGCATTACGCGTGCGGCATTGAACAGCAGCACTTCCGCCATCGGCGTCCAATCTCCTGCGTCGCGTTGTACGATCAAATCGCGGATGGCTTCGGCCTCCGGCGTACCACCCGGCTCGCGGGTCGTAACGACTTTCTGCCCTTGCTCGATGAGGTATGAAGAAAGACGGTTAATTTGTGTTGTCTTACCGCTGCCCTCGCCGCCTTCAAATGTAATGAATAAACTCTGACGCATGTTTTATGATCCTGACGCTAACAGCTTTAGTTTAGCTACTGTTTGGGCAAAGAAACCAAGCGCAGGTACGTCTACAGCCGTATATAGCGGTGTCTCTAGCGGTTCTTGATCAGGGATGCTGATTTTTAACGTCCCTACTTGCTGCCCTTTTGTAACCGGAGCAATCAGTGGTTTTTCGTACACGACTTCAACATTGATATCGGCAGTATCGAATTTTGGTACTGTCGCCAGAACATCTTCCTTCGCAACCAAGCCGACCGTATCAGATTTGCCCATAGTCACTTCTGCCTGCGCGACAGGCTTTCCACTCTCAAAGAAAGTCTTGCTCTCAAAGTTTTTCAGTGCCCATTCCAGAAGTCTGGATGACTCTTCCGCACGCGCCTTTGCGCTATCAAGTCCGTTCACAACCAAGACAACGCGGCGGCCGTCATTTTTACCCGAGCCGATTAAACCATAGCCGGCAGCTTCTGTGTGGCCGGTTTTAATGCCGTCTGCGCCGATATCGCGGTATAGCAGCGGATTGCGGTTTTTCTGCGTAATGTCACTGAATGTGAACTCTTCTTCCGAGTAATAGCCGTAATATTCAGGGAAGTTTTTGATCAGCGCTACACCTAGCTTAGACAGGTCTCGTGCAGTCGAATAATGATTTTCATCCGGCCAGCCACTGGCATTTACAAAGTTCGAATTTTCCATGCCCAAAAGCTGCGCCTGATTGTTCAGCATTTTGGCAAATGCGTCTTCCGTTCCAGCCAAGCCTTCAGCCAGCACGATGGTTGCGTCATTACCCGATTGGATGATAACGCCACGGATAAGATCTTCGACTTTAATCTTCTTACCGACCTCCACAAACATCTTGGAGCCACCCATGCGCCATGCTTTTTCGCTGACTGTCAGAGTGTCCTCAAGTGAGAGGTCGCCCTTTTTGAGGGCCTCAAAGACAGCATACATCGTGACGACTTTACTCATGGACGACGTTGGCATCTGCTCATCGGCATTTTTCGCCATCAAAACTGCCCCGGTTTCAAAATCGACAATGATGGCTTGTTTTGCCTTGGTATCAATAGTCGCGGCATGTGCCTGCACCGTTACCAGGGTGAACATTGTGACGGCAAGCATCAGAATTCGTGAATAGAAGTGCATATCTGCCCTTTGTGAAAGGTTGAATGGAATAACTATAGAATTGGGGATTCGGAGCGCTTAATCAACCACTACGATCGCATCATGCTGTCCGACCGATGAAAGCTGCTTCAAAACAAGGTCCGCAGTATGCACGTTCGCAACAGGTCCAATACGCACACGGTAGAAGTTTCTTCCGTTCACTAGTGCTGGCTGCACTTGCGCCCGACCTATACTTTGTAGAGTGCCTGCAAGTCTTTGTGCGTTATCCGGGTTGGTTACCGACGCAACCTGTACATACAGGTTTGTAGGGCTTACCGGATATGTTTTCACGACCGGGTCAGGATAAAATCGGCCCTGATTAATATGTCCGGGTACAGGAGATTCCAGTTTAACGGCTTCGACAGGTTCAACCTGAGCTGTGCGTACGGCCGGCTGAGGTGACGGCGCGGGTGTTGATGTACGGCTGGCGATTGTTTGGTGGCGCTTGGTGTTATAGGCCAACTCTGTGCCGCGAGTGTTCTGGCCCTTCTTTGCCATCTCCGCGATCTGCAGGCTTTCCTGAGACAAAACTTGTAGCTTGATACGGGCTGTGCCCTGATTTTTGAAACCTAACAACTCAGCACCGCGTTTGGAGACATCAAGAATACGCCCCTTTGAAAACGGGCCACGGTCATTTACGCGGAGTACAATCGACCTGCCGTTTTCGAGGTTGGTAACCCTGACTAGAGACGGCATCTGCAATGTTTTGTGAGCCGCTGTCAGCTCGTTTTCGTCAAAGGTTTCACCGTTTGCGGTTCTTTTGCCATGAAACCCAGGACCGTACCACGAGGCGATCCCCGTCTGTTCGAAGTTATAAGTTTCGCGTGGGCGATAGGTCTGCCCGGCTATCTTATAGGGAGAGCCAACCTTAAACGAGCCTTGGGATTTGCTGTTCCCGCCCGGCAAAGGTACGGTTTTGGCAACATGAGATGCCAGTTCGACCTCCGTACAGCCACTAACGGCAAAAGCGAGCAGCAATACAGGTGTAAATTTCTGAAGCAATTTTATCATTTTTTATTATTGAGCTATTTGATCGGCTAGAAGGCCCACAGATGTGGCGAAATACGTAGAGTTATTCCATTTCATTATGACACGAAAGTTGCCATAAGCCAAGAATGTGCGCCCATTTAAACCATCAGGCGCAATTACGGATGCCTGCAAGCCCGGAGCATTTGGCAACTTACCACCGCTTGGGAGCGTTACACCCAGCTTCGTCCATTCATCGATGCTCTTTCTGGTGCCTTTACCTTCAAGAGATTTCGGGAACCCTTTAGGGAGTTTGACCTCACGCCCCCAACGCTCGTCTTCTTTCCACCCGCTACGGCTTAAATAATTAGCTGTCGATGCAAAGACATCCGGCAAAGAACCCCAGATATCGCGCTTTCCGTCATTGTTTCCGTCGACTGCGAAATTATGAAAGCTGGATGGCATGAACTGGTTCTGCCCCATTGCACCGGCCCATGAACCTTTCATGTTGTTCGGTGCTATATGCCCTTCATCCAAAATTTTCAGCGCGTTCATTAGCTCCTTACGAAAGAAGTCGGAACGACGACCGTCATGAGCCAAAGTTGCGAGAGCGGGAATGACTTTAAAGCCGCCCGTATTTCCGCCGTAATTGGTTTCAATACCCCACAGGGCCACAATGTAGTGTGCGGGAACGCCATATTTTTTGGCGGCGACTTCCAGAGCATCACGATGCTTTCTGTATTCGTAACGGCCTTGCTTGATGCGTTGCTCGTTAATGACGCGGTCATAATACTGCGCAAATGTCATGCTACCTTCGGGCTGCTTACGGTCAAGTTCGATAACACGGGGGATTGGCTTTACGCCATTAAGAGCCAACTGAACAGTCTCTTCTGAGATACCTTGGCGCATTGCGTCTTTACGAACGCCATCCAGCCAAGCATCAAAATTTTGTGCGGCAAACGCTGCCGAAGATAATGTAACGATGAAAAGTGTAAGTAAGGCTACCCGCATTTTAATTCTTTCCTTGTCTAGAAATGTTGTCTCTCTGGTATAATTTTGACATGACTTCAAAAATAAACGCCGTGCTCCAGCCAAACAATATAAAGCCATTGGCTGATTGAAATGCCCCGAGCAAACGCCACTCATCCGAGAGCAAAACATCCCCGAAACCAACGGTCGTAAATGTAGATGTAGAGTAATACAGCGCTTCCTCCAAGTTTAAAGATGCACCAACCCCCAGATAGAAAAGCGCCCATAGCCAGATTTGTAGGATATGTGCGCTGAATACTCCAAGAACGGTGACCATAAGCGTGACCATGCGCCAGTTCAGCTTGAATTGCTTGAACATTGCATGGTGAGAATGCCCTAAAAATTTGATGAGTTTATCAAGGACGACGGCGTGGATGATCACAGTTAGCGCGATTAAAACTGCCCCTATGATCATTTGTATTAACATCGCTCACTCTTTTTTTACTTTAAACTAGACATGCCCCCCGAAATATCGCTAAAAAGTCTGACGTTATCAACTAGCGATCTGATTATTTCATTTTGTGATGCGGACAGATGGCAGAGTGGTTGAATGCACCGGTCTTGAAAACCGGCAAGGGTTTATAGCCCTTCCAGGGTTCGAATCCCTGTCTGTCCGCCACTTCTTTGCTCCTTAATCTTAAGAAACCATAAGCACCCTGACTAAGGGCACTTTCCGATCGATTTGTAGTTTACGGCTAGTTGTTGAGAAACATCGGCACGCTCCAAAAGTGTTTCCAGCCCTTCCAAATCAAAACGAATGCTTCCCAACTCTGTGGTATTAAGCACAGCAGATTCACCGGAAAGTAATGCGGCCATGGCACTATCGGATAAGGCAGCCCATTGTCCACCGCCCTTGCCCCATTCCTGAACCATCTTGCCATCAACGCTCAATGCGCGTTTTTCAGGTATGATCGCTTTTCCATTTTCTTCGGCGGAAATCGTGAAGCTGTAATAAAGCTCATCCCTGCCCTGTGCGATCTTTATTTTACCCCCCACACTTACGGCAAGCCGTAATGTTTTCGCCGCCTGTTCCGACACATCCGGGGTTACGGGATTACGGACATACACAGCTGCACTTTTAGGTGACCAAGTTACAACCCAGTCCTTATAGACCCGCTGTCCTTCGCACTGTATCTCGGTGTTCTTATCTGGTGCAGCCGGAACAGGTTTCGTCGTTGGTTTTTTCGGAGCTTCACGTTCATTAATATCATCCATCAAAACGTGTATCGCATTTCTAATCGCTATAAGCTTGGTACTCAGCCTGTCCGTATCATCCTTAATGACGGTATAGAGCATTGCCCCTGCCTGAAATTCACGGGCAATCAATACGCAATGCGGACTTTTTGTATCATCTACAACTTCATAGCCAATAATGGGAATGTCCTTATCCATCTTGGCGTATGCTTCAGGGTCTTTGATTTTTGTCAGAGCAAGCATAGCTTTAGCAAAAGGCTCGTATTCGGTTTTTATATCTGCCGTCAATAATGCGGGGCAGTTATCAATTTTCGCGTGTTTTGCTCTTGCTTGTTCAAAGGCCTGCTCCAAGGAAATATCTTGTCGTCTATCCGCCCAGAGAATGCTGGTCGTGCTCCTCCACTCTTGGTCATTGTGGTACAGACGCCAAAACTCAGGAGACGCATTATAGCGAACCTTCCAACCACCGCGGATATCCCATTGTTGAACGTCCTGCGCATTCGTTGTACCTGCAAAGATGAGTACGCATATGACGGTAAATAAGGTCTTTAACTTGCCCACGTTTATTCCTTTCAAAAATTATTTTACCGGACATGTTTCGCGTAAAACCACATCTAGGGATTCATCGCGTGTTTTCCAATTACGTTTATCACAGTAGAAGACATTGGAAGTGTTATATGGTGCGCCGTGGTCGTCACATCTTGTAAGGCGGTCATCACAGTCGATGATTTCAGGGCAGCCCCACGGTTCGCAATTCTGAAAATCTGTGACCTTCTTACACTCGATAATATATCTCATAGCCTCTTCACGGCAGGCGCGAACTGCGGGGCTAAGATCGTCAGCGTGTTTTGGCGTCTCGATGTTGCTGTATTTTGCCCGACTTTCCTGCGTGTTTTTCATGATGGCTCCGATAGCTTCGCCTAACTCGTAAGCGGTCATTTCCTTTTTAGGCTGTGCATCACGCGCCTTTTTTTGTTCAACCATAAGCTCGATCGATGTCTGGCGCATGTCGTCTACATCTTCTCTGGTACCTCCAACCGTTTTTATTCCGTTCATGATAAAAGTACTCGGCATTTGATACCAACGAAGTGCTCTGGCCGTATCCTTTTCTACGCCTTTGCCGTAACGGTAAATATGGCCGACGGCCTTTTGTGCGCGAATATGGCCTTGATGGCCTGCTTTTTCGAACCAATACAAAGCCTTTGTCATGTCATGCTTGGCGTTGTTCGGGTCCGCATACTCTCGGGCAAGGTTGTATTGTGCAACAGGGTCGCTCGGGTCCAAAGGCCTGTCGGCATAGGCTGCGCCCGAAATAACGATGCTAATCAACATAACCAACACATGAATGTATTTCATATCCTACTCTCCTGCCTGTATTTCCATTTGCTCCAAACGGGCCTTTATCACATCAAGCGCCTTACTGTAGCGCTTGGCTAATGACGCTGCTCTGTCATCAGGTAATGCGGCAAGGCGTTTCGGCTCGCTATTATCCATCAGGTCGCATAGCTTAACTTTAAGTGCTTCTTCAGGTCCTGATGCTGCTAAATTATCTATGCGCTCCGCGTAAGTAAAACCATCGTCAGGTCTATGTGTAAGCGCCTCGACAATCTCAATCGTTGCCTCGGAATAATGATGCTTGCGCAAATCATCCGCCGTTATGTCGCAGTCCTCGATAACATCATGTAACAAGGCCGCGTGCAGTGCATCTTCGCTTGCCTCGGGAAAGGTTTCACGTACACGTTCATAAACACGAAGGACATGCTCAACATATGGTCGACCCGCTTTATCGACTTGCCCGTCATGCAGCTTACAGACCCAGGAGGATGTCTTTTCCAGCCTGTTCTCCTTTGCCCATGTATCCCATTGCTCAGCCGTGACATTGTCATCGTCAAAGACATCATAAACATCTATGTCGTGTAATTGCTGTACCAGGCCTGCGACGATATTCTCGTCTATATCAGGCACATCTTTACCATCGAGTTCAGACACACAATGGTTGATCAGGAAAATTTGATCCCTCGGCATTGTTTCGATAGGTGGTCCGTCCCAGACAGAATCCATGATTTCACTTAAATCCTCAACTTTGCCGCGTCTGTGTTCCTCGGGACCCGGAATGCTGTAGATCAGTTCTGTTGCACGGTAATTATTGGCGCAATACCGCACGATGGTTTTGAGTGCTTCCCACTCTTCGGCGGAGCAATTAAATGTTCCGAAGGCATATTCCGTGCGTTCTATTATGATCATAAAAAGTCTTCCTCCAGTAACAAGAGCATGATGCCCCCGAATAATGCAAAAGATTTTCTTTGTATGTTACCTAGTGCGGAAATATATGCATCGACCAATGCTCACATTTTACTGCATATTGATTTTATTGCGTAAAACTCGCTTTTGTTCATTGCCTTTGAAGCTTTGCGTGCGAATATAGCTATATGGCCTTTGGACGGAGACACCTAGAATTCCTGCTTTTATGCATCGTTTTCCCGAGCATCATCATTTTCGGGCATTACGGGTTCTTTATGTTCTACTTCCTGTGGGCGGCGACGATATATTGCCTTGCGGTCTTTTACTTCTCCGACCGTGAATTTCTGAACCATATGTGGCGCTTCGATCAGGTTAACTGGACCAATCTGGTGCCGATCATCATACGGTGGGTCTTGGCCAGCATTGCGATGGTCATTTTCATCTATTTCTACAATCCTGAACGGATGTTTTACATTCTGCTGGAGCGGCCACAGGTGATCCCTGCTATTCTGATCTTCTACCCGATTATGTCAGCAATACCGCAGGAATTCGTCTTCTGTACGTTTTTCTTCAAGAGATTTCACTCCATCTTTCCGACAGAGCGGGCAAAAATTATCGCGAGTAGCGTCGTGTTCGCCTATGCGCATGTGTTGTACCTGAACCCGGTTAGCCCCGTCCTCAGTATATTTGCCGGCCTTATTTTTGCTGAAACATACAGTAAGAGCCGATCTCTGGCTCTTGTCTCAATAGAACACGCCTTATACGGCGCGACTTTGTTTATGTCGGGTTTGGGGTATTACTTCTACAGCGGAGCGCTGCAGCCGCCTTAGGCTTCCTTCCGTACGTCTTCCTGCAGCCTTTTCACCATCTGCTCCAGCCCCTTACTGCGCTCCAGATACGGCGTAATGTTATGCGTGGTGATGATGGTGCCGCGGCCGCTGTCGAGCGGTACAGCCTTAGCATGGTAAGTCTGACGGTTAGCGAGAGTAAATTCAACGTCGCCGGACAGCGAATACCAGAACCTCTTGAGCGTTTCCAGCTCTGTCGGGTCGTTGGATAACAGTCGCTCCTCATTGCTCATCATCTCGAAAGCTTCATAGACACTCAAACCGCGGATAAGACGTGGTGCGCTTTCCGGGTATGCTCTGTAGTAATGCTCACTGACGAAAACAATGCGCTTATCCGCATCAAACACGATGACCGAAAACGGTGCATTGGAAAGCGCCTCACTGAATTGCCTGAATTCCTGTTCGACCAGAACACCGCCGAGACGTTTCCCGCCCTCACGCAGCTTATTCCTGATTATTTTCTCAAAATCTTTGCCCTGCGCCTGCTCAATAGGAATACAAAGAGAAAACCCCTTTGCTACGATTTTCAGCGGATCTTTGGCTTCTCCATTTCGCAATATTGCGATAATTGCCGCCGCAACATTGCGGTCCTGCTGTAAAAAGCGCGCCAATCGGGAGTTTCGGTGATGGACATCATCGATACAAATTACGATCAAACTACTGTTACGTGCGGCCTGTATAAGCCCGTTCTCGTCATTGGGGCATAACAGGCGTGTATCTTTCTCCGGCGTGAAGCGATTCAGGATGCTCTGCACTTCACCTTCGTCACAGTCTCCGTATACTGTGATTAAGTGGTGGTCGCTTTGATCCGGTTTAGGCATGTATCCCCCGTAAATTCTGTTAAAAGCGCGAGCAGATTTTCTTGACACCTCTGATCTTATGTGTATATTTCCCAAATTCAAAGTTAATTAACACAACAACAAAGAACAAAAACGTTCGCAGCCGTTGTGTTCCACGATTTGGTGAGAAAGATGTTTGCAATAGTACGTACAGGCGGAAAACAGTACCGCGTTCAAAAAGATGACAAAATCGAAGTTGAAAAACTCGATGCTGAAGCTGGTAAAACCGTAGAGCTGGACGAAGTTTTGTTCGTTGACGGTAAAATCGGCGAGCCTTTGGTTAAAGGTGCTTCTGTTAAGGCCAAAGTGGTTGAGCAGACACGCGGTGAGAAGATTACGATCTTCAAGAAAAAGCGTCGTCAGAACTACCGCCGTAAGAAAGGCCACCGTCAGAACCTGACTGTGTTGCAAATTACTGATATTAAAGCAGCTTAATAATAACAAGGATTTAGGAGAGACAAATGGCTCATAAAAAAGCAGGTGGTAGTTCCAAGAACGGTCGCGATTCAGAAGGCCGTCGCCTAGGCGTTAAAAAATCTGGCGGTCAGGAAGTTTTGGCCGGTAACATCATCATTCGTCAGCGCGGTACTAAGTACAAGCCTGGTAAGAATGTTGGTCTTGGTAAAGATCACACAATCTTTTCACTAGTTGATGGTCAGGTGCTGTTCACACGCACTCAAGGTGACCGCGCGGTTGTTAACGTTGTTCCTGCAAATGACGGAGAAACAGCACAAGCCGCCGAATAACCTGACACGATATACATTAAGAATTAAGGGAAAGGCTGGCCTTTCCCTTTTTTAATGCGCGGATTTTAGATACAAGAGCGATATGAAGTTTTTAGACGAAGCAAAGATATACCTACAAAGTGGACATGGCGGCCCGGGCTGTGTCTCGTTTCGTCGTGAGAAATATGTAGAGTTCGGTGGCCCGGACGGCGGTAACGGTGGTAAAGGTGGCGACGTTATCTTCGAAGTTGTTAACACACTGAATACTCTGATTGATTTCAGATATAAGCAGCATTTCCGTGCACAACCGGGGCAAAACGGTAAAGGCGCAAACCGTACAGGTGCTCATGGTAATGATTGCATCGTTAAAGTCCCCGTCGGCACACAGATCATCGATGAGGATAAAACGACTGTTCTGGCCGACCTGACCGAAGCTGGAGAACGGATTACGTTCCTCAAAGGCGGTGACGGCGGCTTCGGTAATGCCCATTACAAAAGCTCGACCAACCAAGCCCCACGTAAATCGACCCCCGGTTGGGAGGGGCAAGAAATGGCCATATGGCTTCGCCTGAAGCTTATTGCTGATGCCGGGCTCGTAGGTCTACCGAATGCGGGCAAATCGACGTTTCTGGCCGCATGTTCGAATGCCAAGCCCAAAATCGCGGATTACCCTTTCACGACCCTTCACCCTAACCTTGGCGTTGTTCGTAAAGGTGAATATGACTACGTGATTGCTGATATTCCGGGGTTAATCGAAGGTGCACATGAAGGCCAAGGGCTCGGCCACCGATTTTTGGGTCATGTCGAGCGGACATCCGTGATTTTACACCTGATTGATTGCACACAGGATGATGTTGTTGACGCGTACACCACGATTAGAAATGAGTTGAAGGAATACGGCTATAAGCTTGATCAAAAAAAGGAAATTATCGCTTTAAATAAGGTAGATGCCTTGGGTGATGAGCTAGCTGAAGAACAGGCAAAAGCCCTAAGAGAGGCTGTGGATAAACCTGTGCATAAGATTTCGGCCGTATCCGGCGAAGGCGTAGACGAGGTTCTGTACGCGCTTGGTAAGGCGGTTATGGACTATAAGAATGCCCCTCAAGAGGACGAAGACGAGATATTTGCCCCATGAGTACGCAGCAATGCCTTAAAAACGCGAAAACAATCGTTATTAAGATCGGGACAGCGTTGATCGTAGATAAATCAGGCGATCACGTCCGTCAAAAATGGATTAATGCCTTGGCTGAGGACATTCAAGCTCTGCGCAAGGACGGTAAAAACATAGTTATTGTATCCTCGGGCGCTGTGGCTTTAGGGCGCACTTCACTCGGCATCCCACTTGATAAGCCACCGATGTCTATTCCGCTGCAGAAAAAACAGGCTTCTTCGGCCATCGGTCAATTTCATGTCTTTAACGGCTTTTTCAACGCCTTTAGCCCGCATGACATCAAGATTGCACAAGTTTTACTGACCATGTCAGAGACTGAGAACCGCCGTATGCATTTGAATGCGCGGGCAACTTTAAGCGAATTGATTGAGAACGGGGTCATTCCGATCATCAACGAGAATGATACGATTTCGACCGGAGAGATCCGCTTTGGTGATAATGACCGCCTTGCGGCGCGTGTAGCGCAGATGATCGAAGCAGATGTGGTTGTGCTGCTTTCCACCACTGACGGCCTATATACCGCAAACCCTGATAAAGACGATAGTGCCGAGCACATTCCCGTAGTTGAGCAGATTACGGCCGAACATACTGAAATGGCTGGCGAAGCGGTGCCGGGAATGAGTACAGGCGGCATGAAAAGCAAGCTGGAAGCCGCGAAGAACGCCGTTACCGGCGGTATAGACTTGATCATCGCAAATGGTATGAAAGATCACGTCCTGCAGAACCTTATCGACGATAACGCTGTTAAATCGACGCTTTTTGTTGGTGACCACACCACTCACAATGCCAAGAAACGTTGGCTCAGCGCGCATATGCGCCCCAAAGGGCAGGTTTTCATTGATGACGGGGCGTTGAAGGCCCTTCAATCCGGCGGGAGCCTTCTGCCCGTGGGCGTAAAGCGCATTGACGGTAAATTCGAACGCGGCGATATCCTCGAGATATGTACTGAATCCGGTCATAAGCTGGGCATGGGCATCAGCGCATTTAACAAAGATGATGCCAATAAAGTTATCGGTAAAAACAGTGACCAGATTGCAGACATTATGGGTTTCACAGGTCGTAGCGAGCTTATTCACCGCAACGATATGGTCTTGCAGGCATAGCCGACTCATGCGTATCATTCGTTCATGCGAACAGATACTCCTAAAACCATTTATCTCAAAGATTACTCTCCCTACCCGTTCAAAATTCATGCCCTGGATTTGAATTTCGACATTCGCGACGGTCACACTGTCGTTACAGCCACAAGCGAGGTGGAACGTGTGAACACTCGCGCCAAGGAGTTGTTTCTGAATGGCGAAGCTATGGAGCTTTTATCCGTCAAGATTGACGGCAAAACCATCAATTACCACGAGCTGGATGAAGATGCTTTGCGCATACCCTGTTATGCAGACAAGTTTACCCTGGAGATCCAGACCAAGATCGTACCGGAGGAAAACACAAGACTTGAGGGGCTTTACCGCTCTGGTGATACTTATTGCACACAATGTGAGGCGGAAGGTTTTCGCCGTATAACTTATTATCCTGACAGGCCGGATGTTCTCTCTGTTTTTACTGTACGTGTTGAGGCTGACAAGTCGTTGCCTGTGCTTCTTTCTAACGGCAACAAAGTCGATGAAGGTGATGCGGGTAAAGACCGTCACTTCGTACAGTGGCATGATCCCTACCCTAAACCTTGCTATCTTTTTGCGCTTGTCGCCGGTGATCTGAATCATATTCACGATACATTCACGACCAAATCAGGCCGTGAAGTTGATCTGTACATCTACGTTCGCCCCGGTGATGAAAAGCAGTGCGATCATGCGATGGAATCCCTGAAAAAATCCATGAAATGGGATGAGGATACATACGGCCTTGAATATGAGCTGGATATCTTCAACATCGTAGCCGTGAGTGATTTCAATATGGGGGCGATGGAAAACACCTCGCTCAACATCTTTAACACTGCTCTTGTGCTTGCACACCAAGACACAGCAACGGATAGCGACTTCATGCGCGTTGAAAGTGTGATTGCGCATGAATACTTTCACAATTGGAGCGGTAACCGTGTTACTTGCCGTGACTGGTTCCAGTTATCTTTGAAAGAAGGGCTAACGGTATTCAGAGATCAGGAATTTTCCGCAGATATGCACTCACGGGACGTACAACGCATTGACGATGTCACGCATCTGCGCCGTTTTCAGTTCCCCGAGGATGCAGGGCCATTGGCGCACCCTATTCGTCCCGACCAATATATCGAGATCAATAATTTCTACACGATGACCGTGTATGAAAAAGGTGCAGAAGTTATCCGTATGATGCGCACCATTTTAGGTCCTGAAAATTACCGTAAAGGGACTGACCTCTATTTCAGCCGTCATGACGGCGATGCGGCCACTTGCGACGATTTTGTGAAATGCATGGAAGAAGCAAGCGGCATTGACTTGTCTCACTTCAAGCTTTGGTACAGTCAGGCAGGTACACCAGAGATCAGCTTTAAGGGGCAATACGATGCTGAAACAAACACGTACACTATGAAATTAGGGCAAAATCTTGCCGACACCCCCAATCAAACAAATAAAAAGCCGATGCATATTCCTGTTTCATTGGGATTAATCGGCATTAAGAGCAAAAAAGATCTTATTGGTACGCAAGTCTTTGATGTAACGGAGGCTGAGCAGGAATTCACCATTGAAAATGTCAGTGAAGAACCCGTTCCTTCAATTTTAAGAAGCTTTTCAGCGCCCGTAAATGTAAGCACCAACCTTTCGGATGATGAGTACATCTTCCTTGCTCAAAATGAGGTTTATGACGGTTTTAACCGCTGGGAAGCGAACCAGTATCTGGACCGTAAGATCATCGGACAACTGACCGACAAGGCCGAAAATGGCGAAAAACTGGAGGTCTCCAGCCATTACCTCAGCGGCTATGGCAAAATTTATGAGGATGCGCTGAAGGACAACCTGAATGGCGAGGATAAAGCCCTGTTAGCCCGAACAATGTCGCTGCCGGATATCTCTACATTGATACAGACACGCACGCATGCCGATCCCGAAGCTATATACAAAGCTCGTCAGGCCGTATTGGCGGCATTGAAGCGTACGCATAAAACCACGCTGGAAAAAATCTATAAAGGCAATCAGGAGCCGGATGATTTTGCCGTGGATATAGAAGCGACCGGACGCCGCGCACTGAAGAATGCAGCTCTGGATGTTTTGACATCGACGTATGGTACCGGCTGTGCGAAACGCGCGCATGAACAGTATTTCAGCGCGAATAACATGACCGACCGTATGGCTGCGCTTGTAACTCTGGCTCCTAGCAAACAGCCACAGCGTGAGGAATGTTTTGAGGATTTCTACAGCCGTTACAAAAGTTATCCACTGGTTGTGGATAAGTATTTTGCACTGCAGGCATCAGCTGCACGAAAAGACATCATTCAAAACCTTAAAGAGTTACGAGAACATACTGATTTCAATATCAAAAACCCTAATCGCGTTCGATCCCTTTATGCGGCCTTTGCCATGCGCAACCCTGTAGGGTTCCATGCTGTGGATGGATCGGGCTACGCTTTCCTGACGGATGCCATATTGGAGCTGAACTCCATCAACCCGCAAATCGCTGCGCGTCTTCTTACCCCCATGCGTGAGTGGAAACGCTACACCGCCGACAGACAGCAAAAAATGAAAGTCTGTCTGGAAAAAATCGTATCGACCAAGGATCTTTCACCCGATGTCTACGAAATCGCCA
The DNA here is from genome assembly GCA_030432025.1 of Alphaproteobacteria bacterium. Taxonomy (GTDB): domain Bacteria; phylum Pseudomonadota; class Alphaproteobacteria; order Micavibrionales; family Micavibrionaceae; genus TMED27. The sequence goes on from JAUIIA010000011.1 coordinate 55,831, forward strand.
GTAAAAGCCTCAAAGCATAATCTCGGGCCTGATCTTGGACCTAGTTTTGAGTTAGAAGATCAATATGAAGGGCCGGTATGTGGCCTGGATGAAGTTGGTCGCGGGCCGCTTGCCGGGCCGGTAGTTGCAGCCTGTGTCGTAATTCCCGCACCCGTACGTGCCTACGAATTTATTCCCCATATCCGTGACAGCAAGAAGCTGGGCAAGAAAATGCTGGCTCACCTCTATGATGAAATTACGGCGCATTGCCACTGGGGGGTTTTTGAAATTACCCCGCAGGAGATTGATAAAATCAATATCTTTCAGGCCTCTCTCAAAGCCATGCGTCAGGCGTTACATCTGGTTGATACACCACAAGCGGCACTTGTCGATGGTAAGCATGTCCCCAAAGATATGCCCTGTACCGCGCAGGCGATTGTTAAGGGCGACGGTAAATCCGTGTCTATCGCTGCGGCCTCCATTATCGCCAAGGTAACCCGTGATAAAATCATGTGTGACTTACACGAACGCCATCCACATTATGGTTGGAATACGAATGTCGGATACCCGTCACAACAGCATCGCGATGCGATTGACGAACACGGGATCACGGTTCACCACAGACGTACATTTGCCCCTGTTCGAAATTTTTTAGAGCATGGTGCGACGAGTCCCAAACCCAGAGTCAGTGCCGCATAGAATCGTTTAAGAGTCTTCATTAGAGTCCTGATTCCATTCATTGAATCCAATTTATTTCTTGACGGCGAATCGGTTTTGACTCACTGTAGCGCCTCAACATTAGCGAATATTTAATTGGGCGAGGAAGACTATGGCGCGGGCAAAACGCACCCCTAAAAACGTGGCTAACACGATTGAGTTATTTCAAAATCAAATCCTACAAGGGAACTGTGTAGACCATATGAAGGCCCTGCCTGCCGAAAGCGTCGACTGCATCTTTGCCGACCCCCCTTATAACCTGCAGCTTGGTGGTGATTTACACCGCCCGAACAATTCCAAAGTCGATGCGGTCGACAATGACTGGGATCAGTTTGACTCGCTTAAAGCCTATGATGCATTCACACGTGAATGGTTGGGCGCAGCTCGTGCATCCCTTAAGCCCGACGGATCGATCTGGCTTATCGGCAGCTATCACAATATTTTCCGCCTCGGTTATATTTTACAGGATATGGGTTTCTGGATTTTGAATGACGTCATCTGGCGTAAATCCAACCCAATGCCGAATTTCCGTGGCCGTCGTTTTACCAACGCGCATGAGACACTGATCTGGGCCGCGAAATCAGAAAAAAGCAAATACACATTCAATTACGAGAGCATGAAAAACCTCAATGAAGATTTGCAAATGCGCAGTGACTGGTACTTACCGCTATGTACTGGCAAGGAACGTTTGAAGGATGACGAAGGTAAGAAAGCACACCCGACGCAAAAGCCGGAATCCCTGCTCTACCGTGTGCTCATGGCTTCAACCAAACCAGGTGAAACCATTCTGGACCCATTCTTCGGTACAGGCACAACCGGTGCAGTAGCAAAAGCTACCGGCCGTAACTTCATTGGTATTGAAATGGAAGACAACTACATCGAGCATGCGACACAGCGTATTGATGCCGTTGATCCGATGAATGACAATGTACTGAATATTCAAACCAAGCGTGAAAAGCCTCGTATTCCTTTCGGCACCCTAATCGAGCGCGGCTTGCTCAAACCCGGTGTTGTTTTGACAGATGCCAAGAAAAGACACTCTGCCAAGATTCACAGTGATGGCACAGTCATTGCCATGAACCGCGTAGAGAGCATCAAAGGCTCGATTCACAAGGTTGGCGCAGCCCTGCAGGACGCACCGTCATGTAACGGTTGGACGTTCTGGCATTATGCTGATGGTAAAGATATGAAGCCTATCGATGACCTACGCGAGAAAATCAGATCAGAGTTAAAGGCTTAGCCGCCCTCGGTTTTCTCTGCGTTTTTCTTTTCCTGCATTTTCTGCTTCAAGCGCTCCTGATACTTACGCTTAAGTTCGATTTCCATCGCTGAGCGCTCTTTCTTACGGGTAAAGTCTTCCCCGAACAGAAGCATGTTGTGGTCCTGATCACCGTAAATTTGATAACTTTCAAGAACCGCCAGAACCTTGGCCATCTCACCAAAGTTTCTAACGCGCTCTTCTTCCTTGTAAGAGAATACGCGGAAACGCATAACCAAATATGCAGCACGGGATTCATAAAGAGCTTTCTTTGTGTTCGTGCTCAAGCCATGAGATTTGGCGACCTCCAGCTTATTCTCGATGTAATCACGGGCTTTTTCCGGTGCTACTGAAATTTTATCGAGTGTAAACGGACGGTTCAGTTCAACCAGCATACCCTTCGGGTAGCCATCAATCTTAACCTTAGCTTTCTTGTCACAGACATCCTTGTATAAATCCTCGGCCAGGACCTCGAAACGACGCACACTGTCAATCTTGTATGGGTCCCATACTTCAAACTCTTGGGTGTCGAGATCATATTCAGCAAAACGGAGAGGCTGTACAAATTCGAAATGGATCGGGAATTCTTTTCTATTTTCCAGCAAGAAGGATCTAGCAGCGTCACGAATACCCAGCCATTCAAACTCGTTCTGGTAATAGTCACGATACAAGTCACATTCATTGATCATCATGAAGTTGTCGACCGCCTGATCATCCGCAGGGTCATGTTTCAGCATGCGCCAGTAAAGCTGCGATAAGGTCCGAATATTCGGTCTTTCGTAAATGACGTTTTTCTTGGTTTGCACAATTTCCTGCGCAACCACGTCACCCGTGACTGCTAACATCGCTGCACACATACATATTTTAAGAAGAAGTTTCATACGAAATACCGTTCAAGTGAAAAAATCCAGATACCCTACCAGTATACTGCTCATAAGGCTTTCATTCAACTTATCTAAGAGCTTAGCTGTTTAAATACAGCTTGAGTGCCTTTTTGAACGCCGTTGGCAAGTTATCCTGTTCATTATACGGATCAGACCAGAAATACCCTTCGGTAACGTAAGATTCGTCTACGCTCGCTCCGACTAACTCCAGTTCCAAATCAAAATGCGTAAAGACATGGTGAGCCTTCAATTTCAGTGGCTTGTCGACATCAATAAAATCAGGGGCCGCGATTTGTTTCTTTGTTCCCCAATCGGTTGACGGTAGCCCCAACATGCCACCCAGCAACCCCTTTTCATCGCGCCTGTGAAACAGTAATTCGCCCTTACTATTCTTGATGAAGAAAACTTGCCCGTATCGTTGCGGCCGGGCTTTCTTTGCACCCTTGACCGGAAAATCAGTTTGACGGTTCAGCTTTCTGGCTTCGCAGCCATCCGAGATCGGGCACAGCATGCAGCGCGGCGCCTTCGGGATGCATACATTCGCGCCTAAATCCATGAACGCTTGGGCAAGATGTCCTGCTTCCGCACCAAGTCCATTGTAGAAACCAGCAGCTAAAACTTTCAAAGTAGTCTTTGCCTTAGGCAAAGCTTCTTCAACCGCATAAAAACGAGCAAGAACCCGCTCTACATTACCGTCAACAACCACAGCCTCTCGTCCGAACGCGATAGCGGCGATAGCGGCGCTGGTGTAATCCCCTATTCCCGGTAGCTCCTTAAGCTGTTCCTGAGTGTCGGGGAATTGCCCGTCCAGATCATTGGCGACCACTTGCGCGCATTTATGTAGATTGCGCGCACGAGCGTAATAACCAAGCCCCGCCCATTGCGCCATGACGTCTTCTTGCTTGGCGGCCGCGAGGTCTTCAACCTTTGGCCATATCTCCAGGAATTTTGTATAGTATGGAATTACGGCCTGAACGGTTGTTTGCTGGCACATAATTTCGGACAGCCAAACACTGTACGGATCGGGAGTTTCCCCCGCAGGAATACGCCATGGAACGTGACGCTCATGCTGATCGTACCAATCTAGCAGTTGTCCACGGTATTCTTCGATGTCTTTTACGGAAACCTTGTCCGAAACTTGAGTAACTGTCATTCTTTCGACTTCAAAAAATTGAGTAGAGTAATGCGACGTTTATCCGATGCCACCGCCAAAATTGCAGGGAAAAGCTTCGAACGCAAATATATTGCGCTCGGGCGTATTGTGAAGCATTGGAGTGAGATTGTCGGCCCGAAACTTGCGGATAAGGCACAGCCCGTTAAAATTCATTACCGCAAACAAAAGAACCAGAAGAAACCACTTACCACACTGGAGATAGCGACCAGCAGTGCAGATGCTACTGCAATGCACTACCAAAAGGATCTTATTCTGGAGCGTATAAACCAGCTCTTCGGTGAACAATGGGTTTCGGCAATTCGCTTTGTCGCAATCCCCTCGAATGCGTCTTTACAGCCAATGAAAAAACGCTCAAAAAACAACCGCACCCCCTTGACTGCGGACCAAAAAAAGACTTTATCCGATATGGTGTTGTCCGTTGAGGACGAGCACATGAGAGACCGTCTCAAAGAATTCGGCGAACATATAATTAAAAGCGAGAAACCATGAAGGTTAATGCCATCACATTAAGATCAGGAAACGTGATCGAATATAACGACAAGCTTTGGGTCGTTGTAAAAAATGACATTCAGCAGCCGGGTAAAGGTGCATCTGTTGCACAGGTTGAAATGCGCGATTTGCGAACAGGTAACAAGGATAACGTCCGTTTCCGTACACAGGAAACCGTTGAGCGTGTCCGTCTGGAACAAGACGACTACCAATATTTGTATGATGAAGGTGATGGCCTTGTATTCATGCACCAAGAAACATTCGAGCAGATCACACTGCAAAGAGACCTTATCGGGCCGCAAGTAGCCTATCTGGTCGAGAACATGATCGTTGAAGTCGAAACCTATGAGGGCGAGCCTCTGGCCGTGCGCCTTCCGGACACTGTTACAGTCGAGATCGCCGAGGCCGATCCTGTCGTTAAAGGCCAGACAGCAACCACATCCTATAAGCCGGCTGTTCTTACCAACGGTGAAAAAATCATGGTTCCACCGCATATCGATTCCGGTACACGTGTCGTTATCAAAACAGAAGACGGATCATACGTAGAACGGGCTAAAGATTAATGGCCGCTACATCCCCAATGATGAATGTTATGATCCGTGCAGCAGAAAAAGCTGCGCGATCATTAGTCCGTGACTTCGGTGAAGTCGAACAGCTTCAGGTTTCGCAAAAAGGCCCAGGTGATTTTGTGAGCGCCGCTGACCGTCGTGCCGAGCAACTCATCAAAGAAGAGTTACAAAAAGCTCATGCCTCTTATGGGTTCCTGATGGAGGAAAGCGGAAAGACCGAGGGTTCAACCCCTGGTTTCCGCTGGATTGTTGACCCGCTGGATGGCACATCCAACTTCCTGCATGGTTTGCCGCACTGGTGTATTTCCATTGCACTGGAAGCCAAGGGCGAAATCACACACGGTCTTATTTACGACCCTATTAAAGACGAAATGTTCACGGCTGAAAAAGGGCAAGGTGCGTTCTTTGCCCGCCGCAAACGTTTGCGTGTTTCAGGCCGCCGTGACTTGATGCAGGCAACAATCGCTGCTGGTGCGCCGCGTCGTGCAGTAGAATCACAAGCGCAATTCGTACGTGAATATGGCGCTGTTCTTAAGCACTGCCCGGGTGTTCGCCGTTTTGGCGCTGCAGCTTTGGATCTGGCTTACGTGGCCGCGGGTCGCTATGAAGCATTCTGGGAGCGTGACCTGAAGCTTTGGGATATTGCCGCCGGATATCTGATCGTTAAAGAGGCCGGTGGTTTCATATGTGACCCTGACAGTCATAAGGACTCACCGTTGCAGACAGGCAGCATTCTGGCTGCGAATGAGCATCTGTTCAACGACATGAAAAAAATCCTGAAAGACGCTTCAAAAGCCGCAGCATAAGCGTATAACTATTTGTATGCGCATATTCGCCCTAACTACGATTTTATTTATCTCGATACCCGTTTTGGCTGTCGCCCAGAGCAATCTGGATGGTTATGACGCATCAAAAGGGCTTGGGCAGCCTACCTACAAAACCAAGGCGCCGCCGGTCACGGTCGAAGCTGAGCAGCTTATTGAGAACAGTGATCTGGTTATTCAGAACGCGCAGGATATTCTGGACCATATCGATGATGGTGATGAAACAGCATCAAGCGCCCCTACTCCCGCCAGGAAGCCAAACAGCAACGGCACTCATATCGAAAGAGTCAAAGCCGAGCCGCTGGAAATCAAAGCTCCGTCAAAGCCGCAGGTTTATGTTGAAAACATTCCTGATCTTGCGCCAAGAGATGCGTCCAAGCTGCAGCTAAGCTTTAACCCGCAGCAAGCCGAACTTGCGGAATTACAGAAATCCAATCTGCTGGAACAAGTATTCATACCACTCAAGGAAGATGACAGCATGCGTGTCTTCATTCACTCACACGCCGCCAGCCCTGACAAACAACAAAGCGCATCGAGACGTGCCTCCTTACAAAGAGCACTCATGGTGCAGGATTTTCTTCTGTCTAAAGGCATTGATCCGACCAAGCTTATTATCTTGCCTATGGGCAATACCGTACAGAACGCAAACCGTATTAACATCGAACTCTCTCGCCTTTAGGGCTTATTTCGAGAATCAATGTGGATAAGGCACTGCAAAGGCCGCAGAAACATTGACATTGACGGCATTACGTATTTTCAATAAAAGATACAAACACCCATAATCACTAGTCCAAAGGAACTTGTAATGTCCGACCAAAAAGGCGTACTCACTGACAGAAATCTTTTCATCGTTTTGGCGATCCTGTTTGTAATACTTGGCGTTGGATATTTCCTGTCGCTCGGCCCCGTGCCACAGCCTGAAATCGACATTGATGTCGAAGAAGTTGAGCAGGCTTATAATGCTGAAGGTTCCGAAGGCGAAACTACCGAGGAGGCCGCTGTTGAAGGCGATACTGAGACGGCGACTTCAGGTTCTGCTACAGCGACTATCTCCTCAGAAGCCAGTGCGCCGTTCGATATGGCTTTGGCCAAGAAGGAGCGCATATTGGGTGATGCCAGTGCCCCGATCAAGATTACAGAGCACAGCTCATTCTCCTGCGGGCATTGTGGCAAATTCCACCGCGAGACATTTGCCGAGTTCAAAGAGCAATATATCGACACGGGCCGTGCCTATGTTGTGTTCTCTGACTTCCCTTTGAACGCCCCTGCTCTGCACGCTTCGTTGGCTGCACGTTGTGTTGACGAAGACCGTTATTTTGAATTCGTCGAAATGCTGTTTGCGCGTCAGGATGACTGGGCCTCACAGCCAAACTATCTAAACATCCTCGAAGGTTATGCTGCAGATTACGGCCTCGATAAAGAGACATTCGGCGCCTGTGTCCAGAACAAAGAATTACAGGAAGCGCTTTTAACGCGTATCCGCGCTACGCAGCAGCAATACAAGATTAACTCTACTCCGAGCTTCGTGATCAATAATCAGGAAGTTATCGGCGGTGCTATGGATTACACGAATTTTGATCTAGCCATTCAGGATGCCTTACAAGCGATCGAAGATGCGCAAACAGGCGCCCCTGAAGAAGCTGCTTCACCCGAGGATAGCGGACCCCAATGATCCAATTCCAACGACTGCGTATAAATGGCTTTAAATCTTTTGTAGACAGGACCGAGCTCGAAATCGGTCCGGGCCTTAATGGTGTCGTTGGACCAAACGGATGCGGTAAATCAAACCTCGTAGAAGCTTTGCGTTGGGTTATGGGCGAAAACTCAGCCAAGCGCATGCGTGGCGGCGGTATGGAAGATGTAATCTTCAACGGTACAGCCAAACGCCCGAAGCGTAATATCGCCGACGTCTCACTCCTTCTAGATAACAGCTCTCGCACAGCACCTGCTGCCTATAACAGTAGCGACGAGTTGGAAGTAACGCGCCGTATCGAGCGTGACCACGGTTCCAATTACAAAATTAACGGTAAAAACGTACGTGCACGTGATGTGCAGATGTTATTTGCCGATACTGTTACAGGTGCAAATTCACCGGCAATGGTTTCTCAGGGCCGTATTACACAGATCATTAATTCAAAACCGCATGAACGACGACTGGTTTTGGAAGAATCCGCCGGTATCTCCGGTTTGTTCGTTCGCCGTCATGAGGCCGAACTTCGCTTACGTGCAGCCGACACCAACCTTGCCCGTATCGAAGACCTGCTGGGCAGCATGGAAGGCCGCTTGAACGCGCTGAAACGCCAAGCCAAGCAAGCTACGCGCTACAGAAATGTCAGTACGCAAATCCGTCAGATGGAAATCCTGATTGCCTATGTTGAATGGCAGACATTGAGCGAGCGCATGTCAGGCACCAAGGAACAATTCGAAAAATTCGAAAGTCAGGTTGCTGAGCGCTTAAGCGTTGTAACAGCTCTGACCAAGACACAAACAACTCAGGCTCAGGATTTACCTGCTTTGCGTCAAAAAGAAGCCGAACTGGCCGCGGCCTTGCAGAAGCAGAAGATCGAGTTGCAGCGCTTGGAAGATGAAAGTGCCCGTCTGGGACAAGTACTGGCCGAGACGACCGAGCAGCTGGAGCAAGCCAAGCATGATTTCACGCATGAGCAAAACACACTGACCGAGAGTTCCGAGCTCCTTGAAAAACTTGAAGGCGAGCATAAAGTTATAGCCGAGGAACAAAAAGCCGAGGACGGCAAGCTGGAAGCCAAGGATGAGGCACGCACCAAGCTTGAGGAGCAAGTTGAAACACTTGAAGCACAATATAATGCCCTCATGCAGGGTGCCGCGGAGGCAAAAGCACATAAGGATTCCCTTGAACAACGTATTCAAGCTAATACATCCCGCCTTGAAACGCTGACGGATCGTGAAAGCATTGCCCGCGTTGATCTTGAGGCGACCAAGGAACGAGAAAATCCGGAAACTGCAGCCTTAGATGAGCAAATCACTACGCTGGAAGCCCGTATTGCTAAGGTTATCGAGAATATTGAAACGACTCGCGCCGATTTAAAATCCCGCAGTGAGCACATAGACGCCGCCCGTTCAGCCAAACAAGGAGCCGAGAAAAAAGAATCCGAATTTGAGACTGAAATCAGTATTTTAGAAAGCATCCTTAAAGCAGAAGATGAAGACAATTCAGCACCTGTATTGCATGATGTAAAGGCAGATGAAGGTTTCGAGAAAGCCTTATCCCGCGCCTTGGGTGATTCCTTGATGGCATCACTGGAGGAAACCGCGCAAACGACGTGGCTGTCAAAAAGCAAAGACACCGACTTCCCTGCTCTGCCTGCGAATATCGCCCCAATTGCGCCGCACGTAAAAGCTCCGAAAGCTCTACAAGCGGCCCTTAGTCAGATCGGAATCGTCGAGACGGATGAGGAAGGCTTTAAGCTATGGGAAGACTTGGGCCCCGGACAATCGATAGTCTCACAAAACGGGACATATTGGCGTTGGGACGGTTACTGCGTCAAAGCCGATGCGCCAGACCGCCACGCCCAGCAACTTGAGCAGCAAAACAAGCTTGCCGCCCTCAAAGCCCAACAGCCAAAGATCGAAAAACTGGCAACTGCTGCGCGCAATGCGCTTGAGAAGCAGCTGTCGGAACAATCAGCACTGGAAGAAAAGCTTGAAGCCTTGAATGCGGAGCGCAAGACACTTGAAAGTGACCTGAGTGATGCGCGCAAGCAATGGTCAGAAACCCGTGAAGAACAAGCCCGCATCCAGAGCGAGATTGCCCGTCTGGAGAATCTGATCACCCTGACCGAGCAGGACCGCACAGAGCTTGAGAAAACCCTGAAGCAGGACAAGATCGACTTCAAGGCATACGAGGATGTTGCGGACCAAGACAAAGAGCAGCAATTGGAAGAAGTGCGCACCACTTTGCTAGACGCCCGTAAAGCCCACACCGAAGCTGTTCGTGCTTACGACCTGTATGTGCAGCAGCAAAACACCCGCAAAGCCCGCATGCAAGCGATTGGCGATGAGCGTATTAATTTGCAAAACCGCTGCATTCGCGCCCGTGAGCGGATCAAAGAGCTGGAAGAACGTATCGAAACGCTGACTGAAAAGCACACCACTCTGAAAGCGCGCCCAGATGATTTTGCGGATGATAAAGCCAATCTGCTTTCCGCTATCTCCCAGCTTGAGCAACAGCGCAGTGACGCCGCAGACAAGCTGGCCGAAGTTGAAAACGAGGTCACCGAAACAGGCCGGGCCCTTAAAGATGCAGAAAGCGTGCTGGGCGAAGCCCGTGAAGGCCGCGCCGGTGCACAAGCCCTACTCTCCTCACTTATCGAGCAACAAGAGGGTTTACGCGAATCTATTGAAGAGCAATTCCAGATGAAGCCTGAAGAGCTACCCGAGCATTCGGCAATCGATATGGATAAGGACCTTGGTGACCTCGAATCATTGAAAGGTAAAAAAGAAAAGCTGATCCGTGAACGTGACAATATCGGCGCTGTTAACCTGCGCGCAGAAGAAGAATCGTTAGAGCTGGAAAAAGAAGTCGGCGGCATGCTGCATGAACGAAATGATCTTGTTCAAGCGATTGAGGAACTGCGCACAGGCATCAAAACAATCAATGATGAGGCCCGTGAGCGCCTTGTGGTTGCATTCGACCATGTAAACGCCCATTTCCAGAGCCTGTTCACACGTGTGTTCGGCGGTGGTCAGGCGCATTTGGCTCTGATCGAATCAGATGATCCGCTGAATTCAGGTCTTGAGATCTTCGCCCAGCCACCCGGCAAGACTTTGCAGTCCCTGTCCCTCCTTTCAGGTGGTGAGCAAACTATGGCCTCTATCGCGCTTATTTTCGCGATGTTCCTGACGAATCCGTCCCCGATTTGCGTATTGGACGAGATTGACGCGCCGCTGGATGATGCCAACGTTGACCGTGTCTGTGACTTGCTGGAAGAGATTGCCGAGCGCGGCGAAACACGCTTCCTGATCATTACCCACCACCGCCTGACGATGGCCCGTATGGACCGCCTTTATGGTGTGACCATGGCTGAAAAGGGCGTATCACAGCTGGTCAGTGTCGACCTGCAGCAAAGCTTCGACTTCATTGATGAGGCCGCTTAATCATGAATAGTGGCTATGAATTCCTCGGCTCGGTTATTGGCGCGGGGATTCTTGGTTTTGCTATCGATCAATATTTCGAAACCGCGCCGTGGGCCATGATGGCTCTACTTGTTTTCGGGTTTGTCGGCGCTACGGTCAGGGCACAAAGAGCTATGAATTCGGGTGATAAACCAGCAGAAGAAAACACTGACACTAAAAAAGATTAATTTTTTTAGATTTGGCCATTGCCATGAGCGGCAAAAATCGCTATCACCTTTGCAAAAGAATAGATCAGAGTAAGAAAACCACAGGATTTTTGAATGGCTAGTCCGGTACATCAGTTTGTTATCCAAGAACTCATCGAGTTTGAAGCCGTAGGCATGAATCTCTCCTTTACGAATTCTGCACTATGGATGTTGCTGGCTATTGTTACTTCTACTGTCTTTTTATCTCTCGCTATGCGCAAAAAAGAGCTCGTCCCCGGACGTATGCAGATGTTTGCCGAGCTTATATATGAATTTAACGCGAAGATGGTCAGGGAAAATATCGGCAGCAAGGGCCGTATCTATTTCCCGTTTATCTTTACTGTCTTTATGTTTGTCTTGATGGGTAATGTTTTGGGGCTTCTGCCTTACTCCTTTACCTATACAAGTCATTTGGCGGTTACTGGCGCTCTTGCATTGGTTGTGTTTTTTGCCGTTATCGCATTCGGCCTTATTAATCACGGCTTGAAATTCTTCAGCTTGTTCGTCCCTGACGCACCATGGTGGATTTTGCCTTTGATTGTGCCTATCGAGTTGATCTCATTCTTCGTACGTCCGATTACGCTGTCTGTGCGTTTGTTCGCAAATATGATGGCGGGCCACATTATGCTGAAGATTATTGCCGGTTTCGCCGTTGCGGCTTCGGGGATGGCTACATGGGGCTTTTTGGTCGGTTTCGCACCAGCCTTTATCGGAACTCTAATGATGCTCTTTGAGCTGCTGGTAGCGCTCATCCAAGCTTACGTGTTTGCAATTCTGTCATGTGTATATCTGAAAGACACGGTTGAACTTCATCACTGATTGTGTCATCAAGTGCGCACCAGATAGAAACGCAAAAAATTTGTTTTAACTGAACGGAAAACTAAAAGAAGGAAAATAAAATGGAATTAGAAGCTGCAAAATTGATTGCCGGTGCTTTGGCTATGTTGCCTGCGTTTGGTGCTGCTATCGGTCTTGGTCTTTACTTTAAAGCCTATGCCGAAGGTGTTGCCCGCAACCCACAAGCTAAAGAACTGATGGACAAGAACTTCTTCCTGATCCTTGCCTTTATCGAAGCTTTGGGAATTATTCCTATCGGTCTTGGCGCAGCTATGCTGTTTGGCTAAGAAAAGGCCGAGAAGACACATTCATGAAGTCGAGTAATTTCAACATAACATTGGTATTGGGAGCATGTGCGCTATTCGTATTTGCTCTCATTTCTGCGGGACCTGCATTCGCAGCAAATAGTGGCGACCATGGTGGTGCTCAAGAGCACGAGACCATGATCGAACACCTTGCGGAAGATGCCGAAGAATATGACGAAGCCCATGGCGGTGGACACGGTGATGCACATCACGGTGATAGCCACGGCGAGGTAGACGGTCTGCCGCAGCTCGACTTCACCACTTACCCAAGCCAGATATTCTGGTTGTTTGTGGCCTTCATCATTCTGTACTTCATCTACTCCAAGAAAACGTTGCCGGAGATTTCGGCCACGATTGAAAATCGTCACAACCAGGTTGATGGTGATTTGGATATAGCGACAAAGCTGAAGGAAGAAGCAGATGGTGTTCAGGCTGCCTATGAAGAGATATTGAGCAAAGCCCGTGCTGATTCTGCCGATGTCTTCAAGCAGACTGAAGACAAAATCAAATCCAAGACAGAGAAGAAGTTGGCTGACTTCCGTGACCGCTCTTCAAAGCTGACACAGGAAACTGAAAAAGCTGCGGCTAAGGCTAAGGATGACGCGATGGAAGACATGCAGAGTGTTGCCGCTGAAGTGGCGAGCATTGCTGCAGAGAAAATCGTCGGCATCTCCCCTGATATTGATCAAGCGAAAACTCTGGTCAAAAACATGAATAAGAAGGCGGCATAATCATGGATTTCTTACTTGATACAAATGTTTGGTATGCAATCTCCTTCGCCGCTTTTGCCCTTATTGTTTACAAATACGGCTGGCCTCTGCTTATCGCTTCTCTCGATAAGCGTATTGAGGAAATTCGTGAAGAATTGAAAAACGCCGAGAACCTGCGTGTAGAAGCGCAAGAGATGCTGGCGCAGTATCAGCGTAAGCACAAAGATGCCGTTAAAGACGCGGATGCCATCCTGGCGAATGCGAAAGAACAAGCCAAGCAGATGCAGAAGTCGGCTGAAAAAGAACTGGACGAAGTTATCGCCCGTCGTGAAAAGCAGCTTGAAGAGCGCGTTGAACGCATGAAACAAAATGCACGTGAAGAAATTCTTGAATACGCATCTTCACTAGCTATCGCTGCTACTACTGAAATCATCGCTGATCAGCTCGACAAGAAGTCTAACGAAAAACTCGTTGATGCTGCGATCAAGGATATTTCCAAGAATATCCATTAAGTGATAAGGTAGCGGCCATGTCAGAGGCCCTTAAAGATATCTCCCCCGAAGAAATAGTGCACACACTTGGTCGTGAGGCCAAGGATGCCAGTCGTATTCTCGCGCAAGCGAGTGAAAAGAAAATCAACGCTGTCTTGCGTGATATTGCTTCAAAACTACGTGATAACGCTCCGGCTATTCTAGAGGGCAATAAGAAGGATTTAGCAGCAGGCGAGCAAAAAGGTCTGAGTGCCGCCCTGCTCGACCGTCTGGCGCTGAATGAAGAGCGCATTGACGGTATTGCTTCAGGTACAGAAACCGTTGCGGATCTAGATGATCCTGTCGGACGTATCCTTTGGGAAACGGAGCGCCCTAACGGTTTACAAATCCAACGCGTTGCCGTGCCGATTGGTGTTCTGGGCATGATTTATGAATCCCGCCCCAACGTAACTGTCGATGCTGCGGCACTCTGTTTGAAATCCCGCAATGCCGTGATCTTACGCGGTGGTTCCGAAAGCCTACACAGCTCTCTCGCACTTCATAAAATCATTCAGCAAACACTGAAAGAACACGACCTGCCCGAGGCATGTGTTTCCATGATCCCGATCGCGGACCGCGAGGCTGTTGGTGCCATGCTGGCCGCGCATCAATATATCGATGTTATGATTCCACGCGGTGGTAAAGGTCTCGTCGAGAAGGTACAGAACGAAGCCAAGATGCCTGTATTCAGTCATTTGGACGGTTTGTGCCACATCTACGTTCATCCGAGTGCTAACAAGGATGTGGCCGTTGAAGTTGCTTACAACGCCAAGCTGCGCCGTACAGGCATTTGCGGGGCGATGGAGACGCTCTTGCTTGATCAAGGTCTTGATCCCGAAGTTGGTAGAGCCGTTGTCGCCAAACTTATTGAAGGCGGCTGTGATCTTGTCGGTGACAAAATGGCACAGAGACTGGATGATCGTATTGGCGAAGCCTCCTCAGAGGACTGGAGTACGGAATATCTGGCGCCCAAGTTGTCTGTCGCTGTCGTTAACGGTGTTGAGGAAGCGGTCAACCACATCAATACCTACGGCTCACATCACACAGATTCTATCTTGGCTGAAGACACAGACGCCGTTGGATACTTCCTGCATAATGTTGATAGCGGTATCACCATGCATAACGCATCCACACAGTTCGCGGATGGCGGTGAATTCGGTATGGGTGCG
>JAUIIA010000012.1 GCA_030432025.1 Alphaproteobacteria bacterium
ATTCCTAGGTTGACAATTTTACCGCTGTCGGTGTTTATATCGACAGCGGTTTTTATTTAGCGCTCGTAGCTCAGGGGATAGAGCACTGGTTTCCGGAGCCAGGAGTCGGAGGTTCGAATCCTCCCGGGCGCGCCATTAAATCACATAAGCATTTGTGTTTTCGGTATTTGGAAAAAATAAATTACTGATTTGAGTAATACTATTTACAGATGCAAATTTTATGGCACTAACGTTACTAGTTGTCATGGTCGAAAACATTAATATTTTTACCGTTCCCGTATGCCTGTGATAATTCTTCTGCAAGCTCAATATTTTTGGCTAGTGCGTCTTTGCCAATATAAATAGGCATTTCTTCAATAACATGATCAGGTAATTGTGCTGAGGCAAATGGCATTATGTCTTCGATTGATTGTTCATATTGCTTTACCAGGCTGTTGAAAAAATGTGATGAAAGGCCGATGTCAAAGAGGCCTTCATCTCTTATTGCTACATATCGCTCTGCATCATCTTTATCGAGGTAATTATCACGGATCGTGCGAACCATTTCCCGTGTTAAATATAATGGCGCACGGTCTTCACCAATTCTGGTGTCAAATGCTAGGCGTAATGGATACATTTTATCTTCTGTAATCAGACTGTATGCACATGAGGCTTCGGCCATACCTTTATCGGCAGCCGGCACTGACTCACGCATAGAAAAATCATATGGGTCAACGATCACCGTGCTGGGCCCTTGGTCCCCTTGATATACATTTGATGATATAATATCGACATCATACGCAGCCAAGGCTTTGATAACTTTTACAAGGTTTTCAACCGATTTAATGTCTTGGTCAAAACGTGCGCCAAGAATACGTGCCTCTTTATAACCCTCAGGCAGGTTCTCAAATATCTGGTCAATTGACTCTGCGTCTGTTTCGTAATCAATGTGCGCCAGTGCTACGACGGGACGTTCCAGGTTACCGTCCACTCCACAGCTGCGCACTATTAATGTGACGCACTGGCTGACGTTATCTGTTCCAATGTTCTTACCGTCAGAAATACCAATTTCTTTTTGCTCTACGCGAAGGGCAGTTTTATCAAGTTCACCTTGGATACGTCTGGAGCTATGAAGCAACTCCGATGACTCTGGCCTCAGCCGATTGTAATATTGAGATTCTCTGGCGTTATTTTCTTCTTCTGATAATTCTATTGGTGGATATTCACGATAAGCCAGTACGGTTTGAGCAACAGCGTTGTAGCGTTTATCCCGATCACGATAAGAAAAATCTTCGTGACCTTGCTGATCATGTAATTGGATTGCTTTATCGTAATATCTGATCGCCTTTTCAGATAAAAACTCATTATCTGTGAAAATATTTTGCGGAAAGTTAATATAGCTTTGGGCGGCCAACGAATACATGTTCGCAGCCGGCTTCATAAGGTTCATGGCTTCATACTGTTCTGCGGCTGCGACGTAATGATCAATCGATTTTTGCAAGTGCTTTAAATCGCCTGTGCTTGCAAACTCATTAGCCGCGTCATAAGCGGCCAGCTCGTCTTCGGCGGCAGGTGAAACTGGTTCATAGTTTAATGGTGTTGTTATACGTGCTCGGCTAGCCAGATTTCCCGGCAATGCTTTTATTGTAAACAGAATGTCTTCGTCAGTCGCATTATGCGGATTAAGCGCCTTGCCTCCAACAGTCAACTTGCTGGGTGCGCCATTGTTCCAAACGGACTGTAAATCTTCATCTTTATGCATCAAACTAACTTTTACTTGAGTGTTTTTATATTACGTAATGGATACTCATTTACTATTAACCGGACGCCTTAACAAAAATATATGTAAAAAGCTATAGTTATACCGTTAACACTGAAAAAATGCTCCAGCGTGATAATGGGATTAATATGACCTAATCTGGTAAATATAAGGTGAAAGTTAAGGTAGTTTTATGTGAAGTCGAAAAAGTAGACTTTTATATTAAAACAGGATAATAAACTTAGAAATTTATAGCTTTATAATAAAGTACAGGAATGGGGGGTAATGAGTTTCTCTAATGATTTCAATGGACAGCCAAAAACGCAACCTTCTGTAAATGGCGGGAATGCATTTTCAGATTTAGATTCTGGAATTGACGGAATGGCGCAAGCTATTGAAGAAAATACAAAAAATGTTACTAACGCTATTATGGAGCGAAAGCAGCATAGTGGCCAGACCTCTAAAGTGATGTTAGGTATGGGAGAGTTGCATGAGGAAGGTCTCCATGTATTGCAACAAATCAGTATCTTGGATTCTTTGCAGAGGCGTGGCCTTTATTGCGCGACAGCCTTAGAGTGGCCTGCGAATAATATTGATTTGCATATTGAAGAAATATTCAAGCCGGAAACGACTGATAAGGCTGGTTTAATCAGCATGCTTGGGGCCGGAGAGAATACTGAATTACGTAACAGCTTGTCTGCTGACACGACGCCTATACGTTCTGCTAATGCGCGTTTGAGTCGTGCGCTACTGCACGAGTTTATGGATAACCGTAATATACCTGCGTTTTGTACTGATGCACCGCGAGACTGGGATCAGTTTATACAGAACCAAAGAAAATTCCAGCATTTGCATGTAGATGACCCTAAGGTTGCCGACGCGGTAAAGGACGCGATGCGACTTTTAAACCTTCCTGATGATCCAACATCAGTTCCGCCGATAGACTCCCTAAGGCAGTTGGGTATGTTGGCTCGTAATATTTACATCATAAATGAGGCTGAAAGAATATTAGAGGAACATCCGGAGATAGATGTTGTGTTAATCGAGGCGGGGCGTGCGCATGTAACAGGAAATGATACGTTAAAACCCGAGCCAAGTCCGTATGAACATAGTATGAGCAGCCTTGTTGCAATGCGCTCAGAGCATGTATTTGTAGGGGCTCCCTTGTATTCATCTCAGGAAGATAGGGCTAAAAATATTTCTCCGCAGGCGTTGGCAGACCCACGAATACTCGACCTTGATTATCTTGAAAAAACACCATTCAATGCGAATTCATCAAAAACGTCTGATTTAAATGAAGCAAAACAGCTGCAGGCTCTGGCTGCTCACTTTCCTTTTATTGGTCAGACGCTGGCTGGCCGTACTCCTTTAGAGTTATATAATCAGCGTAAGGAAGCTCTGAAAAATGATTTGCGTGGTTTGAGTGATAATAACGGGTTTACGCTCGCCGCACCTGATAGTTATATCCCGACATGAGAGTGTTTTATTGCACAAGTGCTTGGGGATTCGAATGATGCATGCCCTTTAATCCGGCGCGTCACTTTCCTAATCTCTTCTGATGCAGCGAATAATGCCGAAAGGTCCGCTGTCGCCGTCGGTTTTAGGGATCTCTATTGTTGTATCACTTGCCGGGTTATTTAACGCGTCTAAGCCCATTGTGTACGCTTCTGCGCTGTCAAATTCTGATGATGACCAATAGGCGGCACTTGCTGATGCAATAAAAGGTCCTGCGGCGTTAGCATTGATAGCTACTCTGTTTGATGATATTTCCGCGAGTTCGTCCAGTGCAGGCAGGTACCAATCCGTGTTGCCATGCTGGTTTAGGTTTTCACAAAGTTCAAAAGCCGGATATTGCGCCAAAGTGTGGTTGGTGACGATATCGCTCTGGTTGAGTTGGCCGTCGAGCTGTGAATCTGCGTTCGTATCGACTGTTAAATTACTCCAAATGCTGCTGGTGGATTGGTTGTTGTCAGTAACATATATTTTTTCCGACCCTGAGCCATAATCGATGTCGCCACCATAAAGCGTGCCGTCCGCACAAAGGTCACCGATATTCGGGCAATCAGGCGCAACAGATGCTGCATCCCCGATCGCTATCCATTCATCACCTTCGCAATATTGCATACGTTCATAGGTCGTGTTGTATGTTATATCGCCTGCAGCACCACCCGGGTTGTTGCACCCGACGCCACCGTCACCCGTCGGGCCCATAGCGACCCATTGTTCGGCGTTACAATACTGCATTTGGTTTGTGGATGTGTTGTATATCATATCGCCTGCGCGGCCCGTTGGGTTGGTGCATTGCAAACATTCAAAACCGTTGAGGGCGTATAGCCCTTGTGTGCGGTCGCCTGCAAAAATATAGGTTCCGTCACCCGCCACGGACCGCATATCTGTTACGGAAGGGTAAGTGTCGATTAGTGTAAATTCCGTGCCGTTAAAGTCGTAAACACGCACGCCATTTGTGCCGGATGCTGCAACATAAATAAACTGTCCGTCACCCCAAACATCGGAATTGCCGCCAATGCCTGTGCTTTCGACCGCCAGTGCCGTAAGTGTTGTGCCATCAAAGTTATATGCGACCAGACCGTCATCGCCGATCAAGTAGAGATAGTTTCCATCATCCCAAACACGTCGCGCTTGATATGTTGTGTCCTCGTCTATGAACGTCCAGTTCGCACCATCAAAGGTGTAGACACGCAGTCCACCGCCACTATCACCAAGATAGATGTATTCTCCATCTGCGTAGACTCCCAGTGCAAAACCGTTCGTGGAGACCGAGGTGCCAACCTGTGTAAATGTACTGCCGTCAAATGTGAAAGCATGGAAACCACCTGTGCCGTCAGACACATATATATATGTGCCATCTCCCCAGGGGCTTCTGGCCTCGTTTGCCACAGTTGTCTCAGATCCCACTAAGGTCAGGTCTGTACCGTCAAAAGTGTATGCAAACAGTCCTGTTCCCGGCGAGGCGACATAGTAGTACGAACCATCGCTCCAGATGTTTTCAGGGTAGCCGTGCCCCGACAAGACGGAATCAACGACCGTAAAGTTAGTGCCGTCAAATGTATAAACTTCAAATGGTGTGTCGCCGCCTGTCCATCCGTTTCCTGCAAATATATAGGGAGGGTCGACCCAAAGGCCCAAAAGCTCGCGTCCGGCAGCGGGGAGTGTTCCGGCCAATGAAAAGCTATGTGCGCTTGTTGATGTCGAGCAGGCAGGGATTGAAGAAAGGTTGGAAACGCCGCCTGTTATTTTTGATGGGCCAAAGGCTTCTGTGATTTCGCCGTTTTCGGTAAAACCGCCGCCTGTGCCTTTGTTGGTGTGCCAGTCGGCGATGTCACCACTCATAAACACATCAGGGGCTGTGCCTAAGGGGCCTTCGCCTGCCGACCCCAAATCTGCGGGGTTGCCGGAAGCATCGATAAATTTTCGTCTGTTCGCTGCAACGGATAAATCAATATATGTGCCTGTATCAAGCCAGAAGTCGGCCATTTCTCCGTCGAAAAGATTGGAACCACCATTGGCGCCTATGCTGTGTCCGCCACCTGCGATATCGATAAAGTCGTCGGTGAAGGTGAAGAAGTTTGTGGCATCTACATCGTCAACATACACATAGGAACCAGCTTGGTTTTCCATGTCTATACTAAAGAGAATATGGTGCCAATCACTATCAATTATTGCAGCAGAAGAGTGTGACAGGATACTGGTGTCTGCAGCATTCCGTGCTGTGACGCGAACATTGTCGCCAATATCAAATGTGATTCTGAAACGGCTTGAGGCCGAATAGATTTCATCAACTGCGCCCGCACCGGTTGTGGTGCGGCGTACCCAAACGCTGCCTGTAACGCGTTTTGTGTCAGTGATGTCGGTTAGGTCACCACCGCGCGTGAGCCAGTCTGTATCAGCTCTCACAAATCGGGCTGCTTTAGGAACATATCTTTCTTTACCCATCGCAACCCAGTTCGTCGCATCGCAATATTGCATGACCTGACCATCGGTGTTGTAAATGATTGAGCCACGGTTTTGCGCGTCGCAAGATTTTGTCGGTGCTTCATACAGGGCCTGAACATCACCGGCGGTAAGTGCCCGATTGTAAATTCTGGTATCGTCATACAGGCCGCTTAGAGCCTGATTGCATATAGCTTCACTACCTACCCCAAACCCATTGCCGCCGTTGTTTACATTACCTGACTGTGCTGATGAATTTGCAAGCTTACCATCAATGTATAAAGACATCGTTGAACCATCATATGTGCCGACAACGTGATGCCATCTGGATAGGTCCGCTGTTGTCAATGTAGGACCCGTTACATTGATATTACTGCCGCCATCATTACTGGTATCAACAATTAATGAAAAAGCGTTGCCTGGTGAAAGCTGCAAGTCAAAAAGGGTCGGTCCTGGACTTAGTAAACGTCTTTGTGCACCCGGCAATTCCCCGAGCTTTACCCAGGTTGCGAGAGAAAAGGTATCGAGGTTATCGATGGCATCATTGTTTATATTGGTGAGTAGACAATCCGAGGCGCTATCTAGAGAAACGGCTCTGCCGAACACACCTTTAACAAAATCGTTATCCGGGTCAGAGGATGTGAAGAAGAGCGTGTTTCCATTGCCTGTTAAGTCGGTGGCTTGTGTGGCGCCGTCGGCCTCTTCAAAGCCCCAATGCGCTTCTAAACCTGTGGTGATGTCCTGCGCGAAAGCAGCAGATGGTGCGCATATTGCTACACCCAGAACCGAGGTTTGGACGATTTTGCGGATATATGCACTTAGACGGATCATCGCGTGCCCTCGTAAATCAATTTGATTTCGCCGTTACTGAGTACACGGTCATAAATACGGACATCATCAACTAAACCGTCACAGAATGTGCTGCTCGCGTCATCGCGGCATATCTCGATATCATAGGCCGCATCATCAATGGTTTCAGTATTGTCAAAAGTTGAGGTGTTGTCGAGTGTGCCGTCAAGATACATGTTCACAGAGACGCTACCGTCTGAACCGTCCCAAGTGCCGCAAACATGCTGGTTTTGTCCGAGCTGAACAGTATTGAAATTTGTTAAAGCTCCGTCTCCTAGGTTTGAGCGGAAAAAGAAGCGTTCACCGCCAGCGCGGTTGTAACCTAGATTCCAACCGCCGTTACCAAAGCTTGCGCCGCCGCGCTTATCGACAATTGGTCCGCCTGCGCCCGGCATGCTCTCGAAATTCACCCATGCGCAAACTGTCATGGGTCCTAGATTGTCGAGGTCAGTCGTTCCTGCTCCCGCATCAATGTTGATAAAGGCTTGGTCATCATATTCAAAATCAAGGGCATCGCCGTCAATGCCTGCAACGCTTTCGGCGGTGATTACGTCATCCGTGTTATCGTTCCATGTCCCGTTATTGTTGCCCAGCTCGTCTGTGATTGTGCTGCCCGAACTGTCTTCCAGCTTCCAATGCGCGACAAGGTTGTCGGTGAGCTCGAATGGGGCACCTTGCTCGTAAATATCAAAAATTTGAGCGGGGGTGAGTGTTGCGCTGTAAATACGCGCATCATCAACCATGCCGTCCAGATAGTTACTGCCGCCAAAAATATCGTCCCCGATAATGACAGGGTCATCACCAATAATAAAATCCCCGATCCCGCTCACAGTACGATCAAGCACGCCGTTTATATAGAATCTAACATCACTTCCGTCATGCGTGACTGCAACGTGGTTCCATGATCCTGTCGATATCGATGAGGTACTGTTTTGTGTGAATTGAGACCCGTTATTATATTCAAACTGGGGGGTGCAGCCGCTTGATATTTGTAAACTGTAATTTTGCTGCGTACTGCCTTTGGAGATCAGGCCTTCGTATGAGCCGCAGCTGTTGAGGTTAACCCATGCAGCAAGAGTGAGGTTGCTTGTGATGTCAAACACGCTGTCAGTTGTGTCGGTAATGCTTATGTAAGAATTTGTTCCATCTAGTGTGACGGAACCACTTAAGACGCCTGAATTGTTAAAGGTTGCTGCTCCCTGAAGAGTTCCTGTGTTGTTGTATCCCGAGCTGTCTGCAGCAGAGGTGCCGCTGAGATCATCCAGTTTCCAGTGGCCGACTAGACTGCCCAGACCTGCGGCGCTTTCGTTTGTGTTCAGACCCAAACCGACCCAGTCGCGGCTGTTACAATATTGTATGTAATCATAATCCTGATTGTACATCAGGTCGCCGGCCGAGCCTGCCGGGTTTGTGCAGCCGCTGCCTGTTGTGATACCGCTTGGCCCCATGGCGACCCAGTCCGCACCGTTGCAATATTGCATGACATTGAAGTCAGTGTTGTAGAGAACGCTGCCCCCTAATTCGGTAGGGCTAGCGCATTCGCCTCTGGGGTTGATGATCAAGACTGAATCTATGTTTCTGGGTGCAGCATAAATTTTATTGTCGAAACTTAGCGCTGAGCCTTCAAACTTATTGGAGCTGGATAAGGTCAGGCCGAAGTCTGTTTCTCTGGCGGTTTGTTTGTATGGATCGATAATTAAAATTTCAGGGTCGTTATATGGAATGCCGTAAATTTGTCCGTCATTTGCCGTTGTTGCACCGCCGTATTTTGCAAATCCCGAGAGGGTAACGCCGAAATTGCTCTCTGTGGCGGTATCGGTTTCAGTATCAATTGTTAAGACAGTCGTAGCATCCCATGGAAGGGCATAGATGTTGCCGTCCTTACCCAATGTTCCGACAGTCCATTTGCTGCTGGTAGCTAGCGTTCCCAGCCCGAGTGTCGTTTGGGTCGCAGTACCGTTATTGGTGTCAATAACAAGGAAGTCTGTTGCGTCGTAAGGGATGCCGTAAATCTTGCCGTTATTACCAGCAACGGCATCCAGATATTTTGATGCTGTGGCAGGGATGGTCAGGCCAAAATTGCTGAGGCTGGCTGTATCGTCTGTCGGATCAATGATCAGGACTTCCGTAGCGTTTCTGGGGATGGCGTAAATCAAGCCGTCGGCACCGAGGGCGCCGCCTTCCCATTTTGTTCCTCCTGCAGTGAGGGTTAAGCCCATTGTTTCTCTGGTGGCGGTGTCTGTTGCCGTGTCTATGACGAGTATGTCTGTCGCGTCTCTGGGAATGCCGTAAATTTTACCGTTGGGTGCCAAGACGCCATCCATCCATTTTGTTGCACCGCTAAGGTCCGCACCCATTGCTGTGCGTGTTGCTGTTCCGGCTTCAGTATCGATGACGAGTATGTCTGTCGCGTCTCTGGGGATACCGTAGAGTTTGCCGTTTCCGCCATTGACGAGATCTCCGTATTTGGCGGTATCGCTGAGTGTGAGGCCAAAATCATTCAGCTCTGCGTCGGCGAGATAGATGACTTCGACATCGGCATCTGTTATTGCACCATTCTCCGTGAAGCCGCCGCCTGAACCTTTATTGGTGTGCCAGTCAGCTGTTTCGCCGCTAAAGAAAATGTCGGGCTTTTTACCGAGCGGCAGGGAGCCGTCAGGGCCCAGATACATCGGCATGCCGTTTGTGCTGCGGAATTTTGCGCGATTGTCGGCATCTGTAAGGTCTATATAGGTGCCGAAATCCATCCAGAAATCGGCGACGTCTCCGTTCAGGAATGCTGCTGCGGCAGAAATGTTTGAACCTATACGGTATTCATTTACGGCGAAATCCAGAACGTTGTTTGTGCCGTTGCCTGCGTTGGCGTCACCGAAATCTGACACTGTTGTGACATCAACACCGTCAACATACATTTTGGCGCTGCCTGGCGTGTTAATATCGCCGCTCCACATGACGTGGTGCCATCCGCTATCTGTGTAGGCTACGTTCGAGCGTATGCCCAAAACATCATCGGTTTCTGCGTTTTTATATTTGGTGAAAAATCTGTTTCCGCTTTCCCATTGGACGAGGCTTTGTGAATTTTGACTTTGTAGAATCACATGCAGGTTCCCGCTTTCGGCAGAGTCACGTCTGACCCAAAAGCTGCCTGTTACTTTGCTGCCGTCATTTACACCGTTAAGGGTGCTGCCGAAGTATAAATTGTCATTGGTTCCATCAAATGTAACCGCGTTTGGTTTGTAGCTGCCCAAACCTGCATGAACCCATTCCGTGCTATTGAAATATTCCAGTCCTTCGGTGGCTTCCTTGTAGCGCAAGGTCCCTGATGTGCTCTGGTAAAGCTCTTTAATGTCGGTTGAGGTTAGAGCGCGGTTGTAAACTCGCAGATCATCCAGCGGGCCATCGAATGTTGCGCCGCCTGTACCGAACCCCCCGATCGCGACATTAGCCCCAGGATCGTCCGTGATGCTTGCGGGACCAGCAGCGTTCTTCTCCGCGATAAGTACACCGTTGACATAAAGGCGCATGAAATTAGTGCCTGAGTAGGTGCCGCATACGTGTGACCATTTACCGAGTAAGCTGTTTACTGTGTCCGTGGGTGCAGCGACGCGATTGGAAGCAAAGCTGGCTTGGGCGTAGAATGTGATAGTGTTCTGATTTGTGGAGAAAAACTCGGTGTCGTCGATGAACAGACCCCAGCCGTTATTGTTTGCGCCGCCATTGTAGTCGCTTGCGAGATAGAAATCTTGAGCGACTTCACTGGCTTCAAGCTTAAACCAAAGGCAAATAGAGGCTTCGGTTTCTCCGTCGAGCAGGCTAGGAGCTGCTGTGGTAATAACGTGCCCCGAAGCTTCTTCGAGATCCAGCGCTGTTCGTACTTTTCCCGCAACACTCTGTGCCCCAGTTAGGCCGTTTGTCATGGTTCCCGTGTTCGAACCTACGCTATCACTAACGCTTGTGCCGCCGGTTTCGTCAAGCTTGTAATGCGCCACAAGGCCGGATGAAATGTCCTGCGCGAAAACAGGTGCAGCAAAAACCATTGTCAGCATCAGGATGCTGCATATGATTTGTAAATTTGCTGCGGTTTTATATTTCATTCTTTTCCTTTATGGCGGTGTTTTTCCAACAGCTTGCCAGTTTGCGCCGTCGCAGTAAATTAGTGCGTTGTCGACTGCTGCACCTGCATCCAGATCATCCATAATCATATCGCCTTCCTTGCCGACCGGACCGGTGCAATGCCCGATACCAAGCTTATACAGTGCGTCGATTTCGATCGTTGAGAGTGCCTTGTTATACACGCGGACATCATCAAGGCTGCCGTCAAAGGTTCTGTTGAAATCATATCTGTTTCCAATGAAGGCGTTAACCGTATTGTCAGAATGAGCTGCAAAGCTGGTGCTTGTGCCTATAACGCTTGCATTTTTATAGAGTGCGGATGTGCCGGGGCTTGGCCTGACCACGCCGCAAACATGTTGCCAGACATCCGTATCAAGGTCTTCAATCTCTATGAAATCGGCTGAGTTTGTTCCTATTGTCCATGAATCACCTGTGACAGTGGTGCTACCTGCTCTTAGGAATAAGCCTGAGTTGGTGTTCGCATTATATTTCCCGAATATATAGCCTGTTGTCGCGTTTCTGGGTTTTGCCCAAGCGCAAATGGTGAATGATCCTGTCATGTCGAAATTATCGCCCAGGTTAATGCCGTCATCTGTTCCATCAAACACCAGTCCGCCGTCGACAGTGCCACTTGAAGACCATGCTGGTGGTGTGTCGAAATTATTCAGAGTTCCGTCAATGCCGCTAAGGCTATCGTCATTGGCGTTTGTGCCGCTCAATTCATCGAGTTTCCAGTGACCGACAAGGGCGGAGTCCTGATCGTTGCCGAGTTCGTAAAGCGCTATAACTTCTGCTTTGGAGAGCATGCGGTTATAAAAACGAATGTCGTCCATGCGGCCATCTTGAGATACCGAGCCGGCATTGTTATCGCCAAATAAAACGGTTGAGCCAGCGTCATCATCGCGGGTTCCGATTGGTGTAGTAATTTCATTTAAGGCCGTTTCAACACCGTTTAGGTATAGTGTTGGATCATTCGTTACGGAATCTGCATCGTATGTGATGACAACATGAACCCATTCGCCTACGGTTACACCATCATCTCTGCGCCACAGGCTGTTGGCTTGACCGGAGAAATCAATATCAAATTCAATCCCAACGCTTGGGGCGTTAGCTCTGTTGTTGATTACCCATCGGTTCTCTTTTGATACCCAGATAGACTGATTTTCTCCCTCACTATCCAGATTTGTCCAGAACGATACGGTCCCGCCACCATCCCAGATGTTGTCAAGGACGGCGCTTGGTGTGGTGATTTCTACGCGGTGGTTATTGTTATGATCAAAGTCCAGTGCTGTGCTGACTTTTCCGTCTACTGATGATGTACTGCCATCAAGGCCGCCAAGCATAGCACCATTGTTCAGGTTTCCTGATGCATCACCTACGGTCGTGCCGCTGGTTTCATCGAGTTGCCAGTGACCGACAAGGCCATTATCAATTCCACCGCGAACAGGGCCCATTGCAACCCAGTCATCACTGCCTGCACAATATTGCGGTACGTGATGGTCGGCGTTGTAGATCATTGAGCCTTCTGAACAGGCGGCTGCCATTGAGGCAATTTCATTAGCGGATAAAGCGCGTGTGTAGATACGTACATCATCCATCAGGCCCGAGTAATCGTCTCCGTTACCGTCGTTTCTTCCGCCTATTGTTATTGGGTCGCTGTTTGCGGCAACACTTCCGGCAGAATAGCTGGCTGTGTTGTCTAATTGCCCGTCTACATAAAGGCTAAGTTCTGTGCCGTCCCAAGAGGCTGCAACATGGTGCCATGTTCCGTCATTCACAACCGTTCCACTGTTGGTATAGATGCATTGCGGGTCGTCAATGCCGCCGTAATTTACACAAAAGTGCAAGGCTTCGTATCCGACAGTGTCGTCATCTATATCGAGAGCGAAGCTGGAGCTGTCTGTTGTGCCGCTGCCTTTTTGCAATATCCGGCATTCCCTGTTGGAATCTGCAAAATCAGGTGAGCATGTTGTATTGATCCATGCTGCAACGGTTACGGCATTGTTTATATCAAGGCTGTTGGCATCAGGAACGACAATAACATCATCCGTGCCATCGAATAGGAGTGCTCCGTCTAACGTACCGTTTGAGCTCCATGCGGGTACGCTGAAGTTGTTCAGTGTTCCGTCATTGCCGTAAACGGAACTGTCCGCCGATACTGTACCGCTGGTTTCGTCCAGTTTGAGGTGTAAGGCAAGGCTGGTGTCATTACCACCCGTGTTTTGATACAAGGTCGAAATTTCCGTCGATGTTAATGCGCGATTGTAAACGCGGATGTCGTCCAGATCGCCTTCCCATTCCTGAAGCGTCGGTCCGGTGTTGGTTCCGATTGTTACATCGTTTGCGCAGTTTGAGATAGATGCAGGAATGCCAGTTGTGTTTTGAGCAACAAGAACGCCGTCAATATAAAGGCTGACTTCTGTCGATGGAATATACACACCGACAATATGATGCCATTCATTTGTGGTCACGGTTACTTCACCAGAGTTAATAGAGGAGGTGGAGCCACAGGTTCCTGAATAGACACGGAATTCATAATCTATATCGGATCCTCCGACCGTATCGGTTTGTAAGCGGTAGGATGCGTTGTTTTCATTTGGCCAGTCCCATTTAGCAAGAATGTGACCGTCATGGGATGATGTCGGGCGCGCCCAACCTGAAACGGTCAGGGCTCCTGTAATTTGCAGCTCTGCCG
Source organism: Alphaproteobacteria bacterium (assembly GCA_030432025.1). Classification (GTDB taxonomy): domain Bacteria; phylum Pseudomonadota; class Alphaproteobacteria; order Micavibrionales; family Micavibrionaceae; genus TMED27. The sequence continues at coordinate 13,347 of JAUIIA010000012.1, forward strand.
GGTTGCCGATATTGATGCTGTCTATACTGTTATCAAACGTGATTGCATTGTTTACCTGCCCGACTATGCTTTCTTCTGTAACGTCGTTGTTCACAGCATCAGACCATGTGCCGTTATTTCCACTTGGGGAATAATCTCTGATTGTAGAGCCACTGGTTTCGTCCAATGTCCAATGTCCGACTAATCCCGAAGTTGGTACAGGGCCTGCCCCGCCTGTGCCTCTGACGGCGATCCAGTTATTGGTGTCGCAATAGAGCATAAGATTGCGGTCGTCATCGTAAATAATGTCTCCTGCATTTCCGGCCGGGCTCGTGCAGGCATGTGCGGATGGTGCAGCAAGCACGCACGCAAGTGTTGCAAGCATCCAGAGGATGTGCAGGATATTGCTGCGATATGTTATCGGCCATCTCATGCTTTAATTATCCTTACCAATCGCAATCCAGCGCGCGCCGTCACAATATTGGACGACATTGCCGTTGGTGTTGTAAATCATTTGTCCTTCCAGACCATACGGGTTCGCGCAACGAGGTGCAGGGCCCTTGCGGACACAACGTACTTTTGTGCCGGTATTGTCCTTATTGTTAGCGCTGGTCCCTGTCGAACCATTATCCCTTAAAATTACAGCCTGGTCATTTGAGCCGCCTTCTGTCGATGTCCAGTAATCATCAGCAGGGTCAAAAAAGTCTGTAATTGGGTCTCCCGAATTATATAGCAAGGTTAACTCGTTAAGAGCCGGAAGGTACCAATCTTCTGCACCATGTGCGACTAAGTCATAGCAATATTGTGCGGCTTCATGAGTTTGAAATCCTGCGGTGACACCGTCTGAATCGGTGATAGCCAATGTGTTGGTGTTTCCATCACCATCGTTGCTGTTCGTTGTTCCTGCGGTCGTCCAGTTTGTTAATCCGTTATTCCAAAACTTTTCAACTTCGGTAGTTGAGGCTGCGGCAAACATGGCAACGCTTCCGTCGGGAGAAAGACCCGCATAAATTGTACCGTCATCGCAGACATCACTAACATTCGAACAACCCTGGGGCAGGGCGGTGGAGGAGCCGACGGGCGCTCCCATTTGATAGAGGTTTTGGATTTCTGGGGCCGTCAAGACCCTGTTGTAAAGCCTTACATCGTCCAGTTTTCCTCGGAAATAGAAACGAGAATCATCACACTGTGCATCGTAACTGCCTATACATAGGGGGTTGGCGAGGTTCATGTCGACGTCGAGAGTATACGACTGAGAATTCACCTCTGTTCCGTCCAGGTAGAGTCGTACTTCACCTACATTTGCATCATAAATCCAGCCGCCATGATGCCATTGACCGTCATCAATCACTGGTCCTGTTACTGTGGCGCTGGAAGAACTACCGTAGAAGCGTATGGTGAGTGCATCACTCGATGCTTCGCAGCCAAACCACCATGTTCTGTTGGTAAAGCCTGAGCCATAGCGCGTAGCCATCACTTCGTTATCACCGCCTGCATTCGCGCCGCAATCTGTGCTCTTTTTAAACCAAAGGAATTGCGAAAAAGAACCGTCTGTAGCAATGTTCAAATCAGCAAAGGATGCGACTTCCGCACCATCATCCACACCGTCAAAGGAGAGAGCTGTGCCGACCGCGCCCGGTATGCTGTCAATTGCTGCATCCATGCCGTTTTGCAAAGTGCCGTTGTTATTGTTTGACGAGCTGTCATACGCGGTGGTGCCTGTTGTTTCGTCGAGTTTGTAGTGGGCGACGAGGTTGCTACCTGTAGCGGATGCCTGACGAACACAGCGTACAAAATAACTACCGTTCTTTGTTGCAGCGGCGACATTTCCGTCTGAAAAGTCGATCCTGTAAGCAGATCCAGTACCGGCTTCTGTTGATGACCATGTTTCGCTAACGGGGGTGTTGCCTATTGCGACACGGTTATCATAAATAACCTGAAGTTCGTATCCCGCAGGAAGGTACCAGTCATCATATCCGTCTTGGCTTAGGTCTGCACAGACCTGTGCAGCATCATGCTGTTGTACACCTGCCTCCGTGCCGTCCGCGTCAACTGTAATGATCAAGGCGGTGTTTCCGTCGCCATCATCCGCGTCGGTTGCTCCGGTTGTCGTGTAATCTGTATGTGCGAAATTTTCGTTCCATGTTATTTGGCTCGCCGATCCGGTGCAATTCGCGCCGTCCCATGTCTGGCCTACGTTGCAGCGTGTTGTGTACATCGGCACACTACCGTCAGTGCTTAAGCCTGCGTACACAGTACCGTCAGAGCAGACTTCGCCGATTGTCGTGGTGCATTCCGCCGTTTTGGGTGCGGATGGAACGACCCATTCCGGCGTCATTGAGGTGAATTGGTTACCATCAAAAAACTCCATGGTGCGGTGGTTTTTGTTATAGGAAATGCCGTCTTTAGCTCTGGCAAGCTGTTGTATTTCGTTGTCAGTTAAGACCCGATTGTAAATTCGAAGATCGTCTATTGGTCCATTAAATTGTTCGAAGCCGCCCGCATGGCCTATGCGGTAGGATGATGTATTGCCGACGGAATCACAGTTATTGAAAAATGCATGGGTTGCGCTTGAACGAACTTCGACACCGTCGACATAGACCTTGTGTCCGTTTGTTGAGTCGGAATGATAAAGTATATGATGCCACAGGCCGGGGGTTATCGGTGTTGTGCTTGTCGTGAAATTTGTGCTGCAGCCATATAGTTTCATTTCGCCGTTCTGAACTTGTAATGGCTGAAAATGTGAGTCGGCTGTTGCGTTATACAGAGTGAATACCGACATTTCGGATGTAGTGCTGCCTTCCCATTTTATCCACGCAGAGATTGTGCCTTCGGTCAGTGAGTCAAAAACGTCTGTGCTATCAAGCGTTATTTCGTCGGTGTCGATTGCGGTGTCAATTGCCCCTGTCTGAGCAGTTAGGGTTGCGTTTGCCGATGCGTCGTAGCCGCTGGCGCTGGAATCGGTAATTGCCGTTCCTGCGGTTTCATCCATGCGGTAATAGAGGACCAATCCGTCAGGCACGATATTTGTGCTGCTCGAAGATGGAAGCCCTGTCGGGTCACCGCCGATCATGCCTATCCATCCTGAGCCATCGCAGTATGCAGGTACATTGTCGTCTTCACCGAAAATAATTTGTCCTGCGACACCTGTCGGTGATGCGCATTGTGCCATCGCAGGGAAATACTGTGCAGAAAACAGTATTAAAAGCAGCGACAAAACAGCCGCTTTGGTGAGGCCTCTTAGTCTTTTTAAAAGATGGGAGGAGGGCAAGCTCATCGTGTGATTACCCCCTTAACCGGCTTGGTTTTTTTTGCGTGTGACCACCAATACCATACACAGTCCGCCGAGGAAGCCGATCAGTAATAGCATCCAGTTTTCCGGCAGGATTGATGCTTTCTCAACTTTGTTTGCTGCGGCTTTGTTCAGCAGCTCGACCTGTTTGTTCAGGCTTTCTACTGCATCTTTTACATCTTTGCGCTCGCTACGCATTTCTTCCAGTTCGGTTTTTAGTGCGGCATTCTCGTCTTTTAATTCTTTTGTTGCTTCTATCATCGGCGCGATCAGGCCGACATAGTTCACGGATTTTGTGCCCATTTCATCCTCGGCCGTATGGACGAGTTCAGGGAATACGGTTTCGAGTTGCTGTGCGATCACACCGAATTCCTTGCGCTTGTCTTCGTCGCCTTTCATGACGAAGCTGACGGTTTCAATTTGGTCAATGCGATCGAGCAGGGAACCGTATTTGGTCAGCGGCTCGATATTGTCTTTCAAGCGTGCGTCAGATACGTCGGTGATGGTGCCTGTGTATTCGATGTCACCTGTAACATCGAGTTCAACATTCGGCGCGGTGTTGTTTATACCGAGGAAGCCTGTTTCTGTGAGACGCATTTCTTCGTTATATGTTGTGCCGTCGCTGTCCTGAATGAAGCCGAATGAGAGGTGGCCGTTCGTGCCGTTTCCTTGACCGAAGATGTTCGCTTCCCAAGTTGCACCTGTCATGTCCACGCCCATACCGGCTTTGACGTTGCCATTGCTGTGGAACAGGAATTTAGGTGAGCCAACAGTGTTGTTGCCCAGATCCAGCAAGGCTTGAGGGTTTGTGTGCTTGATTGCAATATCACCACTGTCTGCGATAAACAGGCCGCCATCTGTAATTCCGCCGTCGGGTGTAATGCGTATATCGTTGCCATTCATGGCAGCAAGTGTCAGGTCACTGTCATCGGTACTCAACTTACCCAGCATTGTGCCGTTACGTTGCAGGAAGATTTTTCTGGCGGCATCCGTTGTGTCGCCAAGGGCGATGTCACCGTCTTCGACGTGCAACATGTAAGCCGGCGTTGTCGTTCCTATGCCGACTTCCGGTGTTGTTCCGTCATAGTATATGTCTTCGCCCGTACCGGCTGTCCAAAGGCCTCCGCCCGCCGTTTGTGCTACCCAACGGCTGGAGCTGTTATCCCATGTTAACACATCGCCGTCTGTCGGTGATGGCACAGCTGTGTCGGCGAGATCGTTTAAAACTGTTCCTGCGGGCAGGGTTGGTGTACCGCTGATTGCGACGATTTCAACGCGACCGTCATTTCCTAAAGCAATTGGCGTAATTGCGACTTCATTATCCACGGAAGCCGAGTTAACGTAACCACCACCACCGGCACCGGCATCCCCGCCGCTGTCGCCGCCTTCGCCACCGCCATAACCGCCGCCACCGCCGCCGGCGTCGCCGCTGTAACCGGCGCCACCACCGGAGATGAGATATTTAGCAACGCCAGCACCACCAGAATTTCCATTTGCATTTGCGCCACTTCCACCAGCGGAGCCGCCGTCGCCGCCAAGGTAAGCACTTATGCCTCCTCCGACATTTGTACAACCGCCTTCTGCACCATTGCTGCCGTTACCGCCACAGCCATTGAGGCTACCGCCGTCACCGGCCGCTCCTGAACCGTTTGCGCCACCACCACCGGATACCATCAGCAATGTAAAGGAACCGTCATTGTAGCCAACAGCGGATGCACCACCACCTGAGTCACCGCCGCTAGGGTCACCTGCGGCACCGCCACCGAGTGTAGGGATGGTACTGCTAGCGGCTCCTGTCTCACCGACATAGAGCTCAAAGTCACCCATGGCCGCCGGAGTGAAGTCAAACTCTGCCGCACCGCCTTGGCCGGCACCTGCGCCACCACCACCGCCGGCACCGTATACGCGGACCTTAAAGGTACAGCCGAAGTTTGATGCATCAACCGTGAATGTGTATTCGCCTGGTGTGCTGAAAGTCTGACTGTCTGTACAACCGCCGCCTGTGGCACCTGTAGCATTCACAATGCCGACCCAATCGGTGCCGTTACACATTTGTAATTCTTTTGTCGCGCTGACATAACGTAGAGCACCTTCATAGGATGCGCCACAAGTCTCGCCGCCATCGCCGAATCTCAGAGTACCGCTAACATCCAATGTTACCGCCGGATTATTTGTGCCTACACCAACTTGATTTGCAGATGTTGTGCCGTAATGGATGCGTCCGCCTGTTAGATCTGTCCAAAGAGAGCTTGCGCCAGCCGCTTGTGGTTCCCAGTTTCCGGATGTGTTGTTGTAAGTCAGGACATCGCCATCGGAGAAACCTGTCAGGTCAACATCGGAGACTTCGCTCAAAGCAATTGACGGCGTTACGTATGTTGGTGCGTTTCCTGCGACACCGTTGAGGATCAAGCTGTCCGCTTCTATGTCTCCGTTTACGTCCAGCTCTGCTGATGGAGTTATAGTGAAGATACCGACGCCTGATGCGGTAACGAGTAGCTGTGTTGCGCTGTCCGTATTCAGGGCGATGTAATCACTGCTGGCATCGGCAAGAATAGTTGTTGTGCCGTCACCCCAAGTGATCGGGTTTCCGTCTGCAGGGTTAAATGCTGTGGCTTTTACAAGACCTTCTACTTCCAGATCGGCTTGGCCGTTATTGTCCATGAAGGCGGTTACGGAGTCGACGCCGATCAAAACGTCATCATCATCGCCCGCAGGGTTGTAACGAATGTCGCTGCCATTTCCGGAGGCTGCGGCTGTCCATACGCTGCTGCCTGCGCCGGCGGCTTGCGGTTCCCATTCGCCTGTTGAAGCATTGTAGGTCAATACTTGTGTATCTGTCGGGGCTGTCGTGCTGACATCGCCCAGATCGCCGAGGTTCAGGCTGACTGTTCCTGTGGTTCCTGTCGGGGCTGCTGCGCCTGTTGTTGATCCGATGCTCACCAGATCGCCGACATTTACGGTTGAGCCGATATTCAAAGTGTCACTGGCAGCAAGATACGTTAGGCCCGCATCTCCGTCTTCTACGCCTGCGTTATTAAAGTGCACTTGCGTATCCGTGCCGCCGACTGTGGCTGTGCCAAAGTCGGTGTAGCTGGAACAATCGTTGGAGAATTGAAGTCCTGTACCTTCGACGTAACGAATACATCCTTGTGATCCGGCTGTACCGTCATCATCGATAAGGAAGTCACCGCCAACCAGAGCCATGCGGTTATCGGCCGATAGGTTATATCCCGCCTGAGGCCCCATAAAGATACCGAGGGATTGAATACCTGTAACTTGCGGGTCGGTGATATTGCCAACAGCGTCATCTAACAAGCCGATAGCCATGGAGCCGTCACCGGCGCCGCTGTTGTATGTGCCGTCACCGACGAGAACTTGCTGACCTAGCGCAATTGAACCATAACCGCTGGCTTCACTGGTGCGTCCAATGGCCATGGCACTTTCTCCATCAGTTGTAACGGAGGTACCTAATGCAAAACTACCTGATCTTTGTGCGACGGCGTTTTGTCCGATGGCGACGGAACTGCTGCCACCTGCGATGCTGTTAGGACCAATAGCAACCGCATTGGCTGCATCGGCTCTCGGGTTTTGACCCATGGCGATACTGTAGGACGAGACATTACTATCGTCCCACTGGTTACTATTCACTGATCCGACGCGGAAGGCTGCGGTTTCTACATCGAAGAACATGCGCACGCCTGCGCCCGATACCGGAACGCTGGATGTGCCTGTATATGTACCGTCGACCAAGATGTCGCCGGTACGGCTAATGTATGTTGTGTTGTCCGTCCACAAGCCGCCGGAACCTGCAGAAACGGGTTCCCAGTCGCCGGATGTATTGTTGTAAGCCAGCAGCTGGCCGTCTGTTACGCCACTTGTGTTCACATCATCCAGATCGTTGATGGCTAAACCGTTTGGTGTGCCGACGGATGTTTTCGGTGTCAGGGAAATGCGGTCGGTCGCCGATACGCTGGCGATGGTCATCGTGTCATTCGATTGATCATAAGTGAACGCAGCTTCACCCGTCAGTGTACCGCTGTCATTGTATATAACTTGTGTATCTGCGCCTGCGCCGCCGCCGCCGACGGCTGCACCTGCACTCACGATGGCGACCCAGTCGCCTGCTGTTGTGGAGTATACTTCGTAGCTGTCTGTTGTGCTGTTGAAACGGATCATACCATCAATGCCTGTAGGACGCTGGGCTGTTGTACCAGCAGGCATCAAAATGGAGCCTGTACCCAACGCATAGATACTTCCCGCTTCTCTGGAAACGTCGTTACAGTTCGTGCCGCCGTCATCTGTACATAGCGCGCCATCTTCAATTGTCAGTGTACCATCCGGAATGTTTGTATCGTCCGCATCAAGCGTGTCAGTTGTGCCACCGATTGCAACGGATGCGCGTTCGCGTCCCAGAGACATGGTTGTGCCGCTCTGTGCGCCAATAAATGAGAGGTTATTGTCAGCACCGCTGTAACGGATGATAAAGTTGTTACCCTGATCGTTTTCCTCGAAAATAATCTCACCGATCGAATTTCCGGGACCGGACAGACGGAATTGCGGGTTGTTACCTTGATCATGGAGATGCAGAAGTGTGTCAGGTGTTGGGGTGCCGATACCCACGTTACCTGCGGAGCTGATACGCATGCGTTCCGCAGAGGTACCTACATTCGTATTGGTCTCGGTTCTAAATGTGATAGCTGTCGGGACAGTACCGTCAGAGACTGCACCGTCAACATGTCCTGTGATCTGCGCTCTCGTTTCGTAGCTGTTTCCATCATACCCTGTGAAACGGATCGACCCTAGCTCATCATCATTGGCAACGGCTGTTTCCGACCCTACACCGCCGCGAGAACGGAACAGGTCAATATCAGACTTTCTGGTTGCTGCGTTGGAAGAAGTACCGATCGCAAAGTCGCCAATATTGGTCGCTGTTGCGTCGAAGTAAGATTGGAACATTTGGTTACTGTTAGGCAATGCCTGAATTACTCTTGTGTCTCCGATCATGACTTGGTTGTTGGCAAGGTCACCGTAAATAAGGTCGCCGATATTCAACTCACTTGATGCTGTTGCTGATGATGGGTCGACGTCATAACCGATGATGATGTTGTTATCACCTGTGGTGATCACATCACCGGCCTGATAACCGAGTAAGAGGTTGTTATCCGCGCCGCCCGCGCCGCCCTCAATTGTTGAGCCTGCTCTGGTACCGATTGCAATGTTACGGTTCATGACACCGATAACACTACCGATACCCGCATCTTCCCCGATGAAGATGTTGTCGCTACCTGTGTCGTTGCTGCTGCCTGATCCGTCACCAATGCTGATGTTACTGTTACCGGACGTTATCTCATTCGCTGTGAAGGAACCCATTGTGATGTTGTTGCCGCCCGTTGTGACTTTCGGTGATGCGAAGTAGCCAAGCGCAATGTTGCCGTCGCCGCCGGATACGTCGCTCAAGGCCGTGCCGCCGATGGCGATGTTGCTTTGTGCGCCGCTGTCATTCAGGTTGGTCAACGCGTTTAAGCCCAAGCCAATGTTGTCTGTATCTGTTGCGCCCAGACTGGATGGTGTTGTTACCAAGAACAGGTTATTGGATGAGCCTGTTGTGGTTACCGCATCTGTTAAATCATTGATGGCGATAGCACCGACAGCATTCGAGCCGACATCTGCCCAGATTGTGCCGTTAAAGAACTGATACAAGCCGTCCGTCGTGTTGTAGATCGTCAAACCTGCAACAGGGGCAGCGACAAGGTCTCTTTGGCCCGTTGTCATACGTGGGGGTAAGAAGCCAAGCGTCGTTGATGTTAGGTCGAGCAGGGCGGAGTCTTCAGGGTTGTTTGTGCCCATGCCAATGCGCCCTGAAGGGTCTATCGCGATACGGGTTGCGCCCGCTGTCACGTCGAAAATTTCTAACGAGCCTGCACCGGGTCCGTTACCTGAACCTGTTGACCAGATGTCGAATGCGCGTCCGCCTGTTTGAATTGTATTGTCGAGTGTAAGGCGCGCACCCAATGCTGCGCTAGGGTCATTGTTTTCGATTGTGATATCGGTGTTGTTTGTACCGACGACATGTAATTCGGATGTAGGGCTTAATGTTCCTATACCGACATTGCCTGTGTTCTTGATTACCATCTCGGCCGTGCCGTCGCCTATTAATTCTCCATCGGCGGTGACATTAAAGACCATACGCCCTGGCATATCGTTTGCGCCGGGGGTTCCATCTGACTCTACCAGAATTGTTCCTGCTGCTCTGAAATCGTTGCCGTCATGTCCGTAGAAACGAACCCCGCCAAGTTTATCATTCTCTTGAACGATGGCCCCGGCTCGGGATCGGCGTAACTGAAAATCAGGGCCAAAAGATGCGTTTGTGCCGTTAATGCTATCAAGGAACATGTCGCGATTATCACTTACCGCGTGCAAAACACCTGATGTAGTGGTTGTTCCGATACCCAGTTCGCTTCTTAAATATCCATTTCCGGCATCATCCACCCAGAATTGCGACGTTGAATCGGTTATACCTTCGATCAAACGTGACGTGCCGGGCGAGGCGGTGGTTGTTTTGTTAATTAAAAGACCCCAGTCATCACCTGTACCTGTGCCTTTATCGACATTGTAGTAAAGGCCGAATGCTGTACCGTCCTGATTGTCCGAGGTCATGTCCATCATTTGACCGACGGTGTTACCCGTATTTAAAACCAGTTCGTCGTCTGTGCCTGAGTCTCCGGTATGAGCTGCTATTCGTGCTCTCGTGGCACCGCCACTTGTCTGGAAATCAATGAAGGATGTGCGGTTTGCGGTATCCATATCGTCAATGATAATGGCTGTGTTGTCACCATCACTGCTGATGCGCAGTGTGGATGCTGCGGCACCCAGATGCAGATTGGATTGCGGTGTAGCTGTGCCGATACCGATATTGTCGGTCGTGTTGTAAACGTAGCTGTTTGGTATATCGACTTGCCAGTCATTATCCGTGCCCGCGGCTGTCGAGAAGGATACCCATGCTGTGCCGTTAAAGTAGTCGGTGGTGTTCGTTGTCGTGTTGTATACGGTCAGACCGGTGGCTGGTAACGCGATATTGTCGCGTTCCGTTGTTGTCATTCGTGGCGGTAGGAAGCCTTGTGTCGTCGAGTCAATTTGCAGATAGGCTGAAGCATCGATAGTGGTATTGCCGAATACGTATCCGCCTGCATTAAAGTATGAAGGCGCGCCGAGTGCAGAGTTAATGTAGGTGTTCTGCGTTCCGGCATTGCTTAGAAGTATCCATCCGATGTCTGTGCCTGCGCCGATCTGGACCGCGTTATCGCCGTCATCATCTTCACGGATAGCAATGTTGCCGTCGAGGATTGTCAGTTTGTTGGTTGGGTCCGTTGTGCCGATACCGACATTGCCTTCGAAATAGTTCACTCCGGTACCATCAGAGTAAATGTTGAAGTTATTTGTGCCAAGCCCGGTTTGGTCGCTGACGTATAGACCGTAATTATTTGTGATTGTACCTGCGTTCGTCGCGGGGGCAACCAGAACACCATATGCATCCGTAATTGTGCCGGAGCCGAGATTTCCGACGGATGCGCGGACGCCATGTGCAGCCGTTATGTTGGTGCTGCCAAAGTTTCCGACGGCACCGTTTACTGCGACGGCACTCGCTACTGTACCTGCGCCGTTAGATATCAACGCGTTTCCGCGAACGCCTTCCAGCAAGCTGACTGTTCCTGTTCCCTCATGTCTGGCGATGGCATAGTTACCGATCAGGGAATTAATGTTTTGTGCGCTTGCGGTGTCTGTTCTTGCATCGATATTCACGCCGACATTGTCTGTTGCTGCTGTTGGGGCGACTTCCAATTGAACGGCTATGCCACGTGTTGGGTCTGCGGACGCTATGCTTTCAGCAACGTTTAAAATACTTTGATGCGTTGTGGCGCCGAAGTAATTCGTGTTTACGGTGGAGTTGGCACCCAAAGCCGCGTGGCCGGGGACTGTTACAGTTGTGTTGGCGAGGTCACCGTAAATTGTGTTGCCGATATTCAACTCGTTAGATGCTGTTGCTCCGTTCACATCGGCGCCGACACCGATCATGATGTTGTTATCACCCGATGTAAGGCTGTCGCCTGCGTTGGCGCCGATTAGCGTATTGGACGAGCCATCGGTAAGGGCCGTGCCGACACTATGACCGAGTAAAGTGTTTAAATTGGCCCCGCTTTGAATGCCGATGGCTGATGAGAAACCGATGATAACACTGTCGTTTACATCGCTGCTGCCAGCGGCTGTTCCCTGACCAGCGTTGCGTCCGATAAAGACGTTGTTGCCGCCTGTCTCGTTATACCTTCCCGCTGTGTGACCGATTGCGACGTTGCTTGGCCCGCTTGTGTTCGATATGCCGGCGGAACGTCCGAGGAATGTGTTTGAGCTTCCCGACGTTGTATTGTTCCCCGCGTTCTGACCGAGGAAGACGTTGTTTTGTGCGCTACCAAGTAGCGAAGCGCCTGCGCCTTGGCCCAGTGACATATTGAAGTCAACGGTATAGTCAGTTGTAACATCACCAAGATCATCAAGGTAGATAACTGAGCTGGATGAGCCAACAGTCTGTGTGATTACACTTCCGTCGGATTTTACGCCTTTAAGTTCGAATTCGTCGTTAACTTCGTCCAGCCACAGTGACCATGACCCGTTGTCAAAATCCGTGTCCAACGGCTCTGCTGCTGGCGCATCAATAAAGACCTCACGGGATGCCATGTCCGCTTCAATAGCATCCCCAATGTTCAACCAGTCATTCGTGGCTGTCGTTGGAGCGTTTGCGCCGAGGCCGATCATTATATTGCTGTCGCCGCTCAGGTTTTGAATACCGGCCTGATAGCCTAGATAGGTGTTGCTGGTCCCGCCAGTCATATTCATACCCGCTTGGAAACCAAGAACTGTGTTCTGTGAACTTGTGTTGCTTGTACCAGCTAAATCGCCGATATAAACGTTGTTGTTCGCGGTGGTTGATGCAGTACCAGTGCTGCGCCCGACATAAACGTTACTTTGTCCGGTAGTGTTCGCGGCACCGGATGCGCGTCCGATAAAGACGTTGTTGTCTGCGCCTGTTTCTATAGCAGCACCAGCAGTACTACCGATTGCGATTGTTCCTGATATGCTGTAGTCGGTGTCTGCGCTACCACGTCCTGCATTTAAGCCTATGAAGACATTGTTGTTGGAATCGTCCAGGTTCCTACCAGCTCCGTGTCCCAAAGTGACGTTGTCATATGCTGATGTAACTCTTTGTCCTGAGTAGTTTCCGATAAAGATGTTACCTGCTGCGGTCGTTGCACTTGAGGCTGTGCCAAAGCCCATCATGATGTTTCCGCTGCCTGTGGTTAGTCCTGTTCCGGCATTAATGCCAACCAGCGTGTTTGTGTCACCTGAATTTGTAACAGGATCGCCGACGATCGTTGATCCTGCGCCTTGTGCGATGAACAGGTTATTGTTTGTCGCATAGTCAGTGTAAGCATCAGAAAGATCTGTAATCTCTGTGACGCCCGAACCGAGCGAGATTGCTTCCCAGCCATTTGCCGCTAAAGCGCAGAAATAGAATGTGTCGCCTGTGCCGTCATAGCGGATGCCGCCTTCGCGATTGGCGTCACAAGCTTCGCCACCGTCGGCGATTTTCAGGGTGCCGTCTACGTCAAGCAAGGTTTGCGGCGTGAGGGTGTTCATACCAATGAGGCCGTCATGGTCGACGATCATACGCGGAGACGGGCCTGCGCCTGTTTGTATTACAACGCGGCTTGTTGTTGCGTGTTCGCTCTGAACCGAGAGGCCGCCCGCGACGTCGGTTGCCAGATATGCTAAGCCTCCGCCCGCTGTGGAGCTAAGGCCGATGCCGACTAAACCTGCGTCGGTGACAGCGATCACGTTAGAGGCGGCCGTAGCATCCGCATCCAGGTTGGCTACGCCGATATTTGTTCCTCCGGCATAGTTTTCAACCACGGTTAGCTTTTCAGATGGGTTGTTTGTTCCGATACCTACATAGCCGGTGCGGGTGATGCGCATCGCTTCGGCTTCTGTTCCCAGATTTGTTGTTGAGAAGATTAAGGAGCCGGAGTTGTCCGCACCAAGGCGGCGTACTCTGATACCGGCAAGGAGGTCGGTGTTGTTGTAAAATCCTATTCCGGCGACATCTCCGTCACTGCCTGATCTGAATCCTTGAAGTTCGAAAGCCGTAGTGCTGTCTGCGTTTGTATTCGATAGTGTCAGTGCAGTGCTGGCTGCCGAGAGGTTCGGTGTTGTTGTACCGATGCCGACATTGCCGGCGGCATCAATTCGCATTTGCTCAGTTAAAACCCCAGAGTCTCGTGTTGAGAAATTTAAGTAGGTGTTTGTGTTAGCGCCGCCTGTCCATCCCGCGAAGATTTGTGACATATCAACGCCACCCGTATCACCCTCGAATAATATTCGCGTTCCTTGGTCAGCTACCGGGGTGGATGTGTTATCTAACGTCAACGCGGTCAGTGTAGTGCTTGCCCCTGAAATATTGACTACACGGGATATATCCAACGCGGAATTCGAAAGGAGCATCCGTTCGCCGCCATTAATGTTGAAGCTAATGGTGTCGGTCGCGCCGTTATCTGTGGTGTCGACATCGATAAATGTGTTGTTGTCTGTGTCTTGAATACGGTCAGGAATAGCGGAGGCCAGTGTCGTGGGGTCTATCGCGACCCATGATCCCGCACCTGAGTTATAGGAAAGCAGGAAGCCGTCTGTCGGACCTGCCACGGATACATCATCCAGATCGTCCAGATTGGCAAAGCTTGGTGCGTTGCCTGCGACGCCTGCGATGTTGATCTTTTCACCGACATTGATGACGCTGCCGACGCTAAGGGTGTTTGTTGCTTGATCGTATGTGAAGTCGGCATCGGCACCGGGTGTGCCGCTATCGTTGAATTGTACTTCTGTATCGTTGCCTGCGACACCACCGGCAATTGAGCCGTTCGCGACAATCTGGATCCAGTCGCCTGCGGTTGTTGAATAAACTTCATAGGCATCGTCGTCACTGTTGAAACGGATCATCCCGTCGAGCGGGCTTCCGGGACGCTGGCCGACTGTACCGACGGGCATAAAGAATGCATCCGTTGCTGCACCTACGTCCAATGAAGTACGAGGGACGACTTGAGCGGCGGGTGCGGCCGGATCGATTATTACCGAGCCACCTGCGATTAAAACTGTGCGGCTTGTCGCAAGGTTTACATCGGCTTGGTTGTCCATGAAGAAGCCAAAGGAATCTACGGCGCTCACTGTCGGGTTTGTGCCGCCGAATGAGTTACCGGCGGAGAAAGCCATTGAACGTTGTCCGGAGGCGATGACATCGAAACCGAATGCCAAGGCATCTTGTCCTGTCGATGAACTAAAGCTACCGATTGTTATGCTGCCTGTGTTTGAAGCCAGAGCGTTTCGGCCCAAACCAATACTGCCGGTGCCGCGGTTGCCGCTATTCCATTCGCCGCCGCTTGTAAGGCCTGCGCGGAAAGCGCCTGTTGCAGGGTCATAAAGCATACGTTGGTCATATGTGCCGGAGCCTTCGTCATCGAGTGTTGGTGAACCGACCACCAAGCCGCCGCCGATAACGGACATTGTATTTGATGCTGTGACATCAACGCCTGTCTGGTCGCCCATAAAGATACCGACGGAGCTATCGCCTGTGACTTGGGGTACTGCACCTGATGCATTGCCTGCGCCGATAGCGACGGAATAATCACCCAAGCCCGTGCCCGGTGCGCTGCCGTCACTGGCTGTGCCGTCACCTGCGCGGGTTTCAAAACCAAGCGCAGTCGAGCCGTAACCGGAGGAGGTGACCGTGCGACCGATGGAGGTACTGTAATCACCGGATGCTAGCGGGTGGTAACCAAGAGCGACTGTGCGTTGACCTGTTGCACGCGGGTAATCACCAAATGCTGTCGATCCATAACCAACAGCCCGTGCGTTAAGGCCCCATGCAATACTGTTAAGGCCGATATTGGCATCTTGCCAAGCGGGATCAGCGCCGACAATCTCACCACCGCGTAAGGCTGCTTTGTTCTCATAGAAGAAGAAGCGTTTGCCGTTATCATCCAACGCAGCATCCAGTGCGGCCCCTGCGTTAAGGAAATGGGCATTGTCGTAGGAAATGTATGTGCCGTCATCCGTCCAGAGGCCGCCACCGCCGCCCGATACTGTCGCAGCTGTGAAACAGTTGTTGCCGTCTTGGTCACAATATTGTGTTGCGCCGATGTCACCCGTGACATCAACCTGAAGGGTGCCGCTGACGACGCCCGAACCGACGGCAAGGGTGTTGGCAGTGGTGTAAATGACGGAGTTTCCGACATCGAGTTCCCAATCCGTTACCGGAGCGGGTTGTCCTGTCACACGGCCGATACGAACGCCGCCCAGTGTGTCGTCATATTCGATATAATCATTTGTGCCGTCCTCGCGCCATAGGCCTGCGCCTGTCGTACCGCCGGCGCCGACATCGACCCAACTGCCACCGTCATAGAACTGGAATAGACCGGAATCGCCCGCGTCTGTTGAAAAGACCAAAAGACCGGTAGCAGGGGTACCGATCGCATCTCTTTGTGCCAGTGTCATACGTGGCGCCAAGAAACCTGCAGCTGTGGAGTCCAGTTCGAGAAGTGAGCTGGCGTTACCGGATGCACCTGTGGCACCGATTTTTACGTTCGCGTTTGTTTCGGAGAATGTCATCACATGTGACGCTGGTGTTCTTATATGCAGACGGTCATCAGTCGCTGATATTTGTCCGTCATAGCGAATAAGGAAGGAGGTGGCTTCCTCGCCGAACTCCATATCAAAAGACCGTCCGTCGACAGAGGTAATGCCGAAATCTGCGACACCGCCGCCGTAACCCATATTGACCTGCATGACGGTTGTGGGTGGCGCCGTACCGGCAACGCCGATATTCAATGTGCCGGCGGCGTTGATGGACATTCTTTGTGTCCCGCTGTTAACAAATACGGTCGAGTTTACGCCGCCTGTGCCGTCGGCATCGACATCAATATATGTGTTGCCGTCAAAGTCTTCGATACGGTCTGTGCTGGCAGCGCCGATTTGGTTGTCGACATAGTTTTTCGTTGCCGCATCTTGCGCATTTGTCGGGTCGGCAAGGTCTGTAATGGCAAGGTTGTTTGCACTGGGGTCGTTGTCCAATACGTCAGGAAGGCCGTCTGCACCAACACCGTCACCGCCGCCTGTGCCGTCGGGGTCACACTGCCAGCTGTTGCCGTCCCAACGGCTGAAGTTACCTGCGCCGCAAGTGCCACCCGGGTCGAGGTCCTTTGTTCCGTCTATGTAGAAATCACTGGCGTCAACGCGGCCATTGGAATTCACTGTGAAGATGACGCTGCTGGAGCTGTCTTCGATTGTTAGAGGATCGGTCGTTCCGTCATTGGTATCGCCTGTGATGGTCATGTTGTTTCCGAAGGTCGATGTATCGGTCACATTTAGTGTGCCGGAGAAATCTCCGCTGCCGTCGACCTCTAAGGTATCGTTGAATGTCGAAACATCCGTGCCTGCGGCAAAGCCGATACCCAGACGACTATTGGCCAGATCCCCTTGCAAGAGGCTGCCGATAACCAAGTTGTCGTTTACAGCGGCGCCAAATACATCTGCACCCTGACCGATAACAATGTTACCCGACCCGCCGTCCAGTGTGCCTGCGGCACCTGCACCGACGACGGTGTTGTTGTTACCCGTAACGCTTGCGCCTGCATCCTGACCAAGCAGGATCGTATCCGTACCCGGACCGTTATAGACGGTGTTGATGCCGTCTATTTTGAGTGCCTCAGTCAAGTCGATTGCGCCGCTGACATCCAGTGCGTCATTCGGGCTATTGTCGCCTATGCCTACATTTCCATCACTTTGAACGCGGAGAATTTCGGAGGGGCCGCTTTGGTTGATGGTCAGAACAGGTGTTGAATCTGTTGCCGTAGAGGTGATGACGACACTGTCATTGAGGTTTGATGTACTGTTGGCCGTGAATGAACCGGTGAGGGTTGTTGCACCCGTTACGCCGAGAGTGCTTCCCGCTGTTACTGCACCGTCCAGTGCTGTTGATCCTGTAATCTGTGCGCTGCCCGCCACGTCAAGCGCATCGTTCGGTAGTGCTACGCCGATACCGACATTACCGCCGCTGTAATCAATACCGTTGGCGTTTGTGCCGAAGTAGCTGCCCGAGTTGACGAAGTTTGTACCGTCACAAACTTCTACTGCGCCTGATGTGTTATAGCGAAGCATGCCGACGTCGGCGGCGCTTGAGCATTCAGAGTTCGGCGTGAGTGTTTCGTCCGGCAGGAGCAATGAAGAAGCGCCGAGGCGTAATTGTGCGCTCGGCCCTGACAGGCTGAGGACATCCGTAAATTGTGCACCACCTGTGACTTCCAAGTTTTTGGTGATTTCCGCAACGTTGGGATCGCTGGCTTTGATGTTCCAAAGGCCACCTGATCCTGAAATAGCTTGATCGTATGTTTTGGATACGACGATATCGTCGCCTCCACCGCCTATCGGGCTAACGTAAGTGGGGTCGGCGCCACAAGTTGTGTCAAACACACCGTTTGGACCTGCGGACATGACCGCAATCGCTTCCTTGTTCGTGCTGACCGTCCCTGCGAGCATTTCAGCAGCACAGGCACCATCGGAGTTAGGGGCATCGGGGCCATGGTCCCAAACACAATACCCGTAAGCATTACCCCATGGGTCAGTGAGCGTAGCACCGATCGATGGGAGCAGGCCACCGCCTGTAGGGCCGCCGGGGGTTACGGGAAGGGGGCCTTCCGTGTATCCGTCGCCTGTTGCGCCGCCTTCACAGGTTATTTCGTTATCTTCGTCGTTGGAAACGGATAGGACGAGGCTAGCGGCGACTTGCAGTTCTGATTTGGCTTGTTCGCGGCGGTTGACTTCAACCATGGTCGTTAGCGGCCCACGCATAGTCGCCATGATGCCGGCACCCAAAACGCCGACAATCGCTACTGCTCCAAACAATGTGAAGAAGACGTTGCCTAATTCTCCGCGGCGGTTGCGCGGATTTCGACCATTTTTAAAGTGTTCGCTCACGATAAGCGTCAGCCCCCAAAAGTACGGTTTTTTGTTGCAATCAATCCTTGATCTTCAACGCGACCAAAAATCCCGGTACTCAAATTTTTCGAAATTCACTTATAAGTATGAGCGAAACTTATTACTAAAACCTTATCATTCGCTTAAAAAATCGCTGCGAATCTGGGGATATGCCTTTGATATTCCATAACTTTGCGCGCGAATCGATGCTGCACCGCCGAAGAGGAGGTGAGTCAATATTGCGTCAGTCAAAAACGCATACGAATCGGTCAGTTTGTGGAAAGAAGTTCGAATTGCTCTAAAGCTTTGGTTTGACGATCGTGAAGTGCCTTCTCGTCAAAGTCCTCAATCAACTCGTTAAATATGCGGTACCAGTTGATTTGGGCGTCCATGTGAATGAAAACGGAGCCAAGCCCGAGCGCGGCCCTGTCCATGAAAACAAATTCGCGGGGAACGGCGATGCCGCCGCTCTCTTTTCCAAGCTCACGTAGTTTTTTGTGAACTTTTTCAGCGGTTTCACGGCCATAGACGGCCCCTTCGGCGTGTCCGATTGCGCGAACTTTATCGTCCATAATCGGTCCATAGAGGAAACCGGCCCAGATATTCAATGTATCAATTTGTTCTTCTGAGAGGTTTTTGAAGCCCCATGTCTCGTAAGCGTGAACCGCGAGTTCACGGTCGTCTTTCATGAGGGCGTGATAGAGGTCAATAACACCGCGAACAAAGCTTGGGGGGAAGACACGTACACACCCGAAATCGAGTAAATTAATGCTCAAATCTTTACGGACTGTGTAATTGCCCAAATGCGGATCGCCGTGAATGGTGCCGTAATAATAAAGTGGCACATACCATGCGCGGAACATGTTCATGGCGATTTCATTACGCTTTTCCTGAGCGGCATCCTTATAATCTAGGATTTTATCCCCATCTAGCCATGTGCTTGTCAGCAAACGGTCTGTTGAAAGGTCGTCGATTACTTCCGGCACATGCACGCCCTTTTCGTCCTTAAGCATGTGTGCGTAGAGTTTGCAGTGCTTGGCCTCACGCTTGTAATCCAGCTCTTCGCGCAATCGTTCCGCCAGCTCTGTATGGATTTGCTGGGTTTTGATCGCTTTATCATAGCGCTCATAGATGTTGAAAATGATCTTGAGTTGATGCAGATCCGTGTCGATGGCGCTTTGCATGTCAGGATATTGAAGTTTGCAGGCCAGTAATTGGCCATCTTTGGCTAAGGCTTTGTGAACTTGCCCTAAACTCGCGGCCGCGGCGGCGTCTTTTTCGAAGTTTTCGAACAGTTTTTCCCAGCCCGGTCCAAGCTCGTTACACATACGGCGGCGGACAAACGGCCAGCCCATAGGTGGTGCATCGGATTGGAGCTGCCGCAATTCATCGGCATATTCTGCGGGAAGGGCTTCGGGGATGGTGGCTAAAATCTGGCCGACCTTCATTAAGGGGCCTTTTAAATTTCCCAGAGCGGTTGTGAGTGCGCGGGCGTGATCTGCGCGATCAATCTTCAGACCTAAAAATCGTTCACCGGCCAGTTTCGTCGCTAAACCAGCCATAGTGCCGGATACACGCCCGTAACGGGCAATGCGACCGCCGACCGTATTCTCCTTATAATTTTTGTCCTCGCTCATAGCACTATAGATGTGGCGGTTTTGGGTGGAAAGTCTAGCAAAAAAGTCTGATAATAGAGAAATGAATAAAGAAAACGTTACGGATGCACGCGACGAAATTATTAAGGCGGCCTTGCCGAATGTTCCCTTTGAGGGGTGGAACTGGAAAACAATCGAAACGGCCGCAGAAGACGCAGGGCATAGCAAGGCTCTGGCTCGTGCTGTTTTTCCCGGTCGTGTAAATGACGCGTTGGACGCTTTTTCCGATTGGGCTGATCGGCAGATGTTGGCTGATCTAGATACCATTCACCCGGAAGATCTGAGGATACGTGACCGCATCAGGACTGCGATACTTGCGCGTTACCGCTTGCTTGAAAACGATAAGGATGCGGTACGCATGAGCGTGCAGTATTTCCTGCGCCCCATGCAAAAACCTACCGGAGCAAAGCTGGTTTGGCGAACGGCCGACAGGATATGGGATTGGGCCGGAGACACGGCGACAGATTATAACCGCTATACCAAACGCGGTTTATTATCAGGGATAATTGTATCAACGACTTTGGTATGGTTGAACGACGATTCAGAAACTATGGACAATACCAAAGCGTTTCTGGACAGGCGTATCGAAAATGTGATGCAATTTGGGAAAATAATAAACAAAATTAAAAAGGCCTCTTAATATCATGCGCTTACATCTCCTTCTCTTTGCTGTTTTACTGAGTTCTGTGTTCGTTATTGCACCTAAGCAGTCGCATGCGGGCTGGGTCGAGTTTTTCTTCCCTATGCTTAAAGATGAAGCAGAGGACCCTGCAAATACTCTGCGTGCTCCTTTTGCCGAGCCGGAAGAGGGGGAAGACGTCGAGGCGACAGAAGAACAGACAGATACTGTCGATTTGCGAAACCCTAGTAATAAAAGCGTTCCACTAAATTTATCTCACCGTTCCGACCGTGATATTGGCCGCTGGGTGACGACGGCCGTTGCGGATGCGATTACGTTTGTCGAAGAAGACTCTGCGGCTGAAATGGAAGAGCATAAGGCCAAGTTTGATAAGAATGGCTGGGCCGAGTTTGAAAAGTTCTTGGCTGATACGAATATGATCAAAGTTATCGAGAGTGACCGTTACCAGCTTCGTAGCTATGTTAAGGGTACGCCGTTGCTTTTGAATGAAGGTTCTGTTTCCCAACGTTATCGCTGGCTATACGAAGTATCTGCTGACATTAGTTATATGGATCGTAACGTTAAGGACTATGACAAGGCCGAGCCACAAACCCGTAATTTGAGAATTCTGGTGCAGATTGGCCGTCATAAGGACGCCAACAACGAGGCGGGTATTTTCATTGAGCGTTGGGACGGCAAGGTCGTGCGCGCAGAAGATCAAAAGTAACGTTTACGGTTAGTAACTTCAGCTTTTTAGCGCATAGGCATTTTACTTCTGCTTGTGCTCTTCTAAACTACCCTTTCACGAATCAGTTATGAATTTTTTTGACAGGAGTATGCGATGTCTGATGCTGCCGTGGATTATGAATCCGCCGAAACCAACAATGAACCCGTAACACAGGATAACCAGCCGAAAGATGTCGGTGGTGTTGCCGGCGATAGGCTGCGCAGCTTTGTTGAGCGTATCGAGCGTCTTGAAGAAGAGAAAGCCCATTTGGCCGAAGACATTAAGGAAGTTTACGCCGAGCTAAAAGGTGTGGGCTTTGATGCCAAAACTGTACGCAAGATCGTTTCCTTGCGTAAAATGGATCACGAGAAGCGCCGTGAAACCGAAGAGCTGCTTGATTTGTATAAGACAGCGATCGGCATGGTTTAAGCTATTTGCTCGTTATAGATTTTTGGGAAGCCCGCTTTTTTATTAAGCGGGTTTTTTCTTATTTGGGTCTATTGGCCACCAAATCCTCTACAACGCTTGGATCGGCCAGTGTAGATACGTCTCCGATCTGTTCCTCCTCATTGGAGGCGATTTTTCTTAGCACGCGACGCATGATTTTGCCTGAACGTGTTTTCGGTAGGCCCGGTGCCCATTGGACGATGTCGGGTGTGGCAATAGGGCCGATTTCCGCACGTACGGCTTTTATAATTTCATCTTTTACAGTATCGCTGGGTTCCTGGCCGGCGTTTAGAGTGACAAAAGCGTAGATGCCTGTCCCTTTAATATCATGGGGGTAGCCAATTACAGCCGATTCTGCGACGGCGGTATGTTCGTTGATGGCGTCTTCAATCTCGGCAGTACCCAAACGGTGGCCCGAGACATTGATTACATCATCGACGCGTCCGGTAATGCGGTAATCACCATCGGCATCACGCTTGGCGCCGTCGCCCGTAAAGTATTTACCGGGGAAGGTGGAGAAGTATGTCTGAATGAAGCGCTCATGGTCGCCATAAACCGTACGCATCTGGCCGGGCCAGCTATCGAGCATCACAAAATTGCCTTCCGCTTCGCCCTCTAAGATTTTTCCGTCGTTATCGACGAGTGCGGGTTGTACGCCGAAGAACGGTTTTTGTGCCAAGCCGGGTTTGAGCGTATGGCAGGGCAGGGGGGTGATCATGTGGCCACCTGTTTCGGTTTGCCACCATGTATCGATAATCGGGCAGCGCTTTTCGCCGACGACATCGTGGTACCACATCCATGCTTCATGGTTGATTGGCTCACCTACTGTGCCGAGAATACGCAAGCTACTGCGGTCAGTTTTCTTAACATGTTCATCCCCTTGGGAGAGGATCGCGCGAATAGCGGTCGGTGCGGTATAAAACAGGCTGACTTTGTGTTTGTCGCAGACATCCCAGAAACGCGACCATGTCGGGTAGTTCGGTACACCTTCGAATACGAGCGTTGTTGCGCCATTCGCGAGCGGGCCGTATGTGATGTAGCTGTGGCCGGTGATCCAGCCGACATCGGCGGTACACCAATAGATATCATCAGGTTTGTAATCGAATACGATCTCATGCGTAAGGGACGCGTAGACCATATAGCCGCCGGTGGTGTGAAGCACACCTTTGGGCTTTCCCGTAGATCCGCTTGTGTAGAGGATGAAGAGCGGGTCTTCGGCGTTCATTTCCTCACACGGACATTCGGGGTCCTGACGGTCGATCAATTCGTGGTACCAGACGTCGCGGTTATCATCCCAATCAATGTCCGCGTCACGGTGTTTGAGGACGAGGACTTTTTCCGAGTCTGTGCCTTCAACGGCTTTGTCCGTGTTGGCTTTAAGGGGGATAGGTTTGCCGCCGCGCACCCCCTCATCAGCGGTGATTAAAACTTTAGCATCGCAATCAATAATACGATCTTTAAGAGATTGCGGAGAGAAGCCGCCGAACACAACGGAATGGACCGCGCCGATACGGGCGCAAGCCAGCATGGCATAAACCGCTTCGCAGACCATAGGCATATAGATGATGACACGGTCGCCCTTCTTAACGCCGAGTTCCTTTAATCCGTTCGCCAGAAGCGAAACATTGGTTAGGAGCTCACCGAAGGTGACTTTGCTGTCTTGTTCCGGTTCATCCCCTTCCCAGATCAGGGCGATATCATCTTCTTTTTCTGGTAAATGGCGGTCAACGCAGTTGTAGCAGGCATTTAATGTGCCGTCTTCGTACCATTTGATTGAGACATCACCGTCAAAGGAGGTGTTTTTGATTTTTGTGGGTTTTTTGAACCAGTCGAGGCGTTTGGCCTGCACGGCCCAGAATACATCGGGTTGCGCAATCGAGCCCTGATACATGGCTTCGTATTGCTCTTCGCTGATGTTGACGTTGTTTAAAATGTCCGCGGAGGGTTTGAACGTTTCGCCCATGATAAAAATCTCCTTTTGAAAATTAAGCTTCTTTGGGGGTCATCTCGAGCTTTCTGATAATAGCATCGAGGTTGATGGTCATGATGATGATGGAGGAAAACCAAACACCGCATGCAAGCGCGAACAGGGTTCCACCATCGTTGTTTACTTCGATACCCAACGGTGTGAATACATGAAAGGTGATCGCACCCGTTATGATGTCGAACGCCAGGAAGGCTCCTATAAAAGATATGACGCGCTTGCCGAAACACAACCCGATCAGCAGTAGAAAAGAAGCGATCAGTTCAGCGGAGCCGATAACGTAAGCGTTGAAAATGCCGGGCGGCAGGAACAGGCCTTCATAGCCGAATTCATCAGCAGCCCATTTATCGAGCGTACCGAAAATATTTTGTGTTTCTTCGGAGTCGGAAAATTTGAAGAACAGCGATTGTATAAAGACAAATGCGATAAAGACCGAGAAGATACCCGTCGCTATGCGCTTTTTATTCTTTAACATGCTTTAGTTCCTGATGTTTGCCAGCTTGTCTGAATGTTACGATAGCTATGCCCACCAAGGCAACTGCTCCACCAAAAATTGTCGTTAAGGCCATTGGCTCGTTCAGGATGAACACTCCGCCGATGAGTGCGAAAATCGGCGTCAGAATGGTAAAGGCGGTGAGGATATAGACGGGGTTGCGGCCAACCAGCACCTTCCAGCCGAAATGGCTCATCGATACAATGATCACCTGATAGAATAATACGATAGCGAGCTTTGTGTGATCCGCGTTTTGCAAGCGCTCTAAGTGATTTTCCTCGAATATGAAGCTGATTGTCAGGGCTATCGGCAGGGCAATGACGAAGGCATAGCCGACCATAGTCGGGAAGTTTAGCTCCTTGATACGGCGCAGTTGTGTTGAGCCGATCGCCCAGAAAAGGGCGGATAGAAGAAGGAAGATGACCCCCATGGTCGTGACGTTGGCATCCGCGTGGGGTTTATAAATCACGATGGCGCCGCCAATAAAGGCTACGAGTAACCCGATGAGTGTTTTAAGCCCGAAACGTTCTTTAAACACGAACCACCCCAGAATAATCAGCATGGGTAATTCGGCTTTCATAACCAGCCCGGCGATCCCCGCATCGACTTGTGATAGTCCGGCGAACAGGAAGCCCATGTGGACACCCTGAAACGGAATGGCGTAGCGTGCGAGGTTTTTTAGGGTTTCCAGTGAGATGCGTTTAGCAAAAGGCAGGAATATAAGCCCGCACAAAGCAAAGCGGATCGAGAGCAGCATGAATGGCGGGATTTCCAATGCGCCAATCCGTATGACAACGAAGTGCATGCCCCAGATGAACATGACAAACAAAACCAGTAACAGATCGCGTGCGCTCATGTAGTTAGGCGGCTTTCTTTACGCCGCCAATGGCGCAGACTTCTTTCCACTCCTCTTCAGTGACCGGGGAAACGGATAGGCGAACCTGTTTAACAACCTGCATCTGGCTGAGCATCGGGTGTGCTTTCAGGTCGGCAAGTGTGACAGGGTTCTCAAGCCCTTCGAGTGGTTTTACGTCGACAGTGACGAATTTGCCGCTCTCGTTTTTCATCGGGTCGGGGTCGGTGTAGGCTTCCTTCGTTACTTCCAGAATGCCGACAATTTCCTTGCCTTCATTGGAGTGATAGAAAAAGCCCTTATCGCCTGGTTTCATTGCCTGCATGTTGTTGCGCGCCTGATAGTTGCGCACGCGTTTCTCCCAGCGACCCTCGCCCTTTTCGACTTGGTCGTCCCATGAAAATTTATACGGCTCGGATTTGAATAACCAATAGGCCATGTTGTCGTACTCCTGTCCCTTGAGTTTTATATGGAATGTAAATTAGCAGACCCGTCGTAAAAAACCAGTGTTTGGGCAGTATGTTTATGACGCTTTGCGCTTTTCCTTGCCCTTCATGTCGTATTTGAACGGGCGGTTCAGCATGTCTTCTATGGCTTCTTCTATCGGCAAGTTTTCATGCAGGCATTTGTAAACGGCCTCTGTGATGGGCATATCGACTGCATTTTGTCTGGCCAGATCAAGTGTGGCTTTGGCCGTGTGGACACCTTCGGTGACGGCGTTACGCTGGCTGAGGATGCTTTCCATGCTCTTGCCTTCGCCCAAAGCAGCACCGAGGGAGAAGTTGCGCGATTGCATAGAAGAGGCGGTCAGCATCAGGTCGCCAATACCGCACATACCGAGCAAGGTTTGCTTTTTCGCGCCCATGGCAACGCCCAGACGGGCGATTTCAGCAACACCGCGTGTGAGTAGCGCGGCACGTGCGCTTTCGCCCAGCTGGCGGCCATAGACAACACCGCAGGCGATGGCGATCACGTTCTTGATCGCGCCACCAAGCTGCACGCCGATAATGTCTGTGGTTACATATGGGCGGAAGCGTTTGCCGCCCAGTGAATCTTGAAGCATAGAGCCGATTTCAGCATCCTCGATGCCGATTGTGACAGCCGCGGGCAGGCCGCGTGCGACTTCGGAGGCGAAGGTCGGACCGGTCATGACGGCGACTTTGGCATTAGGGATGACATCTGTCGCGACTTGGGAGAGCAAAAGACCGCTTTCCAGCTCAATACCTTTGGAGCAGATCACAAGAACCTGATCTTCGCGGTAGCTGTCTTTGATTTCGTTGAGTGTCGCGCGCAAATACTGGGCGGGTGTAACGAATAGCAGGATGTCACGCTGTGTTACTTCCTGCAGGTCACTTGTCGCTTTTAAATTCTCGTTGAGTTCAACGGAAGGGAGGTATTCGGTGTTCTCGTGATGCTTGTTGATATCTTCGGCAACCGATTCTTCTCGTGCCCATAGCATAACATCGCGGTCTTCATTGCTTAAAGTTTGTGCCAGAGCCGTACCCCAAGCACCTGCGCCGATTACACCGATTGTTTGCATGCGAATCTCCCTTAGTTGTGGCTGAATTTGAGATGTGAAACCTTGCCGCTTCGACTACGCGAGGTCAAGGATTAAACTTTGTGCGCTGCTTATGCTTTTACTTCATCCAAGGGCCAGCGCGGCTTAGCCTTGAAATCCAGTGGGTCTTTTAGCCCCTTTTTTAGACGTTCTAAACCGGCCCATGCGATCATTGCGGCGTTGTCTCCGCAAAGCTTGATGGGTGGCGCATAAGATTGGAAGCCTTTCTCATTACATAGCTTTTCAAGGCGTGCGCGGATGACTTTATTGGCCGCAACGCCGCCAGAAACAACCAAAGTCGGCTCCTTGGTCGTGTAATTATTGGTGAAATATTTCATGGCTTTCGTGCAGCGGTCGGCAATCACATCGGCCATTGTTTCCTGAAAGGCGTAGGCCAGATCGGCGACATCGGCGCGTTGTAATTCCCCAGCGGGCAAGGCCTCAACATGTGTGCGCACGGCTGTTTTTAAACCTGAAAAGCTGAAGTCCGGCTCTTTGCGGCCTTTCATCGGTGTGGGCAACGGGAAGCGCTCAATTGCCGCGGCACCGTCGGCGCATTCCATCGCAATTTTCTGCAGTTCCGGACCACCGGGATAGGGAAGGCCCATAAGTTTTGCTGACTTATCAAAACATTCACCGGCCGCGTCATCGAGGGTTTTGCCGAGCAATGTGAATTGCCCAACGCCTTCGGCGACCAAAAGCTGGGTATGTCCCCCTGAAACCAGCAAAAGCAAGTAAGGGAAGGTGATATCATCGGTCAGGCGCGGTGTTAAAGCGTGTCCTTCGAGGTGGTTTACCGCGATAAAAGGCAGGTTGCGGCTGGCGGCCAGTGCTTTGCCCGCGATCATGCCGATCATTACCCCGCCGATTAAACCCGGTCCGCTGGTGGCGGCGATACCGTCAATGTCCTCTAAATCAATGTCAGCGTCTTTGAGGGCTGCGGCGATCAGTGTATGTAAATGGTCGATATGCGCACGTGCGGCAATCTCAGGAACGACGCCACCAAAGGCCTGATGTTCCTTGAGTTGAGACAGTACGAGATTGGAAAGAATCTCGCCGTTGCTATTAACGACAGCTGCTGCTGTTTCATCACAGCTTGTTTCAATGCCGAGAATGTTCATAATACAGTCCTGATTTTGAAGGCACAGGATATATGAGTACATCAAGCAGAACAATAAGAATAGGAACCCGTGGCTCGCCGTTGGCGCTGGCGCAAACCGAGTTGGTGTGTGCTGCCCTTAAAGTCGTTCATCCATCTCTCAAAACGAGCATTACGGTTATCAAAACGTCCGGCGACTGGAAGCCCGAGCATGGGGAAACCCGTTTGTCGGAGGTTGAGGGCGGCAAAGGGTTGTTCGCAAAGGAAATCCAGAAAGCTTTGATGGATGGTGAGGTTGATGCCGCTGTCCATTCCATGAAGGATATGGACTCACACTTGCCTGAGGGGTTGCGTATCAGGCATATGCTGCAGCGTGAAAACCCGAGCGATGCTTTATTGTTAAATGATAGGAGTACTTTGGCCAATAATAGCCAAAATGAAAATGCGCCATTTTCAGTGCTGAAAGAAGGTGCTGTGGTCGGTGCGGCGAGCGTTCGGCGCACGGCGATGCTGAAACACGTACGCCCTGACATCAACATCGTGCCGATACGCGGCAATGTTCAAACACGAATTGATAAGTTGCGCGGGCCAAATGCTTTGCCCGGCTTGGATGCGACATTTTTGGCAATGGCGGGGCTCAACCGTCTTGGGCTGGCTGATGAAGCGGATATTATTATAGAGCCTGAAATTATGTTACCGGCGGCGGGGCAAGGTGCGGTGGGGATCGAAACCCGCACAGATGATACGGAGACGGCTGCCTGTTTTGATGCGATATCAGATACAGACACGTTTTTATGTGTTTCCGCGGAACGTGCGGCCCTTAAGGTGCTTGATGGCTCCTGCCACACCCCGATTGGGGCTTACGCGCAGCTAAAAGAAGGTAAGATGCGCTTACGTTTAAGTATTGTGGCGTTGGACGGTAGCGCAGCGTTTGAGGATGAAGTCACGGGTCAGATCGAAGATGCCGCACAGGCAGAGAAACTGGGCATTGATTTGGCGTCTTCGCTGAAAATTACCATCCCGCCGGAGATATTGGGTCATGCAGCCTAAAATCCTCCTTCTGCGCCCTGAAAAGCAGGCTCAGAGCTATGGCCAAAAGCTTGAAGAGCTTGGTTATGCAGTGTTTAAGGAACCTATTCTCAACATCGAGACTGTGTCTAAGGATCTTCCCGATTTACATGCGTTTCAGGCGGTTTTAATTACCAGCATAAATGCTTTGCATGTGTTGGCCGAGGCAGTTGGTGATCGGGACATGCCGCTTTATGTTGTTGGTCCTAATACGCTGGCTGCTGCGCAAAGGCTCGGGTTCAGCCAGATTGTTTCCGGCAAGGGCAGGGCAGAGGATTTGGTCGGGTTGGTTGAACGTTTGCGCAGTCCAGATAACGGACCTCTTTTATATGTGCGTGGGCAGGATGTAGCTTTCGATATGAGGCAGGCTTTGGAAAAGTCGGGTTTTGATGTCAAAGAACACGTCGCTTATGCGGCTATCCCGAAAGCAGCTTTGTCTGAAACACTGATCAGCGCGATCAAAGATAAGCAGATTCAAGCCATACCGTTTTTTTCAAAACGGAGTGCCGAAGCATTTTTCGAATGTGCCCAAGCGGCAAGGCTCACGCCGTTTTTAGATGATATAAAAGCCTTGTGCATCAGTGAGAGCGTGCTAGAGTACGTACGGTCAAAATCAGGGGCAGAGACGTACACGGCCGAAACCCCCGACCGCGCTGGTATCACGGCATTGATCAAGGCGCATTGTCGAACCGAAGGAATTTAGAAGGAATGGAGAAAGACACCATGAGTTCATCAGCATCGTCCAAGAAGCAGCCAATCGAAAATGGCGCTGAAATTATCGAGCGCTTTGGCGGTATTCGTCCGCTGGCGAAGAAAATCGATGTCGCTGTGACAACTGTTCAGGGATGGAAGAAGCGCGATACTATTCCGGCCACTCGCCGCGATGTGATTATTGAAGCCGCTGAAGAGCATGATATCGATTTGACTGATTTGATGAGCGATGCGCCTGAAGTTCAACCGGCAGCAAATGAGAATAGCGAAAAGGGCGAAAAGAATGACGAGAAGGTGGAAGAGCCTGCGGAAGCAGCTAAGCCCGCTAAAGCGGCAGCGCCATCGTCAATTGAGAGCGAGCCTGCAGCACCGTTGAAGCCAACATCTCTGGATGAAGAAAAGCTGGATGAAAAGTTAGCTGAGGTTGAAGAAAAAATTGTCGGTAAAAACACGATGATTGTCGTGGCTCTAATCATCGTCATGGTTCTGGCGTTGGCGGCTATTTTGTGGCCGAAACCCAAGGATGAGGAAACTCTGGATCGTTTGAGCGCTCTTGAAGCCCGCACGCAGGAATTACAGGGCGAAGTCGCCGAAGTTCAAGGTGATGTTGAGGAACAGCAATCCTTTTTCGGCACGTTGATTCCCGAAGATCTGGATGAGCAGCTGGCTGAGTTGCAAAAGCAGGCTTCCGAGAAAACATCCCAAGCTGTGACATCGGCTCAAAAAATGTCTTCTGATGTGGTTCAAGGCGAAACCGTTCAAGCGGGTATGGCTGCTTTAGAAGCACAACTGGAACAAATAACAGGTCGTCCTGTGCTGGCCGGAATGTTCGGCAACATGCAACAGATGGCCGACAATGTAGAAGGGCAGGCTACGCTTGACGAAGCTATGGCTCAATTGAACGAGCTTATGTCTTCGATGTCTTCCGAAGCCATAGAAGATGACGGCGAGAATGATATTAGTGTGTTCGAGAGTACATTAAATGCCGCACGTGGACAGAGCGATGCGCTGGGGCAAACGTTTGAAGATGTGCCGGCTAGCGAGCTGAAAGCGGCAGCCTTGTTGCTGACTATGCAGCAACTGCGCTCTTCGCTTAATCGCGACAATGAGGCGTTCGAGGGTGACTTCGAAGTTCTTATGGGCTTGATTGGCGAGGATAATGTCGAGTTGCGGGAATCTCTGGAGAAGCTGGCGCCGCATGCTCAAGAAGGGGTTTTAACCCCGTCTGGTCTGACCAATGAATTTAAAACTATTGCCGGTGACGCGGTTGTGGCGTCTTTGAAAGGCGAGGATGTTTCTTTGCAAGAGAGAGCTTCAGCCCGTTTCAACGAAGTGTTGCAGATTGAAAAAGACGGCGAGCTTATTACGGGGACAGAAACACAAGCCAAAGTCAGCCAAGCCGAGACATTACTGGAGAATGGTGAGATCGAAGAAGCGATCTCGATCGTAGAGACGCTGGACGGGCCCGCGGGGCAAGCGCTATCCGGTTGGTTGAAAAAAGCGCAAGCGACGCTGAATGCACAGAATTTTCAAAAATCTCTGACGGACAATATTAACCTTCGCGCGTTCGGCGTTGAGGATGTCACGACGCTTCTTTCGGGTGAAGGTGTACCTGGTATGGGGCAGTTGATCAGGGATGAAAGTACGGGCATCAATATCTACCGCCCTAATACTTTTCCCAAGGGTAGTGTAGGCGACAGCAAGGCGATTGGTAACGCCAATCCGTATGACTAACGCGCGATGCACTTAAGCACTTATTCTAAAAGCGCGTCTGTGTTAGCCTGATCCAAGGAAAGGACACATCTCTTCAATGATCAAGGCGTTCTGGTTTGCTCTAAAAGTTGGGTTGTTGGTTGCGCTTGCGGTTTGGATCGTTGACCGCAACGGCACGATGCAGTTTGGCTGGGTTGATCAAGACGGCCATGACTACCTTGTCAAAATGGAGCTTGGATTCTTCTTGCTCTGTATTCTCGGTCTGGTTCTCGTCTCTATTTTTGTTTACCAGACAATGAAAACCTTCATTGACCTTCCGAAAAGCTATCGTCGTTACAGCGAGGTTCGCGCCAAGCAGCGTGGTTATGAGGCCCTGACAAAGGGACTGACGGCTGTTGCGGCGGGCGATGCCAAGGCTGCAAAGAAGCAGGCCGATCTGGCTGCGGGGTTGCTGCCGGAGGATGGTGGCTTGCCGCTGTTGCTGGAGGCGCAAGCTGCGCGACTTGAAGGGCGAGAGGATGACGCGGTTAAGAGTTTCGTCGCCTTACTGGAGCATAAGGATGCCGGGTTTCTTGGTGTGCGTGGGTTGTTACAGAGTGCATTGGATAATGGTGATGATGAAGGCGCGCTGGTGTTGGCTGAACGGGCGCTGGAATTGCATCCGAAACAGCCATGGATATTGAAGATCAATTACGATTTGTTGATCCGTATGCGTAAATGGTACCGCGCGGAAAAGGTTCTGTCCCGACTTGAAAAGCAAAAAGCCATAGAGGCCGAGCGTGCGCTTTCTGACCGTGTGGCGTTATTGTTGGCTCAAGCCGAGGACGACGTAGCCGAAGGTTATGTTTCCGATGCGACACAGGAAGTGAAGCGCGTACTTAAGCTCTCACCGGGATTTGCGCCTGCGACGATTTTGCTCGCGAATATCCAGAAAGAGCAGAACAACATCAAGGCCGCATACAAGACGGTGAAGAAAGCGTGGAAGTCGGGAACGAACGGCGCTCTTGTTACGTACTGGATGGAGATCATGCCCGAGGATGAGGCGGGTGATAAATTGAAGCGTTTACGCTGGATGGAAAAATTGCTGAAGTATAATTCGCATTCGCCCAGTGGTTTGCGTGTTGCTGCCGAGCTGGCGACAGAGGCCGGATTGTGGGGCGAGGCGCGCGAATATTTCAAGGCTGCCGAGGAAGAGGGAATCAGCAGTGCCCTGTATAAGAGCTGGGCGCAGCTGGAGGAAAAATCGGGCGGTGGCGAGACGGCGGTTAAACACTGGTTGTCCAAAGCCGCGGATGCGCCTGCAACCAAAAGCTGGATCTGTCAGGAAACAGGACGGCGTTATACGCATTGGGCACCTGTGGCGGAGCCGCACGGGTCCTTTAATACGATCGAGTGGACACGTCCGAAGGCCGAGCTGGACCCCGTGATTATGATCGAAAAGAAGTACAAGATGAATGAAGCCGTTTTGGAAGCTCCCGAAAGCCCGAAAGATACGGCCGCCTGATCAGATAAACCTTATCAGACCTTTTTTCTGCGCGATCAATAGCGCGATACCGCAAACATAACCGCCTAAATGCGCTTCCCATGCCATGGATTCCCCACCCATCAGCAGGCCAGGCAAGACGATAAACAAGCCCCAGAAAATGAGAATAGGCCAAGGCCCGTGCTTTCCGAATCTCTGTGTCATCGGGTGGTGTCGATTTTGTGTGATGGTGAGGTAGATTAATGCGCCGAACAGGCCGCTGATGGCGCCTGAAGCCCCGACAACAGGCGTGTTTGAAAACGGGTGGAAGATAAAGAATGTTAGCGCACCGACTATTGTACAGGCGAAGAAAAATTTGATCGTTGAGCGCGTGCCGAACATTTTTTCAAAGTAGATACCGAGCGCCAGCCCCATGATGGCGTTGAATAGTAAATGCATCCAACTGCCGTGGATCAGGGCGTGCGTGAAGGGGCTGACCAGAATACCCCATTGAAAACCCCAGTTCGTCATGTCGGTATATTGGGCAGGGATAAAGCCGAATGTGGTGACGAGTTTAAATTTAAGTGTGCTGCTGGCGAGTATGTTCAACAGAACATGGACGGCGATGATGGCAGCGAAGAAATATTTGGCAAAGGGCGGAACATTGCCGAATTTAAAAAACGGCTCCCGGTTGGCTTTGCTTTGTTTACGGTATTCTTTCCTCCAGCGCTCCTCTTCTTCCCGCTCTGCGCGTTTCATACGGTCGCGCTCCGCCAGTGACGGGAACTTCACTATCTTCTTATCATTGGGGTCGTGACCGTTGCCACCATGTCCGTTTGTGCTCATACCTGAAAATATAGTGCGCTATCAGGTCGGCGCAAAGTAAAAAACCGCCCTCGGATGAGTGCGGCTTTTAAGAGTTTAAATTGGAGTTGGTTAAATGCTGCTTTGATTGCCTGTTTATCAGCCTAGTCCGGCTTTATATCCGATGTCGGCGTTCTTCTCGCGATCATATTTGTATGATGCTTGCTCGTCGCCTGTCGGTTTCATAAATGATGGCGGCATGTATTTCGTTACAAACTTGCCTGCCTGAGACAACATATCGGTTGTCGAGATCTTTGCATGTGCAATGCCGTGAGCCAGTTTGCCCATAACATTACCGTAGGCTTCTTCGGCAATCTTCGTGCCCAGAACAACCATTTCTTTGATCTTACCAAGCTCAGGAACTTTACCTTCCATCACGTCACCAAACGCTTCGGAGGCCATCAGTTTCATCGCTTCAAGGGTGTTCTTTTTCGGCTTTTTACCACCGCTGCCACCTTTGCCGGATTTACCTTTGCTCTCTTCCTCGTCTTCTTTCTCGTCCTCGTTGTCGTTTACGACTTCGATGTCTACATATGTAGGTGTCTGGAAAGAGACAGGATAATATTTAAGCTTGGCCGGCTCGAGGTCTTTACCACTTAAGCCTGCTTTCACTTCAATTCTGATTTTTTCGGGATTGCGCCAGTCCAACACGACACAGTGGCTTTTATATTCGCCAGGCTGTCTACATGAATGAACCAGTCTTTTACCAGGATAGAATGCTTCCGTTATTCCGGATTCTTCTAAAAATTGCTTTACGTTTACCTGCATGTTTACCACTCCTCTATTACCGCAGTTTGTCCAGTTGTTTGGCTTTTGGCGCCAACTCGTTTTGCTTGGAATTAGGTATATAATGTACGTAAATCCTTAAAAATTCTTTAAAGTATGGAAAAAGGCCCTAAATAGCGGTTTTCTGCGAATTTTTTGCGTTTTTTAACCCTTTTCTGCTACACTTAAGACTGGGCAAATTAGAGGCATTTCACGATGATTCGTAAATATTCATTCATTGCAGCAGTGATTCTCGCTGTCGGAATCGGTCCGGCTTTGGCCGCCAATGTCTTTGTCGGCGGAAATACAAAGAGCAAGTCCGATGAAGAGACCACCATATATAATAAGGTTAAACCAAACGCCTACACGCAAAAGCAGGCCGTTGTTAAATATGGTGCTCGTTTGAATGTTCAGGATCAGCTTGCCCAGAGTGAAATCGTCGCGGCCACGGCCGAAGAAATGCGTGAGATGGGCTTTAAACCTTCCAACGCGGAAGAGATGCTTATTTACGCCAATGCCCACCGTGCAGTCCATCAAAACCTGATGTATAAGCGTCGCCAAGCATTGATGGAGCATCAAAACAAAGTTGAGTTTGCGCGTGTTAAGCGCGACTTGCTGAAAAACTCACGTAAAGCCGCATTCAAGGCGACAGCAGGCGGGGTGTCTAAATCCTCCAGCAAGTCCGAAGAGCCGGAAACCCCAGAGAAGACCAGAGTTCTTAAAAGACGTCCGGTCTATGTGACAAAGTCAGCTGAGGATAAAGCCAAGCCGACCAAGGTTTTTAAGGACTATTAATTCCAACATAAGTTTTAAGGCTATTCTTTATTAGCAAGTCGTGGTAAATCGCTACTATGGCTTTTCTTGATGTGTTTTCCCATATGGATACGGCCACGATCATCATGATGATTGTGGCGTTGGCCGCGCTTGGTTGTGTTGCCGGTATTCTTGCGGGTTTGCTCGGTATCGGTGGCGGCATCGTATTGGTACCAGGGCTGCTGTATATCTTTCAGGCGCTGGGCATGGACTCGGACAGTCTTATTCATGTTTGTGTCGGGACATCGCTCGCACTCATTATTCCCAACGGTTTGATGTCCGCGCGGTCGCATTGGCAAAAAGATGCGGTTGATATGTCTCTCGTTAAAGTCATGGGTATCGGCATTCTGGTCGGTGTGGCGATCGGGACGATCATTGCGGATAATCTGGCCGGTCCTTCACTACAGCTTGTCTTTGCCTGCGCCGTTGTTGTCTTGGCGATTTTGATGGTAGCAGATCCGTCACGTTTCAAAGTATTTAAGGGCATGCCGCCCAACCCTTGGCCTTCAGTGGCGGGAACTGTGATCGGTTCGATTTCATCGCTTATCGGTATTGGTGGCGGAACGCTGAGTGTGCCGTTCATGACATTGAGTATGGTGCCGATTCACCGTGCTATCGGAACGGCGTCCGCGCTGGGTGTTGTGATTGCGGTGCCTGCGACGCTGGGCTTCATGTATATCGGGCTGGGTGAGGCGGGACGTCCGCCATTATCGTTCGGCTATGTGAATGCGCTGGCTTGGTTGCTTATCCTTCCTACATCCCTGCTTTCGGTTAAGCTTGGCGTATGGATGGCGCATAAGGCGCCTGTGAAAATGATGAAGCGCATCTTTGCTTTCTTCCTCGTTATTGTTGCCATCAAGATGTGGATGGATATTCTGTAGGCATGAATACGCCTGCGCGGAATTTTGAGCCTTTCTTTCTGAAATTTTTTCGTCTGTCTTTGACCCATTTCAAGGTCGGTGTATTGGTTGGTGCGATTCTGGCCTATGCGCTATGGGGCTCGCCTACACCTGATAATCCCGGAGCTTTAGAAGTTGTTCTTGGTATCGCGTTTATTCTCGTGGTCGGGTTTGGCGGGGTTAAGGCCGCGCTGTTGTTTAAGGCCGAGGAACCTCGTGAAAAAATGGCGGCCAGGGTGTTTCTTTATGCGGGGCTGACATTCCCCGTCGCGGCGATGGTGATTAACGACAATGCACCGGCCTATGCTGTACGGGATGTGGCGGCGTTCATATTTATGGTGTTGCCGCTGTTTTTATGGCCTTTATTCCAACGGAACCCGCAGACAGGCAAGATGCTGCTTTACGGTGTTCTGGCTCTCGGTCTTATCTTTGCTGTGCGCACGCGGATTGATTTGTCTTTCGTTGGTAAAGGGGATGCGCTGTATTACCTATCCAATATGCCAAGTGTGCTGTTCGCCACGATCTATTTTGCCGGTAAGGCGATTGAGCGGCTCACGGGGAGTTGCCGTTTTTGCATCGCGCGAATTGGTTTGTTCGCAGTTCTATCTTGGGTGTGTGTGTTGCCGATGATCGAAACACAGCAGCGGGCGAGCCTCGGCGCTTTTGTTCTTAGCATGGTGATTATTTTGGCGTCACGTTTTGCCGTTGCGCCCAAGCGCTCGTTTGTGATTGCGCTCGGTATCGGCGCGGCGGCTCTGGCGTTCTGGGGTGTTCTTTCGCCGATATTCGATAGGCTTTTGCTCAAAACCACGTTGGTGGGCGGCAATATGCGCTTGCAGGAATGGCAGGCTGTATGGGATGAAATCTCCCAGAACCCGTTATCGATTATGTTTGGGCAGGGGTGGGGCTCACGCTTTGCGTCGCCTGCTGTCGCCGACATCACTGTGAACTTTACGCACGGGCTGGTGACGTCGCTGTTACTGAAAATGGGTGTGCTCGGATGTATGCTTGGGCTTGGCTATATTTTCACCATGCTGTGGGCGGCATTAAAAAAATTGAAAACCGAGACGACGCTGGTGCTCGCCGTGACTGCGCCCGTGCTGATCGATGTGTTTTTATATGCGAGTTTCAAGTCATTAGATTTCGGTCTGGTTCTTGCTCTCATTCCCGCTCTGTTGTATTCAAAAGAGAGAAACAGCATCCATTCATAAATCAAGAAAAGGACCCCGCACCCGACCATGCGCCGGCCAACTGTTTTATTCCTGAATCGCGTATATCCACCAAGCCGTGGGGCCTCGGGCCGCGTCTTGCGAGACCTTGCCAGAAGCATGGCACGTGAAGGCTGGCAGGTGACCGTTATTACGACGGGGGAAAAGAGCATTACCGAGCGTGATGGAGCGGTGCGCGTTATTCGGATCAAGAGCAGGGGCAAGCCCAGAGGGATGCTCGGTTACATCTGGATTTGGCTCAGGCTGTTCATTGCCGCGCTTAAACTTCCCAAAACGCATTTGCTGGTGACGATGACCGACCCGCCATTGCTGGTGATTGCGGGGAATATCGTCAGTTTTTTCAAACGTAACAAGCATATTCACTGGTGTCAGGATTTGTATCCTGATCTGTTTGCCGCGCTGAAAATCAAGATGCCGGGGTTTCTCTCAACGGTGATGAAAAACCTGTCCCGTTCGGCGATGAAATCTGCGGATAAGGTCATTGTCATCGGGCGCTGTATGGCGCGCCATCTGAGCTTTGACGGGTTTGATCCGAAGCAGATTACCGTGATCCCGAACTGGCCTGATCAGGAATTGGTTCGTCCTGCTAATGATAAGGCTCCCTCCCGTCCCGTCAGGTCTGTTGACGGTGCGCGCGACCACAGTGAACAATATAAGCACGGACCACGTTTTCGTGTTTTGTATGCGGGGAATATCGGTAAGGCACATCCTGTTGAGGGGATATTACAGGCGGCCGCCAATTTGAATGAAACCCACCCTGATATTGAATTTGTGTTTGTCGGTGACGGGCCGCGTCATGAAATGATTAACCGCGAGCGGGTAAAGCGGCATCTGGATAATGTACGTTTGTTGCCGTATCAACCGGCCAGCCGTCTGAAAGCGCTGATGGAAAGCGGAGACGTGCATCTGGTGTCGATGGATGAGGAAGCCGCGGGAATGCTCGTGCCCGTGAAATTTTATTCTTCACTTTCTGCGCATCGCCCGTGCATCTTCATTGGTCCTGCGCAGTCGGAAACAGCGAAAGTGATTGAAGACTTTAATGCGGGAAGTGTCGTGCCACAGGGCAATTTCATGATGCTGGAGCAGGAAATTCGACAATACCGCGAAAATAGTGATAAATGGTTCGCGGCTTATGAGGGGGCGAAAAACGCATCAGGCATATTTTTGCCGAAAGAGTCGATCAGTGCGTGGATAGAGCGCGCATGGGCCATCATTGAAGACGATGTTAAAGAGTAGAGTATGAGCAGAACAAGACAAGCACTGCAGGAGCAGCCTGAGAATGCAATCGGGGATGTATTCCGCGAAATCTGGGCGGGTAAGTTTTATATTGCTGTCGGGTTGGTTTTCGGTGTACTTGCGGCCTTTGCTTTTTCTGCGTCTGTGGTGCCGAATGCGAGAGCCGAGATTACGTTTTCCCCCGCTAACCCGCTGACCGTTCAACGTGTCACGCCTTCCATTCCGACTTTAAGCGGACAATATACGTCTGAGCCCAAAAGCGAGAACATCGATTTTACGCGCTTTGAAAACAGCTATAAGGGTGTGGCGGTGGCTAATCTGCTTTTGAAAAACCCTGAAATCACAGAAGGTCTGAAACAGGACCGTGCCTTTACATTTAGCGAGCCGAAGCAGGAATGGAGTTCAGAAGAGCTGGCCGAATATGTAGCTGGCCGCGTGCGTATTGACCCGGTCGGTGAGACATCTTTGCGCAGCTTTAGCTACTATCACCCCAATGCTGAATTTGCGGTGACATTTTTGCAGCGACTGCATGCGA
The DNA here is from genome assembly GCA_030432025.1 of Alphaproteobacteria bacterium. Classification (GTDB taxonomy): domain Bacteria; phylum Pseudomonadota; class Alphaproteobacteria; order Micavibrionales; family Micavibrionaceae; genus TMED27. Next base: position 52,420 of record JAUIIA010000012.1, read on the forward strand.
TTACGGACGGATTGTTGCGTCGTGATGCACGCGTTCAAATTGATCAGCGTATCAAGTATCTGAATGAGGCGATGGCGGAGACTTATAATCCCGAGCATAAACGCGCGTTAGCGGATTTGTTGCTGGAACAGGAACGCATGAAAATGATGGTGTCCATCGATAGTAATTTTGCTGCGAATATTGTTGTTCCGGCGGCTGTGCAACCGCGTGCGCAATGGCCTGATGCTGCGCTGGTGTACACATTGATCCCGCTGATTGGTGCTGTGCTCGGCTTTTTTGTGTTTAGTATTGCTGCGGCATTTCGTCGGCAAACTGTCTATAAACCTCAATCTGCATCGGCATGGTTTAAGTCCGACAGCGGCAATAATAATGCACGACCTTTGACAGGGGAAACGAAGCAAGATTTGCGTCTTGATGAAGATGAAGCCCCAGCCAAACGAGCCTTTAAATAATGAACCGCATTCGTGTCACGGTTATTATCACGACCAAAAATGAAGAACAGAATCTTGCGGCTTGTCTGGAGCCGTTGCGGCGTTTTGATGAACTGATTGTTGTGGATTCACATAGTCGTGATCGCACAAAAGAAATTGCGAAGGAGTATGGGGCGCTGGTCTGTGATTTTGACTGGAACGGGCAGTATCCCAAAAAACGGCAATGGGTGCTGGAGAACATTCCAACCAAAAATGACCGTATCTTTTTTGTTGATGCCGATGAGATTGTCACGCCTGAATTGATCCATGAAATTGCTGCGCTGGAATGGACAAAGGCAGGGTATTTTGTGCAAGGGCAATACCGTTTTGATGGTCAGATGTTGGGGCATGGTTTGCGCAACAATAAGCTTGTTTTGTTCGATAAAACCAAGGTTGAGTTTCCTGAGGTTGATGATCTGGATATCGAGGGCATGGGCGAGATGGAGGGGCATTACCAGCCTGTTCTAAAACAGGCGTTTCAGTTTTTGCCGTTAGGACAGCTCGAAAACCCGATGATCCACAATGCCTTTGAAGATGCACAAAAATGGCAGAGCAGGCATGAGCGTTATGCGCGCTGGGAGGCGGCGATGAACAAACGCAACGCATGGCCGAAAGATCCGGTGCCCTCACGTGAAAAAATGAAGCAGCGTTTTCGCAGTTTTCCGCGTCGTGATGTAATCGCGTTCTTATACAGCTATATTTGGAAGCGCGGTTTTTTGGACGGGAAGGCGGGCTTTAAGTTCGCACTTCAACGCGCTGCTTATTACCGGATGATTTTAGATGCCAGTACAAGTTTGGAAACAAAGCCCGCAATCTCCATAGGCAAGCCTGAGCGGCAGTTATAGCGGCGTTTTTTGTGTCGCTGCATAAGCCTAATTCTTTTCTGATTTCATATTGTTCTTTGCGGCCCTTGGAGGCTTGTTGCTGTGAAATACCACCAGGTTCGAAGTCGCAAATGGCCATCGGCACGTAAAGCTTATCCGGAGTGTTTTCTAAAAAACGCGAGGTGAAGTCATAGTCTGATGAAATCGAGTATTTGAGGTCATAGCGCAGCGCTCCGATTTTATCGCGCCTGTATAACATTGCTTGATGATGGGTGAACATGCCGAATTCGATTTGTGGCTCCCGCGCGGGCTTGTATGCGCCTAATTCGCATGAGTCTCCGAAGATGAATGCCGGCTTTTTCGCCGCTTTGGCCTTTATTTGCTCCAACACGGTGTTGTCCTTGAAAAGATCACCTGCATTGAGAAAGAGAACATATTCTCCTTTTGCACGTTCAATGCCCTTATTCATCGCATCGTAAATACCTGCGTCCGGCTCACTGATCCAGTTTTTGCTGTTTTGTGACATAAAATCAGTGGTTTGCGTGCCGGAATCACCATCAATAACTATCCATTCTAAATCCTGACACGTTTGGCCCTGAATGGAGCTGTGAGTGCGACTTAGACCGTTCAGATTGTCTTTTGCCACTGTAACGATGCTTAAAAACGGAATATTTGCAGTGTTTTCAGGCACTAGACCCCTGTTTTAATAAAAAATTAATCTCTTACAGGCACACTATAAGGGCGAAAAAGGGCAGTTAACAATAATAAGCCCCAAAAAAGCCGGCAGATGAAGCGGTAGAGAATAAGCAAGAGGGTAGTGATGAACACGACACCAACGATTACGAGTCTGGAAGCCGACCGCTTTTTGAACGCTATTGTTAACGATGCGGTTGAAGAGCACTCAGGCGTGTCTGGTGGAGCACCCCTTCAAGCCATTATCACAGATCTTTTAAGGCCGAATTCTGCGGCTGACCCAGATTTTAGTACAGCATCAAGACAAGCCGCCGCCGCAAAGCTGATTGAGAGCTTTGGCCAGCTTGGCAATGGCCCGATGCCGCAGGACATGCAGCAGATGATCAAGGACGTATTTGAGGACCCCTCTCTTGCGTCTGCAGAGGCAATGGCACAGAAAATTCGCAACACGGATTTCACCAATACTTTTATATCCCTGATCGGCACACATAATCTTGATTACAGCAATGTGCTTGATGACAGCATTATGACCATGATGTCAGCAATGTTCCCCGAGCTTGCGGGCTTCCTAGAAGATTTGGGGCTGGGTCGAAACCCGCATACGTCCGATTCTGAACAAAGAATGGAAGACTCGTTGTCGGAAGGCTGGGAAGCGTGGCAAAACGGTAAAGTTCATAATTTCAATGAAATCGAAACGGTCACAGGTAATACCGAAGACGTAATTCACAGACGTTGGATCGCCCCTACGAACGAACACAGCATTAATGAATTTTTTGAAACCGGTGCACCTACAACACATTCAGGTGGTATGTGGGGCTCGGATGAGCAGTACAAGTTTACCGACGCGGATCCGTCGCCAACGCCCAATACTTTCGCAGGTATGATTTTGGGCAAATGGGAACGTGATGGCGTTGTAAAGTTTGAAGGTACGGATGAGGAAATCGAGGCGGCACGGGCTGCGTTTGTTGAACGCAGTCATGCTTTGGCCGTCGGTGGTCAGCTTGATGGCACTTTTGCAGATACGCTTGTCGACAGAAACGTTGTTTCTTTTGACAATGCCGGCGACAGACAGGCCTTTATTGATCATATGACCGCATGGCGTAATGAGGATGGCGGCCAGTACCGCGATGCTCAGGAAATCATGCAAGAGGTTATCCGCTATGTTGAAGCGAATGGTGGTGCTGATTGGGTGGATCCTGATTTTTCAGATGAGACAGAGACACAGTTTAGTACGACACAAACACAAGTTTATCGCGTAGCACAACAATATGCCATTACACGTGACGGTGCTGATTATGCGGAGCAGATGCAAAGATTTGCAGAAGAGCATCCGCACATTGAAATCGGTGCGCCGCCGCCGCCAACGAATGGTGGACCTAGAGCTTCACAAGGGGACCCTGATGCAGAGCCTCCTGCCGATCCTAACCAGATTAAAGTTGCCCGTTTTGATGATACCGAGGGCGCAGGCTTCTTGGATTATGGCGATGAAATTGTCGGTGATCTCGATGCTTCAACTCTAAGTTTTACAGCCAATGACGGAACCGAGATTTTCAAGTTTGACTCCGACTTTGTCGTTTATGGTGTTGGTCTTGAAACAACAGCTGCAGGTGGTGAAGCGCTGACCATGCAAGCTATGGATCTCAATGGCCGTACCCCGCAAGAGGTTCTTGAGAGCTTAGGTGATGATTTCAAAGTCCGTGTTGTTGCGCATCAGGATGACGGCATGGATGTTGAGGACAGTGAATTACTCGGCTTTTACGTTGAAAGCGCCGATGGACAGACTAGCTTTTATGTCGGCCCGAGTGCAATTGAAGAAGGGTCTATGACGGCGGAAGGTAAAACAGAGCTTGTGAAAGGTATTGAGCAGACACCGGGCGTGGATACAACTGCACCTGATTACGATGTTACAGCTGACGCTAACAATTCAGCATCCAGAGCAAATAACAGTGGTCTGGGAACACCTGACGGTGGCATTACTGTTGACGGTCAGCAGGACAACACGACAGTGTTCCAGCCTTAATCATCAGCTACATCATCAATAAAGATAGCGGTAACAGCCAGATTGGATAAAATCTGGCTGACGTCTTTTGCGCTTTGGATAAAGTCGAACGGCTTCGGGTCGCGCGGCACGACGATGGTTGAGCCGGGCGGGATTTTGATCGGTTTGTAATTCCATGCGCTGACCTGCAGTGGTTGGGCGCTGCCGTCGGGGTAGAGAACAAATGTGCGCTCCTTATCGGCATGGAAGGTGAAGCCGCCGGCTTTCTCTATGTAATCCAAAGGTGCTTTGCGGTCGCGAAATTGCAGGGCGGCTGATGAGAGAACTTCACCAACAACGCGTACATTCAGGTTCCGTCGCGGGATATAGATACGATCGCCGCGTTCCAGCAGCATGTCGAGTTCAGGATTTGTGGCCAGAACCGCGGGGTCGGTTTCAACGGTGATGCGTCCGACGCCACGTGCGTTTTCAAGCTCTTGTGCCAGTGAACGGGCTTCGGCAATTTTACCCGCATTTACTTTTTCGTCGTCGCTTTCAAGCGCCGCCGCGATAGAGATTTTTACCTGACGGGCTTGGGACTTGAAGCGCATTTCTTCGGCTTTGCGTTCGCTTGCGCGGCTAAAGATCGCACCGTAAGGGTAGGCTTGGCGGGTCAGACCGCCTGCGCGTTCGAGAATATCGGAAACGCGATCACCCGCAACGAGGTCGTAGCGTCCGGGGTTTTTGACTTCACCCATGATGAGGATGCTGTTGTCTTCGACCTTGTTAAATTTTTGGTTCACACGCACCGAGTCTCCCGCGCCCAGAGAAATGGTCTCGGGGTCGGTTTCGCGCAGGTCGATATTCTGACGGGCTTTGCCGCCGGCGGCGCTGTCGGATGTGATCTCGATATTTCTGCGGTCTGCTTCCAGAGCAAGGCCGCCGGAGACGGCTAGCAAGCTATCGAGTGTGATGCCTTCGGAGACGGGGTAGGGGCCGGCATTGCGGATTGCGCCGCGAATAAACACACCGCGTTCACGCAAGTAAGCTGAGAGAACTTCGTCCTCCAGCAGAAGATCCACTTCATCCGGTTCGTCTTCTTCGGCTAGGGAGCCTTGCGGCAATATTATTTCTTCATCCTCCTGCGTTTCGTATTCAAGCGCACGGATTTGTTCGTTAGAAAATAAATGCACAACATCACCGTCATGGAGCTTGCGGTCATAATCGCCAGTTATGACGAGGCGCGGCGGAAAGTCGATGAGTGTACGGGTGAGTTGCTCGGGGTCGCGACGTTCTATTACACCGATGAGCGGGTAGATATCCTCGCCCAGTAAATCATCATTCGGCAGTAATGCGCTCAAGGTCGGGTTTTCGCCAAGCGCGTGAAGACCGGGGCGGCGTGTGTGGCCCGTCAGCTCGATGGTGCCTGCGCGGCGGGCTTGTCCTGTAGAGACTTGCAAGACCGATCCGTCACCGAACACAGGTTTGAACGGGTCGTGAATATCTCTGACGATTTCCTGGCCCGAGGATGAGAGGTCCAGATGAATGTATCTGCTTTTCCCTGGTGCGATGACACCACCGCCAAGTTCGAGCATTTCGTTCAGTGTTAGAGTCTCGCTACGCGTATCAGCCTTGTGATGCATACCGCGAAGGGAGGGCAGGATTTCATAAATGCCGGCACGTTTTACTTCCCCTGCGATTGCGACAGTCGGACCGATGGGGGGGATGATTATGCGGTCACCATCGCGCAGCTGCAGGTCTACGGAGGAGGAGCCGTGCAGCAGAAGTGCATATAGATCTACCTGCATGCTGCGGCCATCTCTGACCAGTTTGATCTGACGCAGGGAGCCTGTTTTTTCAACACCGCCTGCTTCCATGAGGGCATCGAGCACAGTGTGGAATACCGTTAAAGTTTTGCGGCCAGGCTTCTTCGCGTGACCGACAACAAGCACGCCGATCTGTCGTACGCTGGTTAGCGATACGTAAGGTGTGGTGTTCAGCAGGTTCTGTGCTGCGGCTTCAATGGAGATGCGGACTTGTCCGATTGTACGACCTGCAGCGGGAATAGGTGGGAAGTCAGGTACAAGCAATAAGCCTTGTGAGTTCACAATATAGCGGCCGCGGTCGTTGCGCTGTCCGGTGAACAGGACTTCGAGTTCGTCACCGTGGCTAAGTACGAAATGATCTTGCACGGCACCTGACGGAATTGAGGGGCTGTCTTTTGCGGCTGAGCTGAGTGTGTCGCGAAGCTGTGGGTCAGGGACACCAAAAAGTGTGTAGCCGAACTGATCGAGGTCATCAATCAGGCGGCGGGAGTAAAACTCTTCGAGGGCGGAAGCTTGCTCTGGTGCAACCGGAATGCGGGCCAGTCGTGTTGAGTAACCCGCCGGGGCGGTGCTTACTTTCCCTTGGGCGCTGGGCTGATATTCAAAATTATATCCGCGCTCTGTGTTTTGATGAGCGGTATTGCCGTCTACTTGCAGATGCCTGAAGTTTTCAAACTGGCGGATACTGGTTTGCGCGGGGGTGTTATCAACTACAAACGGCGCAACGACGGGCTGGTTCTGCGCAAGTGTTGAGAAGGCTATCCCCAAAAAGACGATCGCGAATAATAAAAGACCGGAATAAATATGTGCGTGTGTGGACATGCCGGAACGGGCGCCGATAGATTGTATTTATTGTGCCGTTGCAATTATAAGCATACATACCTGTGCATGTGAATCGTTTTCGGGTTTTTATCCCCGTGTGCTTGGCTTTGCGTCAAATCGCTCCTATATAAAACTCATGACCCTCAACATGATAAAACTGATCGTCGGTTGTGACACGCTGGATAAATACGCCGCGTGGCAGGAGCAGGAGGTTGTTGATTACTATGGTCAGCCTGCCGTGCCATGCTGGACACGTTTCATGCCCAAACGCAGCGATGAAATCCTGAAGAGTGAAGGCTCGCTGTACCGTGTCATGAAAAGCCGCATTGTGTGCCGCTCAAAAATCCTCGGTTTTGAAATGGTTGAAACCAAAAGCCATGGCAAACGATGCATGATCATGCAGGACCCCGAAATTATTCTTACCGTGAACAAACCGCACCGGCCGTTTCAAGGCTGGCGTTATTTCGAAGGGCCAAAGGCGCCTGCTGACCGTGGTGTCTCCGTTATGGGTGAAAGTAATGAGGAGCCGCCCGAGGAGCTGGGCGATGACTTGAAGGCCGCCGGGTTGCTTTAGTGATTCTTGCGCTGCTTCTTGTGCTTTTCAGCGTTCTCTAAAATCGCATAGGCCACCGTAGTAATGTAGCTGTTGATGCGGCGGTAATCCCGAATGATATCCATATGCAGAGAGCTGGTCGCGATTGTTTCCGGCAAGCCTTCGCGCAAACGTTCGAAATGTTGTGCCGAGCTTTTTTTGGCCGCGCCCGCGATATCTTTTTTCTGGTCAATAAGCTGTTGAGCGAGCTCGGGGTCTTCGGACAAGAAGATCGCTTGTGCAGTTCGCATGTTTTGCGTGACTTCGGAATGGAAGTTTTTAATCTCTGCCCAGCCTTGGTCAGAGAAACGTTCCTTGGCCTTGATTTTTTTCTGTGCCATTTCCATCAGACTTTTATCGATAATGTCACCGATATATTCCAGATTGGTGGCGAACGTCATGATTTGCAGGTAACGATCCGATTCTTTCGGGTCGAGCGCTTCTTGCGTTAAGCGTGTCAGGTAAAGCTTGATTTTGGTGTAGAGGATATCGACGGTGTCGTCCTGTGCTCTGATGTCTTTTGCCAGTCCGCTCTTGTTGTCCTTAAAGGCATCGATGGTTTTTTGCAGCATGTCTTCGACTATTTCCGACATACGCATGGTTTCGCGCGCGGCACCTGCAAGAGCAACAACGGGCGAGTTTAGGGCTTGGTCGTCGAGGTAGAAAGGTTCATGTGGTGGTTTCTTGTCGTATGTTTTTGCCGGAACAAGCTTGTTGCATAGCTTGGCCACCCACTGAACGGTGGGCAAGAATATAACAGCCAGTAAGATATTGAATGCTGTATGCAGATTGACGAGGTTGCGCTCGGTTGACAGGCCTGTGTTTTCCAGCACGGTTTGTGTTTTTTCAAAGAAGACAAGGAAGATGAATACCGTGAAGCACCGCATGATGATGTTTCCGGTGGTTACACGACGGGCCTCTACGCCGTCCTTGAAGGTTACGGCAAAGGCGATGAAGGCACCGCCGAGATTTGCACCGAGAATCATTAATATGCCGAGTTCCAGGTCAATGATGCCGCCGGTGGCCAATGTTGCGAACAGGAGCACGGAAGCCAGAGATGAATGCATCACCCATGTCAGGACGGCGGCGACAAGGATGGCCAGAATCGGGTCATTCTCGAGCGGGCCTAATATAAGGGGCAGTGTTTCGGAAGCGCCTAGCGGGGCGGAGGCCTGTTTGATGAGCGCTAACGAAAGCAGCATCAGGCCAAGTCCTATACATGCTCTGAACAGGTGGCGTTTGCGGCCGCCTTGTTCGTACATCATGTGGCCGGTTATGCCGATGATAAGCAGCGCGGGGGAAAGCCAGGAGAAATCGAAAATCAAAATTTGAGCGACCAGCGTAGTGGCAATGTCCGATCCGATGATGACGGCCAGGGCTGCGGCTAGTGGTATGGCGTGATTCTTTACAAAGGAGATCAGCAGCAATGTTGTTGCCGTAGAGCTTTGTAGGAGGACGGTTACCCCTATACCGGACAGGCAGGCGACGATTCTATTCGACGTGCCCTTTAACACCGTCTTACGGAGTGATGTACCGTAAGCACGTGTGAAACCGAGTTTGACCATACGGGTTCCCCATAAGAGGAGACATACCGCACCAGCGATGTGGAGTAATGTTAACGAACCGAACATACGCTATAAGATAACGATTTTTGTAAAAAGTAAATGGGCTACTTCATGGTAAAGCCTAATGATTTCATGACTCTGCAGCGTTTTTTGTAACTTATGCATGGTTTTTTGTCTTTTGTTGAACTTTAGTTGTGCCTCGAAAGGGCTTTACTTTTTGAAAGTTTCTATTTAAGGGTAACCTAATACTCATAACAAAAATGTGTAACAGGGAAATTTACTGTGTCTTCTTCTCATGCGATATCCCGCCGTGGTTTGCTGGCATCCGCCGGTGCGGCGCTTACTTTACCGTTTTTACCAGCTGCGGCCGATGCGGCACGCTATAGAAACGGACCTGTACCGCGAAACCTGCATGTGATTCCTGAACTTATTCCTGATGAATTAGACAGACCGTTGTCCGGACGCTGGGTTATGGCTTGTGATGGCAGCGGCTCTGTTGATGCTGAAGAGTTCCAGCGCCAGATTGAAGGCATTGTCATGTTTTTGCGTTCGCCTGATCTGGAGGAATATATTTATTGTAACGGTCCGCTGGGATTCGGGACGGTCCAGTATGGCGATGCCGCCATGCAGGGGGTTGGCTACGGTATTCTTTGTAATAAAGAAGATGCCGACCTCATGGCGGAGCGTATTTTGCTGTTTTATAAAGCGGTGCAGGGCAATACGAATCTGAATCACGGTATCGGGACTTCGGCCGATGTTATAAATTTATGTCCGTTCGAAAGTCGCGGCGCCGATTATATATTCGTTATGGGTGATGGCGCGAATAACGCACGGCGTCCTGATGACCCTATGGTCGCTACGTCCGCGCTTGTTAAAGATCTTGGTGAGCGTTTTGGTATCACGGTGCACGGTATCGCACTGGACCGATCTATCGAACCACATTTCAGAACACAGGTGCGCACGCCCGAAGGGCTGGTCAGAACGGATACAGGACCGCGTTATGGTTATGGTGTAGAGCCCGGACGTTCATGGGTCGCAAGCGAGCCGGTTGATATTGCGTCGGTCATTGGTGGGAATTTAAGATGCCTGATCGCTAGACCGGAAGTGCCATTTTCCCAGCAATTCGGGTGATTTTAAACCCTCTTTGCAGCCGAAGCTTTCTTCAAAAAACAGGCACGTGCAAAAAAAATCAAAAAAATGCGAAAAAAAGGTTTGACGGATCGGAATCGGATGCGTATAACACGCCTCACACCTTGAGCAGGGAGTTCCCGAAACAGAGTGTGAAGCGTTGAAAATATTAAGTTTTTTATGCTTCAGTTGACGGCCAAGATCTTAAACACTAGATTGTGGTCATCACTTAAGTTTTGTAGAGAAGCGAATAATGAGAAGTCGGGAAAAGACTTTGACTTCTTTTTATTCGGTTTTGTGCCGAATGGTTCTTGAACATCGTGAATAGGAAAGAAGGATTACGCAGGCAGCAGCGCTTTGGCTTTGCATTCGTGTAAAGTGTGTATTGAATACACTTAAAACAAAAAAGAACTGTTGTTTACGTAGTCTTACAAGACGCACATTTTTCTGATCTTCGGATCGGGAAAATTTGATAGCCTTACTTGAGACTTTCCCGTCTCAATGTAAGCAGTAAATTAAGCAGGTCTTTTGAAGATATTTATACTTCAAATAACCAAAATTCTTTTGGGCAATTTGATGGATTCAAACTTAAGAGTTTGATCCTGGCTCAGAACGAACGCTGGCGGCAGGCCTAACACATGCAAGTCGAACGAACCCTTCGGGGTGAGTGGCGCACGGGTGCGTAACGCGTGGGAATATACACATAGGTGAGGAATAACGTAGAGAAATTTGCGCTAATACCTCATAATGACTCCGGTCCAAAGATTTATCGCCTATGAATTAGCCCGCGTCAGATTAGATAGTTGGTGGGGTAAAGGCCTACCAAGTCTACGATCTGTAGGGGGTCTGAGAGGATGATCCCCCACACTGGTACTGAGACACGGACCAGACTCCTACGGGAGGCAGCAGTGAGGAATATTGGACAATGGGGGAAACCCTGATCCAGCCATGCCGCGTGAGTGACGAAGGCCTTAGGGTTGTAAAGCTCTTTCAATAGTGAAGATAATGACGGTAGCTATAGAAGAAGCTCCGGCTAAATTCGTGCCAGCAGCCGCGGTAATACGAATGGAGCAAGCGTTGTTCGGAATCACTGGGCTTAAAGCGTATGTAGGCGGACTAGCAAGTCAGGAGTGAAATCCCAGGGCTCAACCCTGGAACTGCTCTTGAAACTGCAAGTCTAGAATCCTGGAGAGGTTGGGAGAATTCCTAGTGTAGAGGTGAAATTCGCAGATATTAGGAGGAATACCAGTGGCGTAGGCGCCCAACTGGACAGGTATT
>JAUIIA010000013.1 GCA_030432025.1 Alphaproteobacteria bacterium
GGTGGCGAGGCCCAGGTGGACCAGCAGCTCATTGGCCTTTTCATTCGCGGTTTCGCCGTAGTCACGGGTGACGATCACGTCGATCGTGTCCGGGATAAGGTCGCCTTCCAGCGCCTCGACCTTGTCGAGGACAGCCTCAGCCACGATCACGGCGTTCGCCCCGGCACGCTTGGCCACCGCCAGTGTGACGGCGGGCGCCCGGGTCACCGTTCCATCCTCGGCCACACGCACAGCCACGGCCTGACGGCGGTTGACAATTTCGACATGCTCGCCGCTATAGACCAGACCATCAATCGTCGCACTCTCGCCGCTATCAATGGACACAATCTTATCGCCGATTTTCAAAGACCCGCCATGCAAAGTACCCATGTACCAACGGCGCCCCTCTTCATCCTTCATCATGTGTTGGATAGGCAGGCGAATACTCTCATTCGTATGAGTATGACGATCGGCTTTTTGCAGATATTCCAGAACCGTCGGACCGATATACCAATCCATGTTCTTGCTTTTCTCGGCAACGTTATCGCCTTCAATCGCACTGACAGGGACAAAGTTCACAACACAATCGGAATCGTCATTTTCGAATTCATCCAGATACGCTTTCTGGATTTCGTGGAAACGGTCTTGGGAATACTGCACGGCATCCATCTTGTTAATGGCAACAAGGAACTGCTTCACACCAAAGAAACGTGCAATCTTGCTGTATTGAACGGTTTGCAGACGCACACCGTGAATACCATCGACCAAGATCACGGCGATATCCGATGAAACGGCTGCCACGGCCATATTACGCATATATTCAAGGTGACCCGGTGTATCCGCGATACGGTAGCGACAACCGTCATGACGGAAGTAACGATACGCCACGTCAATCGTAATACCCTGACGGCGCTCATCTTCCAGACCGTCTGTGAACAGGGAGTAATCAATATTCCCCTCATCATCCTTCGCAGCGTCAATTTGGTCGTCAGGTACAACGCCGATGTCATGCAAAAGGCGACCAATCAAGGTCGACTTCCCATCATCAACGTGACCACAGGTGAGAAACTGAATGGTTTTCAAATCTTTATCGTTAGCCATTTTTAGAAATATCCCATCTTTTTCTTTTGTTCCATGGAGGCTGAGCTGTCCTTATCAATAAGGCGGCCCTGACGTTCCGAATGCTTGCTCAAACGCAGCTCTTCAACGATCTCCTCCAGCGTTTCAGCTTCGGATTCAATCGCGCCTGTCAGCGGGTAACACCCCAGCGTACGGAAACGGATTTTCATGTTCTTAAGTTCGGTATCATCGTCAATTGGCATACGGTCATCATCCACCATGATCAACATACCGTCTTCCTGCTCAACCACGGGGCGTTCCTTGGCGAAGTACAACGGCACAAGCTCGATATTCTCATGCATGATGTATTCCCAGACATCCTGCTCCGTCCAGTTCGAGATCGGCGATACGCGGGAGCTATGCCCCTGTTGCAGGCGTGTGTTGTACAGCCAGCCGAATTCCGGCTGCTGATTTTTCGGGTCCCATGCATGGAATTTATTCCGTGTTGAAAATACGCGTTCCTTCGCGCGGGATTTTTCCTCATCGCGGCGCGCGCCGATCAGAATGAAATCGAATTTATGCTTATCCAGCGCCTGCTTCAGACCATCCGTCTTCATAATCTGCGTATGCTGGCGACTACCATGCTCGAACGGGCCGATACCCGCATCCACGCCGTCTTGGTTGATGTGAACATGCAGCTTCAGATCATGCTTCTTCGCCGTTTCATCGCGGAACTTGATCATTTCCTGAAACTTCCATGTCGTATCAACATGAAGCAACGGCACAGGGCATTTCGCCGGCGCAAATGCCTTCAGCGTCAGATGCAGCAGGACACTCGAATCCTTACCGATCGAATACAGCATGACAGGATTATCCGCGACCGAGATCGCTTCACGGATGATGAAAATCGCCTCATCCTCCAGCTCCTGTAAATAATTGGGTAATGTCATTGTTACGTCCTTCCTCTACTCTGCCGCGACCGCTTGAGCCGCAATCGCTTTACCGTCAAATTCTTTACCTTTGAAATGCGTACGATGGATGTAATCGCCAAAACGCTCTTCGCCGTCACGGTTCTTCACAAACTCGCCAAACAATTCATCCAAAGTATCCAAAGCCTCAGCCTCGTCGACCTCTTCCTTGTACACTTGGTTTAGGCGCTCACCCTCGTAATCACCTCCAAGGCGCATCGCGTATTTACCCGCCGCCTTACCGACAAAGCCGATTTCCGCCATGTACGGGCGACCGCATCCGTTCGGACAACCCGTCATACGGATCGTCATCGCTTCATCCTTCAAACCATGCTTGTCCTGTACTTCTTCAATCTTGGAGATCAGATCCGGCAGGTAACGTTGAGCTTCGGCCAGCGCCAGCGGACATGTCGGCAACGCAACACAGGCAATCGCTTCTTTACGCGCCTTGGACGCAGCTTCAGCATCCACCCCGTGCTTTTTCAGGATGTCTTCCAGCGCCTTTTTATCTTTCTCGGCCACATGGGTCAGCATCACGTTCTGGTTACCCGTGAACCGCACACCGCACTTACCTGTCTTGGCCACTTCATACAGCGCAGATTTGATGTTGTACTCGGCACCGAACGCGGTCTTGCCATCAATCACGCGGCCATTCTCGACAAAAATGCCGTAGAACCATTCACCGTGATGATCTTCGTACCAACCATACGGATCGCCGCGATACGTGAACTTGTATGGACGCGCCTCTTCAAGCTTGAATCCGCAACGTTTCTCGACTTCACCTTTGAAGAAATCTACGCCCAAGCGGTCAACCGTGTACTTCAAACGCGCTTGGTTACGGGCCTCGCGGTTCCCGTAGTCACGTTGAACGGCAGCAATCTGCCACACACAGTCCAGAGCCTGATCTTTCGGTACAAAACCGATAATCGTGCCACGGCGCGGATATGTTTGCAGGTTACCATGCGTTGTTCCGAAACCACCGCCGATGGAGACGTTAAAGCCTTGGAACTCATCGCCTTCGCCAATCGCAATCAAACCGATATCGTTGGAGAACACGTCATTTTCATTATGCGGCGGGATTGCAATCGCGATCTTGAATTTACGCGGCAGATAGATGTCCTTATACAGCGGGTCATCCTCGGGCGGTTTGTCCTGCTCCAGCTTCTCGCCATCCAGCCAGACTTCCTTGAACGCGCCTGTACGCGGCAGTAAGTGCTCACTGATCTTGCGGGCATAATCGAAAACCTCGGCATGATACGGCGCAAGGTCAGGGTAAGCGCCAGCCATCACGTTTCTATTCACATCACCACAAGCGGCAATCGCATCCAGCCCCAACGCATCGAAATCCTTCATCGTCGGCTTCATGCGCGCCTTCACAACACCGTGAAACTGGATCGTCTGGCGCGTTGTGATTTTCACATCGCCGCTCGCGTTCTCGTTACAGCAATCCTGCAACGCGACCCATTGGTCAGCCGTTAAATCACCACCCGGAATACGCAGGCGGATCATATAGGAATACGCCCATTCCAGTTTTTTGCGCTCGCGCTCTTCGCGGCGGTCACGGTTGTCCTGCATGTACGCACCGTGGAATTTAATCAATTGCTGCCCGACTTCGGGGATAGCACCGGTCAGGGAGTCCGCCATTTCATCGGACAAATCTCCACGCAAACCGCGACTATCCGTCTTCATCTTCTCATTGGCGGAGAGTTTCGCGGGGTCGTTAATGTCTTCGGGTTTTGGATTATCGTTGCTCATTAGTAAACGTCCTTTACGTATCGGCCCTGCTCTTCGAGATCGGCGAGGAAATCCTCGGCATCTTCGGGAGACAATGATTTCTGATGCGTGAAAATGTCGATGAGGGCTTTATCGACATCCTTGCTCATCGGGTCTTTGTTACCGCACACATAAATCGCGGCCCCGCCATCGACCCATGCCATCAATTCTTCGGCATTCTGTTGCAGGCGGTGTTGAACATAGACTTTCTCGTCCTGATCGCGGGAGAATGCGAGGTCGAGTTTATGAATGGTTTCTGTTGCGAGATGCTCCTGCCACTCTGTCTGGTACAGGAAATCGCAATGCGCATGCTGATCACCGAATATCACCCAGTTCCGGCCGTCATGGCCCAATTCGCTGCGCTCATAGACAAATGATCTGAACGGCGCGATGCCCGTACCGGGGCCGATCATAATCGCATCCTGATCATTGGCAGGCAGATTGAATATCTGGTTTTGCGAGATATAGAACTCGATCTCGTCGCCTTCTTCCAATTCAGCAAGATATTTTGATGCGATCCCGAAGCCGATACTGCCGTCCTCTTCCGTATAGGTCGCCAACGCAACCGTCAGGTGGATTTCCCCTTCGTGATAAGACGGGGAAGACGCGATAGAATACAGACGCGGCGTCAATTCACGTTCTTCTACTTCATCACCGCGCGGCAATATAATGCCCGCCGCATCTCCGCAGGAATAAATGATGTCGTCTTCATATTCGATTTCGATGTGATAGGTCTGTTTCTTGGAATCGTGGTCATTCAAATTCACGATGTCCCTTACAACACCTTTGACAGGTTCGAGGCGCGTATAACCCTTGCCCGTGCGAACCTCCACCGTCGGTGTCATATCAAAACTCATCGGCGCCGCAGCGGCTGGGGCCGTATCACCAACGATTTTGTTCAGCTCGGCAACAGTCTCATCAATCCATTTCGGCGTGTGTGATGCGTAATCTACATCGAATAGAGCAATCTCTTGAAACGCTTTACCACCAAGACGCTCCAATTGTTCCTGCAACTGCGTCGCCGCACCACAGAATATCTCGTATGTTTTGTCACCAAGCCCGAGCATCGCGAACTGCACCCCCTCCAACGCGTTATCATCCGCGGCCTTGATCGCGTCGAAAAACTTCACGGCTGTCTCTGGCGGGTCGCCTTCGCCATGCGTAGAAATCAGGAAGATTGCAAACTCGTCTTTGGGTATATCTTCGACCTTCAAACGGTTCACCGCATTGTTCTTCGCCTTGAAGCCTGCTCCTTTCAGACCCTTCATGACTTGTAACGACAAGCCTTTGGAATTGCCCGTCTCGGTCGCATAATAAATATTCACCTTCGGCTTATCTGCGGCGGGGGCTGCGCCCATACCGGCCGCCGTCTCACCACCGGCTTTACCTTGCAGATAGCCCGAGACCCATAACAACTGGTCGCGGTTTAAGCGCGCTTCCAGTTCCTGCAAAAGTTTCTGCTGTTCAGGATTAAGCATTCATTCCCTCTATATGTTCGAAGCTCTAACCAATTTACCGTCAACAAGATGCAGACCGCATTCTTGCTTATTGTCCTCTTCCCACCACCAACGGCCAGCACGTGGATGCTCGCCCGGTTTGATCGGACGCGTGCACGGCGCGCAACCGATTGATGGGTAACCAATGTCGTGCAGAGAATTGTACGGAATATCGTATTCGTCAATATACGATCTCAAATCATCGATATTCACATCAATCAACGGATTGATCTTGGCAATATCGCGCCCGCCATCAAGTTCCGCCACATGCATGTCACTGCGGTTTTCGGAATGCGCGGCACGCAACCCCGTAATCCAGATATCAACGCCTTCCAGCGCGCGGCCCAACGGCTCCACCTTACGGACAAAACAACAAGCTTTGCGGTTTTCGACCGATTCAAAAAATCCGTTAATCCCTTGCTTGGCAACCAGCTCCTGCGTCTTTTGCGCATCGGGGTAGAATGTCTCAATCGCGACATTCGGGTATTTTTCACGGGATTCTTGCGCAACCTTGTGCGTTTGCTCAAACAAACGGCCCGTATCCAGCGCGAAAACCCGCACAGGGGCACTGCTCTCAGCAACAACATGCAAAATCGCCTGATCTTCCAAAGAGAAGCTTGTCGAGAACGCGATGGAGTAATCGCCATACTCTTTCAACTTCTCAATTCGTTCAGAAAAATTCAGATCCTCTAGCTCCGATTGCAATTTTTCGGTCAGAGACTTCTTATCCAGCAATGCTTCAGCCATTACGCAGCCTCCTT
Organism: Alphaproteobacteria bacterium; assembly: GCA_030432025.1. Taxonomy (GTDB): domain Bacteria; phylum Pseudomonadota; class Alphaproteobacteria; order Micavibrionales; family Micavibrionaceae; genus TMED27. The sequence goes on from JAUIIA010000013.1 coordinate 6,037, forward strand.
TTCAGGCAACTCTTCAAAGAAATTGCCTTCCTCAATCGGCGGCTGCTTCCATTTGAACTCTTCGTAATACCGTGTGACCTCACCAACAATCATCAAGCATGGGGAGGCAAACTTATTATCGGCGTAATCCTCCTCAAAACGTCCAATCGCACCCGGGAACTCCTTCTGATACGGCGTTGTACCCTGCTCGATAACAAGGAAGCGCGTATCGGCATCAAAGCCGCTCTCAATAAGCTTTTCGCACAAAGTCCCGTAATTATGGCTGCTCATATAGAACACCAGAGTCTCATTCGTGGCATATCGCATACCTTCCCAGAAGGTCTCATCATGCAACTGGTCCTTATAAAGCGTTAGGAAACGCACACTCAGAGCCTTATTCCGCTCGGTCAGCGGCAAACCGGCATAAGCCGCACATCCATGTGCAGCGCTAATACCCGGAACAATTTGATAAGGCACACCCACCTTCTTCGCGATTGCGATTTCTTCCGCCGCATGTCCGTAAATTCCGGGGTCACCCCCTTTCAGACGCACAACAATATGACCGTCACGCAAATGACGTTCAATAATCTCGTCGATCTCTTCTTGCTTCTTATGATGATGGCAACGTGTCTTGCCGACGAAAATTTTCTCCGCATCCTTGCGGCCGTACTGGGTAATCAATTCGGGAGCGGCTAAACGGTCATACAAAATGACATCAGCCTGCCCCAATAAACGGATCGCTTTCAAGGTCACCAAATCGGCATTTCCCGGTCCTGTTCCGACCAAATAAAGCGCTGGTGAATGACGGTCGGGATAGCGCGCCAAGGCTTCATCAAACAACTCTTCAGCACGCTGTACGTTACCTTCCAAAACCTCCTCGGCAATGGGGCCGCGAATGACGTCTTCACTGAATAAGCGTCTTGGCTGAATTTGGCTAAGACCTTTTCTTAACTTAGTTTTTTGAGCTTCCATGAAATCGATCAAACGCTCGAACTCGGCAGGGACAATTGTCTCCAGAGTCTGCTTGATCATGCGCGCCAGCGTCGGTGCGATACCCGAAGTCGAGACCGCAACCTGCAGCGGACCACGGCGAACAAGCGCCGGAAAAATGAAGTCACATAGAGGCGGATTATCAACGACATTAACGAGGATTCCGCGGGCACGACAGTCATGTGCAATCTGCTCATTCAATGCATCATCATCGGTCGCCGCGATCACAATCCGGCGCCCTTCTATTCTTCTCAATTCGTATTCGCCCTGCTCATAGGAAAAACCATGCTCGTCACACATATCAATAATAGCCTCACCCAATTCCTTGGCGACCACATCAACGCGCACACCGACAGAGGCCAAAGCTTCGGTCTTGGCACAAGCAATTTCACCACCTCCGACGACCAGAACGGGCTGCTCATCATCGGCTTTTAAAAACAAAGGCAAATACGTCATTTCACAATACTCTTAACGATAAAGAACAATATAATCTACAAAATAATTTTGTAAATACATTTTTAAATTGTAATTTAATTACTTTAAGATAAAATGAACGAATGCAAGCACTACCGAACAAAGCCTATATCGCTCTTGGAGCCGCGCTTTTCATTGCCTACCACGGCGGTGAGGACACCCCCATTGCGGGCACAGCCATCGCCGAACATTACGGCCTAAAGAAGCGCGCATTGGAGCCTACGCTCCAATGTCTGGGCAGTAAAGGCATATTGGACAGCATTCGCGGACAAGGCGGCGGCTATTATATGCCCGTCCCCGAAAATGTCAGCGTGGCCGATGTCGTATCTTGCTTTCTGGATGATAAAAACCCGTGCGACAAAGCATTCACCGAATTCGCCCCTGTAATGATGAATGCGTTGAAACCCGGCTTGCATGAATGGTTACAGGCCATGTCGAAAATTTCGATCAAGGAATTATGCGAGCAACTCGGGGAATCCGGCGTGCCAAAAATGGGCGAAGCGGTGCTGGATTTCGCGATTTAGCGCCGAAACGTACATTAGAAAACGCTGTTAAGACCCTGAAAAAACGACAGTAAATTACCACAAAATACCCATATTTAAATTATTATTGCTTTTTCCTGTTTTTTGTTTATTATGCATTACTAATCAAACAATTGAGTAGCGAGTTACAGGGAGTACTACACAATGAAACGCGCATCCGCCGTAGTGACGGGTGCGGCGGCAATAGCCTCTCCATTTATAGTGGCTTTTACTGACGCAGCACCTGCCAATGCTGCGGAGATCAACGGTTTATCAACATCTGACAATCTGCCTCACCGGATAACCACGCCGCCGGTGAATGCTGAGCTCGAAATGATTAAGCGCTTCTGCGCGGCATCGAACGGCACAGCGGCAGAAACTATCGCGCCGACGCCATCATCCGGTGGCGATGTGCCCACTGCGGCTCCTGACGGGCAGGCATGGGCGACCGCCTTGGTCGCGCCCATGCACGCAGACCCTTACTTTGCGGACATGGTCGACTTTATGGAGCGCCATAACCTCATCGTCTGCAAATCCGATACGATTGGCGCACCATCAAAAATGGTGGAATTCGGCGACACCGCCCAATTCCTGCAGCTAGACCCATCGCGCGCGGTGACGGGCCTGCAACGCCAACGCATTCCCGCCGGTGATGGTGGCGCTATGTTTGCAATGCTGTCAGCGTTGCGTACGGAAATGAACGATGAATCTTTGGCATCGGCGACCATCGCCCTGAATGAGGTGGGGCTCAAATCCATGCGGTTTAACCCCGCATACGATCTGGACACAAACCATCTGAAATTACGGGCATCCTATATTGACCATATTTTATATATCGCCGAGGCGTCCTTACGCATGAAGGAAGTTGCAGGTGATAGCCGCCTGCATGATTTTCTGCGCCAATTCCCCTACCCGCCGACTACGGCCGTGGGCTTAGCCAGAGACATGGAAGATGCATTGCGGGAAACCATGGATGAAAACAATCACGGCGACATCACGTCTTATAACCGCCGCGCGGTATTCGATGAATTCTTTACCAAGCCGGGCGTATTCAATTCTCTGGATTCAACATTCCCCGGTGCGTTCCTGCAACAACTGACACGCCGTGGATACAACCCGGACACTGGCTCCCATGCAGTATTGCCCAAAAATTTTGCTATGACCTCCATGAGCATGGATGATTTCATCAGCGGCGGCATCGGCGAACGTCACAACGGCAACTACATTGATGGTGGCAAAAACATCATGACGTCGGATTACTACCGACTGCCCCCGTATGATGTGGATAATGCGATTGCGATGATGCAGGTCCGCCACGCGCTTGGACAAGCACAATACAGCAGACCGGATATAGTTGTTCCCGGAACACCGCAGAAACAAGAAAACAGTATGGAAGCTGTCTTCACCCCGATTTAGAAGCGTATATTCATATTTTCTTGTATGTAATCGGATGCAGACTCTTGCGAGGGTTTCGCGTGTACTTATATAATCACCATGATTGATCACCCTCCCGAAAGCCCGCCTGTGCTTGATTTAATCATAGAAAAAACCGCTGAATACCTGGCCATTCCGTCTGTCGTCGGCCATGAAAAATTCTTCATGGATTTTCTCGAACATGAATTCCAAGCCCTCGACCTGAATACGTATCAATATGACGGACTCATGGAAATTCAGGGCCGCGATGTCGGCGAACACATCGTATGCGCGCACATAGACCGCCACGGCCTTATCTCGCTGGGTGACGATGAATATGTTTATGCCGCTCAATATATTAAGGAAGTTAAATACGGCGAGAACAATAAATCCTCCCGCAAACAGGTCGAGTCGATCGCCGAACGCTTTGAAGGAGAAGAGGTTTACGCATACCACCCCGATACGGGCGAGCATATAGGCGACGGCATCATCCGCGCTTGCTACCCGAAAATCCGCAATGACGACGCGTTGTTCTTTGTCGAAGGCATCCCGCAACTGGAACAAAACATCCCGCTCGCATATTCGCGTCAGGCCCGTTTTGAAGACAACCATCTTATGGGACAAATCGATAACGTCATCTCTATTGCAATGATTTATGCGTTGTACAAAAACGGCTATGAGGGCACAGCCTTGCTGACATGCGAGGAAGAAATCGGTAAAAGCTGGATGCATATCGCGAGCTATCTGGACGGTATGCGCATTGAAACAGATGAACTTCTGGTCATCGACACCAGTCCGTTTTCCGAACACGATGTCATCGAGGAAGGTCCGATCATCCTGCGCAATCAGGACAAAAGCGAGGAATTTAACGACAACCTTGTCGATAAGTTAAAAGCGCGTTGCGAGAAAATGAAACTGCCCTACATCGTCAAGGACGAGCTACTCCTCAGCCAAGGCAAAGAAATTGAAGATCTCGGTTCAACTGAGCTAGGGCGGCTTGTAGAGGGATCGGAAGGTTTTTGGAACGGCGCAACAATCCAGATTCCGACACTGATGTACCACACCAGTAACGAAACGACGACTTCCCAAGCGATCGAAAATTATTATAATTTCCTGCATAACATCCTTGTTGAGGACAAGATTTAGATAATGCGCAAAGCCAAAACAATGATCGGATGGGAGGAATGGTGCGGATTCCCCGAACTGGGTCTTCACGCCATCAAAGCCAAAGTGGATACGGGTGCCAAAACATCCTCTATTCACGCTTACGACATTAAGCCCGTCACAAAGCACGGACAAAAATATGTCCGCTTTAAAATCCATCCTCTACAGAAAAACAAAGAGCTGGAGATTGAATGCATGGCCCCTTTAGCCGACTTTCGCAGCGTCACCAGCTCGAACGGGCAGCGCGAAAAACGCTATGTTATAAAGACACCTATGCAGCTTGGCGACAAAACCATAGAGGCGGAAGTCACACTGGCATCACGCCATAAAATGACATTCCGTATGCTTTTAGGGCGGGACGCGATTTGTAAGGCAAAATTAATCGTCGATCCTGTAAAATCCTGCTTGCTTGGCAAGATAAAGAACCCTATAGAACGCTACACCGCCGCAGAACAAGGAGAGACACAATGAGAATAGCCGTACTGGCCACCAACCCCGACTTATATTCCAATAAACGCCTCATGGAAGCGGGCGCTGACCGCGGCCATGACATGCATTTCATCTCCATTCGCGATTGCTATATGGACATCACCGCACGCAAGCCCGAAATCCATTACCGCGGCGGAGAAATCCTGAAAAAATTCGACGCGATTATCCCGCGTATTCGCCCCGGCCTGTCCTTTTACGGCAACGCGGTTTTGCGCCAATTCGAAATGCAAAAATCCTACTTGTTGAATGGCCCTATCGCGATTGGCCGTGCACAGGACAAGCTGCGTACTATGCAGCTTCTATGTAGTCACGACATCGACATCCCGCGTACGGCTTTCGCCAACTCCCCGCTGGATACCAAGGACATGATCAAAACCGTAGGCGGTGCCCCTGTCGTAATCAAGCTGCTGGAAGGCACACAAGGCAAAGGCGTAGTGCTTGCCGAAACAGCCAAGGCCGCCGAGTCCGTGATTAACGCATTCAAAAGCATTCGCGGTAACGTATTGGTACAGGAATTCATCAAGGAATCCGCAGGTACGGACCTGCGCTGCTTTGTTGTCGGTGACAAAGTAGTGGCCGCCATGGAACGCCGCGCAACCGAAGGCGAATTCCGCGCCAACATCCATTTGGGCGGTACGGGCCACAAGGTTAAAATCACGCCCGCGGAGCGCAAAATCTCCGTCGCGGCAGCTAAAGTTTGCGGCCTGAAAGTTTGCGGCGTGGACATCATCCGCTCCAATGCCGGCCCGAAAGTGCTGGAGGTCAACGCCTCCCCCGGTCTGGAAGGCGTAGAAGGCGCGACGGGCAAAGACATTGCGGGCATGATGATCGAACACATTGAAAAACAGGTCGAGAAGAAAAAAGCTAAACAAGCCGCTAAAAAATCCGCGGCCTAAACTGCAAAAAACGGCCCGCGAATGCGGGCCGCCCTCATATCCGGTACTATTCAGGGTCTTACTGGTTGGTGGATTTCGCCAGTCGTACCAGATTAATGAATTCCGCACGGTAGCCGAATGTATCTTCGCCTTTACCTTCCTGTGCCAGAGCAATCACTTCGTCATAAGAGAAATCACCGTTCAGGTGGTAACCGCCTTGCAGCATTTGTGCAAACCCGGCCACGGCTGTCGCGAATTTCTGTTCCTGCCCTGCAGTGTTTTGAAGGTCGGTCGTGATCGGTGTAGTGATCAACGTAGAGGTGTTTTCCTTCGGCAACTTGTAACGCATCTTCAGGAATGCAATCTCGCCTTCGAACTCCGACGCATTATGGATGTTGTCCATATTATGCTTCTCTTCAGCATTACCGTAGCGTAAGGGGTCAACACTGACCGCGGAGCTGCCCTTCGGAACGATCTCATAGATCGCAGTAACCGTGTGGCCCGCACCGATATCACCGGCATCGACTTTGTCATTATTAAAGTCTTCGCGGTTCAGGTGACGTGTTTCGTAACCGATCAAACGGTATTCGGAAACAGCATTCGGGTTGAACTCGACCTGAATTTTCACATCCTTGGCGATCGGGAACAGGCTTGAAGTCGCCTCTTCCACCAGCACCTTGCGGGCCTCGTTCAGATTATCGATATAAGCAGCGACGCCGTTACCGTTCTGCGCCAGAGACTGCATGATATGGTCGTTGTAGTTACCCTGACCGAAGCCAAGAACAGAGAGGAAGATGCCTGTATTGCGTTTCTTCTCGACATATTCTTCCAGCTTCTTCGGGTCATTAATCCCGACATTGAAGTCACCATCCGTCGCAAGGATCACACGGTTCACAGCTTCATCATCGAAGTTTTCTTCCGCCATTTTATAGGCCAGCTCGATACCCGCCGCACCCGCAGTACCACCACCCGCACGAAGGTTATCCATCGCACCGAGAATTTTTGATTTCTCGGAAACCGGAGTTGGCTCTAACGCCACACCTGTGCGACCCGCGTAAGTCACGATGGAAACTGTGTCATCTTCATTCAAAGTGTTAAGCAACAGCTTCAATGAGTTTTTCAGTAACGGCAGCTTGTCCGGTGAATTCATAGACCCCGAAATATCCAGCAGAAATACAAGGTTGCTTTTCGGCTGTGGTCCGTCAATTTCGTAACCCTTGATACCGATCTGCATCAACTGCTTGCCTTCCGCCCATGGGCTATCCATGAGGGTCACGGTCGGCTTGAATGGCTGTGATGCATCTTCAGGCAGCGCGTAATTATAGTCGAAATAGTTGATCAACTCCTCGACGCGCACCGCGTTTTTCGCTGGCATCTGACCGTTATTCAACTGACGACGCATAAAGCTGTAAGAGCTTGTATCGACATCAACCGAGAATGTAGAGACCGGCTCGGCAGTCACCTGCTTGAACGGATTAACATTAAACTCTTCGAACTTGTCGCGACCTTCATCTTTATAGAAGCCCTGATTAACATCATCCTGCGGCGGCACAGGGATCGGGGCAATTAATCGGCCAAGCTCTTGATCAGCAGCACCAGAGAACTTTTTCTCCTTCGCCTTCATCGCTCTGTTGGCAACCAAACCTTCAACCATTGATGTTGTCGGCGCAGGTGATACAGCCGCCATATCCGCTTCCGCCATTTCCTTTTTAGTAACGCGGCTATCGAAAGTCACGGGCTCGCCCGGCTTACGTCTTTCTGATTGGGGGACAAGTGACTCCGCATCAATAAAGCGTTCTTCAACTTCAGGGGCCGCTTTAGCCACTTCATTTGTGCGCGTTTCCGCAGGCTCTTGTCTGCTCTCGTCCTTACCACCAAACAATCCGCCCCACGGACTGGTCGACGACGAAATATTCGATGCAATATTTGAGAAATTATTCCCGCCGCTCGCACCCGCCTCATCATCCAAATCCAACTTAACCTTATTAAGTTTTGCAACGCTCGTAGTCGAACCCTGACCAATTGTTTCGTTCATGCTTTCAAACATCATTGGTGTTGCCAAAAGCACACCCGCAACGACCAACATAGCCGTACCTTGAAGTAGTTTTTTGTTACTAATCTGTTCCATTGTTTCTCTCCCGTTTTGTGAGTTTCTACCCATAAGACGAGAAAGGAATGAAGATCCTTGGGATTTTTTTGATTTTTCTTGTTGGTGTGCCTTAAACTCAGACACAGCAACGTTTACGGCGCGTTTCTTTTCGTTCAGATCAGCGTCGGGAACATCGATTTCCTGCAAAACTTTCTTTAATTGTGCGTCATCCATATTTCTGTTCCTTTTCAAACTGCGCGTTCAATTTCTTGCGCGCTTCGTGTATGCGCCAGGATATGGTGCTTTCCTTCACCCCTAACGCTTTCGCGGCTTCTTTATGCGACAGCCCCTCACTCATCACCAAAAGCAACGCTTCCTTCTCCCCGTCGGGCAAGTCCTGCACCGCCGCCAAGACCTGCTTGGCATAGAGTTTTGAATCGCTTTTGGCATTCGTGGAGACGTTATCGAGGGCTTCTGGGTCGGGGTCCGCTTTTTGTGTGTGGCGGTTTTGCTTCTTGTACCAGTCTTTACCGGCATTGATGGTGAGGCGGTAAAGCCAGCTGGTAAATGCGCAATCCCCTTTGAATGAATCCAGCCCGCGCGCAAGCTTGATACAGGCATCCTGCGTGATGTCTTCGGCATCGTTCTGATTGCCGCACCACTTGAAGGCCATTTTAAACATGGTCACATAATGACGGTTTACCAACTGCTCGAAAGCAGAGGCATCCCCCTTTTGCGCCAGTTTTATAAGCTCGTTGTCGTCCATAAAGCGCCTTTTAACTGTATGACGATGCTCAGTATAGAATCCTTGGAAAAAAATTCAGAGAAGGAATTTAAGAAATTCCCCGTACAATAATTATCGGACAACAAAAACGGGAGAGGTTTTGTGTCTACCGCCCCTTACATAGCCGCACATCGGTTCGGCCTCGGCGCGAATGCGCAAGAAATGGCCGTGATCAACCGCGCCCCGAAAAACTGGCTTTACAGCCAGCTGAACGCAGGAGCGTCCAAAGCCGCCCTCAAAGGTCCTTACAAATCAACCGATGAACTCGTCAAAGAAACCGTCAAGCTCAAGGATGCCAATGCGAACAAGCAGATGAACATCATCAAATCGGGTTACAAACTCTACTTCGCGGACATGGAAAAGCGTTTCGAACACGCAGTAGAAACCGAATACCCGTTACTGGAACGGCTGGCGATGTTCTGGAGCAACCATTTTACCGTTTCATCAAAAGGCAAACACCACATTGCCCGTATCGCCAGTGCGTTTGAACGCGAGGCCATCCGCCCGCATATATTGGGTAAATTTTCCGACATGTTACTGGCCTCCACGCGTCATCCCGCGATGACCCTGTATCTGGATAATGTGCAATCAATAGGTCCGAATTCGATCTTCGGTAAACGCCGCGATAAAGGCATCAATGAAAACCTCGCGCGGGAAATTCTGGAGCTACACACACTCGGCGTGAATGGCGGTTATACGCAAGACGATGTTATCGGCCTTGCCAAAATCATTACGGGCTGGACCATCGTCCCGCCAAGACAAGGTGGTGGGGGATACCAATATATTCATGCAGTCCATGAACCGGGCACGCATAAACTGCTCGGCAAAACCTATTCCCAACGCGGTGAAGCCCAAGGCATCGCCGCCCTGACCGATATCGCCAGTCATCCGTCGACGGCAAAATTTATTGCGACAAAAATGGCACGGCATTTTGTAGCGGACGACCCGCCGCAATCCAGCATTCAAAAGCTGGAGCAAACATTCCTGCGTACAGGTGGAGACTTGAAATCCATGGTGGAAACGCTGATCGAAATGCCGGAGGTCTGGGCAACACCATTACCGAAAGTCAAAAAACCTTACGAGATGGTCGTCTCCACTTGTCGACTTACAGAATTACCAATGAACAAAGTACCGTTCAAAAAGATCGCAGCCTCGCTCGGTTTGCTCGAACATTTACCATTTCAGGCAACATCACCCACAGGCTACCCCGATACGGCCGATGACTGGCTGTCCCCCAATGCAACCATCAACCGCGTGGAGTGGTGCCACGCCGTCGCGCAAGCTATACGCCCGCAGGAAAATCCATATGAATTGGCGAAGGCAACAATTGGCCCAGTCGCCAACGCGGACACAATGTTGTGGATTTCACGCGCACCCACGCACATTGACGGACTTGCGCTCCTGCTCGCAAGTCCCGAATGGCAAAGGAGATAAACATGATTTCAAGACGTGATCTTCTCAAAGGAATGTGTTCAACGGCCGTACTAGCCATGGCAAGCACAATGTATCCCGGTATGGTTTTGGCCAATGCCTTCACCGATAAAAGATTAGTCGTCGTGATTTTGCGCGGCGGTATGGACGGCATGGCCGCCCTCGCCCCCTACGGCGATCCGAATTACGAAGCCTTAAGAGAGAGTTTGGCTCTCAGCCCCGAAACCCTATTAAGAGTAGACCCTTTCTTCGGGCTTCACCCCTCACTTGAACCGCTGGCGGAGATGTATAAAGCAGGCGAGATGATCGCGGTCCCCGCAACGGCGACACCCTATCGCGAACGTTCGCATTTCGATGCGCAAAATGTTCTGGAGCTCGGCTCGACAAAACCAAATGGATTAAAGGATGGCTGGCTCAACCGCCTTGTCGGCGTAATCAATGCGCAGGATGATCTGGCGCTTGCTTTCGGCCAAGGATTACCGAGCATGCTTCGCGGCAGCAATGCTGTAAACAGTTGGGCACCATCAGGACTTCCCGATATCGACCAGGATTATATGAGTCTTGTCCGCAAAGTGTATGCGCATGATCCGCGTTTTGCCAAAAACTTCGATAAGGCACTGGATATTCAGGTCATGGGCATGGATGCGATACAGGGTAACGAGAAAAAGATGGCCCGCCAAAGCCGTTCCCCGCAAGCCTTCGTCACTATGGCGAAAACAGCGGGCGAATGGATGTCACGCTCCGACGGGCCGCGTATTGCAACTCTCGAGCTTGGAGGTTGGGATACGCATGTCCAGCAAGGTACCGAAGGTGGCCGCATGGCGAACAACCTCTCTCTCTTTGCGCGTGGTATTGACGAGTTGAAAAAAGAACTCGGGCCGGAGTGGAACAAAACCGTCGTCGTTGCCATCACCGAATTCGGCCGCACCGCAAGACCGAACGGGACCAACGGTACAGACCACGGCACGGCTGGAACGGCCTTCCTTATGGGCGGTGCACTAAAAGGCGGACGCATTGTCCACCAATGGCCGGGATTAAACGAGGCTGACCTTTACGAAGGCCGCGATGTACGCCCGACCATCGATGTCCGTGCAATTGTCAAAGGCATCCTGCATGAGCATTACGGTGTTTCCGCATCTGCACTTGCCAATTCAATCTACCCCGGAAGCGCTGAAATCCAGCCGTTACGCGGCTTAATCACCTAGAAACACTTGACATTTACCATAAGAGTTACTATAAATTCATTCTTCCTTATATAAGAACGAATGAACAGGATATGGGTTTAACTCGCGGGCAAAGATTTGGCATTTTAGCCGCCGGCAGCGCAAGCGTAGCCGCCGTTGTCAGCAAGGATATTTTGCTGAGCATGTTTTTAGCCAGCGCAAGCCCAGCAGATGACTCACAAAGCACAACCGAACCTACCCCCGAATTGAAAGAAGCTATTGAAGCCGCTGTTGCTGACACCTTTGGCCGGCGTATGGCGACCGAAGAAGATTACGAAATTGCCGCCATGGGCAAGCTCCAAATGCCTAAAAGCCATTGCACAGCGCAAATTGCCGAGATCCCGGGCTACTTCACAGTTGAAGAAGGCACGTTACTGACGACCGCCGCACATTGCGTATTCAGAGGCGGGCACGAGGACATGGAATTCATCACGACCTATGTGAACGCGGACGGCGAAGAAGTAGAATTCAAAATCGCGAACGATGAAAACAATCCCGTTCAGGTCTGGATAAATCCGGGCTATGACCGTGGGCCGGACGACGAAAAAGTTAGCGCCGAAGTACGTGCGGAAGATACGGCAATTATATTTTATCCGGGCGTGACGGTTCCGACTGAAATCATTCCGATCAAACAACGTATTCTCGCCTATCATATGGCCGAATATAACAGATCAGTCTTAAGCACGTTCGGTGCCAGTGCCGCCGGATTTTCCGCCGACATACCCGAAGGAAAAAGTGTGGATGATGAATGCACAACAACGCAAGAACTCAACGGCGGCGTTGTATCAACCACCTGCAAGATCAACAAAGGCGGCAGCGGCAGCGCGCTTCTGTTCCGCAATATGTTCGATGAGATTGAAGGGCTGGCAATTCTTTCCGGTGTCACGGTTAAAGACGGCGAAGTAAATATCGGCGAAGACAGCTTCAAAAGCTTCTACGCGCCCTTCTACCACTACCAACTCGAAGGGGTCGACTTCCTCTACAAGCCCGAGCAATGCGTCAGCGTGAACGCCGAAATAGGTGCAAACCTTCGTGAGCATGCCGATATCGGCAGCGACATTGTTTTCGGCGGCGGCTTGCCCGATGGTGATATCCTCAAAGTCAGAGATACACTTGTTTGGGAACGCGCGGAAATCGACGATCCGAATGTCTGGTTGGAAGTCATGGAGACAGAAGACGGACGAAGCGGTTACATCAGAAGCGATCTGACGATGGCCGTGGCATGCCCCTAAGCATCGACCAGCGGGTTTTCCTCGATATAATCCGCGAAATACTGACCTTGCTTAAGGCTCTTTAATTTCTGCTCCAGAAACTCGGAGAAATCATCCGTCTTACAATCCTTGAACTTACACGGCTTGTCGACGATCACATCCACAAAGAACGGTACGATGACCGGATCACCTTTAGGCAGCGCTTTCCCCAGACCAAATGTGAGTATCGGCGCGACGGGCACGTCGGGATATTTCTCGGCCAAAATCGAAATCCCGCGTTTGAAATCTGCAATCTTTTCCGGCTCCCCACGTGTCCCTTCAGGATAAAAAATCACAATCTGGTTATTATCCAGCGCATCATAAATCGGCTCTAACGGATCACTGGTGCGTGCCCCTTTCCGCGCAATCGGAATGATATTGATGACGTTGGTTGAAAGCCACGCACGAAAAGGTGTCTTCATAAAGTAATCCGCGGCCGCAACAGGACGGAGCTTTCGCAAATTCTTCAGCGAATACATATTCATTAGCACCAAAGTATCGAGATGACTGTTGTGATTGGCGATGAGAATGGCGGGACCGTCTTCGGGCAAATTCTCATGCCCCTTCACCCGCACTCCCAATATGATCAGCAGCACAGGTTTAACGATCAGACAGAAAAACAGAATTTGTAAGCTGCGACCCAGCATGCATTACGCTCCGAAGAAAAAGCGTGTGAAGTGCAGGAACAACGGCGCAGCCAGCGTCAGGCTATCCAGCCTGTCCAGCACGCCGCCATGACCGGGCAGTAATGAACCGCTGTCCTTCGTGCCCAGATCACGTTTGACGGCTGAGATCGTCACATCACCGATAAACCCGACAGACGCGATCAACGCACCCGCCGCCATCGCAAACGGCCAAGTGAAGGGCGTATAGAACGGCGCGAGTACAATGGCCAGAATCGTTGTTGTGCAAATACCCCCGATCAAACCTTCCCAGCTCTTACCCGGGCTGATCTCAGTCACGCGATGTTTACCAAACAGCTTGCCCCAGAAATATTGGGCAACATCGTTAAACTGCGTCAGGAACAACACATAAAACAGCAAGCCTCCACCACCAGCAGGCAATTCAACCGTTGTCGGCATCACCAGTAAAAACGCGAGATGAGAGAGGTTGAACACGGTCAGCATCAAACCCCAATGCATCGTGCCCACAGCTTTAATATACCCGCTCGTCTCGCCCGCTAAAATCAGGCGAAAGGCTATGAACAGCAGCGCATAGACGGGAATGAAGACAATAAATAATCCGTACCAGCCGATATACACCCAGTAATACTGGATCGGGACACACAGATAAGCCCAGAGCAAAACCCGTCGGTCGACTTTGCGTGTAGGCACCAGCGTGAAATATTCTTTTAAAGCGAGAAAACTGATAAACCCTATAGCGATGATCGCGGCCTTTGTACCAAGCGCCAATACAATCGTCGCCATGAGTATGATGTAACCCCATGTCTTGGTACGTGCGACCAGCTCGGAAAAATCCTTATCCTGTAATCGGCCTTTGAGCAGCAATATACTCGCCGTCGCCGTTCCCAAAACGGCATACACCCCGAACATGCCAAGCCATACCGGATCGGTCAGCAGATTATCCATTATTCAATCCCCCTTTGATACGGCGGTGAAGAGTCCAGATGCTTAATGCAATGAACACGCCGAAAATGCCCGTATAAACGATGTTCGAGACATTCAAAAACACCATGATGTAACCCAGCACTCCGAACGCCACGGCGCGGTCGCTTTTGCCGAACGGTCCGTCATAACGGCGATCATTGCCAACACCGAGCGCGAGCACGCCCGCAAGCTCAATTAAGATCGCCAGTAACACGACCATCAAGACCAACATCGGATTTGGGAGCAAAAACATGAACGGTAAATACAGCGCCGTATCGGCAACCACATCACCAAGCTCATTGAGATAAAAACCAAGATCGGATTTTTGTTTAAACTCCCGCGCCAACATACCGTCGATTGCATTCAAGGCCATGCGGAAGAAAAGAAAAACGGGCAGTAGCAGGAGAGAAGCAATACTGCCCGCAGATGCGTAAATCCACGCACCGTATCCGACGGATGCCACCATGGCGAATAACGTGACATGGTTGGCAGTTACGCCCGCCTTAAACAGACTCTCCGTAAGCGGACGTAACAAATTCTGGAAACGCGGTTTCAGGTCGTAAACGCTGATCATCTCTACTCTTTCGTAGCTGTAACTACTCCGAAGATATTTTGCGCTTCCATCTGTTTTTTATCAATGTGAAATCCCGCAAACTCGCTCCAGATCGTCGTTGTATACCAGTCACGAAGGCGCATAACCCAGAGCTTACCTGTATGTGCGGGCAATACGCGGGCGATGAACTCATGCTGTGGATGTTCGGGCTGGATCGTGAAAACCAGACGACCGCCACTCGAAAGCAATGCTGAAATCTGACGGAAGTGATTACGGATGACATCATCATCATCTATGATCTCATGCAAACCGGAGACGATAATAATGTCGGGTTTGAGCGCAACGAGCTTTTCTAGATCGAAATCACTGAACGCATCACCTTGTTCGCATTTCACATCCAAGTGCAAACTATCGGCCAGACGCATCGCAGTCTTCACATTCTCGATACGGTAGTCACGCAAGATTGTGTTCGTCTCAATATGGGCAGGCAAATCAGCCAGCGCATTCAACACATAGCGACCACCGCCACACGCCAGATCGACAATCGTCAACGGGCGTTGCTTTTGCGCATGCTCCTCAACAATGACGGACTTCAATGTATCGGTCAGCAACTCACCACGGTTACGAATACCTTTCCACCCCGGCGCATCCAGATACGCACGGTCAATCAATTTACCGATACCGAATTTTCCGTTCGCTTTATTCTGATACACATATTCTAGCATTACACCGGAATCGAAACCGTAACGGTAACCGATATTGATACCGTCCGATGCACGACCGACCGTGCTCATCAAAAATTTTGTAATGCCGTAATAAATGCCTTTCGGACACCAAAGCGGCAGAGGTTTGGATAAAGTTTCAAAAGTTGTCGTAGCCATAAGTCTCTCCTGATTGTTTTGAACATTAATTAAACACTGTTCAATTATTAGTATTCCATAAAAATGAACTTTGTTCAATAAAAATATTGAACATCGTATAATTCCTTGATATTCTAAGGATATAGGAGCAAAAATATGGCACGACGCAGCGATCACACCCGCGAGGAACTGAAAGAACTAATCCTCACATCCGCATCAAAAATCATTGAAAAAGAGGGGTTTAGCGCCCTGACAGCGCGAAAAATCGCCGCTGATATCGGCTACACTCCCGGCACGCTTTATAATGTGTTTCAATCCATGGACGGACTGACGCTTGTTTTAAACGGCATAACGCTGGAAAAACTGCTCCCCGTTCTGGCGAACAGCAAAGACTCGAACAAAGACAAAGCCCCCGAAGAGATAATGAAAGCGATGGCGCGCACTTATCGCGACTTCGCAATCAATAACCGCGAACGCTGGTTGATGATGTTCAAACACGAGATTTCCGATGAGGCAGAAATCCCCGAATGGTTTCGCGGTAAAATCGCCCTGCTCTTCCAACCTTTGGAAGATGTGCTGAAAAATCACTTCTCATTCAAAACGGATGCCGAAAGACAAATCGCCGCCCGCTCTCTCTGGGCCTCAATTCACGGCATCTACTTCCTGCATGAAACAGGAAAGCTTCCTTTGCTCGATGGCAAGGATGTCTGCGAAAACATGACGGATGCGTTGATAGACAACTGTGTGAAAGGACTGCGGTAATGATGGTATTAAAATGGCTCGGAATAGCCCTGCTCGTCTATGTCTTATATGTCTCGATCATCATCGTGACACAACGAAACTTCATGTACTTCCCGTTCGGAAGTAAACGACCGAACATCTATCTCTCGGGCGGCATGAAAGTCATCACCGTTAAAACCGATGACGGATTAGAACTAGAAGCATGGTACGACCCCGCCGAAGAAGGAAAACCGACGATCATCATGTTCCACGGTAACGGCCAAAGCATCGCCTACCGTCCGCCGAAGGTTGCCTACTACCGTGAGCAAGGCTACGGCGTCCTCCTCGCTGAATATCGCGGCTACGGCGGCAACCCGGGTAAAACAACGGAAGCAGGCGTTTATGCGGATGGCCGCGCCTACATCAACTGGTTGATCAATGATCAAAAAATCGCAGCCGATAACATCATCCTCTACGGCGAGTCATTAGGCTCGGGCGTAGCTGTGCAAATGGCAACCGAATATGATGTGAAAGCGGTCCTGCTCGATGTTCCTTTCAACAGTGCACTAGCAGTCGCACAATCACATTTCTTCGTTGTGCCGTTCCTCGAATATCTGATGTGGGATCAATACCGCAGCGATCTGAAAATCAAAAACATCAACGCCCCTGTCTTCATCGGGCTCGCAGGCAGCGACATGGTCGTCCGTCCGCATTTCGGTCGCGCACTGTTTGAACTCGCGGTTGAACCGAAACAGCTCAAGGAATACCCGAAGGCCGGCCATATGGACCTCCACCATCACGGCTTCCCACAAGACGCCGTCGCGTTTCTTGAAGCCTTGGATAAAGAAGAAAAACCCGAGGCCGCGGAGTGAGCAAAACACGTGTAGCTTTGAAATGTTTCGGGGCATTGATGATTGTCTATGTTGCTTGTGTCGGGTTTTTAGTCATCAAACAAAGGGATTTTCTTTATCGACCCGTCAGCCATGATCGCCCCGATATTCAGCTTTCAAATGGCATGCAAGTGATTACAGTCATCACCCAAGATGGCCTGACATTACAGGGTTGGTATGCCCCGCCGAAAGATGAAAAAGGGGTCGTCATACTCTTTCATGGACAAGGCTTGGATATCGCATACTATCCGCCCAAAGCCACATATTATCGAGAACAAGGTTACGGCACTCTGTTGGCCGAATATCGCGGCTATGGCGGCAATGAAGCAACACCTACAGAAGACGGTTTATACAAAGATGCCCGCGCATACCTAAACTGGCTGATAGAAAAACAAAACATCCCCGAAAACCAAATCATACTGCACGGCACATCACTCGGTTCAGCCGTCGCCGTGCAAATGGCGACAGAATATGAGGTTAAGGGTGTTATTCTGGGTGCCCCATTTAAAAGCGCCTTGAATGTTGCTCAACATCGCTTCCCTTTCATTCCGTTTATGGACATGCTGATGTGGGATCAATATCGTAGTGATCTTAAAATCAGCACTATTAACGCACCTGTTTTTATTGGAACCGCTGGGCTGGACATGGTCATACCAAATGATTCCAGCGAAGCGCTCTACGACCTTGCAAAGCAGCCTAAAACAAAAAAAGAGTATCCGAACTCAAAGCATATGGGTTTGCATGAACATGGTTTCCCTGCCGATGCACTGGAATTTATTGAGACAAACCCCACAAACTAAGCGGCTTTCTTAACACCCATTTCCGCCTCGACATGCGCTTGCAGAGTGACGTAATCGGTCTTACCCGTACCGAGCACGGGCAGCTTCTCCATGTGCATGATATTCTTCGGCACACCCAGCTCGGTAACGCCATCCTTATTCGCCTGTTTAGACAACGTAGCTTTCTCAACGCCCTTATCGGTTGTCACCAGCACCAGTTGCTCTCCCTTCTTCGCATCGGGGATAGCGACCACGGCATGGTCAGCTTCCGGATAAGCTTTCTTTGCCAAAGTTTCGGCAATCGTCAGTGAGACCATCTCGCCCGCAATTTTGGCAAAGCGTTTGGCACGCCCCTTGATCGTCACAAACCCGCGCTCATCAATCTCGACGATATCGCCCGTGTCATGCCAGCCCTTTTCAGGCGGTTGTAATACCCCTGGCTTATCGGCCTTCAGGTAGCCCGACATAATGTTCGGGCCCTTCACATACAAACGCCCGCCTTCATCAACACCCGGCACATCTTCGAGCTTGTATTCCATGCCTGTCAGGAAACGTCCGACAGAACCGGCCTTCAAATGCATTGGTGAGTTCAGGCAGACCGCAGGAGCAGCCTCCGTCGCGCCGTAACCCTCGAGAATACGCACACCGAACTGCTCCATGAATTTTTGACGGGTCTCGTCTTTGACTTTCTCCGCACCCGCGAAAATATAACGCATGCGATAAAAGTCATACGGGTGTGCAACGCGGGCATACCCGTTCAGGAATGTATCGGTGCCGAACATAATTGTTGCGTTCGAGTGATACACCATTTCGGGCACGATGCGGAAATGCAACGGACTGGGGTACAGAAATGTCTTCACGCCCGAAAGAATGGGCAGGATCGTCCCACCCGTCAGGCCAAATGAATGGAACATCGGCAGACAGTTAAAGACGATATCCTGACGGTTGAAGTCAATCCGTACACTCAACTGCACGACATTGGTCATCAGGTTTTTATGGCTTAAGACCACACCTTTCGGCGCACCTTCGGACCCTGAGGTAAACAGAATGACGGCAGGATCTTCGGACTTCAGACCCTCGCGGTCATGCAGATATTTCGCGACAGGTGTTTTGATCAGCCCTGCGATCTTGTCGAAGGCATCGACCTGTTTTTTGACGTCTTCCAAATAGACGATCTCGCAGACGCCTTTGATCGCTTCTTCTAACTCCTCCAGACGGCCAAGCTCGATAAAGCGTCTGGATGTCAGCACGGTTTTCAGCTTCGCGGTCTCGCACGCCGACACGACAGCCTTCGGCCCTGCGGAAAAATTCAACATTGCGGGCACGCGGCCATAGGCCTGCAGGGCAAAGAAGGTGACAACAGCACCAACGGAGTTCGGCAGCAACACACCGACATTTTCGCCCTTCTCGGTACGGTGGGCAATCTTCTCACCCAACACAATCGAACCCGTCACAAGGCGTTTATAAGGCAGCGGTTTAAACTCGGGGTCTTCGGCCACAATCGCCTTGCCGCCATTCACATGCACGGCACTTAACAGCGCCTGGTACAACGTCAACTCGCGGTCCTCGGTCATAAACATCATGCTTTCCATGACATCGTGGAGCTGGCGACCTGCAATCTGGCGGCGTGTACGGCCCATGGCATCATCGGGCACTTTAAACTCGCGAGGCTCCAGGACCGTCATGGTGATTTTCGGGAATGTGAAAATCGGCACCTTGCCTTTCAGGCGGCTAAACGGCGAATGCTGAACACCGTCAAGGCGGATCGGCACGATCATCGCATCCGATTTATCGGCGATCATCCCCGGCCCTTCATAGATTTTCATCAATGCACCAGTTTCGGTCAAACGGCCTTCGGGGAAAATGACGCAATGCTTATCTTTACGCACTTCCTTGATCAGGTTTTTGATCGAATGCGGATTAGCAGGGTCGAGCGGAAACGCATCAATCATTTTTAAGAAAGGCTTGAGCCACCACCATTTCGCCACTTCCGTATGTAACGCGAACATCGGCTTTCCGGGCAAGAAGGCGGCGAGCACAGGCGCATCTAGATAGGACACATGGTTACAGACAATCACCGCACGCGGGCCTGCTTTCTCCAAATGCTCCAGCCCGTTGACTTCAACTTTGTAGAGCAGTTTGAGCAATCCCTGCATGAAACTTTTGATGAATTCGGCAGGCATGATTTTGCAGGTATAAATCGCAACAGCAACACCCGCGAGAGAAACGACAAAGAAAATGTCATCAATGCCAAAGCCCATATACAACATGAACCCCGCAAACACGGACGCAAACACCATCGCCAGCGCATCAATAATGTTGGACGACGCAATCACACGCGCACGGTGATCTTCATTGGTATAGTGCTGAACCATAGCATAGAGCGGCACCACAAACATACCGCCAAAAAACGCCATAGCGAAAAGATCGAGGCAAATCAGCCATCCGCTAAAATCTGACAGGAATGTTGGAATATCCCGCAACGCTGCCCCGCTCAGGGCCGTTGGGGGATCAATCGTCGAAAAATTAAGTGCGAAAAAAGCAATACCGATTGCGGCGAACGGCACATAGGTAGCCTCAACACGGCCACCCAGTATCTTATCATTCATCAGCGAGCCCAGCGCCACGCCGACGGAAAACAATGTCAGGAACAGCGCCAAAACAGTTTCATCGGCGAGCAAATTTTCCTTCGCGAACACAGGGAACTGCGCAAGGAACACCGCACCGAGGAAATAGAACCACGCAATGCCGAGGATAGACAACCACACGCCGCGCTTTTGTTCAGCGGCGTATTTCATCGCCTTCCACGTCTCGGTCACAAAATTGTAATTCACTTTCAGCTTGGGATCTGGCGCAGGTGCCGCAGGGATAAGTACGCTCGACGCATAGCCAACAACCGCGATCAGCACCATCAACACAGCCGTTAAATGTAAGCCCACAGAAGGCACTGTGATCAGCAACCCGCCAATAATCGTCCCTGTCAAAATCGCGATATTCGAACCCGCACTTAAGTAGCCGTTCCCTTTGACCAGCTCTTCGGGCTTTAAATGCTGAGGCAGAATTGAAAACTTGCTCGGACTAAAAAATGCCGACTGCGCCCCGAACAGGAACAACACAAACATCAGCAATTCCAGAGACGCGGCATACAAACCGATCACCCCGAG
The DNA here is from genome assembly GCA_030432025.1 of Alphaproteobacteria bacterium. Lineage (GTDB taxonomy): Bacteria > Pseudomonadota > Alphaproteobacteria > Micavibrionales > Micavibrionaceae > TMED27. The sequence continues at coordinate 27,292 of JAUIIA010000013.1, forward strand.
TACGGCAATGCCGATCTCGGCCAACTTGATGTATTTGATGATCACATCTTTCGGATATTTATCCGCGAGCTGCCCAGCCACAGCAGAAAACAGGAAAAACGGCAGAATAAAGATACCCGCAGAAGCCGTAATGATAATTTCAGGTGCACCCGAATACAGATCCAACGCTTGATACACCAAGGCAAACACAACCACATTCTTGAAGAAATTATCGTTAAACGCCCCCAAAAACTGCGTAAAAAACAGCGGGTAAAAACGCTTACTCCAAAACACGGATTTATCAGTATCGCTCATAATCTCTCCCTTTGCGCCTTTTGATCATATCGCGAAAAAAAGACGCGGTATAGCTAAAATTCTGAACATTGTTCAATATTTATTATTACAGAGTATCAAACGCTTGTCACGTTTTTTGTTATGGCAATAACCATGAAACAAAAATTGGATTTATCCTTTGTTTGACTATAGGCTTTTAAAATACAGGTTACTGCCCAACAGATTAAGCAGCAGACAAAAGGAGACCATCTCATGCAGCTTCCCGGCGACATCAAAGGTAAAACCGCACTTATCACTGGCTCCACTTCAGGAATAGGCTTGGCCATCGCGAAAGGCATGGCAGATGCTGGCGCGAATATCGTGATGAACGGCTTCGGCGACAAAGATGAAATCGAGCAGGAACGTGCGCATTTGGAAGATCGCGGCGTTAAAGCCCTCTATAACGGCGCGGACATGACCAAGCCGGATGAAATCGAAGCCATGATTAAAGAAGCCGAAGAGGAATTCGACGGCATCGACATTCTGGTCAACAATGCGGGTATTCAAAACGTCCAACCCGTCGACGAGTTCGATCCGAAAAAATGGGATGCCATTATCGCGATCAATATGAGCTCCGGTTTCCACACCACGCGCCACGCAGTTAAAGGCATGAAGAAACGCGGCTGGGGTCGTATCATTAACACAGCATCCGCACACGCTCTCGTCGCCTCCCCTAACAAGACAGCTTACGTAACGGCCAAGCACGGCGTTCTCGGCTTCACCAAGACGGTCGCACTTGAAGTCGCCGAACAAGGCATTACCTGTAACGCCATCTGCCCAGGCTATGCCTGGACACCTTTGGTGGAAAACCAGATTGCGGACACAGCCAAGTCCCGCAACATGACCGAAGAAGAGGTGAAATCTGAAGTTTTGCTCAAAGCACAATGGACGAAGAAGTTCGTCACGGTTGAGCAAATCGCAGGCATCGCACTCTTCCTCTGCTCCGACGCAGCTGAGAATATTACAGGCACCCACATCACCGTAGATGGTGGCTGGACGGCCGCATAAAAGCCACATTACGAAACGGATTGTTTTGTTATGCCGAAGAAGTCAAAAGCACAAAAAACCATTAACCTCGCCCTGCAAGGCGGCGGCTCACATGGTGCGTTCACATGGGGTGTGCTGGATAAACTTCTCGAAGATGGGCGTTTGGACGTAGAAGGCATTTGCGCCACGTCGGCTGGCACAATGAATGCGTGTTGCTTTGCGTACGGCAAACATGAAGGCGGCCCCGATAAAGCCCGCGAAGTCCTGCATGACTTTTGGTACAAGGTCCATAAATCGGGCGAACGCTTTAGCCCCATTCGCCACAGCCCATGGGACAACACCTTTGGCGATGAAATATGGAGAATAGAAAACTCCTATGGCTATATGATGTTCGACCTGATAACCCGCATGGTCTCGCCGTATCAATACAACCCGTTCGACTTCAACCCGCTTCGCGATGTGCTGGAAGACACAATCAACTTTGAATCCTTGCGCAAATGCGACAGCACCAAACTGTTTATCAGCGCCACCCACGTCGCGACAGGAAAAGTCCGTGTTTTCAACGCCCCGCAAATGGATATTGATGTCGCACTGGCTTCCGCATGCCTGCCATACTTGTTCAAAGCCGTGGACATTGAAGGCGAAGATTTCTGGGATGGCGGCTATGTCGGCAACCCTGCCCTCTACCCGCTTTTCTACGAAACACATACGCGCGATATGTTGATCGTTCACATCAACCCGATTGAGCGCCACGAGACACCGACCACCGCGCCGGACATTATGAACCGCATCAACGAAATCAGCTTTAATTCATCACTGCTGCAGGAAATGCGTGCGATTGCCTTTGTGAAAAAGCTGCTGGAGCTGGATATGCTCAAAGATGAGCACCGCGACCACTTTAAAAACGTCCTTGTCCATTCTATACGTGCCGACCAAGCCATGAGCGACCTCAGCGTCTCCAGCAAACTGGATTCAAGCTGGGAGTTCCTGACATATCTGCGCGACCTGGGCCGCAAAAATATGGAAGAGTGGCTGGATAAAAACTTCGACAAAATCGGTAAGGAAGACTCCGTCGATCTGGATCAGGAATTCCTCTACTCGGTGACAAAGGTCTTCGAAGACCGTGAAAAATGGATTGAGAATAAAAAGAAAAAGACCGCTCAGTAGTCGCCTTTGTCATACAACGCGTCGATATCCGGAATAACGATCTTTTTATATTCGCGCTTCAGCAAACCTTCATTCTCCAGATGAGATAACGCCTTATTCGTCGCCTCACGCGACAAGCCCGACATTTGCCCCAACGCCACCTGCGATATAACCAGTTCGACATCTGTGCGCTTTTCCGAATTTTCGGCCTCGAACAATTCCACCATTTTGCGGGCCACGCGCACATCCGCATCCATAAAGGCGGTTTCTTCCAGACTGTTGGTCGCACGGCGGAACAAATAACAAATATAGGATGTGACAGCCTTCAACTCTTTGGGGCCAAAACTCTCCAGCAGCTTTTCGAAATCGTCGCGGGACAATTTGTACATCTGAATATCAGTACGGGCGATAACATTGGCGGTGCGCGGCCCCTTATCCAACAGGCCTATTTCCCCAACCACATCACCATCTGACAATACACCGAGCGTAATCACCTTCCCCTCCATGGAGGATACGTTAATCTCGGCCTCACCCTTATCGATGATATACAGGCAATCGGATTCATCGCCCTTCATGCAGATAACATTGCCCTTTTGGAATTCGCACTTATCCAGCCACGGCACCATCGTATTCAGGACATTTTCGGAAAAATCCCTGAAAAGTTCGCTCTTGCGCAACACTTCTATGATACTTTGAGCCGACTCCGACACGGCGTAAACTCCTGAAATAAATAGGTTAAAAATTATTTTAACAGATTGTGGCGTAATTCACATTTTTATCTGCATCACCTTGATACTATTAATATAGGTGCTGGAGAAGAGTTTAGTCGTACCGATACAAAACCAACCTCCGCACCTCAACTGGGTGAAAGAGATATAATAAAGCAGGCTAACGTGCGCCACCCGGAACACCCGACACCCTAGTGTTGGATATGAACCTTATACTACAGAACCTTACACGGAGTTTGCCGGTCGAAGATTATGCATGATATCTTCACCGGCGACTTTGTTATGGGGAACCGCCAACAAGCTTAGCCGGCAATGCTCGGTGCAATTTCTTCCAGACTGACTTCATCACTGTTCGCGGCTACAAACCTGACAATCTCTTCGGCCGATATCTCTGTATCACGCGCCAAATCAACACCCGATGCCGCAAGTGATTTAATATTAAACAGCAACACATTGTCCGTATCTTCAAATTGCGCCAACGCCGTGCCGTCAATATGAATGGCTTTTTTCGCATGCTGGACACCCGGAATACCCAACTGCGCCAAAATCTGGCTGTGCCCGCCGGTAACGCCGTTACTCTCAATATGAAGCACACGCTCCTCATCCTGTCCGCCCGGTGTGAAATAAACATTGTGATACACACCGCCATGTTCGCCTATCGGGGCGTTATCGGAACCGTGCTTCGGGTTAAACACATTATACGAACCAAGCTTGGTGTTATGAATAAACGCACCCAAAGCGCGCGGATCTTTCGTCCAGATCGAAGATGTCAGATTACAATCCGAAATGTTGGTAATCTCGATGGCTTCATACACATCACGGACAGGCATAAAGTTTGAAATCGGCGCGAAGTTTTCATCATTCTCGCTTCGCTGATCCAAATGATAATCACAGGCATGCGGCGGCCATAAAACCATTGCCGGAGTCATAGACAGGCCGTTATCGGTGACCTGTCCACCAATCACAGTCGCACCCTGCGCTTTCGCATCATCCAGATACAGACGCGCCTTTTGCAAAGATCCCGGGTCCGTATGCACACCGTGCACTTTGCCGTCATCATGCGGTTTATCGATGGTGGAGGCGTCAAAGTTCGACCATTCTTCGGCAACCATCTGCGCGAATTTGTGGGCCACGGCCTTATGCACCATACCGTCCTCGATCTTAGTGCAAATCATACCGTTATTATCAATCACACGCGCAAGCCATTGCTTCGCAGCAAGTTGCAATTCCTTATCCGTTAAATCAGGGCCGACATACATCACATTCGCACCCGCAAGCTCGGCCGCAAAACGTTGCGCTTCAACACTGCCCTCGCCCTTGGCACCGACATAGCTTTCATAGACACGGCGACCTGTTTCCAGAGAGCTAACAACACGTGCATTGGTCGCGATCGTCTCGTGTCTGTAGCCCGTAACAATCTGCAGCGCTTTTTCCTTTTCCAGTACGAGTACATCCGCATCACTCAAACCCAGCTTAGCCTGATGCTCACGCGCATATTCGGCGATATGACGGTTCCAGTAGCGGGAAAATGTATCCATGATGTCCTGCATCTCGGCCGGCACACGCATAACCGCACCGTTACCCGCATACATCGCCAGTAGCGGATCACCGATGCCCAGCGCGAACGGATAGTTTCGCGGCGGCTGGCTAAATGTAATGGCGTTACCCTTGGTCTCTTCACCCGGCAAAGGCAACGCCATAACGTCAAATTCGGGAGCCTCATACGCAGTCGCGTTCACTTTGCCCGTCAGCTGTTCAATGCTTTCAATCGCCTGCCCCTTGCCGTCACGAACATGAAACCCTTCGGGCTTAACACCAAAACCACCCGTATCCTTAATCACCCGCTTCTGCTCTTCATCCGCCAGAAAATCAAACCACGCCATCGCTTTGCTCAACTCACCATCAGCCGCGGCCTTACTTTTACCGACAGCCACCGTAATCATGGTTGAAAGCACGGGATTCAACTTATCGTCCCCCATAACGGCATTACGGAATGAATTCATTAAATCAACACGTTGATCGACATTCAGCTTGGATAAAACCGCATGCACCTCCATCGCGTTATCGCGCACATCAGCCAAACCTTCGGGCGTATCTCTGACATGGCGGCGGTCGCCTTGCGATATACCGATCGTGGACAGACGGGTTTGCACCAATTCCGCGTTATGTTCCCCGTCTCTGGGGATCAGATCGGGATTAACCTCTTTAACAAAGGCATTATAACGCGCGGCATAGGCTAATTTGGCCGATTGCTCGGACAAGCCTGTCTTACTGGCGACACCATCGATTAAGGTTTTGAGGTCGGATTGTGCCTGAACGGCAATCCCTTGCAAATCTTGGACTCTAGCAATCATAACGCAGTTCTCTCCCTATACGGGGAGAATTATCGCAATAGCCGAAAATGTTCAAGAAAATTGTGTTTTAGAAGAGAAATTGGCGTCCCGTACGGGATTCGAACCCGTGTTGCCGCCGTGAAAGGGCGGTGTCCTAGGCCTCTAGACGAACGGGACGCACTAGATGTGTCTGAAAAGACTGGGAGCTTTATAATGGAGGTAAGCCATAGAAATCAAGCTTTCTTTTCACGGAAATGTAAATATTTTACCGATTGGGTAAACCGCGCCAAAAGCGCGGCGATACATATGGCGATTTCCATCAAAAAGGCAGGGTGAGCCATATAATTCCACAGCCAAAATGAATAAGCATGCGTGTATTTGAGCTTTAACAGCTGAAAACTCTCCTCCGAATAGGGCTGAAGCCAGTATACAGGGGCCATGACGCTATCCAGAAGCATATGCAGCCCGATATTGGCAAACAGGAACACACAGGCCGTAAATGCAGCCCTGCTGCCCCATATCCGTACAAATGGCAGCACCAGATACGCCACCCCCAGCCAGAATAACGGCCAATGAGTGATGTAGCTGCGGTGCGAGACCTGCTGCGCATCGACCAGATAAAAATACAGAATATCGAAGTCGGGCAAGATGCTGCCCAACAACCCCGCCCAAAGGAGCGAGGTTGTGTGAAAGCGGTTTTGTAAATGCTTGGTCAGCAAATACCCGGCGGGGAGGTGCGCAATGACCATAACTTACACCTCCGCCGCTTTAGGTTTAAGCAGCTGGTCCTTGGCACTGGCTTCGATCTTGTACCAATCAATATTACGCGTGATCACCATGATCAGACACAACACGCCGAACAACAGCCCCGTGCCCATCAAGAGCGCGTAGTCTTCCGAACGGATCAGCGTATAAAGCGTCCCGTACAGCGCCGCCAATAACCCCGCAAACATCGCGCCGCGTTTCCAGCTCTTCAGCACAAAACTGACATAGAAGCTGATCAGCCCGATACACGCTGCACTGGCTATGACATAGGCCGCGACAAAAGAAATATGTTCGGACAACGAAATCAGCAGCAGGTAGAACAGCGCCAGCGCCACCCCGACCAATCCATATTGCACAGGGTGAATACGCAAGCCCTTCAACACTTCGAACATAAAGAACGCTGTAAAGGTCAACCCGACAAACAGCAACGCATATTTAATCGAGCGCTCCGCCTGCAAGTAGATATCAACGCCTTCATGCAACTGTACGCCCAGCGTGTTGGTCGCAAACGCCAGACAATTATTATTGCGCGCACATTGCTCCAGATGCTTACCGATACTGGTTGAGAAAAACGATGTTTCCCACGTCGCGACAAAACCATCGCCGGAAATCTCACGGGATTTCGGCAGATAACGGCCCATAAAGCTCGGGTGCGGCCAGGGGGAGCTCAAGGTAATTTTGGTAGTTTTACCTGTGGGAAGAAAGGATAACTCCTCCATACCCTGAAGCTCGAACGCCATCTCGAAATTCAGCGAAGCATCCTTTTGGTAGTCCAGGTCTAAACGACCATGAATGCCCTGCTCGATTATCGGACTGCGCGACCCCGGCTGCAGCTCGACATCTTCCGCATTCACCATCAGTTTTACGGACTGATTGATCCCGCGGATATCTTGCACACCCAGCACGATGAACGGTTTTTCCCATGTAATTTTATCCAGATTTTCGGTGATCCCGAGTTGCTTGGGCAATTCAAACTGCCCCTTGAACTGCAAATGTGATGTATAGACGGGAACCTTGAAGATACCGCGATAGCGTTCTTCGGTTTCGATATCCCCTTTGATGTCGATATGTTCGGGCAGGAAATATTTATGACGCGTAACAATCTCTTCTTTCTGGGTCGTCTGTTTCTTGCCGTCCTTATAAATCTCGGTCTGGCGCATTACCTTTTCCTTATACGGTGCGACCAGAAGTACTCCCGTCACGGTTTGCGACCCTGTCCAGCTTTGCGCGATATCCTCAACAGTCGTATAGTGGTGATATTGTCGCTCATTGATCAACCCGTCGATCATCATGAACGGCAACAGCAGCAGAATGAACAAGCCGCCGATCATCAATAATTTCGTAAGTAATGTTTTTTGCATGGTGTATCCTCTCTTCTAACCCAAGTTCCAGATTAGAGAGCGGATGTGCATCCTTGATGATGATGCTCATGATTTATTGCTCAAAATTTATGCAGATTTTGTGCAGTTACTTTTCGGGCTTGGGAATAGAAAAGAAAAATTCCGATCCCTGCCCTTCACTGGACTCAGCCCACGCATCACCCCCAAGGTCGGATGCGAACTGTCGGACTATGTTCAGCCCCAGACCTAGCCCTTCTATTTTTTGATCTTCATGCAGGCGGGAATATGGCTCGAAAATCACTTCCAGACTTTCTTCCGATATACCTATACCCTTATCTCTCAGCGAAAAAATCCAACACTCTGGTTCTTCGGAACACCGTATAGAAATATCCGGTTTCTCATTTGGCCCATGAAACTTGATCGCATTGGAAACAAGGTTTTGAACGATCCGCGAAAAGCGGGCCTTGTTGCAGGTAATCACCGGTAAATCCTCAATTGTGATGTGGGCATTCGCTTCCTCAATGCTTGCAGACATCATCTGCAACACGTCTTCAACGGCGCCCTCACTGCAAAATTGTTCTTCATGGACAGACTGAACATCACTCCGCGCAAAGGAGAGCAAATCCTCCAGCATAATCTGCAAATCCTCAACAGCATGCGTAATGAAATCAAACGTCTTTTTATTGTCACCTTCGGCGATATCAGGAGATTGTTTTTGCAACACCCCGAGCGCCATAGAAATCGTTCTCAGCGGCGCTTTCATATCATGCGAGGCCATGAACGCGAACTGTTCCAGCTTCCGGTTAGCCCTGACTAGAGCGCGTTCAGCATCGACCTGTTCGGTTACATCTATGTGAATACCAAAAGCGCGGATAGGCTTACCGTCGCTATCGCGCTCCATGACCTTGCCGGTCGTATAAATCCACACCCAGCCGCCTTGTTTATGCCGCATCCTGAGATTGATTTTGTAAGCTTGCTGATCATCATCAAAGTGACGCTGTAGTGCATCTAACACAGCGCGCAAATCATCCGGGTGACAAAGCTCTTCAAAAGTTTCGAAAGACTCTGGCAATTCATAAGGCGTAAAACCGAGCAGCGTGTACCATTGCTCGTTAAAATGCACTTCACCTGTTTTGATATTCCAGTCCCAGAGGCCGACTTGCGCACCCTCTGTCGCCATCAAATATCTAAGTTCAATATCGTTCATTCAAATACTACGCTTTAAAATACAGCCTAAAAACACAGCCTATCGGCCACCCCGTCGGTTCTATTTCTGATGCAGGTAACGGTAAACAATTCCGTCACGAATTCCGGCATTGGAAAAAACCACATTCGCTGGGTTAAGAACCTCAATAATACCAATCATCGACAAAGCAGCATATGGCATCATAACAGCGCGCTTTTTCTCAATCCCGTATTTTTTTGACAGTGTCTTGGTCCTGACATGCATGATATCTTCGCAAAACCCCGTCAACGCCTCTGCCCCAATGGTGTAGCCATGACTGTGCGGCGATAAAATGCCGGAATGGATTTGGTGCGCCAGCGCGATCGAGCGCCACGAACCACCCACAACATATAAATTTTCATGACCACAATACGGCCCCTTAACGTCTTCAAGAGCACCCCAGACATAATCTTTGGCTTTTTTCTTCTTGGCGGCAATCCGGTGCACACCAAGCGGTAAGCTGATGGCCTCGGAGACTTTACCACCTTTTAGCTGTGCCAACTCCAGTGACCCGCCACCCAAATCCGCAACAATCCCCTTCGCTTTCTTGAACGACGAATGTACACCCAGCGCCGACAAGGTTGCTTCTTCCTCGCCAGAAATAACATCAATTTCGATACCGTATTTTTTCTCGATCTTTTCAATGAAAGCCGGGCCGTCTTCCGCATCACGTGATGCCGATGTGGCAACACTGATAATATCTTCGACACTCATAACATCGGCCAGCGTCAAAAACCCCTTAATGGATTTTCGCGTGCTTTTCTTACCCTTCGGATACAGCATGCCTGTGCCGGCAAGGTCTTTGCCAAGCGACGTTATAATCTTTTCATTGAAAAACATTTGCGGCGGTTTCGCACCGATATCATAGGCGACAAAGCGCGTTGAATTCGAGCCGATATCCAGAATGCCGAGTGATTGTGCAGGATGATGCTTGATCATCACTTTAGATTATTTTTTTGACGCGGAATATTCAAGTGTAAGTCGCGGAGGTGCAGGCAGCTTTTGTAAAGATTTACCACGGCCCGACAAAGACGGGTTCTTCATGAAGTATTCATGTGCGCTGAAACCCTCGCCTTCATAAGGCAGGCGTTCATACGATCCGTCATGACGTAGCATCCAACTCTGCGTCTGGTCTTTCAGTGTCGCAACCATGATCTGATCCAGAACCTGTTTATGTACTGTCTTGTTCATAATCGGCACAAAAAGCTCGATACGGCGATCCAGGTTTCGCGCCATCATATCCGCGGACGATATAAACACCTTGGCAGATCGGGACGGCATTTTATGACCGTTTCCGAAACAATAAATACGTCCGTGTTCCAGAAAACGTCCAACCAGACTTTTAACCCTGATATTTTCCGACAGCCCGGGAATGCCGGGACGAAGAGAACATATCCCGCGAACAATCAGGTCAACCTTCACGCCCGCTTGCGACGCTTCGTAAAGCTTATCAACGATCCGGCTATCGAGCAGTGCATTACACTTCATCCAAATTGACGCAGGCTTGCCCTTCTTCGCGAATTCAATTTCCCTATCGATAAGCTCTTCTATTTTCTCTCGCAAACATAAAGGGGCAGCGGCCAGTTTTCTGAAACCCGTCGGTTTTGCATAGCCGGTCATGAAGTTGAACACCAGCGCCGCATCGTGACAGATGTCAGGGTCGCATGTGAAATATGACAGATCGGTATACACCTTGGCCGTCTGCCAATGGTAATTCCCCGTCCCCACATGGGCATATGTGCGAAGCTTGTAACCTTCCTTTCGCATAACGAGAGAGAGCTTCGCATGCGTTTTCAAATCAAAGAAACCGTATACGACCTGAACGCCCGCACGTTCCATATCACGCGCCCAGCGTATATTGGCCTCCTCATCAAAGCGTGCTTTGAGCTCGACCATGGCCGTAACCGACTTCCCACTTTCCGCCGCTTCGATCAGCGCCTTCACAATCGGTGAGTCAGGACTTGTTCTATATAATGTTTGCTTAATCGCTACGACATCGGGGTCGCGTGACGCTTGTTTGATAAACTGCAATACAACGTCAAAACTTTCATACGGATGATGGACGACAATGTCCTTGTGACGAATGGCGGCAAAACAATCGCCACCGAAATCACGAATACGCTCAGGGAAACGCGCATTAAACGGCTCGAACAAAAACTCGCTTTTCTCATCGTGAATAACCTGATGCATATCGGCAAGTCCGATAATGCCACCGACAGTCAGAATGTCTTCATCGGCGATCTTCAATTCCTGAATCAGAAAATCACGAATATCGGGCGCAGTATCTTTCACCATTGTTAAGCGGATAACATCGCCGCGGCGGCGGCGTTTTAACGCACTCTCGAATGTCAGAGCTAGGTCCTCCGCCTCTTCCTCGATCATGATTTCGCTGTCACGTAAAACCCTGAACACCGCCGCATTGCCGACCTTGAGCGGCTTCGGAAAGATGACATTCATAAATTCCAAAATCACATCTTCCAATAAAACGTAGCAGCTTTTATTCCCCTGAACCGGAATAAGCCGCTCTACATTTTGCGGCAACTGTATAAGCGCTTCGTACTTTTTCTTTGTCTCTTTATCCGCAATCGACAGCGCGATCGCTACGCCCTTATTCGGAATAAACGGAAACGGATGCGTCGGGTCGATCGCGATAGGCGACAGCATAGGAAAAATACCTTTAGTAAACTTCCGCGCCAGCCAGTCATATTCCGTCTTACCCAAATCTTTGGGTTTCAGGATTTGCACGCCCTGCTCTTCCATCTCGTCTTTGAGGTTCTGCCACGTTTCATGCAACTCGGTAATCTGTAACAGGGATTTTTCCCGAACCGCATCCAGCTGTTGCTGCGGGGACAAACCGTCAATACTGCGACTGCTGACTTCCGCTTTGATCTGCGCCTTCAACCCGGCGACACGAACCATAAAAAACTCTTCGAAATTACTGGCCGCGATAGACAAGTACCGAACGCGTTCGAAAAGCGGCACAGTCTCGTTTTGCGCTTCTTGCAGCACCCGCTTGTTAAAATCAATCCATGACAATTCGCGGTTCAAAAATCGCTCGGGCATGGTTTTCAGCGCCTCGACATCAATGCTGTCAGGGCGTTCGCCATCTTCACCTGAAAGGTTTATGATATTATCCAAAGGATGCCTGCTCATTTTCGTGGGGTTACACCAGTTCTTTAAAAATAGCTGAATATCCTTAATAAAAAACAAAGGGCGTTAGTCATAACCAGACCCACCTCAAACACTACGTATTCTGCAGATTTCGCAGCCTTGAAACTTTTGGCAAGTAATTTTTATTGAACACAGTTCATTATTATGTCATTATAGTTATTGAACTGCGTTTAATTAAGGTAAGCACATGGAATTAATAGCTTTTATTATCGGCCTCCTCGCCCTCGTAACAATCTTCATGCCGTGGGTAAATTTCTTCCGCTACGGCGGCCTACGCGATGATATCGAGATACTTCGCTCCCGTATAAAGGAGCTTGAATATAAAGCTTACGAACAACAAAACGCCGCCCCCGCGCAGGAGCAAACGACACCGGCAGAGCCCGAGCCGGAAACAGAGCCTGAACCGCAGCCGCAAACGACGCTTGCAGCCCCCGAACCTACCCCTGTAATAGCGCAACCTGAGCCGGCACCAAGCCACATTCCGCATGTCGCAAAAACAATAGAAAAAACAGATATAAAGGCTAGCTTCGAACAACATATCGCCACGAAGCTTCCCGTATGGATCGGGTCGATCTCCCTCATTCTGGCGGCGTTCTTCCTTGTAAAATACTCCATCGAATTCGGCTGGCTCGGTCCACTTGGCCGCGTAATTCTCGGCGGGTTGTTTGGTGGCGGATTACTCGCGGCCGGACAATATATTTCCGCCCGTCCAAAAATCTCTAACGCTGTACAAATCTCTCAAGGCCTGATCGGTGCAGGCCTCGTCGCGCTATATGTCAGCCTCTATGCCGCTATCAACTTGTACGAACTGATCGGCCCTCTCTCAGGCTTCGGTGGGATGTGTCTGGTCACCGCGATGGCGGTTATCCTGTCGTTACGCCACGGCCAACCCATCGCCGTATTTGGCCTGATTGGCGGCCTGCTTACTCCCGCGCTTGTGAGCACGACAGAGCCCAATACCATTGCCCTGTTCTCTTACCTGTTCCTGCTCTTCGCGAGCCTGAGCACCGTATTGATCCGTAAAGGCTGGTGGACGCTGGCGGTCATCACATTGATCGGCATGTTCATGTGGTCGGCGGCGTGGATGGCCTTCCTCTTCACCGCATCCGAAGCTTTCATCCTCATCATATTCGCACTGGCCATGACAACCGTAGTGTTGGCGGGTACAGGAAAACGCATCGCCGAAGATACGTTAGAAGACAACGAAAAAACGACCGTTCATATCCTGAATACAGCCGCAATTGCCGGCGGTGCGATTACCGTGCTTTGGGTCAGCTTGAAGATTACAATCAGCCTGTTTGACTGGTCGATGCTGGGCCTATTCTCGCTCGCGCTCATTGCTCTGACCTACTTCAAACAGGACGTCTACGAAAAACCATTATGCGTGAAGCTCGCCGCCGTGCTGTCACTGTTCTATGTCTGGGCGGCTGATGCACCGTTGCTTGACGCACTCACCGTCGCGGCAGGGATCGCCGCCGTCTATATCGGCGCGGCCAGCATCCTGATGCGCAAAGTCGCAGACCCCAGATTCTGGGCACTTGTCCAATGCAGCACCGCACTTGCGCTCTACCTAATCTCTTACGCCGCACTGGATCTGCCCGCATGGTGGATGGAATCCTTCGCCATGTTCTGGGGCATATTGAGTTTGGTTCTCGCAAGTTTCGCCGCTTACCAAGCCACCGACATTCAGTCCAAATACAAAGCGGACAATACAATCCGGCAACATCTGGTCACCATTTACTGCCTGACCGCATCCGCGTTTATCTCTCTCGGCTTGGCAATCGAAATGCCATGGGCATATATGCCGCTGGCCTTCGCGGGACAAATCGCCGCCACGGCATGGGCCTATAAGCGCACAGATATTTCATGCCTGAAATACATCATGTATGTGCTAACGCTGATCTTCATCGGTCTGAACTATGAGCAGCTACTACTGTTCAGCAGCGTGATCTTAAGCAGTCTCGTGGGCGAAACCCCATCCAGAAGCTATTACAGCCGCTTCATCCTCGAAAACCCGCTCGTGAATTTGGGCATCCCATCCGTCCTGCTTTACGCATCCCTCTGGTTCACGATGCAAAGGGACAAGGCGGATAAGAAGCTAATCCATGCCCTGTTCGGCACGGCCTCTGTGCTCATACTCTTCACCGCGTACTATCTGTTCCGTGCGTATTTCCACACCGGATCAGGTCACATCTTCGCGTCCGAAATCGGCTTTATCGAAAGAGGAATCGTGACAATCACACTCGGTCTCGTCGGCATCGGCGCAATGGAATTCGTCCGCAAACATGATATCGAATTCCTCAAACCGTGGGGCCAAGAGATATTCCGCATGGCGATCACGCGCCTCGTCTATTTTGACCTGTTCCTCCACAACCCGTACTTCGCTGACAGCCAGTTCGTCGGTGACATACCGCTCATCAACGGTGTCACAATGACCTATGGCTTCGGGTTAGCGTTCTGCGGCTGGGCCTTGTACCGACGGAATATGATGAAAAGCGGCGAATTCGCGAAGAAATTCTTCAGCGCCCTGTCACTATCATGCCTGTTCGCACTCACCAGCTTCAATGTCGCGCAATTCTTCAATGGCGGCTTTATAGAAGCGGACCACATGAGCTCGGCTGAACTATACGCCTACTCCGTCGTCTGGTTGCTGACGGGTATCGGCCTACTTGCGGCCGGTATCAAAACGGATGACAAGCCAACGCGCATGGCGGCGCTCGGCTTCCTGACACTCGCAGTTTGTAAGGTATTTCTGCTCGACGCTGCGGGACTGGAAGGTCTCTTCCGTGTCGCATCCTTCCTTGGTTTGGGTATATCGCTGATCGGGCTGAGCTACTTCTACACGCGCTTTATCTCCGATAAAGATAAATCAACCGCGTAAGTCTTATGGTCCGCAAGGATCAGCACAAATCCCTGCAGGACATGAATGTGAACATCAGCGGCTATATCAGAGACCTGATTGATGACCGCCTGAGCAATCACACCATTACATTGTCAGTCGGCAAAGAAACCCGCGCGCTGTACGATCAAATCATTTCGGAGACCGAGCGCGGGGACAAAGACTTCGAGCCTTACGTGCGCGAAGCCTTGAAAAAAATGCTGTCAGAGAAAATTAAAAACCTGCAAAAGCTGCAAAAGACAATGGATTAGCCGCTGCCTGGCTTAAAAACAGGAGAGCCTAGCTTTTTTTAGATTTACGGTAAGTGGACTTGGATTTCTCCATATGCTTGCCGCAATAGGATGATTCCGGCCCCGTTCTGTCACCGCAAAAATGAAAACTGTCATCATTCGGGTCACCATGCGGCCAGCGGCACATTCCACTCTTCAAATCTTCCATCGTTAAGTTGCTCATCTTAAATATCCTTTCTGCAATATCGTCATGTTTCCAAAAAAACGCGAAGCGTTAGAGTTGTTAACCCCGCTTACTTAATTAGCGCTCGAAACAAGCGATAAGACGTAAATTATGGTAAGTTACTGTATTATAACGAATTTTTTGAAAAATAGCAAATTTGAGCCTATTTAGAAGCTTATAGGTGCAACATTTGTGTAAAAACTCAAATTATTCGTCAACGTTGCCCCCGTCAGCGCATTCGAGTTCACACCGTTACGAATAGAGCTGTTTACCAACCCGTACCCCGCACCATTCGTGCCTGCCCACTCCCCTGATTGCATAGAACCGGCTATCGTTTCTGTAATCACGCGAATACCGTCAATATAGAGACCAATCTCAGCTGGCGCGTCAGGATCGGCCACAAAGACAAAATGGTGCAGACCTTGCGGTATAGAGGCGATTGTAACGGACCCGAATATGGAGTCCACATTCGTAGCCGTCGACGATCCGTCACCGGCCGCGAACACGAGATTACCACCACCGAAGCTGGCCGCTATCCCCTGCCCCGTCGCGCCGGATTCAAAAATCACCCCGTCAGGCGTAGCCCCGACATTGATTGTGGTCTGCCATGTCCCGACATCCTGTGCATCCTCAAAGTTAGAAACCGTTGTATTCGGCGCAACAGAGACAGTCGGGGCGGGGAAGCCTGCAGTCGGGTCAACAACCGTTGTGAAGCTGTAATCACCGCTAGACAGTGAAGCGGCAGGGTTGCCGTTCAAATCCTGAAACGTGCCTGACGGGAAGGTGACTTCGTAATTGGTTGAAAACTCGAGCAACTGCGCGGACAGGTCCAGCGTCACCACATCATTCACAATCTGCACACGCGCATCGCCGACGGGAATACTAAACGTACCCGTCGCATCGGTCAGGTCCGTAATCGTAATATTCCCCGTGCCCGCCTGTACATCCTGATCGAATGTAATGCTGATATCCGTACCGACCGATACATCGGTTGCCCCGTTAACCGGACTAAACGCTGTCAGGCCCGCAGGAATGAAACTCGGCGCGGCATTCGGATCGACACGCTCCTGCACACGGATCGTGTCCTCACGGCTAACTTTTCTGAAAATATATTCGCTCGCTGATTTCTGACGGAATTGCTCATCCCAGTCATAGAGGTAATCACTCGGGGCACCGAACGTGTAGTTATATCGCAAGCCAAGGCCGATCTCTGTGTCGCGCCCCTCCTCGTCATTAACAAGCCCCTCCAGCGTGAAGGCAGGAACGGGCGAGTACTCGACCCTGAACTCTTTACCGTCCGTATCCTCCTCCGCATCAAACCCCTGCCAACGATAGGCACGGCCGAACACCTCCAGCGCAGGCAGAAACGGCATACGCCCCGCCAGCTCCAGATCGAACCCATCCTGCGCTCTTTCCTGCAAAACACCCGTCGTGTTTTTCCAGTCAGACAAACCTTTGTAGTAATTGGCACTCGCCCCCCACAGGCTTGTCTGGAAATCCAGCCCCGCACTGGCACGCAAATGATTATAAGGCCGCTGCAGATCAAGGAACACGTTACTGCCGACCACATATCCCTGATGCTCCGGCATGAACCTGTACCCCAGACCGGCCGTAAAGTTATTTCGCGAACCTTCATGCGCATACGCGGCCTGTGCGAACAAATTATGCTTACGCCCCTCGGAGCTATAGAGCGGTTGCAATGTCAGCAATTTAAACTCGGGATTATTGTTGCGGCGGATTTTATAGCTGACCTCCAGATTCCGCAGGAACGCATACTGGGAATTCTTCGCCGCCGCCAACCCGGTCTCGATAAACGCCTTCGCCACCTCGTCATCCAGCTCGTTCAAAATCTCGCTACGGATGGCAAAGGATTTAAAATCTTTACCCGATGTCACGTCCCGCACAAAACGTCGACCCACAGATTTTATCGAGCTCGCCGCCGCATGCTTGAATGACGTTACGAAGTATCCCTGCAAACCGTCATAGGTTCGTCCCTCGAAACTGCGCAGGTCATAATTCTCGCTCAGGAATTTTTCGAACGCTCTCTGCGCCGCGTGATTAAGCGCCTCTTGTGACAATTCGCGGGCATCATAACTATTCGGGTCAAATTCCCCGCCATTCATCTGCGCTTGCTGTATCGCCCCTTCGTATCGATTCCGCACCAACTCATACGCAGCCCTCACCGCGGCCTGCGCGACCGTATCATCCGCGCCAGCATCAAGATCGGCCGCATCACTGCGCTGCATGTCTTCAGGCCCGCTCATATCGGCGGCGATCGACAACCCGGCGGCGGGCTCAATGTCATACACATCGACAAAAGGATCAGCACCCGCATCTGCAGGCTGCTGAACGGCCAAACGTTTCATCATATGCTGACGCATAACGGCATCCTGCACCTCTTGCTCTGACAAGCCGTTATACGCCATGATTTGTTCCTGCCGTTGTGTCTCGATTTCCTCAAGAACAGGTTCAAGCGAAGCCGACAACCCTTCCAGATTAAACTCCAAAGCCAGAGGCGCACACACCGACCCTTGCCAACGTATCGCCGAACACGCATTGCTCGACAATTTCTGTGCGGCCTCTTCGGGCATGTTCATTTTTTGCAAAATGGCGATCAAACGCACACTATTTTCACCATCTGTGTCTTGCTGCGGCTCGGAAAGTGCGAATGGTTGAAAAAAGTGCAAGATCGGCTGCTGCTCTTTGAAGCTTTGCCAAGCCTCCAGAGCAACCTCGTCACTGGCAAACTCGGAAAGATACAATGCCTTGAGACCATCGGGCAGAAACACATCCTTGTCCGAGGACAAAAGACGCATATGGGGCAGAGGCTGAAGCTTGTCTTGCTGCACATACGGGCCGTAATCTTCCGGCTCGGTATATTCTGCACTCTGAACGTCCTGCTGCGGATAAGGTTTGATACGGTCCATGCCGTCACCCCACGCAAGATAGCCCCTTACGGCATAAGCACCATAAAGAGCCAAACATACGCATATGAGCCCAAAAGCTCTCTTGAAAGAGACTGCGCTATGCACGGGCCACCGTTGATTAATATCTGCGAAAGAATTTTCGCAGCAAGACACTCTAATTATGCACGAAATCAAGCACTATGCGCATCATTGCCCACGGTTTTATCCACAGGGAGCGCATTTCTTCCGCATCAACGCGCCGATATTGCCACACTCCCCGTACAACACCCCGTTCAGACCATAGACGTAATGCGTCGTAACGCTGATTTAGCTATTATTTAATATCTTCAGCTTTGAGAGAGTAATCCACTTGATAATACTGGTCCCAGTAGCTCATAAAAGCTTGTTGTTCTATGCTAATAGGATCGCTCTTAGATACACTATCCTGACCATGCAACAAGTGCATGGACCACACAAATTCAGCAATAACCGTTTTAATATCGTCACTGAAACATTCAAAGCGAATATCAAACCAACTATCACCGTCCTCGGAATAAGCCCCTCTGGTTAGCTTATAAAAAAGAGATTCATACGACATGTCTGCCTCTGTGTAATTACAAATACAGATTAACATGTAGGATGGCAGATAATAGCGAAACGCTGTTGGTGTCATAAAACCTAAACACGCAGAATGATCGCCGATATAATCATTTACCAAGCGCTCAATTGTAATTTCGCGCCAAGATTTTCCTCTAAAAAAACCTTTTATCTGGTCAGATTCAATATCCAGATAAGGTTTATTTTCCACTATATTTTCATCGCCCGGATATGGCACAGCTTTAAAAGATTCAATAATTTTTTCTTGTAGTTCTTCTAGCATCGCGTTTTATCATGGTTATTTACTTCAATAAACTTTGGCAACGTGCATACCCCCTCCACGCCTCATGCGCTTGATCTCTGTGGTTTTTATCTCCTCCGAAAAAGCATCTATTATTAATTGTATTGCGAGCGACTGCACATTCCAAATTTCGGAGCATATTCTGCCCTATTTCTGCCTGCGACATACTGGAATTACATCTTCTAGACGTTTTACACCAATTATCAACTTCCTGTTGCAGTTTTTGATGCTCCTGTGGAGTCCCCCCCCCCTGGTGGCCCAATATTTGATTTGGAACTAGTCCGATTACCGTACATATCAAGAGAATCACTATCATCTGGACACATAGCACTGTTAAAAGTTGCAATCCCTTGTTCAGCGGCCTGCCCCACCGCGCCCACAGCTTTTTGAGCGCCCTCTACAGCTTGCCGCCCTAATGCTCCAATGCCCTACCTGCATTGTCCGCACAACCAGGAGTCGCAGTGCATCCGGCAGTACCGAGAATGCCCCCACCCGCCCCATATAATAGAAGCACAGCAGGTATGGTTCCCTCAGGATCTACATACATCACTGGACTGGCTTCGGCGTAGAGGAAGGTGTTGAGGCCGCCATCAAGCCCGATCGGATCGCTCGAAATATACCGCCCAATCGCAGGGTTGTAATAGCGGTTCCAGTTATAGAATTTGTTGAGAAACAGTCTTAATTCTGATCATTATCAAGATCTAATTCCGGATGTTGTTTATATATTGGCATCAGAGCCTCTACAACAATTTCACCCATGATTTTACCAATAATTTGGCGGTATTCTAAAAATTCTTCCTCACTGCAAGTTTCTTTTACCAGCGCTATAGAGTCATTTAATTCTCCATTACAACGAACAAGAACGTCATGAACGTTTTTTGCAATCCTTTTACTTTTTAATAAGAGCATCCTTTTTTCTCCATGCATTCTCTAACACATCTAGTAAATGAAGCACCATAATCTTTAGTAGGCAAGACCCCATCTGAACACATGGCAATACAAGCATCCTTAACAGCTTTGCAATATGCTTCATCGTCGTCATCTTCATTGTCAGTATAGCTAGGATCATCCTTATCACCATAAATACGAGGAGGAAACAAAGTTGGAATATTATCATTAGCCGCCTTATTATTCAGAATAGAGCTATCTGTTAATGGGCAAACCTCACCGCTCATAGGCTTAGGTGTTGGTTCAGAACCTATACACATGATGGCTCCGATCGTACTCATCCTTGAGCCTGACAGACCACAATAATCATTCAATGCAGGTTTCGCTGCACTTGCAGCAGCAGCTGTAGAAGCAGCAACTGCTGCACCCCCGCCGCCGCCAACCTGTGGATTACACCCAAAACCAGCCTCGCATTGCGCAAGCATCAACCCCTCGGGATCGGCATACATAACAGGACTCGCTGCTGCGTAGAGGAAAGTGTTGAGGCCGCCCTCCAAACCAATCGGGTCACTCGAAATATACCGCCCAATCGCAGGGTTGTAGTAACGGTTCCAGTTATAAAACAGCCCGCTTTCGGCATCATAATACTGCCCCGGCATGCGGAGATTGACGGTCACAGAACCACTCGGCGTGCCGACACCGAACGCATCTGCATTGGCGGCCCAAACCTGCGTCCCGCCCGTATTCGTCGCAAAACGCGGCGTGCCCAGATTATGAGTAGTTAATTATTCTTCCCAATCAGGCGTAAACTCTTCATTACTCAAGCAAATTTTTAAAATATGCTCCTCTGTCGCTACTTTTGCAGGACAGATTGTGTTGCAATTTTCTTTTTTTACAAAAGCATGTAATTTTTGAAAAATTGACCAATCCACAAGACGATACCAATCCGCATCTTCTTGTCGTGCGCTTGGTATCACATTATCCTCAATATGCTGATCTACAGAATCATGCTCTGCCGTAAGGTTTTTAATAAATAAGCCCTGCTTACCACGAGTTATTTTTTCAGTGACATCTAAAGTTTCAGGCCACAAAGATATTACCTCAGCATATATTTTTTGAAATTTTTCTCTATTCATTTTTACCTTACACTTCCATCGGGACGAACAGACTCTCTATTCCTATCATTTTCCCAATCTTTTTGATTATTCCATCTTTTCCACTTACTTCCACCATGTTCTGTCCTGTCTTTATCCCAAATCGACCCATCTTCTTTA
This sequence comes from Alphaproteobacteria bacterium, assembly GCA_030432025.1. GTDB lineage: Bacteria > Pseudomonadota > Alphaproteobacteria > Micavibrionales > Micavibrionaceae > TMED27. The sequence continues at coordinate 48,617 of JAUIIA010000013.1, forward strand.
TTTTTCTTGGCTGATGTGCCTTTTACAGGTTGATAATTTTCTGGTCTATCAGTTGGCGTTTCACCTTCATAAGGTTTTTCATTTTCATCTCCATCATCAGCTTCATCGCTATTTAAGATACTGCTGTCTGCCACATCGCAAACACCCTCCATAGCAGGAGCAACAGGACGTGGTGTGCGGGCTTTAGCAATTTGTCTAGCGGTTTCCCCCATAACAAAGCCTCTACACGAATTATTCTTTGCACAGGTTACTGCACCACCTAAAAGGCCTCTCAGCAATAATCCAGCAGCTTGCCCCTCAGGATCGCTATACATTACAGGGCTGGCTTCGGCGTAGAGGAAGGTATTCAAACCGCCTTCTAATCCGATCGGATCAGAGCTTATGTATCGTCCAATCGCGGGGTTGTAATAACGGTTCCAGTTATAGAACAACCCGCTTTCGGCATCATAATATTGCCCCGGCATGCGGAGGTTCACCGTGACAGACCCGCTCGGCGTGCCGACACCAAACGCATCGGCATTCGCGGCCCAGACTTGGCTACCGCCCGTATTCGTCGCAAATCGCGGCGTGCCCAGATGATCCGTATGCAGATAGGTCAGCACATCACTGGAGGAAACGTCATCAATCTGCGCCAGTGGTGCACCGTTCAGATACACATATTCCCGCACCAACGCGCCGGTATTGTCATACTCCCCGTATAACAACCCGTTCAGACCGTAGACGTAATGCGTCGTGACGGCGGGAATGGGCTAATTCATTTTTTGTAATTTTCTTTAAGCTGCTTAGGTGTATGACCAAATTCATTTTTGATATTTTCCGAAGCACCTTGAGATACAAGGAAATCATACACTTCAAATTGTCCAAAAGTGGCAGCATCATGCAATGCTGTGCAGCCCATATCACCCACATGATCTATTTCAACGCCCAACTTAACTAACAACCGCGCCCCCTCTAACTCACCTCTACTTGCTGCTAAATGCAGCATGGTGTTACCGCCAACGCCACGATAATTTAAAAAATCCATTTTTTGTCCAGTACGATCTTCAGGAGCATCATACTCAGAATCCTCTACTGACATTACTATGTCATCAAAAATTTTCCGTAACCGTTCTATACTCTCGGATTTTTTTGTCATCTTCCTAATCCTGCCTTACACGCATGGTATCTTTTCATATCCCTTCTTGCCAATCTTTCTTCTCTTGCTATATCTAATTTGTGGCGATCACCTAAATTATATTTCTGATCAAAGGCTTTCATCATATCAGCAGCCTGCTGATGTCTTTTGGACTCTTTTAAATGATGATCGCAAGGGTTGTCTGGATCTGGATAATTTTTGGTTTTCAACAATTCTTTGTACTCAGCATGCTCCTTAGCTCTTTGTTGATCGTTTTCTCCATCTGCCGCGTCGTTAGAAAGACACTCAGCAATAAACCCGGTGCCATGATAGCCTATAGCAATGCCTGTTCCTAAAGCAGCACCGCCAACTGCAACAGGAGGACCTACAGTTGCACAGAGAACTGGATTGGCGACGCACACCCTGCCTCCCTGTTGCAAAATAGTACTTGCAGTTGCTGCGCTCACTCCTGCATCCAACCCCCTAGGGTCGTCATACATCACAGGACTAGCTATTGCGTAGAGGAAAGTGTTCAGACCGCCATCAATACCAATCGGGTCGCTCGAAATATAGCGGCCAATAGCGGGGTTATAATAGCGGTTCCAGTTATAGAACAGCCCGCTTTCGGTGTCGTAATACTGCCCCGGCATGCGGAGATTGACGGTCACAGAACCACTCGGCGTGCCAACACCGAACGCATCGGCATTGGCCGCCCAAACCTGCGTCCCGCCCGTATTCGTCGCAAATCGCGGCGTGCCCAGATGATCCGTATGCAGATAGGTCAGCACATCACTGGAGGAGACGTCATCGATCTGCGCCAGTGGTGCACCGTTCAGATACACATATTCGCGGATCAGGTTACCGCTGTTGTCGTACTCACCATAGAGCAACCCGTTCAGACCGTAGACGTAATGCGTGGTCACGCTTGAGGCGACCTTCTTCACACGGCGGTTCTGGGAATCGTAGGTATATTCGCCGACCGTGACGCTGCTGATCTCGACATCGTCAAGTTGGTTCGCGGCGTTCCATGTGTAGTCATTCACCCCGTCATCGGTGATGTTTCCGGCGGCGTCATAGCTGTAGGAGTTCGCGCCCACGGCCGAGATCTTGTTACTGCCCGCCGGAACGGTCGTACTCGTCGTGCCGCCGTCAACTTTGGTCAGGCGGTTGGAGGTCGCATCGTAAGTGTAGGTGACGGCGCTGCCTGAATCTTCGGAGTCCAGACGGTTGAGCTCGTCATACTCGTAATCCGTACCGCCGACTTGCGTGATATTGCCGTTATCGTCGGTATCGTATGTGTGGTTGTAAATTCCGCCAGAAACCGTGCGGTTGGTCAGGTAATAATCCTGATCATAGGTCGCGGAGAAGGTCAGGCTGTTGCCATAGGTCATCGCGTTCATCGGCCCGAACGGCAGGTAGGTGATGCTTGAGGCTAACGAAGTCGGTGTAGAATTCACCTCCGCCGATACGCCGCTAACCTGTCCGTTACCGTTCAGCGTGTAGGTAATATCGCGACCCGACGGCAAGGTAATGCCCGTGACATTGCCCGCAAGATCGTAACTGAAGCTTGTGGTGAAGGTCAGCGCGCCACGTGTTTCCGTCACATCGGTTAAACGGCCCAGATCGTCATATTCATATTCAGTCACGCCCGCCGCATCCTCGACCTTACACAGCTGCCCCTTCGGCGCGGGGCCACACCCTGTCATCAGGTCATAGGTCAGTTCGGCATCCAGAGAACTGTCGGATGGGTATTCAATATCGGTCAGACGGTTGAGCGCATCATAGGTGTAATCGGTAACGACCGAGCGCGCATCCGTCATTTGGGTGATGTTTCCGGCCTTATCATGCGTGTAGGAAATCGTGCCGCGGTCGGGGCTCGTCTCCCCCGTCACATCGCCAAACGCGTTATAGGTATAGGTCGTGCTATTATCGCGCTGATCCTCTACCGATGTGAGGTTGTCCAGATCGTTATAATCCAGTTCTGTCAGGCCGCTTAACGCATCCGTGCTACTAACCAGTCTTTGCAAACCATCATAAGCATAATCCGTATCATTGGTATTCGCATCGGTATACGTCGTCAGGTTCGAGTTCTTATCATACCCGTATTCGCTCGTTTGCGCCGATGCACCAACGCTTTCGATGATACGAGAAAGCTCGTCAAACACCTGATCATGCGTGTATTTGAGGGTCGCACCGGTATCCTTGATATCTTCTTGCGTGATATTGCCTGCAGCATCCAGCGTATAGGTAATCGTATTGCCAAGATCATCCTCGACACCTGTCAAACGCTGCGCATTATCATAGCTGTAGGTCAGCGTCGCACCATTCGGTAATGTCACTACGGTCAGATTACCGTTGGCATCGTAATCATAAGTGGTTTCGGCCTCCAGCCCTGTTCCCGGTGCGCGAGTAGAACTTTCCAACCAGCCATTACTGTCATAGACCAAATCGGTTTCTACATCGTTCGCATCTTCGATCGTGGTCGGACGACCTGCGGAATCCCGCGCGGTAATCTCGGTTTCATGCCCTAACGCATTCGTGATGCTGATGAGGTTAAGATTGCCGTCATAATCGTAATCCGTAGTATCGGTTACATCCGTGCGCGGACCGTCAATTTGTTCCAAACGCCCCAGAACCAGATTACCGTTAGCATCCGTCGAATTGGCGTAATACGTATAGGTGGTGGTGCGGGCCTCCGCTGTGTTCGTGTCCGTAATAGTCTTGGAGGTCATACGGCCATAGGCATCATAATCATAATCGGTTGTCTTGCCTGTCTCCATGACCAGTTCCGGCAGATTATACGTTGTATCATACGTAATGGTCGTAACCTGCTCCTCTGCCGTACCCGCTGCTTTGGTGATTTTGGTGATATTGCTGCGGTCATCATATTCATAGCGGGTCGTGTTGTTTTCCCAATCCGTCTTGCTCATCACCCGACCCTGATTGTCGTAGTTGTAAAAACGGTTGGATGCGACACAGTTAGCAGACGCCTCGCCGTCTACCTGCACAACCCTGCGCAAACCTAATATGTTGGTGAAGTGATATGTCGTGTCTTTGCCGAGCGGATTGGTCGTCGTTGCTGTTCCATCAACGTTATAAGTCACGTCATAGTCATCGACGCTACCGGCATGTTCGGAAAGTATCGCTTTGCCGTTTCCATCATAATCAAAGGTCGCAAAACGAACGCCCCCTTCATCGGTAATCCCTGTCAGCGCATTCACATATGTTGCGTCTTCATAGTGATACTCACGCGTTTCCGTATCAGGACGTGTAACCTCATCCAGATTATTATTACCGTCATAAGAGTAAGAGTATGTTCCATCGGGGGTAACCAGTGTGGCAACACGTCCGCTCGAATAAGTCAGTGATAGTTGGCGACCGTTTTCATTAGTAATGGTTATGAGCTGCCCTGACCCATTATAAGTCAGATCAAGCGCGCCGCCGCCAACATATTCAATGCGGATCAGCTGTTCCGAACTATTATATCTCTCAACCGTGTTGTCGGGCAGTGTGTACACATATTCACTGCCATCAGTTACAAAGGTGGCTGTCGTTTCCGGATCATCCGGCACCCAGTCACTACCACTAAGCGTATAGTCAGTGGTTGCGCCTGTGCCATCCGTTATCTCAACCGTTGACCCACCAACATCGAGCGTGCGGGCATAATTATGCCGCCATAGAGCACCGATCGTGTTGTCCGTCCATGTGCTGTCTGAACGGTATATGCGTGAAAATTTTAAACCGCCCGCATCGTAATCAACCTCTGTCTGGATTTTGTAACCAAGATCAAAATTGATCGGATTAGCCGTAGTCGGATTTTGTATTGGCTGAGGACAGGATTGGTACATACCTCCCGATTTACTGGCAGTACTGGCTGTAACAGGTGCAGGAGGTGTCGTGAGCGTAATATCATAAGCCCCGTTTGACCCGGTGCTATTGCCGTAAAAAACAAGCGTATATTCGCCGGTCTCGGGAAGCGTCTTTGACATTGAACTGGAACCATATGTCCAGTAACTGCCGTCAGGCCTGTAGACATACATAGTTCGGGAAAAAGATGCCGTGGTACTTACGGTCAAACTATTACTGGCAACACCGGTAAACTTGTAACTCTCAAGACCATTAAGCGGCAGATTACCCGCACGTTCGCTGCCACTAACAAGTGTTCCCTCATTAACACTGTCGTCGCCTCTTACAAAATTCACTCCAAGAGTACCATTAGAGGCATAGTTAGCCCCCATAATCAGAAGATTATACGTACCGGTAGAAGGTAGCGTTTTGCTGAAACGATTGGTCCCATATGTCCAATAGCTGCCATCAGGTTCATAACCCAGTATGGTCGCACTATAGCCGGACGAGGTATGAACTTTCACCCCCTGCCCTGCCACGCCATAAAATTGGTAGCTGACCATTCCATTCTCATCCAAAGACGTGGTGGATGCTTGCCCACTAATAAGCGTGCCACTGGACACACTGTCATCCCCTTTGAAGTAATAAAGGTCGTAAGTACCGTTTGACGCGTAATTTGTTCCCGCCACAACGACCGTATACGTCCCCGTATCCGGCAGTGTTTTTCTGTAGCGGTCAGTCTCGGCATCCCAGTAACTTCCATCAGGCTTGTATACATATATGTTCGCGCTGTAAGCAGCCGATGTATGTAGTGCAATCCCCTGCCCTGCAGTCCCGGTAAACTGGTAACTTGTAAGAGCATTCACGGCTAAAGTGTCACTCGCCGTTTGACCACTTGTTAAGCTTCCGTCCGAGACACCTCCGCTCCCGCGTACATAGTAAAGATCATAAGAGCCGCTACTTCCGCCTGCAGTTAGCTCAACGGTGTATGTACCTGTATCCGGAAGTGTGCCGGTAAAACGATTGGTCCCATATGACCAATAACTGCCATCGGGTTTATTGATTGTTATCGTAACATTGAAGGATGCCGAGGCATGGATGATGATCCCCTGCCCTGCAGTCCCGGTAAATGTCTGGGTGTCCATGTCTCCAAGAGGAATGGTACCGGACGTCATCGTACCGCTGGTCATCGCATAAGCCGGACTGACAGAAAAAAGAACAACGCAAAGAAGGATTTTGAGTAAAAATCGTGGCATGAAATGTCTCCCCCGTATCAAAGCGTAAAGCAAACTTTATAGCTTCAATATCTCCGTAAAAAATGTATGGTTGCAAAAACCTAAACAAAATCGAGTCAAGGTTGCAAGCAATAATTTATGCATTTTGCAAAAATAACCAAACCGGCAGAAAACCTAAAACAACACTTCAACCAAGCGCGATAGCGCTCAATTCCTCTCGTTAAACAGAATACACAGGTATCTTTCCGGCACCCAATATGCTCGGTTTTTCCGAACACCTCAAAAACACCATTTTGGGTATTTTACCCAAACCTAAGAAAAAAACACCCCTTTCAAACGACTGCACACGCTCAACAAAATACCGCGCGCCGCCAATCGAAGGCTGTTTTCTTACCACCAAGAATAGGAGTTTCTCACGCATTCTGCATAACTGGTGTTAAAGGAAGCTTTTCCATTTACGCCCAAACATTGATTAAAAAACGGAAACTATGAATTCAAATTTGAGGATATGATTTACCAAACAGCACGCAAGTAACGCGTGCCGCGAGTTGCATCTTATGACTTTACCATGCCATAAAAAACATACAGCCTATTCACTCACATTAAAGCAGGTTACCTGATGAGCTTATTTCTTCGTGTCTTTTTATCCTTTTCATTTTTCCTGACAACACTCACAGCGCACAGCCAGCAAGCGTACGCCATTGAATTTATCTCAACCGAGCATGGTAATGTTTTTGTTTTGCCGTTCAGCGAATTTAAGCAAAAAGATAGCCGCCCGGTCTGTCGAAAGCTGCCACCGATTATTCAACACAAGGCCCATCAAACGGCGGAGGGGTATAACTTTACGCCTGAGGAATACAAACGACTTGCCGGCAACTCCCCGTATTTAGGCCTGCGCGGGCTTGATTCCTGGTACGGGCGTGATGAGCGGAAAGTGGTCACCTTAAGCGAAGCTTTCCAACCCACCCCCGCCTTTAGCAGCGGCGCCTATGATAACTACCCGATATTATGCGGCGCAGATGCCCCAAAGAAAGCGGCGCCCTCCATCAACCCAGTTATTGCATGGAAACAAGATGAAAAATTTTGTGACGGTAAATTCTGCGATCTTAGCGGCGGGATCTACCTGAACGCCATTTACAACAATGACCTTGCGCTTGTGAAACGGCTGGATGCCTCATTGAACCACCAGTTCAGAAAAAAAACGGGCGGCATGCTGGCCTTTGCCGAGGACGTTACAGGCAAAAAACAGGATATGTCCCTGCTGCCTGTTCTGGCTGATACATATATTGTCGAGGACGGCAAAAGCTACGCCCCTTCGCTGCAATGCTATAAAGATGCGGTCAAAAAAACCATTACCCACACGAACCCGACCTATGATGTTTGGGATCACCGCGGCATGTATGACGGCGTGGCGGGCGGAGAAGTCCACCGCTATAGCTATATCATTCGGCCTGAACTGATGAGCTTATGTGATAAAGTCTGCGACCACCTTGGCGGCGCAGGAGAACGCAGTGCCGTTCGCTCACTAGGTCATGCGGGCGCGAATAACACACTACGCGGTATTGTCGATATGGTGAAAAAGTCCCCTTGTGAATCCAAGGACATGCTCCAGTTTGAAAGAAATTTACAATCCATGACCGAGCAATATTTTGCAAACCGTGAAAACTGGCTAGCTCAATAAGACGGATTTAATTGGTTGCGGGAGGGCGAACTAACCTTAGCGGCGATATCCGTAAAGTGGTTGCGGGGGAGCGATACCATTTTAGAAAATTATATAAGTCTATAGATATCGCTAACAGCAAAAATATCAGCAATAACAATGTGTTGAATAGAAAAACCACATACCAACAAGCATCCAAACTGCCATTGCTATCATCATAAGGTTTTCTGTCAGTGAGACAAAACCAAGGGGAACATTACTATCTCCTCCAACACAGGCACATTTCAATTCGCGCTTGTCTATATAGACAGCCTTATAAACGGAGATAGCACCCACAGTACCTATAAATAAAGCGGCTGGAGCTGAAACAAGAGTTAAGAAACCGGAGATCATAGCAACACCTGCAAGCATCTCAACAAACGGGTAGATGTAGGAATACTTAACCCATTTTTGTGCAAGCAAGTCATAGCTTAAGAATTGTAAGCTGAATGCTTCGAGGTCTCGAAGTTTTTGTACGGAAAGCACACACATGCTAATGGCAATGAAAAGCTCTATAACTCGAATGACATTTAGCTCTCCGATTGCCCACGCCGTTGATAGTGCCATCAAAAAAGTTGTCGCAAATATCGCGATAATTGGTTTGTAAGTTGTGCCTTTTTGTACTTTTCCAAAATACTCTCTTAAATCATCGTAACCGCCAATGCGCTCATCATTGATAAAAGTCTGTGGTGTTGTTTTCACATCGTGCTTCTCTTTAAACGCATCTGTTTCTTCACGGCTTGTAAGATGATTGTCCTTTACTTCGTATCCTTGATCTTTTAGCAAATCGATGGTTTTCAGACCATAAGGGCAAATATGTTTGTCTGTAACCATGCGATATACAATTGCTGCCTTAGACATAAAATCTCTCTTTCTATTCAATTTTACTAACTATTCACATGCGTTTTAGTTCCCTATCTAATACTCATCATCGATTAAGGAACACGGATATTACCAACCTTATTAAAACTATTTTTCGTTCTTCAGGGTGCCGCCTATCAATTTTTCACAAAGCCCTTTAGGCAGCTTAATCCACTCATTCGGATCGTTATCGACCTTAGCCTGTCCCGCACATGAATGCTTATTAGCTTGACTGGCACAATCATTTTTATGCGCTTTTACAACGCCGTAGCATTTTTCCATGCCTTCGCCAGTTTTAGGTTCCATATGC
>JAUIIA010000014.1 GCA_030432025.1 Alphaproteobacteria bacterium
GGCACTAACAATGTTAATACCTACACCGGCTATAGCAAAAACAACTGTCTGCTCGGTCGACGTTTCGCTCTCGATTAAAATGCCTGCACATTTTTTACCGTCAATAAACACATCATTCGGCCATTTCAGAGTAACAGGCGCATCTGTATATGTTTGGAAACATTCCGCCAAAGCCACACCGACAACAATTGCCAACTGCCCTATATCCTTGAGCTCGCACGACGGCTTCAAAACACATGAAAAAGCCAGGTTGCCCTCGCCCGTTTCCCAAACGCGCCCGTGCCGTCCCTTCCCCGCACTTTGTAGCTTCGCGGAAACAACAGTCCCCTCACTCACGCCCTCACGCGCGGCTTCAAAACACTGTAGCTGTGTGGATTCTAACTGGTCGAACGTCTGAATGTGCCAGTCTATGCTCATTAGCCTTGGAACAGAACTGACGCAGCATCAAAAGAGCTGCTGACAAAGATATTCGGCTTGATAACAAAGCCCAAGACAAACAACACGGAGATAAACAGAATGGCACGACGCGCAAACGGTAAACCGCCATCAAACGCATCTGCAGGCTCATCAAAGAACATCACCTTTACCACACGTAAGTAATAGAAGGCCGCAACGACGGAAGACAAAACACCAATGACCGCCAGAATGTAGTAACCACTGGCAACAGCCGCGTTAAACACGACCAGTTTACCGAAGAAACCGGCAGCCGGCGGAATTCCGCTCATGGAGAACATCAATATCGCCAGAGGATAAGCCAGACCGGGATTAGTCTGCGACAAACCACTTAGGTCTTTAATCTTGTAAACAGCCATACCCTGACGGCGCATCGAAAGCACAACTGCAAATACGCCCGCTGTCATGATCATGTAAATGGTCAGATACAGCACTACCGCGCCAGCACCTTCGGCCGTTCCCGCAACCAAACCCATAAGGGCATAGCCCATGTTACCGATCGAGCTATATGCAAGCAGTCGCTTGATATTACCCTGTGCAATGGCGGCAAACGCACCGACAACCATAGAGGCAACAGCAATAAAGTAGATGATTTGAACCCACTGCTCGCTCATCCCCATAAACGGTTCGAACAACAAGCGCATTAACAAACCGAAAGCCGCAATCTTCGGCACGATAGCGAATAGCGCAGTCACAGATGTCGGCGCGCCTTGATAAACATCAGGCGTCCACATATGGAATGGAACAGCAGAAATCTTGAACGCTAGACCGGCCAATACAAAAACAAGACCGAACGTCAGCCCGAAAGGAATAGCGCTGAGGTTATTGACGGTCGCGCCGATCGTTGTGAAATCAACCGATCCTGTGAAGCCGTAAATCAGCGACATACCGAAAAGCAGCATCCCTGATGACAGCGCCCCAAGAACGAAATACTTGATCCCGGCTTCTGATGAACGCATGGAATTGCGGTGAAACGCCGCCAGCACATACAAGCTAAGCGATTGCAGCTCCAAACCCATATACAGAGTCAAAAGGTTATTCGCCGACACCATGATCATCATGCCAATACCGGCAAAAATGATCAGGATCGGATATTCAAAACGCTCCATACCTTCCTGAATGATATAGCGTACAGATAATCCCACGGCGGCAACCAACCCTGTCAGGATCAGTAACTTCATGAACCCCGCAAACTTATCCATCACAAACATGCCGTTAAGGACGGTCTGCGTTTCCCAACCGATACCAAGCAGGATCAAGCCCGTAATCACGAAACCCGCCGCACTGGACCAGCAAATAACGCGCGTCGATACGTTCCCTTGGGACACACCGACAATCAAAAGCCCCATTCCGACGAGGGAAAGGAATATTTCAGGCAATAGAGGTATGAGGTTAAAATCGGTCATTGTTTGCCCTCTAGATGATCATGCTGTGCGCTGCCTGCTGCCGGTTCAATGCTTACGGCTGAACGGGCGTTGTAATTTGTAATAAGTTTTTCTACGGATGGGCTGATTTTATCCATCACGACACTGGGGAACACGCCCAACCATATAATCAAGATAACGAGGGGCACGAGCAAGCCAAGCTCCCGCATATTCAAATCCTTCATCGACAACGCATCATCATTCACACGTGGTCCGAAAATAACACGGCGATACAGCAGCAACATATAAGCCGCACCAAAGATAACCCCCGTTGCAGCAAACGCCGCCACAGTCGTATCGACCTGAAACGCGCCCAACAACACCAGAAACTCACCAACAAAGCCCGATGTACCCGGCAAACCTACAGAACCAAGCATCAAGATCATAAATACCGTCGCGTATTTCGGCATGTTCTTCACGATGCCGCCGTAACGGGAAATCTCACGCGTATGCAAACGGTCATAAACCACACCGACACATAGGAACAGCGCACCGGAGATCAAACCGTGGCTCAGCATTTGGAAAATACCGCCCTCGATACCTTGTGTTGTCGCCGTAAACAAACCAAGCGTAACAAAGCCCATATGCGCAACTGATGAATAGGCAATCAGCTTCTTCATATCCTCCTGCACAAGCGCGACCAGAGACGTATAGATAATCGCAATGATACTGAGCCAAAAGACGAAATCGACAAAGAATGCGCTGGCATCAGGGAACATCGGTAAAGAGAATCTAAGGAAGCCGTAACCACCCATTTTCAGCAACACACCAGCCAGAATAACAGAACCGGCCGTAGGTGCCTCAACGTGCGCATCGGGAAGCCATGTGTGAACGGGCCACATCGGCATCTTCACAGCAAAACTCGCGAAAAATGCCAGCCACAGCCAATATTGCAGCCCAATCGGAATATTCGCCTCCATCAATGTCGGCATATCCGTAGTACCGGTCTCGCTGTACAAAGCCAGCAAACCAACCAGCATGAGCACGGAACCAAGCAATGTGAAGAGGAAGAATTTATACGCGGAATAAACTCGTCGTTTACCGCCCCAAACCCCGATAATCAGGAACATCGGAATCAATACACCTTCGAAGAACACGTAGAACAGCACCGCATCAAGCGCAACAAACGTCCCGATCATGAAGCTTTCCAGTACGAGGAATGCAATCATGAACTCCTTCACACGTGTCTTAACGACATCCCACGCTGACAAAATACAAACAGGGGTCAGGAACGCAGACAGCAGGATGAAAAAGATCGAAATACCATCAACGCCCATATGGTAATTGATGCCAAGCGGCTTCAACCAACTGCTTTGCTCAACAAACTGGAATTCCGCACTCGTCCCGTCAAAACGGGTAAACATGAACAGCGCAAAAGCAAACGTAAACAGAGAGACGTACAACGCCATGTGCTTTGTATTTTGTGCGACAACTTCTTCATCACCGCGGATCGCAAGAATGATCAACACGCCAACAAGCGGCAAAAACGTCATCAATGAAAGAACTGGGAAATCGACCATGACCTACAACGCCCCTCCGGCTGAGCTTCCTTTAAACACGAACCAGCTGATCAGCCCGATGACTGCAATCATCATCATGAACGCATATTGGTACACATACCCGCTTTGGAAGCGGCTCATTAAATTGGCGACCTTGTTAGACACACTCGCCGAACCGTCCGGGCCGTAACCATCGATAATTTTCTTGTCACCAAACTTCCAGAAAAAGAGCCCCAACAGAAACGCCGTCTTAGTAAAGACATGGTGGTAAATCTCGTCAAAGAACCACTTGTTATAAAACAGGGTGTGCAACTCCTTGAACGAAGTGACCGTGACTGACGGAGCATTCGGACGGAACATATAGAACACATATGCCAGAGAGATACCCAAAAGCCCCATAACAAGCGGCAGATACTTAACCCATTTCGGCACATTGTGCGCAGCTTCGACAGTATCGTTAGCGGCCAGCACCTGAATACTTTGATTCCAAAATGTTTCCTTCGACAGGACAAAATCCTCAGCATGATGCTCTTCTTCACCATCCTCGGCAGCATGAATGACTTCCGCGCCCTCATCATGAATGACAACAGGCTCATGCGTGTCACCATGTTCTTCTTCACCATGGTGCTCAGCCTCTACGTGAGCAGTGCCATGATCATCACCGTGATGGCCAGCTGAACCTACAAAGCCTTGGTAGAAGACCATACCTGCAAACAAAGCACCCGCAGCCAAGACCACGAGCGGACCGAGCATAACAGTCGGGCTTTCATGGACGTGGCTCATAACTTTCTCGGAAGCACGAGGCTTGCCGTGGAATGTCATCAACAACAAGCGCCAGCTATAGAATGCAGTCATAAAAGCGGCCGCAATACCCATGTAATAAGCATAATGGCCAAACCACGTGCCATCCGCCCATGCGGCTTCCAGCACAATATCCTTGGAGAAATATCCCGCAAACGGTGGAATTCCGGCCAGAGCCAGTGAACCAACCCACATCAAACCATAGGTAATCGGAATCTTTTTCCAGATACCGCCCATCTTGCGCATATCCTGTTCATCGCTCATCGCGTGAATAACAGAACCCGCACCAAGGAACAGCAGCGCCTTGAAAAATGCGTGCGTCATCAGGTGAAACATCGCCGCGCCATAAGCGGATACGCCAAGTGCGAAGAACATATAACCCAGCTGGGACATCGTCGAATACGCAATCACACGCTTGATATCAAACTGTGTCAAACCGATCGTCGCCGCCACAAACGCAGTCGTCGCACCGACAACCGTGACAACCATCAACGCATCAGGCGCAAATTCATATAGCGGGGACATACGCGCGACGAGAAAAACACCCGCGGTAACCATAGTCGCAGCGTGAATAAGAGCGGAAACAGGTGTTGGCCCCTCCATCGCATCCGGCAGCCATGTGTGCAGGCCAAGCTGCGCCGATTTACCAATGGCACCAATAAACAGTAATAAGCCAATAATCGTCAGCGCGTGATACTCACCACCGAGGAACGTGAAGTAAGTCTCGGCCATTTCAGGGACTTGGCTAAAAATCGCGTCAAACTGGATAGTGCCGAAGATCACGAAGATCGCCATCATACCGAGAGCAAGACCAAAGTCACCAACACGGTTAACAATAAACGCCTTTTGGGCGGCCGCATTCGCGCTTTCCTTATGATTCCAGAAACCGATTAGCAAGTAAGACGCCAGACCGACCCCTTCCCAACCAAAGAAAAGCTGCAGCAGGTTATCCGACGTGACCAGCATCAACATCGCGAAGGTAAACAAAGACAAATAGGCCATGAAGCGGCCCTTCGCCTCATCATGGCTCATATAGCCGATAGAATAGACATGGACACAGGCACTGACGATGTTGATTACACACATCATCACGACAGAGAGCGTATCGATCCGTAAAGCCCATTTAATGTGGAAATCACCCGAGTTTATCCAATCAGCCAGAACCGTAGTGTAGGCCGTCCCGCCATAAGCAACGTTGAAAAACAGGGATATAGAGGACAAAGCGGCGATAATAACCGCTGCACATGTAATGAACTGACAGCCCTTATCACCAATTTTCTTGCCGAACAGACCGGCAATAGCAAACGCAATCAGGGGTAAAAATACGGCTAATAATTCCATTCCGGCTACCCTTTCATGCTCGAAATCTCTTCAACCGCAATAGAACCTTTATTACGGAAGAAAACGACCAGAATAGCCAGACCGATAGCAGCTTCAGCCGCCGCCACCGTCAGAATAAACATGGTGAAAACCTGACCGACCAAATCGTTCAGGTATGCCGAAAACGCGACGAAGTTAATGTTCACCGCAAGCAGCATTAATTCAACAGACATCAAGATGACGATCACGTTCTTACGGTTCAAAAACATGCCGAACACACCAATCGTGAACAACAACCCTGCTAACGTTAAGTAATGGCTTAAACCAATCTCCAGCATCTAGACCCCCGTTCCCGGTGTAACTTTACGAATTTCCAGCACATCTTCACGCTTACGGGCGTGTTGCTCGCCAACATTCTGGCGACGTACACCCGGACGCGTACGCAGCGTCAGCACAATTGCACCAACCATAGCGACAAAAAGTATGAGACCTGCAAGCTGGAACGCCAAAACATAGTCGGTGTACAGCACCTGCCCTAAGCTTTCAGCATTCGTGGCCCCTTCAAAACGTATAAGTGGCGCACCGCGGTTGGCAAGCGCGTCCGGCGCAAACGCCCAAACGCCATAAGCCATAACAAGCTCGGTTAATAAAACAGCACCAATAGCCAGCCCGACGGGCACATATTGCATTGCGCCCTTTCGAAGGTCGGCAAAGCTAATATCCAGCATCATCACAACAAACAGGAACAACACAGCCACGGCGCCGACATAAACAATCACCATAATCATGGCGACGAATTCGGCCCCTAACAGGATAAAAAGCCCGGCTGAGTTGAAAAAACCAAGTATAAGGAAGAGCACAGAGTGCACGGGATTACGCGCAGAAATCACCATTAACGCGCTTACGACCAAAATTCCGGCAAATAGATAAAAGGCAAGGGCCTGTATGATCATTAGATATCCCTTATTTTTATGTATGTTCTAGTCGTTTCGCCCCCCCTTCGCAAGAGTGGGCTGCAAAAAAATACATATTTATTTTTTATTGATTTTTGAATTGCTTATAGCATTATAGAAGGGTAATAACTTTTCTTAATTTCTTAATTTTCAATACAGACTAGAGCTTTAATCATGAGAAAAACGCTATTCGCCTTAACAACGGCTGCGCTACTGACATCCACGAGCGCCTTGGCACAAGATAATAACCTGCAACTGCCCAAAGGCCTTTGGCAATTCTCGGTCGGATACTACGACGTATTTGACGACGAAGAAGCAATCGACCTGCGCGTTGAATACCGCCCTGACAGTGTCGTCTTCGTTGAAAACTTAAAACCTTTCGTCGGCGCTGAAGTTACAAGCGACGCTTCTATCTGGGTTGGCGGCGGATTGCTCTATGATTGGAATTTCGCGAATAACTGGTACGCCACTCCAAGCTTCGGCGCAGGTCTTTACGCCCAAGGCAGTAGCGATCTTGATCTCGGACACGTCATTGAATTCAGAAGCCAGTTAGAAGTTTCATACGAATTTGAGAACGAAACACGCTTGGGCGTTAGCTTGAGCCACCTCTCAAACGCTGGCCTGGACGACCATAATCCGGGCACAGAAGTACTGAGCCTCAGCTACAGCTTCCCATTCTAAACTAGTAATTTATGATTTATCGGTAAGGCGCGTCAGCCGCAAGGTTTGACGCGATTTGCGCTTCCCATCTATCCCCGTTCGCCAGCAGCTTGTCTTTATTATAGTACAGCTCTTCACGAGTCTCGGTCGAGAATTCGAAGTTAGGGCCTTCAACAATGGCATCTACGGGACAAGCTTCTTCGCAAAGCCCACAGTAAATGCATTTCGTCATATCGATATCGTAACGAGTCGTACGGCGGGAACCGTCTTCACGAGGCTCGGCTTCGATAGTAATCGCCAGAGCGGGACAAATCGCTTCGCAAAGTTTACAGGCAATACAGCGTTCTTCCCCGTTCGGGTAACGGCGTAACGCATGCTCGCCGCGGAAACGCGGACTTAACGGGCCCTTTTCGTAAGGGTAGTTAATCGTCACACGCGGGACAAAGAACATGTATTTGAGCGTCAAAGCAAAACCTTTAACGATCTCTGTCAGTAAGAATGAGCGGGCAAGTCTGTCCATTTTCTGTCCTTAGAAAAACCTATACATGGTTAAACCGAGCAAAAGCATTATACACACTGCAATCGCAGGAAAAATAAGTTTCGCAGCTTTATTTGCACGGTCCTGCAATTGTTCTGCTTTGTCTTGAATCGCTTCCGCACGATCGTAATGTTGCTTGATGAACTCAAACTGCTCCTGCTGCGTAGCATGCATTTGCTTGAGCGTCTCCAGTATTTCAGCGTTCACATCACTCATATCAATCACTTACAAAAGCGTCGAAAACTATCACTCAATGCCGCGTCATCGCAACCGATCTTACGAATAAAGTCGACTTCAGCTTCATCCATGTCGGAAAAAGCTATCGCCTTCACGATTTGATCATCACCATCTTGCGACAGCTGCACGTAAACATGACGGGTGGAAAAGTCATAGACCTTCAACGGTCCGTCATCCTTACGCAGCAAAAACTCGATAACCGCACTGTCTGTAACCACATAGCGGGAATTAATTGTATCAACATCCGTCACAGACTTAATCTGCGCAAGTGACACTTGCGGCAAAACCAGTAATGCGCAAACGAATAGAAGAACAACTCTAATCATTGATGTCTTCAATCCCCGAAGTCTCGGACAAGCCCGCAGCATCAGACGTATCAGCTTCGATCTGCGTCAAAGCATCCTGAGAAACAGCAGCTTCCGCCGGCATATTAGGCAAAGCATCAAAGCTCATCAATATTCCGGCCGTTAAAATGACCCAGGCCAATGTCAGCGGCAAAAATACCTTCCACCCCAAACGCATAAGCTGGTCATAACGGAAACGCGGCAATGTAGCGCGCGCCCAAAGGAAGAAAAACATAACGAGAAGTGTTTTAGCAGCGAACCAGATAATCCCCGGAACGAAGGCAAGAAACGCCATACCGAACGGCGGCAACCAGCCACCAAGGAACAGGATCGTTGTCATCGCACTCATCAGGATCATCGCCGAGTATTCGCCGAGGAAGAACAGTGCGAAAGCCATAGCTGAATACTCAACCATGAAACCGCCCGTAATCTCCGACTCACCTTCCGGCAAATCAAATGGAGCACGGTTTGTTTCCGCCAGAATAGAAATCAAAAACACGATGAACATCGGAAACAGCAAAACCTGCATCCATACCGGACGCGGCGCCTCAACGATTTCCATCAAATTCAATGAGCCCGTACAAAGCAGAACACAAACAATGATCAAGCCCATGGAAACTTCGTAAGAGACCATCTGCGATGCTGAACGCAAGCCACCAAGAAACGCATAGCGGGAGTTAGAGGCCCACCCTGCCATAATCACGCCATACACGGTCATGGATGACACAGCGAATAGATACAGGATACCGACATTGATATTGGCCAGCACCCATCCCTTATCAAACGGAATAACCGCCCACGCAATCAAAGACAACGCAAACAACATCATCGGCGCAAGCAAGAACACAACACGGTTCGCGCCACTCGGGATAATGGTTTCCTTTGAAAACAACTTCAAACCATCAGCCAAGGGCTGCAACAACCCGAAAGGCCCCACAGTGATCGGCCCCTGACGACGCTGCATGCCGCCCATAACCTTACGTTCGGCATAGGTATAATATGCAACTGCAATCAGCACCCCGACAATGATCACCAGGGTGTAAAGTAACGTCCAGCCTGTCCAGATCAGATATTCCATTTAAGCCGTAACCTCGCCGAGAGCTTGTTCAATAATATATGCATCCAATGCACGCACATCCACCTCAGCCTTTTGCAAAGCCCAGCCCGAAGATGTTTTCTTCACTATACCCACCACGCGGTGTGGTCCGGGAATGTCATTCAGGCTAACGGTCAAAAACGGCTGCAAAGTCTGCGCATTGTTAAAAGCGCACTCTCCATTTTTTACGTGTTCGAATTTCACTTTGTTATTCGCCGACACGATGAAAGCAAGAGCACTTACGTCATCAGGCAGACGATCGAAGTTCACACGGATTTCTTCGTCCTCAAAATCAGAACCGCCACTCAAGTTATCACCGGCATGAAAAATTTGTTCCTTGTACATGTCACGCTTCGGATCGTCAGGCGTAATCAAGTCTTTGACCTGCATACTTTCAGATAGAATGGCACAGGAAAGATCAAGGTTGTGTGCCTTGATACTATTATCAAGATTACCGAACTTCTCTTCATTCGGGTCCCATGACAAACCAACCATCAAATTGATGGGCGTCCCGTCTTCGTTGTTAAGTGATAATTCGTCAGCCATATGATGCAGCCTTATGTTTCTCTATAAGTTTTATGCTGTTGTAACATCTAAGAAATAGTACGGATATACATACTACATAATAAGTACCTGTCTACCTTATTTACGACAAGCATCAATTTTCTTGCCGTCCGCCTCATAAGATTCAGGACTATCGATTTGTTCATTGATTTCCGCAGCCGAAGGAAGAACAAATTCATCAATATATAGCTCAACCGCTTCCTTAATGGAGACTTGCATATGTTTGAAGCGCCTCTTCACGTCTTTCGGGTTTACGGCCGATCGTTCATAAAACAAGGCCATTTTTGGCAAATCCTGCCTTAACTGTGACATATACTTCTCAAAGCTCTCCCTATTCGCCTTATCGTGACGCAACTCATGCTCCAGAATCACATTGTAAACACAGCTTCCCTTGGGAATCTCTTTCGGAATACGGATAAGCGTGCGGTAAATGATGTTCACTTCGATTTTGCGGTAATACGGGCAGTAATAAGCGCCATATCCACCCGACAGAGCATAAGCAGATGTAATGAAGTTGGAAGCCATACCACCCGACGCATACCCCAGAGTGTGAAATGTCTGCGTAGACCAAACCTCCTGCATACCGTTCTTTTCAAGCCATTCTTGGCGTGACTTCTCTGAATCGGCGTTGATCTGTTCGAAAGACTGGTCCTGCAGAATATAAGGCTCCGCAATCTCGATATTCATATCGATATGTATCGGATGCCGCCGCCTCTCGGGCGAACAGCCAAAAGCCACGTCCATAGTGACAATATTCAAAAAAAAAAAAATCGTAAGAAGATAAACTAAACGTGAACCGCCCATATCTTCATTTTAGACGAAAACCGACGATTATGCAGCCTTATCTTCAGTTTTTATGAACTGGGCAATGTCAGGTTTGAAGTAGTTCGGTCCCTTAAGGATCTTACCGTCTTCAGGACGAACAATCGGCTTACCGTCTTCACCCAGCTTGGACATATTGGAGCGCTGCACTTCTTCAAAAGCCGCCGTTTTCACATGCTGCAAACCGAAGGAAAGATACGCGCCATCCAGTACATACTGAATATCCGTCAACGCATCCAAGACCTCAACCATATCACCGGCTTCCAAGGCTTCCTGTAACTCTTCTACTTCCTCGGCCAGCAAGTTTACACGCAATTTATTCGTCTTAGGGTCGCTGATATCGGGCGAATCCTTAACCGGCAAACCATATGTTTCGTGAAATTCCTGAACTTGTTCGAGGGTAGTTTTAGTCATTATTCGGCAGCCTCCAGATACTCATTTGCTTGTGTTGCGAACTCCCGTGAACACGCCTGCATAGTAGCAGAGGCACGGCAAATTGCATTGGTGAGATAGTAATTTCTTACAGGGTTTACAAACGGTTGCTTACCCGCAGCACCTTTGGAGCCGAACTTGGCCCATGATGCTTTAATTGGCGTGTCATCAACCGCGAAAGTCGGATATGTCTCGAAAATATGGTTACGCAGCTGCATCTGAGAATCATAAGGCAGCGTCTGCCCCAGCTTTTCAGAAAGCGCACGCAGGATTGTCCAATCTGTACGCGCATCCCCCGGTGGGCTGGCGGCACGCTTGGCGTACTGCACGCGACCTTCGGTATTGATGTAAATCGCGTCTTTCTCCGTGTACGCACATCCCGGCAAGATCACATCCGCACGCGCAGCAGCATGATCACCATGGTGTCCCTGATAAATAACGAAAGCCTGATTGCCGATTTGGCTGCGGGCATCAAATTCATCAGCACCAATCATATACAGTGCCTTGATTGAACCGTCACGAGTGCCTTCCAGAATACCGTTAAAGTCCTTACCGCCCGCTTGCGGCACGAACCCGACCTCCAAAGCACCAACACGGCTGGCCGCGCGATGAAGAATGTTAAAGCCATTCCAGTCATCCTTGATAACCTTCAACTTCTCAGCGGCAGCTTGAAGTGCGAAATGAATCGCCTCACCGTCTTCACGTTCGAACACACCGGAGCCGACGATAATCATCGGCTTTTCGGCATCCTTAAATATTTTGGCAAAACCGGAGCGCGCCTTTACGAAGGTTTCCAGGTCAGCCGTACTGTCACCCAGATGCTCATATTTATAGGCAAGATCAGCCTGCTCGCCGATAACGCCGACCTTAACGCGGCGTTCGAACTGCGCACGGCGGATACGGGCATTCACCAACGTGGCCTCATGACGCGGATTTGTGCCGATCAGTAAGATCGCATCGGCCTCATCAATACCTGCGATAGTGGAGTTAAACAGGTACCCTGCCCGCTCGGACGGGTCGAAACGTGCACCGTCAGTGCGGCAATCCATATTCGGTGACCCGAATTTCTCCAACAAATCTTTAAGCGCAACAATCGATTCAACCTCTGTCAAATCACCGACGAGACCTGCAATCTCTTCACCTTTAAGGCCATCAAGCTTTTCTGCAATCTTGGCAAAAGCCTGATCCCATGTTGCCTCAACCAGTTTGCCACTCTTGTCATCGCGAACATACGGACGGTCCAGACGCCCGTCATTCAAACCGTCATACGCAAAGCGCGTGCGGTCGGAAATCCATTCCTCATTCACATCTTCATGTAGACGCGGCAGGATTCGCAAAACTTCACGGCCTTTAACATCCACACGAATGTTCGAACCAATCGCATCATGTACATCAATGCTTTCTGTCTTCGTCAGTTCCCAAGGACGGGCCTTGAATGCGTACGGTTTGGACGTCAAAGCACCGACAGGACAGATGTCAATCAAGTTCCCTGACAGTTCAGTTTGAACCAACTGATCAATAAAAGTACCGATTTCCGCGTCTTCACCACGGTTCAACTGACCCAGAACGGGTGTTCCCGCAACTTCTTCTGCGAAACGCACACAACGCGTGCAGTTAATGCAGCGGGTCATGATTGTTTTAATCAGCGGGCCTAGCTCTTTGTTCGGAACTGCGCGTTTATTTTCCTGAAAACGGGAACGATCAAAACCGTAACCCATAGCCTGATCCTGCAAATCACACTCACCGCCTTGGTCACAAATCGGACAATCAAGCGGGTGATTGATCAGCAACATCTCCATAACACCCTTACGGGCCTTCTTTACCATGGGGGAATCTGTCTTCACCACCATGCCGTCACCACACGCCATAGCGCAGGAAGCCGCGGGTTTCGGCGGCCCGCCTTCAACCTCGACCAGACACATGCGGCAGTTCGCAGGGACCGTCAGGCGTTCGTGATAACAGAAATGCGGAACCTCGATACCGAGTTGCTGGGCAGCTTGCAGAATGCTCGTGCCGCGTTCGACTTCGATTTCCATGTCATTGATTGTGAGTTTTACAGTGGCCATATCTTGAATTCTCTTTGCAATACCTGTTTAATCCGCTTTGAGTTTGAGATCAACTGCTTAAGATACATATATGGCCACCCGCATCGAAGTTCTAGCCCCGCCCGAAGATGGTCGAGGGAAAACCCTTGAAAAAGCCCTCAAAAAACAAGGCAAGGACGTGTCTATTCGCGTCGTTGACGTGTATTCCAGTGAACACGCGATGGCCAAGGACGACAAGTTTGTAACCTCTCTGGTTAACCCCGTCACGCAAAAAGCGAACGATCTCCCCAAGGATTTTGACTGGGCACTGGAAATCGGCTTCCTGCCTGGCGTAACGGATAACATTGGTCACACCACATCCGAGCTTTTAGAGCTTGCCGGTGCGGATAATGACAATGAATGTTACTCCTCACGCCTCTACCTTATTAAAGGTGACCTGAACCAAACGGATATCGAAAACCTATCCGAAAGCCTATCCAATACACTGATTCAACGTGTTTCCATCAAGACAGGCGCTGAATTCAAAGCGGATGGCGGTATGGAAACCATAATCCCCAAAGTACATCTGGATAATAAAGGTGCCGTTGCAGATGACGTTGACCTGAATGTTTCCGATGAAGAATTGGAAGTTATCGGGAATCAAGGTATCGCTAACGACGATGGCTCACGCCGCGGCCCGCTCGGCATGTCACTCCTATATATGCAGGCAGTCAAAGATTACTTCGCCAAGGAAGGCCGTGCGGCAAAAGACATAGAGCTGGAAACAATCGCCCAGACATGGTCCGAGCACTGCAAACACACAATCTTCGCCTCGCCAATCGATGATGTGAAAGAAGGCCTATATAAGGGCTACATCAAACGTGCGACTAAAGAGATCCGCGAATCCAAAGGTGAAAACGACATTTGCGTGTCCGTTTTCTCCGATAATGCAGGTGGAATTATCTTCGATGACGAATATCTGATCACGGATAAGGTCGAAACACACAACTCCCCATCTGCCCTCGACCCGTTCGGCGGCGCGATTACGGGGATTGTCGGCGTAAACCGTGACTGTATCGGCTTCGGTCAGGGCGCAAAACCTGTGATCAACCGCTATGGCTTCTGCCTCGCCGACCCTCGCACTTCACCTGAATACTATCGTGACAGTGCGAAAACCACATCCGTGCTTTCACCTGAAACCATTATGAAGGGTGTCATTGACGGCGTCGAAGCAGGTGGCAACCAATCGGGCATCCCTACGCCGCAAGGATTCGTAGTGTTTGATGACCGTTTTGTCGGCAAGCCTCTGGTCTTCGTCGGCACAATAGGCCTGATTCCGCGCGAAATTAACGGCAAGCCGGGCCATGAGAAAAAAGCCAACGCAGGCGACAAAATCGTTGTTGCCGGCGGACGCGTGGGCCGTGACGGTATTCACGGCGCGACATTCTCCTCCGTTGCGCTCGATGAAGGCTCACCCGCCACAGCCGTTCAAATCGGCGACCCGATCACGCAAAAGAAAATGTCCGATGCGATTATCAAAGAAATCCGTGACCTCGGCCTCTATACAGCCATAACGGATAACGGCGCAGGCGGTATGTCTTCCTCCATCGGTGAAATGGCCGAGCAAAGCGGCGGCTTCCATGTCGAGCTTGAGAAAGTACCATTGAAATATCCGGGCATGGCCCCGTGGGAAATATGGATTTCCGAATCCCAGGAACGCATGACCATGGCTGTACCACCAGAAAATGTGGATGAGCTGGTTGCCCTGTTCGAAAAACGCGGCGTTGAAGCCACAGTCGTCGGCACATACACGAATGATGAGCGTGCAAAAATCACCTATCACGGTGAAGTCATCATGGACATGGAGATGGACTTCCTCCATGACGGAAACCCTGAAACTCCTCTCAAAACCACATTCACGCGCGGCGGCGAAGAAGAACCAAGCCTCCCTGCACCAGCCGATCAGGCCGAAACACTCGGTAACATGCTGGGACGTTTGAATATATGTTCTAAAGAATTCATCTCCACACAATACGACCACAACGTCCAAGGCTCCGCCGTTATGGGGCCGTTGCAAGGGCCAGGGCGTGTTTATGCGGAAACATCCATCACCAAGCCTGCATTAAAGTCGGAAAAAGGCGTCGTGCTGTCACAGGGACTATTCCCGCGCTACAGCGACATCGACACAGGTGCAATGGCCGCAGCGGGCGTTGACCTAGCCGTCCGTAACGCCGTCGCCGCAGGGGTTGATTTGAACCAACTCGCCCTGCTCGACAATTTCTGCTGGTGTTCATCCGATGAACCCGAGCGTCTGGGGCAACTCAAACGCGCTGTAGAAGCGATATATGAAATCGCCGTAAAATACGAAACACCGTTCATTTCCGGTAAAGACAGTATGTTCAACGACTTCAAAGGCTTCGACAAAGACGCCAAGCAAGTCAAAATCTCGGCACCGCCGACCTTGCTGGCATCCAGCATTGGGGTAATTCCGAATGTTGACCGCGCCATCTCCCTTGCTCCTAAAGCTGTAGGCGACGTCGTTTACCTGCTGGGTGAAACCAAGGACGAGCTCGGCGCTTCCGAATATTACGACCTGCATGGCAGGCTCGGTAACAATGTCCCCGAAACGGACAGTCACCAGAACTTGCGCCTATACAAACTCTATGGCCGCGCATCACGCGATAAACTCATCGCCTCAGCATATGCACTGAACTATGGCGGTTTGGCTGTTGCTTTAGCCAAAAAAGCCATCGCCAGCCAGATGGGTATGGATATCGACCTTTCAGGCATTGATTTATCAACCGAGAAAGCGATGTATTCCGAAAGCACAGGGCGCATCCTCGTAACGGTCTCCCCACAGAACAAAGCTAAGTTTGAAAAGAACTTCAAAGGTTTCGAACATTGCTATGAAATCGGGCATGTCGCCTACGGTAATACACTCAACATTCAGAATGTATTGAAAGCCGATATTGAGAAATTAGATGAGGCTTATAAAAAGCCGCTTAAAGATTATTAAGGTGGACTATTAGAATGACTGCGAACGCCATTGTACTTGCCGGATACGGACTTAACTGTGAAGAGGAAACCCTTCACGCATTTGAATATGCAGGTCTGAAAGGCAAGATCCGCCACATCAACGATGTCATCGAAAACCCGAGCGAATTGGATAACGCACAAGTTCTGGCTATTCCGGGCGGCTTCTCTTACGGCGATGATACGGGCGCAGGTAACGCCTACGCGCAGAAAATGAAGCTGGCTCTTTGGGACAAACTACAGGAATTCGTTGCACGCGACACGCTGACCATTGGTATCTGTAATGGTTGCCAGATCACCGCCAATCTCGGCCTCGTACCAGCTTTCGACAAAAACTACGGTGAACGCCTTGTCGCTGTAACGCACAACCTGACTGCGCGTTACCAGTGCCGCTGGATTGATTTGAAAGTGACATCAAATTCACCGTGGATGGACGGTATCGAAAGCATGCATATTCCCGTAGCGCATGGTGAAGGCCGCTTTATGATGAATGAGGACACATTCACCAAGCTGAAAGAAAACGGACAAGTCGCTGCGATCTACACCAAAGATGGCGAGGCTGCAGGCGGTGAATTTCCGTACAACCCGAACGGTTCCATCGGCGACATCGCAGGTATTACTGATGAGACTGGCCGTGTCCTGACACTCATGCCTCACCCGGAACGCGGCATGTTCACATGGCAACGTGACGATTACATGGAAGCCAAAGACAAAGCACAACGTGAAGGCAAAAACCTTCCAGAAACGGCAGACGGCATCCTGTTATTCCAGAATGCCGCCCGTTATTTCGAAGTCGCTCAAAAGAAGAGCGCTTAGCTATTTTCTAGTTATCTTCGTCTTTAATATCAGGTCGCTGACGACCTTCCTGCATGCCTGAACCACCCTCTTTCTCTTCTTCAGCACGTCTAACGAATGGATTTTCGCCATAGCTGTTAAAGTGAGGCTGTGATGGTTGAACTGCAAAATAGATAAAGACAGCGTTACCGAGAATCGGAATAAAGTTGATTAGAATCCACCACCCGGTACGGCCGATATCGTGCATGCGACGAACAGCAACTGACAAGCCGGGAATAAACAGGCCAAGACTTACAAGCGATGAAGCCAAACCTGTACCACCGGTAAGAAGACTGCCGTCTGCAAGCCCCGCAACAATATTCAAAATGACGGAAAAAAGTGTCCAGAACCAGAATTCGTAACGGGCCGAACGCTCTTTAAAATTGAAATACCAAGTAAAGCCCTTGGTAATGGCATATGCAAAATCATCCATAAAACTTCCCCCAAAAATTTAAATTAAGCAGCAGCTTTACGGTATTCTACAATACGATGTTCCATTTCTGAACGGAAATGTTTGATTAATCCCTGTACCGGCCAAGCCGCCGCATCTCCAAGTGCACAAATAGTGTGACCTTCGATTTCCTTGGTCACATCATAGAGCATATCAATCTCGTCAATTGTCGCGTTACCCGCAACCATGCGCTTCATCACGCGCCACAGCCACCCTGCGCCTTCACGGCATGGCGTACACTGACCACAACTTTCATGCATATAGAATTGTGAAAGACGGCAAATTGCCTGAATCACATCCGTATCCTTATCCATGACAATCACGCCGGCCGTACCAAGACCTGTACCAACCTCTTTCAGACTGTCAAAATCCATATGAATGTGGTCACAAACGTCCTTAGGCATCAACGGTGTGGATGAACCACCCGGAATAACCGCCTTCAAATTATCCCAGCCGCCGCGAACGCCGCCGCAATGCTTCTCGATAAGCTCCTTAAGCGGAATTCCCATCTCTTCCTCAACATTACAAGGCTGGTTCACATGACCGGAAATACAGAACAGCTTCGTTCCTGCATTTCTCTCATTCAGACCAAGACCCGCAAACCAGCTACCACCACGACGCAAGATCGTCGGCACAACTGCAATTGTCTCAACATTATTCACCGTCGTCGGGCAAGAATATAAACCCGCCATAGCAGGGAAAGGTGGCTTGTTACGCGGCTGGCCCTTCTTACCTTCAATAGATTCGATCAACGCGGTCTCTTCGCCGCAGATATAGGCACCAGCACCACGGTGCATAATGACATCAAAATCCCATCCCGTGCCTGCGGCATTCTTACCGAGCAAGCCTTTGTCATACGCTTCCTCGATCGCCTTCCACATAGCGGAATTTTCATTGTAATACTCGCCGCGAACGTAGATGTACGCCGCATGCGCGCCCATAGCGAAACCCGCAATCAAACACCCCTCAAGCAATTTATGAGGTTCGTTACGTAAGATGTCGCGATCCTTACATGTTCCGGGCTCAGACTCATCGGCATTAACAACCAGATAGTGCGGACGGCCATCGGATTCTTTGGGCATAAAGGACCACTTCATACCGGTCGGGAAACCCGCACCACCGCGGCCACGCAAACCAGAGGATTTCATCTCCTCGATGATCCACTCTTTACCCTTTTTGAGAATATCCTTGGTATTGTCCCAGTCACCGCGCTTTTGCGCTGCCTTCAACTCAGGACCTTCAAAGCCATAGATGTTGGTAAAAATTCTGTCGCTATCGCTCAACATCTACACAATCCCCGCTTTTTTTGCTTCTTTTTCCAATGATGTCGGCCCCGTAATCGCCATAGACGCTTTGCGCCCTTTCTGGGAGCCAATCTTCGGCTTCAAACCTTCAGCCAACACATCCAGCAACTCTTTCATAGAGTCAGACGTCAAATCTTCGTAGTAATCGTCGTTGATCTGTACCATCGGCGCATTTACGCATGCCCCAAGACACTCAACCTCCATCAATGTAAACAACCCGTCTTTGGTCGTTTCATTAAGGCCAATGCCTAGATGATCTTTACACGCATTCACGACATCATCCGAACCGCAAAGCCAGCATGGTGTGGTCGTACAGAGCTGCACCAGGTACTTACCGACAGGTGCCGTATTGTACATGGAATAGAATGTCGCGACCTCGTAAACCTTGATTTCCGGCATATCGAGAACTTCGGCAATGTGATCCATCGCTGCACGTGGAATCCAGCCGCCATATGCAGGCTCGGCTTTCGCGCCCTCTTCCCCAACTTGACGCTGCGCAAGATCCAACAACGGCATAACAGCTGATTGCTGCTTACCCTTCGGATATAGAGCAATAAGCTTTTCTACCTGCTTTTTGTTCGCTTTCGTAAACTCGAAGCTTTCAGGTTGATAATCGGCATGAAGTTCAAATGGCTTTTTCATCTATCTGTCAATCTCTCCGAAAACAATATCGAGCGAACCGATGATCGAAACCGTATCGGCCAGCTGGTGTCCCTTGCTCATGAAATCAAGCGCCTGCAAATGCGGGAAGCCCGGAGCACGAATACGGCATCTATATGGACGGTTCGTTCCGTCAGAAACAAGGAATACACCAAACTCACCTTTCGGTGCTTCAACGGCTGTATATGTCTCACCTTTCGGCACATGATACCCTTCGGTATACAGTTTGAAGTGGTGAATCATCGCCTCCATAGACGACTTCATCTCCGCGCGCGGTGGCGGACAAACCTTGTAATCATTCGTCTTGCAATCACCATCAGGCATTTTTTCAATCGCCTGTTTCATGATCTTGATTGATTCATACATCTCCGCCATGCGCACAAGATAACGAGCGTAGCAGTCACCCGTCTTACCGACAGGAATATCAAAGTCGAAATCTTCGTATGAATCGTAAGGCTGTGATTTACGCAAATCCCATGCGACGTTCGAACCACGAAGCATCGGGCCGCTAAAGCCCCAATCAAGCGCGTCTTCCGTGGAAACTGTACCAATATCAACAGTGCGCTGCTTGAAAATACGGTTATCGGTCAGCAGGCTTTCAATATCATTCAGGAATTTCGGCAGGCCCTCGACCCAATCCATCATGTCATCCAGTAATCCTGCCGGCAGATCACGCGCAACACCACCAGGACGGAAGTAGTTCGCGTGCAGACGCGCACCGCAAACACGGTCATAGAATTCCATACCCTTTTCACGCTCTTCAAAGCCCCAAAGAGCCGGCGTTAATGCCCCAACATCAAGGGCAAAGGTCGTGATGTTCAGAATATGGTTGAGGATACGTCCAAGCTCGCAATACAAAACACGAATGTACTGCCCACGCTTAGGCACAGTAATACCGAGCAGCTTTTCAGTCGCCAGAGCAAATGCATGCTCCTGGTTCATCGGCGCAACGTAATCAAGGCGGTCGAAATACGGCAAAGCTTGCGTATAAGTCTTATGCTCGATCAACTTCTCCGTACCACGGTGAAGCAAACCAATATGCGGATCAGCGCGTTCGACAATCTCACCTTCCATCTCAAGCACCAGACGCAATACACCGTGGGCCGCAGGATGCTGCGGGCCGAAATTCATTGTGTACGGCTTGATTTGTGTCTCTTCCGAGATATCAACTGTATTTTTTTCTACTGCGGACATGCTTACCCTTCTGTCCTTCCTTGCTTGGTGCTCACCCAACCATGTTCAGGCTTGGTGCCCTTCTCATCGCCCGGAAGCTGTACATCTGTCAGACCTTCCCACGGTGAGAGTGTATCGAAGTTACGGAATTCCTGTGTTAGCTCAACCGGCTCATACACAACGCGTTTAAGCTCGTCATCGTAACGCAGCTCGACATGCCCGGTCAGAGGGAAGTCTTTACGTTGCGGGTGCCCCTCGAAACCGTAATCGGTCAAAATACGGCGTAGGTCGGTATTACCGTCAAACAGCACACCATACATGTCCCAAACTTCACGTTCGAACCATCCCGCACAGCTAAAGATATCCGTCACACTAGGGATCGGAGTCTCCTCATCAGTAAACACACTAATGCGTGCCCGGTGGTTATGGCGCAATGACAACAGATTGTAGACCACCTCAAAACGTTGCTCACGCTCGGGATAATCAACACCTGTGATATCGATCAAAACACGGAAATAGCATTCTTTATCATCGCGCAGAAAGTTCAAAATGCGCTTGATCTCATCAGCCTTGGCAAAAAGCTTGAGCTCCTCATGATCAAAACGGTAGCCTTCAAGGCTCCCTTCCATCTTCTCGGAAATATAGTCAGCTAAGTCTTTTAAGGCATCCATAACTATCTATCTCGCGATCCGTGTATCTTCACGTTGAATCTTTTTCTGCAACTGTAGCAAGCCATACACAAGTGCCTCAGCCGTTGGTGGGCAGCCCGGCACATAAATATCAACAGGAACAATACGGTCACAGCCACGCACAACCGAGTATGAATAATGGTAATACCCGCCGCCATTCGCACACGACCCCATGGAGACAACCCAACGCGGCTCAGGCATCTGGTCATACACACGGCGCAATGCCGGCGCCATTTTGTTCGTTAGCGTACCCGCAACAATCATGACGTCTGACTGACGTGGAGATG
The DNA here is from genome assembly GCA_030432025.1 of Alphaproteobacteria bacterium. Taxonomy (GTDB): domain Bacteria; phylum Pseudomonadota; class Alphaproteobacteria; order Micavibrionales; family Micavibrionaceae; genus TMED27. Next base: position 21,599 of record JAUIIA010000014.1, read on the forward strand.
GGCGTGGAATCATACCGAAACGGTCAAGGTCATAACGGCTCATGTAGGCGTGAATCATCTCCACCGCACAACAGGCCAGACCAAACGTCATCGGCCAGAGTGAACCTGTTCGCGCCCAGTCAAACAAGGCATCCGCATTTGTAAGCAAGAAACCTTTCTCTTCCAGTGTCTTGGATATAGCCTGCGGCACGACATCCTGTTCCTCAGGCAAAGGAACATCAACACCTGTGCGGAAGTCATATTCCGGCGCTGCTATAATTTTTTTATCGTGACCCATAAAATATTCGCTTCAGGCATTTACTCCCAATCGAGCGCGCCTTTCTTCCATTCATAGATAAAACCGACAGTCAGGATGGTCAGAAACACAACCATCGACCAGAACCCGAAAACGCCGATTGTTCCAAGTGATATAGCCCACGGGAACAGGAACGCAATTTCGAGATCAAAAATAATGAACAACAATGTCACGAGATAGAACCGCACATCAAACTTGTTTCTGGAATCGGAAAACGCGTCAAACCCGCACTCATAAGCGGAAAGCTTGTCTGGGTCCGGGTTTTGCTTACCCAACAGCAAAGAACCCAAAATCATCACCACCGACATACCGGCAGCGATAACGATAAAAATGAGTATCGGCAGATAATTGATTAGTAAGTCTTCGGAGGCCATGCGTAGTCCTTTGAAATCTTTTTAATTATTTAGCATTGGCCGGACCTAAAAGAAACCCGTATTTCTGAGAATTCTAATAAAGATTAGAGAAAATAAAAACCTCAAATGGCGCGAGTGACGAGACTTGAACTCGCGGCCTCCGCCGTGACAGGGCGGCGCTCTAACCAACTGAGCTACACCCGCGCATCTGAGATGTGTTGGTATATCAATATCAGGCTTGGCCTGTCAACGCGAATTTCATCAAAAAATGCCTTATGCCGCTAAGTTTTCTTCAGCAGGGTGAAAATCCAATTCCAGAGCATTCGCAACGGCTTGATGTGTGATTTTACCTTTGCAAACATTCAAGCCATTTAGGAAGTTCGGATTATCATTCAGCGCAGCCTTCCACCCCTGCTCCGCAAGCCTCAGTGCATACGGAAGTACGGAATGGTTCAACGCCAGTGCAGATGTCAAAGGCACCGCACCCGGCATATTCGCCACACAATAATGAACAACATTATCAACCACATAGCTTGGGTCACCATGAGTGGTTGCCTTACTGGTTTCCGCACAGCCACCTTGATCAATCGCGATATCGACAAAGACAGTGCCCGGAATCATACCCGACAGCATGTCCTTCTTAATCAACATAGGCGCGGATGCACCGGGAATCAGAACCGCACCGATAATCAGGTCAGAGGTCTGCACCAACTCTTCTAACGTACCCGTGTTGGAATAAATGATATTCGCACGGCCGATGAAATATTCATCAAGGAAGCGCATGCGCTCATTGTTCTTTTCAAGAATCGTAACATTAGCCCCGAGACCTGTCGCCATTTGCGCAGCGTGAAAACCAGACGTTCCGCCACCGATAATTAATACTTCTGCTGGCTTAACTCCGGGAACACCACCAATAAGGCGTCCTGTACCACCATTATGCTTTTGAAGATGATATGAGCCGACCTGTACGGACAAGCGTCCTGCAATCTCGCTCATCGGCTGTAGCAATGGCAAGGAACGTCCGTCTTGTCCCGTCACCGTCTCATACGCAATGGCAATACAGCCCGAATCCATCAACCCCTTAGCCTGAGCCGGGTCCGCAGCAAGGTGAAGATAGGTAAACAGCACCTGATCCTCGCGCAACATGGCGCATTCCTGTGGCTGTGGCTCCTTGACCTTAATGATCATCTCAGCGCGCTCGAAAACTTCTTTGGCTGTGCCGACAATCTCGGCACCGGAAGCTTGATATACATCATCGGTAAAATTAATGGCATCCCCTGCACCCGTTTCAACCAAGACAGTATGCCCGCGGGACGTAAACTCCTTCACGGAGGATGGGACCAGCCCTACGCGGTGTTCTAGTGTCTTAATTTCTTTGGGAACGCCAATGATCATATATACCTGCTTTCTATTTTAAATACCTGAAAGCAAAATATATTTCATCTCCATGAATTCATCAATGCCATAACGGGAACCTTCGCGCCCGATGCCGGACTGCTTGATACCACCGAACGGTGCGACCTCGGTGGAAAGTATCGGCGTATTCACCGCTACCATTCCATACTCAAGTGCCTCAGCCGTGCGCCATACGCGTGCCATATCCTTGGCATAGAAATATGAAGCCAGACCATAAATCGTATCGTTGGCTTGCTTAATCACATCTGCTTCATCCGTGAACTTGAACAGCGGAGCAACGGGGCCGAATGTCTCTTCGGTCGCAATCTTCATATCGTCATCCATGTCCCGTAAAACGGTAGGCTCGAAAAACGTACCGCCCAAGCCATGGGCCTTACCCCCGACCATCACGGCTGCCCCATGCGTCTTCGCATCTTCAATATGGTCTTCGACTTTCTCGATCGCGGCTTCATTAATCAGCGGGCCAATATCCACGCCGTCCTCATCCCCATAACCAACCTTAAGCGCCTCTACGGCCTCGGCGAATTTATCAGCAAAGATATCGTATACGCCCTTTTGTACATAGATACGGTTTGCGCAAACGCATGTCTGCCCTGCATTTCGAAACTTACAGGCAATCGCGCCTTTAACCGCTTCATCAATGTCAGCATCGTCAAAGACAATGAACGGCGCATTCCCGCCAAGCTCGAAAGAAACTTTCTTGATCGTATCTGCGCATTGCTTCATCAAAATGCGCCCGACTTCCGTAGAGCCGGTGAAGGACAGCTTACGGACGCGATCATCCTCACACAGAGCCTGCCCGACTTCTGCGGCTTCATCCGTTGTTACAATGTTCAATACACCTTTAGGAATACCCGCCTCTTCCGCGAGCATAGCCAAAGCCGTCGCGGACAGCGGTGTGTCTTCGCCCGGCTTGATAACCACAGTACAACCCGCCGCCAAAGCAGGTGCTGCTTTGCGGGTAATCATCGCATTGGGGAAATTCCATGGTGTAATCATCGCGCACACACCGATAGGCTGCTTTTGCACAAATATGCGCTGCCCTTCATTTGTGTGCGGAATAATATCACCGTAGGTGCGCTTGGCTTCTTCGGCATACCACTCAACGAAGCTGGCACCGTAACCGATTTCACCACGAGATTCAGCGAGAGGCTTGCCTTGCTCAGCAGTCAAAATTTGTGCGAGGTCTTCAAGGTTATCGAGAATAAGGTCATGCCACTTACGTAGGATTTTGCCACGCTCCTTACCTGTTAGCTTCGCCCATTCAGGGAAAGCTTCATACGCGGCATCTATTGCATTGGTGGTATCATTGGCGGTACACGCCGTGACTTGCGCTATCTCTTCATTATTCGCCGGATTATTAACCGCAAACGTTCCTGACCCCTCATACCACTCTCCATCGATGTAAGCTTTACCGACTAGTAATTGGCTATTGTTCAGTTTCATGCGGCGTCTTTCTCCTGTCCGAAGCGTTTCTGGATATACTCATCAACCAGTGTCTGGAATTCGGCAGCGATATTATCACCACGCAATGTCTGAGCTTTCTTGCCGTCAATAAAGACGGGGGCAACGGGGCTTTCACCCGTTCCGGGCAATGAAATACCGATATCGGCATGTTTGGACTCACCCGGCCCGTTAACAATACAGCCCATTACGGCAACTTTTAATGTTTCAACACCGGGATACTCACTTTTCCAGACTGGCATCTTCACATCTAGATAACGCTGAATGTCTTGTGCGAGTTCCTGAAAGAATGTGGATGTGGTACGTCCGCATCCCGGACACGCGGCAACTTCTGGTGTAAATGAACGAAGGCCGAGAGCCTGAAGAATTTCCTTACAAACCTTAACCTCTAACGTCCTGTCACCACCCGGCTCGGGTGTAAGTGAGGCGCGGATCGTGTCGCCAATCCCATCCTGCAAGAGAATCCCCTCACCCAAAGCCGTTGCCACGATCCCTTTCGAGCCCATACCTGCCTCTGTCAGGCCCAAGTGGAGTGCATAATCACAACGCTCGGCTAATGCGCGGTAAACGGCTACCAAATCCTGTACACGGCTAACCTTGGCAGAGAGAATAATCTTGTCCTTACCAAGCCCCATTTCGACGGCTTTCTCTGCGCTTATGATCGCGGATTGTACGAGCGTCTCACGCATAACCGCATCCGCTTCCCACGGCTCGTCACGCTCTGCATTCTCATCCATCAATTTTGTCGCAAGGGTTGCGTCCAAACTGCCCCAGTTAACGCCAATTCGCACGGCCTTACCATATTCGATCGCTTTTTCGATCATGACTTCGTATTGCGCATCACGCTTCTTACCAAATCCGACATTGCCCGGATTAATGCGGTATTTATCAAGCGCTTCACAAAGACCGGGATTATCGCTCAAAAGCGTATGACCGTTATAATGAAAACATCCGGCCAACGGGACATCCAAACCGTCCTTCTCAAGACGCTCACGAAGCGCGATAACGCCTTCTGCCGCCTCCTGATTATTGACGGTCACTCGAACGATTTCGGACCCCGCCAAAAACAGCTCTTTCACTTGCTGATATGTTTTTTCAACGTCAGCGGTGTCTGTATTGGTCATCGATTGCACAACAATGGGCGCGTCACCGCCAACAACCACGTTCCTGACTTTAACGGGATGCGTCTTGTGCCTTGGCTTTTGAATGATCTGAACCATGGGCTTTATGTAGCCCTAAAGCTCCATAAAAGCAAGAAAATGCAAAATCAAAAAGAGGGAAGACGGTGGGCGATGACAGGGTCGAACTCCATTCGCTCCGCGAATGCTTATTACCAAAAGGCAGTTCGCTTCAACGCGAAAGCCGAACGGTTCTAAAGATAATCAAAAGAGGGAAGATGGTGGGCGATGACAGGGTCGAACTGCCGACATCCTCGGTGTAAACGAGGCGCTCTACCACTGAGCTAATCGCCCTCGATGGGAATGTATACTGACTTGGACTTTAAAGATCAAGCTTAAACGTAAGAAAAAAGCCCCGCTGTTAAGCGAGGCTTTTAAATCCTTAGAGCGGTAACAAGAATTACTTGTTAACGGCTTCTTTCAGCTCTTTACCGGCCTTGAATTTAGGCTGCTTAGAAGCTGGAATCTTGATCGGCTCACCCGTACGTGGGTTACGGCCTGTTGTAGCAGCGCGCTTAGCAACGGAAAATGTACCGAAGCCAACGAGACGAACATCATCACCTTTTTTCAAAGATGTCTTGATCGCGTCGATAACAGCGTCAACAGCTGCAGATGCTTTTGTTTTAGGAATGTCAGCAGCGTCTGCTACTTTAGATACAAGATCTTGCTTATTCATAAGAATCCCCTTTTCGGTTTTAAGTTAAGCAAATTAAAAAGTTCTTTTGAAATTACTAAAAAAATCCAAAAAAACCCGTTCCGAAAACCCGACACAACTCTCCTGAAACGAAGAGTCATCAAGGTTTTCGAGACTTGATACGAATCTTTTAGGCCTTTTTTAGACAGGAATCAATGGCGAATTACGTCTTCGCCCTTATTTTCTGCACTTTTTGGAGGAATTTCTTCGATTTTTTCCTTATTTTCGGCATCAAACGGTGTAGGCGCTTCCAAAAGAGCATGAGTCAGCACTTCATCAATATTGCTCACACTTACAATTTCAAGCTCACGTTTGACGTTCGTAGGAATATCCTCGAGGTCTTTGACGTTATCTTCAGGAATAAGAACCTTCTTGATACCGCCACGAACAGCGCCCAGCAGCTTCTCTTTAAGGCCGCCAATCTCTGTTACTTTACCGCGCAAATTCACCTCACCCGTCATTGCGATATCCTTGCTAATCGGAATATCGGTCAAACAGGAAATAATCGCTGTGACCATCGCCGCACCTGCGGATGGGCCGTCTTTAGGAACAGCACCTTCGGGCACGTGTACGTGAATTTGACGCTTTTGCAGTTCTTCGTAATCAATGCCGTATTGTGCCGCACGGGATTTCACCAGCATCTCAGCAACAGTGATAGATTCCTTCATCACATCTTTCAGGTTACCGGTCATGGAAACCTTGCCGTCCTTACCTTCATAATTCACGGCTTCGATCTGAAGAATAGAACCACCGACCTCTGAATATGAAAGGCCGCTAACGACGCCTACGCGATCATGATCATCAATCTCACGCGTGCTAAATTTCGGAACACCTGCATATTTTTCAAGGTTACGTGGCGTAATGAAGATCTTTTCTTTACCTTTCATCAAAATTTCTTTGATGGCTTTACGGCACAGACCTGCAACCTCACGCTCCAGATTACGCACGCCCGCTTCACGCGTGTAACGACGGATCAACTGACGCAGACCGTTATCACTGATGCGGAATTCGCCCTTCTTCAGACCGGCCGCTTTCATCTGTTTCTTGAACAGGTGACGCTTCACGATCTCGAGCTTTTCATCCTCTGTGTAACCGGAAATACGGATAATCTCCATACGGTCCAGCAACGGACGCGGCATTGTCGATAGATTGTTCGCAGTACACACAAACATGACATCAGAAAGATCATAATCCATCTCCAGATAATGATCCTGGAATGTCGCATTCTGTTCTGGGTCCAAAACTTCCAGCAAAGCAGAACTTGGGTCCCCTCTCCAGTCGGAGCCGAGCTTGTCGATCTCATCCAACAAGAACAACGGGTTTACCGTTTTGGCTTTCTTCATGCCTTGAATAACCTTACCCGGCAACGCACCGACATATGTACGGCGGTGACCGCGGATCTCGCTTTCGTCGCGCACACCACCAAGGGACATACGGACAAAGTGACGGTTCGTCGCTTTGGCAATAGATTGACCCAAGGATGTTTTACCAACACCCGGTGGACCAACAAGACACAGGATAGGCCCTTTGACCTTCTTCGTTCTTTGCTGAACAGCGAGGTATTCGAGAATACGCTCTTTGACCTTCTCCAAACCATAATGGTCTGTGTTCAAAACCTTCTTGGCCGCTTTAATATCGGACTTCACGCGACTGCGTTTCTTCCATGGCACAGCCAAAATCCAGTCCAGATAATTGCGCACCACTGTCGCTTCTGCGGACATCGGGCTCATCTGACGTAATTTCTTTAATTCCTTATCAGCACGCTCCTTGGCTTCTTTCGGAAGATTGGCTTCCTCAATCTGCTTCTCTAGCTCGCCCATCTCGTCCAGACCGTCTTCGCCTTCGCCAAGCTCTTTCTGGATCGCTTTCATTTGCTCGTTCAGATAGTACTCGCGCTGTGTTTTCTCCATCTGACGCTTAACGCGGCTACGCACACGTTTTTCAACCTGCAATACACCGATCTCGCCTTCCATGAAGCCATAGATACGCTCAAGACGCTCCAGCAAGGATGGTACTTCCAGCAATTCCTGCTTCTGCTCGATTTTCAAGGCAAGGTGGGATGCGATCGTGTCCGCCATCTTGTGTGGCTCTTCGATCTGATTGACTGAAACAATAACTTCAGGCGGTATCTTTTTGTTCAGCTTCACATACTGCTCAAACTGCGCAGATACGGCACGGGCCAAAGCCTCAAGCTCTTCGTTAATTTCGGTAGTATCCGCAATCTCGCTTGTTTCGGCCTCAAGATAATCGTTCTCTTCAACAAACTTAGAGACCTTTACGCGCTGACCACCTTCGACCAACACCTTTACAGTGCCGTCCGGAAGCTTCAGAAGCTGCAAAATCGTACCGATAGTACCGACATCGAACAGCTCATCCGGTCCCGGGTCATCATCTGACGGTGATTTCTGAGTAAGTAGGAGAATCTGCTTATCTTCGTGCATGACGTGCTCAAGCGCGCGCACGGATTTATCGCGCCCGACAAACAGTGGGACAATCATGTGTGGAAACACAACAATATCACGCAACGGAAGGACCGCATGTCGCGGAGAAGTAGTCTTGGAGCTGCCTAGCATGGTTATCCCTTTTGCCTATTTAATCTGAATTTATAAAAGTGAAATGGGCCTTTTTAACGAAAAATCAACGAACTCGACCATTATCACTTAAGGATACCCGTAAATACTTTATTTTTTCTTATCATCCTCTTCAATTGGATGTTTCTTCACAACCTCGTCGATAAGCCCGAATTTCTTGGCCTCATCAGCACTCATAAAGTTATCACGGTCCATAGCTTTTTCAATTTCAGCAAGCTTTTGGCCTGTATGTTCAACATAAATCTGGTTCAAACGCTCACGAAGGCGCAGGATTTCACGGGCTTGAATTTCAATATCGGATGCCTGACCGCGTGCACCGCCCGATGGCTGGTGGATCATGATACGGGAATTCGGCAGAGAATAACGCTTTCCGGCTTGACCGGCAGCAAGTAGCAACGACCCCATAGAGGCAGCCTGACCGATACAAACAGTGTGCACCTCGGGCTTGATGTATTGCATAGTGTCATACATCGCCAAACCGGACGTTACAACACCACCGGGGGAGTTAATGTAGAAAGAAATCGGCTTTTTCGGGTTCTCGGACTCCAAAAACAGCAACTGGGCGCAAATCAGCGCAGAAATATGGTCATTCACCTCACCGGTTAGGAAAATAATCCGCTCCTTCAAAAGGCGGGAATAAATATCGAATGCGCGCTCACCACGGTTGGTTTGCTCAATAACAGTAGGAACGAGGTGGTTTGCGTAAGTTTCGAGAGGATCGAAGTCAGTCATGTTTTTTTATTATCCGATGTGATGTGTTTGATTTGTTTATATACAAACAAACCGTACCTCGGGAGATACGGTCTGTTCAAGTCTGAATCTTCATCAAATTAGCAATATCCGCCGAATGAGACGTCTACGTCGCTAACTGTCTGATTACTGCCGTATACATAGTTAACGTAATAAACATAAGGGCAAGACCAATAGAGCGGAAAGCCGATTGTCCGCATGGTCTCGTAATAGGCTTCTTTGCGATCACCGGAACCAAAGGCACGTCCCTGCCCCGAATATGTAACAAACTCGTTCTGTACCAAAAAACTTTCCAAAGTGGCGACCTTTGAGCCCAAAGGCACAGCAGAGAGGATACGTCGCTCCAGTTCAGCCTCCCTATCATCTTTAGGCAGGTTCTTAACCAGCACGGGCAGCTTCTTGTTATAGAAAGCCCCGCCGTCATATTGCGAGCAGGAAGAAAAAACCAGCATTGCAGCGGTAAGGCACGCAATACTGGTTTTTCTTAAATCAGGTATCATTCTATTTTTTGGCAGTAGACTTCTTCGGAGCAGCTTTCTTCTTCGCGGCTGGCTTCTTCTCGTCTTTTTTATCGTCCTTTTTATCATCCTTCTTGGCGGATGATTTCTTGGCAGCCTTCTTCTTTGGCTTTTCTGTCTCTTCGTCCTCAAGGGCGCTCAAAAGCTCTTCCTGAGATACAGACTTTTCCTTAACTTCGGAAAGCTCGAGAATGTAATCAACAACCTTCTCCTCAAACAAAGGCGCACGCATTTGCTCTAACGCCTGTGGGTTTTTGGAGTAGTAATCGAACACTTCTTTTTCCTGACCCGGATACTTCTGGGCCTCGGAGATAACAGCTTTCTGCAACTCGGCATCAGCAACCTGAATATTCTGCTCCTGACCGATTTGCGCAAGGATCAAACCAAGACGCACACGGCGTTCGGAAATGCTCTTATACTCTTCTTTCTCTTCATCAGAGATATCGGCTTCTTCACCGCGCTGTTTTTTGTCGATTTCGATTTGTTGAATGATGTTGTCGAATTCGATATCCAGCATGCCTGCAGGAATTTCAAATTTGTTCGCTTCGTCCAGAGCATCCAGAAGCTCTTTCTTCAAAACGATGCGGGAATGGCTATCCAGCTCTTTTTGCAACTGTTCCTGAACAGCTTCTTTAAGCGCCTTAACATCATCCATACCCAAAGACTTGGCGAATTCATCATCAATCTCGGCTTCGGCAGGCTCGCGCAATTCATTGACCTTCACATCGAAGATCGCATCACGTCCGGCTAATTCCTTGGCACCGTATTCTTCAGGGAATGAAACCTTAACTTCGACTTCATCGCCGGCTTTCTTACCGATCAGTTGGTCTTCGAAACCGGGAATGAACTGACCGCTGCCAAGTTCAAGGTTATGACCATGGGCGTGCATACCTTCATGCTCCACATTGTCATCCGCTGTACGACCATGGAAATCGATATTCACGATATCGCCTTCTTTGGCACCGCGCTTTGTTGTCACTTCTTTTGAAGACTTGTTGTTAGCTGCAATACGCTCAAGGGCTTTATCAACTTCCTCGGCCTCAGGCTCGGCAACCAGCTTTGTCAGCTTGATTGTTTTGAAGTCAGCAACTTTGAACTCTGGCAATGCTTCAACGCTCACTGTGTAAACAAGGTCTTTGCCGTCATCAAAGCTCTTCACTTCGATCTTTGGCTGCATAGCAGGTGTAATCTTTTTGTCCTGCAGCGCTTGTTGTGATGTTTCGTTAACAGCGGCTTCAAGAATTTCACCCATGATCGCTTTGCCGTAACGCTTCTTCAGCATAGACAAAGGCACCTTACCAGGACGAAAGCCCGGCATCTTGGCTGTCTGGCCAACTTCCTGAAGCTTTACATCAACACGCGCGTCAATGTCATTCGCAGGAATAGTAATTTCGAGTTCGTGGCTAAGGCCTTCGGATTTTAATTCTTTAACTTTCATGGTCTTCATCTTTGTCTTTCTAGTAAAACTCTCCGCGCAAATCTCTTACTTGCGCTAGCTCACCCCATAGAGGTTTATGTCTGATTGTCTGTGTTCTAGAGGAATGCAGACAAAACCTCAAGCCAAATTTACAGCTTCCTGCAACGGATTTTTCTCAATCATGGCATAGCGTTTGCACGTTTATTCGGCAAACACACGAAAGCAACGACAATGGACATTACCAGCCTCCTGTTTAACCGCCCCAGCCTGATTGATTACCTCGGCCAAGGTAACAATCAGCAAAATTCATATTTCAACAATCGCGGTGCGCAAAATTCCCAGCTTTTATCCCAGGCAAACCAACTACAAGGACAAAACGGTGATCCTTTTTATATTGTTGACCTGTCTGCCGATGCGCAGGACGCATTGGATAACCAGAACAGTGGCTCAGGGGAAGAAAACGCATACATTCAGAAGGCGCAGAAACATTTCCTCAGCTTTTTCAAAGATAACGGCATTGACCTAAAAAACATGTCTACTGAAGCAACCGAACTAATAGCGGGCATCATAGAAGTCATCGGAGAAAGCGAAACGACTGCGCAAGACGTTACAACGGATCAATTGGAATACAAACTCAGCAAAGGTGGCAGAGAAGTCTATACGCTAACGGGAGAAAACCGCCGTATCCGTGTTGCAATCGAAGAACAGGCAGATGGGTCAAATTTGCTTACAATCACTGATTTTCACGATAACACTGCAGATATTGCCGAGATTAAAATACAAAACGACGAAGACAACACCTATATTCTCGTTGAACGCTCTGAAGAAAACTTCATCAATGGTCGCCGAGTTTCCCGACAGGAACAGGACCCGATCAACATCAGGGTCTCTTAACGTAAAAATGAGAGGGTTTTTCTGAACAATAGTGCCGTTTCTAAGGTGCTTAATCTACATCACTTGGTGCGGCTGGAGGGACTTGAACCCCCACGCGCTAAGCGCACTAGAACCTAAATCTAGCGTGTCTACCAATTTCACCACAGCCGCACGCCGTAATGTGGAGCTAATCAATAATGCGGAAAAATACAAAATTCAAGCGATTTCATTGAGAACAACGGGTATTTCGTCAATCAGGTCGCTGGCCACCAATCCTTGGCCAAATTTCAAGGCGCAATCCCCGTGAATCCATATACCGGCGCAAGCCGCGTAAAAGGCCGGCATACCCATAGCCATCAAACCTGTAATAAGGCCTGCCAACACATCCCCTGTCCCCGCAGTGGCCAGAACGGGCGAAGCATGGCTGTTAACCACCACCTCGCCTGATGGAGCCGCAATGACCGTCTCCGGGCCTTTTAAAACAACCACGCAGCTTTTCTGCTTTGCCGCTACCAAAGCGATATCCGCACGCGCACCTTCGATATCAGGGAACGCTTTCGCGAACTCACCCTCATGCGGGGTGATAACAGTACTTGAATTCAGGTTCTCGGGCATACCCGCCAAAGCATCCGCATCCAACACACATGGGCGGCTCAAGGATATCTTCACCCCGTCACTCATCCCGCCGGAACCATAAAGCCGTGCACTCACTCTCTTATCGGACCACCCTAAGTCATCCCGCACCATTATATGTGCAGGCAAAGAAGCCCTGTAGACGTCAGCTATTTCCGGAGGCGCGATAACGGTCGTCAGCCCTGCCCCTATCCGCGCACAAGCACTCGCCGCAAGTCGCGAAGCACCTGTAAGCGCAGGAGCACCATATATGAGCGCATGCCCGTAATTATACTTATGGGCACCACCCTTTTTAAAAGGAAAATACTTTAGCCAGAAATCGGGAGTATTTGCTTCAACCATGATATCGCCAATATAAACCGATAAAAAGCGAAGAGGAAACACTAAGCGGGAAAATGGGGCGATCGACGGGACTTGAACCCCATTCGCTACGCGAATGCACTTATAAACTTCGCGGGTAAAGTTCAGCAAGCTTTGGGCACGTTTCTAAAGATACATAAATGAGGAGGAAAATGGGGCGATCGACGGGACTTGAACCCGCGACGTCCTGGACCACAACCAGGTGCTCTACCGACTGAGCTACGACCGCCACAAGGGATGAACCGAGCAAAATGCTCAATTCAGATTGTTTTCTCTATATTGTTATGGTAGCTCTGGTCAAGTTTTCTGTTAGTTAAAATTGCAAAAAATTACTCAAGGAACCTACCGCCAGTGACTGCCTCTACTCTCAAATTCAAAACGACTAAAGACTTCCTGAAATACATCAAAGACAACGAAATCCAGTTCGTTGACATGAATTTCACCGATCTACGGGGAAAATGGCAACACACCACTGAACATGCGGCAGGACTAGATGAATACAAGCTGGATCGCGGTATTTTCTTCGACGGTTCTTCCATCGCCGGCTGGCAGCCGATCAACAATTCGGACATGGTCATCAAGCCTGACCTGAGTCGCATTATATACGACCCGTTTGCCGCTCAAAAAACACTCAAGATTTTCTGTGACATTTACGAGCCGGACACTGGCAAGCCATATAAACTGGACCCGCGCTCTATCGCGAAATCAGCCGAAAAATATCTCGCAAGCAGCGGCATGGCGGACACAGCCTATTTCGGCCCTGAAGCTGAATTCTTCATCTTTGATGATGTCAAAATCGATATCAGCATGAATAAAGTCGGCTTTGAAGTCGACAGCGAAGAAGGCCCATACAATAGCGGCCGCGATTACGACACAGGTAACATGGGCCACCGTCCGGGCGTAAAAGGCGGATATTTCCCCGAAAGCCCTGTCGACAGCCTTTCCGATATTCGCGGTGAAATGCTGACTGTTATGCAGACTATGGGCGTTGAAGTTGAAAAACATCACCACGAAGTTGCACCAAGCCAATGTGAACTAGGCATCAAATTCTCAACATTGATCGACAGCGCCGACAACATCCAGATTTACAAACATGTCGTACATAACGTCGCAAACAGCTACGGCAAATCCGCGACTTTCATGCCCAAACCGATATTCGGTGACAACGGCTCCGGTATGCATGTCCACCAATCCTTGTGGAAGGCTGGACAGCCGATCTTCGCAGGGGAAAGCTATGCCGGCCTGTCTGATACAGCCCTCTACTACATCGGCGGCATCATCAAACATGCCAAAGCGCTGAATGCTTTCACCAACCCGTCAACCAACAGCTATAAACGTTTGGTTCCGGGGTACGAAGCCCCTGTCCTGCTAGCTTACTCCGCACGCAACCGCTCCGCTTCATGCCGTATTCCGCACAGCGCCTCTCCGAAAGGCAAGCGCATCGAGATACGCTTCCCTGACCCGACAGCCAACCCATACCTCGCTTTCGCAGCGATGCTGATGGCTGGTATCGACGGTATAGAGAATAAAATTCATCCGGGTGAAGCGGCCGAAGCTGACCTGTATGATCTTCCTGAGGCTGAACTGGCGAAGATCCCGACAGTCTGTCACTCCCTGCGTTCCGCATTGGACGCACTAAGAGATGATCACGACTTCCTTTTGAAAGGCGGTGTCTTCACTGAAGATATGCTGAATTCTTATATCGCCTTGAAAGAAGAAGAGAATGAAGCCTACGAGACGATGATCCATCCGATCGAGTACAAAATGTACTACTCATCCTGATCGATCATTTCGCCTTCTTCTTGATCCTCATCACCTGAATCAGACAGCAAGTCTTTCTGCGGCTTTAGGTTACGCGTAACGAGCTTGTAACTCTCGACATTCCGCGCCCACAGAAAATAGTCATGGTCACGTGACGGAGTAAACAGGGTCACAAAGTAGTAATATTCGCCCGCCAACATGATCGTAACCCAAAGCTCATGGGCAACCACGTTTCCTTCCTGTCCGGTAACCGAGTAAACCTTGGTATCAACGAAGTCAAAATCCTCGGTAAACAGGAAATCATCCCGCTCTTCCAGAACTTCACCCATTGTCAGGCCGTTGGTCTCAACTTCGGTTTTGAACAGCTCGAACTCTTCTTCCAAAGTCTCGGATGCGAAAATGGAAACAAGGTTGATATCAATTTGACCATCAAGCCTTTGTTCCTTCTCTCCATACCAGCCGGTTTCAAGTTCACGAATATTGAACAGCTCGACCTTCATACGGTCAATAGAACGAATAGGCAAAGACCGCAGCTTCCATGAAACCGGGTGTTGGAATTCTGCAATATCAAGGAACTGGTATTTCTCCATTTCCTCGACATCCTCTTCAACAACTTTTTTGATGTTAAAAGAGTTCATCACATGCGCCATATTCACTTTTTCTTCGTTATAGCGCTCCAAAGGAACGGAATATTGCGCAAACAAAACTTTCGTTCCGTTTACAATCGCACGAGCGCGTACAGCGTAACTTACAGAGTCTTTAATGTAGACATACAACGCATCGGCCTTTGTATCTGATTCAGCCTCAAGACCTCTGATATTGTAACCATTGGAAAGCAGATACTGTATGAACCATCGCTCTGCAGTGTAGTCATAGTCCAGCTCAACAGCCTCGACTGTAATCTGGCTTCTGGGGGCATAAAGATTGGCAGGACCGAAAAAGCTTTTCAGTTCGCTCAACACCTTTTGCCCGATATCGGAATCGATAGTGGCCTTGGTTGTTTCTTTCCATCCATTTGGAATACGCATATTGAAACTAAGTTCCGGACTGCTCGAGCTGTCCAGATTCGTAATGAATGACTCCTTCTTGAAAGCCGGAATCGGCGTCATTTCAATTTCAGGCATAGGGGCCGTGAATTGATCCTTAATCTGCTGCGCTTCCGCGCTCAGAGAAAAATTCACAAGCAACAAACTCAGGACAAATACAAAAACAGACTTCTTCTGGAACATGCACATCACCTTTTAGATTACACCATCCCTATGATAACACAGCTTTTGTTGGCGTTTACACCAAATCTTCTGCCGACAGGAAATACTGTAAACGTGTTTTTTGCCTCAAAACCGCTGTAGTGCTTGATTTCATAACAGCGTCGCAGTAAGTAAACTATAGTTCACCTCACAAATATAAAGCTCTGTTACTGATTATATGTCCGATTTATTCGCTTCCGGCGCTGCCGCTAAAACTGATTACGATGCCTCTTCTATCGAAGTCCTCGAAGGACTTGAACCTGTCCGCAAAAGGCCGGGCATGTATATCGGCGGCACTGATGAACGCGCCCTGCACCACCTTGCGGGCGAAATCCTCGACAACTCCATGGATGAAGCCGTCGCCGGACACGCCGACTGGATAGAAATAGCACTGGAAGCCGATTATTCACTGGTTATCCGCGATAACGGCCGCGGAATTCCGGTTGACGAACACCCAAAATACCCTGGGAAATCGGCTCTGGAAGTCATTCTGACCACATTGCACTCGGGGGGTAAATTCTCTAACAAAGCTTACGAAACATCAGGCGGTCTGCACGGCGTGGGTATCTCCGTCGTGAACGCGCTATCGGATGATATGTGGGTTGAAGTCGCCCGCGACAAAAAGCTCTACAAACAAAGCTTCTCCCGTGGTGTTGCCACGACCAAATTGGAAGACCTGGGGTCGGTTCATAACCGCCGAGGTACAACAGTATCATTCCACCCCGACCCTGAAATCTTCGGTAAAAAGGCACATTTCAAGCCGGGCTGGCTGTTTCAAATGGCCCGCTCAAAGGCATATCTGTACTCAGGTGTTGAGATTCGCTGGAAATGCGACCCGTCAATCATCCCCGAAGACAGCAAGGTCAAGCCGGAGGAAACCTTTAAGTTTCCAAATGGTTTAAAAGATTTTCTTGATAACTCACTTCAGGAACGAAACACCATCGTCCCCAAGCCGTTTTACGGCAAGGCAGATTTGCCAGATGGCGAAGGCCGCATAGAATTCGCTATAACATGGCCAAGTGACGGTGACGGGTTCTCTCATTCGTACTGTAACACAGTCCCTACCCCACAAGGCGGCACCCACGAAAGCGGTGTCAGAACAGTTCTGTCCCGCGGTTTACGTGCTTACGGAGAAATGATCAATAACCGCAAAGCCTCCATGATCACAGCGGATGATGTAATGGGCGGTGCGGCTATCCTCATTTCCGTCTTCATTAAAGACCCGCAATTTCAGGGACAAACCAAAGAAAAACTCGCAAGCTCTGCTGTGACGAAATGGGTTGATGCCGCAATCAAGGACCCGTTTGACCTATGGCTAACGAGCGACCCGCAATCCGCGAACCGCTTGCTGGAACAAATCATCCTGAAGGCCGAGGAACGCCAACGCCGCAAGCAGGACCGCGTGCAGGCGCGTAAAACTGCAACGCAGAAACTACGCCTACCCGGAAAGCTGGCTGACTGTAGCCGCGCGAACTCCGATGATACCGAACTCTTCATCGTTGAAGGGGACTCTGCGGGCGGTTCGGCAAAACAAGGGCGGAACCGTGAAACGCAGGCTATCCTGCCCCTTCGCGGTAAAATCTTGAACGTCGTTAGCGCAACTGTCGATAAAATCCGAGCCAACCAAGAAATTCAGGACCTCATTCAGGCCCTAGGCTGTGGTGCAGGTAAAGATTTTGATCTCGACAAGCTTCGCTATGAACGTGTCATCATCATGACGGACGCGGACGTTGACGGAGCACACATCGCATCCCTGCTCATTACATTCTTTTATAGCCAAATGCGACCATTGATCGAAGAAGGCCACCTCTATATCGCACAACCGCCTCTATATCGCCTCGTCAGCGGTTCCTTAAGCGCCTACGCAAAAGATGATCTGCATAAAGACGAATTGATGAAGACCACGTTCAAAGGAAAAAGCAAAGTCGAAGTCAGCCGTTTTAAAGGTTTGGGCGAAATGCCAGCAAAGCAGCTTAAGGAAACAACGATGGACCCGAAAAGCCGTGTGCTCTTGCGTGTAAAACTGCCCGAGGCTGCTGCCATGGTTTCCCAATTGCATGACGACATCGAAGGCGACAACCCACTAGAGGCACAAGTGACTTTGGCTGATGTAGACGACCTCGTCGAACGTCTTATGGGTAAAAACGCCGAACCACGTTTCCAATTCATTCAGGACAATGCCGAATTTGCGAGTGACATTGACGTTTAATCACGTGTTGACCTCACACGGCGCAGCGCTGATGATGTCACAATGTTGAAACGCGCTGGCATCATAATTCTAATTCTGGCTTTGGTATTTGGTGGCATTTACGCCTATCAGGTCACGACCAAGCCAACCCGGATTCATGAAAATATCGAGCAAACCTTCGCGCATATAGGTTTTCAAAACCTGACCCTGCCCGAAGCGGAGCAATACCGCCAAACACTCGTATACAAAGGCATTGATCTGGACGAGGACGGCTTCAGTTCGATCGAAACGGTCATCATCAAACACTCCCCCTTTGTCATTTCCTTTTCTGATGACGACGCTACCGCAACGGTAAAAGGTTTAGAGTTAACAGGAGAGCTTGGCCAAGACGGGCAAATCACAATTGCAGGATTTTCACCGCCCGAAGCTTTAAACCTGAACTTTGATAAACTCCCCTCCGTCATCAATCTGGAGAATTTTAGCCTTTCACTCCTCAGCGAAGATCTGGGCGGCATAAATGTCAGCGGCTCGATACAGTTCAGTAATCACAACGACATGCTGAAATTTCAAGGCGACCTGGATGCCATTCAAAAGCAAGTCGCAATCAACGCCAAAATCGAGGGCCAGTATAACCAGAACGGGTTTGTCGATATCCGCATCGAGATTGAAAACGGAAAATTCGATCTGGGTTTTATGCAAGCAACGCGTATCGCGGGGCTTATTCTCGCGAATGGTGAAAACCTCCCCAATATCCGAACAGTCACTGAACTACAGACCGGTGCCTTACGAATTTATGATATGCCGTGGCAAAACGCATCCATAACTGTCGACACCAAACAGGAACATCCGCGTGCCATTATCAGCGCCAAATCTGCGGGATATGAAGGCTTGGAGCTGGGGTTAACTATCCCTAACCTGTTTGATCCTGAAATCTTTATCGGGCAGATACACGCCGATACGCTCAAAACGGCTTTTGACTACTTCAACTCGCAAAACATCTCCCCGATTGAAGAAAGCGCTACTGAAAGCTTGGGGCGTTTGAAAAATATCTCCGCCAAATTCGCAAAAAAAGGAAACGTAAAGTTCCAGCTTCAGGATGAAAACCAGAACGCAACCACGACAGGTGTTGTCAAAAACACCGACGGTGTTTTTCAAGGCGAAATCAAAAGCACGCCCATACCGCTCGTCAATTTCTCAAAAGAACTGGCCGGCACACTAGAAATTGCAGGTAACTTTGAAAAGGCCGAAGAGCTGACAGGCTCCCTGATAGCCACATTGAAAAACGCATCCCTTTTTTACGGCTTCATCAACCTTTCCGACATAAACACCGAACTGGATATAGACGACATCCAGACCCTATCGGGCGAGCCGGTCAAAAACATCAAATGTACAATCAACGACTTCAAACTGGATGAGCAATGCAGCCTGAATGCAAAAATCGATAACGGCGCACTCAAAGTCTCTGATCTCGTCACCAAGGGGCCGGGCTTTGAAGCTTTTATCCCGAGTGCTGACGCCGACAAAACACTCATTCAAATGCGTAAAATCAATCTACGCGAACTGCTTCAACTTTTCGGCAGTAAGCAATGGAGCGGCCAAGGTACACTGGACGGAAATTTGATCGTCGGCATGAGCGAGGGTAAAAAGACAATCAAAAGCCTGAACCTCACCAACAAAGGGAGAGGTATTCTAAAAATCACCGACCCTGCATTTTTCGACATGATCGGTATGGAAGACTTAGAAAAAGAAACCATGAGGCTGGCTTTTGAAAACTTCCATTTCGATTTACTGGAAATCAAAGCCGAAGGCACTCTGCCCGATCAAGTTAAAATTAGCGTATTCGGCAAAGGTAATAACCCGCAACTTATGCAAGGCCGTCCCTTCTCTCTGGACTTCAAAGTCACACCCGACTTCACACCGATATTGTCAGAGATAACTAAAGAACGTTAAGGGTAATCACAGGAGTCGTAATCAACTTTTGCGAAAGACTGCGCTCCGTCAGAAATTGACAGACGATATTCCCGCCCATTCACAACCACAGAATGCCTCAGCGGCAAGGTCCCTTTCTTGGTATGGGTACCTTCGGGCGTTGTGAATGTAATCTCTACGCTCTTTGACGGGTCATACCACGCCTCCGGTAAACCTTCCAGATTGATCGCCGAGCGCCCCCTGCCCGTAATCATCAAAGCGCCGTCCTCAAGGCTCACCTCACTGACGGGACCATCATAAGCCGGCGTGGAGACAACAAAGCGCTTAGCTTGCGGCTCAGAACAATTTCTTGGCGCACGCGCAGAACGAAGGAGGAAAGCAAGGCGTTCAGGATCTCTACCTTCATCCAACTGATCCTTTAACAAAGGCACCAATTCACGCAAAGGGCCTTCAGGGAGGGTTTCATCAAAACTTTCCTGTTGCTGCTCAATCCGTGTTTGAAGCGTTTGGATCTCCGCACTCAACGCCGTCACCTGATCCTGCAACTCTTCGCGCTGGTTCAAAAGCTCTTCATTCTGTCTGGCTGTCGCTAAGCTACTCTGGTCCTGCCCGCTGGCACCCAGCAAAAACCCCAAACCAAAGGCAAGCAGCAACACAAACAGAACGACGCCGAACGCCAGCATCTGCTCGGAGTTCTTCCGCTTATAACGGTCTCTGGGGTTATAACTGGATACGCGCATCGTTGTTCCTGCAAACTCTATTCAAGTCCATAATAGAATTTTGCGATCATAATGAAGGTCACCCATAAAATCAAAACAAGAGGCAAACCGCCCTTGATAAAGTCACGGAAACGATAGTGACCGGGGCCCATAACCAACAAGTTTGTTTGATAACCAATCGGCGATGCAAAGGAACAGTTGGCCGCAAAAATAACCGTAATGGCAAATAGCGAGGCAATATCGATCGGCAAATTGGCCGGAGCCTCAATGCTACCTGCCAAATTCATTGCAATCGGCGTAAACAAAATCGCACAGGCATTGTTACTCAGCACATTGGTCGTCAGCGCAATCAGCAAGAACATAATCGCCAGAATAGACAACGGCGTATCAGCAAACGGCAAGGACAAGACAAGTTCCGCAATGTAACGCGCCGCGCCTGAGGCTTCGAGAATGACACCAAGTGCGAGCATCGATCCAACAAGCAAAAAGATTTTACGGTCAATCGCACGCGTTGCCTGCCGTATATTTAAACAGCCCGTCGCAATCATACCCGCACTGCCAGCAATCGCGGCCACGGGAATGGTAATAATATTCGCGGCGGCCAGGCCAATCGTGACCAGAAAGATACCAAGCGCCAAAGGAGTCTTGCCCATAATTGGCAAATCGCGCTTTGATCCAGAAAGCACGATAAAGTCGGTACTGTCACGCATGGAGTTTACGGTCATCCTGTTCCCGGCAATAAGCAACACATCACCGGATTCCAGACGGATGCGGCCAAGCCTTCGCCTCACCACTTTCGCACGACGCTGAATACCAAGCACGACAACACCATATTGCTTTTGGAAATTCGCATGATCGAGCGACATATCAACCATACGCGAAGCTGGCGTGATCATGATCTCGGCCAGAACACGGGTTTGTACATTCATATCTTCTGTCGAAGGAACATCCTCATCATCATCAGACTCTAACGCAGCCTGACTAATGGCTGCGGCTTCTTCTTCGGATAACAAGAAGCCCGGATACTGCGCCAAAAGCTTTGTCAGGCTATCGCGAGTAGCAGAAATAATCAGAATGTCATGCGCCTCAATCGCATATCCCTCAAAAGGCGGCAAAATTATGTGCCCACCCCTTTGTATCAGCTTAATATTTAAATCCGGTAACCCCGGGAATTTTCCACCATCACACTCCGCCCCGATCAATTTAGAATCTTCAGTGATATCCAACTCCGCGACAAACTCCTTGCGGGAACCAGCTAGCTCCCTAGCCATGCCTGTGCGCTCCGGCATCAGACGCGGCAATATGAGCAATACATAAATAAAACCGACAACTGCAATCATAGAACCGGGAATAACAAACTCGAAAAATGTTAGCGGCGCATAGCCCAGCTCGCTCATACTGCTGGATACAAGCAGGTTTGTTGAAGAACCGATAAGGGTCGTCATCCCTCCCAAAATCGCCACATAGCTCAAAGGAATGAGAAAGCGGCTCTCCGAATATCCCGCGCTAGTCGCCAGAACCTGAATGATAGGAATCGCAATAATCACAAGCGGAGTGTTATTCATGAACGCACTGAAAACACATACAAACAAAAACAACGCCGTTATTGATATCCAGCTATATGACTTTTTGGTACGCGCAAAAAATGATGTCAAAAAGCGCAACGAATCTGTTTGGATCAGCCCTTGCCCCATAACCAACAACGCCAAAACAGCAATCAACGATGGGTTAGCAAAGCCAGCCAATAGTTTCGCCGCCGATAATTGGTTATTGCCGGCCGCGTCAGGCAAAGGAAACGTTTGTCCGAAAATCAACAGCAACGTCAGGACCGCCAAGCTGGTTATTTCTATAGAAACCTTTTCACGAATGAACGACACCGCGGCCGCGATTGTAATAAACAATCCGAACCAGAGATGGACATCATATTCGATCAGGAATTGAATCAAGAAAATAAGCTCCTACAGGCCTGTTAAGGTCTAATACTGAATATACAATGATTTATCATGACAATAATGGAATTTTACGCCTAATTGCGAACCAATATCAACTACAGCTTTCGGAAGCGTTGCGTAAAGAGCTTTCTTGAAATTCCCCTAAAGTTTTAAGTCCTATACGGAATAAAAGCTCTGTATCACTGTCTCCCGAAGCCTCGTTCGTGAGGTTTCTAACAGCCGTAAAGGACCAGAACAAGCACTGATTAAAATAATCCAACCCCAGATACGCTTCACGAAGCCCCGGATCTTCCCCTAAATCTTCCGTCGCCCCTATGCGCGAACGCCACGATGGGCTCCAATAATGAGCAAGGTTTGCATTTACTTGTTCCCTGCTTTCGTCAATTTCAGTATCACCTAAAGCACCCGCATACAAATAAGTCGTATAGAAACTGGTTCTATCCCAGTTTGCTAGAAAGTCTAGTTCGTGACGCTCCGAGGTGAAATCCCGACCACCAAGTTGAAAACGGTAATCTAGCTCATAAGTATCCTTATAAGTCGCCGAAACCTGCCCCACATAGTCGGATTCTTGCCCTTCTAGGCCAGACCCTGCAGGAAACGGATTATTACCCTCATCAAAGCGGTAACTCTGTCCGAAGAAAACATCCATATAGCTCCCCTCATAGCCGAATAGCCCGCTTCTCAAACCATAAGTGACCCGGCTTTGATCCTCGGCACGATCAATACCGGGGAAGCGGTTTCGCTCGAAAAGGTTGCTGGTATCAATCTGTACGTTATTGCTGTCCTCATTCGGGATATCGCTTTCGCGGGTCAAATTCGGTGCAAACGTAAGCGCAACGACAGGCTCTATCCGTGCTTGGTAATTCTCAAATGGTCGCGCGACCGGATAACTGGT
The DNA here is from genome assembly GCA_030432025.1 of Alphaproteobacteria bacterium. Taxonomy (GTDB): domain Bacteria; phylum Pseudomonadota; class Alphaproteobacteria; order Micavibrionales; family Micavibrionaceae; genus TMED27. Next base: position 44,832 of record JAUIIA010000014.1, read on the forward strand.
CTCCAGATGCGCTTGCGGATAAAATCTGGCTTCATAACCGCTGCGACTTCTCCCTGACCCCATAGGTGCGGACGCACGGTCATTGATGTAGTAAACATCCCCGCGTGTACTCATTTCAACCGAAGTCAAAAAGCCAAAATCAGATACCAACTTACGGTCCCAACTTAAATCCAGACTGGCGCGCTGCATATCCTGCTCATCACCTTCACGTAAAAGCGACAAACTCGAAATCTCTGCCTCCCACTGCCCCTTAACCAAGGGAACCTTTCCCGGCTCACCCTTAAAGCTGGCATACAGCTCGGGCAAAACATTCGGCTGGTCAACCGGAATATCACGCACACGAATATCCTGAAATGCTAACAACCGCGCACTGGCGTAGTTGCGACCGGAAAAACGCTCCGCATAAATCTGGTTTTCCAACACATCTGTATTATTACTGACGAGGTCATACTGACGCACATACTGGTCATCGGACGTGTAATTCACATCCAAACCTGCTCGCCATTTATCATTAATGTCCCATAGCGCATCTGCAAAAACATGCCCGCGAAGCTCATCTTCACGCGTTACTATGTTACCGGCGACATCATCCTTGCGCTCGGATGTTGTAACACCTCCGTTAATTTCGAAATATGCATCCTCCCAACGCTTTCTGTACTGTGCTTCGGCTAGCGGTAATTCATTCGTAAAAGCGGTTAAACCAACGGTCGCGTCCTGATTTTGGTCGATTGCCCAGTAATATTCATTTTCGACAAAAGCGCCCAGATCAGTCTTGAACCCAAGACCCGGCGACAAAAACCCGCTCTTTTGTTTGATCGTACCGTCGGGGTGAGAAAAGTACGGTGTGTACGCAATAGGCACACCCATCGCTTCAAAACGGGCATTATGATATTCAACGCGGTGATTTTCCTGATCATGCTTCACTTCTGAAGCCACAAGCCCCCAGAGTGGAGGATCATCCGGGTCGCTCTCCTTACAAATTTTACAAGGCGTATACGTCGCGTCATACGCAATTGTCTCGGTTCCACCTACACGCTCGCCATTTGCCGCCGTAAGACGCGCACCATCACTCATCGTCGTGCGCAAATTCATAACCGTACCGTTACCTAACCGATCATTATAGGTCGCCTGATCCGCCAGATGCACATCACCGTTAACGTCGTTCAACACAACATTACCGTGCGCCTCAACGGTATCGCTATTCACATTGTAATAGACATTGTCAGCACGCAATATGCGGCCATCCTGCGTTATAAAAACATCACCGGAAGCAGTGACCGTATTGTTTTCCTCATCGCGTGTGAATGAATTCGCTTCAATATCAACTGGCTGCCCCTTTTGCGGAGCCGTTTGCGCAGCACCACCGCCATCATAAGCATCAGATAAGCTATATGTCGTTACAGATGGGTCCGAATAAGGCGCACGCACCTGCTCATCACCAATATCTTGTGGTGTATATAATTCGTAAGCAGGTTCGGCTTGCACTACAGGCTCGTCCTGTTCTCCTTCAATCCCTGTCAATAACTGTGCCTGCACAGCTGAAGAGGAAAACAAAACTCCCAACAGGCTGGCATAAACAGTAGTTTTACGAAAAACGGACACGGCAGGAACCTTCATAAAGGCGCAAAAAACTTAAGCTATAGTTTGACGTGAGGGCTGTGCAGGGTCAAGCCTCTGCACGAAGTTACGAGCCGAAAAAGTTAGGCATTTCATCACCGAAGCCTTTAACGTCACCATCATCATCTTTTTTCTTATTTTTCGGTTTTTTCGACTGAGGCTTGTCCTGCTTGTTATGAGACTTACCTTTCGGTGCGGTCTTTTCAGATTTCTTGTCAGGCGATGACTTTTTCTGCTCATCCTGTTTCTTGTCTTCTGACTGCTTGCTATTGCCGCCATCGACGTCCTTAACAGTGATCTTCTGCTTGGTCAGCTTTTGAATAGCGTCCAGATATTTATCTTCGTTACGCGTCGCCAGCATCCATGCGCGGCCGGTCTTTCCTGCACGACCTGTACGGCCAATACGGTGAACATAGTCATCGGCATTCATAGGAACATCAAAATTGAACACATGTGACAAATCATCAACGTCAATTCCGCGGCCCGCTACATCACTACAGACCAGCAACGTGATCTCGTCATTCTTGAACGACTCTAGTGTTTCCGTACGGTTCTTCTGCGCCATATCGCCGTGCAACCCTTGCGCCTTATAACCCTTACCCTTCAGCCACCTGACAAGGTCATCAATATCGCGCTTACGGTTACAAAAGATAAACGCGGCCGTAACGTCCTCGTTGCGAATAATTTTTTCCAACGTCTCCCGCTTTTGTTTCGGGTGAACATGCACAACGAACTGCTCGACATTTTTCGCAGTTGTCGCCGGTCTGGCCACAGATACTTCTTTAGGATTACTGAGATAATTTTGCGAAAGCTTTCTGATTTCCGGCGGCATCGTCGCTGAAAACAGCAATGTCTGGCGTGTAAACGGCAACAGACTGATAATCTTCTCAATATCGGGAATAAAGCCCATGTCCAGCATACGGTCGGCTTCATCAATCACCAGAATCTTGATGTCATTCAGCAAAATCCGCCCGCGCTCGAACAAATCCAGTAAACGACCCGGTGTCGCAATCAGCACATCCACGCCACGATCCAGCAGCTTGATCTGCTCGTCCATGGAGACACCGCCTGTAAGCAACGCCTTACTCAGGCCTGTATACTTGCCGTAAGTATCAAAATTCTCTGCCACCTGCGCCGCCAGCTCACGCGTAGGCGTCAGGATCAAGGAACGCGGCATGCGCGCCTTCGCACGGCCACCCTGCAGGATTTCGATCATAGGCAGCGTAAAGCTTGCCGTTTTACCGGTGCCTGTTTGGGCCAGACCTACAAGGTCTTTTGCCATTAATATACTGGGTATTGCCTGAGCCTGAATTGGTGTCGGCTCATCATAGCCGCAGTCAGCTATCGCTTTAAGGATGTCTTCGCTCAGACCGAGTTGTTCAAATTGCATTCAAAAATTTATCTGGAGTTTGCTCTTTCTTCTTAGCATAGGTGCTATTATATTTTTAGCGATAAATCAACCAAGAAGAGCGTTTCCGCCCATGTCCCTAAAAGTTGCGTTGCAAATGGATCACCCTCAGAACATCCATGTCGAAAAAGATTCCACCTTTGTTTTGGGGCTGGAAGCTCAAAAACGCGGATATAATCTGTTCTACTACTCACCCGATACCCTGAAGCTGCAAAACGGCGCAGTTACGGCGCATGCCGCCCCGCTGACCTTTAAACGCAAAAAAGCGGATCACTGTACGCTTGGCGACTTCAAAGAAACAGCTTTAACAGATTTCGACATCATATTGATGCGGCAGGACTTTAATGATCCGCTCAGCTACGATGCCATTACCCATATTCTGGACCACGTCGAAGACAAGACATTGATCGTGAACAGCCCCAGAGGCACACGGGAGTCACCGGAAAAAATGCTGATCACCCACTACCCTGATCTGGCCCCGCCAACATTGATCAGCAGAAATCTAAGCGACATCAAGGCGTTTCAGGCCGAGCATAAAGACCTCATCATGAAACCTCTTAATGGCTTCGGCGGTATGGATGTATACCGCATTAAACCTGATGACGGTAATCTGGAAGCGGTTCATGACATGTTTTGCCGATTGCACCGTGGCCCGTTTGTAATCCAAAGATTTATTCCGGAAGTCAAACAAGGCGACAAGCGCATCATCGTTGTTGAAGGTGAGCCAATCGCAGGCGTACTGCGCGTTCCGCAAAAGGACAGCATCCGTGCCAATCTCGCCGTTGGTGGTTCCGCACAAATAGCGGAAATAACAGACCGCGACCGTGAAATCTGCGCCCGTATCAAACCCGAACTGATGAAACGCGGCCTCGTCTTTGTCGGACTGGATGTGATTGGCAACTACGTGACCGAAATCAACCCGAAGTCACCGACCGGACTTCAGCATATTTATAAGCTTCAGGGCATCAAGTGTGAGGAAGCGATCTGGGACGCTTATGAAAACCGTATGAACACATTCAAAGCGGCGGCATAACCATGAGACGGGACAGCCTAATCTCGGAAATAAAGGACTGGTATGATGATCAGCCGAAATCCCGCATCGTAGCGGCAGCTCTAATTGTAGGCGGTCTATGCTACGTTGTCTTCGGCTTTGGCTACGGCAAAGAATACCACGAGCAAGTAAACAAAGAGCTGGAACTCGCAAAATTCATCTGTGAAAACTCCCGTGACTACGTACAACAAAATCCCGAACGTCTAAAAATCGGCCATGCCGACCTTAAAAACCTGCGGTTTGGTGGAGAAAAAATCGAACTTGAATATGTCCGTTACCCCGAAGTTATCTTTCTAGAATCCGGTTTTGTGAATTTAAACAGAAGCAAAACAGCACGGGACATATACTGTCACTATTCAGACCCGCGCGATTCAACCGCCAACCATTACTACAATTACGAAAAACGAACATGGCAGAATAAAATCAGGTTCAGGAATTAAGCATGAGCGACAAAAAAGACCTCGAGGAAAACCTCACTTTCATCCCTAAATACGACGCAGACGGGCTCATCCCCTGTGTTACCACTGACGCGGATACAGGCTTGCTGCTGATGTTCGCCTTCATGAATGAAGACGCCGTCCGCAAAACCATCGAAACAGGCGAAGCCCATTACTGGTCACGCAGCCGTAAAGAACTCTGGCACAAAGGCGCCAGCAGCGGTCACACACAAAAAGTCATTGAGATGCGCACTGACTGCGATCAGGACTGTATATGGATCAAAGTCGAAGCTGGCCCCGCGTGCCACACAGGGCGTGAAACCTGCTTCTACCGTAAGATTGAGCTGGGTGAAGCGTCAGATGACGCAAAGATGCATTTTATTGATGCAGAGAAAGTCTTTGACCCTAAAGACGTGTATTAATGGGCGTGATCATGGTTATGCCCATGATCATCCACATGGTTTTCCACCGCATTGAATTCTGCGTGTTCAAGGTCATAATTTCTGTGAAATCCGAAATAAATCGTCAGATTGAATGCGAGTAAAATCGTAGCGATCACCAGAATTTTGCTGGCTGCTCTTTTACGGGGGCCGCACGGCTCGTGATGACACCCATGATCATGGCAATCATTTTTCAGGCTGTAGTAATGAAGCCCCCAACCAATCGCGACAACAGTCGCCGACATAATAATCATCGGAATTTCCCAGCCATGCATCGTGTCATGCAAGGTTTCCAGCCATCCCGGCATTGTTGCCACAACGCCAAAACCAACCAAAACACTAGCGATGCTGAACAATGTTGGGAGCACGCAGCAAAAAATATGGCTCGTTTCCGTCGCCACAATTGCCCAAAAGAGGTGTTTTTCGTGTTTTTCGCTCATAGCCATAAAGTCAGAGGAAATTATAGGAGAGCTGCTTTTTCTGCAAGCTTTTCCTCATCAATAGCAGAAGAAAATGCAGCATCCTTGATATGGATCTCGACTTTTTCCTGTCCGCCCCAGTTATCTATCTTCAAGGTTCCCAGAATATCAAACGGTTCACGCCCTTGCTTCAACAGCGCTTCCCCCAGCTCAGTACCAACTGAACGGAACGCCATCGCTTTCATGCGGCTACCGCCCTCCCAATCGGAAATCAGGGTTCGAATATGCGCCTCTCCGACTATATCTGCCGAATGAATACGCACATTCTGGAACAGAAATAACGGCTCGGGGTGCTCTTGCCCGAACGGACCGATATAGTTTTGTAATAACTTCACAAGATCTGGCTTCGCACCGCGGACAGTTACAATGCCGTCGATGTCCGTCTTGATGTTTGCTTCACCCGACTGCATTTGCTTTTCGATATGCTTATAAAGAAATGCCTTAAACGCCTCAACTTGATCTTCCGCAACCGTAAAGCCACCGGCCATCGCATGGCCACCACCCTTCAGAATAATCCCTTCGTTCCGCGCATCAATGAAAGCCTGCGCCACGTGAATACCGGGAATAGATCGACCTGAGCCACGCCCCTCAATCTCACCTGCACCATTCTCCGTAAAGCTAACGACACACGCAGGCTTGCCGTATTTTTCCTTCAAACGGCCCGCGACCAGACCACTCAAGCCTTGATGGAAATTCTCACTAGCGACAAAAATTATCGGATGCTGATCCAGTCCAAAATCCTCGACCATATTGATCGCCTCGCGCTCCATCTCCGTTTGGATCGCTTTACGCTTGTCGTTACAGTCATTCAAAAGCCATGCAATATCCTTGCATTCGGTGGGGTCATCGCCGGACAGCAACTTCGCACCCAAATCGGATTTATGAACACGGCTGCCTGCGTTAATGCGCGGCCCTAATACAAACCCCGCATGATAGGGGGATAACTCGCCCTTAATGCCTGACACTTCGATAAGCGCCTGTAATCCGGGGTTTTCAGAATTTTGCATCACCTTGAACCCCTGACGCACCAATAAACGGTTCACATCCAACAACGGCACCATGTCACAGACTGTGCCGAGCGCGATAATATCCAGCCAATTAATGATCGGCGCGGCTTTACCATCGAAAAAGCCTTTATCCCTTAGAACAGCGTTCACGGCCACGCACACCATAAACGTCACGCCAACAGCCGCGAGCACATCAAGCCCTGAAACATCGTCCTTACGCTTCGGGTTAATCACAAACTTCGCATCGGGCAAACGCTCTTCGGCCTCATGATGATCCACAATAATGATATCGAGGCCCATTTCCGCACCCGCCGCCACAACATCAAACGACGTTGTGCCGCAATCGAGCAAGAACACAATCTCCGCGCCCTGCTCTTTCAGCTGAGCCAACGCATCCGTATTCGGGCCGTACCCTTCAGTCAAACGACCCGGAATATAGATCGGGGCTTCAATTCCGCAATATTTAAGAAACCGATAAAGCAGCGCCGAGGATGTTGCGCCATCAACATCAAAATCTCCAAAGATCGCGAACTGTTTTTTATCCTGAATGGCTTGGGCGATAAATTCTGCGGCCGCTTTCATATCCACCAGACTAAGCGGGTCCGGCATATGATCTTTCAGCGTCGGATTCAAAAACGCATCAATCTCGTCCGCATTGACCCCGCGTTGCACGAGCATACGCGCAATTACTTCCGGCAAATCATGCTGACGAACGATTTTTTCAACGAGAGAGATATCCGCATCGGGATACACCCATGCGGCTTTGTTCAATGATAGAGAATCCATGAACTAAGCGTAGAACGCTAAATGGACTTAATCCAGTCTTTACGCTTAAAATTATGCGTGGCTTCCACACGGCGGACTGTACCGGACTTTGAACGCATCACGATGGAAGACGTCTTCGCGCCACCTGAATAACGGCGAACACCACGAAGCATGGTACCGTCAGTCACACCTGTGGCCGCGAACATAACATTATCGCCCTTGGCCAGCTCATCAGTTGTATAAATCTTGTCACGGTCCGTAATGCCCCACTTATCGGCGCGCTCACGCTCTACATCCGTATGGAACACCAAACGACCAAGCATAGCGCCACCGGTACATTGCAGTGCCGCCGCAGCCAGCACACCTTCGGGCGCGCCGCCGTTGCCAACGTAAAGATCAATACCAGTATCACCGTCAGTCGTTGCGATAACCGCACTGACATCACCATCACCAATAAGGGTGATACGCGCACCAGTTTGACGAACAGCAGCAATCAAGTCTTCATGACGCGGACGATCCAGAATACAAACCATCAAATCATCGACGTTTGCATCCTTTTCCTTCGCCAGCTTTTTCAAGACATCACCAATCGGCGCATCCAGGTCGAGAATGCCGGGATCAATACCCGGGCCAACAGCAATCTTGTCCATATACGTATCAGGCGCATTCAAAAACCCACCTTCATCTGTCATCGCCACAACGGCCAGAGCGTTCGGGCCGCCTGCTGCCGTAATGTCCGTACCTTCGAGCGGATCGAGAGCGATATCAACCTTCGGGCCTTTACCGTCGCCGACTTCCTCACCGATATACAGCATTGGCGCTTCGTCGCGTTCGCCTTCACCAATAACAACCGTGCCCTGAATATGCATCGTGTTTAACGCATCGCGCATCGCATCCACAGCGACTTGATCAGCTGTGACTTTGTCACCGCGTCCAACCAATTTGGATGCGGCCAGTGCCGCGGCTTCGGTGACGCGCACGACTTCGAGCGCAAGGTTACGGTCCATAAAGGCATCGCTTTCGGGCATATTTTCGACTTTCTGTGCTTCTTGTGACATGGCGTTACTCTAGCTCCTCAATGCGCATCAAACAAGGCTCATCGACAACTGTATCAAGCGCTTTAAACAACTCGCACGCCTTCAACATATCGGCATGCTTGGTTTCATGCGTTGTTAAAACAATCGGCACTTCCTGACCTGGGTCACGCCCACGCTGTACCAAACCTTCGATGGAAATATGCTGATCACGCAAAATCGCTGAGATATCGGCAATTACGCCCGGCTTGTCCAGAACGGCCAAACGCAAGTAATAACGGGATACCGTATCACCCAAATCGGTCCATTCAGGCTCCTTCAGGTCATTAGCCGGAATACCGAATGTAGGCACCTTAAGTCCGCGGGCCTGATCAATAATGTCGCTCATAACTGCGGATGCCGTAGGCCCCTCACCTGCGCCCTTACCTGTCAGCAACGGTGTTTCCACCGCATCACACGCGACATAAACGGCGTTATATACATCTTCGATCACGCCGAGCGGGTTAGAAACAGGAACAACACAAGGCTCAAGCACCTGCATCAGTTTACCGCCTTCATTACGGGCAATACCCAGCAGTTTGATGCGATAGCCAAACTCTTCGGCATACTCAATATCCGTCGATGTAATCTGACGAATGCCTTTGATTTTTAAACTCTCAAAATCTGGCTTCGTCCCGAATGCAATCGCGGAGAGCAAGGCCAGCTTGTGTCCGGCATCAATCCCATCAATATCGAACGTGGGGTCAGCTTCCGCATAGCCCGCTTCTTGTGCTTCCTTAAGGATATCGTTGAAGTCACCGCCTGTCTCACGCATCTGCGTCAACATGTAGTTACATGTACCGTTCAAAATACCGTACACGGCGGTCATATCATTACCAGCAAACCCCTCGCGCATGGCTTTGATAATCGGAATACCACCCGCAACAGCCGCTTCATAGCCAATGGACACGCCATTATCCTCGGCCATCTTCGCAAGTTCAAACCCGTGATGGGCCAGCAACGCCTTATTCGCGGTAACAATATTTTTGCCTGACTGAAGTGACTTTTCCGCCAATTCCTTCGCCAAACCTTCCGAACCACCGATCATCTCGACAACGGTATCGATATCCGGGCGTGAAGCCATAGCAACCGCATCTTCTTCCCAATCATAATCGGAAATATCAATATCGCGGTTCTTTGTGCGATCACGGGCGGACACGCAAACGATTTTCAGCGGACGCCCTGCACGCTTGGACAACACATCCGCATGCTTTTGAATAATCTTCACGACACCTGTACCGACAGTGCCCAATCCAGCAATCCCTAAACGAAGGGGTTCAGCCATAATGCTACCTTTCTAACTTTTGGAAATGTATTGGTGGCGCAATCAGTCGGAGATTTCAACCCGTCTTGATGCTTCTTCAGGCGTTTTTCCATTCAAAACGCTCGGCGGAACCGTATCGCCTCTGGCAACCAGCTTGATTGCTTCCGCAGGCACACCACTATCTATAAGTGCCTTAGCAACATTGAAAGCACGGTTCATCGAAATTCTTAAGTTCACGGTCTGGCGCGTTGTTTCGCTTGGGTAGTTTGCCCTTACGCTTGCATGACCTTCGATAGTCAAAGCACCCATTTCACCGCTCTTAAAACGGCTTGCGACTTCGGCAATCTTTTCCCGCGAGGCGGTATTCAATGCCACAGAGTCATGCCCGAAATACACGACGACATTGTCCTGCCCCTGTGCTTCAAATTGTGGCTTCTTGAGCGGTTGCGTATTTTGCTGAGCGTACACAACATCGCCAAACGGATAAACCTCTACGCTAGGATCCCCTGATCTTAAGGGTGTCAGGGAACCGGAGTTAAAAGAAGGAGCGGTTCCTGCCTGTGGTACCGGCGCAGGGGAGCGGTAATCCGGATCAAAACCCGTATCGTCGTCCAAATTGAACAACTGCACGCTGCCGTTTGACCGTTCGTAAATCACTTGGCCGACATCTCTACCTGGAGCAGGCTCCGGCTCAACCACCACCTCATTTGTAACTTCGGGCTCTGTGTCCCAGTATGAACAGCCCCCCAGCAACAGAAGAACCGTTAGAACAGATGTGGTTTTAAACTTTAAATTCATATGTAAGAGCCATTTGTCAGCGTTTAGAACACCTATAATCTGCGAATTTTATTGTAAAAACAAGCCCCTCTTACATACAGCACATCCTCGACCACCAAACCAGAAAGCAAATGACTTTTGCTGTCGCATTTCTGGACATAACTGTGTATGGTGGCCTCGTTCAACCTAATACGTTCAATAGCTGACACGCGCACTCTGGAAACATGAGCAAGAAAACAAAAAGCACACCGAAAAAAGACAAAAAACAGGAGGTCGATATCCTTAAACAACAAATGGAAACACTCCCCAGTCCCGCCGGTCTGTCGCAAGCGCTCCTGAATGCGTACCAGCATTCACAGCCAATGTTCATGGAAATGCTGAAGATGATGCAGGAAAACGCATCCAAAGCCGACCCGGAGGAATTCAACCCTGACCCAATGAATGTCAGCGGCGCGTCATTCAACTTCATCAACGCCTTCACCACCAATCCCCTTAAGTTCATGGATCTGCAGCTGGAATACGCACAAAAGCAAGCTGATCTCTGGCAAAACAGCCTCCTGCGTCTGGATGGCCAGGACGCAAAGGCCGTTACGTCTCCCGAAAAAGGCGATCGTCGCTTTAAAGGTGAAGTCTGGGAGCAAAGCGTCTTCTTTGACTTCATCAAGCAATACTACCTGCTTGCCTGTAAGTATGTTGAGGAAGCCATCGACAGCGCTGATGAGATGAGTGAGCAAGACCGTAAGAAGCTGAATTTCGCCAGCAAGTTGATGCTGGACGCGCTGTCCCCGTCCAACTTCCTGTTCACGAACCCCGAAGTATTGAAAGAAACGGTCGAAAGTGGTGGTGCCAATCTGGTTCGCGGTTTCGAACACATGCAAAAGGATCTGGAGCGGGGCAAAGGCCAGCTTAAAATCAGTACAACCGATTACAACGCCTTCAAACCCGGCAAGAATATCGCTGTGACAGAGGGCGCTGTCGTCTATGAAAATGATTTGATGCAGCTGATCCAGTACGCCCCGACAACCGAGAAAGTTTATAAGAAGCCGCTGCTGATCATTCCACCATGGATCAACAAATATTACATCCTCGACCTGCAACCACAGAGTTCATACATCAAATGGGCAGTAGATCAGGGTTACACAGTATTCTGCATCTCTTGGGTCAACCCTGATGCAAAGCTGGCGCAGAAAAGCTTCGAAGATTACATGTTTGAAGGCCCCCTCGCGGCTTTGGACGAAATCAAGAAGATCACAAAAGAGGATCAATGCAACGTAGTCGGCTACTGCCTTGGCGGTACGCTGCTTACAACCCTGCTCGCATATTTGCACTCCAAAAAACAGCAGGACCGCATCGGTTGTACCACGTTCCTGACCACTTTGGTTGATTTCGAGGACGCAGGCGATCTGAAACTGTTCATGGATGATGAACAAATTGAAAGCATGACAGAAACCATGGGCAAAAAAGGTGTGCTAGAAGCTAAAGAGCTGCAAAGCACTTTCGCCCTGCTCCGCGCCAATGACATGATCTGGTCCTTCGTCGTAAATAATTACCTGATGGGCCGGGAACCGTTCCCGTTCGACCTGCTCTACTGGAACGATGACTCAACAAACATGCCGGCCGCCATGCAT
>JAUIIA010000019.1 GCA_030432025.1 Alphaproteobacteria bacterium
TGATCAAGATAGTCATCTAGAAAATCAATCGTGAACGCCCGCATCGATAGACTTGGTGCAGCATTGTGATGCCATATCCGCGCGCCGTTAAGAGCAACGACAACGCTGGTTGCCAGAATGTGGGTTTGACCGCGCAGCGATAGCAGGTGCGTTTTCGCGCCTGCCATATCTACAGGTTTATCAAACCACTTGTCGTTGCACTCCAACAACTGATCAGCGCCGATCACGAGCGCGTTCGGGTGACGTTGCGATATTTTCACTGCTTTAAGTTCGGCCAAGGTCTCGGCACATTGGGCCGCAGATGCGCCTTCAGCCTGCAAGGAGGCTTTGACGCTGTCCTCATCAACCTTGGCTGGGATAGCATCAAACAAAAGCCCCGCCGCCTGAAGCAGGTTGGCACGACTGGAACTGGCGGAAGCTAAAATTACAGAGCGGGGTTGGTCGGAGGCCATTTGTTTGCGGGTCTTTGCTATTTATAGAGCCGATGTATTGCGCTGGTTATAGAGTTGAATAATTGTCGCTGCTGTTTCCTCGATAGACCGGCGCGTGACATCGATAACAGGCCATCCGTACTTTGCAAATAGTCGCCGGGATGAAGCTATTTCATCGCGCACTTTATCTAGGTCGGCGTACTCCTGCGTCCGATCATCGTTCATTATTCGAAGGCGGCTTTGGCGAATATCGCTTAAGCTTTTTGGGTCGCGCGTTAAACCGACAAACAACGGCTTTGGCGCCGAGGCAATTTCCTCAGGGATTGTTATCCCCGGCACTAGCGGTATGTTGCCGACGCGTAAACCACGGTTAGCAAGATACATACACGTTGGTGTTTTCGAAGTTCTAGAAACTCCGATTAGAATAATATCGGCTTCAACTATCGTTTGCATAGATTGGCCATCATCATGCTGAACTGCAAAATGCATGGCATCAATGCGGTGAAAATAACCGTCGTCTAATATGTGCTGCTTGCCGATTTCTGAGCGAGCCGTGCGTTCAAAAAATCGGGAGAACGCCTGCATAACGGGATCAAGCGCTGAAATCGTCTGTATGTGAAGTTCGCGGCAAGCGTGTTCGAGCTGCTTGCGGATCTCATGATCAAGAAGCGTAAAAACCACAAGACCGGGGGAGTGTTTTATACCCTCGATCACACGCTTCATTTGTCCCGGGGTTCTGACCAACCACCAAAAATGCTCTACCACTTTTATGTTTTCGTACTGGACCAAACAGGCGCGGGCGATATTGGTTACCGTTTCTCCGGACGAATCGGAAACAAGATGGAGGTTAAATGAGACGTTTTCCGAAGTGTCTTCCGGCATGGCAAAATTCAATTCTGTAAAAGTCAGCGCTGTGGATGAATTAGTTTTAGTGTGAATAACATTGCATCATGCCGGGCCCGAGTAAAACAACCCGCTCTCGCAAGTCTTTCATACCTAAAAGGGTCTCATGTGGATTACCCCCAATATAAAACATGAATGACCTTAGTAATTCGGTGTGCTCTCAAGTTATCCAGCTTACTCACATAATTACGATCTGCACCGAAAAGGCCGGGATCCGCATTAATTAGTAGGTTATCTGAAAATCAATCCACTAAAAGGGGTCTGATCCCGCAACTAAGATTAATTGGGGATAGTTTGAGTGACATGAGATAATCCTCATGATTCACAGCACCTACAAAGAACTACTACTTTTAAGTCTT
>JAUIIA010000004.1 GCA_030432025.1 Alphaproteobacteria bacterium
CATCCAGTCCTGGCTGGCCTTGCCGGAAAAATACGAGGAAATAGCCCCCGATTTTGCACATACGGATAAATCCAGCCTGCCCGAGCTGGAATATGATGATGTGAAGGCCCGTGTGATCATGGGTACGTTGTGGGGCCAGACATCACCGATTAAAAGCTTCTGCGATACGTTGTATCTGGATGTGCAGCTGGATCCGGGTGGTATATTCGAAGTGCCGGATGATACCGAAGAACGCGCACTATACGCTATGGGTGGGCCTATCGAGATTAACGGTACGCGTTACGAGCCGATGCAGATGCTGGTGTTACGCCCGCGTGATAAAATAGTCGTGACCGCTTGTGATCAGCCTGTACGCATGATGGTACTGGGGGGCGAGGCGGCAGACGGGCCGCGTCATATCTGGTGGAATTTCGTGTCATCCAGTAGCGAGCGTATCCAGCAGGCGAAGGATGACTGGCGCGCCGGGCGTTTTGATCCTGTGAAGGATGATGAAGAATTTATTCCTTTACCAGAGTCATGATGCACGAAATTTTCTTGCTAAGCCGCGTGTTTCAGCCTTTTAAGGCTTTATCAAGACTTTACAGGGTAAAGTATTTATGCATTGATCTAACAATCCAAACAACATGAAGGAGAATTTGAAATCGCAAGACCTATGAACAACCGCCCACCACGCAAAGATGATGGTGTTCGCATTAACCATGATATTAAAGCCAGTGAAGTCCGCGTCGTTGACGAGGATGGTGAGATGAAAGGTGTAATGTCAGTGGCTGACGCTGTTGAATTAGCAGAAGAAGCCGGTCTCGATCTCGTCGAAGTTTCTCCCAACGCCAAACCACCGGTTTGCAAAATTCTCGATTACGGCAAGTATAAGTACGAGCAGCAGAAGAAAGCTGCTGAAGCCCGTAAAAAGCAGAAAACCGTTGATGTTAAGGAAGTTAAAATTCGCCCGGGCATCGAGGAGCATGATTATCAGGTGAAAATGCGCAATGCGCGTAAATTTCTTGATAACGGCGACAAAGTAAAAGTCACCATGCGTTTTCGCGGTCGTGAAATGGCGCACCAGGACATTGGCTTTGATTTGCTGAAACGTATGATCGAGGAGTTAGCCGATATTTCTAAGGTGGATTTACATCCGAAAATGGAAGGCCGGCAGATCATCATGGTTCTATCGGCAGAGAGCCAGAAATAAAAAAGAGGCCCGTTGAGGCCTCTTTTCAATTGTATCGTCTTAATTTTTAATCCGATTAAACTTGTCCTTGGATCCAATCCTGAAGCTGGGATTTCGGCATGCCGCCCACGCGTGTGTCAACGACCTGACCGTCTTTGAAAATCATCAATGTCGGTACGCCGCGCACGCCGAACTTTGTCGGGGCTTCGGGCGCTTCGTCGATATTCACTTTGACTACTTTTACGCTTTCTTTGAGTTCTTCTGCGAGTTCGTCAACCACGGGAGAAAGCTGCTTACAAGGTCCGCACCATTCCGCCCAGAAGTCGACAACAACGGGTTTATCGGCATTCAGAACTTCGGTTTCAAAATCTGTATCATTTACGGCTACGCTAGACATGGCTTTCCTTTCAAACTGTTTATTAGAATTAACTATAGGCTAAAGATGGCAGTGATCAAGAGGTATCAACGGGCATGAGTAAGGGGCCGTCCGTCCATAGCAGATAAGTTTTTATGGTCTTTTGCGGATAAATCTTTTTTAAAACAGCTGCATAGGTTTGCATTTGTTTTTTGTAGATGTCCGGAATGTCGGCAGCATTTTGTGGTGGAGGGCGATTTGTTTTGTAATCAACGATCCAGAGCTCTTCTTCGGTGATGCGCAAACGGTCGATTTGGCCGCTAATTTGCTGTTTTTCTCCGTTTTCGTCGTCCAAAAACCCTGTGACCGGTACTTCGGCTTGCGAATCGGTGTCAAACAGCTTTCTAAATTGAGAATCATGGAGGATATTCAGCGTTTCTGCGACGATATTATCTTGAACCTCCGGTGACAGGGCTGCTCCGTAACGCGTAAGGAATCCGGCTGCGGCTTGCTGATGTTGTTCCATCGGCATATCGGGCAGGATCTGCAGTAATTTATGGGTCAGGTTCCCGCGTAAGAAACGATCATTTTCTGAAGCCTGCAGCGGGGAAATGACAGAATCATCAATGTGGGATGGGCGGATGATGGCGTGCCTGCCTGTTTCATCCTTCACATGTTCATGTGCCCAGCTGGGTAAAGCGGCTGGTTGCTTTTGGCTGTGATCACCGGCTTTTGTTGCCTTATCGGCAGCACCGGTTTGCGGATGGGTGAGTATCAGGCGGCCGTCTTCGCTTTCCTCATGCCCTGTGTGGCGCTTCAGCCCATTCCTGATCAAGCTGTACCAGCTATTGTCAGGCGCGATGCCGTCTTTACTGCGGCTGTTCAAGGCTCCGCCGATATAGAGCTGATCCTCCGCACGCGTCATCGCGACATAGAGTAAACGACGGTATTCCTGTTCCAATTTATTGTCCAGATGCGTCATGCCTTCGCGATAGAGACCACAATCCATGTCTTTACGCGGTGACCACAGCGGAATATCGAGGGCGCTTTGGTCCGGCCATAGCAGGCGTTTTTCCGCTCTGGACGGGGCGCTTGCTACGCCTGATGTGGTGTCGGGTAAAATCACGATAGGGGCCTGCAAACCTTTTGAGCCGTGGACGGTCAGAATGCGCACTACATTCCCTTCCTCTTCCTGCTCACGCTTAATTTCCGTGGTCTGGCGGTGTAGCTCGTGCAGGAATTTCAGCAGGCTTGGGGTTTCATTACGCTCGTAATTTTGTGACTGGTTCAAAAATTCGTTTATGGGGTCGATGACATCTTCACCCAAGCGTGCCTTTAAAGCCCGTATGCCGCTGATGTTGTCGGCGGGGCATGGGGTGCGAAGAAGGTGCATTATAAACTCAAATGGTGTCATTGATCCGGCGGAATGAACCAATGAGGACAGGTAGATTTTGATGTCATCAAATGATGATTTTTGCAGCTTTGACCAGACAGAGATGCCTTTTCGTCCTGCTGCTAGTTGATAAAGGCTATCCTCGTCCATTCCAATGAACGGCGATTTCAGAACAGTTGCCAGAGTGAGGTCGTCGTGAGGCTGGAGTGCCATTTGCGCAACGGCCATAAGGTCCTCGATGACCAATTCCGTGTTCAGTATCATGCGGTCAAGGCCGCTGACGGGAATGTCGGCGTCTTTGAGTGATCTTGCGATATGCCTGACCAGTGCGGAGCGGGTTCTGACCAAAATCATGATATCGCCGGCCTGTACCGTGCGTCCATGCGATTCGAGTTTTTTATGGCCGATCCAGCTTTTTACTTGCGCGGCTATGTGTTTGGCCAGCTTGGTTTGCGCGCTTAAGGATTCTTGTGTGTTCTCTATGATCTCCCAGAGCGGTAAGTCCTCTTTTTCATCACTTTGGAAAAGCGGCCAGAGTTCAACATGACCCGCTTGACCCCGTCGGAAGGCTGAGTGATTAAGCGGGTGCTGCCCAAGCCCGTCTCTTACGCTGTCGGGTTCAAAAACCGCATCGACACATTCCAGAATGCTTCGTACCGAGCGGAAAGAAATGTTCATCGGCACGCTGTCCCATAGCATTTCTGCACGCTCTGTTCTGGTTTTGAAGTCGGCCTGCATGCGGGCAAACTCATCAGGCGATGCTCGTTGGAAACTATATATAGACTGCTTCTCATCGCCGACTGTAAATACGGTACGACTGGTATCATTATTATGTGAGTTGGCGAAAAATTCCGTGCACAAAGCCTCGATAATTTGCCATTGCTCGGGGTTGGTATCCTGAGCTTCATCAATCAGGATATGGTCAAGTCCCTGATCCAGTTTATAGTGCACCCAGCTGCTGGCTTGCTCGATATTGATGGCCATACTGTCACCGCGCAGTAATGCAAGCGTATGCAAAATGAGGTCATCAAAGTCCAATGCGCTTTGCGCAGATTTGAGCTTTTCGTAATGGGCGAGGATGGTATGGCCCAGCATTAATATGTCGCGGGTTAACGCTGCGTTTTTGATCGCGTTCAGTGTATTGAGAATTGTCAGAACACGATCTGCTTCTTGTTCCAGTGTTTCGAGTATTTCGGGATCGGTCTCAACAACCTTCTTTGTCGCCAGCTTTGCCCTTTTCTCGTTCTTTTGTGTCAGAAATGCGCGGCTGTAGAGGGAAAAGGTTGCCACCCTGTCTTCTGCGGGGCTACTGACCCAGTTAGCGATTAGCTGTCCGTTCGGGGCGTCCGTTTTAGCCGAACCATTATTTATGAGCGCTTGTGCGGCCTTGATCAGGGCGTTTTTATCCAAGGCTTCATCTGTGCATTGCTCTGCTAAGTAGGCTCGCTCGGTTTGACCGGGCAGGATATTCAGGCTCGCGCAGATGGCTGTGTAGATGCCTTCTATGCTGAAATGCCGCCTTTTTAGGGCTTCAAACTGGCCGCGCTCGCGGGCTATATCTCTGATAATGCTTGTGAATTGCTCCTCATTGATTGTGGCGGCGACATGCTCCAGTGCATTTTGAAGTGGGTCTGCGGGGTCATTTTTGCTCAAACCGTCCTGAATGGAGCGGGCTAGTAAAGCTTCGGCCTGCATGTCTTCTAGAACGGTGAAATTCGGATTGATCCCGGCTTCCAGTGGGAAACGACCCAGAATAGACTGGCAAAAGGCATGGATCGTCATGATTTTTAGCCCGCCGGGTACATCGACGACATCGGCAAATAACTTACGTGCAGCCCTGAGTTCATGGGCTTTAACATTCCGGTCGAGAAGCTTCTGCAGCGTTTCGGTTAGCTGGCTATCATCCATCACCGCCCATTTGGCGAGTGTTTTGGAGATACGCAGTGACATTTCACCTGCGCCCGCCTTTGTAAAAGTGAGGCACAGAATTTTATGCGCTTTACATCCCGGTTCACCTGATGCACGTGGCAACAGTAACCTTAGAACCCTGTCTGTCAGGACTTTTGTTTTCCCTGTTCCCGCTGAAGCGCTTACCCAGACAGAGCTTTCAGGGTCGGAGGCTCTGCGTTGTAGGACGTTGGGGTCGAGCGGGCGTGCAGAAGCGGATTGGTTCGTTTGCGGGTCATGTGAACCATTCGGCGCGTGCTTTTGGGCCGTGTTATCCGTACTCATGCCGCATCCTCCTCGGGCGTATCACCCGCTACACCCCATTCTTTTAGTCTGGAGAGATGCTCATAGTCATTAAAGCGCGGGGCTTTATCCGCACGCGGCAGGCTAATGTAAGGCATAGCAGGGTTATCATAAGCATTTACAAGCTGGGTAAAGGCATGTTTCGTGTTCGATACTACTTCATCCAGTGTGTCTGACAGAGCTGTTACCTGACCGCCTTTGGAGCCGGTGAAAACCCAGTATTCCAGAGAGGCGGCAGGCATGGCCTGTACATCCTTGAACCCGCCTTCATGGAGGATAAGGGCTTCTAGCGGCAGTTGGGGCAAGCTTCCGTCTTTCATAGCGCTTTTGCTGAATTGTCCTCCGGACTTGTAGTCGATGATGATGGCCCGTCCGTCATGTGTCTTGTCGATACGGTCTGCGATGCCCTTAAGGGTGAATTCTCCGGCGTTTACAGGCAAGCTCAGCCGTCCGTAGGCTTCATTGGTTAGGTTTACGGCGTTGTCTCTGTGTTGTGCTTCATGGCCTATAAGCCAACGTGCCGATTTCGCAAAGCGTGGCCACCAGAATTCCCAGATTTGGGTGTTTTGGCGGAATTTGTCTATTTCAGCTTGGGCGATTTCTGTGATGATCGCTTGTGCGTTTTCAGGTAATCCGTCACGTGTGCGAATTGTGAATTGCTCTAATATAGCGTGTAGCAGGGTCCCGCGTTCGGCCGCATCAAAAGGCTTTTCGAGGGGCTCGAGAGCTTCCAGTCCCAAAATATGGCGGGCATAGATGGCGTAAGGATCACGAAGCCATAGCTCGATCTGGGTTACAGAGAGTTCGCGTGGTCTTACCTCCAATGGCGGGCAGGGCTTTGGCTGTTTTACGGATACTGCATTCTCGACATGTTCCAGCATCACGATCCAGTCCTTTACAGGATGATGGCGCAAGGCATGGTCGGGAATTTCGGCAGCCATCATCATAGCATCGAGCCTTTGTAGCCAGCGTGCGGGAACAGTTGGCGAGCCGCCTGAGCGCATAGAACGGGTCAAGAGAACCTCATTTGCGCTTATCCCTTGTACAAAGTCATGCGCGGCCAGCCCGATGCCCCGCTCAGGGCTGGGCAGTCCGAATTCCTGCCTCATAGGACGTGACATCCATGGGTCAGCGCCCGCGTCGGGTGGCCACGTGCCTTCGTTTAGTCCTGCCAGTATCACGAGATCCGCATCGATCAGACGTGCTTCCAGCTGTCCGAGGATGTGGAGGCGTGGATGGGTACCATATGCGGGCCGCAGCTGTTCCATTTGCATGAAATGGGTGAGACTTTCCGCAAAATCGTCAAGTGACAGGTTGTCCATGTCGGCTGTTTCATTGAGGAGATTACCGAAGAAAATGGCCGCTTTTTGACCGGATTCCCCACGCCATAGTGTTGTTTGTTCCGTTTCAGGCGGTGTTGAGAGGCTTTCGGCGAGTTCCAGCAGGTTTCTGAGCCAGCCGGTAAAGCTGCGTTTTTGTCCGCGGGTTGTCGCAAAGGCGGCGAAATACGGCTCGATATCCTGCAAAATCGCTGCTGCTTTCTGCTGTATATCGTCGTCGAGCCTGTTTTTGTTTTCGATATGGTTGATTAAGCCTTCGAAGCCTGAATCGGGTTTTAGGCCGCGCAAGGCATAGTCCAATGTGGCTATGCCTTGATGTTTCGAGGCAGTTTTGCCGTTAAATGTGCAATAGGCATGGCTGAGTAAACCCAGCAGATCCAGAGGGGTATAGTCGTTGCGCACACAATCCAGAATGAGGCGCAAAAATATCCCGAGTTCCGTGTTTTTCAGGGTTTCTCCTGCTGAATCGTCCAGAATAATGTGCCAGCGCTTACAAATTTCTTTCACGTGACGTGCAAGCAGGCGATCCGGTGTGATCAGGCAGGCTGTTTTATCAGGATCCTCGAGGGTCTCTCTTAAGGCCAGAGCGATTGCTGTGGCTTCACCGCGCTCGTTTTCGCATTCAACCAGATGCAGGTTTTCAAGCCCATGAACGATCAGTTCACGCTCGTCTCTCTTGTTTCTGAGTTGCATCCATTCCGCGCTGGTTTCTGCGGGTCGCATAAGTTCGCGGGTTAGGTGCTCACGCGGTGAGGTGCAAACCACGCTATTTAACGGCTTGATATCGTTTCGATCGACACCGATATGTTCAAACAGATGTTTAAAGCCGAATTGCGGATGGGTTTCCTCCATTGAATCCCAGCTGTCCTGATCTATGCCTTGGTCAAAGCCTGGGAGGACGAGATATCCTTGTGGCAGTTTTGAAATGACCGATAAAAGACGTGAAGTCGAGGGGATGGAGCCTGTAGAGCCTGCGCCGATGACGGGAGCTTGCGGCGGGTTTTCTTCCCAAAAATCGGCCAGTGTAAGGATGAGTGTATTGCGGCGCTCTGCCTGATCCATCTGGCCGCGTTCCTGCAGAATTTTTGGCCAGGCGATGCTGATGATTTCCAGAAATTTAAGTGTGATTTGCCAGTGTTCGGCAAATTCCTCGGGCACGAGTTCGGCCATCTGCGCCATATCCAGGTTTTCAGTGTGGATCTGGTCGATCAAATGACCGAGCGCTTGCGCCAGTGTTAGAGCTTGCTCATGGCTATGATTAGCGGGGAGCTCCATAATGAGTTTTGCGAGCAGTATTTGCCGCTGTATTGGTGAAATAGCGGGGGCGAGGTCGAGCAGCTTTGCTGCGCTATCGCTATGCCCTAGAATGTTCAGTGATAGCTCTTCTTCATCTAGATCACCGACCGGTTGCAGGCGGGGCAATATGGTTGCGCCGCCTTTGTCATGGCCGAGCTTGAGAAAGGCATCCTGCACAACGCGGCATGCGCGACGGGTTGGAAGCAAGACGGTCATCGCGCTTAAGGCTTCGGGCTTGCCATCCGCCTGATCATATAAATGCTGCGCCAGAATTTGTGCGAAAGGTTGCCCTGCGGGTATGTTGTATAGCTTAGGGTCTGTGGTCATGCACTTTTCTGTGCACGGTGCTTACGGCCGTTTACAGCCTCCAAATCTTCGGGTGTGCTGATATGGTGCCAGTCACCCTCATGGACAATGCCAAACAGCCGTCCTTTTTGCTGCGCCATGTCTAGAAGCTCCAGATAAGAAAAGTTTCCCGATGGCGCGTGATCAAATATGTGCGGTGCATTGATGCGGATACTGGTCCACATATAGGCACCGGTTTGATCCAGAGAACGCGTGGCGCGCCCTGAGAAGTCCAGATCGTAATCTCCGACACCTTTGGTCAGGGTCATAGATTCAACAGGTTGCAGTAAAATCAGGATATCCATCCTGTCCGGGTTCCAGGCGTCTTTCATTTGCTGCAATGTGTTTTTATCCGGCGCATCTTCCCATACGGAGTCGCCGCCCAAAACAAAAAACGGTGCAACAAAATGCTGCAGGGCGTTTGCAACGCCGCCGCCTGTATCCAGTATTTCTTCTTCGTGAGAGATGATTGTTTTTGGCGGGCCTTTACGCTGATCCAGATGGCATTTCAGGATGTTTGGCAGATAATGAGAATTGACGACGCATTTCTCGATGCCGATATCACCTAGTTTTTCGAGCGCGGTGTCGATCATCGGCACGCCGTCGACTGCGATCATCGGTTTGGGCTTTTCTTCGGTGTAGGGGCGGAGCCGCTTGCCGAAGCCGGCGGCGAGAACAAAGGCAGTGTCGTCAATTTCTGCTGACATTAGGATACGCGCTCTATGAGAATCTTTCGAGTAAGGTTTCCATTGTCTCCTGCCTGTAAGTGAATGTCCACCCTTTCCCGCGGTAGGTAGGGACCGAGTCTGTCCGGCCATTCGATTATCGTGATGCCCGTGCTCAAGGCATCTTCCCAGCCGATATCAAAAATTTCTTCGGGGTCCTCAAGACGATACAGGTCAAAGTGGGCTATTTGCCCCTTAGGTGTGTCGTAGAGCTGCACTAGTGTGAATGTGGGGCTTGGGACATCCAGTTCAGGATCATCCGTGCAGGCACGGATCAGTGCGCGGGCAAACACGCTTTTGCCCATACCTAAATTACCATGCAGGGCGATAACATCGTTTTCGCGGATTTCTTTGGCCAAATCCTGTGCGATTTTGATCGTGTCTTCTTCGGTGTTACTGATGTGGTTCATGCTTTGTGTTTACTGTTAAAACTGTTTTAAAACAAGGAATTATGTGCGCAAATGCAGCATATTTACGTCTGTGTTCCCTCATATGCTTGTGATATAATAAGACATGAGTATTCGATATGTATTCTTAGGTTTAATGATGTTCTGGGCGGGGGCCGCGCAGGCGCAGAGTCCTGCGGAATTCAATGCCAATCTGGATGTGAGCGAGGAGCCGGTGTGCTTTATGCTCATAAACGAAGCCCCTTATAGCACAATGGGACGTGTGACGACCGCGGCTTATATGCGTAAAGACGGTGTTATTACACGTCATCGTTCCAATTTTAATCTGGATGCGGCTGGTACGGTTAATCCTGAAAGCGGATACCCTACAGACCGTGCTGAATTTTGTTCCTACGGGCCGTTTATGGCGCATCGTTCGTTGGAAATTGATCTAAGGACGTTGTTCCCTATTTTCGCCTGCCAAAGTCGTATCGATCAGGGTGATCTGGTTATTAAGGGTTACCGCAAACCCGAGGGTGGGGCGAAAACATGGATCGAATGCTATAATGCAGCCGGAAATAAAATGGGTGAGCCCGCCGAATAATTAGATATCCAAGCTTATTTCTTTTTTGCTTTAAGCTTTTTGCTGACTGGTTTTTTCTTCTCGATCGGAATTTTAAATTCGGTTTCTATTGATGTGAACGGAATGAACATGGTGACGGTTGTTCCGATATTCTCTTCGCTTTCCAGATCGACATGGCCGCCGTGGAGCGCAACAATATTTTTCACCAGTGAGAGGCCGAGACCTGCGCCGCTGCGGGAAAGTTTACCGTCATGCGAGCCGCTTTGTGCGCGTTCGAACGGATCGAAGATGCGTTTTTTAGCTTCCTTGGGAATACCTATCCCTGTGTCCTCGATGTTGATTTCTATACCGTCCTTACGCTTTTTGGCGGTCAGAATGATTTTGCCGCCTGCGGGTGTGAAGTTGATAGCGTTGCGTACAACATTGATGATGGCTTGCTTAAGGCGTTTTTCATCGGCCGTAATTTTGCCGATATTTTTGGCGCATTGCAGGTGAACTTCAATATTGGCTTTGCGCGCCCAATCACTGACCAGATCCCTGACCGAGGACATAAGTTGGTAAACGCCCATATCTTCACGTTGCAGCGTAAGGTAACCGGCTTCCAGTGTAGCAAGGTCGAGAATGTCGTTGACCAGTTCCAGCAAGCGGTGGCTGGCCTTGTGCATGTCTCTTGTATATTCCTTTTGCCGCGAGTTCAGTGGGCCGAAATATTCCTGATCGAGGATATCGTTAAAGCCCATGATCGCGTTCAGCGGGGTTCTTAGCTGATAGGAAACATTAGCAAGGAAGTCGAGTTTGAGTTGTTCCGCGGCTTCTAGCGCAGCATTTTTCTCTCGCAAGGCATTTTCGACGCGGACTGTATCTGTCACATCAATATAGGTAATCAGGACACCGCCATCAGGCAGCGGTACGGTGGTGAAGTCGATCAATGTGTTATCGGCGCGTTTAAGGCGGCCTTCATGCATCATGCGGTCGAGGGCCTTGGCCGCGAGTTCGTTTTTGCGCTGCGGCCATTCTTCCTTGGTGAAAAAGCTGACGAGCTTATCGACCAATGTGCTGATATGCGGGTTGCCTTCCAGATCCTCAGGGTTGAGCTTCCACAGGCGGCTGAATGCCGGATTCCAGAGCTTGATGCGCCCGTCACCACCGAACACCGCCACCGCTTCGCCGAGGTTATCGAGTGTTTCTTTTTGTACAGCGATTAACGTGTTGTATGAGGATTCGAGTTGCAGGCGGCTGGATACGTCCTCGAATGTCATCATTAATCCGCCCATGGAGTGTGGCACGACCAGCATGCGCAGCGCCGTATCGTCGGGCAGGTAAAGCATTTCATCGTAAGGCTCGATCAGCGTTGTAAACATATCGAGCCAGCTTTGTTTAAACTTGCGGAAATCGGCCTGTTCGGGAAGGCGGCGTGTCTCGCGTAGTTTTTCCATGATATCGCCGAGTTTGGGGCGTGTGTTTAGCCAGCCATCCTCAAGGTCCCATAATTGTGCGAAAGCGGAGTTGTAAAATTCGAGGCTTTCATCTGCAGCATAAATGGCAACAGCGGTACGGAGTTGTTCAAGCAATTCGATGTTGGATGACTGGTAACGTTTAAGTGCGGTTTCAATCTCCTCACGTTCGGAAATATCCTCGGTCAAGCCCAATGTCAGGTTTAGCCCTTCCAGCGGGGTTTCGATGATTTTCATCAAGATGCGTTTGCCGCCGATATTGATGTGGCCTTCGCTATATTGCTTCTCGCCTGTCTTGAGGGCTTGTGCGGCCAATGCCTTACCGATGAGGGGTTTTTCCTCATTTTTGTTTGCGGGCTTGCGCACATTGATGGAAAGCTCTTTTTGTTCTTCCAGAATTTTGCTGTGGGTCAGGCCGAGGGCATCACTGTAGGAATCGTTCGTCCATAAAATTGTTCCTTCCTTGTCGCGTATCCAACGTGGTTGCGGCAGAGAATCAAACGCGGCTTGAAGCTGTTCCAGACGCTCGGCTTTACGAAGTGCAACATTCTCGAAATTTTTATGTTTGAAGTAATCTTCGCTGATATCTTCGAGCCAGAGAATGTTGAATGCGACTTTATCGTCGCGGTCCTTGCCTTGCGTACCGGAAAGTTTGAATGCCTTGCTTTGGTCGGCATTGAGGACGTGGGTGGAGAAGGGCAGGCCGTTATGGTCCATGCGCTCGAATAGTCCTTCGAGGGCGGCTGCGTCGCTGGGGGCGAGCTTGCCCTGAATATCCGTTAGCTTTGTCACCGTTTGCAGGCCGAGCATGTCGCAAAATCCGGTCGAGTAGGCGACGCTTTGTTCGCTGTTTTTGGCGTCTGCTTGGCCAACGGCCCAGCCGCAATATTCCCCCGGAAAGCTGGACAGGAAGGCTTCTATGCGTGCCTTTTCATGCGCACAGGCAAAGCCAAACGGCCGAAGCAGTTTGTGAAGAAATGAGCGTTCAGGATCGTTGGGTACTTTTTTCACGGCGCTCCAATCTTAAAACAGCCGCGGATAAAGACAAGAGCGGAAATCATAAGGCTCTTAAATACCGCTGATGTTCTGGCCTTGTGGCCATGATAGCGTCCAGCCAAGTTTGATGTCCTTTTCTTCCTTAGGCTTGAGCGTAAATGCCCATTTCAGCAAGCCTTTGACGTTTTCTGTATCTTCTGTGTAGCCGCTTGTGGTGTTTTGCGGATCCATTTCGAAAGTGATTTTTTCGTTTTGCGGGACGGGTGTATTTTGCTCGACAACAATGCTGACATCACGATTGCGCAAATTCTGGATTTCCGTGATCGTATGCCGGACGAGCTGATCGGTCTTGCCCACGAACATACCGGCTTCACCGCGTTCATCTGTGAGGGTTTTTTGTGTGACTTCGATTTGATCATCGATGCCGAAGGACAGATCGTAATCCTTACTCGGTTTCAACAGGGGGACTTGCGTTTGTCCGACGAAGGAGCCGTCGCGGAACAGGCTGACCTGTCCGGGCAGAAGGGGCGCTTCGCCTTTGATGGTTGTGTTGGTTACCAGATACGCTTTGGTGTCGATCTGGGGTTTGATGTGTACTTCCATTTTGGATTCGGTCTCAAATGGTGCGATCAGGACTTTGGTTTCCGTACCATCGGCAGGGACGGATATCAGGCCCGGAATTTCGAATTCAGCCGTGAAGCCACCTGTGTTGATTTTGGCGACTTGTTGGCGGGCTTCTTTAGGTGCATAGGTGTCTTCTTCAGCCAGTTCGGCGCGCATTAAAGCTTGAGGGGCGGCTGCTACGCTGTCCATAGCCATTTCATTTTGAGCCATACCACTTACGAAGCCTCTGGATTTCTTCATTGGGGACCAGAGATTAACCCAGTGTGTTCCCAAATTGGGTGCGGTGGCGCCGCGGTTGGGGCGGGCGGTTGAGAGTGTAAGGGCAATATCGCTCCAATCCTCGCCTGTTCGCTGGCTGACGGCACCATATTGAACCAGTTCCAGTTCGCCTGTTTCGGTACTTAGGCGTGCATCATATACGGGGCGCCAGTATGCACCGCCGATTTGGTATTCGAGTGATAAAGACAGGTTCTCACCCCTGGACATTTCGACAGGGAGGCTAACCGTCAGCGTTTGTTTAGAGCCTGTACGGACCTGTGCCAGATCACGGTTGATTTTGGCGATCTGCTCATTGATGTCCTTGATTTGGTTTTGCTTGGTAAGTTCGGTTTTCAGGATTTCATCCATGCCTGTTTGCAGTGTATTTGCGGCTTCCAGCCATGTGGTGCTGTTGAGCTCGAATTTTGCGATTTCGTCATTGGTTGTTTCAATCGCTTTGGCTTCCAGAGATTTCAGGAAGTTCTTTTTTGCGTTGATGGCTGTGATTTCCGCCTCAATAATTTCTTTTTGATCTTCGAGCTTCTCTTTTTTCGCGTTTAGTTCTGCTTCACGGGCGGAGGTGAGTTCGACATTATTGACGATTTTATGGGATAGCGCGCCCAGAACGGCTTTTGCTTGCGAGCTGCCTTTTACGCGGAGTGAATCGGTGTAAATGCCTGTGGGGAGGCCTTCGAACATGACAACATGTTTGCCTGTTGGTACTACTGTTTGCGCTTCTAGCGTGAGTGTGGCGCGATCATTGTAAACGGTTGCGGCCTTGAGTGTACCTGTGACTTTGATCTCATCAGCGTGAGCGAGAACAGGTAATAGCAACACAGTGAGAAACAGGAAAAAGCGCATATCAAAACTCCCCTTTAGAAAATGCTGTTCACACGATACCAAGGGGGAGGGAGAAAGAGAAGTTTAAAGAGTTGTTAGAGGATAATCGTGCGTTTGCCGTGCATGAAGATGCGGCGTTCGGTGTAGAGCTGGATCGCGCGGGAAAGCACGCGGGCCTCGATATCACGGCCGATGGATTGCATCTGCGTCGGGTCGTGGCTGTGATCGACGCGTTTGATTTCTTGCTCGATAATCGGACCTTCATCGAGGTCTTCTGTTGCAAAATGTGCCGTTGCGCCAATCAGCTTTACACCGCGCTCATAGGCTTGGTGATAGGGTTTTGCCCCTTTAAAGCCGGGCAGAAAGGAATGGTGGATGTTGATGATGCGACCCGCATAGTCATTCGACATTTCACCAGATAGGATTTGCATATAGCGCGCCAGAATAACCAGCTCGGTATCTGTGTCGTCAATGATTTTGCGGATTTGGGCTTCCTGTTCGGGCTTGGTGTCTTTGGTGATCGGCAGGTGATGGAAGGGCAGGCCGCGTTCCTCAACCAATTTGCGGTTATTATCGTGGTTGGAGACAATGCCCGTGAGTTCGATATTCAGTTGCTTCGTGCGCCAGCGATACAGGATATCGTTGAGGCAGTGGTCGGTTTTTGAAACCAGCAGCAGTGTTTTGACTTTTTCGCTGACCGGTTTGATTTGCCAGTCCATCGCGTAATTATCGGCGATGGATGTGAAGCGTTCGGTAAAGCTGTTCAGGCAGCCGTCCTCCAGCGGGTCGAGTACAACCCGCATGAAGAACTGGCCTGAAAATTTGTCGTGGAATTGTGAGGATTCCTCAATGTTGCACTGATTGTTGGACAGGCACGTGGCCACGGCGGCCACGATACCCGGTTGGTCAGCGCAAGAAAGGCGGAGAATATACATGTTTCCGCCTTTAGCTTTAGTAACGGTATTCGTCTTTTTTGAACGGGCCTTTGACTTCAACGTCAATGTAGTCGGCCTGTTCTTTAGACAGTTCGGTCAGCGTCGCACCAACTTTATCAAGGTGCAGGGCTGCCACTTTTTCATCGAGGTGTTTAGGCAAGACGTAGACTTTGTTTTCGTACTTGTCTGCGTTGTTCCATAGCTCGATCTGCGCCAGTGTCTGGTTTGTGAAAGAGGCACTCATCACGAATGATGGGTGGCCTGTTGCACAGCCAAGGTTCACGAGACGGCCTTCAGCAAGAAGGATGATTTTCTTACCGTCAGGGAATTCGATCTGGTCGACCTGTGGCTTGATGTTGTTCCATTTCATGTTGCGCAGAGGCTCAGTCTGGATCTCGTTATCGAAGTGACCGATGTTACAGACAATGGCGTTTTCTTTCATGCCGCGCATGTGGTCGACTGTGATCACATCCTTGTTACCTGTTGCAGTTACGAAGATATCGCAACGTGGAACGGCATTTTCTGTTGTGACAACTTCGAAACCATCCATAGCGGCTTGCAAAGCACAGATTGGATCAACTTCGGAAACCATTACGCGGCAGCCGGCCTGACGAAGGGATTCGGCAGAACCTTTACCCACGTCACCGTAACCGGCGACGAAGGCGACCTTACCGGCCATCATGATGTCTGTGGCACGACGGATCGCATCCACGAGAGATTCACGACAGCCATATTTGTTGTCGAATTTTGATTTTGTTACGGAGTCATTCACGTTGATCGCCGGAACTTTCAGCGTGCCTTTTTTCTCCATTTCATACAGACGCAGAACGCCCGTTGTTGTTTCTTCGGACAAGCCTTTTACATCATCGAGCAATTCAGGCGTTGTTTCATGCATGCGGACAGTCAGGTCACCACCGTCATCAAGAATCATATTTGGAACCCAGCCATCCGGGCCTTTGATTGTTTGATCAATCGCCCACCAGAATTCATCGTCGCTCATGCCCTTTTTGGCGAAGACGGGCGTACCTTTCGCGGCGATTGCGGCGGCGGCATGGTCTTGGGTGGAGAAGATGTTGCATGAGGACCAGCGTACTTCTGCGCCCAGATCTTGCAATGTCTCGATCAGAACGGCTGTCTGGATGGTCATGTGAAGGCAGCCAACGATGCGTGCGCCTTTCAGAGGTTCTTTACCTTTATATTCTTCGCGCAGAGCCATCAGACCCGGCATTTCGTGTTCGGCCAGTTCGATTTCCTTACGGCCCCATTCCGCCTGTGTGATGTCGGCGACCCAGTAATCGTTTTCCAAAGCTTGTGGTACGGCACTCATGTTTTATCTTCCTTATAAAAATCAGCTAAAAGTCTTAATATTGCGCGGATTGTGGGCGGTTATTATGTGCAAATCAAGCCCGAATCCGTGCGATTCTCTGTTTTTTTATTTGAGAGGCGTGTTAAACTGGTTTTATGGTTCAGAAATTCAACCTCGAGAGCGAAAAGCCGCCCTTTATATACAAGCGTAACCCGTTGTTGGAGAACGCTTTTCAGATCTTTCAGTGGAAAGATGATAAGGGCGATTATGAACCTGTAGGCGATTACACCTTAATTGACACCGAAGAGGACCCGGAACTCACTGAAAAAACGGTGATGAACATCGTTACAAGTCTGAACGGCCGCACTGACCGTATCTTAGACCTGAAAAATTTGACTTCCGAGCGACTTTTATATAACATAGTAGACAACAAAGATGCGGAAGAGAGCAATTTAGTTACAATAATGCTCCGAACCCACGATGGAATGGGCGTATCAAAAGAAAATGCGGTGTTAAAAATAGAGAAAGGTGTGTTCGATGGCTTCCCCCGAACTACGTAAATCAATTGGTGAAATGTTAGCTCCTGTTATGGGCGCACGTGATGGTGCTCCTGTTATGGACATGGGCATGAAATTGGAATCTACATACGATCCCGGCCAACCATAAAGTTTGACGCATCGCTCAACGAAGCGATGTGTTTTTTAGTGCGTAAATCAACAAAAACCAGATCAACAAAGAGGGTGTGTAAAAATGGGAAAAGATGTTCCTTTTAATGAAAACAGAGGTTATGTAAAGCAACTAGGCGATGATTTGAGTGGCGGTTTTGGTCAATCAAATACGTTGGCGATGGATGTTGATGGCTCCAAGCTTGATTTCATCAAAGCAAACGGCCCTACAATTACAGAAGTTGCAGCCAGCCAAGACTATGACAGCATGGATTTTGTCTAAGCAATAATATTTAAATCACGGTGTGTGACATGCACACCGTTCGGCATGGCGTCCAGCCACTTCGCCAATTTTTCGACAGTATAGACAGAACGGTGCCGTCCACCGGTGCATCCGATGGCTATGGTCAGGTAGTTTTTACCTTCAGTCTCGTATTTAGGGATAAGCGGCTCAACGAGCGTTTTTAGATTCTCAAAGAAGCCGACAAAGCCTTCATCTTCTTCAATGTAATCTCCGACCGGTTTATCTTGCCCGCTTAATGGGCGTAATTCCTTGTCCCAGTGCGGGTTTTTAACGAACCGTACATCCATAACAATATCGGCCTCGCGCGGTAGACCGTTGCGGAAGCCAAACGACATCAGATTAATGGTCATGCCCTGCTCGTTCCGTGTGCCGAAGTGCCCTTCGAGAATGTGGCGCAGGTCGTGGATGGAGAAGTCGCTGGTGTCTATCGTCAAATCTGCTTTGTGCGCAACGGAGTTGAGCATTGCCTGTTCTTCCTTGATGCCGCTGATGACGGGTTTATCAAGGGCTTTGGGGTGGAGGCGGCGGGTTTCTGAAAATCTTTTCAACAGCACGTCTTGATCACAGGTTATGAATACCAAGCGCCCCCCGATATTTTCACATGTGTTGATGATGCTTTGCGCGGAAAAGCCGCGGGAGCGGGCATCAACACCGATGGCTAGTTTTGAGGAATCCGGGGTTTCTTCAATAAGTTGATCTATTAGCGATATAGGGAAGTTATCAAAAACCTCGAAGCCTAGATCTTCCAGAGTTTTGAGAACGGAAGAAATCCCTGCACCCGAGAGACCGGTGATGATCAAGGGCTGTTGCTTACCGTTGCTACTTTCCTGCATTTATGCTTTCTCCAGAACGACTGTGAAGCGCGCGCCTGCAATTTGGCCGTCATCGTCACGAATATTTTCGGCAAAAATCTGGCCCGCATGGGCCTCGATAATCTGTTTGCAGATGGATAGACCGAGTCCTGAATGTTGTCCGTAATCTTCATGCTTAGGGCGTTCAGAATAAAACCGTTCGAAGATTGTGTCGATCTTGTTGTCGGGAATTCCCGGTCCTTCGTCGTCAATTGTGATCCATACTTTATTTTGTCTTGTGCGCATAAAGACCAGTATTTCCGATTTTTCGGGCGCAAAGGTTAGCGCATTGGAGAGGATGTTTTGGAACACTTGGGCCAGCTGTCCTTCGATGCCCCATATAAAGAGCGTTTTCTTCATACTGGCATCGAGTGTTATGGTTGCCCCTGTTGTTTCTACGCTTTTTGGCAGGTCGCTGTCGTTAGTTTCGCGATCCAACGGGTTTGCAACATAGATATCCAGAATATTGGCCAGCAGTTCCTTGATATCGACTTTTTCAAACTGTTCGCGTGAAAGTTCGGTGTCAATTCTGGAGGCGTGGGAGATATCGGTGATAAGGCGGTCAAGGCGTTCAACGTCATGTTGAATAACGCCGAGTAATTTTTCGCGGTCTGCTTTTTTCTTCACGATCTGCACGGTCTCAACTGCGCTTTTCAGAGATGTCAGCGGGTTTTTCAGCTCATGCGATACATCGGCGGCAAATTGTTCAATCGAATCCATGCGGCTCCATAAGGCTTGCGTCATTTGCCGCAAGACAATCGATAGTTCCCCGATTTCATCGTGTCGGTTTGAGAGATCCGGAATTTCATCCGCTTTAGCTTGTCCGCGCCGCACGGCTTCGGCGGCCTTGGCCAGCTTTTTTAACGGTCGCGCGATTACGCCTGACAAGTAGATCGATAACATGATGGTCAGAACGAGTGTGCCTAAAAACACGCGTAACACATTGACCCAGAGGCCTTTGATATCCGACTCAATTTGTAAACCTTGGCGTGTTAGCAGCACGGCACCGGCAATACGACCGTTGCGCATGATTGGTGAAGAGGCGGATAACACAATGCGCTCGTGCTTGTCTTCCCATACCGACATGCTGATTGCTCCCTCGCCGAGAGCGTTATGCACGTCAGGGAAATTGCGGACTTCATTATCAATGTCTACGGCTTTCGGGTAGAGATTTAGTCTCTGTTGATCCGGTAAAAAGCTGGTCGCAAATTTTACAATAGCGATAAGGGTTTCCAGACTGGTTTGTGTGTTTTGCGCGTAAAAGCGTTGAGCCCATATGCGGTCATCCAGACCTGGCATGCTGCGGGAATCGACAATGACGTTTCCATTAGGTGTGACAATACGGATTCGTTGCAGGGTTACATCTGCCAGACGGCGTACCATATCCTCAGTATCTTCAGGGGTGAGAGGTTTGTAAGGGCCGTTAGCGGAGAAATTCTCCTCCGATAGAGCGGAAGAGATCAGCTCAAGTTCTGTCTGGAAGGTTTGCAGACGTGCTTCGACCAAGCTGTTTTGATATTGGCCGACATAAACAATCCCGACGAGGAGGATGATCAGCGCAACAACGTTCACGGCAATGATACGAATGGTCAGGCCCGTGATGCGGCGTTCCGGCCCGCTCCAATAGTAATCGAAGATGTTACCGACAGGCGGTGTTACGGGCGCAAGGCGAAACCACCGCGCACGCGTTGGATGGAACGTCCGCTGGGGCGTTTCTTTAGTGTTCTTTGTATTTGTATCCGACGCCATAGAGCGTTTCTATCTGGTTAAATTCAGGGTCAACATTTTTAAATTTTTTGCGCAGGCGTTTGATGTGTGAGTCGACGGTGCGGTCGTCGACATAGATATTTTCGCCGTAAGCCATATCGATAAGCTGGTCACGGTTGCGCACAATACCGGGGCGCCCCGCCATCGATTTCAGCAGCAAATATTCGGTTACAGTTAAGTTGACCGTTTGTCCGTTCCATGTGCAGATATGGCGGGCATCATCCATTTCCAGAGGGCCGTAGACGTATTTTTGTTCGTCAGCTTCTTTTTTTGCTGCCGGCTCTGTGCTTTGTCTGATCGCGTTGCGGCGAAGCAGTGAGCGAATGCGTTCGATGAGCAAGCGCTGGGAAAACGGTTTGGTGATGTAGTCATCTGCGCCCATGCGCAGGCCGAGAACTTCATCTATTTCATCGTCTTTTGAGGTTAGAAAAATAACCGGAATTTGTGACGTTTCACGTAGCTTTTCCAATACTTCCATACCGTTCATGCGGGGCATTTTAATGTCCAGAACGACAAGATCCGGTTCGCCCTCCATAATGCCTTTCAGACCCGCTTCACCATCATTGAAAGTGCTGATCTCATAGCCTTCCGCTTCCAGAGCCATGGACACGGAGGTCAGAATGTTTCTGTCATCGTCTACGAGTGTGATTTTGGCGTTTTGAGCAATCATGATCTAAGTATGCGTTTATAAGCGCACGCTGGCAAGACACTGAGCTTTCAAGCGTGTGCAATATCCGCAAGGACGTGTCCGGCGAGGTATAGCGAACCGGCGATTATTATACGGGCACCATCGGGGAATTGTTTTTTGGCCTCGGCAATTGCATCACGGAAATTATGTACGCATTGGCCCGTGCCGATGAGGGATTGTAGTTGTTCTGCGGTCAGGCTTTTGGGTTCATCGACAATGTTGATGCAATATACGGTTTCGCAATGTTTGATAATCGGCGCAGCAAATGCGTTCGAGTCTTTGCCGTCCATCATACCTGCGATAAGGATGTTGGGCTTGTCTGTCCACTGGGCGAGTTGCTGGGACAGGGCCTGTCCGGCTGCCGCGTTGTGTCCGCCATCCAGATAGACATCAAAGTTTTCATTCAAACCGAAATGCTGCGCATCCAATTGTTGCAGACGTGCGGGCCAGTAAATGTTTTTCAGTCCGTTTTTGATGTGGTCGTCCTGAACGGGGAATTTGTCTTTGATCAGGTTGAGGGTTGCAATCGCGGTGGCAAGGTTTTGTTGCTGGTGCGGGCCGATCAGGTTGGTGTCGTAAGCCGTTGCGGGTACTTCGACATTGTGCAGTTCGCAGTTTAACTCTGTTGCACGGCTCTCAAATACGCTGCGCACAGAGCCGTCATATTGCGGAGAGATGATGCATGGCACACCCGCTTTCATGATGCCTGCTTTTTCTGCAGCAATTTTTTCAATCGTATCACCCAGATGTTCGGCATGGTCCATACCGATCGCGCTGATGATGGTCGCCAATGGTTGTTCGATAACATTGGTGCAATCCAGTCGTCCGCCCATGCCGACTTCGAGCAGGCAGATATCCGCAGGGATGCGGGAGAATGCCGCAAAGGCAATCGCGGTGGTAATTTCAAAAAAAGTCAGATCGCCGTCACCGTTCAGCTCCAGCACTTCGTCGATTAATTTTTCCAGTGGCTCGTCATTGATAGGCTTACCCGCCAGCACAATCCGTTCGTTAAAGCGGATCAGATGCGGAGAGGTATAGACATGGACATTATATCCGGCATGTTCGAGGATGCTGCGCATCGCGGCGATGGTTGAGCCTTTGCCGTTTGTGCCCGCAACATGGATGACGGGCGGCAGCTTTAAATGCGGATTACCGAGTTTTTCCAGCAGGTCGAGATAGGGCGGGCGGAAAGATAGGTCGATTTTCTTGTCACGATTAAGCGTATAGAGCGTGTACAGCTTTTGTTGAAGCTGTTCTGACGGGTGCTGAATGTCGCTTTGGTACATCGAAGGTGTTTATGCTGCGGCCTTGCCGTTCGCTTTTTTCTTCACGTTCTTGTTTTCGGGGTCCATCAGCATGCTGAGCATACGGCCGATAATGTCACGAAGATCTTTGCGGTTAACGACCTGATCAACCATGCCGTGCTCCAGCAGGTATTCGGCTGTCTGGAAGTCATCGGGCAGGGTTTCACGTACGGTTTCCTCGATCACGCGGCGGCCTGCAAAACCGATAGTCGAGCCGGGCTCGGCCAGGTGAATGTCACCAACCATGGCGAAGGAGGCGCTTACACCGCCTGTTGTCGGGTCGGTCAGCAGCACGATATATGGCAGCTTAGCGTCCTTGACCATTTCTACCGCGATAATAGAGCGCGGCATCTGGATCAGGGAGAGCATGCCTTCCTGCATACGGGCACCACCGGATGACGGGATGCAGATGAGGGCGGCTTTGTCTTTAACGGCCTGTTCAGCAGCCAGAACGATACCTTCGCCAACGGCGGCACCCATGGAGCCACCCATAAAGCTGAAGTTAAAGGCGGCGATCACGGCTTTTTGGCCGCCGATTGTACCTTTGGCGACTGTGATTGCGTCTTTCAGGCCTGTTTTGCTCTGCGAGTCTTTCAGGCGGTCAGCATATTTCTTACGGTCTTTGAATTTTAACGGATCGAACGGGACCTTCGGTAGGGGTACAGTCTCGTACTTGCCTTCGTCGAACATGTAGCCAAGACGCTCTTTCACTGTAATCCGCAAATGGTGGTTACAGTGATAGCAGACATTCAAATTGTCTTTGAGGTCGCGATGGAACAGCATGCCTTCGCAAGACGGGCATTTGGTCCATAGATTATCGGGTACCTCTTTTTGGTCGCCGACAATGGAGCGAATACGGGGACGGATGTAATCAGTAAGCCAGTTCATATTTTTATATCCTTCAGGGCGTGTTTATCGGCTTTTGAACGTTAAAAGTCAAGGAAATCCAGTTATTTCAATGCGCCTGCGAGGCCTTTAACCTGATCGGAAACCTTTGAAATATCTCGGCTTTCCGCGATTGTATTCACAATTGATGATCCGACGACGACAGCATCGGCCAATTCACCCATATTTTTGGCGTCTTCGGGCGTTTTAATGCCGAAACCGATGGCCACGGGGATGTCCGTTTGGCCTTTAATCTCTTCTATGTGTGGCTTGATAGCGTTCAAATCCGCGCTGGCTGCGCCTGTCACGCCTGTGATTGAAACGTAATACAGGAAACCGCTGGCACCGTCGATAATCTTAGACAGGCGTTCATTGGTGGTTGTCGGGGTGATCAGGCGAATAATGTCGATGCCCTTCGCTTTGGCGGCTTTGAGGGTCTCATCGGCTTCTTCGGGGGGTAAATCCACGATGATCAGCCCGTCTACGCCTGCATCCGCCGCATCATTCACGAATTTTTCGGCGCCGTATTGCATGACGGGGTTGTAATAGCCCATCAGGACAATTGGCGTGGTGTCATTATCGGTGCGGAAGTCCCTTACCATTTGCAGGGTTTGATTCATATTTGCGCCTGCATTTAAGGCGCGTCCGCCGGCCAGTTGGATCACGGGTCCGTCGGCCATGGGGTCCGTAAACGGCATGCCGAGCTCGATAATATCCGCGCCCGCATCGGGCAGCGATTTGAGGACATCCATAGAGGTTTGGGCGTCAGGGTCACCGGCCATGATAAAGGTGATCAGGGCGGGGCGGTCCAAATTTGCGAAAACGGTTTCAATTCTGCTCATAAGATGTATGTCCTAACCTTTAATGCCGATATGGACAAGGACTTCGTGAATCCCGTCCTCGAAGAAACGCGGGCCGTATACTTCGAAATCTGTCTTGAATTCACGCTCGAGGTCGCTGGACCAGATTGCTTCCCACGTTTCGATCAGCGCTTTGGGTTGTTCGCCTGCGGCACTGAGCAGGGCATATTCTCCGCCGTGAACCTTAATGTGATGCAGTTCGGGCGTCATTTGACCCGCTATGGACTCGTCTTTGACCCTATAGCCGATTGTGAGTCGGTATGGGGCCTCGTGGTCGCCTTTATAATCGCTATAGACCGCGTAGATCACATCATCGGTTTTGTTTTCGATTTTCTGGCCGATACTGTCTTTGAAAAAACGCTCCCATAGGGCGTTGATATCTTCGGTGCCCTTGGAATTGTCGGTGACAACACTGACGCCTACGACATCGAAGCCGTCAACCTCGGCCAGCCCTGCTTTAACTTCGTATTGGCTCATGACTCGATGTTTACGCCCAGTTTTTCGGCGACTGTGAAGATGTCTTTATCGCCGCGGCCGCACATATTCATCACCAGAATATGATCTTTGGGCAGGGTCGGAGCCAGCTTCATTACATGCGCAAAGGCATGGGAGGGTTCGAGAGCAGGTATAATTCCTTCTAGCTTGGTGCAGGCCTGAAACGCATCCAGCGCTTCTTGATCCGTAACCGAGACGTAGTTGACTCGCTTCTGATCAAAGAGCCACGCATGCTCCGGTCCGATGCCGGGGTAATCCAAACCGGCACTAATGGAGTGCGCTTCGGTGATTTGGCCGTCATCATTTTGCAGGAAGTAGCTCAGCATGCCGTGAAGCACGCCCGGTTTTCCGCCATTCAGGCTCGCGGCGTGTTGGTCGGTATCTACACCGTGACCGCCTGCTTCGACGCCGTACATTTGCACATCGGCATCATTGAGGAACGGGTGGAACAAGCCCATAGCGTTTGACCCGCCGCCGATACAGGCGACAAGGGAGTCGGGAAGGCGGCCTTCGCGCTCCATCATTTGTTCTTTGAGTTCGGTCCCGATAATGGACTGGAAGTCGCGGACCATCTGTGGGAACGGGTGTGGACCTGCCACCGTGCCGATCAGATAGAATGTGTCATGCACATTGGTGACCCAATCGCGCAAGGCTTCGTTCATCGCGTCTTTTAAAGTACCTGAGCCGCTGTCTACTGCGCGGACTTCAGCGCCGAGCAGCTTCATGCGGAAGACGTTCGGGGCCTGACGTTCAATGTCGGTTGCGCCCATGAATACGGTACAGGGCAGGTCGAATAGAGCACAAACGGTTGCCGTCGCGACACCGTGCTGGCCTGCACCTGTTTCACAGATAATGCGGGTTTTACCCATACGCTTGGCGACCAGAATTTGGCCGAGGCAGTGGTTAATTTTGTGTGCGCCTGTATGGTTCAGCTCATCACGTTTGAAATAGATCTTCGCACCGCCTAGCTCTTCGGTTGCGCTTTTGGCAAAATAGAGCGGTGAGGGGCGGCCGACATAATCGCGCTGTAGCTCTTCCAGCTCCGCCCAGAAGGCAGGATCTTCCTTGGCTGCATTGTAGGCTTTTTCGACCTCCAAGATCAGCGGCATTAGCGTTTCGGCAACATAGCGCCCGCCATAGGGGCCGAAGTGGCCGCGCTCGTCGGGCTGGTTCTGATAAGAATTGGCTTTCATAGCCGCTTATATAGTGGTTTTTACCGCTTCGATAAAGGCTTTTATCTTCTCGGGGTCTTTTTGACCCGGTGCGCTCTCTACACCGCTGGAGACATCAACTGCGTCGGGAGAGAGTTGAGCAAGGGCATCGCGCACATTCTCGGGCGTTAAACCGCCGCCGAGCATCCATGGTTTGGAAAAGCTACGCCCTTCCAGCAAGCTCCAGTCGAATTTGTGGCCTGTGCCGCCGGGTAAGGTGGCTTTCTCGGGTTTAGAATCAAAGAGGAGCCAGTCGGCAGCCGCTTCGAAGCCTTCTACACCGTCCAGATCGCTTTCTTCGCGGACACGGATCGCCTTCATGACGGGCATTTTGTATTTGTCTTTGATCTCATTGATACGCCCGGGTGTTTCTGACCCGTGAAGCTGGACCATATCAAGTTGAACCCCTGTAAGGACCCGATCCAGCAAGGCATTGTCAGGATCGACGAACAAGCCAACGGAGCGCACAGAGGTGGGTACGGCGCGCGCCAGATTCCATGCGATATCGAAGGAGACATTGCGGGGAGAAGGCTCGTAAAACACGAAGCCGACGAAACGTGCGCCGGCTTCGATTGTAATGCTGAGATTACCCGGATCGGATAATCCGCAAATTTTAACGGCGGTATTCGCCATTATGATTACTTTCCTTTATCAAGCGCCTTGCGGGCCTTGTTCATGTCCTGATGATTGGCTTCCATCTGGTTCATAGGGTCATTTTCCAAGGAGGCTGTTTGCTCTTTAGCCGGTTCAGGTTGCGGCTTGGCCGAGCCATCCGGTGTAGGACGGTTTTGCAAGGCGTGCTGATAGAAGTTGGACAAGACTGTTACGCCCAGCACGGTCAGGATCGGCTGGAAGTAGAATGTAACAGGGATCATGATCAACGCACCGGCGACAAAACCGGCATTTGTCAGGTGCTCTTCACCCGCGCCGGATACGCCCGCGGCAACGCCAAGGAAGCCCAAACTGGCGAAAGCGAGGATCATGTAACCGATCATGACCAGATAAACGCGCCAGCCAGCCAGAATGTTGGCCGCGATGATTTTCCAGACATAGCCTTTTGTCAGTCTGTAAGACTGCTTCAGGCTCAAATTGTTGCCTGTTGCCTTTGACGGGAAATAGAACAAAAATTTGAACGTCAGGTAAATCGCGAAGATTACGGCAGGTGCGATCAAAATCATCAGGAAGGTCATGCCTGTAACGCCTGCGATTATGCCTGTTATAACACCAATTATCATTGGCACGGCGAAGGCGATGAGACCGACGAGCAAGCCCATTCCGATGAACGCCCAGTCTCTGTTTTCGGGTTTCAGCGGGTTCATGGCCTGAAACCTGTCAGGGCCATCAAGAACTACACGGTGCCAGGAGATAATCAGTGCACTGAAGAAGTAATACGCGATCAAACCGCCAGGTGTGATGCTGCCTGCGAGTTCGCTATCGGGGTTTTGGGAGATTTGAAAATAGGCGATGGCGACATCGATCAATGTCAAAACCGCGATAAAAGGGATCAAGGGTTTAAAGATGTCCCAGAAAATACTTTTATGCTCACGCACGAATGCGCGGGCGTTTTTGGCACTCTCTCCAATGCCTGCTGTTGCTCTGTAAGGTGTCATGCTACTGCGTCCTTTCCTATGCTGTCTAAAATGTCTTGCGCGGCCTGCGCGGGGTTTGCAGCGCCCGTAATTGGACGACCGATAACGAGGTGGCTGGCGCCTTTGCCGAGCGCTTCTTCGGGGGTCATAACCCGTTTTTGATCTTGTGTTTGGGCGCCCACAGGACGGATGCCGGGGACCATCAGGTCGAATTCGTTACCGCAAAGGGAGCGGATTTGCTCAATTTCCATTGCCGAGCATACCACGCCGTCAAGGCCGCTATCCTGCGCCAGTTTGGCCATGCGTGTGACTTGATCGGGTAGCTCGTGTTGATAGCCGACAAGGCGGATCGCATCCTGATTAAGGGATGTCAGAATGGTGACAGCGAGAAGCTTTGATTGCGTGCCGCAGGCATCTTTGGCGGCTTGCATCATTTCGGTCCCGCCTGCGGCGTGGACGTTTAGATATGCGGGTGAAAAACGTTGGCAAACCGCGCTGACCGCTCCGGCGACGGTGTTCGGAATATCGTGAAATTTTAGATCAATGAACAAAGCGGCATCGGGGGCGGCGTTTTGGACAGCCTCTATGCCTTGCGGGCCGTAGGCATTAACAAATTCCATACCAAGCTTCAACGCGCCTGTAACGGGGCCTATTTCTTCCGCCCATGCCTTGGCTTGGGCCAAGTCGGGTGTGTCTAACGCACAGAAAATCAGTGGAGAGGATGCAACGCTCATAGTCTTTATTTATCGCTTAATTTTGCTGTTCTGACAAGCGAGCCTGTCAGGCAGAGGTTTGTTGAGTATCTGAATTGTCTGAAGATTTGGCTTTGGGGAGGGCTGGAAAGAAGTCGGAGGCGGGTTCGGAGGCTTGTTCGGTGCTCTCTTTTACAGATTCGAGCTCTTTTTCAAGTTCCTTGATCGTTTTGCGTTGCTGGCGTTTGACGCTACGGGTTTTGCCGCTGTTGATCCATAAAACCATGACGCCGAGGAAAAAGCCGACAGCCATGAATAACAGCGTGACCATATAGAGCGGTAGCTCTAGAGGTTCGTGCAGGGGGCTGTATACGAGGGTGGTTGTCTGGCGGTTTGTGACCGCAAAGGCTATCAGTGTTATGGCGATCAGGAAGCCTATAAAAGTGCGGATCAAAGCCATAGCAGAGCTTTACTTAGTACCAGGAGTCTTCTTTAGGCGGCATATCGGTAGGCTCGTCATTCAGACGCTCACGCAGACCTTTACCTGTTTTGAAGAATGGCAAACGCTTGGCTGCGACAGGGACGCTTTCGCCTGTGCGTGGGTTACGGCCTATACGCGCTTCACGATGTTTCACGGAAAAGGCTCCGAAACCACGTAGTTCAACACGGTCTCCGCGGACTAACGCTTCTGTAATCTCTTCGAAAATCGTATCGACGATTTTTTCGACATCCCGCAGATAAAGGTGGGGATTTTGTTCGGCTAAACGCTGAATGAGTTCTGACTTCGTCATCGCGTCTTTTCCTTTCCGCTTGAAAAACAGGTTCGCACCATATCGGCGAGTTTATCAAAAAACTAAATAACTTCAATACACTGTATAATTCTAGAGTGCCTGATCTTTAGGGGGGTCGTCAAGGAAAAGAGATGAAAATTTATAGGGCTAAATTGAATTTAAAGTGCTGTTTTTGCTCAAGGAAACAGGCCGATTGTCACGATTGACGCTGGATTGATAAAAAAACCGGAGCTTTTGGGGCTCCGGTTCTCTTTGAATTTTTTATGATTTTAAGAGGCTTATTCGCCGTCTTTATCTTCGGCTTTGGAATCGTCAGCTTTCTTGTCCGCTGCCTTTTTCTTAGGCTTAGCTTCGGCTTTTTCATCCTTCTTGGCGGCTTCGCCTTGGTTCTCTTCCAGAGCGGCTCCAAGAATATCACCAAGGGACGCACCTGATTCGGTCGAACCGAATTCTTTCATTGCCTGCTTGTCTTCATCAACTTCGCGGGCTTTGATGGATACGCCGACTTTGCGGGATTTCTTATCGATGGAAATGACTTTCGCATCAACTTTCTCGCCGACAGCAAAACGGTCAGGACGTTGTTCTGAACGCTCACGGGATAGCTCGGACTTCTTGATGAAGCCTTTCACGTTCTCATTTACGGACACTTCAACGCCGCCTGATGTGATTTCAGTCACAGTACATGTAACAACTGCGCCTTTCTTCACGCCGTCCATAGCGCCTTCGAATGGGTCGTCTGTAAGTTGCTTGATACCCAAGGCAACGCGTTCTTTGTCCGCGTCGATTTCGAGGATCTTAACTTTGACCTTGTCACCAGTTTTGTAGTCACGAAGAGCTTCTTCGCTCTCGTCATCCCAAGAGATGTCTGAGAGGTGAACCATACCGTCGATTTCGTCGTCCAGAGCGATGAAGAGACCGAATTCGGTAACGTTACGAACTTCACCTTCGAACTCTTCGCCTTCTTTACGTGTTTCGGCGATTTTCTCCCATGGGTTGGACTGACATTGTTTCAGACCAAGGGAAATACGGCGTTTTTCTTCGTCGACTTCCAGAACCATGACTTCGACTTCTTCAGAAGTAGACACGATCTTGCCCGGGTGGACGTTTTTCTTTGTCCATGACATTTCGGACACGTGAACCAGACCTTCGATACCGTCTTCAAGTTCAACAAATGCACCGTAATCGGCGATGTTTGTGATGCGGCCTTTAAGTTTGGAGCCAACAGCGAAGCGTGCGTCGATGTCTGTCCAAGGATCGTCTTCAAGCTGCTTCATACCCAGAGAGATACGCTGGTTTTCTTCGTTGAAGCGGATAACCTGAACATCGATTGTCTGACCGATTTGCAGAACTTCTGTCGGGTGGTTTACGCGCTTCC
Source organism: Alphaproteobacteria bacterium (assembly GCA_030432025.1). Classification (GTDB taxonomy): domain Bacteria; phylum Pseudomonadota; class Alphaproteobacteria; order Micavibrionales; family Micavibrionaceae; genus TMED27. The sequence goes on from JAUIIA010000004.1 coordinate 29,732, forward strand.
AAGAGATGTCTGTCACGTGGAGCAGACCGTCAACGCCGCCCAAGTCAACGAACGCACCGTAATCGGTGATGTTCTTGACCACACCTTGCAGGACCTGACCTTCGGCCAGATTGTCCATAAGGTCTGAACGGGCCTCTTCGCGGCTCTCTTCGAGGACAGCACGACGGGAGACAACGATGTTGCCGCGGGCGCGGTCCATTTTCAGAATGTGGAATGGTTGAGGTGTATCCATCAGTGGGGATACGTCGCGAACCGGACGGATGTCCACTTGTGAGCCCGGCAAGAACGCAACCGCGCCGCCAAGATCAACTGTGAAGCCGCCTTTAACGCGACCGAAGATAACGCCAGTGACGCGCTCTTCTTTCTTGTGTGCTTTTTCAAGCTCGACCCATGCTTCTTCGCGGCGGGCTTTTTCGCGGGAGAGAACAGTCTCACCATCGCGGTTTTCCATACGCTCTACGAATACTTCAACCGTGTCACCGGCTTTGATTTCAGGATCTTCACCAGGGCGGGAGAATTCCTGCAAAGGAATGCGGCCTTCTGATTTCAGACCCACATCAACGAGGGCAAATTCTTTGTTTACGGCAACGACGGTACCGTTAACAACGGAACCAGCAAAGTTATCTTCATTACCAAGGGATTCTTCGAGAAGTTTCGCGAAATCTTTTGAATCTTCTCTGTCTTCTAAACGTGCAGCGGCTTGTGCCATTTCATATATCCTAACGTTAGAGGTTCAAATGCACCTACTGTCGGCCCTTACAAAATGTCCTTTATTAATATAAAGGGCCAACGGGTGCGTCTTAAAAGACTCTGTTCGAGGGTCAGTTTGTGAGCCGCTGCTTGACTAAAAGCAAAGCTTTATCAAGCATTTCACCGGCATCCAGATCGGATGAATCTATAATGACTGCGTCATCTGCCGGTTTCATGGGGGCGGTTTCTCGTTCCGCGTCCCGCGCGTCTCGCTCGCGCATGTCTTCCAAAACGGCCTCATATGTAGCGGCAATGCCGCGGGATTGCAACTCTTTTAACCGTCTTTCGGCCCTAATTTCGGTTTTTGCAGTGATAAATAGCTTCAAATCGGCTTCAGGGCAGATAACCGTGCCGATATCGCGGCCATCGAGAACAGCGCCTTTGTACAGTTTTCCCGGGTTTTCAGCAAAATCACGTTGTAGTTGGTTCAAGGCTTCGCGCACGGTCGGGTAGGCGGCGATTTTTGAGGCTTCCTTGCCGATTTTGTCTTCGCGCAATGTTTTGTTTTCCAGCACATCTTGCGGGTTTTGTGCGTTTTTAATGCGTTTAACGAGGATCTTGGCTGCATCATGGGCATCGGATTTGTCTTTGGCGCTTAGGCCTGCGGCCACTAGTTCGAAGGCCGTTGCGCGGTAGAGCGCGCCCGTGTCCATAAAGGCGAAATTGAGTTTATCGGCTAGAGAACGCGCCAATGTGCCTTTACCGCTGGCTGCAGGGCCGTCAATTGCGATGACCGGTTTAGCCATCGACCGCCCCCAGATAACAGCCGAGCTCGTTCATCAGCGGGACAAATGTCGGGAAGCTGGTCTGGATCGGGGCGCCATCGTCAACGGTGATGAATTCGGGTGTAACCGTGCCGAGGACAAGGAAACTCATTGCGATGCGGTGGTCTAGTGCGGTTTCGATCATTGCGCCGCCCTGGGGTGGTTTGCCGTTGCCGTGAATGGTTAGGCTGTCTTCGCCCATTTCCAGATCAACACCGCAGGCCTTCAGGCCGTTGGCGACCATTAGCAAGCGGTCGCTTTCCTTCACGCGCAGTTCTTCGAGGCCCGTCATTCTGGTGGTGCCCTTGGCGCAGGCCGCGGCCATGGCCAGTACGGGGAATTCATCGATCATGGACGGGACACGGGCGGGGTCGACATCGATGCCTTTTAATGGCCCGGTACCGCGGACGATGAGGTCGGCGACTTGTTCGCCCGCCTGAATGCGCGGGTTGCAGATTTCGATGCTTGCGCCCATTTCCTCGAGTGTCAGGTAAAGCCCATTGCGGCGGTCGCTCAATGCGATATTGGGTAAGGCGATTTCGGAACCTTCGAGCAGCAAAGCGGCCACAGCGGGGAACGCGGCGGAGGACGGGTCACTGGGGACATCGATTGCGCCGGGTTGTAATGTCTGGTGTCCTTTGACGCTGATGGCGGATTTACCATCACCCAGATCTTCCACGTCGACCTCGACACCGAAATGCTGGAGCATTTTTTCGGTATGGTCGCGGGTTGGCTTGTTTTCAATGACTGTTGTTGTGCCGCGGGCGTTTAACCCGGCGAGCAAGACTGCGGATTTGACTTGTGCCGAGGCAACAGGCAGTTCGTATTCAATAGCCAGTAAGTCTTCGGGGCCTGTGACGGTCAGGGGCAGTTTGTCACCGTCGGTTGCTTCGAACGTTGCGCCCATCATTTCGAGTGGGTCCATAACCCGTTTCATAGGGCGTTTAGACAGGGACGCATCGCCGGTAAAGGTTGCGGAGATGTTGTGTCCGCCGACGAGCCCGATCAGAAGTCTTGTTGATGTGCCGCTATTGCCCATTTCGAGTGGGCTGTCGGGCTGTTGAAGGCCGCCGATGCCCGCACCATAGATGCGCCATAGACCATCGCTGCCTTTATCAATTGTTGCCCCTAGTTGCCGCATTGCTTGTGCGGTGTGCAAGACATCTTCGCCTTCCAGCAGGCCGCTGATGATTGTCTCGCCCACAGTTAAGGCGCCGAACATTAAAGAGCGGTGCGAAATGGATTTATCACCGGGGATTCTGGCCAGGCCTTCGAGGCGGCCGCAATTTTTTGATTGTAGAGCTGTCATGTCAGACAGGCATACAGCCTCATTTTGGGAAGTTCAATCTCTATTCTTCGCTGAAGGAGCTTAAATCACCGTTATAGTTCTGGACGAAGTCGAGGAAATCATCAGCAGGGATGGGTCTTGAATAGCGGAAGCCCTGTACTTCGTCACAGCCTTCGGTGACGAGGAATTTTTCATGCTCGATCGTTTCCACGCCCTCCGCGATGACGTTCAGGTTAAGCGCACGGCCCAAGGCGATGATTGTACGCGCAATCGAGGCATCGTCCGGGTCGTTCAGGGCGTTACGGATGAAGCTTTGGTCGATTTTCAGGCGGTCAATCGGGAATTGACGCAGGTATGACAGGGACGAATAGCCCGTACCGAAATCGTCAATCGCCAGTTCAACACCGATGGCATGCAGATTTTGCAGAGTCTGGATCGTGTGGCCGATATCATCCATGAAGATGCTTTCCGTCACTTCCAGTTCAACTTTGCTCGGGTCGATGCCGACCTCGTTGATGACGCGCTGGGTAAAGCCGCAAATGTCACTTTGTGTGAATTGCGCGCCGGAAACATTCACCGCAATGCGGATATCGAGATTATGGTCGTCGTGCCAGCCTTTTGCCATCGTACAGGCCGTTTTCAGCACCCATTCACCGATTGGGACAATAAGGCCCGATTGTTCGGCAACGGGAATGAATTCACCCGGAGAGATAAACGTACCGCCTTGTTTGCTGTTGTCCGGTTTCCACCAGCGTAACAGCGCTTCGGCACCGATAACTTCACCTGTGCGCAAATCGAGCTGCGGTTGATAGTAAAGCTGCAGTTGTTCGTGCTCCATGGCGTCACGCAGGTCGCGCAACATCTGGAAGCGTTGCTGGACGGCACGGTCGAAGTCTTCGGAATATTCTTTGATCGTGTCGCGGCCTTCTTCCTTGGCGCGGTTCAGTGCGATATCCGCATTTTTCAAAACCTGATCAGGGTCAACGGCATCATCCGGGAAGGTTGATACACCGATGGATGCGCGGACCTGAAATGCTTCATTGAACACTTTGAATGGTTCGGCACGGATAACGTGCAATACTTTTTCGGCGACGTCGCGCGAAGTGTTTATATCACTGGATAGCGGCATCATGATTGCGTATTCGTCCTCACCGGAGCGGGAGACGACAGCTGATTCCGGCATGGCGGAGCGCAAGCGTTTGGCAACTGAGCGCAAAATCGCATCGCCGACATTGTGTCCCATGGAATCATTAATGTCCTTAAAGTGGTCCAAATCGATTGTCACAACAGCAAAACGATCGGCTGTGCCGTCGCTCTTTTGTCGTGCGCGCTCGCTCAATGTCTGAACGAACAGTGTCCTGTTCGGCAGTCCCGTAAGCGTGTCGTAGTAAGCCAGCTTATGGATTTTATCTTCGGCAGCACTTTTGATGCGCGTTAGGTTATCCGCGTTTTGTAAGATCAGTTTGTTTGCGAGTTCGATGGCACCGCCGATTTCATCGCGTTGGTCAAACGGAGAATCCGGAATGTTGGGTGCTTCCGGGTTTTTGAATGCCGATAGCAAGTTTTGACGCATGAATAGAACAGGCTCAAGTAGCCAGCGGCCAAGTGCGATCATTAAAACGGTCGTTACGAACAAGGACATGATCAACATGATTTTGATGTTGTCCTGAACATAGGCGGAAATTTCATTCTGTACGCCGGTGGCATCCATGCGCATGACTACGTAGTAAGGGCGCTTCAAGTCACCGGGATTAAGGACCGTGACGTAATAACCGTATTCCTCGTTGAACTGTGTGAAGTTTGTGTCATGCAGCCTGCCGACTGTTTTGGTCGGGTTTGCACCGTATGTATTAAGGAAGTTGGTTTCATATGTGTACAGGCTCAGGCCACTGATATCGGTGGTATAGAGAAGGCGTTTGACCTGTTCCTCTGAGAAGGGGGCTTCGTTAATGCTGACTTTGGTGTCGATAATAGCGGCGACCGCGCCTCGTCCCGCTTCACGTAAATCCTTGAGCATGCGGTCCTTGTACGCGGGCAGGGTTCCGAAATTCATGATCATGGTCTGGACGAGCAAAATCGTCATAAACACGGCTGCGGCGATGCGCCAGCTGACCCGGCTTTTCCAGATTTGTCCCGGAGAAGACAAAAGCAGGCTTTTAAAATTTTCGGCTTTGCTACGTTCTTTTAACACGGAATAGTCATCAGTCGTTGGAGATAAGCCCTCATGTGTGCGGGTACGCAGAGAAGTTTTCGCATTGGATAGCATATATGACCCTGTCTTACGTGAATACGCTTAATTTGAGCATACCCGGTTATTCTATCTTTATTTTTTGTGCAATCAAATGGAGAGTTGCACACCACCAAATATATATTTGTAAAAGTTAATACTCTTTTAGTTTAAGACATTTAATACAAAATAAATGTTAAATTTCATATGTATTTGTCTAAAATTTTATGTTTTTTTGCAAATCAGGATTACTTTTCTTTCGTCCATAAGCGTACAGGCGAAATAATAGATCGAACCTCCGTCGGAAATTTTGAGTTTTTTTCTTAGTTTTTCCACAGACATGGGGAAGTTACGTACGGCTAAATTCCCTTTTTTCTCTGGAATATCATTGGCTTGGGCTTTGCTAATACCGGAAAGCTCAAAAACCCGCCCCGGAAAGCCCGGTATCAGGTTCTCTGACGTATATAGGTGTGTAGAGGGGTGAAGCTTTGATACGGCGTATTCCCGGCAGAGGATTTTTAGCCCGCCGCTTTTCAAAAACGCCGGGCCGGGTTCGAATATATAGGTCTGCGGCTGGGAGAAGGGTGCCTCATAAGCTGTTTCGTCCTGCAGGGAAAAAGTCATGCTGTGTTTCGTTTGGCCCGTTTCATCGAGAGAAACAGCCGTAATGCTGATATTTTCGCTTTTATGGTGCGGGTTCAGGACAAACAGGACTTCCTTACAATTTTGATCTTTTTCAAGAATATGTATGTGTTCAACGCATCCCAATTCCTCAATGCCCTGGGAGAGGTCGATCATCGGTGATGCTTTTATGATGATGCGTTTGGCTTTGTTTTTGAGGGTTGGAAGCAGTTCAATGATATTCGGGCTGCAATCCTCGAATTTGAATTTGCCTTTTGCTTTCTCATCGCGGCGTTGCGGGTCGATAAAGGCGATATCGACATCGGGCATGTTGTCTATGTATTTTTGGGCGTCATCGCAGATGACCTCAACCTTATCCCCGGTGAGAATAGCGAGGTTGTGTCGGAGTAACGTAGCAGTATCCGGGTTTTTTTCGACGCATATGCCTTGTTCAAAGCGGTTTGCGAATGCGTATGTGTCGATGCCTGTACCGCCCGTCAAGTCAGCGAAAACCTTACAATTCTCTAAAAGCGATGCTTTGTAGTGTGCTGTCGCGAATGAGGATGCTTGTTCGATCACATGCGGCTGGGGCAGGACTATATCCTTGTGCTCAAGCCATTGCGGTATCTTGTTGACAGCTTTTTGTCTGGCTTTGATCTGGTTCAAAATAGCAGCGCGATCCCAGTTTTGATCAGGCAGAGGGGCAAGCGCCAGCTTGGCCACATCGTCCTTTTCGTGTGCGGCGATGAATTTTTGGGTTTCGGGATCGAGCAGGGTTTGAAAATCCATAAATTTAAGCTAAAGCATAGAGTATGAAATTGACACTCCCGAAATGGTACGACCTTCACACTCATTTGCGCCAAGACGGCCTTGTGGGTCCGATTATTCAATCGCAGCTGGATATGGGCTGTTGCGGTATTTTGGCTATGCCCAACACCAAACCGCCTGTCGCCAAGGTTTTTAAGGATGATCCGCTGGAATATTGGTGCATCGAAGGGTATCTGGATTTGATCAAGCGCGAAGGCGGCGATGCTTTCGATGACGTAATCGTGCCGCTATACCTGACCAAGGATACCACGCCGCAGATGATCGAAGAGGGCGCGAAGTCCAGCTTGCTAAGAGCCTGTAAGTATTATCCACCGCACGGTACAACAGGTGCGGATTTTGGGTATCCGTTTGCCAATTACTTTGACAATGGCGTGTTTGAAGCCTTGCAGGATAATAACGTTGTTCTGTGTATTCACGGCGAGCAGCATGCGATGAAGGGCGAGGAGTATTTCGCGCAAGACAGCAACGCAGAAGATGTTTTCTACCGTGAGCAGATGCCGAAACTGGTCGAAGCTTTCCCGAATTTAAAAGTGGCGTGCGAGCATGTTACGACACGTACAGCCGTTAAATTTGTGCAGAGTTGTGGCGACAATGTTGCCGCCTCGATCACGCCGCAGCATCTGTTGTATACGGTTGGCGATTTGTTGATGGGCTTGAAATACCATCTGTTCTGTTTGCCGTTGGTGAAGTTTGCGGAAGACCGTGATGCTCTACGCGCGGCCGCGACAGGTGCGGGAAATACCAAATTCTATGCGGGAACGGATAGTGCGGCCCATACGGTTAAAGCGACCGATTGTGGTTGTGCGGCCGGCTGTTTTACCGGCGGTATCGCGCCGCAACTTTATGCACAAGGGTTTGAAGAGGCCGGTCTGGATTTGTCGCAAGACGATGCTCAGGCTGCCTTTAAGCGCTTTTTGTGCGAGAATGGGCCGAATTTCTATGACCTTCCTGTGTCCGAAGAGACGTTCACATTGGAAAAAACGCCGCAAGATGTTGAGTTGATTGAAACATCTGTGGGGCCAATCACACCGCTGCCTTTGGGGTTGGGGCATAACTCTATACCTTGGTCGTATAACGATTAATTAACATATTACACCTAAAATGGAATAAGTTGCCGCTATTGGGAGATTGCGGCAGCAATAAGGGGTGAAAAAAAGGCAGAGTGAGGGTACCAGTTCGATGAAACTCGTTCGTGAGAGCGCAGAGCATTTCTTTCTGACGCAAATGGAAAAATTACGCGGTAAGCCGGATGATTGTTTCGGCCTGTATTTCTCCATGTCCAAAAATCTTAAACATGATGAGCTTGTCTCGGATTTGTCCGCAATTCATGAGCGGATAGAAAAAGCCCGTGCGCACCGTGATGTATTTGTTGAGGAATTGCAGTCTGTGCTCAAAGACTTTGAGGGCAGTATTTGCTGCTTCAAGGATTTGGATATTTTCGCCGTTGTAAAATTGAAGTCCGAAGAGCAGCGTACGCCTTTACGCGCCTTATTTAAAAAATTACAAGCCAAACTGCCTAAGGGTATGGCGGATATGGATACATTTGCCAATCAGGCCCGCGCCTATCAGAAACTGGCCGATCAAAAGCTTTTAAGTGTTAAATGTATCGGGTCATACGAGGCTATGGCCGATGTCCATAAGGTCGAAAGTATTACGTCCCGACGCAAGCGCCGCGAGGAGCCGTTGGTGATGCTGGTCGAGGACGACCGTTTCACAGCGCATTATGCTTCCAGTATTTTGAGCACCAAATTTGATCTGGTTGTTTGCAAGGACGGTGAGTCCGCGATCGAGCAATATATAGAGACGGCTCCCGACATTGTGTTTATGGACGTACATTTGCCGGGTATGACCGGACATCAGGCATTACAGGCTATTCATGCCGTTGATCCCGGTGCATTTGTAGTGATGTTGAGCGTTGATACGATGCGCGAAAGCATACAGATGGCATCGTCTTTGGGTGCCAGCAAGTTCATCAAAAAGCCGTTCACGAAGGAACGGCTGATCGATGCGGTTAATACATCTCCGTATGTGCGGGCGTTGCTAAAAAGTGACCGCGCCGGAACGGAGACGATGTTCCATTAAATCTGTTATAGGTATTTCTTCTGCTCGCCAATCATGGTGAGGAAGCGCATTTGTGCGCTGTGATCGTCATGCAGTTTGCCGCGGAAAGTTGTTGTCACGGTTGATGACTGACGCTTTTTCACGCCGCGGATCGACATGCATTGGTGATCCGCATCGATGTAAACAGCGACGCCTTTCGGCTTTAACGTGTCATCAATGCAATTGGCAATGCCGTTGGTCATGTTTTCCTGAGAGACCAGGCGCTTTGAGAAAATGTCTACAATGCGTGCCAGTTTGGAAATACCCACGACGGCTTTATCGGGCCAGTAAGCAACATGTGCGACACCATTGATCGGCACCATGTGGTGCTCACAATGTGATGTGAACTCAATATCCTTAACCAGCACGATGTCGTCAAAGCCTTCGATATCCTCGAAAGTTTTGCCGAGTTCGGCGGCGGGATCCTGACAATATCCTTGGAAAAATTCGTCATATGCACGAATAACGCGGGCAGGTGTATCGACCAAACCTTCGCGCTTTGGGTTTTCTCCAATGTAGCGAAGAAGAGTACGTACTGCGTCCTCGGCTTCGTCACGGGATGGTTTTGCGCTATTTTTTTCGTCACTGCACATATCGACGACCTTAGAGGTATCTTTGGATGAAACCATGTGAAAAATCCTTGTCTTTCGGGTCTTCTAGCTTTTTAATGCGGGCTTGACCAGAAGAAATTACATATTTTTATTCAGATATGCCGCAACTAACGCTTTTCAATACGCTTAAACGCGAGAAACAGATTTTCGAACCGCTCGATAAAAATCACGTGCGGCTCTATGCCTGTGGGCCAACGGTTTATAATTATGCGCATATCGGTAACGCACGTATGGCGGTGGTTTTTGACTTGCTGACGCGGGTTCTAAAGACGCTTTATCCGAAGGTGACGTACGTTTCAAATATTACCGATGTTGATGACAAGATCATGGCGGCCGCCAAGGAAACGGGTGAGCCGATTGACACGATCACGCAAAAATACACGCAAATTTACAATGACGATATGGCGGCGCTGGGTTGTGCTGCACCTGATATTCAACCGCGCGCAACCGAGACAATTGCGGAAATGATTGCTTTGATCGAGCAGTTGATTGAACGCGGGCATGCATATGATGCCGATGGGCACGTGTTGTTTAATGTGCCGTCATTCGAGAATTACGGCGGGCTTTCGGGCCGTTCACGCGACGAGCAGATTGCAGGTGCGCGAGTGGAAGTCGCATCGTACAAAAAAGATGCTGCGGATTTTGTGCTGTGGAAACCTTCAAGTGATGATGAGCCGGGATGGGATTCCCCGTGGGGGCGTGGCCGTCCGGGTTGGCATATCGAATGTTCGGCGATGGCGGAAAAGCATCTCGGTCTGCCGTTTGATATTCACGGCGGCGGTGCGGATTTGAAATTCCCGCATCATGAGAACGAAATTGCACAAAGTTGCTGCGCGCATGGACATGATGACTTGGACGCATTTGCCAATGTTTGGGTGCATAACGGCTTTGTTACCGTCGAAGGCGAAAAGATGTCGAAGTCGCTGGGTAATGTGACGTTGGTGCATGATCTGGTGGAGAAGTATCCGGGTGAGGCGCTTCGTTTGACGCTGCTATCAGCTCATTACCGACAGCCTCTAGATTGGTCAGAAACGAAAATTAATCAAAATAAATCCATGTTGGATCGTCTATACCAAAATCTGGACGATCTTTCAGATGTTGAAGACTGCGAAGATGAAATAAAAAACGAAGTCGAAATACTTCAGCCTTTATGTGATGACCTTAATGTGCCCAAGGCCCTTGAGAATTTGAATGCAATGGCAAGACAGGCAGTTAAAACTAAAGATCCACGCTTTAAAAAAGCGCTTTTGGAAGCTGGGAAAATGCTTGGTATTTTACAGCAAGATCCAAAAGTATGGCTTGGTTTTGATGGCGAAGAAGATACGGGCATCCAAGCTTTACTCGAAGAACGAACTGCAGCAAAAGCCGAAAAGAATTTTGCGCGGGCAGATGAAATTCGTGACGAGTTGGCTGCACAAGGTATTGAAATTATCGACACGCCCGAAGGGCCGAAATGGCGCAAATCTAACTAGCGTGCAAGCAGCACTTTGTAGAAGTAGTAGCGTCCAGAAGGTCCGTCTTCGAAACACGCAGATGCTTCTCCCGGATATGCATTAATAGAAGATACTTGCGAATAGCTACCTGCAAATGTGAATGACGTGTGTTGGCTGAACCCGGTGTCTGTTGCGGGCGGATCTGAAGGCGATATTGCCAACAAATTGTTTATAGCGATGCAAACTGCTTCATTCGTTTCAGCCAGAAAATAAAGCTCGCCATTAAATGTGCCTATATCCGGTGTGTTGTTAGTCGCGTTGATTTGATAATCGGTGAAATTTTCGTTGGTGCTGTTTCTTGTCTGAGCTTGTTGTTGTTGCCATGACAAGCCGCCGCCGTTGGGGTGGAATATATTGCAGCTGCCGTCCGTCGGGGCGCTCGTATTGTCGTAGCCGCTGGCTATCGGGTTATCAAAGTTGAGTTCGGATTCATCGCAGCCACGAAGTTTAAGCTGCGTCACTGCATTGCCGAGGTTGCTGGAATATTCAATGATCTCTGTCGCGAATAGTCTTGCACGCTCCGCACTCAATTGTTCGATGTTGCCGCGGCCGCTTTGGGCAACAGCAAATGAGAGTGCACCCAGTAATGCGACGGCCACCAGAATGTAAATCAGGACGTTGCCGTGTTCATTTCTTCGGTCATGTTTTTTGTTTTTGGACATCAGGATCATATGCCCATTATAGGTCAGCACGGAAATCTTTGAAATCGCTTTCGCAGGATTTCAAAACATGTAGGGGCAGGGTTTTTGCACCCAGATAGGCGAGTGTGAGAAAGACAGCCCGCGCCGAGCCGATTTCGACATTGTCCTGTATGCCGATGCCGAGCACTGCCTGTTCCAGCGGTTGACTATTTTCCAGCGCTTGCATGATCTGTTCTTGTTTTTCGCGGTCTGTCGGTTTGAGGTCTTCGCCTGATTTGATTTCGCCGTTCGTTAAAATCCATTCAAAGCTGTAGAGGGACAAAGCCCAGCTTTCCAAGACTTTGGCAGTGTCGACATTGATTTGTATGTATTTATCAGGGTGAGTTTCTACGGGCTTGCTGTTTTTGAATTTCAGGGCCTCGAAATCAATGCTTGCAGATTTTTCCATTCGCGACTGTCAGCTTTTAGGTATTGAATATGTTACGCTTTTAAAGATATAACGAGTTGTACTTTAACAAAGCACGAAGAGAATGCAATCATGGCCGAACAGGCATCACCATCGCAAAACCCTGAATTGATCGTTGTCGATGACCACGCTGATGGCGTGAAGTGCGATGGCGGTGGCGGCGCGCTGGGCCATCCGGTTGTTTGGTACAGCTTTGACGGGCAGGATCATGTCGAGTGCGGTTATTGTGATCGCCTGTTTGTTAAAGAATCCGCAAAAGGCCGTTTCAGCGCTGAATAGCGTGTACACGAACTTGCCACAGCTAACAAAATCACTATATTAATCCTATCGGCGCCTATTGCTGGGCCGATGCTTTAACACTCGCTCAAGATGAGGAGATATAGATGAGCACAGGACGCTTAACCCTTTTCGATAGTCCGTTGTTTTTGGGCTTCGATGAAATTGAAAAAACCTTTGATCGCCTTCGTAAATCCGGCGGAGAAGGATACCCCCCTTACAATATAGAACAGATTGGCGATGCGGGTTTGCGCATTACTCTGGCTGTTGCCGGTTTTACGATGGACGATCTGGATGTTGAAATTGAAAGCAACCAGTTGACCATTCGTGGCAAGCAGACAGATGACCAAGAACGTGTATATCTGCATCGCGGAATTGCGTCGAGACAGTTCCAACGTAGTTTCGTTTTGGCGGATGGTATAGAGGTTCGCGGGGCAAGTTTGAATAACGGACTATTACACATAGAACTTGAACGTGTGGTCCCCGAGTCCAAAGCGCGTAAAATCGAGATCAAAGATGCGGAAGGCGGCGACAAAACTCCACAAGCGATTGATGTGGAAGCCTCTGATATTGAAGAAAAAACACACTAAAACATATTCTAATATGCTTTTGGTTACAGGATTTTAGTGATTTTGAAACCGATTTTTTGATATACTTGTATCTGCGAGGGTAAATATGATGAATAACATTGACGAAAATACAGCGACTACACTTAAGGGCTTATCCAGCCAAGACTTCCTGACATTCGGAATTCACGACATTGCATATGTGCGTAAAATCAATTTGCAGGGCGAGGAAGGATTTGCCATTCATGCCGCGGACGGTACACCTTTATCCGTGATGGACACAATGGATGAGGCTCTTCGTTTGATTGAGCATAATGATCTTGCATCCGCCAAGGTGCACTAGTCTTTTATAGAAAGATTTGAAATCAGGCTGCGTCACCGCAGCCTTTTTTATGCGGCCATTAACCAGCCTTCAGGATCGATCAGCAGAGCGCGGATTGCCTCGGCGTCTTTTGCTTCGGACAATTTTTTATGCAGGTCCTCACAACGCAAAAGTCTGGAGATACGGGCTAGACGACGCAAGTGAATAGGACCGTCGCGTTCCGGGGAGATGACGAGGCAGACTAAATCGACAGGTTCACCGTCAACAGCATCAATATCAATTTGATTTTTCAGCGTTGCCAATATGGCCATGCCTTTGGTTGGTCCCTGAACCTGGATATGCGGGATAGCAACGCCGCCACCGATACCCGAGCCGGAAACGTCTTCTTTTTTTATAAGAAGGTCGTATAAGGCTTTTGCAGATACATTGAGGGTTTGCGCTGTTTCTGAAGAGAGGGCTTTCAGAATTTGCGAATATGTTGTCCCGGCAAGTTCCGGAATTATAATTTCAAACTCTAAATCGTGGCCGTAATTATTCATATATTACAATCTCCTAAAACAACTTCTTTAGACGCAGACCGTTCGTTCAGGACAGTGGTCTACTCCCTTCCGCGGAGGTCGTCCAGAAAAAAATTTACGGCACCGCAGTATTAGGTTTTTCTTATATAATGGGCGGGAATCCGCCATTTTCTGGATATGTAATCTTTGATGTCGTTTGGTATAAAAAAAATCACATTTCATGCATTCCGCACTGCAAAATTGAGAAAAAACCCCTCTTGTGGAAAACAAATTTTTTTTTGAAATAAATTCGAAAATGGCGGATTTTTGCGGCGCAGCGGCGTTATTTAACCAAATGTTAAAGCTTTGCCATCATAATTTGGGCATAAAAACAAATAAAAAACTGAGGGTGTACACATGGCGGGTCCTACGACCGAAGAGGAAGCCAAAGAATATTTAACGGAATTTCTGGCTGCACACGGCACTAAGAGTGCCGCAGAAATCGCCACCCTCGGCGAGGAAGAAATTCGGAATCTCCAAACAGCATTAGCTTTAACAGATTTATACGTAAACGCCGGCAGGCGCGCCGAAGAGTTCATCGACGGGGATATGGGACCTACACCCTCAGAATCCCTTACATGGACCGGTTTGGTGCGTGCTAAAACGCTTTTGGGTGTTGAAGGGGCACCGTCCCATCAGGATATCATTGATGATACGCTGCAGCTTATTGAGCAAGTAGAAGCGACATTCGGTCGTGATCGCGGACAACTTGCAACCCGTATTCAGCAAAATTTGAATGTTCTTGATGCTGCTGATCTTTCCGATGGCGGCGAAGACTTCAACATGGGCGTTCAAGAAGTTGATAGGCTCATGGGTGCTGAAGTTGCCAAAGGGCTGGCAGGCTTCTACAGAAAGCACGGTTTAACACCGACCGAAGGCGGTCGTGACCTTCTTGAGCGCTATTTGCTTGAAGGGCGTGAAGAGTTCAACACGTATTTAGCAACAACAACAGCGGAACCACTATCGGCAGAACCACCAGGTGCTTCTGATATTCGTCGTTCCGATTTAGGCGGTCCTTCCGGTTTTCATGCTTCTGGCGGTGAAAACCCGGCTATGGATGCTTATGACGGCGTCAATATGGGCCGTTCTTCGAGCCCGCTTAATGTTACGACGATCCAATTTGATGGCGGCTGGACTTATGGACAGGGGCAGTATGCGGATAAGCCCTTCTTCGATACCACCAGAATAAATAACTCGGGCACAAGACGCGAACATGACGGGATAGATCTGTATCAGGTTAACGGTCAGGCAAACGCCGAAATATCCATGGTTGGCGGACCGGGCATTATGGTTCACCGCGGTATGCATAATGGTTACGGGCGTACGGTCATTACCATGACCGATCAGCAAGATTTACCGGAAGGGGTGCAGATTAATGTAACCCCGAATAACGGTTATAAGGATAATCCGACAATTTCGGGCGAAGTTCGCTCTGTCAGTGTTTTCACATTGAACGGACATTTGAATGCGTACGGCGAAGATATCGGACAGATGAATACGGGTGAAGTTTTGCCAGATGGTACGCCCATCGGGTTGAACGGTGTGAGTTACGGTCCTAATGGACGGACATTTTCAAGCTCGCCGGCTCACCTGCATTGGGAAACACATATTCGTTTGGATATGGCCGATGGCTCCACAGTTGTTGTGCCGGTTAATCCGCAAATATTGTTGGGTGAGGATCTATCCGGTCCTGCTGCCGATTTAACGGATCCGGCCATTTTAGAAAATATTTTGTCCACGTCGCATACCACGATGATGGGTAGCGAAATCACGAAACATTCTTTGGCGCAGCTTCGCCAGTGGGATGCGGATCTGGATGCTGAGCGTGCAAACCCGACACGTGTAATTGATTTACAAAGACGCCGCCAGCGCGATGGTGATGGCGCTCTTCCTAATACTTTTGCGCAGGTCGCGCAGCAGGACTTGACTGCAATTTCAGCCGACCCGACACAGGCCAAGCAATATATAGATGCTTTCAAAGCGCTTTCCTCCCCGTCACGACAGGAAATTCGCGAAGTACAACACGTGCTGACGGCTATGGGACTTTATGCCACGCACCCGCATAAATATTACGCAGATGGTCTCATGGGCCCTGTTACGCGTTTGGGTATGCGTATGGCAGAAGAGCTGCTGAATACGGAGAACCCGGAAGATTCATCCTTCACGGCGTCTGTTATCGAAGATGTCAGATCGCTGATAAATAAATCGACCCTCACACCTGCCGAGACTATGCGTTTGCAGCAGAATTTGAATTATCTGGATCGTATTGATGATCTCGATGGCGGCAATGATGTTGACCTTAACCCTGATGGCGTCGACGGCTTTTTGGGAGAGAATGTTGCCAAGGCATCTTTGGAAGCGGCCAGAAAATACGGCATCGACCTTAACCCGAACAGCAATATCGGCCGCGTTTTGCGCCGCGATGGTATCACATATGATGATGTCGCTTCTGATGCGCCTATTGTTGAGGCTTCAGGAGATTTGAAAACAATTCTGTCATCCAATGTGATGATGACTACGGTGATTGAAGACCTGCAGGATACTTTGAGAGCAGCGGGGCACAATCCGGGCGGAACCGATGGTAATGCGGGTACGAACACCATTAACGGTACAGATGGCCGTAGCGGCTTAATCGGTGCGTTGAAAGACGATCCATCGTTACTGACGGATATGAGCGAAGCGGCCCTTGCGATGATCTGGCGAAAGGCATCGCCGCAAAACCGTACATGGTTGAGACAAACATGGGATGAGACATTTCCTGAAGGTAATGCGCGTGCTGACTGGATTGAGGACCTTACAGCGCCGGGGAATATTGTGGCTTCAGGATCACAGACTTTACTCCGTCCCGACCTGTTTGCGCATCTTGATGCAGAGAGAACTTTGCCGGACGGCCGTACTGTTCCGGTTCGCTACTTCGTAGAGAAGATTTATGACGAGGTTGAGGAATATAACCGTAACCTTGGAGAAGGTGAAATTCCTCTGGACGCCAATTTGATTGTTAATCAGCTTTTCCAAGAATCGACAGACTTTGTAAATGGACGCTGGGTTCCTTTCTATCCGAGCGCGGAAAGTGATGCGGGCGCACAAGGTATTGCGCAGTTCTTACCGGAAACCGGTAGACAGTGGGGTCTCGCAACTGAGGCGGATCGCATGAATCCTGACAAAGCTATTCCTGCGGCGATTGCCATGATCGGGGACCGTACGCAACGTTATGGTGATCAGAGATTGGCAATGGTTGCATATAATGGTGGCGATGGCGCCGTTGACTGGGTTCAAGGCCATCGCGGACCAAATATCGGCATAGACGAATGGATGGAATATGCAGAGCAAGAGCGCGCTTTAAAAGGTGTTGGCGATAGAAGCTTATGGCGTAACCAAACGTACGAATATATCGAAAAATCACATTCCGATTATTGGACACCTGATCAAATTGCAGAATCGCAACGCTTGCAACAATATGCTGGTCTTTCGACGCCGCCTCCATATGGCGAGGATACAAGACTGGCAAACGCAGACGCGGCTTTGACAGCCGCGCCTAGTTAAGCTTTTAAACTGATTTTTATAAGGCTATTTGCCGTGGCCTTCAGGGTCGACCCAACCGATATTTCCATCATCTCTGCGATAGATCATGTTGATGCCGCCGTGGCTGGCATTGCGGAAAAGCATGGCATTCTCACCTGAGAGATCGAGGCGCATCACAGCGTCGGATACGCTCATCTTGGTGATTTCCTGTGTCATTTCGGCGACGATCAGTGGTTCATCACCGGTTTCTTCCTCAGGCGTGTCATCTTGCTCTGGAGCAGCGGCCAGAACATAGTCACGAGCCGTGATGATTTCTTCGTCCGGTGTGTGTTCCATGCGGTCGTGATGATCGCGCAGTTTCTTTTTGTATCGGCGCATCTGCTTGCCGACTTTTGTCGCTGCGGCTTCAAATGAGGCGTATGGGTCATGATCTGTAGCATCGGCTACGACCATTACGTTTTTACCGAGCTGGATTAGAATATGTGCGCGGGTTTCCGCTTTTCCGTGTCCTTCTTTTGAGAATGTGACCGTGGCAAAGGCCGCATGATTGAAATATTTTTCGTTGAGATCTGCTAATTTGTCCTCAACATGGGTGCGCAAGGCATCACCGACATCGATTTGTTTTCCATGAACGTTCAGTTCCATTACGAGGTCCTTCCAAGTTTCTTCGATTTTGGCTTATACCTACGATTATAGCACGGTTCCGATCCCTCTAAAATTGAATTTTTATGACTATTTTGAGGAATTTTAGTGTGCCTTATGAAAATGCGCAGGGTTTTATAAATTCTTTTTTTGTTTCCGCCTTTGTACAGAGGAGCCGATATGCATCGCTTCGCGGTACTTTGCGACTGTACGTCTGGCGATATCTATTCCCTCTGCCTTTAAAATCTCGACGATTTTATCATCGCTGAGGATTTTTTTCGGGTCTTCTTCATCGGTCAGGGTTTTGATGCGTGCCTTAATGCTTTCCGCGCTGTGGGCGGTGCCGTCTTCGCTGACCAAAGCGGTTGAGAAGAAATATTTAAGCTCGAAAATACCGCGCGGGGTACCAATGTATTTATTGGTGGTCACACGGGAGACTGTACTTTCATGCATATCGATTTCTTCGGAGATATCGATCAGCTTGAGCGGCTTGAGAAATTCGATCCCGTAATTGAAAAACGCGTCCTGTTGCTCGACGATTTCCGCGGCGACTTTGAGGATCGTTTGTGCGCGTTGGTCCATTGCACGTACAAGCCAACTGGCGTTTTGTAACTGGGTGGAGAGATATTCCTTATCTTTCTTCTGGGTCGCGGTTTTTGCGACCTCCGTGTAGTACTCGTTATTCACCAATACACGTGGCAATGTGTCCGTGTTTAATTCAACGCGCCAGCCGCCACCCAGATTTTTAGGCAGGCGTTTCATGACGACATCGGGGATGGCGGTTTGTACGACCAGATGATCGAATTCCGAAGCGGGCTTGGGGTTAAGCGCGCGAATTTCCCCGATCATGTCCTTAAGGTATGTCTCATTTACGCCACATTTTTCAGCGAGGCCTTTAAAGTCGTGATCGCCCAGCATATTCAGGTTTTCAATGAGTGTACGCATCGGGCCGTCCAGCTGTCCTCGTTCTTCGAGCTGCAAAGCCATACATTCGGCCAGATCATGGGCGAATACCCCTGTCGGGTCGAAACCTTTCATTTTTTCCAGCAGGCGTTCTATGCGTTCTTCCGATGCGCCGATTTGCTCAGCCAGTTCTTGCGGGTCTTCGCGCAAGTATCCGCTCTCATCGATGCGGTCGATCAGCATCGCGCCGACCATGCGGTCGCGGTTGTCGTTGAAACGTACATGTAGTTGATCGATTAAATGTTCGCGTAAAGATTTTTCCGAGGACATGCGATTTTCAAATGAGCTTTCGGCATCCTCAAATTTTGAATTTCCGCCCGCGCCGACTTCGGCCATTTTCGAGCCTGCATCAAAGTCGGTGCTATCTTCGGCCTGTGCGTATGCCTCGTCCACGTCGTCATTGCCCGTTTCACGCTCCGGCGTTTCATCGCTACCCGAATCCTCGGGCGTGCTTTCATCTTTTTCCAGTAACGGGTTTTTCTCCAGCTCTTCTTCGACCAGTTCGGTCAGCTCAAGATTATTCATTTGCAGCATGTTGATGGCTTGCTGCAATTGGGGGGTCATTACAAGCTGTTGGGATTGCCTGAGATCCAGACTCTGGGTGGGCTTGTTCATAGCTGTAAGTATATCACGCTCGTAAATATCACAAAAGTTGATATACGCCCGTAGTGTAAATTGAGAAGGGGGTTAGAGCTTGAATTCTTCGCCCAGATAAACGCGGCGGACATTTTTGTCGTTGATGATGTCGTCGGCGGAGCCTTCCATCAAAACCTGTCCGTCATGGAGGATGTACGCACGGTCAACAATACCCAGACAGTCGCGGACATTATGGTCGGTGATCAATACGCCGATGCCGCGATCTTTCAAATGCGCAATCAGATTACGAATTTCACCGACAGCAATCGGGTCGATACCGGCCAACGGCTCATCGAGCAGGATAAAGTCGGGACGGGCCGCCAGTGCGCGGGCAATTTCGACGCGGCGGCGTTCACCACCGGACAGTGCAGGTGTGGGTGTACGTCTCAGATGTTCGACACCGAATTCGCTCAACAAATCCTCGAGCAACAAGTCACGTTCCTCGTCATTCAGATCCTGTGCTTCGATAACGGCGCGGATATTGTCCTCTACGTTCATACCACGAAAAATCGAGGATTCTTGAGGCAGATAGCCAATACCCAGACGTGAGCGGCGGTACATCGGCAGGTGCGTGATATCCTGTCCATCAAGCTGGATTACTCCGCCGTCGGCAGGGATCAGTCCTGTCGTGATATAGAAGCATGTGGTTTTACCCGCACCGTTGGGGCCGAGCAGGGCCACGGCTTCACCACGTTGAACAGTGAAGGATACATCCCGCAATACGGGACGTTTTTTGTAGCTTTTGGACAGGTGCTGAACACCCAAGCCCTTGGGTACTTCCTTCAAACGCGGTTTATTGGAGCCGAGTGATATATTCATTTAATGGCGGCTCCCAGCCGTTCTGTTGCTGATGCGGTGAAACATTCCATAATCTTAAAACTACCCGAATTTCGGAAAAGTACCAGAAAAATTATTCTGAATCAGGATATAAAACGGCGCGAACACGGCCATCGCCGGCGCCTGTTGCCTGATTTTGCCCGTATAATGTGCTGACATTTGTCGTCAGATTGACGATGGCTTTTTCCCCTTCAAGGATGTTCGGGCCGCGCTTGATTTTCACGCCGCCTGTCAATTCGGCCTTATTGCTCTCGCTTCTGAAAATGCCGTATGCGCCCGTAATCACTTCGGTTGGTGTTGTGATAATGACGTTGCCGATGGCTTCCAGAGAGTGCAGCACTTGTTCGCCTTGTTCATTTTCTTTCAATACGGCGGAGATTTTGTCTGCCTGAAGGGTGTCTACGCCACCTGTCGGTTTCGGGCGGACGACACGCGCCTTGCCCAATGCATTGACGCGGCCGTCATCGACCCAGTATTCGAATTTTTCTTCGGCCGTGACGGTTTGGTCGGGTGCGACCATCTTCAGGTTTTGCCCCGTCATCGTCGCCAGACCTTCGTCGAGGTTATAGACGGCATTGTCGCCTGTTACCGTGCTGTCACGGGATTTGAGGCGTACGTTTATGTCGGCGTTTACCTGAAAGATTTCAAATTTCTGGCCTGTCTTACCTTCACGGTAAAGCGCGGTCAGAGTCTCTCCCGCGACAGAGGCATCGCCTTGTTTGGCCAGTGCGTTAGTGCGGGCAACGAGTTGTTGCTGGGCGCGTAACCATTCGAGACTGCCGTCTGCTGTAATTTCCAAAGGTTCCTTGGAGGAGGAGCTGAGACCATTTACAGCAGCGTACGCGTACGGCCCGCAAATCAATGCAGCCAGAACCGTCAGGAGTGGGTAGCGCAGCTTCGTCATGGTTTGAGCACCTCGGCAAGGTTGTTGTTTTCGGTATCGTATAGCACCAGTTTTGCAGGACCGTTGAAAATTAGATGTTCGGTCTCTCCACTTGCCTGCAAGCCACTGGCATCAAGCGTGCCCAAAGGGCCGTGACCTGTGACTTGGGTATCGCTTTGTACCGTGTTGGCTTTCAAATCGATGTCGAGCGCCTGCATTGAAAACTGATAGCCGGCATCATGGTATAGCTTTACGTTTTCATCAAGATGCAGTTTCTGGGTTTTTTGATTGAATTCACCTTTATCGGAACGTAAGGCCACCCATTGGCCGGAATTCAGCACAATGTCCGCCAAAGGTTTTTCCAGTGCGACATGTTCGCTTTTCAGGTTTTGCAAGGCGCTCTCGGCCGTAATCACATAGGGTTGGTTTTTATCATCAACACTGTCGAAGCGCGGGTTCACCAGCTGGTTTGTTCCGGCAACGGGCACTACATCCTGCTCCAGCTTCTCCGGCGTAATTGTGTCGCTGTCAAACATGTTGGATGTGAAGAGCACCGCCACAATGCACAGGGCAATCAAAGGCAGGATAATCTTCAGTGATTTGATCAGTTTGGTGTAGCGGTGTACGTCTGCCCCCGCACGGTTTTCGCCGCGTGAAAGGCCCGCGAGCTTCTCGCGTTCCGTCGAAGCCGAATCCGTAGGGATACCTGCGGCGTCGTTATGTTGTGAGGACAGATCGTTCATTCTTAGGGTTATAGCCCGATATGGGATTTAGGCAAATGATTAAAGCGGCTTTTACAGCAGGCCAGCCTGTATGCAATCCTGCAGACGGATCATACCGGCAAGCTTGTTCTTATCCATGACGATCAGGCTGCTGATATATTTGCCGGGTGTTTGTGTCATGATTTTGACGGCTTCCACCGCGAGGGCACTTGCCTGAATAGTTTTCGGGTTCGTGCTCATCACATCCTTAACGGGCTTTTCCATCAGGTCAGGAGCCATATGACGTTTCAAGTCACCATCAGTGACCATGCCCAGTAAATCACCGTTTGCATTTATAACCAGAACGGCACCGAGGTTTTTCTCGCTCAATGTCAGGATAGCCTGATCCATTTTGGCGTCTTCTTTGACAAGCGGCAGGTCGTCTTGTGCAATCATGATGTCGGAAACACTCATCAAACGCTGGCCGAGCTTACCACCCGGGTGGAAGACTTTGTATTGTTCGGGTGTTAGTCCCATGCGGTGAAGCAGGGCCACAGCCAGAGCATCACCCAATGCGATCATCATGGTCGTTGATGTTGTCGGGGCCAGACCGTTGGGGCAGGCTTCGGGTGCTTTTGGTAAAAGCAGGGTAATGTCGGCATGCTGGCCGAGTGTGCTGTCGGCGTTGCTGGTCATCGCAATGAGCGTAATGTCATAGCGGCGCGTGTAGTGAATAAGGTCCGTTAGCTCGCTGTTCTCACCGGAATTGGACAGCATCAGGACAATGTCATGTTCGGTGATCATCCCCATGTCGCCGTGGCTGGCTTCACCGGGGTGTACGAAATATGACGGGGTACCTGTTGAGGCGAGTGTGGCGGCGATTTTGCGCCCTACATGTCCGCTTTTGCCGATACCGGCAATGATGAAACGGCCGTGGCTCGCGTTGTTTTTCATTTCATGTACGCGGTCTACGGCTTGATCGAAGCTGCCGTCTAATGCGTCCATCAACGCCTGCAATCCGTCAATTTCGGTCTGCAGAACAGTACGGGCGTGGTCCTTAGCGGTATTTGTGTTGGCTGTTTTTGGTGCGGTGCTCATGAAAGCCTCATTCTCGCTAGTTGTGCGCGAAAATATCCTCGAACGCCCATCCTTTTAAGTCAAGGTCGGCACGTACAGGCAAAAATTCGAAACATTGATAAGCCAGTTCCAGTCGGCCTTCGCGGCTTAGCATTTCGTCGAATTTTTCTTTCAGGGCGTGCAGGTGGTAAACGTCGCTGGCGGCATATTCGATTTGCGCATCGCTCAGGTCCGAAGCGCTCCAGTCAGAGGATTGTTGCTGCTTGTTAAGATCAACGCTCAACAATTCTCGGCAGCATTGGGCCAGACCGTGGCGGTCCGTGTAGGTTCTGACGAGGCGGGAGGCTGTACGTGTGCAGTAAACAGGGCTGCAGTCGATTTCGAGGTATTTTTTGCAGACCGCGATGTCAAAGCGCGCGAAATGGAAGATTTTGAGCTTTTTCTGGTCACCCAGCATCGCTTTCAGATTGGGGGCGTCATAAGTTTCGCGGTCAAGCTGGACGATATGTGCGTTTCCGTCACCAGAGGAAAGTTGAACAAGGCAGAGCTTGTCACGGTGCGGGTTCAAACCCTGTGTTTCGGTATCAACGGCGATTACGTCGCCTAAATCCAGATCGGCGGGGATGTCGCCTTTATGCAGGGTAATGCTCATGGGTAAATTGAACTCTTACGTTAGTCCCCTTATTTTAATGGTGCCCAGGAAAGGACTTGAACCTTCACTCCCTTACGAGAACTACGACCTGAACGTAGCGCGTCTACCAATTCCGCCACCTGGGCTTTAACCACCATTATATCGGGGTATTAAAGTGTATGACTAACTAATATACTCCTGCCTGTATGTCAAACATACAAATGATTGCCTGTTTGAGATTTGTCAGGTGCAAAAACCTTCAAATTTTGGCTTTGCTTTTGATTCATTTTCGGTGATCATGAAAATATTAAGCATTATCATGCTATAAATAAGTTGTTAGTTGGGGATTTTAACCATGAAGATTTTGCTGGTCGATCAGGATGCGCTTGTTACGCAATTGTTGCGCTCCAAGTTAGAACCAGTTGGACACCAGATCGTCGAGGAGCCTGTTAAAAACAATGCTGTCGACAAATTGGCCAACGATGATTTCGATATCGTCATTCTTGATCCTGCCCCGTTGACTACTCCGCGTCCGCTGATTTTGAATATGCGCCGTTCTGTGGCGAACTATCCTTATATTTTGATCGCATCGGAAACTATTTCACGCGAAGACGCGATTAAGGCCGGTGCGAACGACCTTCTGGCCAAACCTTTGGACCCTGATGCGGTTTTCAATGCTTTGGATAATGCAAAGCGTCTCATTAAGGTCGTTAAAAATTTGAGCGACGACTCCGAGGATTTCCCGAGTGCGGGTGGTGTTATTGCAAAATCCGCGTTTAACCAGCTGTTTTTATCCGCGATGGACCGTGCTAATCGTTATGGCGAGCAGACCTATGTGCTGACGATTGCTTTGAAGAACCATACTGAGATTCAGGGCACAGACGGTATTTACGCGGCCGAGTTCGCGGTTGCTAAGCTCTGCCAGTATCTCGTGTTGCTTCGTCGTCAGTCCGATATTATTGGCCAGACGGGTAAGAATGAATACAGCTTGTTGCTTCAGCGCCCCGCGTATGAGACTGAGCCTGTGGATGCGGCCAACCGTTTTGCCCAGCAGCTATCCCAATATAAGGATATTGATGCTTCGGGGCGTACCCCGGTGGAAATTTCGGTCTCCTTGCTGGATGTGCCGTCCGGCGAGATGCGGATCGAGCATGTCTTCAAGCCTGGCGAAGTTGATGCCCCTGCCGTAGCGCAGTAGTGATTAGGAAAAAATTCCTTGAAATCTGTTTAACTATGGAATAGGCTATTCCTTTCAACAGGAAAAGTGCGCCCATATACGGGTCCTACAACAACCGACCGCTTGGTCGGTTTTTTTCATTTTAAACAGGAGAAAACTATGTCTACGAAGCTTCCTCTCGATTCTAACGATAATCCTATTCCGGCGCTGCGTTTTAAAAACGGCGCTGCACATGTCATCAATTTTTCAGCGTCCTCGGCACGTAATGTCAGTGCCTTTAGCGATGAGACGCGTGTGATTTCAATTTATGCGACACAGAACATGTATGTCCGTTTTGGAGATGATGCTGTTAGCGCGGATTCCGGCGATCATTTCTTCCCTGCCGGTCAGTATTATGATGTTGCCATTGGCGGTGACGGTGCGGGGCATCACACCCATATAGCAGCGATCCGTGTGGATACTGACGGTGTGTTATATGTGTCGGAAAAGGAATAAACCAACCAGTCGGTTTGTTCATGTAAGCCTTACTTACGCGACCTTAGCGCCGTTGTAATGGTGCCATCATCAAGATAATCCAGCTCGCCGCCGACGGGGACACCGTGGGCGAGATGCGTAATTGTTAATCCGTCACGGGCAATGTGGTCGTTGATGTAATGGGCGGTGCTTTGGCCGTCTACAGTAGCGCTGAGGGCCAAAATAACCTCACTGATGGCGTTATCCTGACTGCGGCTGACCAGTGTGTCCAGATTCAAATCAGAGGGCCCCACGCCGTCCAGAGCGGAAAGAACGCCCCCTAGAACGTGGTACATACCCTTAAAAGAGGCTGTGCGTTCAATGGCCCATAAATCACTGACTTGTGCGACCACGCAGATCTGGCTGCGGTCGCGCTTGGCGCTCTGGCATACGCGACAGGGCTCGACATTATCCAGATTGCCGCAGGTACCGCAGGCCTTAATATCCTCGGCGGTTTGTTTGAGCAGGTCGGCAAGCGGGATCATCAGCTGGCCGCGCTTGGATAGCAGGTGCAGCGCGACACGGCGTGCTGAACGGTTGCCGAGGCCCGGCAGGCCCGATAGCATTTTAATCAGATGATCGAGTGGGCCGTCCTGCATGATTATTCGTTAAAGCTCGGTTCGCCGTCATCAGGGGCCTGATATACAAACAGCTCGGCGGGGTGTTTGATGTCCGTTTTCAGGTAAAACAGCTCGACTTCGGTGATCAGGCCTTGCCCGTCGACCACGCGCCATTTTTTCAGGGTCATCGGGTCTTCATCAAAACCAAGTGTCAGGGAGCCTGCTTCCGGGTCGGAAGCCTGTACGATTTGCACCTGCAGCAGGTCGCCCTTACGGCGGATGCTTTCAACGTGGATGTCACCGCTTAAGGAGACGTTTTTACGTAGGATGAAGTCAGCCAAGGTTTGTCCGATTGGTGCGTTGCTCTGCTCGCCAAGTTCCGCGTCGTAGAAATAGATGAACACACCGTCGGCGACGACGAAGTCCTTAATCGGGTCGTCATATTCGAATCTCAGCTTACCGGGGCGTTGCAGGTAGAACGTACCAACCAGTTGCGTGCCGTCATGCGTGGTTTGAACGAAGCGGGCGCGGGCGGAGCCGAGATTTTGCAGGTAGTGTTCCACCAGTGCGATATCTTGTACGAATTTCTCGGTCTTTTCGGCCTGTGCGCTTTGTGTGACAGCCAAGGGGCTGAGAAGTAAAGCGGTCAAGCTTAGAATGCGGAATAGGGTTTTCATGCGTTTATCTGTTTGTTGTTTCATTTACAGATAATATACGCGCGACGCTTTGCAAACCCTTTGCGGTATTCTCAGTCGTTTTTATGTATTGATCGATGAAATTCCAGATCGTCCTTAAGACGCGGATAAATTTTCGCGCATTCCCTATAGCCCCAATAAATCAGTCCTCCGCCGATAGCCCAGCTTGTGAGGCCGTCCATGAGGAACAGGACCAATAGGCCACCGATCATGCCGTAACGACCGTAATTGAATTCCTTAAACTCCTTTTGCAGGCCGGGAGCGAGCTTTTTGCTGTCGATACCCCAGTTTTGCGTGAGGTATTCGATGAAGTTCTGGACGATTTTTCCGGGATCTATAGGTTTTTTATTGCCTCTGCGCATGGCTAGACATCACTGAAGTCGGAAACCAGTACTTCGCGTTTACCAGTTGCACTGGCTTTGGAGACAACGCCTTGTCGTTCCATTTCCTCAATGATACGAGCGGCGCGGTTATAACCGATCTGCAGGCATCTTTGAATGAAGCTGGTGGAGGCTTTGCCTTCACGCGCAATGAGCGCGACCGCTTCATCATACAATTCGTCGACCTTGTCGCCACCATCACGGTCACTGAAGATGGCTTGCATAACTTCGCTGGCATCCGAGAAATCATCAGACGTGATGCTGTCGATATAGGCCGGCTCGGCCTGTGCCTTGAGGTCGGCCACGACTTTTTCAACATCATCGTCGCTGACAAATGGGCCGTGTACGCGTGTGATACGTCCGCCCGGTGCCATGTAGAGCATGTCACCCATACCGAGTAGTTGTTCGGCGCCGCCTTCGCCCAGAATGGTGCGGGAGTCGACTTTGGAGGTGACCTGAAAGGAAATACGTGTGGGAAAGTTGGCTTTGATTACGCCCGTAATCACATCTACGGACGGGCGCTGAGTCGCCATGATCAGGTGGATACCTGCGGCACGGGCCATTTGGGCCAAGCGCTGGATGGCGTTTTCAACATCTTTACCCGCAACCAACATCAGGTCGGCGAATTCATCGACGATGACGACGATGAACGGCAATTCGGACAGATCCATTTCCTGATCTTCGTATGTTTTTTGTCCCGTTTCGGGATCGAAGCCGGTTTCTACTTTCTGAACAATGGTTTCGCCCTTTTCACGGGCCTCTTTCACGCGCTCGTTATAACCATGGATGTTACGTACACCCAGTTTCGACATAGCGCGGTAGCGCTCCTCCATTTCCTGCACTGTCCATTTCAGGGCGACGACGGCTTTGCCTGGTTCGGTCACGACGGGGGAAAGCAGGTGCGGAATGCCATCATAGACGGAGAGTTCCAGCATTTTAGGGTCGATCATGATGAAGCGGCATTGTTCCGGCGATAGACGGTACAGCAAAGACAGGATCATGGTGTTTACGGCCACGGATTTACCCGAGCCCGTTGTACCGGCCACCAGCAGGTGCGGCATTTTTGCCAAATCGGCCAATATAGGCTGGCCGCCGATATCCTTACCCAAAACAAGCGGTAGAGAGGCCTTTGTCTTCTCGTACATGGATGTGGCCAGCAGGTCCTGCATGTACACGATCTGGCGGGATTTATTCGGTAATTCGATACCAATCACGTTACGACCCGGTACAACGGCCACACGTACGGAGATGGCAGACATGGAGCGCGCAATGTCATCGGCCAAACCGATAACTTTTGCGGATTTTGTACCCGGTGCAGGCTCCAGTTCGTACAGCGTTACAACGGGACCGGGGTGTATGCTTGTGATCTCGCCCTCAACATTGAAGTCGGCCAGTACGTTTTGCAGCAGCTCCGCGTTACGGCGCAGAGCGTTTTCATCCAGCTGGTCTTCATGGTGGTCGTCAGGCGCAGCTTCGAGCAGGTCGAGGCTAGGGAATGTCCATTCGGCATCACCGTCAAGGCTGAAACGTTGTTGCGGCGCATGTGTTTTGGTTGCTTTGGCCGGCGTGGCAACAACAGGAATATTAGCTTGCGGCTTTGTAGCTTGCGGTGCCGGGGGTGGCTGTTGCGCGGTCACGGATGGTTCGATGCGTGATTTTTGTACCGGTTGTTCTTGTTTAGCTGGTGGGGTTTCCGCTCTCTCGAAGCTTGGCATCGGAATGGAAAAACGTGGCATTTTATCAAGCGCGCCGATCAGGTCGGGGCGGGCATTCTGATCATTATGGTGGCTGATCCAGCCTGTGAATTTCTGGAATATCGCGACGGCTGTGAATACAGCGTTTATTGAAATAACGATAGTTTTTTGAATGGCATAGCCAATATGAGCCAATCTTAAGGTCGATGCGTATATGCTGGTTATGATCGCCAGAACACCGCATATCGAAGCGAGGATAAGCGGGCTGATATCAGGGATGATGTAGTTGGCCACGCGTGTGAGAGGTTCCAGCATCAATGTGCCAAGGGAGCCGCCTAAGCCGTCCTGAATCATGAAGCTGCCTGCCGGTAGTGGGGCAAAGGCCATAGCGATTAAGGATACGCTGGCGGCAAGTGCGAATAGGCGGGCAATGAACCAGGTGATAGGGGCGCGGTTATAAATCCTTACGCCCCAGCATAGGGAGACGAGACCGATCATGAATGCGGCAACGCCGACTGTTTGGAGTAATGAATCGGCAGCCCAAGCGCCGTATAAGCCCATCCAGTTGTTAATACCGGAATCCGCGGCGGCGACATTCCAGGAGGGGTCGTGCGGCGCGTAAGTCCATAAGGCGGTGAGCAGGAACAGCCCGGCGACGGTGAAGGCCGCTGCGGTTACATCGACGACACGGCGGGCGAAAAAGACCTGAATGCCTTCGGGTAGCATCCGAAAAGGCCAAGGCGCGGATTTTGCGGCTTTGGTTGATTTACGTTTGCGCGAGGTTTTGATAGGTGCGCGGCGGACGGTGCGGGTACGGGCCATGAACGGGAATCCTGATACGGCTGTTTGAAATTATTGATCTTCGGTGCGATTTGGGATTGTGGAAGAACTTTCCAATCGCTTGATGAGCTTTTATTTTAGCGGCTTACGCGTGAAAATTCAAGCAAGCTTACGCAGCCGTGTCATGCAACGCAGACATAAATACAAGTTTAGTCAGCAAAAAGATAAAATTTACATACAAATTTAGCCAATCTTAAGCTTTCATTAATCTTTTTGGGGTTATTTGAAAGGTATGATTGTTGAGTCTTATTGAAAATCACCTTAACAACACACGGAGATTTCACACATGGGTCAGGCTTTTGCCGAAGCTGAATCGCAAGCGATCGATACTCAGAGCCCTGAGTATTCGGTTTACATTTATCATAGACCGGAAAATCAACATGAAGGCCAGAATGACTGGGAAATGCGTTCCACGACCATTGACCTGAATGCGGCCATTAATGAAGCTGTATCCCTGCATGAAAGCGAGGGGTATCGCAAAGTCGAAATCAAGAAACGCCTTATTGACCCCGACACGATGGCGGTCAGTGATCAAATTCTAAAAGTCTTTGTCCATGATAAGGAAGAGGATGTCCCTCTTGAAGCCAAGCTGGCCATTACCAGTGTATTGATGTGTCTGGCTGTTCTGGCGCTTGTCTTTATGGAAGTAATCTAGTCGAGAACCCCGAGCGGTTCTTTCATAACCAATTCACCGATTTGTTTATAAACGCGGGCGTTTTCCATCATTTGTTCTTTGATTGGTTCGTTCTGCTCGGCCAGTGTCGTGAAGAAGGTTGCGGCATCCACCAAAAGTTTGCCGGCCAGTTCACCATGCGGGGTGCCGTTCAAGGCGCCTGAAGGTTCCTGAGACAACAATGAGCCCATTTGCTTGAAGACAGTGGAGTTTTCTTCCATCTGGTCTTTCAGAGGCGGGTTTTGCTCGCCGAGTGTTACGAAAAAATCAGCAGCATCGACAAGAAGTTTTGTGGCCAGTTCGGCATGTGTGGGCATGAATGGAGTGCTCCTTAATAGTGTTTCCTGAACCTAACACGGACGGCCCCTGCCAGATCAAGTATTAATTTCAAACTCTTAATTGATGGTTGACCCGTCATTGTCATGCGCGCGGAATGCGTGCGCAGGATATGAGCCGAGGAATTTTACGTCGGTCGCGTAAAAACCAAGCTCTTCCAGAGCGAGTTTAAAACTCTCGTTATCAGGGTGGCCTTCAATGTCGCAGTAAAAGCGGGCGGCCTGGAAGTTAGGGTCAACATAGGATTCGAGCTTGGTGAAGCTGAAGCCATTTGTCGCAAACCCGCCGAGACATTTGTAAAGCGACGCTGGAATGTTTCTTACGGTAAAGATCAGGGAGGTGATCGTATCGATCGACTCATCAGGGATTTCCGGCTCTGTGCCGAGGATCAGGAAGCGGGTAGTGTTGTGTATTTCATCCTGCACGTCACGTTCCAGTATTTCCAGATCGTATATTTTTGCGGCTAATTCCGAAGCAATGGCACCATGAGTCGGGTCCTTTTTCTCCGCTATTTCTTTTGCAGCGCCGGCCGTATCGGCATGGATATGCGCTTCTACGTCGAGTTCTTTGACAATCTTGCGGCATTGGGGGATGGCGTGCACATGGCTGTGTACATGCTTGATCTGCTCTTTTGTCGTGCCTTTAAGCCCTAACAAGGTGTGGCGGATGGGCTGGAAATGTTCACCGATGATGAACAGGCCACCATCAGGCATGAGGTGATGCACATCGGCAACGCGCCCTGCGATGGTGTTATCAATAGGAATCA
Source organism: Alphaproteobacteria bacterium (assembly GCA_030432025.1). Taxonomy (GTDB): domain Bacteria; phylum Pseudomonadota; class Alphaproteobacteria; order Micavibrionales; family Micavibrionaceae; genus TMED27. Next base: position 60,768 of record JAUIIA010000004.1, read on the forward strand.
TCGCCAGTTCGGCCTTTCCGTCAATAACGGCTTTAAATGTGTCTTCAAAGGAATGACATCCCAGTGTCTCGAGCGTTGGAAACACTGTGCGACAGGCGAGGTCGGAGTAGGCGCCCTTGGCGCCCTGAAAAGCGATGGTTTTAATATTCGAGAGGTCCATAATGTGATTTAACGGCTTTTGTACTTAATTTTTGCTTGAATGGCTTTACGCAGACTGTATATGTCTGTTATCTAACCTTGGTTTAAACTGCTACAGTTTAGTACAAAGAACAAGAACCCTTTTTTAGAACAAAAAATTAAGCGGATCGCCCTATGGACAGTATGGAAAAAAACAAGATTTTCGCAGCCGTGTTGTGCGCGGGGATTATGGCTATGCTCAGCGGCTTCATCGCCGGACAGTTTGTACACCCTCACATCCCTGATGAAGATGCGGTCCCGGTTGAAGGCGCAGAAGGTCCTGCCGGTGGCGGTCCCGCGAAGCCGCAGCTGCCTGATCCGATTTTGGATTTGATTGCCGATGCAGATATTGCGAAAGGTGAAAAGCTGTCCAAGGCTTGTGCTGCTTGTCACTCCTTTGATCAAGGTGGCCCGAACGGTGTTGGTCCGAACTTGTACGGCGTTGTTGGTGGCCCGAAAGCTCATTTGAGTGATTTCGAGTATTCCGCAGCTATGCAAGCCAAAGGCGGTGCATGGAGCTATGAAGATCTGAACTTCTTCCTTTGGAAGCCTAAGAAATACATTGAAGGTACAAAGATGAACTATCTCGGTCTTAAGAAGCCCGGTGACCGCGCAGCGATGATTGCATGGCTGAGACAGCAAGGCTCAGGTTCATTTGCAATGCCGTCAGCTGCTGAAATCGAAGCCGAGAAAGCGGCTTTGGCTCCGCCGGAACCGGAAGTAGAAGAGAGCGCAGACGCGTCTGAAGCTGCTCCTGCTGCTGAGGGTGAAGCCGCCGAAGCACCGGCTGAAGCACATTAATCATTAAAATTCAGGATTTTTCGGTCCAGCCGCCATTGGCAGATTGCTGCCAATAGGTTAGCTCGTGTTCACCGTCTTTGAAGGTTTTCCAGTCTTGGCGGGCTTTTTGTACCGCGTTTTCATTGCGACCGTCGAACATGTTACAGACCAGTTTGAACTGATCAATTTGCGTGTGCTCGCAATTATGGGTCAGGATGAGGACATCCGCACCGTTCGGAATTTCGTCGTTATCGGTGAGCCAAACCGGTTGGTCGGATTCGTGGCCGTCTTTCGCAGAGCCGTGGGGTATAAAGCTGTTCGGGTCGTACGTCCAAAGATGGCCGTTCAATCTCTCGACCTCGCTATTATCAGGAGCTTTAATGATAATTTTATGTCCTTTGCTTAAGGCCTTGGCCACCAAAGTGGGCAGGGCAGCATCAAGATTTTGACGTTCCAGATGGTAGAAACGGATATCGGCCATTACGCATCCTCCTGATCGGCTTTGGAGGTGTATGTATGTGTCTGCCCATTAAAGTCTGTGATTTCATATTCGCCGTCGCCCTTGTATGACGGTGTGTTCGGGGTGCAGGGGACTTTGCCGAAACCACCCGGTATGTCGACCATGTAAGTCGGTTGACACAGACCTGATAAGTGTCCGCGCAGCTTGGCTACGATTTCCTGCCCGCGTTTCAAGGAGAGGCGGAAATGTGATGTTCCGGGTGCGAGATCGGGATGGTGCAGATAGTACGGCTTTACATTCAAGCCCAGCAATTCACGGTACAAACTAGCCAGTATGTCGGCATCATCATTTACACCCTTCAGCAATACGGATTGAGAGAGCAAATTGATACCTGCCTTGTGCAGTTGTTTCAGACACGCACGTACATCATCGTTTAATTCCTGCGCATGATTGATATGTAATGCCATATACACGGCCTTGTCGGTGATGTTTATAGCGTTGATTAATTCCGCGTTTACGCGGGCAGGGTCGGCAATCGGCACGCGTGTATGGAAGCGGATGATTTTTACATGTTCGATGTTATCCAGACGCTGCATGACGGTTGTCATTTGCTTGGGGGAGAGGACAAGCGGATCGCCACCCGTCAGTATCACCTCAAAAATGTCTTTATGGTTTTCGACGTAATCGAGCGCGGCGTTTAGTTCGGCTTCATTTAATGGCGCGGCGTGTGCAGGGCCGACATGTTCACGACGGAAGCAATAACGGCAATAAACGGCGCAGACATTCACGGGTTTGAACAACACACGGTCGGGATAGCGATGGACAATGCCTTTCACAGGGGTATGCGTATCATCACCGATCGGGTCGCGCATTTCCTCGGGCAGGATCGTCAATTCCTGCATTTGCGGTACATATTGCTTGGCGACAGGGTCGGCGTGAACGTCGCTCTTGATCGTGTCCTTCACGGTATCTGTGATACGTACGGCGTATTTTTTGAGTAATGCGGGATGTGAATCACCGCCAAGCCTGTCGATATACTCTTCAGGCTTTTGTTTTTCAGGCGGTGATGTCGGTTTACTCTTTAAACGCATTCTTCGTCAGATTATTAATAGTTCTGGGTAATCCAGTCATGCAGGACACGTACACCGAAACCTGTACCGTATTTCGGCACGGTCGGTCTGTCGGACTTTATCCATGCCGTTCCTGCAATGTCCATATGGGCCCATTGTACATCACCTTCGATGAAATGCTCCAAAAATCCTGCGGCTGTACATGCGCCGCCGTAACGGCCGCTTTTGGCAAGGTTGCGAACATCGCCGACGGTGCTTTCCATTTCCTTTTTCCATTCCTCATCAAGCGGCATACGCCAGAGTTTTTCGCCTGTGTCTGCGCTGGCTTTTTCAAGCTCGGCCCACAGGGAGTCGGTGTTGGCAAAGGTCCCGCAATATTCGTGAGCAAGCGCGACCATCATCGCCCCTGTCAGGGTTGCGAGATCAACAATCACATCCGGTTTGTATTTGGATTGCATATGCGTCAGGCAGTCGGCGAGGACCAAACGCCCTTCCGCATCGGTATTCAAGACTTCGATGGTTTTACCGGACAGCGATGTCACGATGTCACCGGGTCTGTACGCGTTTGATGACGGCATGTTTTCAGCCAGTCCGACAATACCAACCACATTGACCTTGGCCTTATTGGCCGCGAGCGCCTTGATCGTGCCGACAACGGCGGCTGATCCGCCCATATCCATTTTCATTTCATCCATGCCCGCGCCGGGTTTGATCGAGATGCCGCCTGTATCAAAAGTGACACCCTTACCGACCAGACCGATAGTTTTGGTGCCTTTTTTCTTCGTGGCACCGTTCCAACGCATAATGACCATACGAGGTTGACGTTCGGAGCCTTTACCAACCGCCATGATTGCGCCTGCACCCATTTTTTCGAGCTTTTTCTCGTCCAGAATTTCAACATCGACATTGAGCGGCTTAAGCTCGTCTTTGATCTGTTTGGCGTAGCTTTCAGGGTAGAGGTCATTCGGCGCGGTGTTGACCAGATCGCGCGCCCAGTAAGCACCTTCGGTTACATTGGCCAAGCTGTTATATGCGGCCTTGCTGTTTGCAGGGTGGGATGACAGGACCTTTAAGGCCGCGAGTTCAGGCGCGCTATCTTTGTCCTTCTTCTTAGATTTGTAACGATCGAATGTGTAGGAACGCAGTTTAAAGCCGTTTGCGAGATGGGCGGCCATCAATTCATTTTTCAGGGCTTTGGATTTTTCCGTGATCAGTATGATGTCCTTGAAGCCGGATTTACCAACCGCGGCGAACAGCTTGCCGCCGGCTTCTTCCGCTTTTAATTCATCCAGAGCATCGGCTTTGCCCAGACCCAGAACCGTTACGCGATCGATTTTGGATTTTTCTGGCGCATACAGGCTTAAAGTCTGGCCCGCTTTGCCTTTGAAATTTTTATCGCGCTTGATTGACGATGCAGCCAGACCATCGAGGCCCTTGTCTATTTTCTTTGCAGCCGTGCCCAGCTCCTCGCCTTCAAATACGGTAAGAACTACATGGCCTTTGGGGGCGGTGTCGGTTTTCGGGAAGGTTATGCGCACGGTCATTGGCGATTTGTCTTTCTTTTAAAAAACGGGTTTTTGCATTAAGGCTTCTCTTATAAGTACGGAGAAGGTTATAAACACTATAAGCTTTTCCGCATATGAGACTAGACCTACTGCGGGATTTTTGAGCGAATTTTGGTGAATTTCTGAGCTGATGAATATTTTCGACCGCTATATTTTTAAAAATCTGATTATCGCGACTGTTTTTGTCGCGGTGACGCTTGCGGTTGTCGTGTTTCTGACACAGTCATTGAAGTTCCTCGAACTGGTTATTGAATCCGGTGCCTCCAGTAGCGCGTTCTGGATTTTGACTTTGCTCGCATTGCCGCGGTTTTTCGAGATTATTTTGCCGCTGGCGATGATGGCGGCGACATTGTTCCTGTATAACCGCATGACCAGTGACTCGGAGTTGATTGTCGTACGTTCCGTCGGTTTTGCGCCGTTCCAGCTGGCGCGTCCCGCGATTACGCTGGCGTTGATTGTGACCTTCATATTGCTGGGCATTACCATGTATGTGGCGCCGAAATCGATCAGCACTATGCAACATATGCGTGAAGTGATCAAAGCTCAGTTTTCGACCTACCTGTTCCGTGAGGGTGTCTTCAACCGCGCCGGTAAGGGGATGACGGTTTATATCAGACAGCGCGGTGAGGACGGTGCTCTGTACGGTTTGATGATTCACGACAGCCGCGATGCGAATGTCGCGCCATCGACGATTTTGGCAAAGCGCGGTGTACTTCTTTCTACGGAAGAGGGGTATCAGGTTGTGGTTTATGAAGGCAGCCGTCAGGAATATGAGCAAGAGAGCGGAGCGCTCAAACGGTTGAACTTTGAAACGTATACGATTGATTTGCCCGACAGTGATCCTGTGCGCCAGCGTTGGGCGGAGCCGGATGAGCGTACGATTTTTGAATTGCTCAACCCCGACCCGAGTGTGAAGCGGGATCTGGAGAGCGTGCGTGATTTCCAGATTGAGGCACACCGTCGTGTGCTCAGTCCTTTATTGGCGCTGACTTTTACGCTTATTTCCTGCGTTACGTTGTTGATCGGGCCGATAGACAGGCGTGGACAAACCAAGAGGATATTGATCGCCGTGACGGCGGTTGTGGTTATTCAGGGGCTGTATATTGCTTGTTACAATATCGCGCGCAACAACAGTGTGGGGCTGGTGCTGATGTATGTGTTGGTGCTGCTGCCGCTGGTGGTCAGTGCCTTCGGTTTAAGCGGTTTAAGCGAGAAATGGCGCCGCAGCGTGCTGTATAATCACGAGCCGGAAACGGAGGGTGCATCATGAAATCCTTCATGCCCGGTTTGACTTTAGGTGGTTATTTGGCACGGGTGTACGTGTTCAATTTGCTGTTCCTGTTCTCGGTATTACTCGGGGTGATTTATTTGTTCGATACCGTGGAATTGATCCGCCGTGCTAGCAAGACTGCCGACGTACCGATGTCTTTGGTGTTTCAGATGGGGTTGCTCAAGCTTCCCGAAGTCGGACAGATCCTGTTTCCTTTTGCCATTCTGTTTTCCGCAATGTTCACATTCTGGCAGCTCAATAGACGTTCGGAACTGGTGGTTTTGCGCTCTGCTGGGTTTTCTGTGTGGCAATTCCTGCTGCCGCTGGTTTTCATTGCGGCGTTGGTTGGCGCCTTGCAGCTCACGGTTATTAATCCTGTCGGGGCGTTATTGTTGAGTAAATATCAGCATCTGGAAGACCGGTATCTGAATCATCAGGAAAGCTCCGTGGCATTGTTTCAGGAAGGCTTATGGCTGCGGCAGAGTACCGACGGCGCAATTCTGGAACAGGGCGATGAGGTGCAAAAAGGCTATGTCATTGTACATGCACGAAAGGTACAGGCTCCCGGCTGGAACCTCAAAGATGTGACGGTGTTTTATTTTGGTCAGAATGACAGCTTGCTCACGCGTCTGGATGCGCCGAATGCGGTTCTGGAGGACGGGCGTTGGGTTTTCAAGCAGGCCAAGCTGCATCGTCCGGGTATTCCGCCACTTACCAAAAGGGCGGTCATATTGCCGACCAAATTGACTGTCGGCGATATCGAAGAGAGTTTTTCCTCGCCCGAGAGTGTTTCGTTCTGGAGTTTGCCCGGTCATATACAAACGTTGGAGCAAACCGGGTTTGGTGCTGACCGCTTACGCGTACACTTTCATACATTATTGTCCCAACCTTTATTGTTTATTGCCATGGTTTTGCTGGCAGCAACTGTGTCGATCAGGCCGCCGCGCTTTGGCGGGGTGTTGGGACTGGTCGCGTTGGGCATAGGAATAGGGTTTTTTACCTTTTTTGTGTCCAGTTATTTGCAGGCTTTAGGTGCGTCGCAGCAACTGCCACCGCCGCTTGCGGCATGGTCGCCGGCCATGATTTGTTTTTTGCTCGGTATAACGGTGCTGCTATCGCTTGAAGACGGCTGATTTTCAGAGAAAAAACACTTTTCCACACATTTAAACGAAACTTTAATAACCGTGGGCGATACTCTATTGAGGGTGGGAGTTCTTTTTCATTTTCTTCACTTGACTTAGTCATCACAATCAATCACTTAATAGGGGTTACAAGGGACTGCTCTGATGAAAAAAGCATTTTACAAATTTACGATTCTGGCTGCGCTAGCCGTAGGAACTATGGGTGTGAGCGCGTGTGCCACAAATGAAACACAGACCATCAGTGTCGGTGACGTTACGATGTACGACCCGTACGAGGACTACAACCGTACGATGTTCAAGTTTAACAATGCTGTTGATGATGCAGTTATCCACCCGATTGCCAAAGGCTATAATACAGTGCTGCCAAGCCCTGTACGTACAGGCGTGACAAATGTGCTGCGTAACCTGCGCAGCCCTGTAGACTTCAGTAACCAGGTTTTACAAGGTGATGCACAAGGCGCACATGATGTTGCTGTACGTGCCGTAGTAAACACTATGGTCGGTGGTGCAGGTTTGTTCGATGTCGCCGCGTATGAAGGTATTCCTTATGAATTTGAAGATTTTGGCCAGACTTTGGCTGTTTGGGGCGTTCCGCACGGTCCATATCTGGTTGTGCCAATTATTGGTCCGTCTTCCGCGCGTGATTATTTCGGTTTCTTTGTAGATTCATACCTCGACCCGCTACGTTGGTATTTATTTAATATCGATGAAGAGGGAATTTATTACGGCAAAGTTGGTTTGCAGTATCTGAACCTGCGTGCATCATTGGTTGATGTGCTTGAAGATTTGGAAAATAGTTCTATTGATTATTATGCCGCAACGCGCAGTGCTTATTACCAGCAGCGTGAGGCGCTTGTGAATGATCAGGATTCAGGTGAGTTCGCAGTGCCTGATATTCCGGATTATGACGACGAATAAGCTAAAAGAGAGTATAATAAGGGTATGAAACATAACATTCGATTGAGTCTTGTACTTCTGAGCGGTGCGGCTGCCTTTGCAGGCGGTTTTGCCGGTGATGTGCAGAATGTGTCCCTGACATCTGTTGCTGTAGCAGAAGACGCTAAACACGCCGAAGCAGAAGGTTTTATTCAGAACCTTACAGACCGCGGTGTGGCTTTCTTGAGCGATGATAGTCTTTCTGTCGAACAGCAGAAGAAAGAATTCAAAACCATTCTGAATCGTGATTTTGACCTGAAAACAATTGGGCGTTTTGCTCTGGGCCGCTACTGGAAAAGTGCCAGCGCGGAGCAACGTGATGAATATCTCGAGCTGTTCAATGTCATGGTTATTGACGTGTATTCCAAGCGTTTCGAGGACTATAACGGTCAGGATATCAAAATTGTCGGTTCCCGCGCCGAAGGTAAGAAGGATGTGCTTGTATCCTCTATCCTGAAGCAGGATGGCGGGCCGGATGTTCGTCTGGACTGGCGTGTCCGTCAAAAGGGCAGTCAGTTTAAAGTCGTCGATGTTATCGTTGAGGGCGTGAGTATGTCTTTGACACAGCGTTCTGATTTCGCGTCAGTAATCCAGCGTGGCGGCGGCAATGTTGAGGCGTTGCTCCAACATCTGAGATCTTAAAAAACAATCTTTTAAATTGATGATTATGAGGTCAGGAGTGCGAGGTCGCCTTGCACTGTACTTCTGACCTGGTTCACGGTCAGGTTTGTACCGCGGTACACACTGCTTGTCAGCTGGCCTGCAGGGTCGCCAGCATTTTCCTGGAATGTCGATACGGATACGCCCATCCAACGCATGATGTTGTTCGGGATCAAATCGACGAGTTTGAAACATGCCAAGCCCATCAGGTAACAGATAATCGCGTACATCGCCGTGAAGAAGAACTCATCAATTGGGCCGCGCGCAACTTGCAATTTGGCAATGAATTTCGGTGCGGCCGCGCCATCCTGAATCAGTTGCTCAAGCTCGTTATCATAGCCGCCGACATTGCTGACGACGAGGTCGAAAATCTGGTTGAGCACATTCACGAACGCAGAGAAGACCGAGATACTCGCAATAAAGCCGACGAGGATTAGGGTCGGTCTCAAGAAAATCTCCAGCAGCAGGAAGTAGCCGTTGCTGGCGCCCGGACCGGGTAGCCCTTCGCCATCAATCCGCAAGTGTGCCAGTGCCCATAAAGGCATGGCGACAATGGCTTCAAAAATACTTTTGACCCAGCCGCTTAACGCAAACATGAAATAGATGAACGGTAGGAATGGCAGTACGTAATACAAGATAATCGAGATGGCGACGCTGGCGCCGACCATGGCAAGGAAGAAGCCGCTAGCGGATTGTGCTGTGGCTTTTTCAAATTTCATTTGCTTGAATGCCAAGGAGTCTACGGCTGTTGCGACCACGCCGTAAGCGGCGTTACGCAATGTAGCTTCCATCATGCTGCGTCCGATCGCCGATAGCTGTGCCAACGGGTGCACGTCTGTGTTTCGGCGCATCTCAAAGATGCCTTCTGTCCCTAAAATGGCGTTGGCGGCCTCAATCAGGAAGTTATTCGTAGGACGATTGAAGGTGGAGTCGACAGACCAGCCATCGCGTATCCAGTAATCATTGGCTTGTGACATCATCTGAAGCATGCGTCGGAGGTCCTCATCCTGAAGGTCGAAGAGGACGTTCAAACCGATTTTGTTGGCCATGTTCTGGTCGAACAAGTCTCTTGCATCAATGTCTTTGTTTTGTGAAACGTTTGCACGCAACGCGTTGTCCATGAGAAGCGGGACTTCTGTCAATTTTGGAATGTTCAAGGTCGCAGTTGTGACCGCACCGTTCATTTCCGCCAAGCGGTTATACCAAATTGACGCACCGGCCCAGCCACGGTCGAGAATTCCGGGCGGTGATAAAAACGTTCCGGCGGCCCTCTGGTTGTTGATTGCGTTTTGAACAATCGTCTCAAATTCGCCTTTGTAGAAATCCTTGCGCTGTTGGGCCCATGTGCCGTCATCCAGCTTCGGCGTACAGGTCGGGTCCTGATTTTGGGGCAGGTTTTCGTGCGCCAAACAATCAGCGCGTTCTATAAATTCTGAATCATTCCACAAAAGCTGAACTTGACGGAAATATCCTTCGAAGATTTCATCAGAACCCATCTCCGCTGTGCCTTGGGTTTGGATGGTAATACTTCCGCAAAACGGTTTGACGTTGCCTTTTGCTTTCTCATACTCTTCAGGCAGTTGTGTTCCTGGTTGGAGGGGGTCGTCCTGCCCCAGCTCACCAAATACGATTTCAATGTTACCTTGATATACAAAGTCCTTAGCCGGGCCGTATGCGGCGGTACTGAATAACATATCGTTCGGCGTTAAATCACCTGCGCCCGGCGCTGCAAAGCCCATTACCTGCGGCGGTGTTGCTCTGACGATGTAGGCATCTATGGTTTTTTGGAATTTGTGGGCATAAGCCGCTCTGCATGTCTGTATGACAAACATATCTTTCAACAAGGCGGTTACCTCGGGAATTTGTGGGGCACCAACCAATTCATACTGGTCGTCCAGAAATGCGACATACGGGTTCGCACCGCCGGCACCGGTATTGAAATATGCCCATGCGTTTGTGGCGAGGTTCGAGCCCCATTTTACTACTAGAAATGTAATCAGCTGTGCGCCGTTCAGGCCCTCGTTCATGCCGCCTGTATTGATGGGCATGAGTAAGGCAAAGAACATGATCAAGCGGACAGGGGTCCAGGCTTTGTTAAATCTTTGCCCGAACGGGACACCCGTTTGTGCTGTTTCTGCGACGACGGCGGTAACCAGATAGATAATCACCATGGCACCCACATACAGGATACCCAGTGAGTAGAATCTCAATAACTGGTGCAAAGCATCGTGAAACGGAAACGGATATGCTGCCGGTGACGGCAGAGCCACGCCGTTCATGTCCGTACACTGTACGGCTAGGTTTGAAACACATGAATTATACCAATTATTGGCCGCTGTTCCGTCGCCAAGACCGAAGACGTAGTCCAGAACCATAAAGGCCATATCCTGATCAGGGCCTAGAGAGCCGGAAACGCCGCTCGGGTTGCGGAACATGTCCCTGAAGTCGGTAAACACGCCGATGGCAAAAGCCGGCTGTGTCGCGGACAGGGCTGTTAATAGTAGTACAAACTGCAAGATCAGCAGAATTATGCCGATCAGAATGGTGTAAAAAATGATGATCTGGTCAATGTTCCTTCGCGAGTAGACCAGATTAGACGACGCTTGCGCTATGACGTGACGAATACCGTAACGCCCAAAATTCTCTTGTAACAAATAAGGGTGGTTGTTAGGCAGCAGCCTGACATTGTTGAATATAATCGCGATGATATAAGCGGTATGCGCAAAACCGTTTCTGAAAATAGCAGCAATCCGGGGCAAAAAGCCCGGAAGCATTGTATATTTCAGAATTTCGTTTCGTGTGGCCATTTATGTCGCATATCCCGCTAACTTCATTATTGTATTCTCGCGTTCGCGATTTTGTCCAAGCCCTTGTTAAGGGAACCAAGTGTTTGCTGAGCACCAACAGTAGATGTGCTGACCAGGCTTTGGCCTGAGTCTTCACGCTGGTCACCAAATGTCGCAACGGATTGTCCCATCCAACGTAAGATGTTGTTAGGAATAAGGTCTACCAACTTGAATGATGACAGCCCCATCAGATACACGATGATGGTGTAAATCACGGTGAAGAAGAATTCGTCTACTGCGGATCTCCATTGGTTGATTTTCGGAATTGTACCGGCAGCGCCTGATATTTCCAGCGTCGCGTCGAAACCACCGGTGTTCGCGACGACAAGGTCGAAGACTTGGTGCAGGACGCTTACGAGTGCGGAGAAGATCGATATACTGGCCAGTAGTCCGAAGATGATCAAAATCGGTCGCAGGAAGACTTCAAATACAAGGAAGTATCCAGCGACAGCAGCTTGTCCCGGCAGTCCGTTACCATCAATACGCAAGTGTGCCAGTGCCCACAGAGGTACACCGACCATGGCTTCGAAAATACCTTTGATCCAACCGCCGACTGCGAAGAAGAAGTAGATAAACGGCAAGAACGGTACGATGTAAAACAGTACAAAGCCTGCTGTGAGTCCTACCATCGCCGAGGTAAACAGAATACTGGAGACGATTTCCTTTGCACTGCCGACCGTTCTGTCGAAGATCGCGGGAATAGCGCCACCTGCGCCGATTGTAACACCGGCAACCAGATTTCGGATCGATGCCTCGACCAGAGATCGCCCGACACCCGTCAACTGCGCCAGCGGGTGCGCATCGGTGTTTCGTCGCATACTGAAGAGACCTTCGGTACCAAACATTGTGTTCAGGATATCAACTGCCGCATTACCGGTTTCAGCCGTGTGTGTGGAAGCAACGCCGCCACCACTTTGCCAGAAGTCAAAGCCCATCCATAGAGCTGTTGCGAGTTTTACTTCTTCTTGTGATAGCCCTTCCGTCGCTGTTCCTGTGTTGGAGGTCGGATCAAAGCGGCGCTCGAAATTGACGTTTTCCTCACCCTGACGTTTTTCGGAGTAAACTTTTTCCATCAGTTTCGGATATTTCGTTGGCTGCGGAATACTCAAGACCGCGTTGGTTAAACCACCATTCATTTCGGCGATGCGGTTATACCAAATGGCCGCACCTGCCCAACCTTTTTGTCTCAGATTCGCGTCAATCGCCCATCGTCCGGATGCGGCCATAGCGTCCACCGCAGGTGTACCACCGACGATACCGACAATACCGGTTGATCCAACGACAGGGTCTGCGTTTCCGGTTAGAACTTCGCGGATGTCAGCTGAATAGAAATCCTGTAGTTGCGAGCGGTATTCGGCTTCCGGCATCTCGACCGGGTTACAGGCATTTGTTGCGCCCGGGAGGGCCACGTTTATTTCCGTACCGGTTCCGGTAGGCGGTGATGCGGAGAAATCGCCGTATCTACAGATGTAATTTTGAGGGTATGGTGCGTTCGTTGCCAACGCGGCGGCGGGCCCGCCGGACATCACGTCGAACCAAACCTCGCGAATAATAAACCAGTAATATTCCTGCATGATGCGCAGACCGTCTTCGGCGTCACCGGCGGGACGAGGGTCGGTCAGATCCATTGTTAACTCGCCGCATGTCGGTTCGACAAAACCTCTTTCTGACGGAAATCTCTCTGTCGCGACAGATCCGCTGTCACCTTCGATATTGTCTGTGGCTTGCTTACCGAAGCGGATAACCACTTTGCTTTCGCCATCTGCGAAGTTGATTAAAGCGTTGTAGTCAACGGCACCGAAGTTCGGCACATCCTCGCGTGGGTTGGCCGATAGCGGGTCGCGAACCAAATACATTTGAACGGGCACATGGTCGAGTGGCTCTTGCTCTGGTCCTGCGAAGGCGTAACCTTCCGCACAGGATTTTGCGACAAACAAGAATTGCAGCAATGTACCGACTTCCGGAATGTTTGGCGCAACAGCCAGACTTTGTCCTGTTGAGTCACCATCATTCAGCAGGTTACTGAAGCCGGCGCCATACGAAGCATTGAGCACGTCGTTAAATATCAGCCACCCGTTCGTAGCAAATGCCGAGCCGAATTTTGCAGCATAGAGCACAATATATTGTGACGAGCTGTAGCCGAGCGTTATCGGAAAGACCAGGCCAAAGGCCACGACAAAACGAATAGGGGCCCAGACTTTGTTGAAACGTTTACCGAATGCCGTACCGCTTTGTGCTGTTTCCATTATAACAGTTGTAATGAAGTACATGCTGATCAAAACAGCGACGACGGTCAGAGCCGTGTTGTACGTTAGGAAGAGGGTATGCAGACCATCATGAACGGGCAACGGGAATGCTGCAGGTTCGTAGGCCCATGCTTCCGGCGGGTTCGGTGCGCCCGCGGCACGGGTAATGTCATCACCGCGCATGTCAACACAGGCGGCGCCTGTCGAAATACAGGAATCAAATAAGTTCGGTACGCCGAAAACCATATCCAGCATAATGTGTGCCAGATCTTGTTGGGGTGCGGCTGTTACGAAGAAACCGGCAAAGTTTGTCGGCATTGCGGCTACGGCAGGTTGTATGAACATCGCCATACCAAAAAAGCCAAGCTGTATGACTATGAGGACGATGCCGACCATAACGGCGAAGAATAGAATAATCTGATCAATATTTTCACGGGATAAGACAATATTATTCGCCGCTTCCGCGACAACATGCCGGACACCGTAACGTCCCATGTTAGCGGGAGAAAGATACGGGTGATTGGCGGGTAACAGTCTTACCGCGCCGTAAACAAGGGCTATGAAATACGGAATATATTGAAAGCCTGTCCCGAACAGCTCTTTAAACCGGCCTTTAAAACCCGGTAAGAAAGAGTATCTGAGAATATCTTTATGACTTACACCACTCATGCTTTCTTACCTCCCGCCGCGATGGTGTCAATTCTTTCCATCTTGATACCCAGCATATCGTAATTTACGGCCAGATATCCGTTTTCCATGTAAACGGCTTTTGGCATGATCGCTAGAATGTCTTGTGCCATTACACCTTTGTAGCGCTCAGGCTCGCCGATATAGTTGAATGCGTATATCGGAACACCGTTTTCGAGACCTAGATACTCGATGTTTTCTTTAATGTTTCTGTCGGAACCGCCGCCACCGCCTCTGGTTCCTGCTGCAATAGCCTGACCCAGACCTTTACCTGCGGTATTGATGCCGCCGACGATTTGCTGACCGGCAGTTACACCACCAAGAGCAGCGTATTTAGTCAGGCTTTCGGTAGGGTCAGTGTTGATGTCACCAAATGATGACACACCTTGGCCCATCCATCTTAGAATGTTGTCAGGGACTTTATCGATCAGCTTGAAGGCTGTGGTTGCCATCATGTAACAGATGATCGCATAGAGAACCGTGTAGAAAAATTCGTCGATAATCCCGCGCTTGAATTCAATTTCGAGGAAGCCGATTGTCGGGTCACCATGGTGCCCACCGACATTTTCGGTCACAAGCAGCCAGATGTAATTCAGTACGCGCACTTGTGTTGCAAAGATGATCATCGCCGCGATGAGTCCTGCCACCGATAAGACCGGCCTGACAAAAATCTCGAATATGAGGAAGTATCCGTTAGCTGCGGATTCGCCCGGCAGGCCGTCTCCATCAAGGCGGAGGTGCGCCAGCGCCCACAGCGGTACACCAACCATCGCTTCGAAAATTGTTTTAACCCATGAGGCTACTGCAAAGTAGAAATACACAAATGGCAGGAATGGCAGAATGTAGTACAGAACCACACCTGCTGTGATACCGATAAACGCCGTAGACGATAAGAAGCCGCTTGCCGTATCGCCCAGGCCGCTACCCCCTTGTGCGCCCAAAGCCGCGGCAAGACCGCCACCGACGGCAAATAATGTTGAACCCGCGATGTTTCTGACTGTGGCCTCTACAAGTCCTTTACCCATTGTGACCAGTTGCGCAAGCGGGTGAATGTTTGCGTTACGCTCTGTCATAGAGAAGAGCCCGTATGTACCGAATATCAGGTTCATACCTTGTTTCAAGATGTTCGAGTCCAGATCTTTATCAGGCTTGCTGTCGTTCACGCTGCCTTTTTTCGTCCAGTAGCAACCCAAACGGTACAGCACGATGGCAACTTTACGATCGGTAACCACCTGGAAGACGATTTGTCCTGCATCGGGGGCGGCGTTCGGGTTGAATTCCTCACAGGCTGCGGAATCGTTATCTTTTTGTTTCTTCTGTTCACTGACCGATTTCATAACCTTTGGCACAAGGTCATAAGCCGGCATATTCAACTGGGCGTCAACGAATGCGCCGTTAACCTGTGCAAGTCTGTTAAACCAGATGCCTGCACCGCCCCAGCCGCGATCCATGATCGCCGGGTCCATGTCAAATTCGTTTGTTCCGGTGTTGTAATTAATCCAGACCGTATCCATCTGCGCGTCGAGGTCGGCTTGCATATCCACTACAGCTTGTTGTCTCCAACGGACACTGGGCTGTCTTTTTGCACATGGACGGTTGTCATTCGTAGGTAGCGTGTTCGGACTACATTGCTGGTTACCTTCCACGAGGTGATCCCTGTCAGGTTGGCAGCCCATTTCGCAAGGGTTAACATTATCAGATTGCGGGAACTGACCGGAGTTCAGCATTGTGAAGCGGCCACCAAAGTCGATGTAGTTTTCTGCTTCAGCAAATTCAAACCAGTGATCTTTGATTAAGTCGAAATAGTAACGCTGCATAGCCAAAGCGCCAAGATAACCGTCTGTGGCATGGGTGTCGGAACCGGCTGAACCACCAAGACGTCTCTCCGAAACAGGAATTCTGATTTCGCCGCAGGTTGCTTCTACGCTTCCGGGCTGATCCGAGAAAAGATTTTCAGCGTTGCCGTCACCATCCCAATCGATATCACCTTTACGTCCGAAGCGAATAACGATGTCACCACCCGTATAGAAACGGTGCGCGTCTTCATATTCTGTTCCAGTCGTGAGTTCCTCAAAATCTTGCGGACTTGTTGTTGTTTGCCATGCTTGCGGTGACTTAACGAAATAAGGACGTACACCGGCAGGGTTGCCGCCTTGGCTGATGTAAGTGTTATATTCCCCGTTGCTTTCAGGGAGCGGCACTGTCGGTAATGTTCCGGAGCTTCCTTCTTTCAGGATTTTCTGATCGACAAAGTACGTTGCAAAAGCACATGTGTGAATCATGGAAAGGGCCATAACAATTGGCGCGGCATCCGGGTATGCGGGGGCGGCAATCAGGTTTTCCGCTTCACCGAGCGGATTGGCTTTTGCGCCCAGTCGCCCTGCGATGGCGTTGTTGTAGCGGATCCACGCGTTTGTAGCGAGGCCTGAACCCATGTCGGCCGCGAAGAATGTGATGTACTGACCGGAGTTGTAACCGAACTGCAACGGGATCAGCAGGCCGATTGCCACGACCAGACGGATCGGCACCCAGACATTCTGGAAGCGTTGCCCGAACGGTGCACCGGTCGCGGCTGTTTCAACAACGACGACAAGTACAAAATACAGGAAGATCAATGTTCCGATGATCAGGATAGCCAGTGAGTAAAAGCGGAACAGGTTTTGTAATGCGATATGGAACGGCCACGGGAACGGAACCGATGCCGGTTGATCCGGACAGGCAATACCCGTGTTCGATACGCAAGAATTAAAGAAGTTATTGGCGACAGTCCCGTCACCAACGCCAAAGACCATATCCAATAGCATGTAAGCAATGTCGGCATCAGGGTTTGGTGTTTCAAAGATAGAAACCGCCAGCGCCGGGCCAAACAGCAAGCTGAGCATCAATGTTCCCAGCTGTAGTGCGAGCAGCGTGATGGCAACGAGCATCAGGACGAAAACCACGAGCTGGTCAATGTTTTTGGTGCTGATAACGATTGAATTCGCTGATTCCGCGATAACATGGCGTATGCCGAAGCGGCCGGTATTCTTTGGGTTGAGGTAAGGGTGACCGGGGGGCAGCAAGCGGACCATGCCGTATACTTGCGCCATCAGAAATGCGATATAGGCAAAGCCGGACGAGAAAAAGTTGCCGATCCGAGGGACGATTCCCGGCAGCAACGCATACTTCACTACATCTTTTGTTTTAATACCGCTCACTATAAAATTCTCACCACTATTAATAGTGTACCGCTAAAATGGTTAAAATTTTAGTTAATTTCGCACTCTTTTATCATTTTACGAGGATTAACCTTCCCCGCGCCTCAATATTCAGAATATCACAGGCAGGACACAATTTTGCCACATTTGTGTTAAGCGACTGTTAAAGTGCTGGAAATTAAGGGTGTGCGCGTGCGAAAAGCCGACGGCTATGCAAATGTTTTAGCCGGCTTTTCTGAGCGGTTTATATTTGATTCGCGTCGGTGTGTCGGCATCGATTCCCATGCGGCGTTTGTAATCGGCCTCATAGTCCTCGTAATTACCTTCAAACCATGTCACTTGGGAGTTTCCTTCGAATGCCAGAATATGCGTGCACAAACGATCAAGGAACCAACGGTCGTGCGAAATGATTACCGCACAGCCGGGGAAGCGTTCGATGGCTTCTTCCAAAGCGGCCAAGGTTTCCGTGTCGAGGTCGTTCGTCGGTTCATCGAGCAGGATAACGTTGGCTTCGGATTTAAGCATTTTGGCAAGGTGTACGCGGTTGCGCTGACCACCTGAAAGGTCCTTAACTAATTGTTGTTGATCACCTTTTCGGAAGTTGAATGCAGACACGTACGCCCGTGACTGCATCTCGACCTTGCCCAGTTTTATCATATCTGTGCCGCCGGAAATCTCTTCCCAAACTGTATTGCCGCCATCAAGTGAATCGCGGCTTTGATCGACATAGCCAAGCTTGACGGTATCGCCGACTTTGAAAGAGCCTTCATCGGGTTCTTCCTGCCCCGTAATCATGCGGAAAAGTGTGGTTTTACCCGCACCGTTCGGGCCGATTACACCGACAATTCCGCCCGGTGGAAGTTTGAAAGACAAATCTTCGATCAACAGATGGTCGCCGAAACCCTTTTTGACATTTGTGGCTTCGATGACGAGATCGCCGAGCCGCGGCGGTGTCGGGATGACAATTTGGCAGCCGCGCTTGTCAAGTTTTTGTGATTCGGCGAGTAGGTCTTGATAGGAGTTAATACGGGCTTTGGACTTGGAGCGACGGGCGCTTGGGCTTTGGCCCATCCATTCCTGTTCGCGTTTAAGGGTTTTTTGTCTGGTGTCTTCTTCACGCGCTTCTTGTTCCATACGCTTGCGTTTGGCTTCCAGATAGGCGGAATAATTGCCCTCATAAGGGATGCCGCTGCCGCGGTCGACTTCGAGGATCCATCCTGTGACGTTGTCGAGGAAGTAACGGTCGTGTGTGACCATGACGACTGTGCCTGTATATTCGCCCAAGAACCGTTGCAGCCATGCGACGCTTTCGGCATCAAGGTGGTTTGTCGGTTCATCGAGCAGAAGAATGTCTGGTTTTTCAAGCAGTAAGCGGCAAAGTGCTACGCGGCGGCGTTCACCACCGGAAAGTTTGGTGACGTCGGCATCACCCGGCGGGCAGCGCAGTGCGTCCATGGCAATTTTGATTGTGCGTTCCAGTTCCCAGCCGTCGGCTGCGTCAATTTTTTCCTGCAGATCGCCCATTTCTTCGGTCAGGGCTTCGAAATCGGCATCGGGGTCGGCCATTTCGGCGGCGACTTCATTGTAACGGGTGATCATAGCGGTAATGTCGGACAGAGCCTCCATCACGTTTTCTTCAACCGTTTTGTCAGGGTCGAGCTCGGGTTCCTGTTGCAGATATCCGACACGTACACCATCGGCCGCCCATGCCTCACCGGTGAAATCCTTATCCACGCCAGCCATGATTTTAAGCAATGTCGATTTACCCGCGCCGTTCGGGCCGAGAACGCCGATTTTTGCGCCGGGCAAAAAGCTCAGTGTAACGTTTTCGAGAATCTTGTTGTTATCGTATGCCTTTGACAGGCCATTCATCACATAAACGTATTGGACGGACATTACTTCTCCTTGATTTGAATATCTGAACAGGGGTAGCCCAGAATGTGTCCTAAATCAACACATAGAAGGGTGTGCATACGTATTTCGTGCTTGCCTGCGACCGGTTGGTCGGTATCATAAATGCGAAAGGGATTTGATCATGACCAATAAAACCGAAGCCAAGCTACTGGATAGCGCATCTTCCCTGTTTTGGCAGCAGGGGCATAAGGCAACATCGCTGGACCAGATTGCAGCCAATGCCAACCAGAGCAAGGGTGCGTTTTTTCATTATTTTCGAAACAAGAATGAAGTCACGAAAAAGGTGCTGGCCAAATATGCGCAAGAACGCCTGATCGGCCCGATGGACCAGTATTTCGCAGCCAGTGATAACGTCAAGGAAGCGTTGTTGATGTGGGTGCAGGGCAATTACACTTATTATACTCAAAACGGATATCATTCCGGATGTTTGATGGGAAATCTGGCACTTGAACTGGCTGACCGGGATGATGAAATCCGTGAGGAATTATCGGCGCTTTTTCTGGAATGGGAAAACCGTTTGGTCAGACACTTACGTGAGAAGGCCAAAGACGGTCAATTGATCATGGAGGCACGCCAGTTTGCACGTATTTTCATCGCCGCGATGCAGGGCATTACCATGACGATCAAGGTCCATAAGGATAAAAACCGTGCGGGTCGTGAATTTATGGCCTTAAGCGAGATGATCGAGCGTTTGATAAAGGATTAAGCATGAGCAAAGGTTTGATTGAGGGCGCTGACGGACAGCAGCGTTGCTGGTGGTGCGGGGATGATGAACTTTATGTTGCATATCATGATGAAGAGTGGGGCCAGCCGGTTACGGATGATGTACGTCTTTTTGAAAAAATGTCTCTGGAAGGGTTTCAGGCGGGTCTGAGCTGGATCACGATTTTGCGTAAACGTGAAAATTTTCGAAAAGCGTTCGCAGGTTTTGATTTCTATAAAGTCGCAAAGTTCACCGAGAAAGATGTAGAGCGTCTGTTACAGGATGAAGGCATTATCCGTCATCGCGGGAAAATTGAAGCCGCGATTAACAATGCGCAAAGAGCAATTGAAGTGGTTGAGGAGTTTGGTTCTTTCTCCACATATCTGTGGGGTTTCGAACCCGCAAAGCAGGGTGTACGTGTTTCGTCTGCGGATGTTCCGGGCGAATTAGCGGAGTCTAAAACCCTGTCTAAGGACCTAAAGAAGCGCGGTTTCAAGTTTGTCGGTCCGACCACGATGTATGCGTTGATGCAAGCGATGGGCATGGTCAATGATCATGTGAAGGGTTGTTATGTTCATGGGGCGGTTGAGGATCAGCGCGCAGTCCTGAAGCGGCCATAAAAAATCGCGAAGCCGTGAAGCTCCGCGATCCTTGAATGTCTAACTGTGCCTTGCAATTAAGCCGCAGCAGCTTGATCGGTCTGGTCATCAATTTCCGCGATTGGCGCGTTTTTCTGAACCGACTCTATACCGTTGATCGCGCCGCTTTTGGCAGCATAGCCTTCGGATGACAGGATGATTTCGCCATTAGTAGCTGTCAGGTTGAAATATGTCTGACCGTCCTTGCCTTCTTCTGTCGCGAATTTAGGGTTTTTCTCGCCGTCAGCTTCTGCGTTAGGTGCGTTTTTCTTAACGGATTCAATACCGTTAATCGCAGAGTCCTTGGCCTTGTACATTTCGGATTTACCGATAACTTCGCCGTTACCAGCTGTGAGTGTGAAATATGTCTGGCCGTCTTTGGCTGTCTTTAATTGAAATGCTGGGTGTCCCATGTTTTCTCTCCTTGAGTATGGTTTAAATATATTTTTATAAGGGCAAATGTTCGGTTGCGAGTCAACGCTTACGCGTGTTTGGAATATCGGCCAGCTGTGCTAGTGTCGATCAGGATATTTGCGATTTGAAAGGTAAGGTTATGGAGAAGGATAAAACCTCCGTAGATGCATTGGCAGAAGCGACGCGCAGTCGCGCGAGTTTTTCAGGGCATGGTGGCTCATTAGGGGCTGCGGGGTATCGTGAAATTGCGACCGATCCGGAGAATTGCGAGTTTTTGAATGAACCCGGCGCGAGTATCGCCGTTTCACCAGGACCTAAAGGGTTTGAGTCGATGTTGATCGGCGTGGCGTGGGATAATATCAAGGTCGAACAATCAGGCTTTTTCGGCAAGATGTTCAAGAAAGTCCGTCAGGAAGGCGTAGATCTGGATATCGGCTGTTTGTATGAAATGCAGGACGGTACACGTGGCGCCATTCAGGCCTTTGGCGAGAAGTTCGGCGATTACGAGAACCCGCCCTTCATGCAGCTTTCAGGTGATGAAAGAACAGGTGATGCGGACGGGCATGATGAATTCATCATGGTGAATGGTACCAAATGGAGCGAGGTCAAGCGCGTCCTTGTTTACATTTATATCTATGAAGGTGCGCCGCGCTGGAGCGAGATTAATCCGCAAATCATACTGGATGTTCCCGGTGAAGATGATCTGATTGTTACGCTGGGTGCGCATGATGATGCTTTGGCGTTATGTGCTGTTGGTGGTCTTGAGAATGTACGTGGCGGTATTAAGCTGACCAATTACACGGAATATTTTCCGGGACATTACGAGATGGACCGCGCCTTCGGTTTCGGGTTAGAATGGGGCGACGGGCGGAAATAATGATTTTTCGTTCTCGAATTTGCTCTTTGTCGTTGTGCTGTCCGCATAACCATTTCAATGTTCTACAGGCTTAATTGAGGCAATCGCTTTTATGGATCTGGTGACTTTACAGTCTTTGCTCATTCCTCTGGTGTTTATGATCTGTGGAATATTTCTGCTTATCAAGGGCGGGGACTGGACGATCGATTCCGCCGTATATATTGCGCAGCGTTTTGGCCTCTCTCCTATGGTGGTCGGTTTTACCGTATTGGCGTTTGGGACGTCTCTGCCTGAATTGATTGTTTCTATTCTGGCTGTGCTTCGTGGTTCCGAAGGGATTGCGATGGGGAATGTTATCGGTTCCAACATCGCTAATATTTTGCTGGTTATCGGTTCATCGGCCCTGATTGCGACGATGTATATCAAGATTTCCAAGGGTCTGATTAAAGACATTATCATGATGATGCTTTCGGCCCTGCTGCTCATGGGCTTGATGCTTTATGGTGATATCGGCCGTGTTTCCGGTGTGATTATGGTTGCACTGTTGTTGGGATATGTATTTTTACAATACAAGATGGCGCTGAAGGGGGAGATCGAGGTTGAAACTCCACAAGAAGTGCCGGCCGGCGAAGACGAAGCGCAGGCAACGGGACATCCTTATGTCTTTTTGTTTCTGGGATTACTGGCGGTAGCCGGCGGTGCCGAGCTGCTTGTACGCGGTGCCAGCCAGTCCGCAGCGATTATCGGTGTGCCCGAAGATGTGATCGCGCTGACGATTATTGCTTTCGGTACATCATTGCCCGAACTGTCGACCAGTATTATCAGTGCGCGGCGCGGCCATTCGGATATGGCGCTTGGTAACATTGTCGGATCGAATGTGTTCAATGTTTTGATGATTATCGGTATCACCGCAATGGTTAAACCGATCACGCATCATTCCTATGCCGAGCAGCTTTTGACATTTGATATTTGGTTT
Source organism: Alphaproteobacteria bacterium (assembly GCA_030432025.1). Taxonomy (GTDB): domain Bacteria; phylum Pseudomonadota; class Alphaproteobacteria; order Micavibrionales; family Micavibrionaceae; genus TMED27. Next base: position 83,305 of record JAUIIA010000004.1, read on the forward strand.
ATGCTGGCGGTGTCAGCGATTTTTGCAGGACTGGTTCTTGGTTACCGGAAGATCAACAAGCCGATCGGGATCGTGTTTATTTCGGCCTATGTTGCATATACGATTTATATTTATGCCATCAATTTTGGCAGTTAAGGCTTAACCTTTCTCGTGATAGTATAGAAAAAACAGCAGGATGTTTTTATGAGCGATGATATTTTTGACACCCAGTTCGAAGGCAAGGACGTCGAGCTTGACGATAATTTTGTCAAACTGGGCGATGACATAAATTTAACGGCTAAAGATCCCGCTTTGCGCAATGTTTTGATTGGTGCAGGTTGGGATTTGAATGCGTTTAACGCAGATGCGCTGGATCTCGATTTGAGTTTGTTCTTGCTGGATAAGAACGAGAAAACCCGCCATGACCCTGACTTCATTTTCTACAATCAACCGGACGGGTTAGAAGGTGGGATTAAGCACCACGGTGATAGCCGTACAGGTGCGGGTGATGGTGATGATGAGAATATCACTGTCGATTTGCAAGCTGTGCCTTTTGATGTTGTGCAGATCATGATCACGATCACGATTTATAAAGGTTATGAGAAGCAGCAAAATCTTGACATGGTTCGCAATGCTTACTTACGCCTTGTGAACGGTGATACCAATCATGAATTATGCCGCTTTAACGTCGATAAGGTGCTCGAAGACAAGGAAGAGACAGGCGTTTTGATCGGTGTTTTAAACCGTGAGGGACCGAAATGGCACTTCGTGCCGATGGCTGAATTTGTTCCGGGTGGTTTGGGCGAGATTGCGCGCGGTTACGGCTGCATTATCAATCAGGAATAATTACTTCTTCATACCCAGCAATGATGCAGGTTTGATCTTCGGCGATTTACGACCGATCTTGCCGCGTCGGCCGCCGCCCCACATAGAGTCATCGCGCATCTTGTCTTCGATCAGCAGATCGATATCCGGTAACTCCCCCATTTGCAGAGCTTCTACGCAAGACAGGAAAAATTCGCAGCCTTTGCTTTCCCAATCGTGGAATTCGTTGACGTAGTCTTTGTCCTTGATACGGAGCAATTTGACGGTCCATTTATCTTCGACCATCGGTTCGCAGCGCATCCATAAAATTTGCTGTCGTCCGTCGGGGTGAATAATGGCACCGCCTTCACCTTCTTCACCTGTCTCGTCTTCCTGATCTTCATCGACTTCGTCATGCAGAAACTGGATTTCCGCTTCTACGTCTTCTGACGTGGGGCCCATTCTGACTTCGGCGCTGCAGGTGATGCCGCGCTCCTCATTGTAGACGAGCCACGGACGTGTTTCATACGGCGCGAGAATGTAACTCACACCCAAATTTTCCAGCAATTTGTTCAAAGGAACCCGCATAAGGTGTCAAATATGCTTGGTTATCTTGGTTAAAACAACGATTTTCAACATTCTATCATCATAGCAGAATTCATTTAGGAATGCCTCATTCGCGGATATAGACAATTTTTTCCTTAAGAAAGCACTCAATCATTCGCACTATCAATGATATAATCTAATACTTATAGTGGTGTACGGTTCAAAATAACGCCTATGTTTAAAAATAAGAGTCATTTCAGTCTATTGCTCCTCCTTGTCTTTCTAGGGGGTTTTTCGTATGCGTTTGCGCAAAATAATGCATCCAAGCCGCGTTTTTTCGAGGCCTCTGTACGGCCTTCCGACGCGGTAACGTTGAAGGCTGGCAGAACGACGATCAGGCTTTGGGGCGTTGAAGCCATTGATGGTATGCCCGCGAAATTCAACCTGAATGCGCTGGCCGAGATCGAGGGTATGCTGGAGCCGAATAAGGTGCGCTGTCAGTTGAAAAGCAAGCAGGACAATATTGTGGTCGCACAATGTACGAATGGGGCGCAGATTGATTTGGGCCTGCATATGTTGCAGCAAGGCTATGCCACCGTTAACCGCGATGTGATCTATGATACGCCGTTCGAACAATCCTATCTGAATGCCGAGAAAGATGCGCGCTTGCAAAATCTGGGTGTTTGGGAACAGGATGCCGACGAAAACGAGGATGGTAGTGCTACGCGCCTTTATATTGTTTTGGGCGGTATAGCGCTGACCATTATTCTGGGCATCTTTACCGGCCTTGCCTATTTCATCATGCGTGGCTTCAAAAGTGTTAAGGATGCGCAGAACCAGAATACGGATATGATCGCGCGCGAGCGTGAGCTGCGGGAAAAAGAACGCCAGATTTTTGCACAAATGTTGGATTCCGAAATTAAGGCGAATAAGTCAAAGATCGAGGCGTATCTGATTGTGTATGACGAGATGCTGCGTGATTTGAAGGACACGGAAAAGCCACCGAAATACACAATTGCCGGTGATATCGTGCAGGCACAGCCTTCGCTGGAACGGTCCGTGTTTGACCATAATACGGACAAGCTGGATATTCTGGGTGACTCGCTTTCCAGTGATGTCATTCACTTTTATGCCCGTATCAAGAACAAGCCGGATTACATCAATCTGGAGCCGGAGATGGCGCTGGATGATGCGATCGAGATTGTACAAAAAGCGTATGATAATGCCGTGCGTATCGACAAGATTTCGGACCGCCTGATCGATTTGTTCTCACAAGGCGGGCATTCTTCCAAAGACGTTTAATCAAATAAACTGTGCTGGTCGGCGCTGGCCGCCTTCTTCTTTTTCGCAGGCGCTTTCTTTTGGGCTTGCGGTTTTGGCGGAGGTGTCGGTGGCGGTGTATCGCCCACTGCGACATTTACAAGATTATCGTTGCGGAATTCGATTTCGAGAATTTCACCGTCCTTCAGATCTTTTCCATCGCTGACGATATTGCCATTTTCATTGCGGATGACTGTGAACCCGCGCTTGAGCACGTTCTTAAAGCTGTACGCTTCCAGCATTTTGCCCAGATGCTCGACATTTTGCTTCGGTTTTTCGGTCAGCTTATCTTGCTGGTTGAGCAAGGATTTGGAAGCCACTTCCAGATTGCGTTGAGCCAGTTTCAATCGTTCTTCCGGGGTTCGCAGCTTGGCTTTGGCTTCGACCAGTCGGTTGCGCTTAACGTCCAGATAGCTGCCGAAGACGCGGCCGAGTTTATCGCCCAGATGATCAAGGCGCTGGCTTTGGGATTCCATCAGGCGTTTCGGGTCGCCCAGACGTGCGCCCAGATTTTCTATGCGTTGGCGCTGCTCGCTTAAAATTCGATTGGCTGCGGATACAAGCCGCTTTTCATCATCCAGAATTTGCGCGGTCAGTTGCGCCTTTACGGGCACGGCCATTTCGGCGGCACCCGTTGGGGTGGGTGCGCGCAGGTCGGCGGCGAAGTCGCACAGCGTTGTATCGGTTTCGTGCCCGACGGCGGAAATAACCGGGATTTCGCTTTCTGCTACTGCACGTACAACCTCTTCCTCGTTAAAGGGCATAAGGTCTTCGAGCGAGCCGCCACCGCGGGCGACGATCAAAATATCGGGTTTGGCAAAGCCATGCTCGTGAATGGTTTGAAAGCCACGCACGGCGGCGGCAACTTGTTTGGCTGCTCCGTCGCCTTGCACCAGTACAGGCCAGACAAGTACATCGCGTGGAAAGCGGTCAGAGAGGCGATGCAGGATATCGCGGATAACTGCGCCCGTCGGCGATGTGACGACACCGATAGTGGTGGGAAGGAAAGGTACAGGCTTTTTGCGCTCAGCCGCGAACAGTCCTTCGGCCGCGAGTTTCTTTTTACGCTCCTCCAGCATTTTGAGCAGCGCACCTTCGCCGGCAAGCTCCATTGATTCGATAATCAGTTGATAATTCGATCGCTGCGGATATGTCGAGATACGCCCGGTACAAATCACTTCCAGGCCTTCTTCGGGTTTAACCGACAGCTTGGCCATTGTCCCCTTCCAGCATACGGCATCGATAACGGCCTGATCGTCTTTAAGAGAGGAATACATATGGCCCGAGGCTGCAATGGATACGCGGGAGAGTTCCCCGCGCACGCGCACGCGCCCGAAATTATCTTCTAGAGTCTTTTTGAGAGAGAATGCCAGTTCCTGAACCGAAAATTCGGGGACATTCGATTTCTTTGTTTCATGCTCAGCCATAAATGTATGATAGAATTCTTAATTAATGAAACACAACCTTGAAGGCTCTATGACGCGATCTTTTTCGTCGTATTTCATGCATAGCGAAGAACAGGCGGTTAAAACACTGCTGAAAGAATTGTCATGGGATGATGATTTATCATCCGCAGTCAAGGCGCGTGCGAAAAAGCTGGTTGAAGATGTGCGCTCGCAAAAGCGCAGCCCCGGTCAGCTTGAAGCCTTTATGCGTGATTACTCTCTTAATAGTGAGGAGGGGCTGGCGCTGATGACGCTGGCGGAAGCCTTGCTTCGTATTCCTGATAAGAAAACAGCGCAGGCCTTGATCAATGACAAGGTTGCGGCTTCGGACTGGTTGAAGAATATCGGCGAATCCGATGACTGGATGGTGAAGGCTGCCGGTGTCGGTTTGTTCATGACATCTAAAACTCTAAATAGTGTGATGCGCCGTGTCGGTGAACCAATTGTACGCGAAGCCATGGTGCGCGCGATGCAAATTCTGGGTAAGCAGTTTGTGTTGGGTGCGGACATAGAAGCGGCGTATCAGAACGCGGAAAAATTCAGAAAATCCGGTTACCGCATGTCGTATGACATGCTTGGCGAAGGCGCAAGGACGGCCGTGGATGCCGAAAATTATTTCGAGGCGTACGAAAAGGCGATCCAGTATATCGGTGAGCGGGCAGACCCGCAGGATGAAAAACGACCGGGTATTTCTGTGAAGTTATCGGCGCTGCATCCGCGTTATGAATATGCGCAAGAGGAACGTTGTATTCCCGAAATGACCGACAGGCTGTTGATGCTGGCGCGTAAGGCGGCAGGCTTTGATATGGCGTTGACGGTAGATGCAGAGGAAAGCGAGCGTCTGAATACATCCTTGCAGATTATTGAAGCTGTCTTGGCAGACAAGGAGCTCGGCGATTGGCAGGGATTTGGTCTGGCTATTCAGGGCTACATGAAATCCGCGCCCTATGTGATTGATTATGTGGTTGAGCTGGCGGAAGAACATGCGCGCCGCTTGCAGATTCGCCTGATTAAGGGGGCTTATTGGGACAGCGAGATCAAGATCGCGCAAGTGGAAGGGCTGGATGATTTTCCCGTTTACACGAGGAAGGCCAATACCGATACGGCCTATCTGGCCTGTGCGGCAAAAATGTTGCGCAAAACCGAACATATTTATCCGATGTTCGGGACGCATAACGCCCATAGTGTTGCAGCCGTTATGGAGATGGGGCAGGGCAAGCAAGGCCAATTTGAATTCCAGAAATTATTCGGTATGGGACAGGCATTATTCGACCAGGTTCTGGAGCAAGGGCATGGTGCGAGTATCTATGCGCCCGTCGGTCCGCATAAGGATTTGCTGCCCTATCTGGTGCGGCGTTTGCTGGAAAATGGTGCGAATAGCTCCTTCGTGAACCGCATCCTGGACCAGGATGTGTCGGTTGATGAGCTTGTGGCTTGTCCTGTGGAAAAAGTGAAATCGTATAAAGAATTCAAACACCCTAAAATCCGGTTAGCGAAAGACATGTTTCTGCATGAACCCCCGCAAGGGCGTTTCAACTCGCGTGGCATGGACCTGCATGCACCCGAAGAGGTCGACGCGCTTTATGAAAAGATGAAATCCGCGCCGCTGACATATCAAGCAAGCTCGATCATCGACGGTGAGAATTTCCGCCAAGGGGCAAGCGAGGATATTCATAATCCGTCGGATGTCAGCGACATTGTCGGCCATGTTTACAATCTTGAAATGCGGTATGTCGATGATGCGTTTGAGGTGGCTCAGGAAGGCTACCGCAAATGGTCGAACACGCATCCGGTTCAGCGCTCCGAAGCGTTGGTACGGGCCTCGGATATTCTGGAAGAGCGTCGTGAGGAAACGATCGCTTTGCTGGTTCGTGAAGCGGGTAAGACTATTCCCGATGCTGTTGCAGAAATTCGAGAAGCCGTTGATTTCCTGCGCTATTACGCGCAACAGGGGGAGGTCTTGTTCTCGCCCGAAGGTCAAGCGTTGCCGGGTCCGACAGGGGAGTCCAACCATCTTTTGATGCAGGGGCGTGGTGTGTTTGTTTGTATCAGCCCGTGGAACTTCCCGTTGGCGATTTTTACAGGCCAGATTGCTGCAGCATTAATGGCGGGTAATGCGGTTTTGGCCAAGCCTGCTGAACAAACACCTTTGATTGCTAACTTTATGGTGCGAATTCTTCATGAAGCCGGTGTCTCGCCGAATGCGCTGAATCTGATCACGGGTGACGGACGCATCGGGGCGCAGCTTGTTGCACATCATAGTGTCGCGGGCGTGGCCTTTACGGGTTCGACTGCGGTGGCGCGGGAAATTAATATAACTTTAGCGAATAAAGACGGGCCGATTGTACCGTTGATTGCCGAGACAGGTGGACAGAATGCCATGATCGTTGATAGCTCTGCCTTGCCCGAGCAGGTGATTGACGATGTGATTTTGAGTGCCTTTGGCTCAGCAGGGCAGCGTTGCTCGGCTTTGCGAGTTTTGTGCATTCAGGATGATGTTGCGCCGCAGATGATCAATATGCTGCGCGGGGCGATGCGTGAATTGAATGTCGGGAACCCGATGGAGTTGTCGTCTGATTTGGGACCTGTCATTGATGAGGATGCTAAGGCTGTGTTGCTTCGCCACAGAGAAGCGCTGGGTGGATTTGGTGAGTTGATATATGAAGTGCCGCTGGATGCTGAATTGGTGCGCGAAGGATATTATTTCGGGCCGAGTGCCTATGAAATTCAGAGCGTTAGCGATTTAAAGACAGAAGTGTTCGGGCCGATTTTGCACGTGATCCGGTTTGAGAAAAACAAGCTCGACGAATTGCTGGATGACCTTAAGGCCACTCAGTACGGGCTGACATTTGGTGTACATAGCCGTCTACAGAGCACGCAGACGCGGTTATCCCTGGCCTTGCCAGTCGGCAATGTCTACGTCAATCGTGGTATGACGGGTGCTATTGTAGGTTCACAACCATTTGGCGGGCGAGGACTGTCGGGGACCGGTCCTAAAGCCGGTGGGCCGCATTATCTGCATCGCTTTGCCAGCGAGCGTGTAATCAGTATTGATACAACCGCCGCCGGCGGGAACGCTAGCCTTGTTTCATTAGATGAATAAGTTATAGTTGGGTTCACACTTAAATTTGGGAAGTTTTGAGTTTATGAGAGTTTTATTAGTCGGATCAGGCGGACGTGAACACGCACTGGCTTGGGCTTTGGCCGCTTCGGAAAATTGTGAGGCATTATATTGCGCACCCGGTAATGCGGGTATCGAAAGTTGCGCTGAATGCGTCGACATCAAAGGCGAAGATGTGGAAGCGGTCGTCAAATTTGCCAAGGACGAGAATATAGATTTGGTTGTTGTCGGCCCTGAGGCACCGTTGGTCGCGGGTTTGGCTGATGCATTGATCGAAGCCGATATTGCGGTGTTTGGTCCCAAAGCTAATGCGGCGCGTCTGGAAGGCTCCAAAGGTTTCATGAAAGATTTGTGTGCCAAATATGACATTCCGACTGCGGCCTACGGGCGTTTCAGCGATTTCGAAAAGGCGAAAGCGTTCATTGAAAAACAACCCGGCAATGTGGTCGTGAAGGCCGACGGTCTGGCCGCCGGTAAAGGCGTGATTATCTGTCAGAACAAGCAAGAGGCGATTGATGCAGCCGAAGAGATGCTGTCTGGTGATATGTTTGGCGATGCCGGTGCGGAGATCGTAATTGAAGAGTTCATGGATGGTGAAGAGCTGAGCTATTTTGCTTTGGCTGATGGTAAGACGATGTTGCCGCTCACATCTGCTCAGGACCATAAACGTGTATTTGACGGTGACGAAGGTCCGAACACGGGCGGTATGGGCGCGTATTCCCCTGCACATTTGATGACAACGGAGCTGGAAGAAAAGATCATTCATAAAATCATCAGCCCGACAATCGAGGCTATGGCCGCGGAAGGGTGTCCGTTTACGGGTGTACTTTATGCAGGTCTGATGATCGTGAATGGTGAGCCGAAGCTGATTGAATATAATGCCCGTTTTGGTGACCCTGAATGTCAGCCCATGATGATGCGCCTGCAAGGCGATTTGTTGGAAATTCTGTATGCCGGTGCGCAGGGCCGTTTGGATGAAATTCTCGGTACCGTTACATGGAGCGAGAAAACCGCGCTATGTGTTGTGATGGCGGCGAAGGGGTATCCGGGTAGTTATCCGAAGGATACGCCGATTTCGAATATCGAAGATGCGACCGAGATCAAGGATCTGACCGTGTTTCATGCGGGCACAGCCAAAAAAGACGGTCAGCTGGTGAGCACGGGTGGCCGTGTTCTGGGTGTTACAGCACTTGGCGAGACTATCGAGGAAGCACAGCGTCGTGCCTATATGGGCGTTGATAAAATTGAATGGCCGGATGGTTTTTGCCGCCGGGATATTGGCTGGCGTGCTCTGGCGGCTGAGAAAGCTGCATAGTTTCTGGCGTTTACGCTTTTTTCTCTTCACGTTTATTTTTGAAGAATTCCGTAAGGATGGAGCCGCATTCTTCGGCTAGGACGCCGTGGGTTATTTCCGGTTTATGGTGACAGGTCGATTGTTCGAAGAATTTTCCACCGTGTAAAACGCCACCACCTTTTGGGTCAGATGCACCGAATATGACACGGTTCAGGCGTGCAAATGAAATGGCCGCGGCGCACATAGCGCAGGGTTCGAGCGTGACATAGAGGTCGTATCCGGGGATGCGTTGCACCTCTTGCCAGCTGCAGAGTTCACGAATGCACAGAATTTCAGCATGGGCGGTCGGATCGCATTGTTCACGGGTACGGTTTCCGCCGGCTGCGACGATTTTATTCTCTTTCGGATCAACTAAAACGGCACCGATCGGCACTTCATCAATCTCTTGTGCCTTTTTTGCCTCTTCCAATGCGGCCTGCATGAATATAGTGTCTTGATCCATGAATACAGAAAATCACAAGGGTGACCGAATTGCAAAAGTAATCGCACGGGCGGGGCTATGCTCACGGCGCGATGCGGAGCGTTGGATTGAAGCCGGTCGGGTAAAGGTGAATGGCGAAACCATTACCTCTCCTGCGTTGAATGTCCGTGACGAGGACGATATTGCCGTTGATAATAAGCCCTTACCCAGAAAAGAGCAGACACGATTATTCCTGTATCACAAGCCTGCGGGGCTTGTGACGTCACATAAGGACGAGCAGGGCCGCGAAACTGTGTTTGATACATTGCCGCAGGGACTGCCGCGCCTGTTGAGTGTAGGGCGCCTGGATTTGAATACAGAAGGGTTGCTGCTGCTGACCAATGACGGGGAGCTGTCACGGTATCTGGAGTTGCCTGCAACGGGCTGGAGCCGCCGTTACCGCGTGCGTGTTTTGGGTAACGTATCGCAAGACAAGCTGGATCGTCTGAAAAAAGGCGTAACGGTTGAGGGCGTGCGGTACAAACCGATCAAGGCGGTATTAGAGTCGCAAAAGGATGCCGCGAACCGTTGGGTGCATGTGACGCTGCATGAAGGTAAGAACCGCGAAATCCGCCGCGTTATGGAGTATTTGAATTTGCAGGTGAACCGCCTGATCCGGATCGGGTATGGCCCATTTGAACTCGGTAAAATCCCTAAAGGCGCGGTGCTGGAGGTCAAGCAGGATGTGCTACGCCAGCAGGTCAAACCGTTTTTCGAGAATAAATCATGAGAATAGTCGGCGGACAGCATAGCGGCCGGAAGCTATCCGTTCCGAAGAATAATGATATCCGCCCGACGAGTGACAAGGTGCGCGGGGCGATTTTCAATGCGCTGGAATCCCGGGGGCTGGTCGATGGCGCTATGGTGTTGGATGCATTTTGCGGCAGTGGCGCGTTGGGGTTGGAAGCGCTTTCCCGTGGGGCTGAAAAAGCGGTGTTCTGGGACAAAGATTCCCGTTCTCTGGCGCTTGCAAAAGAGAACGCAGATTCGTTGGGTGTGATGGCGGATTGTGTGTTTCAAAAACGAGATGCAACGAAGTCACATGAACCGAAACAGCATACGCAATTCGATCTCGTTTTTATGGACCCTCCGTATCGAAAGAATATGATTCAGCCTTTGATTCAATTTCTTAAGGAGACTCAGGCATTGTCAGTCGAGGCCGCATGTGTGCTGGAGATGGAAAAGGATCATGACCCGATGGTTGGACATTCATTTGTCGTGTTGTTTGATAAAATTTACGGCGATACGCGGGTGATGATTATACAAAGCCGTACAGAATGACGAGCAAGGCTGCGCCCAGAATGATGCGGTAAATGGCGAATGGAGTGAATGTGGATTTCTGTAGCCATTTCATCATCAGGGCAATGGCGACTAAAGCCGATATGAATGACAGGATCATCGCGATTAGCACATTCAGGCCCAGTTCAGCGTCGCCGCTATCTATAACATCTTTGGCCCCTAGAACGCCTGCACCCGCAATAGCAATGATGGAGAGCAGCAGAGAGAAGCGCGCGCTTTCTGTGCGGCTGTAGCCGAGAAAACGGCTGGCGGTCATGGTTATGCCGGAACGGCTGGTGCCTGGCAAGAGCGCTAGGGTTTGCGCAAGACCAATGAGCAGGGCTTCCTTAACGTTCAAGTCATCAAGGGTTTTTGCTTGTTCTTCCTTACGGTCAGCGACCCAGAGGAGCACGCCGAAAATCAATGTCGTCCATGCAACGATTTCGGTCATCAACAGCCAGCTTGGCTCGAGCATATGGAGGACCAGTCCTGCGGCGATTACCGGGATAGATGCAATGAGGATGTGCAGGTTTAGCTTCGCGGGTTTTTGATCGAATTTCAGGGTCAGGAACGGGATTATTCCCTGTACCATGACCCAAACATCCTTGCGGAAATAGATCAGTACGGCGAACAGTGTGCCGACATGCACGGCTACATCCATCAGTTTTGTGCTGTCCCAGCTTTGGTTTTCACCGAACAGCGCGTGTACGAGGATCAGATGACCGCTGGAGCTGATCGGCAGAAATTCGGTGATGCCTTGAACAAGTGCAAGAATGATGATTGGAAACAATGCCATGTATAAGGCTTAACTTGATTTTTCAGTTCGATAAAGCAAAATAGTCATATGGTTTATGTAGTTGGCATAGTTGGTTTTATCGGCGGATTTGCTCTGGGGCAGATGGTGCTTTATTTCCTTTTGCGACATAAGAGCACAGAGGAATTGCTGAATGATAAGGGCCTTAAATATACTTACGGGCTGCTGGGCTGGGTTTTGGCGGGCTTGGGTGCTTACTCCTTTGTGTCCATGTATAATCTTTACTTTTCATCATAAAATTACAGGCTTGATTTCGGGTTAGATTGACTTAATTTCAATGACTTGATTAGGGGTATTCGTTGTGGGGACCCCGCACGTTATTGAGGAGATCACAATGAAAAAACTACTTATGACGGCCGCTGTAGCCGGTTCGTTCCTATTGCCTGCACAGGCGCATGCCGAAGCCGAAAAATACACTTTCGACAAGGCGCACACGCAAATTTTGTTCTTTGTAAACCATTTGGGTTTTTCAATGTCACAGGGAGAGTTCCTGGACTATGACGGTCATATCATGATTGACCGCGAAGAGCTGGCGAACTCCGCTGTTGATGTCACAATCCAGACAGCCAGCATTGATATGGATGATGAAAAGTGGGATGCACACATGAAGAACGAAGACTTCTTCAATGTCGAAAAATTCCCGACTATGACATTCAAAAGCACCGATGTGGAAGTTACTGGTGAGAACACAGCGAATGTTAACGGCGAGCTTACAATTTTGGATGTTACAAAGCCTGTGACTCTGGAAGTGACGCATAACAAATCCGATGTACATCCGTATAGCGGCAAGTTTGTTGCCGGTTTTTCCGGTACGGCTACGATTAAACGTTCAGATTTCGGCATGACTTACGGTGTTCCGGGAGTCGCAGATGAGGTTCAGATACGTCTGGAAGTCGAAAGCATTCGCGAAGATGCGGAGAGCGCCGAATAAGTCGGCACTTTAAGAGCCCCTAAGCATGGATAAGTCCAATAACTTTCATCCGGTCACCAAAGCCTTCCATTGGAGCATGGCTTTGGTGATTTTATTTATGTTGCCTTTGGGCTTCTGGATGGTCTCTTTGCCGTTCAGTGAGTTCAAACTGGATCTGTATTTCTGGCATAAATCTTTCGGGCTTCTGATTTTATTTCTTGTCGGGTTCAGAATGATTTGGCGTGCGGTGAAATCTGCACCGCCGGAACTGGAGACACATGCGGTTTGGGAACGGTTTTTGTCCAAAACCGTGCGTATCGTTTTTTATATTTCAATGATCGGTATGCCTTTGTCAGGCTGGGTTATGTCCTCGGCCGGTGACTACCCGAACAATTTTTTCGGATTATTCGAGATGCCGGCAATCACGGGTAAGAATGAGCGGGTTTATGAGCTGTCGAAAGAGGTGCACGAGATATTTGCTTTTACCCTGATTGTGGCGATCGGGCTGCATATTGTCGGAGGATTAAAGCATCACCTGATTGACCGTGACCCGACTCTGCGACGCATGGGTGCGAACCCTGCAATTGCTGTTGCGGCTTTGGTGTTGTTGTCCGTTCCGACATTGTATGCAGCCGAAGAAATTTTCGAAGAATTTTCAGAGACGGAACATCAAAAAGAGGAAGTTGTTGAAGTATCAATGGCTGAGGATGAGGACGTTATATCCGAAGACGTTACTGAAGAAGCTACGGTTCAGAAATGGGTCGTTGATCCCGAAAGCAGTTCTATCGATTTTACGTTTGTACAATACGGTAAGGAGATTTCGGGCGGGTTTGAAAACTGGAGTGCCGAGATTTATTTTGACCCTGAGGCCTTGGATCAGAGTCGCGTAAAGGTACAGATCGATATTTCCAGCATTGATACGGGTAGTGCCGACCGAAATGAACAAGCCCGTGGTCAGGAATGGTTCGCTGTCGCCGAGTATCCGCAGGCTGTGTTTGAAAGCCGTAGTTTTTCCGAAATTGAAACGAATCGATTCGCGGTTGATGGGACCTTAACGCTACGGGGCGTGGAAAAAGATGTCTCTTTTCCGTTCTCACTGGAAATTTCCAAGGATGGTGACGGATCGCGATCGGCACTTATGGAAGCGGAGCTGGATTTGAAAAGACTGGCTTTCGGCGTGGGGCAGAATCAATGGGAAAGCACGGATGCCATAGGGAATGACGTAACGGTCAGCATCAATGTTCATGCCAATGAGGCTTTTAAGCGATAAGCGCAATGTGTTTTGCGTGCGAATCTATTTCACTGTTTCCGTATTTATTTAACCAAAGCGATTGCGTCATTTAAAAAATCTGATCTAATCTAGGGTCATGAGAACCTTGTTTCATTTATGGCTGCATCCTTTCTCGCGCAAAGTCCGTTTGGCTTTAGCCGAAAAAAATCTCGATTTTAATCTGCAAATTGAAAAAGTGTGGGAACGCCGCACGGAATTTCTGGCGCTTAACCCTGCCGGTGATGTGCCTGTATTGATTGAAAAGGACGGGACGACGCTCGCGAACTCGCAAGTGATATGTGAGTATCTGGAAGAGGTGTACCCGGAAGTCAATTTGTTGGGTAAGGATCCTGTACAGCGTTCTGAAACCCGACGTTTGGTCAGCTGGTTCGACGTAAAGTTTAACCGCGAGGTTTCGGAGAACATCGTTGGCGAGAAGCTGATGAAGCGTTTCCTGAAGCTTGGTGAGCCACATGGTCCTGCTATTCGTGCCGGCCATGCCAATATTCATTACCATCTGGATTATATCGGTTTTCTGACCGAAAAACGTAAATGGCTTGCGGGGGATGTGTTTTCTCTGGCGGATATTGCCGCCGCTGCGCATCTTTCGGCGATCGATTATATTGGTGACGTACCGTGGGAGGAGCACCGCGCGGCGCGTACATGGTATGAGAAGATCAAAGAGCGCAAAAGTTTCGCGCCGCTTCTTGAAGATCGAATTCCGGGCTTTGCTCCGGTTGCTGTCTATGAGGATGTGGGGAGCTAGCGGGCGAATTTCGCTTTCACTAGTTCACGCGGACAAAAAAATTCTTTAGGGTGTGTTGATGGGTGAAAATAAACTCTTTTGCTTTGGATATGGATATACGTGTGACTATGTTGGTCACGAGTTGCTTCAGCGCGCCGATTGGTCCGTAGCGGGAACTACCCGAGATGTTGAAAAGCGCGAAGTTCTAAAGCAAAGAGGTATTGAGGCGCATTTATTTGATTGGGAAACGCCGTTGCCGGATCCGATGCTGGTTTTAGAAGACGTTACCCACCTGTTGATATCCACTCCGCCTAATGATGACGGCGACCCGACTTTCCTTTTACATTCTGAAGAAATCCTGCAGCTCAAGAACCTGAAATGGATCGGTTATTTGTCGACGACCAGTGTTTATGGCGACCGTGACGGGGAGTGGGTTGATGAGAATTCAGAGCTTCGTCCCTCTAGCCAACGTGGGTCACGTCGTAAAAAAGCCGAGGATCAGTGGCTTTCGATTAGTTCAGAGCAATTGCCTGTCCATGTTTTTCGTCTGGCGGGTATTTACGGACCGGGCCGCAGTGCGCTTGATTCCATTCGTGCCGGTATGGCACGCCGTATTGAAAAACCCGGTCATGCGTTCAGCCGTGTACATGTCGAGGATATCGTCAATGTTTTGCTGACCTCCATGGCCAAACCCCAAGCCGGAACAGCGTATAATGTCTGTGATGATCAGGCCGCACCGAGCCACGAGATTATCGCGTATGCATGCGAGTTGATCGGCCGTCCGCCGCCACCGCTTATTCCGTTTGATCAGGCTGACTTGTCGCCAATGGCGCGTAGTTTTTACAGTGATAACAAGCGCTTGCGTAATGATAAGATCAAGACCGAGTTGGGTGTAAATCTGAAATACCCGACATACAAAGAAGGTTTGAAGGCGTGTCAGGAAGCCGAGGATTACGCGCTTTCGATTTTCAAAACAAACGTTTAGGCGCGGCCTGCTTTGCTGCCATCATAGGGTAGACGTACAGTTACCGTTGTGCCTTGTCCGACTACGGATTCAATAAACAACGTACCACCATGCATTTCAGCCAGTTCTTTGCTGATGGCTAGGCCGAGGCCCGAGCCTTCATGGTCGCGGGCATAAGACGAGGATGCTTGCTCAAACGGTTTGGTCACGCTGGCGAGCTTATTGGCGGGGATGCCGACGCCGTCATCAATGACTTTCAAGGAAAAGTAATCTTCTCGGGCGATGCCTTTGACCATGATTTTCCCGCCCTCGGGTGTGAATTTCACAGCGTTGGAAAGTAGATTGAGCAATATCTGCAGAACCGCGCGGCGGTCGGCGATGAGTTTAAGCTCTTCATCAAAATCCTGTTCCAGGCTTAATTTGACACCTGCCTCGTGGCCGCGGCCTTCCATCATATGCAGGCCAAGCTGCAAAACTTTGAGGATGCTGAGTTCCTCCAGCATTAAGTCGTATTTTCCGGCCTCGATTTTGGACATGTCCAGAATATCGCTGATCAAATCGAGTAAATGCTCGCCGCTTTCACGGATGCCGGCAATATATTCGAGGTATTTTTCCGTACCGATCGGGCCGAGCAATTGGCGTTCGACCATTTCGGAAAAGCCGATAATTGCGTTGAGCGGGGTGCGTAGCTCGTGACTCATATTGGCAAGGAACTGGGTTTTAGACGCGTACGCCTTTTCGGCCTGATCCTTGGCAAGGCGCAGGTCGTTTTCATAGGCGATGCGCTCGGTCATGTCCTGCATGATGCCATACAGGGCGATGACATCGCCTTCGTCGTCAAAGTCGCATCGTCCTTCGCAGCGGATGAAACGTACATCACCATCGGGCAGGTTGATGCGGAATTCCATGTCGTAATCATTTTCGGTCATGATCGCGCGTTGGAATGCCTGATTAACGCGCGCGATATCCTCTCGGTGTACCATGGCGTTCATGTTGTCGAGGGTCGGTTCGAATTGCCCGTCCTCAACGCCGAATATCGTATAAATTTGCGGTGTCCATGACATGGTTTCGTCACCGATAGTCCAGCGCCACCTGCCCATGCGGCCGATATTTTCAGCTTGTAGGAGTTCGCTCTCACGCTTATTCAGTGTTTCCGCATGCGCTTTGATTTCGGTGATGTCGTGGCCGGAACAATATAGTTCATTGCCTTTCAGGCGCTGACGCCATTCCATCCAGCGGCTGTCACCGTCTTTTGTCACGATGCGCGCCTCGAATGCCTGAACGTTGGCTGTTTCGGTTTCGAAGGCCTGAATGGTGTTGCGGATGTATGGCTTATCGGCTTCGTCGAAAAGGTCGAGGATATGCAGCCTGTGCAGATCGTTCTGACAGTAGCCTGTGATTGCGAAAAACTGTTCGTTAGCCCGCACGATTTCGCCGAGGTCGGAGACAATCAGCATGACCTCGAGCGACATATCCATGAAGGCGCGGCTTTCATTGACGCTGAAAACGGCAGGAGATGTTTTGTTGTCGATTTTTTTAAGCTGTTCGACAAAGGCTTTCATTTCCGTCTTGGACGGCTTTTTATTCGCTGTCTTTTCCGAGCCAACCAGGTAACGCTTATTATCGGGTGCTTTTAACCAGTCGAAATGGAATTCGAGGGGTTCGCTTTGGCCGTTAATGAAAACCTTATGCAGGCCGGCTTCTATATCAGTGATAGCGGGGCCGTGGCTGAGCAGCTCTGAAAAACTGATCATGCTTTCGGCGCTCAAGCCGCGAAGGTTTTCGGGGTTTTGCTGGGTCAGGCTAGAGAAAGCAGCGCTGGCATACGCGATAACGCCATCTTCGGAAATCGCGATGCGGGCCAATTCGTCGGCGGGATTCGTAAGGGAATCACTTTTCTTGCGCGTGATGCGGTGCTTTTTGACAGACATAAAATTCAGCAATGGAAACTCAAAACAGGACGTAGCGAAACACTACAAATCTCAGGATAAGGCAAACAGCGAATCGTGACAAGTAAACATAAAAAAGGCTGCCCGTTTTATGTGGGCAGCCTTTCTCAAAAGTTTTTAAAAATAACTTAGTATTTTACTGAGCATCCATATGGCTTGGATTCAGCAACGGCAATCTCTTCGCCCGCTTTCAAGCTTTCCAATGCGGCTGTAACGTAGTTGGTCGCATCGGCGATTGATTTCGGGTTCGGGCTGGAATTGCTGTCGATTGCGCCTGCATACACGACCATGCCTTCTTCATCGATGATGAACATGTGCGGTGTTGTTTTGGCACCGTACATTTTGCCGATTTCTCCGCTTTCATCGAGGATTTTGGCTGTCACTTCCGCGCCTTCGTCAGCGAGGATTTTGTTGGCTTCTTCTGCGCTTACGTTTCCTTGACGGCCTTTAGCGGAGGATACGATTGTTACCCATTCAGCGCCTAGCTCTTTGGCTTTTTTCTGTGTGGCCTGCATGTTGCCTTCGCTGTAGTGCTTCCAGACGAACGGGCATTGGTGGTTGGACCATTCCAGAACAACAACTTTGCCTTTATGGTCGCTGAGCTTAAATGTGTCACCATTTGTGTCTGTGGCCTCGAAGTCAGGTGCGGCGGCGCCGACATCGGCGTTTGCGTGCGCCGGCATGATGTATTGGTTGCTGAAAATCATCAAGCCGAGGGCGAACATCGCCAGACTTGCAAGAACGTACTTTAAGCGGTTTTTCATAGGTCTCTCCTTATTTTCGACACTCATAAATTTTACGAACAAATTAGTCAGACCCTTCGATTGTGTTCGCGACAATCCCGGGTGTTAGAAGTTGCGGCAGAATAACCGGCTCCGGTCTTTTGCCTGTTGTCTCATCAGGTGCCCCGTAAAACACATAGAGCGGTACGCCATTGCGTCCATATCGCTTCAAATATTTTGTGATTTCGGGGTCCTCGTTTGTCCAGTCACCAACCAGATATTCAACGTCGTTACGGGCAAAAAGTTTCATGGTGGCGGGGACATTTAAAGCGACGGCAGCATTCACTTTACAGGTGATGCACCAGGCGGCTGTCATTTCGGTGAAGACCGGGTTATCGGTTTCAAGAGCTTCCGTTAGTGACGTTTCGCTGTAAGGGGCGCTGAAGCTTTTGGCTGTACCGCCCTTCACAATCATCGGGGTGGTGGCCGTTAGGGGTAAAAACCCGAATGCGAGAAGAATACTCAGGACGGCAACTACACGCATAATGTTTTTATACAGACGATCGGTCGGCATATGTTTGAAAAGCCAGATGCCGAAAGTGATAAGAACCGCGCCCAATAATGCGGCGTTGAGGCTTTCCGTTGTCGTTTGTTGGGATAAGACCCAGAACAGCCACAATGCGGCGATGAACATGGGGAAGGCCAGAAACTGTTTGAACACATCCATCCATGCGCCTGGTTTCGGCAGGACGCGCTGCAGAGACGGAACGAAGGATAACACCAGATATGGCAGTGCGAGGCCGAAGCCGAGTGCGACAAACACCATCAGTGCGATGATCGGTGGCTGGACCAGAGCGTACCCCAGAGCACCCGCCATAAACGGTGCGGTACAGGGTGTTGCGACAAGGGTTGCCAGAATACCGGTGAAGAAGGAACCGCTCGGCCCCTCTTTTTGTGTCAGCTTGCCGCCGAGATTGCCGAACGGGCTGGCGAATTCGAAGAAGCCCATCAGATTCAGGCCAATGATAAAGAGCAGATAGGCGAGAGCGCCGACAACCCATGGGTTTTGCAATTGAAAGCCCCAGCCGATTTCTGCGCCGCCGGCTTGCAGGCCGATCAACGCGCCGGCAATAACCAGAAAGCTTGAGATAACGCCGAATGTGTAGGCGATGCCGTGGCTTCTGGCGAGTTCAGGGTGCTTTTGCGCAATTTTTACAAGGCTCAATGCCTTAATGGAGAGTACGGGGAAGACGCATGGCATCAGGTTCAAAATTAACCCGCCAAGCAAGGCAAAGATGACCGCGCCCAAAAACCCGATTTGAACGGGGGCGCTGGCAGGGTCTGCTGCGGCTTCCATTATGTTGACCGGAGCGGCGCTTATGCTGATCTCATTTGCGACTTTTCCTTTTGATATGTCGTATGTCAGCACGCCTGTCATTTGTTCGAGTGCATTAATGTTTCGATCGCCGCGCTTTTGCGTCAGTTTCAAAACCCCGTCCTCGAAGAAGGCGTTGCCGGGGGCGGCGTTATCGAGCATGCCCCAATCGGCGGGGAAGAATTCAATGCTGTCGGCTTGGATTTCATTTTGCAGTTCGGCGGGTGTTTCGATGCTCAGAACAAAATCACCTTCGTTTTCAGAGAATTCGGCCTTCCAGTCGACGGCGGTGGGTATTTTCTGAAGTGTCTGTTCGAAATATGCACTGTTGTCTTCGCTGGTTGCATCCGGCCCGTTGAGTGTCAGCGTGTATGTACCGTATTCGGGTATGCATTCGACCTTGCAGACCAGTAATTCAATGTCGGCGGTCAGTGTGATGGGCCCTTCGGGTAATTCATCAGGGAGGCTGAGCTTCTGCAGCAGCAGTACGCGTTCCTCATATCCGTAATTCATTAGCGGCTCGAAAGGCAGTTTGCTCGGTGTCGGCCAGACGATTTCTTCGACTTCAAAGCCGGCGGGTAAGTCCCAGTCGACCGCGGGCGGTGTTCCTGAATCACCGGGGTTTTTCCAATAGGTGTGCCAATGGTCGGCGATGATTTGTTCGGTACCGATCCAGATTTCTTCGCCGCCTTGAACGGATCCGTGTTCGGCCAGCAGGCGGATTTTGACCTTGTTATCATCCTGCGCAAATGCGGATTGTCCCGCAAAAACGGTGATAATAAAGGCCATTAAAAACAAGAAACGGTTTAAGGCTTGCAAAATATTGTCCTGATGTTGGTAACGTCTTGATTTCATATTCGTTTACTCCCCCTAAAACGTTACAGCACAATGCGTTTTTTTGTGCTTTTGCGTTATACTGTTAACCGTATAAACTATAGGCCACATTATTGTATTATCAAATGGAATTGCTCAAAAAGGATTGATATTTCAAGTGCTTCAAAAACCGACATTAGATCAGATGCAGGAATCGCGCTTAGCTGCGTTCTTAAATTACATTCGTGAAGAAACGGGTGAAGAATTCGGTGAATTGGGGCCGGAAGCTTACGGCAACTTGCATCGCTGGTCGGTTGAAAATCTGGAGCAATTTTACAGCGAAGTCCTGAATTTCTCGGGTTTGATTTTTGAAAAAGGTCAAAAAGGTATCGAAAATAAAGAGGATATTCTGTCAGCTTCGTTTTTCCCTGATACTAAAATCAGTTTTGCCGAAAACATGCTTAAGCGCGTAAAAACGCATCCCGATGATCCGGCGATAATCGCACGTACAGCGGGGCGCGAGGAAGACCGTATCATCAGCTGGCAGGAGCTTTATGATGAGGTAAGCCGTTGGTCACAGTTGCTTGAAAAGCTCGGGGTTGGTGATGGTGACCGTGTGGCGACATATTTACCGCATGGACCTGAGGCGTATATCCTCATGATCGCCGTAACAACGCGCGGAGCGATTTTCTCCTCTGTTGGTACGGAAATGGGAGCGCAGGCGACAGGGGCGCGCTTTGCGCAAATCGAGCCGAAAGTGCTGATCGCGGCTGATGGCTACATGCATATGAAGGCAGAAGGTCAGCCGGGTAAGCCGGAGCCGCGTATTGAGTTGATCAAAGAGCTTTTAGATGAAGTTTCAAGTTTCGAGCACGCGGTTATTATTCCTAATCTGAACGACGTCCCCGATATCAGCGCATTAGGTGATAAGGCTGAGCTATCGACAAGTTTGTTAGCGGATATAGAAGCGGGTGAGATCAAATTTACCCGTCGTGAGTTCAATCAACCGCTGGCGATTTTGTTTTCATCGGGCAGTACGGGTAAACCGAAATGCTTTGTCCATGGTGTGGGCGGTACGTTGTTGAAACATGCGGTGGAGCATCAATTGCAAGGAGATGTACGTGCGGGCGACCGCGTGTTTTTCCACTCCACGACAAGCTGGATGATGTTCAATTGGTTGGCCAGTGGCTTGGCGAATGACGCGACGATTTTGCTGTATGACGGTAACCCCGCATATCCGCAGATGGATGCGCAGATCCAGTTTACGTCACAATATAGATGTACGCATCTGGGGACTGCGGCGGCGATTATTCAGGATTTGTGGATGCGAGCCGGCGTGAAGGGTGAGTGTTTCGACCTCTCACCGCTGCGCGCGATCATGTATACAGGCTCGGTTTTGTCAGAGGCGGGATATATCTACGTGAATGAAAACATCAAAGATAATTTAAGCATCGAAGGCGTTTGCGGCGGGACGGACTTTGTCGGCTGCTATGCGATGGGTAATGCCTTCGCGCCGACCATTGCGGGGCAATTGAAGGGCCCTGTTATGGGGATGGATGTCGATGTCTGGACGGATGAAGGCAAACCACAAGTCGAAGGCGAGACAGGCGAATTGGTGGTGAAAAATGCTTTTGCCTCACGGCCGATCAAGTTTTGGAATGACCCCGGCAATGAGCGGTTCCGTAGTGAGTATTTCGAATTTTTTGATGTTACCCCGCCCGTATGGCGGCATGGTGATGCGGTGAAGAAAATGTCGCTTGGCCAGTTGCTCGTTGAAGGGCGTTCGGATACCACGCTGAACCAAGGGGGTGTACGTATCGGGACGCAGCAGATTTATGACGCGTTATTACACGAAGATTTCGACGATATTCTTATCGATTCATTGGCTGCGACTTTCAAGGATGCGCAGAGCGGTGACCATACGGCTTTGTTCGTTGTGCTGAAGGATGGTGTCGCGTTGGATGATGATTTGAAGAAGGCCATTAAAGGCGTGATTTCAGATTCCGTCGGGCGTTTATCCTGTCCGCATGAGGTGATTGCCGTGCCGTACGTGTTGAAGACCCCGAACGGGAAAAAGGCGGAAAAGCCGACAGCGAAGCTGCTTAAAGGTGAAGATGTGAAAGCGCCCGAAACTTATGGCGAGAACGACAGTGGAGCGCTGAAAACCGAGTTATTTAAAGAGCTTGGCGAAAAGCTGAAAGAGAAACCTGTCTACGGTTTTGTTGCAGCCGCGTAAAAAAAGATTGCCATTTTTTCTACATAATGTTTTTAATAGGGATATGAACATCTTGAGCCGCACAGTTTTGAGCATTTCAGAAGCAGCGGCCGCAGCGAGAGCAGCGGCGGGGTAGTCCCGCACGTTGTTAAGCCCATAGTGCAGTAGCGCACGCCCCATCCGAAAAATTTAAAATGAACAATTCTCCGCACCAGAAGTATGTGCGGGCAATATTATAGCTAGGAACTTAAAAATGGTTGTTAAACAAACAAATACAGAGGAACTCCGCGGTCATGAGACTGTTGATGAGATCAGAAAAGGCCCCAAATTCAGGCCGGTTTTGCATGCGCTGACGTCTAA
The DNA here is from genome assembly GCA_030432025.1 of Alphaproteobacteria bacterium. Taxonomy (GTDB): domain Bacteria; phylum Pseudomonadota; class Alphaproteobacteria; order Micavibrionales; family Micavibrionaceae; genus TMED27. The sequence goes on from JAUIIA010000004.1 coordinate 105,749, forward strand.
CCCGGGTGTAGAGATGATGAATTACGCCGAGGGTAAAAAGGACATGATTACTCTCGGGCAGGGTGAGGGCGACTCCCCGACACCTGATTTTATTTGTGATGCTACATATCAAGCGATGCAGGATGGTTTGACGACATACGGCCCGACGCTCGGTCAGTGGCCTTTGCGCGAAACATTGTCGCAATATTACAAAAATATCTATGAGCTGGATATTCCAGAAAGGCGAATTTTCGTTACGTCTTCCGGTTCGACGGCTATGCATTTGTCTCTGGCTTCGCTTCTGGATAAAGGTGATGAAGTGGTCGCGATTACTCCGATCTGGAAAAACCTGATCGGTGCGATCGAATTAACACAAGCCGAAAACGTACAGGTCTCTCTGGATTTTGATAAAGAGCAAGGCTGGAGCCTTGATCTGGACAAACTTTTCGGGGCTGTTACGCCGAAAACGAAGGTCATTCTGGTTGTTACACCATCCAACCCGACCGGTTGGAGCGCGACCAAGGAAGAGATGAAAGCCATTTTGGATTTTGCACGTGAACGTAATATCTGGGTGCTTTCGGATGAGGTTTACGGCCGTATTGTCTATGACAGTGATCATAAAAACATGCGCGCTGACAGTTTTCTGGATGTCGCGCAGGACGATGATTTGTTGTTGGTTGTGAACAGCTTTTCGAAAAGCTGGGCGATGACAGGTTGGCGTCTGGGCTGGATTGTCGGGCCGAAAATTGCCGAAGATAAAATCCGCGATGTGGCGCTGTATAATAATTTATGCCCACCGACCTTCACCCAATATGGCGCGATTGCCGCGTTGAATGAGGGTGAGGATTTTCTGAAAAGCCAAGTCGACCTCTGGCGTTCGAACCGTGACATTCTGGTCGATCGTTTTAAGTCGTCAGGCAATGTCGATATGTCCTATCCGCAAGCCACCTTCTACGGATTCTTTAAGGTGCATGGCCAAGATGACTGTAAGTTGATGACCAAGCGCTTTATCGATGAGGCAGGTGTGTTGTTGGCCCCCGGTTGTGCATTCGGTGCAACGGCCAAGGGCTATATCCGTATGTGTTTTGCGGTATCGGAGCGCAGGCTTGTCGAAGCGCTGGACAGAATGGATGTCGTTTTGCAGAATAGCTAAATGCGTGGATATTTCGGAATAGGCGTACAAGGTATTAGCAAAGAGCAGAATGTGGGCACAATTGCCCGCACTGCTCATTCTTTTGGCGCCAATTTCTTCTTCACGATTGATCTGCCAAGTTTTCGTCATCCGACACGTGCGGCGTATGTGTTGGGGCCGGAAATGGGTGGCTTGTCGCCTGAATTGGTTGAGAAGTGCGATCATATCATCAAGATACCGATGAAGTTTTGCGTCAATGTCGGTGTGGCGGGCGCGCTTGTTATGTATGACCGTTTATTATCCATGGGGCGTTTTGCCGACCGTCCCGTTAAAGCGGGTGGACCGACAGAAATGTTGCCCGAGCAACCGCTCGTTCACAGACGTAAGCAACGTCGTAAAAAATCTTAAAGCTGTGTTCTAGGGTTTCAGGAACGGGTTGAGGAGGCTGGCGATACCGGTCAGCTTGATCGGTTCGGAGCTCACAACCAGACAGATACAGCCGTTTTTCGGGCAAGCCTTGGGTGTGTGATCGCAGTCCTCGTCGGTTACAATCAGATCCCCGCGATGATATAGGCCGGTTTCGTCAGAAAATGCACCATCGAGTACAAGCGTGATTTCCATGCCGCCATGGCTGTGATGCGGGCTTACATGGCCGGGGTCGGCTTTCATAAAACGGGCTACGCTTTTGTTGCATGAGAGCGGAAGATCGTAGGCTTTCATACCAGGGAACAGTGATTTCCATTTGATGGGCTCCCCTGTAACCGTCTCTGCCAGTGGTTTTGGGATTTCAAAGCCCAGTGCCTCTTTTTGGCAGCAAGCATGCTTGTGCTCAGCGCATTTCGTTTCATTCTCGATACGGCTTAAAACATTGTTCAGTGCGGAGTCGCACATGGATACAGGTTCGCATTGTGTTTCGATCAATGCGCCGCCCATGTCCTCGCATTGTTTGACGATTCTGCGGGCCTTTTCAGAAAAAGTGAGGTGTGTTGCGACGACGAGGCTTTGGGCTTCGTCGAGATTTCCGGCGGCATAGCCGAAAAGCAACGCCTCATACCCACTTTGCATCGATTGTTTCAAATCCGTACTCATTGCCAAATATCCTGTATCTTGTCATCGCCTCTCAAGCGTTCGAGCGCGAGGCGGATTCTGGATTTAACAGTGCCCAGAGGAATGCCTGTTTCTGCCGCGATTTCCGCGTGTGATTTATCTTCAAAGAAAGACTTTTTCACCAGTTCGGCCTGTTCTTCGGGAAGCGTTTCCATGGCTTGCGCCAGTATTTTTGTCTCTTCTGTTTGCAGGGCGCTTTGTCGCGGGCTGGGACTGGATTCATCGGCCAAGATCATTGGGTCCGTTGCATCAATGTCATGACGTTTGGATTTGCGGATTGCATCAATACGTTTGTTACGTGCGATCGTGAAGATCCACGTACTGGCAGCTGCTTGCTGCGGATTATAGCTTCCTGCTTTATTCCAAATCGTCAACATCGTTTCCTGTGCCAATTCGTCCGCTAATTCCGGGCTTGCGCCGCCTTTCATCAAAAATGACTTGATACGCGGTGCAAAATGCTCAAATAACGCGATAAATGCGTCCTTATCTTCGTTTTCGGCTACAGCGCAGATCATTGTGTTAAAATCATCGCCGCTGTAGTCTATCGGTCCGTCTCTGAGATGTTTTTGAGCCATAGTTGCCATCTAAAAGCATTCGAGAAATGCCGTAAAGTTAAAAAAAGCAGCTCTGTCTGCTCAACATCCTGTTCTTGTTACGCATATTGGATAAAATTGGATTGAAATTTTATACGGGATTTATGTTTTTTTTGTTCTGCAGTATGCTATGACAGTAAAAATAAGGTAATACTCACATCATCCTTTTAGGACTCATTCATGAAAAATATAGCTACTGCACTGATTTTGCTGGTCTTTGTTTCTCTTCCCTTTACCGCTTTCGCCGGTCAGCCACGCTTGATGGCCTCTTACGGGGATTGGGAAGTGTATATGTTTTATGAAGATAACAACAAAGTTTGCTACATCGCATCCCAGCCGAAGGCAGACGAAGGTAATTATAAGCGCCGTGGGGAGATTTTTGCTTTGATCACCTCCCGACCGGCGGACAATACACGCGATGTTTTCAGCTACATCACCGGCTATACCTACAAGGCGGGCAGTGAAGCGACTGTGAAAATCGACGGTCAGGAATTTACCCTGTTTACACAGGATGAGACAGCCTGGGCGCCGGATTCAGATACGGATGCACGTATTGCGCGCGCCATTCGTGATGGCAGCAAAATGGTTGTTCAGGGTACATCTTCGCGCGGAACGCTGACGACAGACACATTTAGTCTTTCAGGATCCAGCAAGGCGTATGAGCAAATGACGAAAGAGTGCCGTTAAAAGCCTTAGTTTTAGCGGGGATAGAAATATCCGTTTTCTTGCATATACACCCTTTAAAAACCTATAATAGGGATAGGTAGAGATTTTCGTCTTTATTTCACGTAATTATCGCAATTTATCCTTGACAGTTTTTATCCAGAAGTCTTTGTTACTCGACAGTTCACAGGATATTGGTTTTCGCAAAAGACTATGCTAATCACGAGATTGAAATCAAAATTTAAAAGAGTTTCCCGCATGGAGAGCCAAAAGCTTTCCGTTGAAACTTTTGTAGATTATCTGGAGACAGCCTGCGTGCGTATTCATTCAGCGATTAAGAGACAATTTGCATTGCATAGAATCGCGCCTCTACGCCACCGTTACTGGATGACCCGCAACAACCGCTTGCGTGTTCGTTATGTTACAGGCTTGGCCGTTATGGTCGTTACCGGGTTTGTAGCCCTTGTCGGCACACCATCATCCTCTTTGGCGCTCAAGATGAATTCGCAGACTATTCTGGCGGCGATTGAACCGTCAGCGCATGAGCCGGTTAATATAGCCGGTATGCATGAATTGGATGAGTCTTTAACTGAGGCTTCCGAAACCGTAAACACAATTGTTTCCAGTGGAATTCGTAAGGCTTCTTTGGCAATCAAGAAGCCGGAGCGTCCGCTGTTTAAGCAGTTGGAGGTGAAATCCGGTGATACGGTTGCGGGCTTGTTGCAAAGTGCAGGCCTTGAAGGCAATGAAGCTTATCAGGCTGTTAAGGCGCTGGGCGAATATTACGATGTGCGTAAAGTGAAATCCGGCCAGAAGCTGGATGTGTATTTCAAGGACACGGCTGATGATTCACTCGAATTCGCCAAGCTGACGATGAAGATTGATCCTGTTAAGGAAATCAGCGTTACCCCTTCCGAGGATGGCTATGCCGCTCAAATTGACGAGAAGGAGCTGTTTGCCCGCAAATACGCACGTAAGGCGACAATTCAGACTTCTTTGTATGGCTCTGCGGCACGCGCCAGCATTCCTTCATCTGTCATTGCGAAAATGATCCGCATCTATTCGTGGAACATCGATTTCCAGCGTGATATCCGCAAAGGTGACAATATCGAAGTATTGTACGAGGCTTTTGAAACCGAAGACGGCGAATTCGCCCGTTACGGTGAAGTTTTGTACGCTAACCTGAGTGTTGGTGGTCGTGAGTACCCGATTTACCGTTTCGAACAGTCCGATGGTGATATTGATTATTTCGAGCCCGACGGCATGAGCATTCGTAAGACCTTGATGAAAACGCCTGTAGACGGTGCGCGTATTTCTTCCGGTTTCGGTATGCGTCATCACCCTGTACTGGGCTACAATAAAATGCATAAGGGCATGGACTTTGCCGCACCGACAGGTACGCCAATCTATGCCGCCGGAGACGGTGTGGTGGAAAAAGCCGGACGTAACGGCGGCTACGGTAACTATGTTCGTATCCGTCACAATTCCAAGCTCAAGACTGCTTATGCGCACCTGCACCGTATCGGTAAGGGCGTTAAAGCAGGCACACGCGTGAAACAGGGACAGGTTATCGGTCAGGTCGGTACGACAGGCCGTTCCACAGGGCCGCACTTGCATTATGAAGTCCTTCTGAGCGGTAAGCAGGTTAACCCCCGCAGTGTGAATTTGCCTACGGGTGAGCAGCTTAAGGGCAAGGATATGGACCGTTTCAAGGCACTTGTCGGCAATGTTTACCAGCAGTACGTGTCACTTAGCGAAGGTCTGAAGTTTGCGGCGTTCGGCGATAAAGCGGACGATGAATCCTAATCCGGTTTACGGACAGGTTTGATAAATCTCAATACATAGACAGCCAGCATAACCAGCGCCATCGTATACCAGAATATGGCGTATTGCAGATGGTTATTGTTCAGTTCGATCTTTAACGCATCCACGTTAGGGAAGGCGCCGTTTTCCTGCCCGGATAAAAGGTAAGCCGTAACTTCCAGCGGATTATTTAAATCCTTCGCCGTGGCGATTTGTTCAATATCGAGAGAATACCATTCACCTTTATCAGGGGTGTTGGGCGGTACGAACATATTCGGCTCCCGAGGAACACGCAAAATGACATTGATGCCATCATCCTTATGCTGGTTCCATGATGTGTCGAGCGGAACCCAGCCACGGTTAACAAGAATTGTACTGCCCTGATCTAATGCCAAGGGGGTAATGACGTGAATGCCGGGTTTGCCGTCATGGGTGCGTGGCTTCAGGGTTATTTCCTTCTCGAATAAGAATTTACCGCGGAGACGGCCTTTCATGAATTCGTTGTCGGCTATCAGGTCGTTGACCGATAGATCCTGCATTTCACTTTCATCATAGGCGTTGATGCGTTCGATCAGGTTTTCTTTCCACTCCAGCCTTTGCATCTGCCATGTACCAAGCGTGCACAGGACAGCGACCCCTATAACGGTCAGTGCAGTGGCGGCTAGAGGTGGTTTTTTGAAGCTGCTCATTCCCAGTCACGCGGTCTGTGTTTGTATTGCAGGGCAATGATATAGGCCTTTATAGGGCGTAAGGAGCCAACTGTGAGCAATAAGATTAGGGTTGTCCAAACTACGGCATGAAGCCAAAGGGGGATTTCGAACATCGCATCAGCGATTAAGGCCAATGGGACAATTGCGAAGCTCAGGATAAAAATCAAGAAAACAGCAGGGCCGTCGGCGCTGTCGTTTTTGCTTAAATCAAGCCCGCATTCAGCGCACTGGTCGCGTAAGGTCAGGGTCAGCCCTTCTTGGAAAATTGAACCTTTGTGACATTTTGGACATTTGCATGCCAAGCCAAGCTTGATCATCTTCATATCCGGTCGTAGCGGGTTCATGGCTTAGTGATGTGCCGCACCGTCTGCTACAGGCGCTTCTACGCCGTGCAGGGCTGTGTGGTCCATGCCGACTTCGCTACCCCACCAGTACACGGCGATGAAGAGGAAGAGCCAGACAACATCCACAAAGTGCCAGTACCACGCGGCAGCCTCAAAACCGAAATGTTTTTCAGTTGTGAAGTGGCCAAGTTGGGCACGGCGGTAGCAAACATAGAGGAAGACTGTTCCGACAAAAACGTGGAAGCCGTGGAAACCGGTGGCCATGAAGAATGTTGACGGGAAGATGCCTTCGGTGAAACCAAAATGCGCATGGGCGTATTCGTAGACCTGAAAGCCGAGGAACAATACACCGAGCAATACTGATAAGCCAAGACCTTTGACGGCGCTTTCATTATCGCCTTCAAGAATAGCGTGGTGCGCCCATGTGACCGTACAGCCGGAAAGCAAAAGGATCATCGTCATCAGGAACGGCAGATCGAAAGCCGGAATAGTATGAATATTTACCGGAGGCCATACATAGCCAATGCTTTCAGCCGGGAATAATGACGACGCAAAGAAGGCCCAGAAAAATGCGACGAAGAACATCACTTCGGAAGCGATGAATAAGGCCATTCCATAGCGGAAACCGACTTCGGCGATTTTTGTATGGGCTTTTTCAACGACGGATTCATAGATCACGTCTTTCCACCAGAAAAACATACAAATCATGATGGCAAGTGCACCGATCAGCGGCCCTGTCGGGAATGGCAATTCAGTGCCGCCGGCGGCCAAAGCTTCGCGGTAGCCTGGGAAATACAGCAGCATCATCAGGCAGAAAAATCCGCCCGCAAAGGAACTGATCAGAGGCCAGACATTCGGTCTGACGAGGTGATAAGGGTGCGGCTTGCCTGTTGTTGTGTATTCGATATTTTCAGCCATGGTATCTTTGCTTTTTTAGTTAAAAATTCTGCAATGCGTTATAACGATTTTTTACTGATTGTAAAACCCTTCCAGAGCATTATCCAGCTCCTGAGTCTCAGCTTTAAAGAAACTATACGATAATGTGATGGTTTTTACATCATCCATATTCGGATCTTCCGCCATTTTTGGGTCGACGAAGAATAAAACGGGCATGGAAACTTCTTCATTTGCGGCCAAAGTCTGTTCATCGAAGCAAAAACATTGGACCTTGTGAAAGTATTTTCCGACCTTCAGCGGTGTGACATTGTAAATGGCGGTGCCTGTGACGGGTTTATTGGTTTTGTTGCGTGCGGTGAAGGCGGTTACACCTTTCTGGCCGAGTTGAACGTCGATTTCTCGCATTTGCGGCTTGAAATACCATGGTAAGTCCCGATGGGTGTCGGCATTGAATTTGATGGTTACAACGCGGTCGAGAACAGTGTCGGGCAGGCTTTCTGCCGTTTGTGTTGTGCCGCCAAAGCCCGTGACACGGCAGAACGCATCATAAAGCGGAACGGAGGCGTAAGATAATCCGGCCATGGCGAGGATTACACCCAGAACCATTAGTCCTGTGCGGGCATTTTTGCGCGACATTTCAGCGTGTATATCGTTCTTTTCACTCATACCTTATAGGTAGAGCGTTTTACGCCTTTGTTTACTGTTTGAAAAGGGTGTTTAGAGGTCTCTTATTCGGAATCGTCTTCCATCTCGTCATCAAGATTAACAAGATAGCCATCGCCGCTGTCTTCTTCGACCAATTCGTAAGGGCCGTCATCAGAGGATGAGCCGCGCTGTGCGTTTAGAGCTTCCAGCCTTTCCTCATATTGCGCTTTGATCTGTCTTTTTGGTGCGGCGTAGTTTTCCTGACGTTTCTTGATCAGTTCCTTCATTTTGAGCGCTTCTTCACGGTAGGTGAAGCGGCGGTCATGAATATCACAACGCCCGCCTGTTTCCTCAGGCATACGTGCATCAGGGTCTTCACCTGTCACCAATGGTACACCGCACTCATAAGGTTCACCTGCATGTGCAGGCAAGAGGGGGATGACAACCAAAAGAGAGAGTATAAAAAGTGTGCGCATAGTGATTCCTTGAAAACGAACGTCCTTAAAGTGTAACGCATTCTTTTGCGTCGGGCAAAGCTTCTAAAATGTCAGGGCGGGATTAGTTGCCGGAAATTTTGATCATGGTGACGGCCAGAATCACAACGCAAAAGCCAACAATCATGCCAAGCACAGCCAGATTTTTCTTCAGCTTTTTCTTGTGGACGTCTGATCTGTGGAAAGGCTTGCCCATGTGATTATCCGAAAATTACCGCCAGGAAGAGGGCGAACAGGTAGAAAACAGAATAGCCAAACATGATGCGGGCATATTTGAGATCGTCGCTTTTGAAGACTTTCAAGGCCGAGAGCATGAAGCCAGCACCGAGAACACCGGCGGCCATTCCGTATTGCATGCTTGCATATCCCAGAATAGTCGGCAGCAGCGTTAAGGGAACGAGCAACGCCGTGTAGATCAGCATTTGAACTTTGGTCGAGCGAGCGCCCGCACTAACCGTCATCATCGGGATGTCAGCGCGTTTATAGTCACTGTTGGCGAACAAGGACAGGGCCCAGAAATGTGGCGGTGTCCACATGAAGATGATGGCAAATAGTATGAGCGGATAGAGTGTGATATCGCCTGTGACGGCTGCCCAGCCGATCATCGGCGGGAAAGCACCGGCGGCACCGCCGATTACGATGTTCTGAGGTGTACGTCTTTTTAACCAGATGGTGTAAATGAAAACGTAAAACAGGTTAGCGCCAGCCAGAAGTGCGGCCGCCAGCCAGTTGGTAGCCAGTCCCATCATCATGACGGAAAAGACGGATAGAATAACGCCGAAAGCGAGTGCTTCGCCGGGGTGCACGCGCCCATCAGGCAGGGGGCGGTCCTTTGTGCGGTTCATAACGGCATCAATATCGCGGTCATACCACATGTTGATGGCACCCGCTGCGCCCGCGTTAATTGCCAGACAGGCTATAGCAATGACCAGCAGGAATGGATGGATGTTTTCCATACCCGGTGCAACCCACATACCCGCAAAACCAGTAAAGACAACCAAAGTCATTACGCGCGGTTTCAGCAACTCGAAATAGTCCTGAATGCCTGCGTCCGATGTATTGGCCAGATTGGCGCTCGTGTTTTTGTAAAGGGCTGGGTTTGTCATAGGCAGTGGTATACTGCGATTTATGTTGTACGGCAAGCTTTGTCTTGAGGTCTGTTTTGGATTTAGCCGTAGGAGACGCCTAAAAACGGTTGAACATGTTGTTCGGGTTTATGACGCTCCAGATCAAAATGGTTTTCGATACGATAGCGGTTCGTCTGTACGTCAGGTTCGGTGACACTGCCTACCGAGTTTTCGCTGGTGTTGAAGAAATCAAAATCAAGACCCATATCTGCATAAGTGAGGAGGGAGTCTATGTGCGTGGCGGCCTCTTTGTATCCTCGCTGAATGAATTCATCCTGGAAATCCAACAAAACGGCTTCCACTTCCTCATATTCGCGTCCGTCCAGAGCGTTCATGATCATATCAAGACCTTCGCCCCAGCCGGATTCCTGGATTTTGGCAAATACGCGTTGTTTCAAGCTTTGTATCCATGGGTTAGCGACAAGACTGTCAGCAGCGTCCGAGTCAGCACCCGCGTTGGCGCCTGCGCTGATGATCGTCTGATTTTGGCCTGTCGTGTCATGATTGTGGGCGTGCGTGAACAGACCCGGCAAATCCGCATCACCTAAACGGTGTGCCTCGCCTCTGTCTGTGTCGAAAAGTATCGCCGCAGTATCACCCATGAAATTTTGTTAGCATTTGTGGTTGTTAAATGCAAATAAAATAAGCGAATGCGCTGAAAAATAAGGGTTTTAGGGCGTGATTTGCCAGTAAGAAGTGCCATCACAATATTTATAGGCGGAAATGTTAGTGTCATATTCCAGCTCTGCTTCTTGGGTGCAGCTTCCTAAATCATTACAAGCTGATGTCGCTTCGAAAGCGATGATGTTGTCGCTGGTGTTGGAAAGAACGTAAACATAACTGCCTATGGCTATGTCTTGCGGAGAGTTCATGGGCATATCTGTTGTGTTATTTATGTTGGTTATTCTGGTCATGTTTGCGGGGTCGGAAATATCAAAAATGAGAACACTATCAATGTTGGGTACGGTAACATAAGCGTAATCGCCGGCGATTTTTATATTTTGTGCTCCATTAGCACCAAATCCGTCGGTTGTTCGCTGGACAACGCTGGGGCTGGATGGGTTGCTTATATCGACGGACGTTACAAAACCGGATGTAACTCTGGCTGCTAAAAAGGCGTGATTACCTGAAATGGCAATATCTCCGCCGTAATTGAAGTTTGTACTATCTGAAACGCTTGTTTCTAAGACCGGGTTACTTGGATCACTAATGTCTATAACTGTAAAGAAGCTGTCAGCGTATATGTAGGCATAATTGCCTGATACTGCTATGCCGCGAGCGCGGTTTAGGTTGGTGGCATCGGTAATAACGGCGCTACCGCTATTGGCAATGGCTAGATTGGTTGGGTCGCTGATGTCAAAGACAATAAATTGGTCTGCATCCAGATCTACGCCATAGGCGAAGCTACCTTGGATGTCTATATCGTAAAGTAGGGTGAAGCCACTTAAAATGTCTGCCTGAGACATGTTTGTGGGATCCGATATATCGATGCTTACTAATCGTGATCCGGCAGCAATAAAGGCATAGTTTCCCGCAATATCGATGTCATAAGCCTCATCAAGACTAACACCGAAGGAAAGCATATCTGCTAAAACTGGGCTGGAGGGATCACTATAATCAACCGCGATGAAGTAATCTGTGCCGCTGTTATAAGGTGAGGCAGCGAAGACATGGTTCCCAGAGGTCGCGGCGCTTTCAGCACGGTTAAGATAAGTGGTCTGGGTATAAATCCCACCGCTGGAGCTGATAACGCTGGGGCTGGTTGGGTCACTGATGTTTACGCGGGTTAAGGGCGAGGCGCCGGTATAAAGGGTTGTGCCTGTGATGCTTATGTCGTTGCTGCTTGTGACGATGGTATTATCGAGTGTCGGGCTGGTTGGGTCGCTGATATCAATTACAGCGATGCCTGCGGCAGTATCGACATAGGCATAGTTGCCTGATATATCGAAGTCCTCACCTGCGTTTGTTAAGTTGAGTACGGCTGTACCGCCACCGGCGATTTGAATATTGGAGGGGTCGCTGATGTCGATGACGACAAATTTATCTGCTGTGGCACTTACTGTATAAAGATAGCTTCCGGAAACCTTCAAAGTTCTGACTTCTGTAAGATTTGCCGCGTCTGTCAAAGAGTCGTGTATCGACATGGAATTGGTTAGATCAACCACCTGAATTTGATCCGATGCCCTTTTTGCTATGTAAGCGTAATTGCCGGATATATCTATTCCATAAGCCCTTTGAGTAGAAATAGAGCCTGTGGTGTGGCAGTTGACGCTGTTGGTACTAATGCCACATTCTCGCATGTAAGTCGTTGAGTTATCTCGCGTCAAGTATGCATTTCCTGAACCATCAAGTGCGACGTCGTAGGCATAGGTTTCGCTGTCGCAGTCTCCGAGCTGAGGATTTGTAGGATCGCTAACATCGATAGAGCAAAGCCCGGTAGAGGTTACGATCGCTACGTAATTTCCAGACGGAGGAACGGTTAATTCGAAGACGGCTGGTGCGAATGTATCATCAGGAATATAGCCTGTAAGGCATGGGCTGGAGGGGGTGCTGATGTCAATAACAGCAAAATTAAAGGCGTTACTGACAGCGTAGAGGTAATTTCCATCATTTGATACCCCTTGGGCGTTTCCACCGATAAGAAGCCTTTCTGTTCCGGCCAAAAGGGGGGCTGCAGGTGAGCCACAGCCGCTGATAACAGTACAGTTGATTTTTAAAACATCGTTGCCGTCACAGAATTTATAGGCTTTTTCGCTGGTGTCGTATTGCATTTCGCCGTCTGCGGAGCAGTTGCCGATATCGGTGGTGGAGGGGAAATCGACCCAGCTGCTGCCGTTACAGTAGCGATAGGCGTCGGTTGAGCCGCCGAAATAATTTATGGCACCTGTGTTGGCTGAAGGGGATGAACATTGGGCATATGTGATTTTTGCCATGACAAGAAGCAGGCTGAAGACCATCAAACAGAGCGTTAGAAGCGGTTCACTTTTAATTTTCACAAAAATCCCCCAATAAGGGTTATTTTAGCACAAAAGTTTGAGAATTTTGATGAATTTAAGCTTCTACAGGTGCAGCCGTGTCTAATTGCTCAGCTTGCTCGGCGGATGCTTGCTGTACTCTGCGGCCCTGCTTTAGGTCGTTGCGCTCATCCAGCTCGAAAGGCAGGTTTTGACGCAAGAGTTCGGCTTCGAAAGCGTAACGCGGATCGGTTTGTCCCTTAATCAGCATTTCTTCATACGCTTTTTGGGCCAGTTTCTGGATGTTTTCCTGTTCTTCAGGGTCGCCGAAGCGGGCCATCAAAATCAGCATGTCCGTAGCGTTTTCGGGGTCCTGGTTGTTGATATAGCCGGTGATTTCGGCCTCGAACTGTTCCGCACTACCATAAGATTGTCTGAGGTAGTTTTCCATGTAGGCTTTGAGCTTAGGGCTGTTGTCCAGAGCGCCGTCCTGACTGATGGCGTTGATACTTTCCAACGTCATGCATTCTTCGCGCAGTTCGCCGTTTTCATCGAATAGTTCGGTGATGGCTTGATTGAGTTGTGGGTCCAGAGCGTCGATCTCAGCAAGAATTTCGGGAAGGTCCGATTCGCCTGTTTCATCCTCTAGTTTAGAAAAGGAAGGTAAAAAGTCGGCGAGGTTCTTGATGCGCTGCGTATTGGTGACCGCAGCTTGATCCGCTTCAACAGTTGTTGGGGTTGCACCCGTAGCCGTCCAGTCATCATGTGCGCCGACGGGCTCTTCCGCTCTATTGTCCGTGTAAGTCATATTCAGTTTTACCATAATTTGCGGATAGACCGCAAATTATGTATGGGCTTACTTAACAGCAGGCTGAATGTCGAACTGGTGGAACGGTGGCGGTGAAGACACAGTCCATTCCAGCGTCATACTTTGTGGCTGTACGTTCCAGTAATTCGCTTCCGCACGACGGCCAAAGAACAAGGTGTAGAATACGACCACAACAAAGAAGAGTGTCGATGCACCTGTCATGTACGCGCCATAGGACGATACCATGTTCCAGCCTTCGAAAGCGTCGGGGTAATCGATGTAACGACGCGGCATTCCGGCCAGACCAAGGAAGTGTTGTGGGAAGAATACAAGGTTCACGCCAACGAATGTTGTCCAGAAATGCAAGCAGCCCATCCATTCGGGGTACTGGCGACCGGACATTTTGCCGATCCAATAGTAGAAGCCTGCGAACAGGGCGAATACGGCACCCAGAGACAGCACGTAGTGGAAGTGGGCGACAACGTAGTATGTGTCGTGCAAGGCTACATCCATACCTGCGTTGGCCAGAACAACCCCTGTCACGCCACCGACGGTGAACAGGAAGATAAAGCCGATGGCCCAGAGCATAGGTGTTTTGAATTCGATAGAACCGCCCCACATCGTTGCGATCCAGGAGAAAATCTTGATCCCTGTCGGCACCGCGATAATGAGAGTCGCGGCGGTGAAGTAGGCACGTACATTCACATCCATACCCACGGTGTACATGTGGTGTGCCCATACGATGAAGCCAACGAAACCAATGGCAACCATGGCGTATGCCATTCCCAGATAACCGAAGATGGCTTTCTTAGAGAAGGTGGAGACGATGTGGGAGATGATCCCGAAGGCCGGCAAAATCATGATGTACACTTCAGGGTGACCGAAGAACCAGAACAAGTGCTGGAACAAGATCGGGTCGCCACCACCGGCAAAGTTGAAGAAGTCGGTACCGAAGTTACGGTCGGTCAGCAACATGGTGATCGCCCCACCAAGTACAGGCACAGCCAGAACCAGCAGGAAGGCTGTTACCAGCATACCCCAGACAAACAGAGGCATTTTGTGCAATGTCATGCCCGGCGCGCGCATGTTGAAGATTGTTGTAATGAAGTTTGCCGCACCCAGAATTGAGCTGGCACCAGCAAGGTGAAGGGCGAAGATCGCCATATCAACGGCAATGCTGTCATGGCCGTATCCTGTGCTGGAAAGTGGGGGATAGATTGTCCAGCCTGTTCCGGCCCCGCGGCCGAACCAGTCACCGATAATCATGCCGCGTTCATTCAGCGTTTCCGTCCAGTACGTAACGTCCATGACTTCGGCGCCGATCATGGCAGACATGATCAGCAGGAGGAACGCAGGAACGATCAGCCAGAAAGAAATGTTGTTCAGGCGCGGGAAAGCCATATCAGGTGCGCCGATCATCAGCGGCACAAACCAGTTACCGAAACCGCCGATCAGACCCGGCATCACCACAAAGAAGACCATAATAAGGCCGTGTGCAGTGATAAACATATTCCAGAGTTGCCCGTCAGGATTTCCGGCCGCATCAGTCAGGAATTGAACACCCGGCTCCTGCAGCTCCAAACGCATGAACATTGAGAACAGGCCGCCAATAAGGCCGGCAAGGATCGAGAAAATGATGTAGAGCGTGCCGATGTCCTTATGGTTTGTCGACATGAACCAGCGGGCGAAAAAGCCTGGCTTGTGGTCGTCGTGATCGTGTGCGTGATCGTCGGCTGTGGCTGAGTGTGCAGCGTTCATTCTTTACTCCTGTAAAAGTGCTGTTCTTATTGGTTGAAAGTCAGCATCAATGCTGGCGAATTCTTCTTTCGCTTGTTCAACCCATTGTTCAAATTCTTCTTTGGTTACGGCTTTGACCTCGATCGGCATGAATGCGTGGTCTTTACCGCAAATCTCGGAACATTGACCATAGTATGTGCCCGGCTTTTCAATGCGGACCCATGTTTCGTTCAAGCGGCCAGGGATGGCGTCGATTTTCACGCCGAAGGCTGGAATTGTCCAAGAGTGAATAACGTCACCACCTGTCATCAGGATCTGGATGTTTGTGTCAATCGGCAAGACAACCTTGTTATCCGTAGAAAGCAGGCGAATGTCACCCTGAGCAGGGTTTAGCTCATCCTCACCCAGTGGGTATGATGAAAAAGCAATGCCTTCATGGTCAGGATACTCATAGTCCCAGTACCATTGGCGCCCGGTGACTTTGAGCGTCATGTCCGGATTCTCGATACGGTCTTGGTAGTAAAGAAGTTGAAATGACGGGATTGCGATCACAACCAGAATGGCGACCGGAATAACGGTCCAGAGGACTTCGATCAGTACATTGTGCGTAAATTGTGAAGGTTTCGGGTTTGCGTGCGCGTTGTAGCGAATGACGACCCAGACCAGAAGCAGCAGGACAAAGATCGCGATTGCGAAAATGATCACAAGCAGCATGTCGTGGAAGCTGCCCAGACGTTCTGCCATTGGGGTCGCGGCTTCTTGCAAGTTGAGCTGCCAAGGCTGCGGTGATTGCGCTGTTGCCGGTAAAGCCCATACAGAGAACATCGCGGCCAGTAGGTATCCAAAATTCTTCAATTTTTTCATGGTTTTTGCTTTTTTTATTCGAGTGCTGAAGGCTAAAGCAATTTAGCCCATATTAGCTTTGCGTTACACTTAAAAATATATCGCCTCAAAGGCAAGAGGCAAATACTCATTTATGCTAATTTTTTTCAGCTTCTAAAACGTTTTACCCGTTCGCGAGTGATAAACAGTAGAGGGCGGCGGTCTCCGCGCGTAAAATTCTTTGCCCCAAGGATATGTTTTTGGTTTTTTCGGACGATTTGAGGAATTCTCTTTCCGTCGCGCTGAAGCCGCCTTCAGGGCCGATTAGAAAGGCTTTGGGGCTGTTTTCCTTGCTGAAGACTTCTAGAGTGTCGTCTCTTTCTAATGCGCAGTAGATATGCGGAGTCGCAGACCATTGTGTGACTTTTTGGTCCATGTTCTGCATTTTATGCAAGGTGGGTATATCTAGCCGTTCGCATTGTTCTGCGGCTTCGATAATCTGGGCTTCTATTCGTTCGGGCTTGATTTTAGGGATTTGTGTATGCGCCGTGATGACGGGGTGAAGGTCGGTTACCCCCAATTCCACGGCTTTTTCGATCATGAAATCCATGCGGTTTTTTTTGATCGGCGGGAAGAGTAAATGCAGCGGCTGTGGCGGTTTTTCAGGTGTACGTATTTGCTTCTGCAGCTGGATTTCTGCGCTTTTCTTACTTAATTCGCTGATTGTCGCGACCCATTCACCGTGCGCAGAATTGAAAACACGTACATGATCTCCTGTGTTCGATCTCAATACGGCTTTAAGGTAATGCGCTTGATCTGCCCCTAAAGTGGCAGCTTTGTTTTTTACATCTATAGAGGACACAAAGAGGCGCGGATATTTAATATGGTCGTTCATATGTCAGTTTCGGGTTTTGTTTAATGTCGTTTGGCCCTAAGCTCATTGTATGCATACCGATATTCGAAATCAGGACTGGATCGCAAAGCTTCCCGATAACATACAGCCTTATATATATCTGATGCGGCTCGACAGGCCAATCGGGATTTGGCTGTTGTTACTTCCTGGCTTGTGGTCGATTCTGATGGCGGCGCAAGGGTATCCTGTTTCTTTTGGGACTGTGCTGTATGTCGTTGCCGCGTTTTTTGTCGGGGCGATTGTTATGCGCGGTGCGGGATGCGTGATTAATGATTTGTGGGACAAGAATATAGATGTGCAGGTAGAGCGTACGGCGAAAAGGCCGTTAGCCTCGGGCGCGCTTAACAGTTTGCAGGCGCTGCAATTACTCGGGGCGTTGTTATTTATCGGGTTTGTCATTTTGATCAGCCTGAACGGTGTAACGGTTGTGTTGGGGCTTATCACTATTCCGCTCATCGTTAGTTATCCTTTATTCAAGCGCATTACCTATTGGCCGCAAGCCGCATTGGGGCTGACGTTTAATTTCGGCGCATTGATGGGATGGAGCGCGATCGCAGGAGAGCTCAGCTGGGCTGCGGCTTTGCTCTATGTTGGGTGTTTCTTCTGGACGATCGGCTACGATACAATTTACGCGCATCAAGATAAGGAAGATGATGCGATTGTCGGTGTGAAGTCGACCGCCCTGAAATTCGGAGAGGATAGCAAAAAGTGGGTGTCGGGTTTTTACGGCGCTGCTTTTTTCTGTATTGCCGTTTCGTTTTTTCTGGCTGGCTTAGGGCTGTTGTCCTTTGTCGGGCTGGCCGCGATCGCAGCCCATTTATTCTGGCAGATCAAATTCTGGGATCTGGATGATCATGATAGTTCACTGAAGATGTTCAAATCCAATCGCGATCTGGGCGGGATCGTGCTTGTCGCGATTTTATTAGGGTTTATCAGCTTTTAGGTATCTGCCAGATTACGTAGGCGCTGCTCAGCGATAACCAGCATCGGCAATTCGATAGTGCCTGTACGGCGCAGTCTTTCAAACAATGTGCGTAGCTGTTCGAACTGGTCCTTGTGCTTTTCCAGCCAAGCTTCCGTTAATGCGCCGCCGTCACCTTTCTGGTTTTTGGTGTCCTGCAGAATACGACCGGTCAGGGAGGCCTGACAGCCGAAGAGCTGATTGATCAGGCCGTTTGTCGCTTCCGTTTCCCAATAGTCGTCGGTCGGCAGATGCTGTGCTTGTTGGCGCAGCCAATCCATGTGGAAATATTCACCGACTTCGAAATAGGTTCTGGCTGTTGCTTTCAGGTCTGCCTTGTCGTCGAGGCTGATGCGTGCAATGTCGCAAGCGGAAGACAATACAGGCAGCAGCGCGATTTGATGCGCCAGTTCTTTCGGCAAGCCGTCTGCTTGTCCGGCATGGGCACGGGCTTCAACGCTTTGTTTCAGATCGTCAGTTAGAAGCGCGTCGAGATTTTCTCTCAAGATTTCAATGGCGCCACCGTAATCCTTGATCTCGCGGCCGATCTCAAGCTCCTTGCCGAAACGGTTGAGGAACCAACTTACGGCATGCTCGGACAGATAGGCGATTTCGCGCATGGCCTTGAGCTGTACTTCCGCAGGAACTTTGTTATCCAGTGCTTCGATCTGGTCCCAGATTGTGCGTAGATTAAAGGCATCACGGACGATGATATAGGCCTTGGCGATCAATGCCGCATCCGCGCCGCTTTTGTTCATTTTGGATTTGAGGAATGTCGGCCCCATACGGTTGACGAGCGAGTTGGCCATGGATGTGGCGACAATTTCACGCGCCAATTTGTGGCGTTTGATTTCCGTTTCGTATTTTTTGCGCAAATCATCGGGGAAGTAGTTGATGATCCAGTCTTCCATATCCGGATCTTCAGGGATGTCGGATTTCAGCAAATCCTTCGTGAAGGTGATTTTTGCATAGGAGACGAGTACAGCCAGTTCGACTCGGGTCAGGCCCTTGCCGTTACGCATGCGTTGCTCGATTTTTTCATCATCCGGCAGACCTTCGAGTACGCGGTTCAGGCCTTGCTCTTTTTCGAGGTCTTTAATGAAGTCAGCTTGCAGCTGGATGTTGTCTTTGGCTTGCAGCTCGGCAAGACTGATCGCCTGCGCTTGCTGGTAATTGTTTCTGAGTACGAGGTTGGCAACATCGTCCGTCATTTTTTCGAGCAGCTTGTTACGCGACTTCATGTCCATCTTGTGTGCTTTGGAACGCATCACATCGGTCATGAGAATTTTGATGTTTACCTCAAGGTCAGACGAGTTTACGCCGCCGGAGTTGTCAACGAAGTCTGTGTTCAGGCGGCCACCATTTTCGGCAAATTCAATACGGCCAAGCTGGGTCACGGCAAGGTTTGCACCTTCACCAATTACTTTCGATCGTAGCTCGGTGGCGTTGATACGAATGGCATCATTGGCTTTGTCGCCTGCATCGGCATGTTCTTCTCTTGTGGACTTGATATATGTACCGATTCCACCGAACCACATTAGGTCGGTGCGCGCTTTCAGCATTGCGCGGATCAATTCATTCGGTGTGACTTTTTCTTTTTCGATGTCGAAGCGGGCCTGAATTTCAGGTGTCAGCTCAAGGATTTTTTCATCACGGCTGAAGATACGTCCGCCCTTTGATAGTTTGGATTTATCGTATTCATCCCAGCCCTTAACCGCGTCGAACAGACGTTTACGCTCTTTCCATGAGCTTTCCGCATCGGGGTCGGGGTCACAGAAAATGTGCAGGTGGTTAAAGGCACCGATAAGTTGGATATGCTTGGACAGCAGCATGCCGTTACCGAATACGTCGCCGCCCATGTCACCGACACCGACAACATCGAAAGCTTCTTCTTGGGTGTTGTGGTTTAGTTGACGGAAGTGGAGTTTAACGGATTCCCAAGCACCGCGTGCGGTAATGCCCATTTTCTTGTGGTCGTAACCAGCAGAACCACCGGATGCGAACGCGTCGTCGAGCCAGAAATCATATTCTTTCGAAATGCTGTTGGCGATGTCGGAAAAGCTGGCTGTTCCTTTGTCGGCGGCAACAACCAGGTAAGGGTCATCACCGTCACGGCGGACCACGTCTTTCGGCGGGATAACCTTTTTACCTTTCAGGTTATCGGTAATGTCCAGCAAACCGCGGATGAAGGTTTTATAACAACGGATACCTTCTTCCATGAATTCTTCACGGCTCTTGGTCGGTGTTTTGACAACAAATCCACCTTTGGAGCCCATAGGCACGATGACGGCGTTCTTAACCATCTGTGCTTTCATCAGGCCAAGAACTTCGGTACGGAAATCTTCACGACGGTCTGACCAACGCAGACCACCACGGGCAATGATATCACCACGCAGGTGGATCGCCTCGACCTTCGGCGAGTAAACGAAAATCTCGCGGTAAGGTGCGGGTTGAGGTAGGTCAGGGACTTTCTTGCTGTCTATCTTGATGGACAGGTAGGATTTCGGGCTTCCGTCTTCCTGACTTTGATAGAAGTTTGTGCGCAGCGTCGTTTCAACGAGGCGCGTGAACATGCGCAGGATACGGTCCTGGTCCAGAGATTCAACAGCTTCCAATTCATGATCGATAGCAACAGCACAACCCGCGGCAAGGCTTTCGGCGTTATCGCCGTTGGCAGGGTCGTGGAACGCCTTAAACAGGTCGACGATAATGCGGCTGATCTTTGCATTTTCGTTCAAGGCTTTTTCGACGTAAGCACGGCTGAACGGGTAGCGAATTTGGCGCAAGTAACGAACATAGGTGCGAAGAATAGTGATTTCTTGCCAGTCCATGTTGGCGGAGAGGATCAGGCGGTTCAGCCCGTCATTCTCCATTTCGTTTGCCCAGATTTTGGAGAAGCCGAGTTCGAAGTTCTCTTTTACGTCCTTGATTGAAATCACGTCTGCGATCGCAGGCGTTTCCAGCAGGAAGTCGTGTATCCAGACCGAGTAATCTGCATTTAATGCGGTTACTTCGAACGGAAGTTCGGAGATGGCGCGCAAGCCCAGATTTTCGAGGATCGGCATGACGTCCGACAGGTTCAGCGGGCGTTCCGGGTTGTAAACCTTTACCCGAACCTGACGCAGATCGGCATCTTCGGGGCGGTACAGGTCGAGCTGTAATTTGCCGCTTTTATAGACTTCTTCTGTTTTAACAATATCAAAAATGGCCTGTTTGGCACGGTAACGGGATGTGTAACCGACAGGAAACGCATTGCCGTATTTCTGCGACAGGTCCGTGATATGGCCCTTGTCTTCAAATGTTTCGCTTAACGCCAGTGACAGAAGTTCTTGCCATGTTTGTCCGGCTTCCTGCAGGCGTTGTTCGATTTTCGAGACGTTGAATTTAAGCTCTTTGTCCTGACGCACGTTGATGGTGAACATCACACGGGCAAAAACGGAATCGTCCAAGGATGTCGAAAATGTTTCGCATGTGCCGTCGAGTTCTTCTTCAAGAATGGAACACATTTTCTGGCGTAGTGTTGTGCCGAAGCGGTCACGCGGAATGTAAACAAGGCATGAAACGTAGCGGCGGAACGGGTCTTTGCGCAAGAATAGGGCGATGCGCTGGCGTTCCTGCAAGCGCAAGATGCTGAGGCATGTTTCGAGCAGGTTTTTCGGTGAAATCTGGAAGAGTTCATCACGCGGGTATTTTTCAAGGATATGGCGCAGGGCTTTACGGTCATGAGAGCCTTGCACGAAGCCTGACATTTTTAGGACATCTTCGACTTTTTCACGCAAATAGGGGACGTCGCTGACGCTTCGTGAGTAAGTCACAGACGTGAAAAGTCCTAAAAACAGCTTTTCGCCGGAAACTTTTCCGTCTTCATCATACGTTTTGACGGCAACTGCATCCATCGGTACGCGACGGTGCACGGTAGCGAGGCGGTTGGTTTTTGAAATTGATAGAGGCGGCAGGTTTTTGCGTTTTTCCTGCAGGTTGCGCGGCAAGCCTTCCTCGTGATCGTTAATGTAGGCCGGCTTTACTTCGTTGCTGAGCAGGCCAAGACCGGAGTTACGTACGGTGCGGCTTTTAACTTCGCCGTCTTTTTCATAGAAGGAATATTCACGGTAGCCCAGCAGCGTGAAGTTATTGTCATGTAAATAATCCAGAAATTCGCAGTATTGCTGAATTTCAGCGGCAGGGCGGCGCGTTTTTGCATTCGCAAGGTCTTCACGTGCTTCTTCCAGCGTTTTCAGCATTGTGCGCCAGTCGGTGTTCGCAGTCTGCACGTCTTCCAGGATTTCCAGAAGGCCCTTTTCCAATTCTTTCAGGGCCGATTCATGCGGGATATCCTTGATCTGCACATGAATATGGGATTGGCGGACATAGCCTTTCTTTTCTTTGATGGCTGTGTCGTCCAGTTTACCTTTTTTGTATTTGGCATACAGGATCGGGTGCAGGAGCAAATCGATCAGGAATGAATTTCTGTTTACCTCGGCGGCGACGGAGTCCACCAGAAAGGCAAGATCATCACTGACAATGTCGATAAATGTGCCGCGCGCACCGCTTTCTTCGTCTTCAACCGTGTACATGTCCAGCTTCGGTTGTCCCGGCTTACGGTCTTGTGACAGTTCCCAGTGGCTTTGTGCCACTTTGGAGAGAAGTGCAGGGGTGAAATAGTCGCGATCTTCCTCGCTCATCACCTCAACCAGCTCTTCAAGCAAATGCTTCAGGCCTTCAGGTGACTTTTCGGGCAGTTCTTTCAGCGCGTTTTTAGCTAGAGTCATATTGTTTTTATTAAAGATTACCGTCTTCTTGAGACGCATGTATGATACATAAATGACGACAAATCAAGAATGATTATTTAAGAAAAACCGTGTTGCAGCGCGCAAAAAACAAAAGAGTTTAAGAGTTTAAAAATATGTGTGGTCGATTTGTTTTATTCCTGCCGCCTTCGAAGCTGAAAGAACGCTTGGGGTTGGATAATTTGCTGAACATCCCGCCGCGGTATAATTGCGGGCCGATGCAGGAGCTTCCCGTGGTGGTGAAAAGCCGCATGGGCAAGGCCCGTTGGGGGTTCCGGCCAGAGTGGTCGAAGGCTGATGATCCGGCGATGGCGGCGAAAATGATCAACGCCCGCAGTGAGACGGTTGAGGAAAAGGCGTCTTTTAAGCAGAGCTGGGCACGCGGGCGCCGCTGTATTATTCCTGCGAACGGGTTTTATGAATGGGCGAAAGACGCGCATACGGGGGTAAATCAACCGTACTATATTCAGAGTGCGCAGAGTGACATGCTGTATTTCGGCGGATTATGGTCGAAGGTGGATGGGCAGGTCACATTTACGATTCTGACCAAGGCGGCGGATGATAATCTATCCCATCTGCATCACCGCAGTCCCGTAATGGTTGGTGAGAATGACGTCGATAACTGGTTTAACGGCGATGTGCGGGCGGCACGTGATCTTGTTACGCGTTCAACGACACATGATTTGCGTTTTCACAAGGTGGGGCTGGATGTCGGTAAAGTTGCCAATGATCACGAAGGGCTGATTGAGGAATACGAGCCGCAAAAGGCGTTACTCTGAAGCTTTTAATTCCACGATAATTTTCTCGACATATTCAACGGTCCAATCGGCGCCGACCAGTTTTTCACGCATGATGCCGTCTTGGTCGATGATGAGCGTTTCAGGTAATTTGTAGGTGCGGAAAATTTTATGCGTGGCTTCATTTTTATCATGTGTAATGAGGACGTTTTCGGCGTCCAGTTTTTCGCCCGATTTTTTCTCCAGTTTTTGCACAAATTCCAGCATGGTTTTTTCAGATACGTCTGAGGAAAGCGCGATGAAAACGACATCGTCAGGATGATTTTTTGCGATTTCGATGAAGTGTGGGAATTCCTTCACGCATGGCGGACACCATGAAGCCCAGAAGTTTAGCAGGACAATTTTTCCTTCAAATTGCTGCAGTGTATATTCTTCGCCATCGGCAGTTGTGAATGCAAATTCAGCCGCAGCATCGCCGCTGTCTATTTTTTCGGTTGGGGCCTCTGGTTGCACGATAATTGCTGGCGGTTTTTTGTCGAGATAGAGCGTAATCGAATATCCGGCGAGTGCGATGCTCGCCAGTGTAAGCGCGTTAATGATCAGTGTGTTTTTCATGCCGCAACCTGCTGTTTTTTGTGCCGCCAATATAAGGCGCTGATCAGTAGAGTTTCAAGCACACAAAATGTGAGTAGTGCCTCGGCCATGCCGCTGGTGAAGCCGTATGAGTGAAGGCCGACATTAAGCAGGTTTACACCGAACCATGATACGGCGACGACAATATTCAAACATGCGATTAGCGCCAAAAACATCGGTGGTTTAAAGCGGTTGGATACACGACCATGCTGCACCCATATCAGCCATAACACGATGAGGAGTGCGCCGTTTTCTTTCGGGTCCCAACCCCAGAAACGGCCCCATGACTGATCGGCCCAGATGCCGCCTAAAACCGTCCCTACGGCGGTGAAGAGTAATGCGAATAATGATAGTTTATAGACATTGTTTTGCAGCGTCATGCGCAAGGCAGCTTGTTCGGGTTTTAAGGCCAACGCGGCGTGTGCTAGCACGGCGGCGATGACACACAAGCCATAGCCTGCTGTGATGATGAGTACGTGCGTGGTTAGCCAGAAGCCGGTATTCAGGACGGCAACGAGGACTTCCAGGTTATCTCCGTCAGGTTCAAAAAACGGTGCGCTGAGCAAAAGTAGTAGTGCCGAGAACGTACCCGCAAACAGGGCCAGCGGATTGCTTTTTTTGATGTGCATGATCAGCCCTGCCAGTGCGGCGATGACGGATACGAATAGAATAGATTCATATAAGGTGCCCACGGGCGGCCGATCCAGAATATAGATACGTGCAGCAATAACGCTGGCGTGGGCGATAATTGTGGCGCCCGTTAATGGCGCGCTGATTTTGTTCAGTGCTGGTGCGATCGAGCCCTTAAGACTGAAGAGGGCCATGATTGATATGGCTGTATATAAAAGTGTGATCCAGAGATAGGGTTTAGCGGTGCGATAAATGCGCTCGATTGCAAAGCGTTTTTCCGGGATGGTCGTAGCGGCTTGCAGCTTTGTTTCCGTTAAAAGCTCGGACGCTATGATGTCCCATTGCTCCGTATCATTATCGCGGTAACTTTGTGCTAAATCACTCCACATAGAGAGAAGAAATTCAGCGGCTTGGGAGTCCTCTCGATTCAAAACCGCCATCCATGGCGATACCCATTGTTCGTTGTTTTCTTCCGCTGCAGGAATAACGCGCAGCAACTTATTTGTCTGACCTGCCATTCGTAAGGTTTGCAGGTTGTATCCTGTCTCGGCCGTTGCGGCTTCTTCCGGACTGAAATTGGCGGGGTTTGCACCCTTTTGTAGGACGATGGCCTTAACATCTTCCTGTAGCTTCTCCTCAATTTCCATCAAGTTCATGAAGCTGGGTGGCCCTGCAATTTGTGCAGCATATTTCTCGGGTAATTGTATGTTGAGCGGTAATGTGCCGGAGAAGCTGCGCATAAGAGCGATCAGCGTTGCTGCTTTTTCGTGGGCGCTAATGAGTGCTTTTTCATCTTCGCTGAGCGTGTTTGCAGGTTTTTCCAGCAAGGTGATGACATCGGCTTGGGTCTGTTGAACGCCTTTGCTCAGATCTTCCAGGTTGAAAAATTCCTGACCGTCCGGCAGTTGCATTTTGTGCCGTACATTTTCGTTCTCGATACGGATCACTTTTATGAGGGCGGCGTTCTGCGGATCAAACAAAGTCAGTGCCAGCCAATCCATGGCGGAGAGCTCGCCGATGCTGGTTTGGCTGGAAAGCTGTTCCAGATGGATTTGCGCAAAACTGTCCAGCGGCTTCAGGCGGCCTTCATGTTGCACCGGAATGTTTTGCAACACAGAAGAGCCGGGCTTATCATTTTGCGCATGCGCATTCATGGGCAACAGAACACATAACAACAGAAAAACATGCAGCATTTTGATCATGGCTGTGCCTTTCTTTTTCTGCCGAGGGCAATGAAACAATGCAGCAAAAGGCCGAGCGTCATGATCGCCGTCCCGATATAGGGGAATAGCCGTCCTTTATTTTCAACGACAGCCAGAATGGTGGCTTCAAACCCTTGGCCCTTTTCAAAGGAAGACTGGAAGAACGTATAGCCGCGATAAGTTAGGGGCTGGTTCATTTCGATGCGGTATGGCCATTCAACATCACCGTCGCGCACGACAACATCGGAGTGGTAGCTTTTGGCCATGTCGGTGCCGCCGTAGCGTTCCTCGACAAAGTCTTGTAACTCGATCTCAAACGGCAGTGGGTATTGCGCTTTGCCGAGCATGATCAGATATGGCTGGCCGTCATGTTCAAATTCAATGGGTTTGGGCATGCCGTCAAACGCCATGTAAATCCCGTCCTGCGATGTGCCTGTTATATTGAGTTGTACGCCTGTTAGATTTGTTTCGGGTTGCGGGTCCAGTGGCTTTTCCTTAAAGGCCATGAATTGCGCCATCGATTGATAGGGCAAGGTTTCGTCGTAATTTTCAGTCTCTGCGCGTCTTAGAATTTCACAGTTTGCGCAGGCATATTGAACGTCGATACCGAAAGGCAGCTTTTCAAAATTCCAGTTTTTATTATCCTCGAAGTCGTAACGCGCCAGAAGGTCATCGCCCTGAAAGACCAGTAAATCACGTTGGCTGTAACTATAAGTGTACGGTGTGCTGTCGCCTTCGGGGATGAGCATGTATGTCTCACGTGCCGTCATGGCCGTTACCAGTCCGCCCAGAAGAAGAACGATGGCGCCGAGGTGGGTCAGTGCAATGCCGCTTTTTTCCCATTTCCAATCACTCTTGAACAGAAATTTGAGCAACAGGTTTATGCTTAATACCCCGAGCAGAATATAAGCCCCCGGCAACGGCACTGGACCGGCCCATATAATAAAGGTGGAAAAATACTGATCGATGGCAGGCCAGAGACCGAGCCATCGTTGCGCCAGTGTGCCCGTAATCAGCAATATCATCAGTGGTGGCATGATCCAGAACACCATGTCCGCGTCGACGAGCGTGTTAAGAAGCTTTTTGGCTGATGGGGGCTGCTTTTCCATGGGAGTGATGTATAGCAAATGTCTTTTTGATTCAATCACGTTTGCGGCAAAAGGGGTTGCATTTACGGGTGGCTTTGCCCTATACAGTCCTCGGAAGGCGGCGCGGGCGAGATATCGCCCAACCCGGTCAGGGGCGAAAGCCAGCAGCCGTAAGTGATTTTTTCGGGTCGTGTCCGTCTTCCACTTTTTTATCTTGCTGCACCGCAAGAAATCAGTTGAAATGCTCTTCGAATCAGGCCTATCATTGCTCCGTAACAGGGAACGGAATAATGAGTCTAAAGAGACCATGCACACGGAAAAATCGCTTGAAAGCGCTGGTGGACCTAGTCCGCTAAGCGCTGTTTTTATATCTGACAGTCACCTTTTTCACCCCCGTAACGGGGCGGCCACGGTCCATTTACGGGCAATTTTCGGGGCTGAAACGCAAAATGTATACGCCGTCGGCGATACGTTTGATCTGGAAGCGATCGAGCATGAGCTCTCGTTGCTGGATTTAGAGGAAGACCAGTTTCCCGAAAAATTTTCTGATGTTTTAAAGCTTATTGAATTCGAGGATATGGAGATGCATTTACGCGTTGTCGATACGATGATGATGCGTGCAGATCGCGGTGACACGGTGCGGGTGATTACGGGTAATCATGATATTTCGCTGGATATGTTGGACGGGGAACAGATTAACGGCGTTGATATCCGCAGTAAGGACGAATTTACGGATGGCGGGGGACGCCGCTTTTTGGTGGAGCATGGTCATATGCTCGACCCCGGATTTTTACAAGATTATCAGGGTATGTACCGCATCGGTGATGTCATTTTGCATGGCAGCTTGTGGGTTGATCATAAGCTCGGTGAAATGATCCCGAGACTGAAGCATGAGTTTCACCTGAGTAACAGTCTGAAGGCTGTCGGGAAGATGTATATCAAGGGCTTTATGTCCCGTGCGATGGAACGGGCCAAGGAGCAGGGTGCCGATGGTATTATTTGCGGCCACATCCACAAACAAGCCTTTACGGACAAGGTCCCGTACACATTCAGGCCGGGCACATTGAATAGTGGTGCTTTGTATGTGAATTGCGGTGACGGCCTGACGCACGGAACATATCTTGTTCACAGCGACGGAGAGACTGATGCAGATTGGCATTTGTTGTCAGCTAAGCATTTGCCGAAAAATACTTTCGAGATTATGGCGAAGGAAAATCCGCTCCAGGATTACCGCGAACAAAGCATGGAGATGTTGCAGGCTTTATGGAGTGCGCATCTTGAGAAAAAACGCAAATCCGTCGCGCAACCGGGTGAGGCCGGCTTTGTTGGTCCATTGTTGCCGGATGACGAGGGTGTGCAGGTGTTTGCAGCCACGATGACCCGATGAAGGCCCGATAATTTTTACCGTGCCTGTATAGAAATGCGGAAAAACCGCTTCAAGCATTTGCCCTGATGCCGGAATCGCCTTATTTATAAAATATGTCTGAAACTCAAGTACCCTACCGCGTTCTCGCACGAAAATACCGTCCGCTGAATTTTGATGAATTGATTGGTCAGGATGCGCTGGTGCGCACGCTGAAAAACGCCATCGAAAGTGGCCGTATCGCGCATGCGTTTATGTTGACCGGTGTGCGCGGGGTCGGGAAGACGACAACGGCGCGGATTATTGCCAAGGCCTTGAACCATTCGGGTGGGCCGACCGTCGGGCCGACGGATGATTGCGAGATTTGTAAGGCGATTTCCGAGGACCGCCATCCCGATGTGATCGAGATGGACGCGGCGACGCGTACAGGTGTTGATGACATTCGCGAAATTCTCGATGGCGTGCGTTACGCCCCGACCGAAGCGCGTTACAAAGTCTATGTTATCGACGAAGTGCACATGCTGTCCAAGAACGCGTTTAACGCGTTGCTGAAGACACTGGAAGAACCGCCGGAGCATGTGAAGTTTATTTTCGCGACGACCGAAATCCGCAAAGTGCCGATTACCGTGCTGTCGCGGTGTCAGCGATTTGATTTGCGCCGTGTCGATGTGCCGACGCTTTCTAAGCATTTTACCAATATCTGTGAACAGGAAGGTGTAAAAGCCGAGGACGCCGCGATTGCGATGGTGGCGCGCGCTGCTGATGGTTCTGTGCGTGACGGTTTGAGTATTTTGGATCAGGCGATGGCACTGGCGGGTGAAACAATTACCGCGCAGGCCGTTGAAGATATGCTGGGGTTGGCGGATCGTGCGAAGTCACTGGATTTGCTGGAGCGCGCTTTGACGGGGGAAATGCCCGAAGCGCTCAACATCATGGATGATCTGTATAAAAACGGCGCTGATCCTGTTGTTGTTATGCAGGATTTGCTGGATTTAACACATGCGCTGACGAAATTGCGCGCCGTGCCCGAAACCAAGGATATGAGTTTTACCATGTCGCGTGATGAAGTTGCGCGTGCGGCGGAGCTAGCTGGTAAGTTGACCATGCCGACCCTAGGCAAGACATGGCAGATATTATTAAAAGGTCTGGGTGAGGTGAAAATAGCCCCGAATCCGCAAGGTGCGGCCGAGATGGTTTTGATCCGTCTGGCTTATGCGGCTGATTTGCCTGATCCTGCGACCTTGATTCAGTCTTTAAAGGATAATCCTGCACCGACGTCTCCGCCGCCTAGCGGTGGAGGCGCGCCTGCGGGTTCTGGTGGTGCGGTTACAGCCAGTGCTCCCGTTCATGTCGAAGCGCCGAGGGGTGGTCCCGGTGGCGCTAGTGGTGGCGGCGAGATGGCTTCCCATGCTTTAGCGGTCGTTGCCGACCCTGAACAGATTGCCGTGACCTCAATTAAGACGCTGGAAGATGTTGTAGCCACTTTGGAAGTGCATGATGAAGTTTTGCTGGCGTCACATGTTTTTCAGTACGTACATCTGGTGAAGCTGAAAGAAGGTCGACTGGAAGTCCGTATCGAGGAGACAGCGCCGCCCAAATTGGCGCAGGATCTGGGGCCGGCTTTATCTAAAATCATGGATCAGCGCTGGATTGTCAGCGTATCAAGCGCACCCGGTGAGCCGACATTGGCGGAGAAGGCGCAAGCCGTACTGGAAGCCGAGCGCGCGGAAATTTTACAATTACCGATTATTAGGGATATTCTCAGTGTCTTCCCTGATGCGGAATTAAAAGCTATAAATCACATAACCGAGGATAATAAGGACGAACCGTCATGATGAATTTTAAAGACATGATGCAGCAAGCGCAGCAGATGCAATTCAAGCTGCAGGAAATGCAGGAAAAGCTGAAGGACGTTGATGTTGAAGGCGAAGCAGGTGGCGGCATGGTCAAGGTTTTGATGTCTTGCGCCGGTGTTGTGCGCGGTGTCGAAATCGATCCGTCGGTTGTTTCTGCGGATGATAAGGAAACGCTGGAAGATTTGATCACTGCGGCGATGAATAACGCGCATGAGAACAAAGAGCAGCACATCAAGGACGAAACGCAGGCGATGATGGAATCCATGGGCTTGCCTGCCGGAACGAAGTTACCGATCTAATATGTCTTATTACAGACCTAAAACAGTCATGATCACCGGTTCTACAGGTGATTTCGGGCGTGCATTCGCGCAGCGTTTTGCCGAGATCGGCTGCAATCTGATTTTGCATGGCCGCTCGAAAAAAAAGCTAGAGGCATTGGCAGAGGAAATCAGGACCGGGTTTAATGCCGAGGTCGAACTCTGTGTTTGCGACGTCGCGAAAGCGGAGGATATTCCCAAGGCGGTGGCTGGAATTTCAGACGATTTTAAAGATATCGACTTGCTGATTAATAATGCGGGTCTGGCGCTGGGGCAGTCGGGTGCGACGGATGCCGAGCTTTCGGACTGGTTGACGATGATTGATGTTAATAACCGCGGGTTGGTTGCGTTTACGCTGGAAGTGCTGAAAGGCATGAATGCGCGTGGCAAAGGGCACATCATCAATATCGGCTCGACGGCGGGGTCATACCCGTATCCGGGCGGGCATGTGTATTGTGCGTCCAAAGCGTTTGTGAAGCAGTTTTCTTTGTCTTTGCGTGCGGACTTGCTGGATAAAAACATCCGCGTGACCAATATCGAACCCGGCATGGTGGAAACGCAATTCTCCACTGTACGTTTCAAAGGCGATGAGTCAGCGGCAGCGAACGTGTATGCCAATACCGATCCGTTGACGGCGGAAGATGTCGCCGAAAGCGTTTTCTGGGCCGCGACGTTGCCTGAACATTTCAACATCAACCGTATCGAGATGATGCCGACGCGACAGGCGCCGGGCGCTTTGGCGGTGGATAGAGATTAATCAAGAGGATTACATGAAACTTGTTACCTGGAATATTAATTCCGTACGCTTGCGTTTGCCGATTATTAAAGATCTGACTGAACGCGTACAGCCTGACATTCTATGCCTGCAGGAAACGAAGACACCAGATGAGCATTTTCCCGTCGAAGCCTTGAAGGATATGGGATACGCGCATCAGCATTTTCACGGTATGAAAAGCTATAACGGTGTATGTATCCTGTCCAAACACCCGTTTGAGGGGCAGGATATCCATCACCGTGTCGGGCGCGAGGATTGCCGCCATATTGCGGCGAAAATTGCGGATTTTGAGGTGCATAATCTCTACATTCCTGCGGGCGGTGATGAGCCGGACCCGGAGGCGAATGACAAGTTTGCTCATAAGCTGGACTTTGTTGACGAGATGACGCGTTGGTTCAAGGACCAGTATACATCCGATCAAAAGCTCATTGCTGTCGGCGACTTTAACATCGCCCCGTACGAGCATGATGTCTGGTCGCATAAGCAGCTTTTGAAGGTCGTATCGCATACACCGCCGGAAACGGAACGCTTGGCGAAGATGAAAGATTCGCTGGAATGGACGGATGTAGCCCGTCATTTCGTGCCGATGGATGAAAAAGTCTATACATGGTGGTCGTACCGTAATCGTGACTGGAAGAAGTCAAACCGCGGCCGCAGGCTTGACCATGTCTGGGTAACGCCGCCGCTTAAAGATGCTTTGCAATCGCATGAGATTTTGAGTGAGGCGCGTGATTGGGAAAAACCATCCGACCATGTTCCGGTTATTGTTGAACTTAAAGCTGCGTAACTGCGTTGGTTGAACGCCGTCAATTTAGCAAAGGATTTTAAGCGATGAGAATTCTCTTCTTCATTTTATCACTCTGTACATTTGTGCTTGTAAGCCCGACGCAGGGACATGCCCAAAATGAGCAATCTCTGAACCGTACGATCTCCGTTACAGGTGAAGGAGAGGTTCGCGTTGTACCCGATCAGGTGCTGATTTCCATGGTTGCGGAAACGCGCGGGCCGGAATTGCTCGATACCCAAAAGCAGAATGATGGCTCCGTGAAGGCGGTTGTTGATTATGCGACGAAGACCCTGGGGGTTGAGGAAAAACACGTACAGACAGATTTCGTCAATGTCGAGCCTGTTTACCGCAATTGTAATTATAATGATGAGCTGGCGGGGAAGTGTAACCCGCTGGATATTATTTATTACAAAGTACGTAAGGGAATTCAGGTGCGTTTAAACGATCTGACGAAATACGAGGAGCTGATTACTAAATCCTTGCAGGTCGGTGTAACGCATATTGATGATGTGCAGTTCATCACGACAGAGCTGCGCAAACACCGTGACAAGGCGCGTGATATGGCGGCGCAAGCGGCGAAAGAAAAGGCAGACGCGGTTGCGGAAACTCTTGGGGTCACAGTGAAGAAGCCCGTGACGATTAATACGGAGAATTATTCCGTATTCCATTCAAGCGTATCGGCGCGGGGCGGGCGTAATATGATGATGCAGAATGCTATTCAGGAAAGCGGCGCTGGCGCTTCTTCCGGTGGCGGTTTGGCGATTGGCCAGATCAATGTGTCCGCAACCGTACGCGTGACATTTGAAATAGAATAAGACAGTTTAAGGCGTTTGGCCTGCGGCGAGAATGCCGCCCTGATAGGTTTGAACCAAGATGGCGTAGCGTGTGTTTGCGCCGCCATCAACCGGATAGGCCATCGCCATGGCTTCGCCATTCCACCTCAGCAATTTTTTCATATCTGTCGCCGCATTTTGATAGCGGTGATAGCTGGTTGGTTTGTTGGCTGACTTCGCACTCTTTTCCATTGTAACCAACCACACATCTACTTCCTTGTTCAGCGGGATCTTGGGTAATTGTATGTCCAGATACTCGCCGTTTATCTCCATACCGACCAGTTGGTGTTTTGCTTTGTTCGCGTTGCGCATGATTGCTGATTTGTCTCTCGCATCGACAACTGTTTGTCCGTTTACGATGGCCATAGGGGTATAAATGCCCCGTGTCCGTAAGGCCATTTTGTAGATATTCTGGCGGGCATCGCAGAAGATTTGCGAATATATATCCTTGCGGTTGTTGCGGTCAAAGTAGGTGACGTGGCAGCCAATCGCGATGACATTTGGATTTTGTTGAAGAATTGTATTCATGTTGCTGTCGGCCGGCGGGCATGCCGGGCAGTATTTACTGGTGAATAATTCGACCACCGCTGGGGCTTTTTCAGCCGCATCCTGCGCGTGCGCAGGCGTTGTAAAAACAGCGAAAACCAGAGCTGTAGCTAAAAGGCCAAAAATGGCTAAATAATTGTTTGTATGTTTAAAAGTCACTACACCGCCCCTTGACTTCCCAGTCGCCGAAGCGTGTTGGCTCGGGCAGGCCTGCGTCCTTGAAGCCACCGATTTCGCGTTCGCTGTTTTGCTTTTCAGGCGCTTGGCCGGCAGGTTTTTTCTCTGCAGGTGCTTGCGCGTCCTGCTGTATTTCTGGGGTTTTCTTTTCGGTGCTCATATTTCATGATGTAGAGCAATTAACCCTATTTGAAAAGACCGTTTCACAAGATGAGTATGAGTGATCCCGAAATTGATGTGCCGCCCGAATTGCTGAAAATGCGTGAAGAGATAGATGCGCTCGATCAAGCTTTGATTGATGTGTTGGCCAAGCGCTATGACGTGGTCCGCCGTGTAGGTGAATTTAAAACCGAAAATGATATGGAAGCCGTGCAGCCCGTGCGTGCGCAGGCGGTGAAAGACCGTGCGGTCGATTTGGGTGAAGCCAAGGGGCTGGACCGTGAATTTACTCGTAAGCTCTATGACCTTGTTATCGACCATGCGCATGATATGGAGCATGAAATTCTGGGTGTGTCCGAAGATTAAATTATGAACTCAGAAAATCCTACTCCCGCTGAAAACGAAGAATTATCTGTAACCGACGGTATGGCCGCGCGTAAAGCCAGTCTGGCTTTGCTGGAAGACGTGTTGCAGCGCAAGCAAGCGCTCGACCACGCACTGGCCAATCAGGAGGCTTTCAAGGCCCTGCCGCAGCGCGACCGTGCGTTTGTCCGCATGCTGGTCACCACATGTTTGCGTCGCATGGGGCAGATCGACGATCTGATCGAGCGTGCGCTGGACCGTGAAACACCGAGGAACCTGACGCTGCAGAATATCCTGCGCATCGGTGTGACGCAGATTTTGTTCATGGAAGTTGCTGACCACGCCGCTGTGGACACGAGTGTACGCCTTGCTGAAGAGCAGGGCATGGATAGGCAAAAGGCATTTGTGAATGGCGTTTTGCGTACCATTACCCGCGAAGGTGTGGGGTGGAAGCATAAGCAGGATGAAACCCGTCTTAACACGCCAGAATGGTTGTTGAAGCTCTGGATTGAAGATTACGAATTACGCACCGCCGCCGAGATTGCCAAGGCGAATTTATCCGAAGCGCCGTTGGACATCACCGTGCGCGACCCGGAAAGCCGTAATTTCTGGTCGAGCAATTTTAAAGCGACGCAAATGACTACGGGCACGCTGCGTAAAACGTCGGGTGGTGCCGTCAGTGAATTGCAAGGCTTTGATGAAGGGCATTGGTGGGTACAGGATGCCGCCGCCGCAATCCCTGCGAAATTGTTCGGCGATGTACAAGGCGAGCATGTTTATGATTTATGTGCCGCGCCGGGTGGAAAGACATTACAGCTCGCGGCGATGGGGGCGAAAGTAACGGCGCTTGACCGTTCCGCCAGCCGCTTAAAACGTTTAACAGCCAATCTGGAGCGGATGAAGTTAACCGATAATGTCGAGATCATTACGGCCGATGCGGGAAGCTGGCGGCCGAAGGAGCCTGCGGGTTATGTTTTGCTCGATGCGCCGTGTAGTGCGACGGGTACGCTGCGTCGCCATCCCGATGTCGCGCATTTGAAATCCGCGACCGATGTTTCGCGTTTGCAGAATTTGCAAGCCGAGTTGTTGAAAAACGCGTTTGATATGCTGATGCCTGGCGGTGTTCTGGTTTACTGTACGTGTTCTTTGCAAAAGGTCGAAGGCGAGCAGCAGATTGAAGCGTTCCTCAAAACCGAGCTTACTGCCGAACGTTTGCCAATTACGGCGAAGGAGTTGGGTGGGTTTGATGAAGCGCTCACCGACGATGGTGATTTGCGCATTCTGCCGTTCCATCAGGCCGCCCTTGGCGGGATGGACGGGTTTTACATTGCAAGGCTAACTAAAGTTTAGCTCTAAGATTTTCTTTCAAGGAACACGAGAAAAACTATCAAGCCGCAAGATAAGCAAAAACTATAAAATTCGATAGGTCCAACAACCCTCCAGCACGCGTCTCTGCTGCAATCGGTCGTGGGATTATAAAAAAACCAGTAATAACTAAAAAGCACACCGCTAAAAGCTAGCAATGCTGTCGACTCATATAAGACAACTTCTCTGTCTTGTCTGTTTTTAGTGATTTTGTATATAGCAGCCAGAATGTTCAGGCAGGCAAAAAACGCGGGATAAAAGGTTATTCCAGTAAAAATTATACGAGAAATTCCTGACCCGAATATGCTTCTTATAGCGCCATTCAGAGAGTGAAAGACAGCAGTATCAATTTCGAGCAAAATACCGAAAGCGATAAATATCATTGCGGTAAGCATGAAAAATACTAATCCAGTTACCGATATGATCTTTCCGAAGACGTGCATGTTTTAAAAATGAGGTTGTATAAAGAATGTTTAGGTTTATTATGCGGATAATTTTCGTTTCAATCGTAACATCCTTTCTGGCTTTGCATAAGTGATTCTGATAAGTTTATAGTAAGTCACGGTTTTTTACGTTATTCACAAAACTATCCACGCGCTTTAAGAGTTTAATTTATGCCGCAACAACCTGTTCGAATCGCGCCCTCAATTTTGTCATCTGACTTCTCCATTCTGGGTGAAGAAGTCCGCCGCATTGATGAAGGCGGCGCCGACTATATTCATATCGATGTAATGGACGGCCATTTCGTGCCGAATTTGACGTTCGGTGCGCCTGTGGTGAAATGTTTGCGTCCGCATAGTAAAAAGATTTTCGATGTACATTTGATGATCGCGCCCGTTGATCCGTTGATCGAGGATTTCGTTAAGGCGGGGAGCGATATTATCACCGCACATGTCGAGGCGGGCCCGCACCTGCACCGCACATTGCAGGCGATTAAAAGCCACGGCGTGAAGGCGGGCGTGTCCCTCAACCCGCATACGCCGATTGAGAGTATTCAGCATGTCATGGATATGGTTGATTTGATCCTGATTATGACCGTGAACCCGGGTTTTGGCGGGCAGAGTTTTATTCCTGTACTGGACAAGATTGCGGCCGCGCGCAAGATGATCGACGCGATTGGACGGGATATCGATTTGGAAGTAGACGGCGGGGTCAATCCTGAAACCGCCAAACAGGTAATTGCAGCGGGTGCAGATGTTCTTGTGGCCGGAACGGCCGTATTCAAGGACGGGCCTGAGCAATACGCCGCCAATATTAAGGCGTTACGCGGGTAACGCTTAAGTCTTTTGTTTGTTAGAGGTGTTATGCCGCTACAGTTTTTGAACATGATTAAGAATCGTGCAAGCCAGATGGCGTACTCGTCTACGCTGTATGACTGGAGCTTGCGCGGTTACACGCCTGAGCGTCTGATCGTGCGTCCGCAGGATTGCTGGACGGGGTCGGCGGATAAAGGTCGCTTGTTGTTTGATGGTGTCGTGTCATTCGAAGGCGAGAACTTGCCGTTGGCGCAATGCGGGTGGATGCCATTGGGAATTACGCAAGCCTGGATCAAACACGTACATGGGTTTACGTGGTTGCGGGATTTGCGCAGCTTGTCTTGTGAAAAAGGTATGGGCGCGGATGCCCGTCGGGCCGCGCGCGCGATGATCAATAGCTGGTTTGCCTATTATCGCTATTGGGACCGTGATGTATGGGCGCCGGATGTGACGGGGCAGCGCTTGGCCATGTGGCTGAGCCATTATGAATTTTTCGGCCAGTTTGAAGGTGATGACGAGGAAGCCGACCGTTTCGAACATATGTTTTTCGAGGCTGCGGTTCGGCAGGCGCGGCATTTGTCGCATGTATTCTCGCAGAAAAACAGCGACCCGAAACATATCGGGCATTTCAATGCAGCGAAGGGCCTGTTGTATGCCGGTGTTGCCTTCGAAGGGCATGAAAACTGGATCGATGTCGGTTTGAACGAGATTGAAAAGGCGCTGGATGAGCAGATTGCGGGCGATGGGTCGCACCGTTCACGTTCACCGAAGGATTTGATGGATGTACTGAAGGCCTTGCTGGATATTCGCATGGTTTTACAGGCGGCTGATTATCCGCTGCCGGAAAAAATACAGCATGCGATCGACGGTATGGGCCCTGCGCTGCGGTTTTTCCGCTACAACGACAAAGGCCTCGCGCTGTTTAACGGTGCGCAGGAAGGCGACCGTGATGAGCTGGACTCTGTTATGCGCCAATGCGGTATTCGTGGCAAGGCGATGAATTCTCTGCCGTGTACGGGTTTTGAACGTATCGTGCACGGGCGTACGACCATTATGATGGATGTCGGCAAGGCGGGTGACAATGTTTCCCACGCGGGGCCGCTTTCATTCGAGATGAATTACGGGCGGCAGCGCCTGTTCGTGAATTGCGGGCATCATCCGCTGGATGAAGACTGGCAGGATGCGCTGAGTGCGTGTCCGGCGCATACGGGCCTTACATTGGATAACCGAAACCCCGCTTTCGGCAAGGCATCTTATTCCAGTCGTGAAGATCACAAGACCGCGACATTGATTGAAGCGGCGCATGAAGGGTATATCGCGTTGAACGGGTTTACGCATAAACGTCGACTGTACGTGTCCGACCAAGGGCATGATATCCGTGGTGAAGACTCCCTTACCGCGCAACATGATCCGCAAAAGCCGATTGAGGCGGTTATTCGTTTCCATCTACACCCTAAAGTTATGGTGTCCCTGATCCGCGATGGTGAGGAGGCTTTGCTCAGATTGCCCGGCGGTGTCGGGTTTCGTTTCCATCATTCCGGTGGCCGGTTGGCGCTTGAGGATAGCGTCTATCTGGGTAAGGGAAGCCAAATTCGGAAGACTAAACAATTGGCTATTTACGGCCAAGTTACTCACAAACAAGCGCGAATATTATGGGCTGTGCAACGTGAGGGATAAAAGCGTATACTAATATACAAATGCAGACATCGCCGGCACAGACAGAAGAACCAAAGCACGATTACGACACCGACCTTCTTCGGCGTATAGAAAATCTCATCCGCAGTTTCCAAAAACATGTCAGCGATGCCGAAGGCAAGCAGTCAGAAGAGCAAATGGTTTATGCTCTGCGTACGCTGGTTGCGCTCGCCAATATGGTTTTGAAACAGCAGGATGTGTTCGGTATTGAGCCGTGGCATATCATTTCCCCTTATGCCCCTTTATCGATGCCCGGTGAGATGTTGCTCAGGGTTAAAGATTTTAAGGGCGAGCCGATGCCGCCTTATCCGGCGATTATGGCGTTTTATGATAATGGCTTCACGGCGCAGATTGATGCGATCTTGTTTTTGGCAGCGCTGGAACAGTTTGACCGCATGCGCAAAGAAGGGACGGAAAAACAGCTATCTATTAATATCTCTGCGCGATCTTTGCGTGATTCCGATTTTGTGAAGGCTACGCTGGCGCGGCTGGAGAGCTTGCAGCTAAATAGTGATGAGAAAATCATAATCGAGATCCACGAAAGCAGTCCCCATTTATCTATGAGCAGGCAGGTGCTGGAGCTTTATAAGGCGCTGGATGTCGGGTTTGCGATTGATGATGTCGGTTTGAATATGAATGATGTTCTGCGCTTGGCGGAATTCGAAGGGCTGGCGGAGTTTGTCAAAATTGATCGCCACTCCGTTTGTGCGCAAGACGGGCAAGCGAACGCCTTGGCGCAGGTCATGTCTTTCGTCCGTACGCTTATGCCGGATGTTGTTGCGGTTGCCGAAGGGGTAAAGAGCGAAGCCCATGCTTTTGAGATTGCGCAAGATTATCCTGATATACAGTATGTGCAGGGGCTGTATCTGACGAGCGATCGTGAAACGTTTAAAAACAACTATTACAGCGTTGATGCCAGCGAGGTTCTGCAGAATTTGAGCGAAGCCGATATGGATGAGCTGGCGAGCCAGGTGCAGGGCGATTTACATGAATTTGAGAACCCGTTCGAGGGTGAATTCATCGGCGATTAAACTCTAAAAATCAAAAATTGTTCTTTATTTGTTCTTTTTGTTGCGGCATAGTGATTCTATGGCGAAGGCGAAGAAATCATATATCTGTCAGTCTTGTGGATCGGTCCATAGTAAGTGGGCGGGTAAGTGTGAATCCTGCGGTGAATGGAATTCCATGGCCGAGGATACAACTGCGCAAACGGCCGTGCCGAAAGGTTTGACCGCGAAAAAGGGGCGGAAGGTTGATTTTGTTTCTTTGAATGATCCCACGCAAACACATTACAAACGCTATGTTTCCGGTATTGATGAATTTGACCGTGTATGCGGTGGTGGTTTGGTGCCGGGTTCGGCAACGCTGATCGGTGGTGATCCGGGTATCGGTAAATCGACATTATTGTTGCAGGCGATTTGTGCGCTGGCACAAAAAGGGGCCCGTTGTGTGTACGTTTCGGGTGAGGAAGCGATTGATCAGGTGCGGATGCGGGCAAAGCGGCTTGGTTTGGCTGAAGCGCCTGTGGAACTGGCTTCTACGACAAACATACGGGATATTTTGACCAGTGTTGAAGGTGGGGAGCGGCCCGTTGAATTTCTGGTGATCGATTCCATTCAAACAATGTATGTCGACAATATAGAATCCGCGCCGGGTACAGTGACGCAGGTACGGACGAGTGCGCAAGAAATTATCCGTTATGCGAAGGCGCGTAATATGGCCGTGCTCTTTGTCGGGCATGTCACCAAGGAAGGGCAGATTGCCGGCCCGCGTGTGTTGGAGCATATGGTGGATACGGTGCTGTATTTTGAAGGCGACCGTTCGCATCATTTCCGCATTTTACGTGGCGTGAAAAACCGGTTTGGTCCTACGGATGAAATCGGCGTGTTTGAAATGGAAGGCGGTGGTCTGGCCGAAGTCGAAAATCCGTCAGAGATTTTTCTCTCTCAACGTAATCAGGATGTGGCGGGAAGTGCGGTTCTGGCCGCGCTGGAAGGATCGCGCCCTATGCTGGTCGAAGTGCAGGCGCTGGCTGCGCCGTCATCATTGGCTTCGCCGCGTCGCTCGGTGATTGGTTGGGACCCGAACAGGCTGGCGATGATTGTCGCGGTGCTAGAGACACGTATCGGGTTGCAGCTTTCGGGTTGTGATATTTTCCTCAACATTGCCGGTGGTATCCGCATTAACGAACCTGCGGCCGATTTGGCTGTTGCTGCGGCTTTGATCAGTGCTTTGCAAAATAACCCGTTGCCCGCGGAAATGGTGTTTTTCGGCGAAGTGGGATTGGCCGGAGAGATCCGTCAGGTTGCGCAACCTGACTTAAGATTGAAGGAAGCGCACAAGCTTGGCTTTCGTGAAGCAATCATTCCCAAGTCGAAAAAGAGCCTCGCCAAGCAGAAGGCAGGAAACGACGAGATACGGGTTTCCGAACTGGATCATATTCAAATGCTGGCTGATCTCTTCGTCAGTAACGCACCGCCTAAAGCATACGCTGTGTAATGCCGTACTAAAGTCTTGATTTTATAGCCCGCTTTACTTATGTATGGGGCTTAACCGCTAACCCACGCGCAGACTTTATATGATCGTTGATATTGTTGTTCTCGCCGTACTGCTGATTTCGGCTCTTATCGCCTTTATGCGCGGCCTTATTCGTGAGGTGCTGACGATTGCGGGCGTGGTCGGCGGTCTGGCTGCTGCCTATGTGGGTGGTCCGCTTCTAAAACCGCAGATGCGCGAATGGTTCGGCGTTACTGAAGGTGCGGAAGAAGAGGCTGAAAAGCTTATGGGCATTCTGCCCTATGATGTCGTTGCCGATGCTCTGTCCTACGGCGTTATCTTTATCGGTGTTGTTATTTTTCTTTCCATTCTTAGTCATTTTCTGGCTGAAGGCGTACGCAGTATTGGCCTCGGTGCGATTGACCGTACATTAGGGTTTATTTTCGGCTTGTTGCGCGGTGTTGTAATTCTCGGCTTGTTGTATTTGCCGCTTCACTTGTTCATGGATGACGAAACCAAGGAAGGTATGTTCGAGGGCAGTACGACGCAGTTCTATTTAGAGCGTACAGCAGAAGTGATGGCCGGGTTCCTGCCCGAAGACGCGATCGAGAAGGCCGAAGAAGGCGTTCAAGAGTTGGAAGAAATTAGCGAGACGCGTAAAAAACTAGAGGAAAGCG
The DNA here is from genome assembly GCA_030432025.1 of Alphaproteobacteria bacterium. Lineage (GTDB taxonomy): Bacteria > Pseudomonadota > Alphaproteobacteria > Micavibrionales > Micavibrionaceae > TMED27. Next base: position 147,180 of record JAUIIA010000004.1, read on the forward strand.
GTCTTTTGAAGAAGGATGGCGATGAAGAAACTCTGGAAAATCGAATTGAAGATAACAATATCATTATAGAAAGAAATGAAGGCTATAATGACGAGTTCCGTGATAACATGGACCAACTTTTCGAAGATGAAACTGACAGCAGCAATCCGTAGAATATGAGCGAAGTATCTCTAAATTTTGACGACGATAAACTTCACGAAGAATGTGGTGTTTTCGGCGTATATGGTTCCGAAGATGCAGCCGCATTGACGGCTCTCGGGTTACATGCCCTCCAACATCGCGGGCAGGAAGCATGCGGGATTGTGTCCTATGACGGGGGCACGTTTTTTGCACATAAAGCACAAGGCCTTGTCGGCGCGAATTTCAGCGAAGGCAGTGTTATGGACCGTCTTAAAGGCTATGCCGCGCTCGGTCATAACCGCTATGCCACCACGGGTGAAGGCGGCATGCGTAATGTACAACCGCTTTATGCCGATATGGATTTTGGCGGTTTCGCCGTTGCACATAACGGTAATCTGACGAATGCACATGCGTTACGCAAAGAGCTCGTCAAAGGCGGTTCTATATTCCAATCAACGAGTGACACCGAAACGATCATTCACCTGATTGCCGTATCGAGAAAAACCAATTTGGCAGAACGTTTTGTCGACGCGATTGAGCGTGTTAAAGGCGCGTATGCGTTTATTGCCTGCGCACAGGATCAAATGATAGGTATTCGCGACCCGCATGGTATTCGCCCATTGGTGCTGGGTAGTTTGGGTGATGCGCATATCCTCGCGTCTGAAACATGCGCTCTGGATATTATCGGGGCCGAATTTGTTCGCGAGATTGCCCCCGGCGAGATGATTATCATCAACAAGGATGGCATCGAGAGTATTGCACCTTTTGAACAGGTCCCGGCGCAGCCATGTATTTTCGAATATGTTTACTTTGCACGCCCTGACAGTGTTATGGGTGGCCGTTCCGTATATGAAGTGCGTAAGAATATCGGTGGGGAGCTGGCAAAAGAAGAGCCTGTGCCGGGTGCTGACCTTGTTGTGCCTGTACCTGACAGCGGTACGCCGGCGGCCATTGGTTATGCCGAGGAATCAGGTATTCCGTTTGAGCTGGGCATTATTCGAAATCATTATGTCGGGCGTACGTTTATCGAGCCGACTGATAAGATCCGTCACTTGGGCGTGCGTCTTAAGCACAATGCCAACCGCAAATTCATTGAAGGTAAAAGCGTTGTTCTGGTTGATGACTCGATCGTTCGCGGAACTACGTCTAAGAAGATTGTAGAGATGATCCGTGCGGCCGGTGCCCGCGAAGTACATATGCGTATTTCATCACCGCCGATCCGTTACAGCTGTTTCTATGGTATTGATACGCCGACAACAGCCGAGTTGTTGGCGCATGAAAAATCCGTAGAAGAGATCTGTAAATATATCGGTGCGGATTCATTGGCCTATGTCACGATTGACGGGCTGTACCGTGCTCTTGGTGAAGAGAAGCGTAATAACGAACAACCGCAGTTCGAGGATGCGTGCTTTACCGGTGATTATCCTGTTGAGCTGGTTGATTACAACAACAACCAGACAGGCGCAAAGGTCACAGACTTGCGTGAACGCGAACGTCGTAAATCCTAAATCCTAGAAAATTTACTGATTAATCTAAGCTGCTTTTTTCTTGGAGCTTGCCGCCAGCGCTTCCATGCTGTCTTGCGAAAATTCCAATGTACGTGTCGGGAACGGAATGCTGATGCCTGCCTTGTCCAGAGCTTGTTTGGTCAGCTTGGTCAATTCCCACTTGGTTGCGAGGAAGTCTGACGTGGCTGTCCAGTAACGAACACCGATATTGACGGATGAGTCGCCCAAGGCCGATACGTAATAGACAGGCTCTTTGCCTTCTGTGAGGACAATGCGCTCTTCCTTATCGATAATCTTCTTGATCGCCTTGATCGCCGCATCGATATCTTCGTCGTATGCAATACCGTTGATGAGGTCATTACGGCGCTGTCTGTTGCGGCTGAAATTCACGATTTCTGAATTCCAGATTTTACTGTTAGGGGCAAATACGTACAGGTTGTCGATTGTAGCGAGTTCGGTTGCAAACAGGCTGAGAGATTTGACTGTGCCCTTTACGCTGCCTGCTTCGATGTAATCGCCGACATTGAACGGACGCAGGATTAACATCATTACGCCTGATGCTACATTCGACAGGGTGCCTTGTAAGGCCAAGCCAATAGCAAGGCCGGCAGCACCGAGTACAGCGAGCAAGCTGGCGGTTTGTACGCCAAGCTGGCCGAGAACAGCAACAAATGCGATGGCGAGGATAGCGTATTTGGCTAAGCCGCCTAGAAAGCTTTTGATTGTTTCTTCGAGCTTCTTAAAAGATTTAATGCGGTTACTGGTCCAGTTACCGATCACCCATCCGGCAATCAAAATGGCAATCGCGGTTAATAAGCGCATGCCCCAGAATGTGATAAGTGCAACGAGTTCGCTTTCAGGTCCGAAATCCAGTTCCATGCTCTAAAATCTCCTTTTATTTGAGCTTTTTTCTATGCATACGGGTTTTTGGACACTCTGACAAGTAGGCGGATTGGGACACCCGGAATGTCATAGTCCTTTCGCAGGCCATTAATAATGTAGCGTTTATAGGCGGCGGGGAGTTTATCCGGCCTGGAAACCCATATCGCGAATGTCGGCGGGCGGGTTTTAATCTGGGTGATGTATTTCAATCGGTTCCGGCGTCCGCTGATCAGGGGTGCGGGGTTCTGGCTCTCTACTTTTTGGAGCCAACGGTTAAGCCCTGCGGTCTTGATACGCTTGTTCCATATGGTGTACGTGTCCAGCGCGCGGTCGAGCAGTTTGTTGATGTTTCGGCCGTTCAGGGCGGAGATCGTCTGCCACGGTATGTCTTTAATCTGTGCTAGTGATGTATCCAGCTTGTGTGCCAGTTCGGCAAAGGCTTCATCCTTGTCATCAATGGAATCCCATTTATTGACGGCAATAACGAGCGCGCGGCCTTCTTCAATAATGTGTTGGGCGATCTGTAGGTCCTGCTTTTCGAGAATAGCGTTGGCATCAATGACCAGAATGACGATTTGTGCAAGACGGATCGCGCGCATGGAATCCTCGACGCTCATACGTTCAATGCTGTCCTGTACTTTTGCTTTTTTACGCATGCCTGCCGTGTCGACCAGCTTGAATTGACGGTCCTGATAGTTCCAATCGACTGCGATAGCATCGCGCGTAATGCCTGCTTCGGGCCCTGTCATTACACGTTGGTCTTCTACAATAGCGTTCAATAACGTGGATTTACCAACATTTGGGCGGCCGACAATCGCGATTTTGAGCGGTTTTTCAGGATCGTCTTCTTCCTGTTTGAATTCGAAATCCTCGCGGCCTTCTAGTTCATCGATATCGTCGAAATTCTCGCTGTCGTCGAATGTGTCTTCGGCTATTTCTTCGTCCTCTTCGAGGAAGAAGGGGCTCAGGGCGTGATAGATGTCTTCCATGCCTGTGCCGTGCTCTGCGGATACGGCCAGCGGTTCACCAAGGCCCAGCCCGTATGCTTCCGCCATTGCGGTTTGAATGGCTTTTTCGTTTTCACCTTTATTGACGGCGAGGATGACCGGGAATTTTTGTTTACGCAGCCAGCCCGCGAAATGTTCGTCCAACGGCGTAACACCCGCGCGTCCGTCGATCATGAACAGAACGGCATCGGCGCGTTTTAGGGCGGCTTCGGTTTGTTGACGCATGCGGCCTTGAATAGAGTCATCAAAGCTTTCTTCAAGCCCTGCGGTGTCGATAATGTGTATGTCACGGTCGAAAATGCTGCCGTCAGCCTCGCGCCAGTCGCGGGTAACACCCGGCCTGTCATCCACGATGGCAAGCTTCTTACCCGCAAAGCGGTTGAAGAGGGTGGATTTGCCGACATTGGGACGGCCTATGAGAGCGAGTGTAAACATGGCCGTTTGGTATCACGCCGTTATGGGCAATGTCTAGCGATAAGCGCTAAGCTTGCCGTCGTTGGAAAGAATATACATTTGTCCTGCGGCTACGATAGGCGCGATAGAGATTGTTGCGCCTGCATCCCATTCATTTAGGATCTCACCTGTTTCTGGGGCGACTTCGAAGACGAGACCGTCAGTTCCGGCCAGAATAAGTCTTCCGCCCGCCAGGATTGGTCCCGTAAAGACGAGCGGATCGTCACCGTCAAAGCGCGGCAGGTTGGTAACCCAGCGGATAGCGCCGCTGTCGCGGCCAAGTGCGATCAACTGATTATCAGTGGAGAGAACAAACATATGGTTGCCCGCCATCCATGGGGGCTGGGAGCCGCTGATCTCACGTTGCCAGATACGCGTACCTGTACGTTTGTCGATGGCGACAAGGCGCCCGCTGAAGCTGATGGCATAGACGATGCCCTTATCAATGACGGGCAGGGCGCGTACATCGGAAATCGTAGATAGACCGCCAAGACCGCGAACGGTTGCGAGGTTATCGGACCATGCAACAGAGCCGTTTTCGATGCGCAGGGCGCTGACCTCGCCCGATGAAAATGCGGGTACGACGATGTCCTGATTGGCGGCAGGGCTTGCAGCGCCGACAAGGGCGGCATCATCAGCAACGCCGTTATATTCCCATAGCACTGTGCCGTCGGTAGCGCTTAAGGCCAATAGGCGGCTGTCCAATGTCGCCACGAATACACGGCCTTCGAATACTGTCGGCGCGGCACGGGAAACAGCGGGGATCGTTTTGCGCCAGAGAATTTTTCCGTCCGACGGGCGGACGGCCAAGACTTCATTAAAGCCGTTTGTCGCATAGAGCGCGCCTGTACCCGCGGCAATACCGCCTGTGATAACGCGGTCATCTTCTTCATCCGCATTGATGTCAGTTCTCCAGATACGCTTACCGTTCGCGGTGTTGTATGCGCTTAGCTCGTTTTCGGTATCCAGTGTGTAGATAACGCCGTCAAAAACCACGGGCTGGGTGATGAGGGGGATTGAATCGTTGCCGCCTTCACCGATATCGGCGGTCCATACTCTTTTCAGTTCGCCTTCGTTCAGCGCCAGATTTTGCATGGAGTGATTCGGGTAACCGCCGACCTGCGGCCAGAATTCATTTTGCCACATTGGCGGCATTTGCAAACCTTGCGCTTCCAGCAACGGATCGTCCGGTTCCAGAGTGCGCTGAAGTTCAAGGACGCTGATACGTTCGCCTTCCAATGGCGGAGCATCGTCCTTATCGCTACAGGCGCTGAGGAAAACAAGAGTTCCGGCCAAAGCCAGAAGGGAAAAGGTGCGTAACATAAATTTATCCTGTTTCGGATGTTGTATGTGATTTCATAGTGTAGAGGTGCTTCAGCGCCGCAATACGTTCCTGCAGGCTTGCCGGAAGACCTTCGATTTTTGCCGCATTATCCAGATGGGTAAGTGCCGCGGCATAGTCTTCGGATTGATGAACCTGAATTACGGCGGACAGGATGTGTGCGTGTGCTTGCCAAGGGCTGTACTTGTCTTGTGTAACGGTTTGCAGGTTTTGCAGCAGGATTTTTCCGTCCACGTCTTCCTTCAGGTCCAGGTTAAGGTTCGCACTGGCGATAATGGCACCTTGGCGAATATGTGCAGGTAGTCCTGAATCAGTGACCGCGCGTTCATAGAGCTTAAGTGCGACATCCTGTTTATTCTGACCCAGAGCGGTTGCGGCGGCTTGCATGATTGCTATTCCGCGCAGACCATCACGGAAATCAAGCTCGGCATCGACGACGTTTTCAGGGTAGGCATCGTCATCCATCATGTTAATGATGGCCGCGGTTTGTTCTTCCTTTACGCTGAAATCCCAGCTGCGGTAAGCGGATAGCAGCCCCGTCAGTACGATTGTGCCTATCACAAACCCGATAATGTAGAATTTGTTTTCCTGCCAGAACTTCTCCATGCGCTCTTGGCGCATGACGTCGTCAACTTCTTGTAATAAATCAGCCATAATCTCTTCTTATATCGTTTAGAGGCTCGAATTTAAACGATTTCTGTGGCGTTTCCAGAACTTTATTTCCATTTGATGGAACAGCCCATAGAGGAGAACTGTTCTTTCGGGCCTTGTCCTGTTTCTGCGATCTCTAACATCGCGTTTACCAGCTCTTTTGTTGTATCTTCATTGGCAGCGTCAGGACCCGCGCTATCAAGGCGGCCGCGGTACTGCAATTCACCGTCAGCGTTGAAGCCGAAAATATCGGGTGTGCAAATTGCGTCATAGGCCCGGGCTACTGCTTGTGTTTCGTCAATGACGTACGGGAATGAAAAATCATTCTCTTCAGCAAATTTTTGCATGTTCTCGAACGAATCTGCAGGGTGTGTGGATGTGTCGTTCGGCATAATTGCGAGCACGCCGATGCCGTTGTCTTGTATGGTTTTTGCGTCTTCAACAAAGCGTTTGATGATGGCTTTGACATACGGGCAATGATTGCAAATAAAGGCGATGACCGTTCCTTTTTCGCCCTTAATATCGGCCAGCGTTTTCATGGTGCCGTCGATGTTTTTTAATTCAAAATCAGGGGCTTGGAAATTTTCGTTTTCGGTCGGTGTATGTAGCAAAGCCATTCTGTTTCTCCTTTTGCCCAAAAATGCTAAAATAAGGGAATGACTGAAATTATACCTTTTTCGAAAACAAGTCACCCCTCCGGCTTTACCAACGCGCAGTTTAAGAAACTCGATGGTTTGTACCTGCAGGCTGCGGCTACGCGGGTTTTGAATTACCGTACGGTGGATTGTGATTTTGACGAAGGCGTGGCGACCTATACGTATTTTGTTGCCGAAGGCTTCAAGCCGCATTTACAGTTTGTCATCCGCAAGGTCGGACCGCGCACCACCATGTATGAAGTTTACATGAAGGATAAGGGCCGTATTGCGAAGAGCGGTGTTTTCGACAAAGCCTATTCCCGTCTGCAAGAAGAAGTTGAAAAACTCTTGGACTGAAGCTGAAACGCTTTATATTGATCCCACGAACGAAGTTTACCGGCTGAAGGCAAAGGGATATCCATGAGCAAAATCAAAGTTAAAAATCCGATAGTTGAAATTGATGGCGACGAAATGACGCGCATCATTTGGCAGTTTATCAAGGACAAGTTGATCCTGCCGTATCTGGATGTGGATTTGAAATATTACGATCTCTCTATTCAAAGCCGTGATGAAACCGATGACCAGATTACGGTCGATGCGGCTAATGCGATCAAGGAACATGGGGTTGGGATCAAGTGTGCGACGATTACGCCTGACGAAGCGCGTGTTGAAGAATTTGGTTTGAAGAAAATGTGGCGTTCGCCGAACGGGACGATCCGTAACATCCTGAACGGAACGGTATTCCGTGAACCGATTACGACCAAGAACGTGCCGAAATATGTACCGGGATGGGAAAACCCGATTGTTATCGGCCGTCATGCCTTTGGTGATCAGTATAAAGCCACAGATATGAAAATCCCCGGCCCCGGACGCTTAACAATGAAGTTCGAACCAGAAGACGGTGGCGAGGCGCAAGAATGGGAAGTGTTCAACTTCCCCGCCAGCGGTGTCGCGATGGGCATGTACAACCTTGATGAAAGTATCGAGGGCTTTGCGCGCAGTTCTTTTAACTATGGTTTGCAGCGCGGCTATCCCGTTTACATGTCGACCAAAAATACGATCCTCAAACAATATGACGGAAAGTTCATGGAAATTTTCCAGCGTATTTATGATGAGGAGTTTAAGGCCGAATTCGAAGCGAGCGATCTATGGTACGAGCACCGTTTGATCGATGACATGGTTGCGTTTGCCCTGAAAGGTAATGGTGGCATTGTCTGGGCCTGTAAGAACTATGACGGTGACGTACAGTCCGATATCGTTGCGCAAGGGTTTGGTTCGCTGGGTCTTATGACCTCTGTATTGCTGACACCAGATGGTAAAACGGTTGAAACCGAAGCCGCACACGGAACCGTAACACGCCATTACCGTTTACATCAGGAAGGTAAGCCGACATCCACCAACCCGATCGCATCTATTTTTGCATGGACGCGTGGTCTGAAATATCGCGGTGAGTTTGATGAAACTCCTGATGTTGTCGAGTTTGCCGAGACTGTCGAACGTGTATGTGTCGAAACCGTAGAGGCCGGACATATGACGAAAGACCTCGCGCTTTTGATTGGCAAGGATCAGAAATTCCTCACGACGCAGGAGTTTCTGGACAAGCTTGTTGAAGGTCTGGAAGAGGCTATGGCCTAGGGCTTCAAAGGGTTTTCAGTGTTCAACCCGTATAAATTGTCATATAGTAATGATTGCCAAGTAAAAGAGTTTATATACATGCGCTTAATATACGTTTCTGCCTTTCTTCTTACGCTCTGTCTGCCGCAGCTCGCACAGGCGGAATACGACAAGCCGTATGTCGGTGACATGATCGAATATGACACACGTTACGAAGACACATTCGTGCATATCGCCCGTGATTTTAATCTCGGCTTTACCGAGTTGCGTGCTGCCAATCCTTATGTAGATCCGTGGCTGCCGGGGAGTGGTACTGACCTGCTTTTGCCGACGCGCCATCTTTTGCCTGATGCACCGCATAAGGGGATTGTAATTAATCTGGCGGACATGCGCCTGTACGCCTTTATAAACGGTGATAATGCGCCTTATCACACGCCGATCGGTATTGGCCGTGAGGGGCTGAATACGCCGCAAGGTTCAACCAAAGTTGTTCGTAAAAAAGACGGGCCGACATGGACACCTACGCCGCGTATGCGCAGCGAGGACCCGACATTGAAGCCGCATTACCCGCCCGGGAGCGATAACCCGCTGGGTACGCATGCGCTTTACCTTGGATGGCCCGCATATTTGATCCACGGTACAAACCGTCCGTTCGGCATTGGCCGTCGTATTAGCTCGGGCTGCATTCGTTTGTATCCGGAATCGATTGTAAAATTGTTTGATATGATCCCCGTGGGTACGCCTGTAACCGTTGTTAACCAACCCATCAAGGTCGCATGGATTGATGACGAGCTTTATCTGGAAGCAAATCCGTCGCTTGAACAATCACGCGCGATGGAGGAAATGGGCGAAGTTCCTGAAGAAAAAATCAGCAACGACGAAATGAATATGATCATCAAGACGGCCGGTGAGTTCAAGGACCGTTTACGCTGGCCTGCTATTCGTAAAGCGCTCAAAACGCGTAATGGGTACCCTGTCGCTATTGCGCGCAGGCCATCGCTGGAGGTTAAGGATAACAAGATCATTGAGCATGAGACAAATGCCGGAGCGGCTGTTGAAGAGTTCGAGCCACCTGAAGAGGTTAAAGATCTGATTGAAGGGGCAGAGGATGATGATACCGAGACAGCCGATGAGGGGCAGGATAATCTAGATGAGATCTATGTCGCCGAGGACGAGCAGCGTCCGGTGACTTACGACAATGCCGCCAATCCGTTCAAAACATTAAATCCGTAAACCATCGGGATGATTGCCGGGACGCACAGGAAAAGGTAGCGTTCCTTGCCCTTGGCAAAGAAGAAGCCCACGCTGAAAAGACAGCACATAAGCCACGTAATCATTGTTCCCTGAAAGAAATCATTACGCAGGACCTCTATTCCGATTTGTTCGGGTATAGCCGGATCAAGCCGTCCTGAGATGACGGCGAGATTATAGCTGATGGATGCGGCGGAGAAGCCCAACGCATTTGCCAGCAGGAACAGAATAAAATCGATTACACGGCGCATAACGTTCTTATCATAGCGCAAAAAGAAAAGGCTGCCCAAGAGTGGGCAGCCTTAAAATCTTTATTTATCAGCAAAATTATTTTGTTTGCTGTGCTCTGAATACGCGCTCAGCTCTTGGAGCAGGCTGCTTTGCAGGAGCAGGAGAAACTGTGTTTGAGTGTGTCGCTGTACGCTCTTGTGCGTAAGGTGCTTCATCTTCGAAGTTACCAAGTTGGCCACCGTTACAAGCAGACAATGCAACCGCAGTACCGGCAATGCATAGAATAGTAGAGAATGTTTTCATTTCGACCTCGTTTAAAGTTAGTAAGTAAAACCTATGCTCATACCGAGCAATTGCTATAGTTTTTTCTTATACACAATCAAAAGGGCATTGAACACTGTTTTTCAAGAGTTTTTTTGGGAAATTTTTCAATATGTTGCGAATGTGCACCTAAATTGTGCGTTTATTAAATGCGTTGATTCTTGCGAACCTGTTCGAAATAGCGGTCTATACCTTTTTTCAACGCTTTAGCAATTTTTTTGCGATGGGCGTGCGTATTGAGTAGGTCTGCCTCCTTTTTATTGGACATAAAGCCGGCTTCGACCAGGACAGAAGGAATATCGGGTGCTTTTAGAACCGCAAAGCCGGCAGAACGATGCGCCGTTACGAGTGTTTTTACGCTGTCGGCTTTAAAGCGGTCGACCAGCGTATTTGCAAAAAAGTTCGATTGGTTTGATGTTTCACGCATGGCGATGTCGAGCAGCATGTTAGCAACGTCTTTATCCTCGACAGTTAAATCGATGCCTGCGATCAGGTCGGCTTTGTTTTCCCGTGCGGCAAGGCGGGCTGTCTGCGCGTCAGATGCTTTTTCGGACAGCGTATAAAAAGATGCGCCTTGTACGCTCGGGTCCTCAAGCGAGTCGGCATGCACGGATAAAAACAAGTCGCCGTCATGTTTACGCGCGATTTTTACGCGGTCCGACAGTTTGATGAAGATGTCTGTCTCTCTGGTCAACTTTACGCGGTATTGGCCGCTATCGAGGAGTTGCTTTTTCAATTCCTTGGCGATTGCCAGTACGACTTTTTTCTCATAGACGCCGTTTGAGCCGATTGCACCGGGGTCGACGCCTCCGTGGCCGGGATCAATTATAATTAGTGGCTTTTCAGCCTTTTTCGGCGGTATAGGAACACGCGGCGCTTGGGTTGTACCTTTGGCGACCACGTTGCTTTTAACATCTTCTACGTTCAAGGAGCCGTAAATCGCACTTTGCGTCTGTTTGAATAATCCGGCAGAGACATTTGCGAAATCAATGACCAGTCTTGGCGGTTTGGCTCCGTTTGCGGGCAGCACGAAAGCCTTTTGAATGCTTATCGGGCGGTTCATGTCAAAAACGATGCGTGAAATGCCAGGCTTTAGGTTGCCGTGACGGGTTTCCAGTACGCCTGCGTTTTGTGGGCTTTCTACTTCACCGGCTTTCCATTCGAATGCGGGCAGGTCGATGACCATACGGTACGGGTCGCCTAACACAAATGCGCGGTAATCGGCTGTACGGTCGAGATCGAGAACGAGGCGGGTTTTATCCTGATGCAGGCCAAAGCGCACGGCGTTTAAATCCAACGCATAGCTTTGCGAAGCAAAACTGAAAACAGCCAGCACGGTCAGAAAGCAGGATTGAATGAAACGTTTAAGCAAGCGAGGCCTCAATTAAGCAGTAACCTTACATATATAACATATCGTCATGGTGACCTGTAAAGTACGCAAAGCTAATATTTAATCCTTCGCATTGATTTTGAGCAGTTCCTCGACGAGCGCGGGCACGGTTTGGCTTGCGGGGCCGTGAATGTGTTCGTGAAAGTCATTGGCCACCATGGAGGGTTCCAGATTGCATTCGATCGTCACCGCGCCGCTGAGCAGGGCCTCGCGTACAAAGCCCGCAGCCGGATATACGTTTCCCGATGTGCCGATTGAGATAAAGAGATCGCAATTTTGTAAAGCCTGAAAGATTCGTTCCATTTGATAGGGCATTTCGCCAAACCAAACGATGTCGGGTCGTAAGCCACCCGCATAGCCACAATTTTCGCAGGCCATTTCAACGGAGAGGTCGTCGAAGCAATCGATTTTGTCGCCTTCACCGCTTGAGCAGTTGGCGCAAAAGGCCTTGAGAACTTCGCCATGCATGTGGATCAGGTTTTTACTGCCGCCGCGTTCATGCAGGTCGTCAATGTTCTGTGTGACGACCAGAACCTCACCCAACCAGTGTTCTTCCAGCTTTGCCAGTGCCTTATGGGCATTGTTCGGGTGTACGTCTTTTGCTCCCTTGCGGCGCATATTGTAAAACTCATGTACGAGAACGGGGTCGCGGGCGAAGGCTTCCGGGGTTGCTACATCCTCGACCCGGTGTCCTTCCCACAAGCCGTCAGAGCCGCGAAAAGTCGCAAGGCCGCTTTCGGCGGATATTCCCGCGCCCGTCAGGACAACAATCGGGGCATCGGGAAGAATTTGGTCAAATACGTTCATCTTTTTTTATCCTTACATATCAACTTTTTATCAAAACGAATCACTTTGTGTCTTGTGCTAATTTAGAGTTCTGTATATTGTGCTGTTGAGTGTTTAGTGTATTGCGGTTTTAGCGCTTTAAAAGGAATTACTTAGGTTTCGCGAACTGCAATATCCAAAATTTGATTTAACGTTTTGCGCGATTTCGCGCCGTTTGCTCGTGGACGACACTCCGCGACCTTTTCTCTTAGGTTGGCGCACGAATCAAACAGGCAGCGCTCGCGCCACATATGGAGAAGCCCCATGGCAAAAAAGATGCTCATAGATGCAACGCATACAGAAGAAACACGCGTTGCGGTCGTTGATAGCGGACGCCTTGATGAATTTGATTACGAAAGCGCATTCCGCAAACCCCTTAAAGGAAATATCTATCTCGCGAAAGTTACCCGCGTTGAACCGTCGCTGCAGGCGGCGTTTGTAAATTTCGGTGGTAACCGTCACGGATTTTTACCGTTTTCTGAAATACACCCTGATTACTTCCGTATCCCTATCGCTGACCGCGAGGCTTTGATCGCCGAGCAGGAAGAAGAGCTGAAAAAGCACGATGAGGAAGAAGGTGAGCTGGACGACATCGATGTCGAAGATGGTGAAGGTGACACCGAAGAGGTTGATGACGATAAAGATACGGTCGATGAAGTCGGCGGTGAAGAGTCCAAGTCCGGCAAAGGATCAAAAGGTAAGTCTTCCAAGGGTAAGTCCAAAAAAGCCGATCAGGATGACGAGGATAATAAAGGCAACCGTAAAAGCGACGACGATGAAGACGACGTGGACGGTAACAAAGCCGAAGATAAAGATGAAGACGACGATGATAAAGGCAACCGCAGACGCGGTCGTCGTGGTGGCCGTGGTCGCGGCCGTGGTCGCGGTGGAAAGGGGCGCAATGCGCAACACCGTTCCAAACGCGTAGAAGCCTATGACGATATGGATGATGAACAGAAGTTCCGATTCAATCTTCGTCGTAAGTACAAAATCCAGGAAGTGATCAAGCGCGGACAGATTATGTTGGTGCAGGTTTCCAAAGAAGAGCGCGGCAATAAAGGTGCGGCTGTCGGGTCTTACCTGTCTCTGCCGGGTCGTTATTGTGTGTTGATGCCGAACAGCCCGCGTGCAGGCGGTATCTCCCGCAAGATTTCGAACAACAAAGACCGCGCCAAAATGCGCGATATGATCAAGGAATTGGAGGTGCCGAAAGGCATGTCCGTTATCTTACGTACGGCCGGTGTTACACGCACGAAAGCCGAAGTTAAACGTGACCTCGATTATCTTCTACGCTTGTGGAACACAATTCGTGAGACAACGCTGGAATCATCTGCGCCTGCTTTGGTGTATGAGGAAGCCGACCTGATCAAGCGTGCGGTGCGTGATTTGTATACGCGCGATGTCAGCGAAGTTCATGTTGCCGGAGAAGAGGGCTTCAAGACTGCGAAGAATTTCATGAAGATGATGATTCCATCGCATGCGAAAAAAGTGATCGAATTCAAAGATGACAGCACGTCATTGTTTAATAAATTTCAGGTTGAAGACCAAATCGCCGAAATCGGTGAGACAAGCGTTACGCTGAAGTCCGGTGGTTATCTGGTTATTAACCCGACGGAAGCACTTGTTTCTATCGATGTGAACTCCGGTAAGGCAACCAAGGAACGCCATATCGAGGAGACCGCGTTAAAGACCAACCTGGAAGCTGCTGAAGAAGTCGCCCGTCAGATGCGTCTGCGTGACCTTGGTGGCTTGGTCGTTATTGACTTTATCGATATGGAAGACCGCCGCAATAACGGTAAGGTTGAGCGTAAGATGCGCGAGGCGCTGTCCGGTGACCGCGCACGTATTCAGGTCGGACGTATTTCTTCGTTTGGTTTGATGGAAATGTCACGACAACGTTTGAGCCCGTCATTGACGGAGTCACAGTTTGAAACCTGTCAGCATTGTGCAGGTACGGGACGTGTACGTACAGCGGATGCGGCCAGTATTCTGGTGCTGCGTGCGATTGAATCCGAAGGCAATAAGGGCCGCGCTGCGCAAGTGATCGCGCATGTGCCGAACGAAGTTGCGCTGTATATCTTGAATCACAAGCGTAAAAATCTCGCAGAAATCGAAGAACGCTATAACTTCACAGTTCTGCTCCGTGTCGACAGCTCTTTGGCCGCTTCGGACCATCGTGTTGAGGTGTCCAAGCCGGCGAATAAATCATCGGATGATGATGACGACGATCAGGATGACAACAACAATAATAAGAACAACGACGACGATAACGACAATGATGAGAAGTCCAAGCGTGGCCGTAGACGTGGTCGCCGCGGTGGCCGTGGTCGTGGGCGGGGTCGTAACAAGGATCAGGACAATGACTCCGATGATAAGGAATCGGAAGATTCCAAGTCTGATGACGATTCAAAGTCCAAGGATGACGACAAAAAGGACGACAAGAAAAAGTCCGCTGCTAAATCGACCAAGAAGACGGAAGCAAAAGACGATAAAGAGGATGATCAGTCTGACAAGGCTGACAAGAAGTCCAAAAAGTCTGATGATAAGAAGTCGGATGACAAGAAGAAAGCACCTGCCAAAAAATCCACGTCCAAAAAGAAGGACGATGACAAGGCTGATGATAAGGCTGACGATAAGAAGAAGCCTGCCGCTAAGTCGAGCAAGTCTTCAAAGAAAGACAGCGATGGTGAGGACAAAGCCAAAGACAAGCCTGTGAAGAAGGTCAAAGCATCCAACGACGACGCTCCTGCGGCGGATGAGCCAAAGGAATATGAAACCGTCAATGAAGCACCTGAGAAGAAGAAAAAAGGTTGGTGGAATAAGCTGACTGACTAGTTTGTCAGTCGCTTATCGTTGTATCAGCACGTGGTAAAAATGATATGTGCCCGTGTCCGGTCCTGTTCCGCCGCCTTCAAAGCACGCGCTGTGCTGGCCGTCTATGCCATTGGCTGAGCTGATTGATCGTGTATTTGTGTTGTAGTTCCCTATGAAATATGCCCAAGCAGCGGGCCATGCCGAATTATGATCTTGAGGCGGCGTATTTCCTACCGTTGGTACGTCGTTCATACGGTTTAGTTGTACGCAAAGGCTGTATTCGATGTAGGGAAGAAACACGAGCAACTCTTGTTGCTGATTACTTGCATTACAATTTACATTTGTACCCGTTCCTATTCCTTCAACGCAGGTCGTTCCATTGAAAAACCATTCTCCGCTATATTGCGGTGTTGGGCTGATGTCATCAATCCAGTCTTCCTGTGGGTCTGTGTAGGTCAGCCCGCCGCCATTTACATCAAAGACATGACATGAATGATCCGCCGGACTGTTGGGGTTAAAATATGTGTCATTATTATCTTCTACGCCGTCGGCGTTGCTGTCATGCCAGAAGGAAATCGAGTTTTCCGAACAGCCTAATTGCAGTAATTGTTGAATAGCGACTTCGTATGATTTTACGGTGCGCATAATGCGCGAAGCTTCAATGCTGCGTCGTTCAAAGTCACCGCTTTGGTCAACCGAGGAGCCGCCGCGACTCAAGATAATAGTAAGCGCGCCAAGCAAGGCCACCCCGATCAGGATGAACCACAGTGCGTTGCCGTTTTGTGATGAAGAGGAATGACTGTTCATTCCCTAATTGTGGCATAGCTTACGCTGTTTGGGAATGTTGCTCTTGTCTGCTTTGCGCGTCTTCGACACGCTTGCGTGCATATTCGGAAGCAATGCTTGCCAGATCCCGCTCCGGGTGTGCTTCAGCCAGCTTCAGGACCTCTTCAAAGCGTTTTGGCACGCCTTCGCGTAATTCCTGTGTAACCTGTTCGGCGTTTTCTCCGACTTTGGCAACCCAGATCACGCCTGCGGCATTTACGATGTAGTCAGGACAGTACAAGATACCGAGCCTATGCATCAGCTTGCTTTGCGATCCGCCGATCTGATCGGCTTGCTGGTTGTTAGCTGCTCCACATACAATTTGCACGCCTGCGCTCTTCAGGCGTTTGATGTTTTCATCCGTCAAGGTTCCGCCGATAGCATTGGGTGCGAATACATCCGCTTCGACATCATAAATTTCGTCCAATCCGACTTTCTGGATTTCAACATTTTCTGCTTTGAGCTTTTCAAAGGCCGCAGCAGATGTGTCAGTGGCATGGAGTATTGCACCTTCCTCATGAAGAAGTTTGGCCAAAGTACCGCCCACTGCGCCGATACCTTGCAATGAGACGCGTATACCTTGGAGGCTGTCCTTACCCAATTTATTTTTAACGGCGACTTTCATACAGCCGAACACGCCGACAGCCGTTAAGGGGGAGGGGTTGCCGCTGACGACATTGGCATCTTCGGATGTTGCGCCCTTAATGTAGGGTGTGGTTTCGAGCATTTTATCGAGCGCGTATTCGCTGATGTTCATATCTTCCGCGCCGTAATAGACCACATTATTCTTGTTAATGATATTGAAGCCCTCGGCCATGATCTCCAAGGCTACGTCACTCGGTCTGTCTTGACCTTTATATGCCATTATTACGCTTTTGCCGCCGCCATGGTCTAGGCCGCCTGCTGCGTTTTTCCATGTCATCGCTTCGGAGAGTCTGAGTACATCTGTTAATGCCTCGGCTTCGTTTTTATAGGCTTTATAACGAATACCGCCAAGACCGGGGCCTAAGGCCGTATTATGGATGCCGACAAAACCGATAAAATTATTGTCCGGCTCGGTTATTTTATAGACGTTTTCATGGTCCATAAATTGCGGGTGATTTTCTACAGGAACTTCGGAAACGCGTATATTTTCTTTAAAATCTTTTGCCATTGTTGTCTCTCAAAACTGACATTACCGAGCGTTAAAAAGCCACAGAAGGGCTATTTTTGCAAGCTATAACCATGATTTAGGCCGTGCACCGTCATGGTGCAGCGCACATTTTTTTAAAAACCGTCCAAAATAAATCTCTAATTTTATTTACTTTCTATAAAGATTTTATGTGTTATGTTAAATATGTAAGGACAAATGATTGGTAATAAGGTGTGTTAAAAAATATATCAGTCATTCTCCTCTTTTGTTGTCACAGACCAGTGACTTAGGGACATAAAGAGCGCAAAAAGCGCCAAGGTATTGATCGAGCAAGGGAAGGCTCGTTAATTTCCGTTCCACAGGGTTCTTTCTAATAGGTTATTTAAAATTTTGGTTTATCTCTTATGTCATGCGCACTGGCCTGTATGAGAGCTTGGGAAGTATAAGTGTTGCCCCACGTAAATTCCTAAAGCGGTCATACAGGCTTTTTTTTTGCCTGAATCAGCGCTAGATTATTCCTACATGCATAACTCAGGATCATTTATGAAATCTCTATATCTCTTCTTTGCCCTTCTAGTCGGCTTGTCATTCGTTCCACAATCATCATTTGCGCAAGATGCTGAAGCGCCAGCAGAAGCCGAGGATGCGGATGCCGGTATGTCCGAACCGACACAGAAAGCGACAAACAAGGTTCTGGAGGATGTTCGTGCGTTTGCTGATAACCTAAGTGACCAGAATAAAAGGCATTTTAGCGTTGTGTACGGTAACTATAACCTTATTCATGTTGTTAAAACCGTCCGTGAAGACCTGGGGAACGCGATGGAAGTCTGTGAGGAGAAAAACCCCGAACTGGAGGGGCGTGCAACTGCGCGTTATCTTGAATGGACCCAAGCCGTAGACCCTGTGATCAAACAGGCGGAGGCCAATGTCGGGAATATGATCATTGCGCAGGATTATGCGCGTCCGCGTGAATTCGACCAGTTTTTCAAGAAAATCGATGATGCCCGTGAGCAACATGCAAAAGACGTGAAAAAAGTACCTGTCGATAGTCTGGAAGGTTGTCAGGGCATGATTGATAAAATGGATGAAACACAGCCTAATATGATCAAGTTGCTGAATGCGACACTTGTGAGCTTGCCCAAGGCGATTCAAGAGGAAAAAATGCAGAAAGAAAAAGAAGCTGCTGAAAATAGCTCTGAAGAGGCTGCGGAACCAACCGAGCGCGAATAACCCCTGAATTTGTTAACCTTTTGTTAACCAATTGAAATATCACGAAAAATTTGTTTTTTTGTGCCCTTTATGGCATAATGCAAGTACGTTAAGAGCCCTCTTTATATAGAGGAAAATTTTGTACATTAAAAACAATGGCTTAGCTTTTAGCGTTTGATAAAAAACCGTCATAAAAAAATAAAAACGGCGGGAAAAAATTTAGAGGGTGTGAATCAATGGCGACTTTTGCCGAAAATCCTGCAGCTCAGAGGCTCATTACGGGCCTGGCCAGCGTTGGTGCCGACTTTCCGGACCCAGCGGCTGTCGATGAGGATGCGTTTCGGGTAGAAAGCGTTCGTTTCCTGAATATGCTGAACCAACTGCTCGGCGCCGATGCTCCTATCACTAGTGTTGATGGGCCGGTGCTTCAGGGCGTAAGCGGGTTGATTAATGAAAAACTCAAGGCGCCTGACGAGCACGGAAAAACGCCGCTACAATATCTGAAAGCGCTGGTGGACGGCGATACGGAATTTTTGGTTGAGAATGTCACGGGCCGTTCATATGGCGTGATCAGTAACCAGGGATATGCTCGCGATAAGTTCAATGAAATCTTCCGTAGTTCCGGGACAAGAGCAGAGAATGCAGTCGAGGCCTTGGAATTTGCGGCAGAAAATGACGAGGACATTGCCAAGCTTCTTACAGATCTGCGTACACATGCGCCGGATGTCTTAAGAAACTTGCCTGAAGCTGTAGCTTTGCTTGAAGGCTCGGATGATTTGATGGCCGATCTGCAGACATTGGTTGATGAAGGTCTGTATACAGGACATACGATTAACCCCGGTACCGGAAGCATGCCAACCGCGCAGGAATATCAGGCCGCAGTAACGACGCTTGAAAGACTCTCTGCTTCTACATCTGCAGACGGAGCCTGGGATGAAACGGATGCAAGAGCCATGCAGGCGTTATTCCGTACCATGCAGAATGACGGCTATTATGGTCAGGGTTGGACCGGTGCCAAGAACGGCATTTATGATGCCGCATGGCGCGCACATTTAGATGCGAAGCTTGCGGCGATGCCGGATACCGATCCGCGTAAAGAACATCTGACGACAATGCTGGCCAGTGTTGATGTATTGGCCAGTCGTTCTCAAAGCCCTACACCACCACCGCCGGATATTAGGTCCGCGACAAGAACAGTTGAAGAGAGCCTGTTGGTTCTTGCCCCGAAAATTAATGAAACTCTGGAAGATGCCCAAGCCAGCATGAGCGGTCAGGGTGGGCTTGCGGAGTTGTTTCAGTCATTTGCCCAGGTCGGTATTCTGGAACATCGTATTCCTGAAATCAGCGGTGCAGACGAGAATTTTGATTTGCGCTCTCAAGCTGCGTTGCAAGGGTTGATGGTGTTCCTGAGTGACCCGATGGTCATGGATATTCCCGGTGAAAATAACTGGTACTACACGCCGGAAAAAGGCCAATTCATTCTTGCCAATATCGATAACTTGAAGACAAAAATCAAAGGCTTGATGGGTGAGGAGAAATATAACGAGAGCGGTATCGAGGAGATGCTGACCCGTGACAACTTGTTGCCGTTGATCGAGTCGTTAGACTTTTTGGCTTCACAGGATCCGCCGCGTATATCACAGCAACTATTATTTAATCAGGGGTCCGTCGTTGCGGCTCCTTATACGACCGAGCTATTCCAGAGTCTTATTTCCGTTCCTGAAGATCCGGCTGAAATTGAGTCATTAACGGCCCGCGGAGCGCACCGCATTGCGGGTATGTCCGCGAATAATCCGGATATGCTCAAGCTGATGGAAGTGATGACACGTGAATTTACCGGACAGTTCGGCATTCTGGATATTATGCCCGATCTGGAAGGGGCGGATGCCTTGGGCGAAATTGACGGTACAGCAACACGCCAGCAAAGAATAGCCGACCTTTATAAGTCAGCTCGCGCCAAACATGCCGAAAACGGTCATGGTGCGACGCTTGATGATGATTTGTTCATTATGATCAGTACGATCAACACATTGCCGTTTGGTAACTCCCGCTATAGACGCGATTACCTGCAAGTCATGCGTGAGGCTATTGATGCTGCTGGTGATATTACCGATCCTGATGAAGCGGCGCGCGTGTTTTCCGAGCGCGTAACGCAAGGAATGGATCGCTTGCACAATCTATATGGTCAGCCTTCGCATACGCAAGTTTTTGATCGTGATGCACCTGCGTGGAAGCCGGGTCTGGAAAATATGACGATCACATCAGGCGGGGAAACATTCACAGCTTCCCAAATGGCAACGTTCTACGACAATTTCCACATTATGGCGGCCGGTAACCCGTTTCAGGACCAGTTGGGTACAGACTTTTTGGAAATGCAGGGTGCGGCACATTTCAAAGATGACGAAGGCAATATGTATGTCTCGGGCATAGACAAGCAATCGATGATTTTCAGTGTCGAGAAAATCGACATTGCCCGCGTTACGGCGATTTATGAAGATGAGAGCATTTCTCTCGACGACAGAATAGAGCAAATGATTGAAGCCGATCCCGGGTTTGCGTTGTTAGCCGGAATCTGGGGTGATTATGGCGCAATGAATGCGGTGTTCAATCAGCGTATTTTTGACAACGCGCAAAATTTCAACACGATCTCTGAGCATTATCAAAGAGACGTTGATGCGATCAGAGAAGGGCGTGATGCGGCACAGGCCGAACGTGATGCGTATATCCCGCCATATGCGAGAAGTACAACAGTCAGTGAATCCAAAGGTGAGCAAACCACAGCAGCCCGTTTTCAAGACGCGGCACAAGAGCCGAGCGTGTTTGATGACCAGACACGTACACGTACGCAAATATTGTCTGACCTGGATGCGTTGCGTAACTTTGCCAATGATGAGCTTAACTCCTCGCCGCGTGTAATTATGGCGCATGAGACAGGCATCATGGATATGCTTCGCCGTAATGATATTACCGGTGCGGATGGCCGCTCGATTGAATTGCCAGTCGGGAATTATCCGGGTGTTGCCAGCTTGCGCGTTAAGCACATTGATTTGCCGCCCGAAGGTACGACAGGGCAGATGCTGTCCTATTTCGATTTCGAGAACAATACTATCCGAGTTATTCCGATGCCGGATTATCTGGTCGACCCTGCCCAGCGTGCAGAACTTATGAGTATGACGGGTGGGTCGGATACTGAAGCGTTCATGCGCGGTATAAAAGACAACTACCCCGAGCTGTTTAACGCGATACAGGAATACCGCACAGGCGGCTATGGTGGTGGTGTAACTTCAGGGCCGATCGGTCGTAACGAATATACGCAGTTCAAAGAGTCTATGCGCGGGTTTTTGCGCAGTATCGAGCGTGACATTGTAGATCACGCCTATGTTGAGCCTGGCGAGGCCAGAACCCCTGATACGTTCTGGGATAATATGAGAGATGCCGGACAAGGTGTCGCTAATGCGCCCGGAAGAATGGGCCGTCACATCGGACAGTATTTCGAGCCTATTGAAGACGGAGAAATCGAAGATACCGTCAGAGCCATCCCACAACGCATAGAGGACGGCTTTATTACGGCAGTCGGCGCGATCGGAAGTCGTGCGGGCGAGGCGTACGGACAAGTTACCGGTGAGCGGGAATATCCGCTTTCACACCAAGTTAAAGGCGTGGCTACCGAAGTTCACGGTTTGGACAACAACTAAAAACATCCATCACTGTAGATCTTGACTAAAGAGGCTTCATAAATTGCCTCAGGCGCGGTAATGTAAATAGAAATTTATCAAAGAGTGTTTTATGTCCGATTCAAATGCTGCCCAACCCACAAATAGCGATCAGGAAAACAAGCTGACGAGTGACCGATTTGACGAGTTCAAAGAGGCGCTCGAGGTTTTGTATGTGATCAGTAATTTGAGTGCGCGTATCCAGTTTGCACAGAACTGGCCCGCTGCGGCTGATTTCGTGCTTGGCAAAGACCTGATCGAATATGACCGTGAGGGCGCTATCACCGATGAGGACAAGGAAGACCGCGCGGACTTGGAGCAAGAAGCAGAAGCCAAGCGCATTGCCTTGCTCGAATTCATGGACACGATGGAAGAGAAGAGCGTTGATAAGGGCGCTTTGCAGATTGAATATGTGAAGGAGGCCATGGAAAAACTGGGCCGTCCTTTAGCGCTTTTATTGTATGGCGAGGCTCTGGTTGACCGTTTTGTGCCACCTTCGCCTGAAGAACTCAAAGAAAAGGAAGAAGAGAAAAAGGGCGAGCAAGGCCAAGGAGATGCTGCCGGTGGAGCTGCTGCGGCGGAGACGACCGAGGTCGATCCTCAACCGGCCCCCGATATGCCGACCCCTGAAACGCCGCCTGTCGCTCCTGTTGATGGTGCTGCGCCAGCTAATCCGGATGGTCCTACTGACGTTAACCCGACAAACTTATCGCCTGCGGTCACGGATGCGATGACCGATGGTTCCAGCGGCGCACCTAATATTCATCATGATCCGATGGATGATGTGAAGCCGATTGATTTGGAGCCACCCAAGCCTGAAGCACCTGCAGAGCCGCCTGCGCCAGAGCCTATTCAAGAACCCGAGCCTGTCGTTGAGCAGCCCGCGCAAGCAGACCAGGGTGGAGAACCCTCAGAACCGCCTATGCCGCCACAGGATATCCCGCCACCCGAGATGCCTCCGTCAGCGGTCGAGAAGTCGGATGTTATTCAACCCTTGCAGCCCGACGGGCCAAAATTGCAAGAAGAAAGCCCTGTTAACCCTATTGATGCGGAGCAGGCCAAGGTCGAGGATGATAATCCGATGAAGCCGCTGGCTCCTGAAGCACCGCCTACACCACCTGAAACACCACCAACAGAATCTGTTGCTCCGCCTTTACCGCCGGAGCCGCCTGCGCCATCTCAGGCACCGCCGCCTTCCGAAGCACCGCCATCTGCAGCGGAGCCTTCACAGGCTGTGCCTGTTCAACCGACACCGGACGAACCCGAACTGCCGGAGGAGCCTGTTGGTCCTATCGAGAATGATGCAATGAAGCCGTTTTCGGTGAATCCTCCGTCGTCTTCTCCACCACCTTCGTCGCCAGCGCCTGCAGCTCCCACTGAGCCGCCAGCAGCGCCACAGACTGAGACTACGCCGGCTGCACCGCCAACGCCGCCGCAGCCATCTCAACCAGCGCAACCGCCCGCTTCGCAGCAAGGCAGTGAAGAGCTGACGCAGAAGCCTGTGGCTATGAAATTCGTATCTTCCAAAGATAAAAAACCTGAGGGAGAAAACCCCGAGGGTGAGAAGAAAGACGGCGATCAGAGCTAGTTACTTAGCGGCTTTTGGTCGGCTTTTTCGATTGGTTTAGTCTGGCGAATACTTAATAACAGCAATAATAGCAGAATGGCCGCACCTGCCTGGTGCAGGGCTGCTATTGTGATGTCTACCCCCGAGAGGATTGTGGCGATCCCTAATCCCATTTGCAGGAAGGCCATAAGCGCCAGCAGGTTGAGCGCCGTTGTTGCATATCCCTTAACCAGTCCATGTACCCATACGCTCAGCATGTAGAGCACTGTGAAAATCGCGAGCCAGCGATGGAAGAACTGCACGCTGCTGTGGTTTTTGATCAGGTTGGCAAAGACATTATCGTAGAGCCAGAAGTCAGGTGGTACGATCTGTCCTCCCATGAGCGGGAAGCTATCATTATATAGCAAGCCTGCGTCCAGTCCCGCCGTGAATGCACCCCAAGTGATGGTGATGGCCAGAAACAAGGTTGCGCTATGCAGGTGGATGCGGAATTTTCGGTTCGCTTCGATGCGGGTGTTTGTGCCGAGAGAAAACGCGTACCAGAGCAAAAAGCCGTAAATTACAAACGCTAACCCTAAATGCGCGGCGAGACGAAAATGGCTGACGGCTGGTTGGTCGATCAGGCCGCTTTGTACCATGTACCAACCCATCAGCCCTTGCGCGCCGCCGAGGGCCAGCAGGAAGAGGAACTTTGATTTATAGCCTTGCGGGATCATGCCTTTGATCCAGAAGATCATCATAGGCAGGGCAAAGACCAGTCCGATGGTGCGGCCCCAGAGGCGGTGAAACCATTCCCAGAAAAAGATGGTTTTAAATTCATCCAGCTCCATCCAGAAATTCTTTTTCTCGAATTCGGGGCTGGCTTGGTAGAGGTTAAAGACGCGCTGCCATTCTTCTTCGGACATTGGTGGTAATGCGCCGATCAAGGGGCGCCATTCCACCATGGAGAGGCCGGATTCTGTTAATCTGGTGATCGCGCCAATGACCATCATGGCAAAAACCATGAACGCACAACCGTACAGCCAGATGGTTACGGATTTGTGATTTGTCGGATTTGATGCGGTTACTGTCATTTTTTACAAGTCTTTTGCCATGCGTCTCTTTCAAGGCAATGCACTATGCTGTATTTAATTTAAGTGTCAAACATCATATGCATTTTATTTGGGCACCCACGATCTATGGCCAGTTTTGATATTATCGATTGCACCAGCCAATCCTACAGGTTTCTGTGGGATCATCGTTCCTATGCCATTCGTTTGTCAACGCCCGTGATCGTCGCGAAAATTGCGGCTTTCATCGCCTTTGTGCTGATCGGTATTGATGAAAACTTCTTAAGGCAGGGTTTGTTGCTGTTGCCGGTTTATTTTCTGGAAGGGTGGGTGATTGCCCAATTGGTGCTGATGGCTTTGCAAGTTGAGCACATGCCCAAAAAAGTGCCCGGCGTTAATGACAAGCAAGTATCTCATCCTTTATTGCCTTCTGCGCAGCAAATGCAGAGGAACATAAAGGCGTCGGCCGTGATTTACACGCTAACCAAGCTTGCTCTGGCTTTTGTGATCGGTACTACAATGCAGGGGCACCCGCCGGACAGTGCGACGAACCCGCCCGAAGCTAGTGGTTCAATGTTCATTTTTGTTGTGGCCTTGATTGCTATGATGATTTGGGCGTTTCGTTTTTTCTGGATATATATCCCGATGTTGATCGGGAAAACGCCACTGGATTATCTGCTCAGGTTTAAAGCGTATTCATCGTCCTTTTATCTATTGGGTGTATGGATGTTGTGCTTCGTGCCGATGGCTATCCTTATGTTGATGATGAGCGAGATTATGTCGATCATTTTGTCCATATTGTCATTACAGGATAATGAGACGGTCACCCATATAGGTTTATCTTTCATTCAGGGTACGGTTGATTATCTGCTTGCGCTATTGTCCAGTCTCGCTATAGGTTTCGGTGTTTTTTCAGTGTTCAACGATGAAAATAAAACGACACCGATCTGGTAGAATTCATGAAGATTTATGTGACGGATTTGGAAGGCAAGGAACATGCTCTCGAGGCAATCGAGGGGTGGCGTGTGATGGAGATTATCCGCGAGCACGGTTTGCCGATTAAGGCGGAGTGCGGCGGTTGCTGTGCTTGCGCCACCTGCCATGTCTATGTCGATGAGGAATGGGCCGATAAATTGCCGGAGATGCGCGAGGACGAGGAAGAAATGCTGGATGAAGCATTCGACCTTCAGGATAATTCGCGCTTGTCGTGCCAGCTCATCATGTCCGAAGAGTATGATGGTTTAAAAGTAAAGCTCGCCGCTATTGATGTCTAAACCAGAACGGCATCACGCTTATCAGCCCCATCAGGCTTTGGCAGCTTTGCCGTTATAGCTGCGCGCAGTTTATTGTCTCTGGATGCCAGAGCGCTATTGCGAAGTCCGTCTGCAATTTCGGGGGTGCGCAGGTCGTCTTTGGTCAGGCAGCCAAAAGGCGGTGACATATTACCAAGGTTTCGTTTGATTTCACGAAGGGCCAGCGGTGCTGCAGAGGCTACGCCGCTGATGGCCAGTACTTCATATCCCTGATCGCGCATGGTCTGATTGGCTTGAATTGCCCCTAATGGCCCGTCGGCGGCCAAAATTATACCATCAATACGCGCCTTAACGCTGGCGGAACTGAGAAGTTGCATATTGTCCTGTTGGAAAATGCCGTCGGCGATTTCCAATACAATTGTGTCGCAGCCATCAAGACGCAGCTTGTTAATAATATCATCCATGATCCGGTTGATTTGCGTGGTCGGGACCATGTATGTGGACGGGTATCCCATGTCTACAAAGTCGTATCCTGCAACTGCGCCTGAATCTATCGGTGCGAACAGGTCGCCGGAATACCCCGTACCCGTTACCTTGCCGAAGCCGACTTTGTGTCCGGCGCGTGTTAGCCCGTGAATGGTTGAGCACGCCGTTGTTGTTTTCCCCGCGTCCATACCTGTGCCGAGAAATGCCATTACCACAGGTTTATTCAAGGTGGTGAGGCTTCTTTCCGGTGCTAATGAAAACTGGCGGGTATTCAGTTTTTGGCCATTTGTATCACGTAAAAACCCTCTGGGTTGAACGCGTGTGGGGGTGCCCATTTTGTGGTTTTTGTTCACGACTTTCGCAGCTACACCTCCACGGGATACGAGATCGCATTCCTCCAGAGTATCGGGAAGAACCGCTTCGTATTCCGCGATTGCGTACCGTTGACCGTATGCCAGCATGACCAGATCTCCGGTATGGATATCTTCTTCGCGTCCGTTTGGATTCTGTAATACTTTGACGTCACCTATGGATGTTACATGCGCAAGGATAATATCGCCTATTTGCGGGCGGCCTTCCTTCGTGATCTGTGTGGCGTTGCTGAAGTCCACATTTCGCAGCGCTGTGGCAACGCGCGCGCCAGCTTCCGCGAACGGTATCGTAATTGTGTTTGGTTCCATTTCCCCGTGTCCTTAAATTTTAAAAACACGGGCGGTGTACGCCCACTTTTAACATAAAACAAGATAATTCTGCGCATTTCAGCCCTGCGTTTTATGCATGGCTGGGAAGCAGTCGAATACGGGTAGTTGTGATTACTGCATAGTGCCGAGCCAGTCGGCGTTTCGGTAGTCTGAAGTGGTTATGATTTCACGTTTGGCGACATACACGGAATGGAGTTTTCCGTCTATTTCACGGGTCCAGAAATCGAGAAATTTATGAAGATGCGGAAAAGTCGGCGCAAGATCGTAATCTTGCCAGATGAATTCCTGCAGCAAATCTTTTACATCCGGCATGTGATAGTAAATTTGCGCAGTTGTCAGGCGGTAATCGCCTAATTGTTTATTTAAATCAGCCATTTAATCCTCCTTACCCTGTTCTTGGGTCCAGTTATAAACCGTGGCGGAGCACTGCTCTCTGATGTCATTATTCTACGACATCACCCCTATATAATATATGGAAATTGTTGCAAAAGCCTTAATTATCAACAGTTTCAGCGGATGTATGCTATTGGCCGGAGGTGTAATTTTTCTTCGAAATCTCTTGAAAGTTTTGAGAGTCTGTACTATCTGTTTGGCACTCACTAATCGAGAGTGCTAACAGCGTTTTCAAAGTGAGTTTGGAAGGGGCTTTGATGTCCGCATTATATGGGGCAAAAAAGCCTGCTTGTTCAACCATAAACTTAGGAGAAAGTCGAAATGGCAAAGAAAGTCAAATTTCGTCCTCTACATGACCGCGTTCTTGTCCGCCGCGTTGAAGCAGACACCAAGACAGCTGGTGGGATCATCATCCCTGACACAGCTTCCGAAAAGCCAATGGAAGGTGAAATCGTTGCAGCCGGTAAAGGCCACGTAAACGATAACGGCGATGTACGCCCACTGGACGTTAAAGAAGGCGACAAGGTCGTGTTCTCGAAATGGGCCGGAACTGAAGTCACGATTGATGGCGAAGAGCTGATGGTGATGAAAGAGTCCGACATTATCGGAATCATTGCTGCTTAATTTAAACGCAAGACAAATAAGGAGATATTTTAATGTCTGCAAAAGATGTAAAACTGGGCGGAGATGCCCGTGAAGATATGTTGGCCGGTATCAATACCCTCGCCAACGCTGTAAAAGTTACGCTCGGTCCTAAAGGCCGTAACGTTGTTATCGAGAAAAGCTTCGGCGCACCTCGCACGACAAAAGACGGTGTAACTGTTGCCAAAGAAATCGAACTGACAAACAAGCGTCAAAACACAGGTGCGCAGTTGATCAAGGAAGTGGCTTCTAAAGCTAACGACCATGCTGGTGACGGTACGACAACTGCGACTGTGCTTGCTCAATCTATCGCGAACGAAGGTGCGAAAGCTGTTTCCGCCGGCCGTAACCCGATGGACTTGAAGCGCGGTATCGACCTTGCTGTTGCTAAAGTCGTTGAAGACCTGAAAAAGCGTTCCAAGAACGTTAAAGGTAACGAAGAGATCAAACAGGTTGGTACGATCTCCGCTAACGGCGAAACATCTATCGGTGAATTGCTCGCCGAAGCGATGGACAAAGTTGGTAACGAAGGTGTTATCACAGTTGAAGAAGCCAAATCTTTGGACAACGAACTCGAAGTTGTTGAAGGTATGCAATTCGACCGTGGTTACCTGTCACCTTACTTCATCACAGATGCTGACAAGATGCAGGCTGAACTGGAAAATCCATACATCCTGTTGAACGAAGGCAAGCTGTCTAACCTGCAAGCTTTGGTGCCAATTCTGGAAGCTGTTGTGCAGTCATCACGTCCGTTGCTGATCGTAGCAGAAGACGTTGAAGGCGAAGCTCTCGCAACATTGGTTGTGAACAAGCTGCGTGGCGGTCTGAAGATTGCTGCTGTTAAGGCGCCTGGTTTCGGTGACCGTCGTAAGGCGATGCTCGAAGACATCGCGATCCTGACAGGTGGTCAGGTTGTTTCTGAAGATCTTGGTATCAAGCTTGAGAATGTTGAAATCGGCATGCTCGGCCAAGCTAAGAAAGTGACAATCACTAAAGACGACACAACTGTTGTTGATGGTGCCGGTAAGAAAAAAGATATCGAAGCTCGCTGCTCACAAATCCGTAAGCAGGTTGAAGCTACTGATTCTGACTATGACAAAGAGAAGCTGCAAGAGCGTCTGGCGAAACTGGCCGGTGGTGTTGCTGTTCTTCGCGTCGGCGGTGCAACAGAAGTTGAAGTGAAAGAGCGTAAAGACCGTGTTGACGATGCTCTGCATGCTACACGCGCTGCTGTTGAAGAAGGTATTATCGCCGGTGGTGGTACTGCACTTCTGTACTCAACAAAAGCTCTTGCGAAACTCGAAGGCGAAAATGATGACCAGAATGTTGGTATCGAAATCGTTCGTCGTGCTCTGCAAGCTCCAATCCGTCAGATTGCTGAAAATGCCGGTGCCGAAGGTTCCGTTATTGTCGGTAAATTGCTGGAGCAAAAAGACACGAACTACGGTTACGATGCGCAGGCCGGTACGTTCACTGACCTTGTTAAGGCCGGTATCATCGACCCTGTGAAAGTTGTCCGTACAGCATTGCAGGATGCAGCATCTGTATCTTCATTGTTGATCACAACAGAAGCCATCATCACCGAAGCCCCTCAAGAAGACAAAGGCGGCGCTGGCGCTGCTGACGCTATGGGCGGCATGGGTGGTATGGGCGGAATGCCCGGCATGATGTAATTTAAAGCGGTTCTTTTCTCGCTGGCGTTGTTGAATTTCGGCTCGTTTATGAATTTTATAAACTTCGCCTTATTCGCCTAGCCGTCGGGGGAAATCTCTCGCTTTAAAAGCCGACCTACAAATTTAATAAGGCCACTCTGAATGGGTGGCCTTTTTTATTGTAATTTCGGGGGTCAGACCCTATAGTCCGCACAAAATATTTAACATATATAGGCTTCAGGTAAGGTTTGTTGTGGGACTGCGTGAAATCAATTATGGGCAAGTAGTCGTCAATGCGGCGACGGATTCCGGCGTGTGCTTTAACCTCGGAAGTTTGCCCATCAGCTTGCAGCATAGTAACGAAGCAGCCGTACTGAATGTGACAGTGGCAGGGATGTCGTTTGCTACGCGCTGTGTCGTCGAATTCAAAAAATCAGCAGAGCAAGAAGGTATTGTTTTTGTCCCGAATAGCGCGCCTGCGCGTTTGGTCGACAGTTTTGTATCCAACCGAGGTGCGGGGCTAATTACCTCGGGGACATTGACGCTGGGTGCTGCAGGTTTTGCTGCGGCTGAGGCCATTACAAATAATCCCGATGCCGCGTCTACGGCCGGAATGCTCGGTTGCTTCGGGCTTGTACATATGTTCCGCGGTGCGGCCTCCGGCATGAAGGACGGGATCAAAAAATACGGGCTGGATTCCGTTGCGTTTGTATCCGCCGTTTCTGCATATATTATTGCGAACCCTGACTTGCCGATGGTGGTGAAGGGGGCTTACGGTAGTATTGCTTTATTGTCCATGTATATGGCGGCCAAGCATGAAAAGGCAGACGGTATAAAGCAGCCGGACATTTATTTTGCGCTCACGTCTTATGCTGCGGCACTTTTGACCATGGATGATAACGTTGAAGTCGCAAAAGGTTTTGCCGGATGGGCGACAGGGTATCTGAGTTTGGATGCCATGCGTAAAAAAGGGGGTGTTTGGCAAGCTCTCACAAGTTGGCGCGGCAAGAATAATGATGGAGGTAATGGCCTGGATTTAGGGAACGATATTTAGCTGTCTTTTCAGCTTATCCGTTCTTTTGTTCGGCTATTTCCAGCTCGCGGTCGTCCAAATCACCCTTCGCGATAATTGCACCGCTCAGAAGGTGTGCATCGACAAGTCCTTTACCATCATGCGCTGCGGGATCGTATGCAGCATGTATAGATACTTTTTGATCTTCCCAATGCATAACAGCGTTTTCCAAAGCGCTTCTGATACGTTTGCGGTCGTTCGCACCGTCGGGTCTGAATTTTGCCATCATGTGGTCCATCATGAACACAGGATCAACAATGTCAGGACGTGTTTCACCGGCTTTGACTTTTGCTATGACGTCGGGGTCGATTTTGTCGACAAACCCTCTTTCCTTGCCGAGTTCAACAAGTCTGGATAGGACTGTGCTCCAGCCGTCCGCACCGTTGAAGAACTCTTGGTCGGGATGTGAGTAGTATTTACCCGGACGACCTTCTTCCGCGAATTTATCCTGTGGCTTACCCTGAAACGGTACAGTTCCACCGAAGAAGTTTTCAATGCGGTCATACAGCATGCGTCCGGCAACCGGAGCCAGATCCGTGTAAAGGGATATAGCTGGTTTTGAGTAGTCGATCGGATCTGTGATGTCTGTCATGATCGGACCGGCATCAATACCCTTACGCTTGGCTTTGCCGTCATAAACCATCTCATGCAGTGTCCATTTATAGGTGCGTTGCAGGTTGCTCATGGCGTATATCGGACCAAAAATACCGCGATATTCTGGGAGTTTACCCGGGTGCAGGTTCCAGATTTCACCTTTGCGGACTGCGCCGTTGCGCATTTTTACTTCTTTGCCGATTTGCGCGTTGATCAAATCGTCATGTGCGATTTGGTAACAACGACAAGATACAACCAAAGGCATGTTCTTATCTTGCTTAATGCGGCGGACGAATTCTTTCGAGTTGATGTCATCAACGGTTTCTACCTGCACACCTGCAATTTCTTGAAGCTGTTTCGGCGTATACAGAACGTCGTCACGCAACTGGCCCTTACCGTCAACCAAAGGATCCATGCCTTCGATGATGGGGTAGAGAACATTGTTTGTGAGGTAGCGTTCGTAGAAACTCAAATCTTGCAGTTCAAGCTGATGGGCCTGCTCTTTGGAAGAGGGCTTGTGCGAAGCCATGAATAGAACCGGCTGGTATCCTGCTTTGATGAGTTGCTTTACAACAACATTGATCGCATCCAGAGCGGAAACATCGTTACCGACAAGCAGGCCGACACGGGGGCTGTCATCGCTTTGCGGTTTTCCGGTGGCAGTTTTAAAAGCACGTTGAGTGCCTTTGGTTTTGGCTGTGCCGATTTGATCGCCGTCGCCGCCATTGGCTGCCGTCTTTTTCTGTTTGGACCCAGTCATAAAAAGTTACTCAATCAGATCTCTATAGGATCTATGTTTACTGCTGTGGGATTTTGATCGCTACGCTTTCCCACGCAATGTTAAACAAAACACGAAAGCCTTCAGCGAAAGATCTGTCCTGAAGCATTCGAACTAAAATTTCTTTTTCTTTAAAGTTCACGAATGCCAGTTTGTCTCCGTAGGCATAAATACACTGATCATCGAAATGTTCTTTGGGGAACCAACGATATTCAGCGAAGTCGTTACTAATTAAATTGGTGTTGCCTTCTTCGGCAGTAATTCTAAAGCTCACCCGATCACTGAGTTCAGACATGCGCTGTGAGTGCATTTTGAACCACTCTTCGCCCAGCCACTTATACCAGTTATCAGGTTTCGCATTGTGCAGGCA
Organism: Alphaproteobacteria bacterium; assembly: GCA_030432025.1. Taxonomy (GTDB): domain Bacteria; phylum Pseudomonadota; class Alphaproteobacteria; order Micavibrionales; family Micavibrionaceae; genus TMED27. The sequence continues at coordinate 179,660 of JAUIIA010000004.1, forward strand.
GAATTCTCCACCTTGTTCTCTAGCCGTATTGTAGATGTCGTTCATGAATTGTCTGAAGCCATCTACGCCTTCAAAAATTTTGATCTCTCCGCTTTTTCTGCGAAGACCCGCATCACCCAAAAATTCGATGTCTGCTTCGTCAAACGCTCTGGAGATTTTTTCAATCGTTTTTGAATTTGGTTGGTTTGTTCCGTTCTCGATCCGGGCAATTCCGGTTTGCGATAAACCAGCTTTGTTGGCCAGGTCGTGCTGGTTCCACCCCAAAAGGGCTCTAGCAGCCCGAATTTGTTCAATAGTCGGCATGATTAATGCATCCCTCTTGGTCGAAAAGTGTTAGCTCGTTTACGCGATTTGTGTCTTATATTGAACATTGATCCGAATGTCCAGTGTTTTTTTTATATGTAAAACAAAAAATGCTATATTTTTTGCTAATATATACATTTTATATGGCAAAATACCTGTTTGTTAAAAAATTAAGCTATAAAATATGTATTTTGTCGATCACCGAGCTGGATCTTGTAAAGAATTGAGTAAAGATTACGAATAATATATGTATGCTCTGCCTTGCAAGCTATGTGAAACCTCTATTTGAAGCGTTATGCCTGAACTGCCGGAAGTTGAAATTGTAAAACGTGCTCTTGAGCCAGTTCTTTTGGAACGGCCATTGCGCAAATTACAGTTTAATCGCGCAGATTTGCGTTTTGCCTTGCCGGGGGATTTGCCTGATAAGCTGGCGGGGCGCACAATTACCTCTATCAGCAGACGTGGTAAGTATATTCTCGCCTTTGCCGATAATGACCACGGGTTTGTTTTGCATCTGGGAATGTCCGGCGTTATCAGGATTGAACACCCCGAAGAACAGAGCGATCAAAAGCATGATCATGTCGTATGGGCCTTTGATGAGGGTCCACGCATTGTTTTTAATGATGCACGGCGTTTTGGTTTTTTACAGGCCGTGCACGTAGAAGATTGGCAAGACTCGGCACCTTTTAATGCGATGGGACCGGAACCGTTGGGGAATTCTTTCAACGGGGAGTATCTGGCGGAAGCTCTCAGCGGCAAGAAGGCTTCTATTAAGTCGGCGTTGCTGGACCAACGGGTCGTGGCAGGAGTTGGCAATATATATGACTGCGAGGCTTTATATATGTCGGGTATTGATCCGCGCCGAAGTGCGGGAAGCCTGAGCGCTCAAGAATGCGAAAAGCTGGCTCATGCTATTAAGACGGTTTTGGCCCTGGCGATCGAAAAGGGAGGCTCTTCCTTGAAGGACTATAAACACACGGACGGTAATCTCGGGTATTTTCAGCACCATTTTGCGGTTTATGACCGTGAAGGGGACCCCTGTCCCAAGAGCGGTTGTCCATGCGGGACGGATAATGGTGTGCAAAGGATCGTTCAACATGGGCGCTCGACATTCTTTTGCCCGTATGTGCAGAATTAGACTATGAAGCTTTTCCATCTCCTTATTATGCTTTTATGTATGGCCTTGCCGACGACGGCCGATGCGACGCAGTTTCTGTCGTCCGCGCAGGATATTCCGGTGATGGATGGCTTGGTTGAGGATAATGCCCGTACCGTGACCTATGATTCGCCACAGGGCCGCATTGTCGAATCGGTTTCACATTTGCAGGGCGTCGATGAGCAGAAAGTCCGTGCATATTATTTAGAGGCGCTTCCGGCTTTTGGATGGAGTTTTTTACGCTCCGGCGAATTTGTCCGACAAAATGAAATACTTAGGATGGATTTTGTTGAAGAAGGCAGCGAAAAATACTTCCGAATTTTTATAGAGCCTCGCTGAAACCCCTAGAGAATCGGCGCGATTGTGAATAATTGGTATAAGAAGCTGTAACGCCATAAAATTTGATTGTTTGCTTGACAAAGATGTGGATAGACGCGTATATCTCTTCGATCATTAAATGTAGGGCAATGAAGCCCGTTAAAAGACGACTTGAATAAGAAGGTTTGAACATGGCTAATCATAAGTCTTCAAAGAAAAGAATTCGCAGAAATGCACGCCGCGCGGAAATCAATGGCGCGCGCATGAGCCGCATTCGTACGTTTATTAAAAAGGTTGAATTGGCACTGCAAAGTGGCGATGCTAAAGAAGCTGAGACTGCATTGAAAAATGCACAGCCTGAAATCCAACGCGGAGTGGCAAAAGGGATTCTGCACAAGAATACAGCGTCCCGTAAATTGTCGAGATTATCTTCTCGTATCAAAGCTGTGAAAGCGGCTTAATTTCCGAAGCGCGAAAATTTAGTAGCCTTCAAAATTATTACACAATATAGCTTTTTGACCGTCCTTCTTCTGATGCAAGAGGGACGGAAATTCTGTTTAGAATCAATAACATAAAAAAATTTCTTTTTTCTATTTTCTTGTTTTGTTCGTGTTGCATTCGATTATTTTTTTAGTGTAGTCTCAAATTTATCGCAGACATCGCAGGCACAATTACCAAGATGTTTGGTTTAAGGGCATTTTTTAGCAATTTGCCACAGCACATTTGTGTGCGCATGGGGGGAAAATCGCCATACCCGTGAATTCGAAATAGAAAATTCGCATTCATCACGGTGATTTATAACCGAAAAATCTTTGAAAAAAGCACTTGTGAACGTTGTTCGCAAACCCTTTTTTGCGGCCTTTTTCAGAGTAACTAACTGTAATTTTACGTGTAACACCTAGACTTTTGGAGAGAATAAAAAATGTCAGAAACTGGAGGAAAATCAGTCGCACTGATCCGCGGGAATGCTGAGTATCAAGAAGCTTCACTCGAGCCAAGTGCTCAGATCATGAAGGTGTGGAAGAAGGTTCATAATGATATGCGCGGCGAGTTTGGCGAGGCTATTTTTCGTAGCTGGTTGAAGCCACTGAAGCTCCAGGCTTTTTATCATGGTACTATGGAAGTCTCCGTTCCTACACGTTTTATGCGCGACTGGATCCAGAATCATTATGCCGAACGCATTCTTGCTATGTGTATTGAAGAAAGCGCGAACGGCGAAGAAGAAGTTAAGCGTCTACAGATTGTTGTCGTACAAAACGCTATCATCGAAGACGAAGCTGAACAGGATGCTCCGGCGAAAGCCAACCAGAATCAAAAGACAGATGTTTCTGAAATTTCCTCCCCGCTTGATGAGCGTTTCACATTCGAAACATTTGTTGTCGGTAAGCCGAATGCCTTGGCCCATGCGGCCGCCCGCCGAGTCGTCGAAAGTGCGGCTATACCGTTCAACCCATTGTTTATCTATGGTGGTGTGGGTCTTGGTAAGACTCACTTGATGCACGCGATTGCGCATGCGATCGAAGAACAAACACCGGAAAAGACCGTCATGTATCTCTCTGCCGAGAAGTTCATGTACCAATTCGTCAAAGCGCTTCGTAATGACAGCACGATGACATTTAAGGAACAGTTCCGCAGCGTTGATGTGTTGATGATTGATGACATCCAGTTCATTGCCGGTAAGGAATCAACACAGGAAGAATTCTTCCATACCTTTAATGCGCTCGTTGACCAGAACAAGCAGATCATCATCTCCGCCGATAAGGCACCGGGTGATCTAAACGGTCTGGATGAGCGCCTTCGTTCCCGTCTTGCATGGGGCTTGGTCGCTGACATTCACCCGACAACTTACGATCTTCGTCTTGGCATTTTGCAGACAAAGCGTGAATTGCTTGGTGCCGATGTGCCTGACAGCGTGCTTGAATTCCTGGCTTTGAAAGTCACAAGCAACATCCGTGAACTTGAAGGCGCATTGAACAGAATCGTTGCTCACGCTGACGTTTCACGCCAAGAGATCACGCTGGAAAACACACAGGAAGTTCTACAAGACCTTCTTCGTGCGCATGACCGTCGTATCACAATTGATGAAATTCAGCGCAAAGTGGCTGAGCATTACAATTTGCGTATGGCCGATATGCACTCCGCACGTCGTGCCCGCAATGTTGCCCGTCCACGTCAGGTGGCTATGTATCTGGCCAAACAATTGACGGCGCGCTCACTTCCTGAGATCGGCCGTAAGTTCGGTGGCCGTGACCACACAACTGTTATGCATGCCGTGCGTAAAGTTGAAGAGTTGATGGAAGACGATGCACAGATTGCACAGGATGTAGATGTCATCCGTCGTGCGCTGACAGGCTGATCATTCAAGTTCCTAGTTAAGCTGAGTTTACTGCCAAAGAAAAAACGCGGGGGTTTCTCCTTTCCCCCCGCGTTTTTTAATGTTTGGTCGAAACGGTTTTAGTCGTTCACGCTGCGTCTGCGTTCACGACGGCCTTCGCGTCTGTCTTCGGAGCGGTCGCGGACATCTTCACGGCGGTCGCGGCGATTCTCATGACGGTCTCTGACATTTTCACGACGGTCACGAACGTCCTCGCGGTGGTCGCGCACATCTTCACGCGCATCGCGGCGGTCTTCGCGTTCATCCCAACGATCTTCGATTCGGTCACGACGACCACCATCATGATTTTCATCCCAACGGTCTTCGCGTTCGTCCCAAACGTCCTCACGACGGTCACGGACATCTTCGCGGCGATCTCTGCGATTCTCATGTCGGTCTCTGACATTTTCGCGATGGTCACGAATATCTTCCCGTCGGTCACGCACGTCTTCGCGGCGGTCTCTTCGGTCTTCGATTTTATCGAGTCGTTCTAATTTTTCCGGAGGCATCGGGGATTCATCCTGCGCCATTGCGGGTAAGCTCAGCATTGAAACACCTGAAAAGACTGTAACAGCCAGTAAAGTTTTTAAATTTCGCATTTGATTCTCTCTCTCCTAAAAAGTTATCTGCGTTCTAATATTAAATAATACGCAGCCAGTTCAGTAACCCTTCTTTTTATAGTTATACCCTGATTTGGTGGTATACTAGAGGTATGAATTTGCAGGATTTTTTCTATTTAAACGCGGACGAGGTCGAGCGGTTTACAGCGGGCCAAGAGGTCGTGACGGTGCGGACTTCCACGCTTTATCATCTTGTCTGGTACGGCATTTTCCTGCTGGTGTTCTGGTCCTGTGTCGGTGTTTATGCGGGTTATCACTATCATGAGATGTTTCCTGCATTTGTTCCGTCTGTGGTGACCGATTGGTTTGCGGGTCTGGATGATGAAGTCCCGTACATCGCCGTTTGGGTTGGCGGGTTTATGATGATTTTTGTTTTGATGGCGCGGGCCATGTACAAAAAGTCGCGTAACGAACGGGGGTGGCGTGTAAAGGCGATGGCGAAAGGAGTGTTTATCCAATTTCGTCCATATATGAATCAGGATTTTAATGTGGAGGATGAGACTGTCTTTTTCATTCCGGCGGCACTTATTTCTGCTCTTCGTGAAGTACGGTTTTGGGAGAAGAGCGGTGCGGACGAGGTTACTTACAAAAAATTTGTCGAATTCCGCATCAAGCGGTTGGAGCGTGAGGAGCTGGAAAGGCGATTGAAAGAAGAGGGAAATCGTAAAAGTTCGTCAGGATCGCGTTGGATTATGGAGACGGTGAAGTTAAGCGAGGACGGTGCAGTGCTTGTCGATTTTGTAAATATGCGACCCGGGTCGAAGTCTTTTATGAACGCTATGAAGCGCTGGTACATGACACAGCCGGCTTTGAAAAGGAGCATGAAAGAGGCCCGACAAGTGCCGAGCTCCCGTGAGCGTTTGAGAGAAAAAATGTCTGAACGGCGTAAAAACAGGCACGAAAAGATTTGAATGCTTATACCCCGCTGCTATAGTCGTTCATCATGAAATTAGAAGACGTTAAAGACCTTTATAAGAAACCCTTGTTGGATTTGATTTACGATGCGGCAACGGTTCATCGGGCGAATCACGACCATTACGAAATGCAGATGTGTACGCTGCTGTCGATCAAGACAGGCGGGTGCATGGAGGATTGCAAATATTGTAGCCAGTCGATTCATAACAATGCCGATCTGGAAAAAGAAATCCTGATGAAAACCGATGAGGTTTTGGAGCAGGCACGTAAAGCCAAAGAAGCGGGTTCGACCCGCTTTTGTATGGGTGCTGCGTGGCCGCGTGTTCTTGATGGTCGTGCGTTTGATCGTGTTTGTGACATGGTCAAAGGTGTTTCGGATATGGGTATGGAAGCGTGTTGTACGCTGGGTATGTTGACCGAAGAGCAGGCTGTTAAGCTTAAAGAAGCGGGGCTGACCGCGTATAACCACAACCTCGATACATCAGAAGAATATTACGAGAAGATTATTTCCACCCGTACATATCAGGACCGTCTTGATACTCTGGCCAATGTTGCCAAGGCGGGAATCTCCGCATGTTGTGGTGGTATTTTGGGCATGGGCGAGACCGAAGAGGATCGCATCAAGCTGCTTCATACTTTGTCTGAATTAGACCCGCAGCCCGAGTCGGTGCCGATTAATATGCTGGTGCCTGTTAAGGGGACACCTTTGGAAAATGTCGAGATGCTCGATATTTTTGAATGGATTCGCTGTATCGCCGTTGCGCGGATTTTGATGCCGAAATCTATGGTGCGTTTGTCGGCTGGCCGTCTGGAAATTTCCAAGGAAGCACAAGCGATGGCGTTCATGGCCGGTGCGAATGCAATCTTCACAGGTGAGAAGCTTTTGACTACGCCAAACCCTGAAAAAGATTTTGACTACACGCTTTTGGGTGAGCTGGGTATGAAACCACGCGCACCTTATAAGGACGGTGAGCCAGTTACTGCACAAGGTGGTGGTTGTGGTAAAGCCGGTGGGTGTGGTTGCGCATCTCAGGAAGCTGCTTAATTTCATAGGCTATCATGCATTATCAAAAACAAGCGTGTGAAGTAGGCATATTGTGTGGCTGCGCAGAATGCTTTATCTGTAGCAGATGCGTAATTTACAAGAAAAACTCGGCCAGCTGGAGGCGCAAGGGCGTCGACGTTCGCTCAAACTTCCGCAAGGGATTGATCTGACTTCGAATGATTATCTCGGTCTGGCGGAGCATCCGAAATTACGCGAAGCGGCTATCGATTTTCTTCAAAATAGTTCAAGCGTTGGGGCTGGCGGTTCGCGGTTGTTACGCGGGCACACTTCGGCACATCAGGCGTTGGAGGAATTCGCCGCGACGTTTTTTGCCGCGCCGAGGACACTGTATTTTTCCAGTGGGTTTCAAGCCAATGCGGCTGTGTTTCAGGCGTTGCCGTCACGACACGATACTATTATTTTCGATGAGTTTGTTCACGCCAGTGCACGCGAGGCGATTCAGAATTCGCATGCGCGGCGTATCAAGGTTCAGCACAACAACGTGCAAGGTTTCGAGAATGCGTTGAAAGAGGCGCAGGCATCTGAGCGCCAGAATGTCTGGATTGCGGTGGAGAGCATTTATTCCATGGATGGCGATGCCGCCCCACTTCCGGCGCTCTTTGATTTAGCCGAAAAATATGACGCGATACTGATCATTGATGAAGCGCATGGCAGCGGTGTGTGCGGGCCGACGGGGCGTGGATTGTCAGAAGAGTTGGTTTACGAACATGGTTATAAGCGCATTGTTACGCTGCATACTTGTGGTAAGGCGATTGGTGTTGCGGGCGGGCTTTTATGTGGTTCCGAAGATGTGATCGATACGCTGATTAACACAGCGCGCGCTTTTATCTATTCGACAGCGCCGATGCCGCTGCAGGCATATCTGGTACAAAAATCGCTGGAGTTGATTGGCAGCGCGGAAGGGCAAGCAGCGCGTGAAAAGCTTCAAAAAATTGTAGCTCAGGCACATGAGTTTTTCGGTGGCTCGGGCACACATATCGTGCCGATTGTTATTGGTGATGATTTTGAATGCGTTGATGTGGCTAATAATCTGCAGGCACATGGCTATGATATTCGCGCGATTCGTCCGCCGACGGTGCCCGAAGGCACAGCCAGATTGAGGCTGTCTTTAAGTGCGGCTCTGGACGAAGATATTTTACCTGCATTTGCAGATCACTATGAGGACGCTCGAAAGAAAGACGCAGCATGAGTAAGCATTTTGTTATTACAGGTACGGATACCGATATCGGAAAGACGGTTGTTGCGGCGATGTTGACGCAAGCGCTGGGTGCGACGTACTGGAAGCCTTTGCAGTCGGGTATAGAAGGCGGCGTTGATACCAAGGCTGTACAGAAAATGACAGGCTTGCCGAGTGAACGTTTTTTGGCTGAAAAATATGTGTTTACCGAGCCGCTTTCACCGCACCGTGCCGCCGAGTTGGATCAAATGGAGGTCGATGTCGATTCTCTGACTATTCCCGAAACCGATCAAAGACTTATTATAGAAGGGGCGGGCGGTTTGATGGTGCCGTTGACCCGCAAAAACCTGCTGATCAATCTGTTCAAGACGTGGCAGGTGCCTGTAATTTTGGTCGCTCGCACGGGCCTCGGGACCATAAATCACACACTTTTATCGTTAGAGGCGCTGTGGAGCCGTAAAATTCCGGTTCACGGCATCATTTTTGTCGGTGAAAAAAATGACGACAATATCAAGACGATACACCAATTTTCAGACACAAAAGTCCTCGGACGTCTTCCAAAGCTTGACTCTTTGAATACGGAAAGTCTAGCATCCGCTTTCGATCAAAATTTCAAGCTTGAGGATTTCGAACGTTGAGAGACCGTATCTCACCAATCTGGCATCCGATGACCCAACATAAAACGTTCGGGCCGGCATTACATGTCGACCGGGCGGAAGGCGCGCATTTATATTTGCGCGGCGGCAAACGGGTTATTGACGGGATATCCAGCTGGTGGGTGAATACTCACGGTCACTGTCATCCGAAAATTGTTGAAGCCGTGCGCGAGCAGGCAGGCAAGCTGGAGCAGGTTATCTTTGCCGGCTTTACGCATGACCCTGCAGAGCGTTTGACCAGAAAGCTGCTGACAACAGTTCATGAGAGCTTTGCCAATTGTCACGGCTCCCCTCTACAACATGTGTTTTATTCCGATAGCGGTTCGACGGCGATTGAAGTCGCGCTGAAAATGGCGATTGGTTTCCATGACAATGCAGGTGAGCAGCGTACAAAAGTGATTGCGCTGGAAGGCGGGTATCACGGTGATACATTCGGCGCGATGTCTACGGGCGAACGCGGCGTATTTAACGCCCTGTATGAGCCGTTCCTGTTCGAGGTAAAGCATATTCCTTACCCGCATAAGGGGCAGGAAATGCGCACTTTGCAATGGCTGGATAAATGGCTCAACCGTTACGGTAAGGATACGGCCGCCTTTATCTTTGAGCCGATCGTTCAAGGCGCAGCCGGTATGCGGATGTATCCGCCGAAGCTGCTGAAGAAAATGGCAGAGATGTGCCGTGAATACGGCGTGTTGTTGATTGCCGATGAGGTTATGACGGGCTTTGGCCGTACGGGTACGATGTTTGCTTCAAGCCAGGCCGAGATTGTGCCTGACCTGCTGTGCCTCTCAAAAGGTCTGACAGGCGGGTTCCTGCCGATGGGGGCGACACTGGCGCCGCGTAAGATTTACAATGCGTTTTACCATGACGAGAAAGCCAAGCAGTTTTTCCATTCCACCAGCTTTACGGGTAACCCGATGGCGTGTGCCGCGGCGCTGGCCAGTCTGGAAATTTGGGAAGAAGAGCCTGTCTTGCAGTCTATTCAGAAAATCGGTGAGCAGCACCGCAAGGCGGCGGGATGGTATTCCGCACGTCCCGATGTTGTCGATGTTCGTGTAAAGGGCAGCATCTTTGCGCTGGACGTTCGTGACAGTGTGAATGGCTATCTGTCATCAATTGCGCAGGAAATTTATGATTTCATGCTGGATAGTGGTGTGCTCTTGCGCCCGATCGGCAATACGGTCTATATTCTGCCCCCTTATTGTATCGAAGAACAAGATTTGGAGCGTATTTATGAAACCTTGTGGAGATCCCTGGACAGCCTCCGGGATGAAGGACTACAACAAGCAGCATGAGGCTCCGGTTAGAGACTTTCTAGCCCGCTTGGTCCAAGATACTGATAATCACGCTAAATTCCTCAATATGTTGTCTATGCTCGAACATATGGGTAGCCGTAAGATTATGGTGTCCCAGATGAACAAGCAGGATGTGTTGGATCAGGATACGTTGCAGCACCTCGCCGAAGAAGCGCGCCACGCCTATTTCTTTAAACGCCATGCCGAGCGCATTAATGGCGAACCGATGCCGGGTTGGGTGGATGAAAACACAATGACGCGTGTTCCTGCCCTGATGTATTTCGGTCGTATGGATGCGGGTATTTCGAAACAAGTCGGTGATGATGCCGCTTATGGTTGGGTATCTTTGATTATCGAGCTGCGCGCATGTTGGCTTTACCGTATTTACAATGAGGTCGTCGAGGCGGCGGACGTGCATTTGCCGCTTAAAGGTTTGATCGCCGAAGAAGACGGACATTTGGAAGAAATGTTCGAGATGTGCGGTGAAAATTACGATCAACTTCAGGCTCTGTCACGATACGAGACTGAATTATTTGTGAAGTTGTGGACAGCACTCGAAGCAGCCTATCCGGAAGGCTTGGATAACGCCAAAGCCGCGTAACATTGCGCTTTGCGCCCCTGTGTGGCTGTGCTAGTATCCGATTCCCTGCTAACTATTTTTGAGTGAAAGAGCTAGTCGATGAAACTGAGCATTGAGCGCGCATCCCTTCTAAGATCCCTTAACCACGTACAAAGCGTTGTCGAACGCAGAAACACTATTCCCATTCTTTCGAATGTGTTGATGCAAGCGAGTGGAGATGTCCTGACATTCAAGACAACGGATATGGATCTGGAGATCAACGAATCGGTTGCAGCCAATATCGACACAGAAGGCGCGACAACAGTTCCTGCTCACACACTCTATGACATTGTCCGTAAGCTTCCGGATGGTAGTGACGTCGAGTTGACGCAAAATGCCGAAGGCACACAGATGGAAGTCAAAGCAGGGCGTTCCAAATTCAAGCTTTCATGTTTGCCGACTACGGACTTCCCCGAGTTGGGCGCTGGCGAGTTGCCGACAAGCTTTTCTATTCCGGCCGCTGATATGCGTGCGCTGATCGACCGCACGAAGTTCGCGATGAGCACGGAAGAAACACGTTATTACCTCAACGGTATTTATTTGCACGAAGCCGAGCAGGACGGCGTAAAAGTATTGCGCGCGGTTGCCACTGACGGTCACCGTTTGGCGCGTTTCGAGATGCCGTTGTCTGATGGTGCTGCCGGTATGCCGGGAATTATTATTCCGCGTAAAACAATTGGTGAGTTGCGTAAGCTGGTCGATGAAGCGGCTGATGCGATCCAGATCGAATTGTCCGAAAGCAAAATCCGTTTTGCCTTTGACCACATCGTTCTGACATCCAAGCTGATCGACGGTACGTTCCCTGATTATCAGCGTGTCATTCCACAAGGTAACGACAAGATCGTCGAAGTCGATGCGAAGATGCTGACATCCGCGGTTGACCGTGTTTCCACGATTTCCGATGGTAAATCCCGTGCTATCAAGATTGCGCTTAATGGCAAGTTGATGACTGTTTCCGCGAATTCCCCTGATGCGGGTAGTGCGACGGAAGAAGTCGAAGTGAATGGCGAAACCGATATCGAAATCGGTTTTAATGCCAAATACTTGCTCGACATTACATCCCAGATTGAAGGCGAAGGTTGCCGTCTGACTTTGGCGGACCCGGCCAGCCCGACAATCATTCAGGACAATAGCGACGCAAGTGCGCTGTACGTGCTGATGCCGCTGCGCGTTTAATTGGTCGGCAATTATATAGCTTTAAAGAAGGTGGGTGACTTGCCCGCCTTTTTTTATATTGGTTAAATGTTTCATGGCCCATATTCACGCCCTCAAACTTCATAATTTTCGCTGTTACAGCCAAGCTGCATTGAATGAATTGAATTCAGGGTTGGTTGTTTTGTACGGACCGAATGGGGCGGGCAAGACGAATATTCTGGAGGCTCTATCTTTGTTGGTTCCCGGGCGGGGTTTGCGCGGGGCAAAAAATCTGGACATTCAATGTCAGGATGAAGGTCAGCCATGGGCGGTTTCGGCCAGCTTGCAAGCGCCGTATGGTCCCGTTCAATTGGGCACGGGTTTGGATGCCAAAACCGAGAAGCGGGTGATTCGTATAAATGGTGAAAATGCACGCGGGCAATCTGCGTTGGTTGAACATTTGGCCGCCGTATGGCTGACGCCGCAGATGGATAGGTTGTTCCTCGATTCATCATCCCACCGCCGCCGCTTTCTTGATCGTCTCGTTTTTGCCTTCGATCCCGGTCATTCGGGTCGCGTGACGCGATACGAGAATGCGATGCGGCAACGTTCGAAATTACTGCAAGACGGTGCCAAAAATAGCGGGGCCGACCTGTCATGGATTAAGGGGCTGGAATCACAAATGGCGGAGACGGGCGTGGCGATTGCCGCCGCCCGACTTGAGTTTGTTGAACGGCTGCAGGCGGCCGTGAAAAAGGCAGATGATGAGCATTTTCCGCAAGCGACTTTACGGGCGACAGGGACATTGGAAGAGTTGCTGGGGAATGAGTCGGCATTGGCGGTGGAGGAGTTATTTGCATACCAGCTAGAGCAATCACGCCGCCGTGATGAGGTGACGGGTGGTGCGGCAACGGGGCCGCATAAATCCGATTTACAGGTGATTTATACGGCGAAAGATATGGCCGCGGACCAATGTTCAACGGGGGAGCAAAAGGCTTTGCTGATTGGGATTACGCTGGCGCATGCACGCCTGATTGTGGCCGAACGCGGGCAGGCACCGTTATTGTTGCTTGATGAGGTGGCGGCGCATCTGGATGAAAAGCGCCGTGCTGCGCTATATGCTATTCTCAAAGATCTGGGTGGGCAGGCGTGGTTGACGGGTACGGATAAATCCTTGTTTGATGATATTGGGGACGGGCAGTTTTTCGAAATCAAGGACGCGCAAATTTTTACAGGGGAGGCCTAAGTAAATGAGTGAAGATTTTTCAGAAAATGTGATCGATTTTTACCGAAAGCATGCGGAGCGTTTCGAAGAGGAGCGTAATTGTGAGCTGTTTGAGAAATCCTGGCTCGACAAATTTCTGGCTTCTGTTCCCGAAGGCGGGCATGTGCTCGACCTGGGGTGCGGTTTTGGTAAACCGATTGCGGAGTATTTAATCGGGCAGGGATATCGTGTGACGGGAATCGATGCGGTTCCTGCAATGATAGAAAAATGCAGAGAGTTTTTTCCCGATGAAGAATGGGTCGTCGGCGACATGCGGGAAATTGCCTTGGAGAAAAAGTTCGATGGCATTTTGGCGTGGGACAGTTTTTTTCACCTGAACCACACCGATCAAGCCAATATGTTCCCGACATTTAAGGAGCATGCGAAAGTCGGTGCACCTTTGCTTTTTACGGCCGGTCCTGATGAGCGCGGCCGATCCGTCAACCCGCTATGGGGTGATCCTTTGTTCCATGCGACTTTTTCAAAAGAGGCGTATGTGGCGTTTTTGAAGAAATATGGTTTTGAATGCGAAGACCAACGTTTCAACGATGAAGAGTGCGGCGGTCGTGCCGTATATTTAGCAAAAAGAGTCTAGGCTGCTTTTTGGTTTTTGAACTCTTCCAATAAATCCAAAACGATATCGTTTTGTTCAGGCGTACCTATTGAAATACGGATGCAGCCTAAAGTGAATTCGCCTTTTGAGAAGTCACGCAAGATGACATTACGGCTTTTCGCGAAGGCAATAAAATCGCCAGCATTGTCCATTTCCACTAAAATGAAATTCGCATCGCTTTCAAAGACTGTACGTATTTGATCCATGGCTTCGAGCGCTTTGACCATGCGGTCACGCTCGGATAATAGCTTGTCGATATTGGCGCGGGCGATTTTTTGTGTCTCCGCACTCATTACGGAGAGCGCTGCGTTGACGCTGGCGTGGGGAAGCGGGTATGCATCCAGCGCTTTGGCTTTGGCAAGAGCGATGAAGTCGGTGTCCGCGCACAAGAAACATCCCATGCGCATGCCGGCCATTGAAAATGATTTTGAAAGTGTGCGCAGGATAACCAGATTCGGGAATTCATTCAGGCGCGGTGCTAAAGAACCCTGTTTGGCGAATTCAGCGTATGTTTCATCGAGGATTACAATCGCTTTGCCTTCGACGCTCTTGATGATCTCTGCAATTTCGGCATGATCGAAGCTGTTTGCTGTCGGGTTGTTGGGCGTACAGATATAGATCAGCTTGACGTTTTTAGCCGGGTCTGTGGCCGTTGTAATAATCTCATCCTTATTGAGCGCGTATGATCGTTCTTGCTTGATCAGGGGGATTTCGAGTTTTTCACACGGCATGGCGGACGCATTCACACCATACATGCCGAAGGTCGGGGGGCAGATGATAACGGCATCCTTGCCGGGTTCGCAAAAGAGTTTGGTTAAAATGACGATGGCTTCATCCGCGCCGCGTGTCATGACCAGTTGGTCGGTGTTAACGCCGTAAAGGTCTGCATATGCCTTTGCCAATGCTTTTGGTTGAGGTTCTGGATAGCGGTTGAAACCTTCCAAACCCGGCAGTTCATATGGGTTTTCATTGGCGTTGAGGAATAGTTTTTCTTCGGTTTTATCGCTTTCCATGCCTGCCGAGACATAGCCCTGCATGTCTGCGTAGTGAACTCTTAAGCAGTCGGCGATAAATTTGTTCATTTTATTATTCCATTTCAAATACTTAAGCTGTGAAAAAACGCCGAAATAATTGTCGTTTTCACTATGTTTCTTAAGGCACGCATGCTATACAAAATGATGGCTAAAACCAAGAGAAATTAAGGCTTTAGAGCCATGTAAACCGACAAAAAACGAGAATAATTTATTCAATGAGTGAAGCAGTTAAAAAAGTGGGCGATAACGACGATTACGGTGCGGATAGCATTAAGGTTTTGAAGGGGCTTGAGGCCGTTCGAAAGCGTCCGGGTATGTATATCGGCGATACTGATGACGGCACAGGCTTGCACCACATGGTGTATGAGGTTGTCGATAACGCAATCGATGAATCCTTGGCCGGATATTGCGACCGTATTGATGTCATTATCAACGCTGATGGTTCCGTGACCGTTAAGGATAATGGGCGCGGGATTCCTGTTTCCGAGCACTCTGAAGAAAAAGTTTCAGCCGCGCAGGTTATTATGACCCAGCTGCATGCTGGTGGTAAGTTTGACTCCAATTCCTACAAGGTTTCCGGTGGTTTGCACGGTGTGGGTGTTTCGGTTGTGAACGCCTTGTCAGAATATCTCGACCTGAATATCAAGCGTGATGGCAAAGAGTGGCACATGCGCTTCAAAATGGGTGAAGCGGGTGAAGACCTCAAACCTATCCGTGATCTGGAAGATGGTGAACGTTCAGGTACGCAGGTGACTTTCCTGCCCTCTCCTGAAACCTTCACCATGACGGAATTCGATTTCAAAACGCTGGAGAATCGTTTGCGTGAACTCGCGTTTCTGAATTCGGGCGTGAATATCTACCTGTCCGACAAGCGTAGCGAAGACGAAGAAGAGCATGAGCAGGTGCATTTGCATTATGAAGGCGGAATCGTCAGCTTCGTTGAATATCTCGACCGTACTAAAAAAGCGTTACTCTCTGCTCCGATCGACATTAATGCCGAGGACGAAGAAAGCGGCGTGACAGTGGAAGCTGCGATTGAGTGGACGGATGCTTATCACGAGACGATGCTGTGCTTTACCAACAACATTCCTCAGCGTGACGGTGGTACGCACTTGGCGGGTTTCCGTGGTGCGTTGACACGTGTGATGCAGAAATATGCCGATGAAAAAGGCTTGCTGAAAAAAGACAAGATCAAGTTGACCGGTGATGACATGCGCGAAGGTATGACCTGCGTATTGTCGGTCAAGGTGCCTGATCCTAAATTCTCATCCCAGACAAAAGACAAGCTGGTTTCATCCGAGGTTCGTCCTGTTGTTGAAGGTGCAATTGGCGAGAAATTGTCTGAATGGTTGGAAGAAAACCCGACCGAAGCCAGAGAGATTGTCGGCAAAATCGCTGAAGCGGCGATGGCGAGGGAAGCGGCCCGTAAGGCGCGTGAACTGACCCGTCGTAAAGGCGTGATGGATGTTTCCAACCTGCCCGGTAAGCTCGCGGATTGTCAGTCGAAGGACCCGAGTGTCTCCGAAATTTTCATCGTTGAGGGGGACTCGGCTGGTGGTTCTGCCAAGCAGGCGCGTGACCGTCACAATCAGGCCATTCTGCCGCTGCGCGGTAAAATTCTGAACGTTGAGCGCGCACGTTTTGACAAAATGCTGAACTCGCAAGAATTGGGTACGCTGATTACGGCTTTGGGCACGTCGATCGGCCCTGATGAGTTCAATATCGAAAAAGCGCGTTACCACAAAATCATTATCATGACTGACGCGGACGTCGATGGATCGCACATCCGTACATTGTTGCTGACATTTTTCTTCCGTTACATGCCTGAGGTGATCGAGCGTGGGTATCTGTACATTGCGCAGCCGCCGTTGTTTAAAGTTAAGCGTGGTAATGCGGGTGAGGTTTATCTGAAAGATGAACGTTCTTTGGACGACTATCTCATCGCCTCGGCGCTTTCAGACCTGGTTATTATTGATGGCTCCGGCCATACGCGTACAGGTGATGATGTTGCCGATATGTTGGTGCAGTCGCGTAAATTGCGTAATTCTATCAATGCGTTGACTGTTCGCGCGGGTAATCGCCGTGTTATCGAGCAAGCGGCGATTGCGGGTGCGTTTGATCCTGACGTTCAAGGCGATGAAGCCAAAGGCCGTGAAGCGGCAAGTAAAGTGGTTAGCCGTTTGAATGACCGCGCCAAGGCGAATGCAAAAAGCTGGGAAGGTACATACAGTATTGATAAGGGGTATAAATTCTTCCGCACATTGCGCGGTGTTACCCAAACGGTTCCTATTAAGCCCGAGCGTGTGCGCTCTCCTGATGCTGTGCGTTTGCATGGCGCATCCGAATGGCTGCGTGAGGTTTTTGAGAACCCGGTAGAGATCAAGCAGAATGATAAGACGTTGGCCAAAGTGAATGGTCCGGCTGCTTTGTATGACCGTGTCATGGAAGCCGGCCGAAAAGGTATGTCTATCCAACGCTATAAGGGTCTTGGTGAGATGAACCCCGAACAGCTATGGGAGACAACGCTTGATCCGAATGTACGTACGTTACTGCAGGTGAATGTCGCCGATGCGATCAAGGCGGATGAGATATTCTCTACGTTGATGGGTGATGTCGTTGAGCCACGTCGTGAATTTATCCAAGACAACGCGCTCAAAGCTGAAGTGGACGCATAGCAAAGCGTCCATCCTTTTCTTATTTCTTTTCTTCCGGCTCTTTTTCAGGTACTTCGCCGTAATTATTGGCGCGGCCGATACTTTGCGGGAACAGGAAGTCGATGAATTTTTCCGCCGTTGGTTGTGGCTCGTGGTTGGCGAGGCCAGGGCGTTCGTTGGCTTGAATGATCACATATTCTGGCTCGGAAGGTGATTTCACGATAAAATCCAGCCCGACTACGGGAATATGAAGTGTGCGTGCCGCTTCGCGTGCAGCTGCGGCAATATCGGGGTGTAAATCTTCCGTAACATCGTGCAGTGTCCCCCCTTGGTGAAGGCTTGCGCCTTCCTTCACTTGCAATTCTACGTCCTTGTCGAGGATATCGTCCAGAGAATAGCCCGCGCTGTTGACCGAGTGGCGAAGTTCGTCATCAATCGTGATTTTTCCCTCGCCTTGTGTTGCTTGTTCACGGCGGCGGCTAAGCTTTTTGATCAAATCCAGAATTGTATGTTCTCCGTCCCCTACGATTACGGGCGGCTTGCGTATGGCGGCGGCCACGACCTCGTAATCGATAATGACGACGCGCAAATGTTCGCCTTTCAGCATTTCCTGCATGATCACTTTGTGGCTGACTTTATGGGCCTTATCAATTGCAGTGACCAGTTCGCTGTCAGTACTGACATTGAGCGTTAGTCCAAGCCCGTAATCGGCATCGGCAGGTTTGACGACAATTTTTCCGTGTTTTTTCAAGAACTGCTTATTCTTGGACGGCGTTGTGACGACTTGTTGATCGGGAACGCTTAAGCCGCCATGGCGCAAGAGACGTACGGTTGTACGTTTATCGGAACAACGGCTCATAGCAATGGATGATGTCATGGCGCTCAGGGATTCACGGCATGTAATGGTACGTCCGCCCGTGGAGAGCTTGAAGTAATTATCAATTGGGTCAAGAACATCAACGCGTATGCCGCGGCGGCGGGCTTCGTTGATGATGATCATGGAATACGGGTTAAGGCCGCGCTCCAGTTCAGGTCCCAGAAACAAATTCTCATTGTATGCGTTTTTGTTCTTAACGCAGAACACGGGGATTTGCTCAAAACCGAGTTTCTTGTACAGGGCAATGGCACCAGTATTGCTGTGGAGTACGGATAAATCCATGAAGCTGCGCTCCTCTTCCTTGAAGTAAGAGGCGAGGTGTTGAACCATTTGCAAGCCTACACGTGGGCGTTTTGCTTGGGGGTCAACAGCCAGAGACCATAGGCTGGAGCCGTTTTCAGGGTCGTCGAATGCAAGCTTGTGGTCGATGCCCATGCACACGCCGAGTATGTCGTCCGTTTCATTGTCGACAGCAACCCAGTATTTAATGGCGATGTGATCTTCCGGTGTTTTGAGGAAGTCTGTGTCGACCGGAACCATGTTGTGGGACAGATAAATACGATTGATTTCCTCGATGTCTTTATCGGAATCCGTGTCGAGGGCACGGATGCTAAAGGTTTCAGGTTCACCTTTTAACGGCTGGTACTTTTCGAGCATCAAGCGGTAGGTAAAGGACGGGTCGATGAAAAGGTCCTGTGGTGCCTTGGCCAGCACGACTTGCGGGTCACGAATATAGAGCGCGAGATCGCGGCAGCCTTCTTCTTCTTCGTTCATTAAGGCCACAATGTCGTCCTGGGACTTGAATGTGTGGCCGAAAATGAGGTGACCCCAGCCGCATTGAATGTAGACGTCTTCTTTTGGAAGAGCGTGTGGCTCGCCCCAGTTTTTAAGGCTGGGCGACTCTTCAAGGGTAGACATGCCCGGGTTTTGTTTCTTTACACTCATGCTTTTGGTCCCGCTTTGGCGAATTCAGAGCCCCTGAATAACATACCCATTCCGCCTAATCAAAGGGACGCTGTATTTTTTAGTCATCTCTCCGGGCCGCTTGCAGCTCTATAATCGATTGATTTTTGCGGGGTAAGCCCATATTCTGCGCGCCATGACATCATTAGCGCAAAAATTATCGGGTATTGTTGGTAAAGCATTCGAGGAGCAAGGGCTTCCGGCGGAGTTGGGAGCTGTACGTGTTTCGGACAGGCCGGATCTATGCCAGTTCCAGTGTAACGGTGCGATGGCGGCGGCCAAAGTCGCGAAGAAAAACCCACGTGAGATTGCGGAGGGGTTGGTTGATGTTCTGGCCAATGACGAGACATTCGAGAAAGTTGAAATCGCGGGCCCCGGCTTTATCAATCTGGATGTAACGGACGCGTTTCTCGCGGCTCATCTTGAGTCAGTTAAAGCGGATGAGCGTGCGGGCGTTGCCGATACAGGCAAGGACCAGACGGTTATTCTGGATTATGGCGGTCCAAATATTGCGAAACCGATGCATGTCGGGCATTTGCGCGCCTCCATTATTGGTGATTCATTGCGCCGTATCATGAAGTTTGCGGGCTATAACACCATTGGCGATGTGCATATGGGCGACTGGGGTACGCCTATGGGTATGATCCTCTCCGAGCTGGATATTCGCGGGCACGAAGGGCCGGTGACTATGGAGGAATTGGCCGAGATATACCCGAAAGCAGCGGCGGATTGTAAGGCGGATGAAACGCGCATGGAGCAGGCGCGCGCAGCAACGAAGAAGTTGCAGGACGGCGACCCAGAATACACAAAACGCTGGCGTCAGTTTATCGACATTTCGATTGAAGGGATGAAGGCGAACTTTGATGCGCTGGGTGTTCATTTTGATGAATGGAAGGGCGAGGCCGATGCGCATCCGTTTATCGCCCCCATGGTTGAGGCGCTGAAAGATAAGGGTATTGCTGTTCTTGATGACGGTGCGCTTGTTATCGATGTTACACAAGAAGACGATAAGAAAGAGTTTCCGCCGTTGATTTTACTGAAATCTGACGGTGCGGTGATGTATTCGACCACAGATATGGGGACGATTGTTGATCGTGTAGAAAGTCATGACCCTGACAAAATCATTTATGTGGTTGATCAGCGTCAGAGCCTGCATTTCGAACAGTTGTTCCGTGCGGCGCGCAAAGGTGCGCTGGTGAAGGATGATGTGGAGCTGACCTTTGCAGGTTTTGGAACGATGAACGGTACGGACGGTAAGCCGTTCAAGACCCGTGCGGGTGGCGTGATGCGTCTTGAAGACCTGATTGCTATGGGTGTCGAGAAGGCCGAGGCGCGTTTGAATGAAGCGGAGCTGGCCACGGACATTGACGAGGCTGAACGTGCGGACATTGCGAAGAAGGTTGCCTTGGCGGCGATTAAGTTTGCGGATCTGCAAAATCAACGCCAATCTGACTATGTGTTTGATCTTGACCGCATGACGAGCTTCGAAGGCAAAACGGGTCCGTATTTATTGTATCAGGCTGTACGTATTCAGAGCCTGCTCAAGAAAGCGGAGGCACAAGGTTTGAGCGCGGGCAGTGAATTCGTTTTACAGGATGCGGACAAACCGCTGGCACTTTTATTGGCCGAATTGCCGGACCATTTTGAAAATACGTTGAAGAATTACACGCCGCATGTGCTGTGTGATTATGCTTATAAGTTGGCGCAGGCATTTAGCTCTTTCTACGGCAACTGTCATATCCTGTCGGAGGAGGACGAAGCTGTACGTGCATCGCGTCTGGCCCTGTGTGCGCAAACGCATTGTCAACTGGTCATGGTGCTGAAGGTTCTGGGGATTGAAGTTCCGGCCAGTATGTAGGTGCTTGACCGTTTTTAAAAATTGGCTAATAATGGCCAAATGCTTGGTGTTAAATCCATAAATATTACCCATTCACTGCTTCATCAAATTAGCGATATTGATGAGTTCAAAGGGCTATGGACGGGTTTGGATAAGCATACGACAGGTTTGAAGTTTCTGGCTGATGTGACCGAACATGGAGCGAAGCTCGAGCGTGTGCTCAAGCCGCTGCAGGATAAAGGTCTTAATCCCGATATTATTTGTATCCTCAATGCGATGCTGATCGGCGAGCAGGGGATGAGTGTTTTCAAGGACAGAACTGTGCCTTTACCGTTTTCATCGGGTGATAAGGTCTTTGGTGTTCTGGATACGGCTGAACCAGATCAGGTGTTGCCGCTTTTGCAAAAACTGTGCGATTGGGTAAATGAAAGTCTCGAGAAAAAAGACGTACACCCGTTATTGGTCGCGGCTGTATTTAATGCGATTTTCCTGCAGATTTGTCCCTTTACCGCCGGTACACAACGTTCGGCACGTTTTTTGACTGTGTTTATCTTGCTGAAGGCGGGATATGTCTATGCGCCGTATATTGCATTCGGGCCGTTGTTCGAAAAGAAAATGCAGCGGATGTATGAAGCGCTGAAGCATAATCAGGATTCTCTGGAGGAGGGGCGTCCTGATTGGAGTCAGTGGATGCCATTCTATCTGGAGGTTTTACAAGACCAGAAGCAGGTTCTGCTGGATCGGCTGGAATCACAGGAAACCGAGCTAAAACAGCTTTCGGAGCTGGCGGCCAAGATTATGGCGCTGTTCAAAGAGCATAAGCGCTTGCAGATGAAAGAGATTATACAGCACACGCGTGGGCGCAGGGCGACTATTAAAATCCGTTTACAGGAATTGCTGGAAGGCGGGTATATTAAGCGCCACGGGGCAGGTCGCGCGACGTGGTATTCCCTAGTCTAACGAACAATTAGAACAGAATAGAAGATGTGCATGTTATCATCGCTATCCAGATAGCAGGCGGTTTCGTTACCTGTCAGGTTTGCGTCTGAATCCCCGACATCGCCGAAATCCTTAAAGTTACCGTCAAAAGCCCCAAAGCCGGACGCGCCGTTCGCGTCTGTCGGAATGCCTGTGATGCCCAGTTTCCTGTTAATTGCCGCACATAAGGTCGGGTCAATATTTCGGGAAGCCAGTGTCATTTCCGTACAGGTAGCATTGCCGTTACAACCGACGCCGTCGATCGCATTATCGCCGGAGCCGACAAAGTTATAGTTGTCTACGCTTCTGTAAGTCAGGCCACCGCCCTCAGCAACGTATACGTGACAGGTTTTATCGGCAGGGGCATTCGCGTTGTAATGGTCGGCGGAGTTGTCGGTGATGTTGCCATCTCTGTTTACATCACGTTGAAAGCTGATCTGGTTTTCGGAGCAGCCGTTGCGCCGTAGTCTGCTGACCGTTCGTTCGACTTGTTGAGCAAAGTCGAGAAGGTCAGAGGATGTTAGCTCGGCTTGTCTGTCCGTCATCTGGCTGGTTGTATCGCTGCGGAAGCCGCGGGAAACGGTGAATGAGAGTGCGGCGAACAGCACAAGCCCCAAAAGTATGAAGATGAAGACATTCCCGCGTTCGGCTGCGCGAACGGGGTTGTTATTCGGCGGCATCAATATTCTCGCTGTCCTTACCGGTGAAAAGCTTTTTGGCGTTTTCCTCTGCGGCTTTGTCGATAATATCCTGAATTTCCTTGGGCAGCTGTGGCTTTGCCGGAAGCGCTTCTTCCGGCTGTTTTGCCGCAGGTTGCTCTGTTGGCGGTGTCTGCGCGGGCGGTGCTGCAGGTGGTTGTTGTGTCGGAGGTTGTTGCGGCGGTGCTGCTTGCGCCGGTGGTGGCGTAGCAGGTTTTTGTTCTGTTGGTGGCGTTGTCGCCGCGGCAGGTGGGGGTGTAGCTGCCGGTTTTTTGTCGCCTGCGCCAAAGAAACCCATCGGGTTGCCGCCGCTGTCCCCAGACGCTGGTGGTGCGGATTGTGCGGGTGGGGGCGTAGCAGGTTTTTGTGCGTTTCCGGTTGGAATCGGTGATGCTGGTGGTTTGGCTGCGTTTGGTTTTGCCGCATTCGGCTTGGCGGCATTGCCTGTCGCCGGGGATTTTGATCCGGCAGCTCCCGCTGCTTTTGCAGGTGGGGCTTCGAGTTTGTTGTTGATGGCGTGGACTTGCACCATGGCCATGATACCACGGTCGACAGGGTCGATGTCTTTTTTGATCTTCGCAAAGCCTTCGTTCATGGCATCGATTTCCGCAGGCGTTGGTACGGCAACATCGGAACGCTCCGCAGTCCAGCTCTTGTTGACCATAAGGTCACGAAGCTTGGTGATGGAGTTAGCATGCTTCATCAACTCTTCATCAGGTGGCGGAAGTGCCAGGAAGCGGGTGACACGCATGGCTTTGGCAAAGCCGGGATTGGAGTAGAAGACGGCGCAGTCTACGACGATTTCGCCGAAGGTGATGACGGCCTGACCTTCTTTAAAGCCACGCAAATCGTCATAGTTCGCACGCGGACGCATTTGCACACCCGCCTGTTGTGTATCGAAATATGAACCAAGTTCGGTACCACCGGCCATCTGGAAGCCTGAGACCTCCGTCACGATCGCGGTACCAACGGTTTTCTCAAAGAATTCCTTGGTTTCGGTTGGGTCTTCAAGCTTACCGAAAATCTTGATGTTACAGTTCGCCGTAATGGAGTTCGCTTCCTCACGGACACGTTTTTTCATCGCGGGCAAATCCTGTCCCGAGAAGACTAGACAGAAACCCAGAGAACGCGCCTGCGCGGCCATAACGGCCATACCTTGCGCGGTATAGTAACCAACCTCGTCAAAGACCGTCATGAACGGCGTGTTGGAGTGGGTCGGTTTGTTCTCGATCACCGTTTCGGATGAGCCTTCCACTGTGGAACCCAAGGTCGAACCCATCATCCCTTTCATGGTGGAGGCCACGATTTTACCCAAGTTAGCGATTTCGTCGCCGGATTTTTCCAAGGCCGGAATCAACACGATCAGGATACGGCGGTTGAGGACCACGTCCATCATGTCCACATCGGCGGCTTGCGTATCAAAGATGTAGCCGTAGTCGTCACCAAGAGACTGCAAGGAACGGGTGAACTGCATCGCCAGATAGCCGTGCTGCTGGGAAGCGGTGTTTGTGTCGTATTGCGGTGTATCGGGGCCGGGCGGTTTAACCTTACCTTCGTCGTCATATGCATCACCGTTAAAGCCGGGCAATGTATCGAGGTAACCGTTCAAACCTTCGCGCAGTTCCAGGGGCACGGCTTCGTCACGCTGGAGTTTGATCACGTTATTCAAGGACAGATAGTCACGAATGGTTCGGACCGATAGCGGCATGTCTTGCTTGTCACGCTTCCATGTCAGGATCGGCATCATGGCCGAGACAAGCGCCACCGCACGTTCTTTCCACATTGCGTTGTCACCTTCGGATTCCGGCATCAGGGACACAAGCATGTTCACCAGATAGGATGCGGAACCGGATGAGAACGGGTTCATGGTGTTGGACGGTGCGGAGACGTCGGAGTTACCCGTCATGTAGTTCAGTACCAGCAAGTCATCATCGCGGCCGAAGCGGCGGACAAGTGAGGATAGCGAGGACCAAAGGTCGGTATCCGCTTTACCATCGACATACACAAAGCCCGAGCCCCATGCGATGGCGTTACTCACCATAGATTTCAGGCCTTCCGTTTTACCGGCACCGGTTGTACCGAGGTAAAGCACGTGGGTACGAGCATCGGAGTTGGTGAACCAGACTTCTTCGTTGGTTTTTTCAACGTTTCCTAAATACAGAATACCTTCAGGCTTACCCGGTTTGGCACCGCGACCGTTATTCGGGTCCATAAATTTGGCACCGAGCGGCAGTTTGAAGGCCAAAGATTTGTCGCGCGCCGTCAGCCACCAGAAATACAGCGCCAAAAAGACCATGATGACATCGGCAAACGCCAAAGCCCAGTCGTTCCAGAGGATTGCACCACCTGCCATAATGAAGACGGCCGTTGAATAGGTCGTCGTCGACATGGCATCGCTAACACGGGTCCATAAGGGGCGTACGTCCCGAAGGACGGCCTCATGCTTATGTTCGTATTTGCGCTGGTCTAAAGCCACTAATTATCCTCTCTATTGCCCGCTTAAAAAGGCATCCGCCGAAACAGGTACGCCTGATGATTCTTGCGGGTTGATGTTTGCGCTGGCGCCGATGTTGGCATCAGGTGTCGGTGCTCTTTGGTGGCGTGGGCCTGTATAATAAGCATCAGGCATGATGTAGCCCCAGATCATGACAATGATGACCAAAAAGACGACGGAGGCTACTACACCCATTAAGCGTTGCTTGATTTCACCGGGCTTACGGGGCTTTTTCACCTTGACCGGTCTGTCGTTTGCTACGGCTGCTCCGCCAGCGGAGGCACCGCCACCGCGAATATGTCCATGTGCATTTTCCATTGCCTGTGACGTCAGCATCAAGCCTTCCAGAGCCGCGTCACGGTTAGGGAAGGTTGCGACCTCGACGACCTCTCCGGCGGCACTTTTCAGGGACAGCGTATGTTCGCCCTTATCTCCTTTTTCCAGCACTTCCATGGCGGAAGCCTTGGCTTTGGCGACATCCATTGTCCACACGACGGGTGTCTTGGCTTCAGGAAAAGACAGGATTAGCTTACCGTCTACGACTTTGGCGCTGGCGCTGCTTTGAGGGGCTTTTTGTTTAAAATTTAACATCTCTTAATTTTGTCCTTATTGATCTTTACACGGCTTTCTTTACGCCGCGTTTGCTTGACTGGCTGTAATCCAGCTGTGGAATTGGTCGGGCGCGGCGGCTACCCATATACTCAGTGATTGTTTCAACGGCGTGTTCGACCTTTGGCACGGGGATC
Organism: Alphaproteobacteria bacterium; assembly: GCA_030432025.1. Taxonomy (GTDB): domain Bacteria; phylum Pseudomonadota; class Alphaproteobacteria; order Micavibrionales; family Micavibrionaceae; genus TMED27. The sequence goes on from JAUIIA010000004.1 coordinate 205,451, forward strand.
GGGCGTTGGGTCATTTTTTCAGCCTTATAATGTGACATAGCGCCCATGGCTTCGATATGGAAGGACTGGCGGCCAAGATTGTTCAATGGGTACCACAATGTACGGTCATGGCCGCGCAACCATACAAACGTCGCGGGGGCCAGAACGCCGCCTTCCTCACGCGCAGTCGTCAGTCCGCGCAAGAGTGCGGTGGTCACAAAGGCGTGCTGGTTGCACTTTGATAAAGTTTCGCCGGAAAGTTTTTTATCTTTCAATACCTTGCGGGCTTCTTTCAGGAGCGTTTTATCCTTGCTGAGCCTGAGGCCCTTTTTAAATGTCCAGCACATGGCCAGACGTCCAAGCATGGCATCGGATTCATTCCGCTTACGTGCGGCTTTGAGGCAGAAGGCAGCGAGAAGCACTTGCTGATATGGTTTGAGTGCCATCGGGCCTTTCCAGCGGCCGATAAGCTGCTTTTTGAAGGCTTTGGCGGCAGCTTCTTCGTCCAGTGCGCCGTCAGGAGCGGGAATATTGTAATAGGCCAGCCACTCTTCGGGGCCCAAAGCTTCGGCAAAGGCTGGTAATTCCGCCGGAACGGGTGATCCGGGCGGTCTGGGCGGTTGTGTGGCTGGATTAAACTCTGCGAAAGGTGCGATGACAGGGAAGTTCGAGGATTGACGTTTGATTAGTCCTTCCAGTCCCATACGCGTACGGTAATGCGTTTTTGGTCCTTTGAACATGCACCACAGGGCGCCGAGGCAGCAAATTGCGAATAAAACGATGCGCATAGGCTGCATCGCCAGCGCCGTAAAGAATGAGAGGTGGAAATAGCTTAATCTCTGTTTTGGGTATTCTGGAGTTGCTTCAAAGCCGGTTTGCCAATCATAGGCCTTGCCGTTGAAATAAACCTTGTACCCTTCATCACCAAAAAGCCCGAGCAGATTACCTAGCTCAACAAAGCCGTAAACGAGCCACATTTCGCCGTAACGTATCCAACGCACAAGGTTGCGGACTTCATCTGACTGGTAATACCAGAAGATCCATACGATCACGCCAAGGACGACCAGCAGGATACACCAGCCAATCGCATTTTCATGTAAGGTATTTTCAGCTTGTTGTCCGCCCGCCAAAGTCTTTCACCGTAAATTCTTATCAACCTTAATAATATAGCAAAATCGAGGGGAGAAAACCACTTCTGCTCATTTCTTAACCGCACAATTTTAAGGGGTTAAGGCTTAAAAAAAGCTGAAAATATGTTTGCAAAGCCGTGTTTTTTTGATAAGACCTTGCTTCATTCATATTTTTGAATGTTCATATTTGAATTGGGCCGGTTTAGCACAGTGGTAGTGCAGTCGATTTGTAATCGAAAGGTCGGGAGTTCGAATCTCTCAACCGGCACCATTTCAACATCTCATGCTGGGGTGTAGCCAAGCGGTAAGGCAGCGGTTTTTGGTATCGCCATGCGCAGGTTCGAATCCTGCCACTAGCCAATTTTTCTTCTTAAGTTATCAGCACATATCCTACGGCCAGCAATATTTGCACAATCGCAAACGGCACGGCCTTTACGACGAAGCCTGCGAATGACAATGGCACTTTGTGTTTGTGCATGATTGTGACGCAGACAAGCGTTGATGCGCTGCCAATCGGGGTGAGGTTGCCGCCGAGCTTGTTCAGTGAGACCACTGTTAGCGAGCCGACGATAATCATTGCGGTAACATTGTTAAGTACGGCGGAGAAGATCACTGTCATCAGGCCGTAAAACCACAACAGCATGACAGGGTCGCCTTTGGATGCCTTGGTCAGCTTGATAGCGATCCATGTGAACAGCCCTGATTTGGATGTCACATCGACGAAAACACTGGAGCCGACGATGATCGCGATGACTTTCCAGTCGATGGCCGGAATGTACACGGGCATGTCGAGTTCATGGCCGCTGGGTACGAGGATGTTGCCGAACGGCATGAAGCCCATGGCTGATCCCAGAATAAGGCTGACGACGGCGAAAACACCGACGATTACGGATTTCTTAGCATGGAGCTTTTCTTCAGCAGCGAGTGCGCCAATCATCATGGCGAGTATCAGGCCGAAAAGCGCGGTCGTAGTCGGTTCTACATGGGGGATGGCGTGGGATGCGTCGGTCATGGTTTGTAAATCTTATAACAGTAATAAAGGGATTTCGCGTAATTCAACGGCTAGCGGATAGACAAGACCGTGCATGGCAAGCTGGTCTTCGTGTTTGGTATTCATGACCAGAAGGTCAATTTCATGTTCTGCGATGAGTTCCTTGTAATCGGCAAGGTGGTGGCCGAAACGGACCACGTTTTCAACCTCGACAGGCAAGTTGTTGTCTTTCAGAACTTGGCGGCATGAGAGGATAAATTGCTCGGGTGCTTTTAAGAGTTGTTGGCTGATTTGCTTGTTGGCTTCGTCAGTATCGATGGCCGGAATTTTGGATATGGCATCCATGTAGCGTTCGAACACTGTTTCATCCTCAATGTGGGTGAGAAAGACTTTCCCATCCGTTGGTACGAAACGTACAGCGTAGTTGATCAGCGTATGATCGCCGGAGAGGTGATCGGTTAATGCCATGACACGGTCTGTGTTTTCAAAAGCGTGGTCATGCTTGTATCCCGCTTCGGGGTGAGGCAGGACCAGTACAGGCGCAGCGCTTTTTTGCACCAATACGTCCAGATAGGAGCCGAGACTGTTTTTGTAGCGCCAGTCTTCCGAGAACAAATTTCTATAGGAGCAAATCAAATCCGGTTTGAGTTCTTCTATTTTTTCCAGAACTTCCTGAGTATTCTTAAAATCTCCGCGATTTAAATTTGTCCATTTAACGGAGGTACCGAAAATGTTCAGAAATCTTTGTATGGTTTTCAGATATTCTTTGGCAGGATCGCCTTCCAGATCGGTGACCACCAGCACGGAGCGGATATCAACCAGTTCGTATTCATAAATATCGTGGATTGCAGATCTGAATAAGGATTCGTATTGATCAACCTGAGTCATGAGGAGCCTTGGAAGAGTTATTACTTGTATTGATAGTAAAAGATTAGCGCCATTTATTAAAACGTTTTTACAGGCGGGAAGGACATAATTACGCTTAGGGCAGCCAAATTTGAAAAGCCTCCTTACATGGGTATGTAGAAACGGTTTAAATATAAATTCAATCGAGGATTGTATTAAGGTGAGATAGGTTTCACATCTTTTTGGGTGCTTGGTGTCTATTTTTCTTTCAGATAATGTTGAAAAAAAACAGCTGTTCGGTCGCGGCCTGAATAGCGTGTTGAAGAAGCTGCAATTTGCGGTTTTATTGGTCGGGCTGGCGGTGACCGGTGCGGCCTGTCTTTACCAATTTCAAAATGTTAAGCGTCAGCAAAGCATAGAGTTTCAAGAACAATCCAGTCGCTTTTGGGCTGTTTTCCAGCAAAATCTGGAGTTTCATCTCAATACGCTTCTCGGGTTTGAGCTGTATTTTAATGCCGGCAATGTCGAGAATTTTTCTGATGCTTTCGCGGATTATGTGAGGGCGTATTTCACCAAAACTTTGCTCGATGGCCACGACATCGCGTTTCAGGGGTTTATGTGGGCACCGCAAATGTCTACCCGTGGGGGTAGTAAGCAGGCCTTTCCTTTGGAAATGATATTGCCGGAAGATCCCGAGCTTGAATATCTGGAAGGGGTCGATCTTTTCAAAACGCCGTACCGCAAACATATCATGGCTTTGGAGCAATCTTCCCAGAGTGTGGTTACCACAACGTCCTTATACAACAGTGTTCTCGAAAGGCACGGTAAAGGGGTTATTCATACGTTAAGTATGATCAGGGATTTTTCGGGGAACAGTACGCAGCCCATAAAAGGCGTTATTATTTCCACCATTGATATTGAACATATTTTCGATGCGTCACTGGAGACATTCAAACAACAAAATGATGTGTCTTTTTCTCCTGCGTACACTGTCTCGCTTGTCAATATTAATGGTCAGCAGGACGAGTTATTCGAGTTGTCCCTGTCCGATAGCGAGATGGCTTATGGAGATGCCTTGCTCGCACATCAGGAAGAGTTTAATTCGGAACTGAAAAGTCTGATTTTCGATCAAACGCTGCATGCCCGTCTGGTTCAAAAGGTCAATAGCCTGTCGAATTCGGTTTTGTTGCTCCTTTTCAAGATTGCTTGTATCGGAACGGCGCTCACATTGCTGATTTTTTATTATATCGGTGTGATTTTGCATTCGATGAAAAAGACAGATCAGGCGCGTGAAAAAGCCGAGCAGCTTAATAATCTAAAATCCGATTTTCTTGCGACGATGAGTCATGAAATTCGTACACCGATGAACGGGATACTTGGGATGGCCGAGTTGGTTCTGGGGGCGCGACCGTCGTTACAGATTGAAGGCTATGCCCGCACAATCCTGAATTCCGGAGATACGTTGTTGCGTATTATTGACGACATACTCGATTTTTCAAAAATCGAAGCCGGGAAGCTCGAGCTGGATGTAATGGGCGTGGATTTGCTCATGCTTACCGATGATGTGGCGCAACTTTACGCCGGTAAAGCGCAGGAGAAAGCGATTGAGCTGGCGGTACGTTATAAGCCCGGAAGCGAGCAATTTGTTCATGCTGACCCTGTGCGTTTGCGTCAGATTTTAAGCAATCTTGTGAGTAATGCGATCAAGTTTACCGAAAAAGGACATGTAGCGATCATCGTTGAGGAAGTCGAACATGACGGACCCGAGGCGTTGATGCGTTTTACCGTACGTGATACCGGCATCGGGATGTCGGAAGAGGCACAGAAACACGTGTTTGACAAATTTTCTCAAGGAGATTCATCCACGACACGGAAGCATGGCGGCACGGGACTTGGTTTAAGTATCTGTAGAAGCCTGACCGAATTAATGGGCGGTCAAGTCGGCGTGCATGCCAGTAAGGGATGCGGTACGACATTTTGGTGCGAAATTCCCTTTGAGCGCAATACGCAGGATGTGAAGCCGGAGCCTTATGTGCCCATTTTAAAAGGATTGCGTACTCTGGTCGTGGATGACCTCGGGGTTATTCGTGAGTTGGTTAAGGAGCAGCTGCGCCTTGTCGGTTTACGTTGCGAGGTTGCGGACGGTGGAGAAGAGGCTCTGATAATGATTGAACGAGCCGCATCTGAAGGCGATCCGTATAAAATAATTATCATAGATTTCCTCATGCCGAAGATGAATGGAGAGATGCTCGCGCGCGCCATTAAGGATGATGAGAATGAAAGTGTATGCGATGCTTGTCTTATTATGCTTACCGCTGCCGGAAATCCGTTAGCGGATGACAAGTTCGCGCAAAAGGGGTTCTCGGCGTATATCCCGAAGCCGGTTAATAACCAAAACCTCATTGAGAATATCTCGGTTGTCTGGGAAAAATACAGCGGCGGGCTGAAGAATGAGCTTATTCGTCTGGATAGCCGTCATACGCCGCACGTGCATATTGACAGTGATGAGCCTGAGATAGCCGGAACAAAAATCCTTGTTGCGGAAGATAACCTTGTGAATCAGGTGTTCATTAAAGAAATTCTGGAAGAGATGAAGGCCGATTACACACTGGTATCCAATGGCCTTGAGGCTTTGCAAGCTGTTGAAGAGGAAAATTACGAACTTATTTTAATGGATTGCATGATGCCTGAAATGGACGGCTTTGAGGCTACGCGCGAGATATGCAAGCTCAAGGATGCAGGGCGTGTTCGCAATATTCCTATTGTCGCGCTTACAGCGAATGCGATGAAGGGTGACAGGCAGAAATGTCTTGATGCCGGGATGAACGATTACCTGACCAAGCCCGTGCGCAAGAAGGAGCTGAAAAATAAAATTTACAGCATGATCAAAGGCACTGTGGTGATTGACGACAGTGATGGCGAGGATGATGAAACGGGGCAGGTCGACGAGAGCGGGACACAGGCCGAAGGGAATGTTGTTCTGGATCTGGAGGCCGTAGAAAACGCGCGTGGGATCTTAAAGGCCAAATATGACGAGATGGTGAATGTCTATATCGATAACTCCTGGCAGCGGGTTGATGAAATCCTGAAGGCTCTTAGAGATAACGACATGGAAGCCTTGATCAGGCCTGCTCATACGCTCAAATCGACGAGTAAGCAGATGGGGGCACTCAAGCTTTCTGACGTTGCCAAGGAAATGGAAGCGGAAGCAAAAATGCTGCAGGAAACAGAGAGTGTAGATGATGCCGATATCGAAAAATTTGCGGCCTATGCGCAGGACATTCAGGACATTTTATCCGAAACGAAAATTGCATTCGACAGGTTGGCGGCATGATACAGGCAAAATTTTTATGCTTGAAAATTTTGATCGTTTTTTTGCTTTTTGGCACTTGCTTTCATGTGATTGCAGCAGAAGCGTATAACACTCACAAAGACCTTAAAATCATTGCGCAGGCCGTAGGGTTTGTTAAGGGACGTAACTATTCAGATGTATCTATGCTGATTGTTTTTTCTCCTAACAGTGCGCATTCGGTTTCAAATGCGGATCAGGTTCTGGAGATAATCGGTGACGGGTTTAGTTTCGGTAAAGTGCGGATTAATGCACGGAAAGCTACAGTAAGAGAGGCTTTGCAGAGTTCCCCTGATGTGTATTTTTTCCAGTCCGATCTTTCTAATATTGCACGTATTTACGATCATGCGGCACGTAATGGAATACTGACCTTGTCTACACATGATGCGTGTATGCAAAAAAACCAATGTGTTTTGCTCATTAAAACCAATCCCCGAGTTGATATTTTTTTGAACCGCGAAGCCGCCGATCAGAGCGGCATAAAATTCGATGCGGCTTTTCGATTGATGGTTAAGGAGAAATAAATCATGAAAAACTTAAACCTCTTTGCCGGAATTTTTGTCATTGCATGCCTGTATTTTTCAGGCGGGGCAATAGCGCAGAATATGAATTACGGTGCGCTGGAAACGTTGTTTGAAGAGCCGGTGACCACATCCGCGACGGGAAAGCCGCAACGCGTGTCCGAGGTTCCGGTGACCATGGAAATTTTAACGGCGGATGATATCCGGCGTTCGGGAGCAGTCGATTTGCCCGAGGTGTTGAGACAGATTAATGGCGTGAGTGTTATTCAAAAGTCGGAGCAGTTTTATGACGTCAGTGTGCGTGGTTATAATCAGCATGCTTCTCAACGTTTACTTGTTCTGGTGAATGGGCGCGAAGTGTATCAAAACTTTTTCGGGACGACTTTGTGGTCGGTTATTCCGGTGCAGTTGGAAGAAATACGGCAGATTGAAGTCGTAAAAGGACCGAATACAGCGTTGTTTGGTTTTAATGCGGTGAGTGGCGTGATCAACATCGTTACATTTAACCCGCTATATGATGATCAATCTTCCGTTGGGCTACGTGTCGGTAGCGGTGATTTCAGGCAGGGGCATTACATGCAAACCCTCATGTTGTCTGATAATGCAGGGGTGCGTGTATCAGGTGGTGTAAAACGCATGGAAGGGTTTAACAATCCGGCAAACGGGATTGCGACTGTCTCAAACATAATTACGGGCCAGAGTTTATTGCCAAGTCCGGAACAGCATCGTTTCAATGTCGATGCTTCTTTCCGCCCTTCTGAGAACTCAGCGCTGCGATTGGAGGTTTCGGCAGCAGAGGTGCGCGATGTTGTTATTTTGCCTCAAGGAATTATTGATCGTACTGATGTTCTCTTTCAGTCGGCAAAAATCGGATATGACCATGACGCAGGAAAGTGGGGATTACTGCAGGCCAATATTTATGCCAACGCTATGGATTACATGCCCTTGAAAGCGACGGTCCCTTCGTCGTCAAAGTTGGAAAACAGAACGCTGGTGATGCAACTTCAGGATACGTTTTCAATTACGCCAGCGCATACCGGCCGTGTTCAATTCGAATTCAGAACAGCGGATATTTCTTCTGATGGCGGGCCGGCAGCATTGCTTGCTAGAGGCGCCGAGGTCAGTGAGGATATATTTTCTCTCAGCGGTATGTGGAACTGGGATATCAACTCGGAGCTGTCATGGACGAATGCCGTGCGAGGGGATTTTCTGCGGCTGGATCATAACGGTGTTTTTACCCCCTCTAATTCAGGCAATACTGTTGATGAATATGATCGTGATGTTTATGAAGTTTCCTATAATTCCGGACTGGTTTGGAAAGCAACTGACAAGGATACGCTGCGCCTGAGTACGGCCAGGGGCGTAGAGATTCCCAGTTTGATTGAGTACGGGCTGGACCTGAATACAGGCGGTACCGTCAATTCAATTGGCGATCCGTTCATTCAATCATCGATCATTACGAATTATGAATTGGCATGGGACCGTGAGGTTGATTTGATCAATGGTCTATTCAGGTCCGCCGTTTTTTACCTAGAGACGGAAGATGTGAAGTCCGCGTCTGTGGGTACTGTCGGTGATGATATCCAATACGGCAATATAGGGGATTCAAAGTCGTATGGGTTGGAGTTGGGGCTGGAAGGTGCTTATAAGGAACATTATAGCTGGGGGATCGGTTATATTTTTCAGCATATTAATGATGATTTCCAGAACGGTAAAAATGGCTCCTCTCTGGTTTCTCCTAAAGATTATGAAGATAATGAAGCCCGTCATAAGGTGAATTTGGAATTGGGGTATCACAAAGGCCCGTGGGAGGCAGATGTGCTGGTATATTATACATCGGCCTATGACGGCATTGCGTTTACGCCGCCGAATTACACTTTGGACCCTGTAGATGGATATGTCGGGGTTAACGCCCGTGTAGGATATACTTACAAAGAAAACCTGACATTCGCTGTCAGTGGACAACAGCTGCAATCTCCAAAAACACAGACTAGTGCGACGCCGGATGTGGATCGGCGCTTATGGCTAGGTGTTACCTATAAATTCTAGCTTAAGAGGCGGTTTGGCTTTCACCCGAGACGATGCCCAGTCTCTGGGGTAGCATTTTGATATCTTCCAAAATCATCACCAAGTTCGGGATCAGGATCAGAATGATTACGGTGGCAAAGATGATCCCCGTTGCCAGAGAAATAACCATTGGTATAAGGAATTGCGCCTGCAAGCTGGTTTCCAGCAAAACGGGCAGTAATCCCAAGCTTGTCGTAGCCGTAGTCAGCAGGATTGGACGGAAACGACGTTTAATGGATGATATTGCGGCTTCGTATGTGTGTAGACCGTCTTGCACCTTTTTATTGTAATAGTCCATCAACACAACACTGTCATTCACGACCACACCCGTAAGGGCGACGATACCGAACATAGAAATAAAGGTGAGGTCATGGCCCAAAAAGTAATGGCCCCAAATAGCGCCGATGACGCCAAAAGGAATAGCGGTCATAATCAATATCGGCTGTATGTAGCTTCGTAATTGTGCGCCGAGTAAGACGTAAATTAATAGTAATGCAATCGCCATATTCCGCCCCAGACTTGCCATGTCTTCGGCTTGCTCTCGGGTTTGTCCCTCGTAGCTATAGCTTAGGCCGGAGTAACGTTCTTTGAGTTGTGGCAGGATGTCTGTGTTCAGTATTTCGATCACGTCGTTGGGGGTCGTAACCGCGTAATCTACATCGGAGGTTACACTCACGATGCGGCGACCGTTTACACTTTCAATGGATGAATATCCTGTTTGTCGGCGAATGTCGGCAACTTCGTTAAGGGGCACTTCGGACCCGTCGGCAAGGCGTATGCGCGTATTGGCCAGTGTGCCGATATTTTCACGATCCTCTTTCGGGTAGCGGACATAGACAATCATCTCCGAACGGCCGCGCTGGAAACGCTGGGACTCCAATCCGAAAAACGCATATCGAAGTTGTCTGCCCAACTCACCGGGGGTCAGGCCGACGGCCAAACCTTCATCGGTAAGCTCAAAAACATACTCGGTTTTACCGGGGTCAAAACTGTCAGAGACTTCCTTGGTGCCTTCGATTCTTTCGATTTCGCGCTTAAGGGTGTCGGCGGCTTCTATCAGCGTGTCTTCATTGGCGTGGGTAAGCTCTATATCGATATCCGCCTCATTATGGATCAGTGAGCTTTGATATTCGACTTCTTCCACGTTTGGCAGCTCTCCGACACGTTCACGGATCATGGTTTCGATTTCAGATGCCGAGCTGGTGCGGAAGTCGGAGGAGACAAGCTGGATTTTCAGCTGGCCGATATTGCTGGAGATGTTGTTGCGTGATCCCTGAACAGGGTTTGCATCCTGTGAAATCTGGCCGATGCTCAAGGATAGGCTTTTAGAGATGCTGTAATCTTCCGGGCTGTTCTCTTCCAAAACCTCAATGGTTTTTCCTTCGATGAAGAGCAGTGTTTCTTGCGTGGTTTCGAACGGTGTCCCTTCGGGCATGGTAACGCTGATTGTGACCTCGTCCCCTTCGATTTGCGGGAAGAAGATAAAGCGGATATTTCCGGTTTTGACCATCGCGCCCGTGAAGATCGCCAGAGCGAGGAACAGCGCGACAGTTGCATAGCGCCAGCTGATGCAGAATCTGGCGATAGGTTCGATCACTTTTTCAATGAAGTTATGTAAGCCGTCGGCGAATTTATTCCGCATGGTCCGCATCACCCCTTTGCTCCAACGGTTTGATTTGGAGAGGTGGGAGGGAAGAATGAAATACGCCTCCAGCAGTGAGATAAAGAGGATAGAGATCACGACAACCGGGATCACCATAATGATCTGTCCCAATGTGCCCGTACTAAAAATCAGCGGGGCAAAGGCCGCCATTGTGGTTGTGACCCCGACTGTTACGGGGGCGAGAACGTGGCTAACACCTTTTAACACAGCGTTTTTGTCATCCCTGTCTTTTTCCTGCGCGTCATAAATGCTTTCACCAATAATGATGGCGTCATCAACGACGATCCCCAAAACGACGATCAAGGCAAAGAGTGTGATCATATTCATACTGAAGCCGAGCAGGTTCAAGATGAGCATGCCGCCGAGGAACGAAATCGGGATGGCGGCGCTGGTCCAGAATGCGAGTTTCAAATCGAGGAACAGGAGCAGGATCAGGAACACCAGCATAAAGCCGAGGATCGCATTACGCATCATCAGGCTGATACGTTCTTTGAGGATGATTGTCTGGTCTTGCTGGATGGACAGGCTCAAACCCGTGGGCAATTCGACTTCCTGTAAATATTCTTTAATGGCGTTAGCTGCGGTCAGGGTGTCGTCCGTCTCATTCCGCGAGACATCAATGAACGCTGCAGGCTCGCCGTTAAACTTGCTGATCAAATTCACGTCCTCAAAACCATCCACCACCTTGCCGATATCCCCGAGGCGGAGCTTTGTACCATCGGGCAGGGTGCGTATGACAATGCTTTCGAATTCCGAACCGATGTAGCGGCGTTCCTGAATGCGGAGCAGGATATCGCCTTGTGATGATTCAACGGTCCCCGCAGGAACGTCGAGCGAGAACTGGTTAATCGCGTTGCCGACATCTTGTAAGGTCAGGCCATAGCGGCGCAATGTATCTTCGGCAATCTCGACGGAAATCTCGTAATCGCGGATGCCGCGCAAAGATGTCTTGGCGACACCGTCCATTAATCGGAGTTCATCTTCAATCGTCTCTGCCCAGTATTTGAGGATTTCTTCCGAAACCTCTCCATGAATGGCCAGATTCATGACTCCCGGTGTAACTTTGATTTTTGTGATTTTCGGACGCTCGGCATCTTCGGGCGGGAACTCGACCAACGCGTTTACGGCCGTTTCAACATCGTTATAGACATCGTCGGCATTGGCGAAATCTTCGAGTTCGACATTTACGACGCCGTAACCTTCGGATGCTGATGCGGAAATACGGTCGACACCCTGGATGCCGATCAAGGCTTCTTCAACACGGTTTGTAATGGAGTCGGCGACTTCGTACGGTGTGGCCCCCGGATAGGCAACGGTTACGACGACCAAGCGAGGGTCGATTTGTGGAAAGGTTTCTGTACGCATATTGGTCATGCTGGCGAAACCACCAACGATAAAAAGCATCATAAGAATATTGGCGGCGACATGGTTATTCGCGAACCAACTAATGAGGCCGTTCAGGAATGAAGGCCCTTCTGTATGAATGCCGGTCATCGTGCTTCGCTTTCTGTTTCTTCGACAGTGCGCGCTTTCATGCCGTCGGTTGCGCCCGATACACGGCTGATTACGATGTTGGGGGTGTCGCCGAGATTTTTAACGGCGACCGTATCGTTGTCGGCATATGCAATATCAGGTTCGATCGCGTGTAATTGATCATTTTCATCCAGAATCCAGATCACGCCCTCTTTTTGTAGTGCGGAGGCAGGCACGACAGTGATGTTGGCCAGTTGTGGCCCTTGTACTTTGACGTCGACAAACATACCGGGAAGCAGGGTTGCGGCTTCATCCTTTACGCCAAAGCTGACGGGGGCAAAGCGCGTTTGCGGATCAAGAGACGAAATACCGCGCTTAAGGAAGCCGTCATAGGATTTGCTGAGACCCTGCTGTGAGGCGATGATCTCCACGGCCGGATTTTGGGAAGCGAACAGCCATTGCAGTTGTTGGTCTTCGAGCGTAGAGCGGACCTCAATCGCGTCGGGGTTGAAGACTTCACCATAGCTTTGCCCCGAAGTCACAAATTGCCCGACTTCAATGTTCGAACTTATAACCCGTCCTGCGTGCGGCAGGCTGTATTTCGTACGTTGCAGATCCAGTTCCGCGTTTTTAAGTTGGGCTTTCGCTGCTTTCAGGGCGGCCCATGCCTCGTCCTTTTGCGGACGGCGGGCGACCAGCCACGGGACTTTTTTGTCGGGGTTGAGCATTTTCCATTCGCGTGTGGCGGCTTCGGTTTCTGCTTCGGCGATGTTGTATGCGGTGCGGGCTTGGGCGACGGCACTTTGTAAACGCTCAAGTTCCAGCTCGAAGTCCAAAGGTTCGACTTCAAACAGCACTTCATCGGCTTCGAATTCACCGCCTTCGAAGAATTGATCATTCACGGCGACAATGCGGCCGCTGACTTGCGGGACGACATTGATGCGTGCGCGGGCATCGACCAAACCCGTTGTTTTGAAGCTGATCTGATAGGGGCCGGGCTCGATAGTTTCTGTTTCAACGAACAGCACACGGTCAGCAGTGTCGCTTTCTTTCGGAATGGCGCGTTCGGTTTCCAGAGCGGCGGATGCCAAAAACGATCCGGCGACAAAGGCGATGACCAAGGCAAGCTGGATCAAGCCTTTGATTTTATCTGTGCTGGTTTCCTCGCTCATAGTTCGACTTCCTCGGTCTCCGTTGTGGCGGCATGCATGTTCGGGCAGGCGGCCATTGTGTCATTATTGTGTTTTGAAAGCCAGTCCCCGCCGAGCGCCAGATACAGGGCGATGCGGGTGTTCCATTTGACCTGTTGCAGGCGCAGGTAGGCTTGTTCGGTTACGTAGCGGCGTTGCTGGATATCCAGAAAATCGCTCAAGGAGATCACGCCGCGTTTGTAACGGTCTTCGGCGATTGTTTCAGCGTTTTGTAACGATTCAGTGGAGACACGCAGGTTTTCAAGCTGCTTGGTTAGTTCTGCTTCAGCTTTCAGGGCCGTTTCCACTTCGCGCATGGCGTTAAGTACGTCTTCGGCGTAGGCAGCGGCCAGTTCACGGGCTTCGGATTCCTGAACGCGTAGGCTGGAGCGTAAGGCGCCAGCGTTGAATATCGGCACCAGCAGATCGGAAAGGATGGAGCCCGCGAGTTGGTCGGCTGTGAACAGATTGCTGGTTGCTTCCGTATCGCTAAAGCCGATGGTCGCGCCTAGATTGAGCGTAGGGTACAGGTCAGCAACGGCCACACCGATATCCGCGTTTGCGGCTTTGACCCGTAATTCCGATGCGCGCAGGTCGGGGCGGCGGTCGAGTAAGGATGCAGGCACACATACGGCTACATCAACCGGCGGCGGTAGAACGGGGAAGTCGGCAACAAGCGGGTTGGTTGTCCCCGGCGGCTGGCCGAGCAATACATCCAGATTGTAAATCTCTTCGGATAGCAGGCGTTCGAATTCATGTACGTCGGCCTGTACGGAGGCGTAGTTCTCGCGGGCGAGGAAGACATCACTGGCGCCGACGCTTTGTGCGCCCAGCTCGTATCGTTGCTCAACGAGCGTATAGAATCTTTCCCTGTTCTCTACATTTTGTTCGGCCAGATCACGCAGAGCGGCTGTTACGGCGATGGCTACGCGGCGCTGGAGGACTTCGGCGATCAGGCTGTGGGCGAGGGCCTCATGGTCATAAAGCGTGGCTTTGAAGGAAGAACGCGCGGATTCCGTTGAGCGGCGGATGCGGCCAAACAAATCAACTTCCCAGGATGCCTCTAACCCGACATCGAAGCTGTTGGTGTAAATGCGATCGCTGGTCAGCAAGCCATTACTGAAAGAGCTGCCGGGAGTGAAGCGGCGCGATGCGCCTGCGGTTCCGTTTACGCTGGGGAAGAGGGCGCTTTGTTCAATGTCTGCACGTTCAGCGGCTTGAATAACCCGTTCACCGGCTTGTTGAAGGGAGAGGTTTTCGGCGAGGAGCTGATCGACATAACTGTCGAGCAATGGATCGTCGATACGTGTCCACCATGCGGCCATGCTTTGCGGGTCTTCCGGTTGCGTGGCCTTATTCAGGAAATCACCTTGCGATGCGGATGTGAGCGGGCGCATGAAGTCCGGCCCGAGCGTGCAGGCCGAAAGCATAAAGAGCATCAGTACCGGTATGTAATATCGCAAATGAGGGCTTCCCTAAATTTCGTTCTCATTACGCAATTTGCGTGCCATTGGTTTATAGTACGAATGGCACCTATATTTCCGTCGCGTAATATATGACAAGCCCTTCAGAATGAGAAGCACTTATCCGCGACCGCGATAATTCGCAACGTTCTGTTCCGGTATCCAAACACCTTTCGGTGCTTCACCTGTCTGGTAGAAAATATCGATCGGCATGCCGCCACGCGGGTACCAGTATCCGCCCAGTCGAAGCCATTTCGCCTCGGTTACAGATACGATGCGTTTTGCAATATTAACCGTACATGCCTCATGAAAATCACCGTGGTTACGGAAGGATGTAAGGAACAATTTGAGTGATTTGCTTTCCACTAACCAGTCGCCGGGAATGTAGTCCAGCACCAGATGCGCGAAGTCAGGTTGCCCCGTCAGTGGACACAGCGAAGTAAACTCCGGTGCGGTAAATCTTACCGTGTAGTCGGAATCTTTGTGCGGGTTGGGCACACGTTCCAGAACCGCTTCGTCGGGACTGTTCGGGGTTTTTGTTTCACCGCCCAGTTGGGTCAGGTTTTGGTAAATATCTTCACTCATTGCTTATACTCCTTTTTGATTGCCCCAGAGCATGACATGCAGTTGGGGGAGGACATGGGCATTGTGCCAGTTGTCATTGGTTACGCGTTCGGCCAACCAGAGCAGGCGTTTGTTTAGCCCATCCATATCGGGTGCGCCGTCGACGCTATGGTTGCCGGGTTGAAGGTATAGCGGTAGATCAGGATGGCGTGCTGCCGCGTCTTGGGCATAGGCATAGTCCGCGTCATCAAATATAACGATTTTCATTACTGTACGTGTTTTTGATCCTGCGGCTTTCACGCATTCATCAAATACCTCCCAGTCAGTTTCATGACTGCTGGATGGGGGTTTGGGGCTAAGCGTCAGGGTATCCAGTTCCGCGAACCAGTCTTTGGCAATCGAGCCTTGGGTTTCCAGCGCGAATTGATAGCCCTTTTCATGGCCCAGATTAATGAGGTCGCCAAGTGGCTGGATGGCGGGGTTTCCCCCGGACAATGAGACCATCAGCGGCTTGCCGTTCGAGAGCTTTTCAACTTTGTCCATGATGTCTTCCGCACTCATCGGTTTCCATTCATGGCGAAATTCGCTGTCCACGGCATGCAGTGTGTCGCACCAGCTACAACGGTAATCGCAGCCGCCTGTGCGCACGAACACGGTTGGTTGGCCGATCAGTGCGCCTTCGCCCTGAATGGTTGGTCCGAATATCTCAGAGATGCGTATCATGGGCGGTAAGTGGCCAGTGTTTTTGGCGTTTCTTTTACGGAAACGGATGAAACTTCCGGCCAGCGAGACTTACACCAGTCATAGAAATGTTTGGCGATGTTTTCGGCGGAGGTGTTGTCCTTGCCTAATACGTCGTTGAGGTGACGGTGATCGATTTTGTCATCGATATAGCGTTTCAGTTCATCCAGCTCGCGGTAATCACGGACAAATCCGCTGTCATTCAGTGTTTCGGATTGCAGTTCGACAATCACAATATAGTTATGGCCATGCAGGCGGGAGCATGGGTGATCGTCATCCAGTCCGTAAAGCACATGGGATGCGGAGAAATGATATTCTTTGGAGATTGTGAACATTATGCCGCGCCCGCTTTTTTGATTGTTTCGCGCCAGAAGCTGTCGTCTTCGTATAGTGTCGGGTCTTTGACGCCTGCCAAATCAAACGCTTCACGGCGCTCGACGCATGTGCCGCATGTGCCGCAGTGAATGTCACCACCCTTGTAGCAAGACCATGTTTCCTCCAGAGGAACATCGTATTTGGCGGCATCGCTTGCGATGTCGGTTTTGGTTTTATCGGCGTATGGCGTGAAAAGCTCGATTTCGGCTACATCTTCCAGTGCATGCCCTTGCATGGTGGCAAAGCTTTTCAGGAAGTCGGGGCGGCAGTCAGGGTAGATGAAGTGGTCGCCGCCATGGACGGCAGTACCAACCGCTTCGTCGCCATTCGAGCATGCCATGCCGTACGCAATGGCCAGCATGATGGCGTTACGGTTGGGCACAATGGTGAGCTTCATGGACTCTTCGGCGTAATGGCCGTCAGGCACATCTACATCATCGGTTAGGGCTGAACCTGTAAGGGCTTTGCCGACAGCCGAAATATCAACGATATGATGCGGAACGCCTAAACGGTCTGCGCATGCCTTGGCATAGCTGAGTTCTTTCTTGTGGCGTTGGCCGTAATCAAAGGATACGAGGCGGGTTAATGTACGGTTTTCGTCAGCGGCAACTTTATGCGCCAAAGTAACGGAATCCAGCCCGCCGGAGCAGATTATCAGTGTTTTCATGTCTAATCCTTGTTTTCTCTGTAAAGCCGGGTAGGAATTCTGCGACCGGCTACTCATAATTGAGTGGGGCACGTATAACAGTCATGATATTGAAAAGGCAAGAAAATTCTATGTTATATAGACGTCGTATATGTCTTTGCGTGTGTTTTGCAGGCGCTTAATTTGCTCGTTGCTCATGCTCATGAAGCCTGTTGAGAGGGCATCGGCCATGGTGGCCGTGTTTGCGCGAACAGAAATTGTTTTGTGCGTGCGGGCCGCTTTTCCCGTTTTGGGATCGTATATATGCGGACTGCCTGTATTCGGACTATGTAGGGCTGATGTTGCGAGAGCTTGATCTATTAGTGGGATGGCATCTTGTTGTTGGTCGGGTTTGAGTAGCCATGGGCGGCCCTCAGGATGGGCGCCGATTGCACGCTTTTCACCGAGTTCGACCAGAACATTCGATAGGCCTTCTTGTCTCAATAGGTTGGTGATGCGATCAGTGATGTATCCTTGCGCGATGCCGTTGAGTGTGATGCCTATGTTTGGTTTTATGAAGCGGATGCTGTCGCCGATTTCAAGGTTGCTCATGCTCACCAAGGTGAGGTCGCTTTGACCGTCTTCCAGCGCTTTGACTGTAATATCGAAAGCGCCGTCGGTAAGCTGGTTATAAGTTTTTGCAGATTTGAGTATTTCCAGCATTTCGGGGGACGGGTTATTTAACACTCCCTCTTTATTAAGGCGGGAGAGCTCGGAATGACTATCGTAAAGGGTGAAGATGTTTTCCAGTCGTTTGATCTCATTCACGCATAGCGCGAAAATTCGCTCTGCGTGCTGTTTGCTGGGGTGTGCGAGCGTCAGGCTCACGTAAGAACCCAGCAAAATGCCATTCCATCGGTGCAAAGGCAGGCTTGCAAAGGCTAACCCACAAGGCAGTGTAGATAGTGCGCCGGCAGTTGCACATATGCTCATAAATCGTCTGCGTGTGAGGGGTGTCTGCGTCATCCTTTTTTCCGTCGGTAAAGGTTGTATAACCCGCTGAGTGTCAGGAAAATCATGGCGATTGCCGATAAATCGGACAACAGCGTTCCGGGGATGCCGAAGAGTTTCCCTGTATGCAGGTCGAGGATGAATTTTTCCAGATTGATGCCTTTACCCCGCAGCTCTTCCTCAACATTCATATTATAGGCTTCGAGAATGACGGGCTGATCCAGATAGACGTGATGCAGGCCAAAGCTGCGGCTGTGGTTCAGCAGGATGCCCGTAATGCTGAGCCATAGAATGAAAAATGCCGCTATTAAGCCTATGCGCCAATGGAGCATGAATAAAACCGTACGCTTTATTTTCAGGATCTTCATTGGGAGGCGCTCCTGTTTTTGTGAAGCATGATGGCCAAAGCCCCCATTCGTTTTAGTGCGTTGACCGATAAGGTTGCACCCGCGATGCCGTCGATGCGCTGATCCAGTTTTTTCTCGCGCTTTAAGCCGGCGCCTTCGAATTGTCGGGTAAAGAATTTATGCTTTACCTCCCAGCCATGGCTTTCGCGGTAAATGAGGACTTTAACGCGATCAAGAGTACCGTCCTTGTTGACGACATAGCCTGTGGTGATCGGCTCGTATTTGCCGATATCCTCCAAGATCCATGCTGTTTTTTGGCCGTCGGTCCAGTAGTCCACGGTATTCAAGCGGTAATGGTCGCCCATGATTTTTTGGACTTTTTCTGACAGGGCCGTGTCTATATTCAGGTTCTTTTTTTGAGGGGAGGTACCTGTGAAGCTTTCACTGATAAAGTCTTCAGGGTTCTGATATACGTCATCAGCCGCGTACAGAGGTGCGGCTGATGCAAGGATTATAAAGCTTATGCATACGAAAAGTCTTCGCATTGAGCTCCTTTTTAGAATTGGTATCCAATTCCCAAATTCAAACGACTATCATCATTACCCTGACCTTCGCCGTTTATAAAGTTGTAATCCGCTTTTAGGACAACATTGGGTATTGGCCAGTAATTGACGCCTAAGTCAATTTGCTCTGTTTCGCCATCGACAGCATTAGAACCGGCATTTTCATCGACTTCATTGTAACGCGCGAATACGCCGAGTTCCCCGTAACCATCGTCATAGCCGAACGGCACTTCAAAACGGTATGAAGGTTCAACATACCAGCCGAATTGTTCGTCTGCACCCATAGCTTCTGCGGTGGTGCTGTCAATGTCCCAACGGGCATAGAGGGCACGCAAGCCCCAGCCACCGCGGCGAATATCCGCGTGTGTTTCGACCAGTGTCGCGCCGACTTCTTCGTTGTCATTGCTCTCTTGCGTAATGTCGGTCTGGTGTTGAGCGCCGATACCGACTGTTACACCCGGGTAACCCGACCATCTGACACGACCGGTGAAGGCTGGGTCTGTTGCTTCGGCATTGGCCACTTTGTTGCGGCCGCCGCGGATGTCGAATGTCATAGGATCTACGGATAGCGCAGAGTGGACACCAGCGTTATAGCTGAAGCCTGACTCGCCCAGATTTCCAAGCACCTGCACACCGGCTTCGTGGAATGTTGATGGAATAATTTGTGTTTCAACGATGTTACGTTCAACGCCATAGAATGTCGGTGGCTCATGTACTTCGTTGATCAGGCCCAGTGGTAGCAAATAGACACCAGCTTGTGCCTTATGTGCATTATCCTCGGTCAGATCAAATTCTAGCAAGGCTTGTTCAAGGACGACGTCGCCTGCTTGTCCGTCACCGATAACAGAGTGCTCGACTTCCAATTCACTCATCAGACGTATGTCGTCGGTGAATTCGTGGTTTAGCCCGATGATGAAACGGTGGAAGTCAATCTCATCAACATTGCCACCTTGATAATGTAATTCGCCGTAGCCATTGATGCTGGTGCGGTCCCACCAATTATTACCGGCAGCGGGTTCGATTGCGGACGGGTCAATGCTCGCAATTGTTTGTTCCGTTTTATCGGCTTTTTTGGCAGTTTCTTCAACTTTCATGGCCGTTTCTTGGACTTGTGCTGCGTTCTCATGCACTTTTGTTTCCGTTGCCGTGATCTTTTGATCCTGATTGGAAACGATGGCTTTAAGCTCTTCTATTTGTTTCTGTTGCAGTTGGATCATTTGCCACATCTCTTCGCGAGAGGGCAGGTCTTCGGCGGCCAAAGCCTTGCCTGAAAGGGTGATCATGGCAAGTGCGCATGTCGACAGTAGTGCTGTTTTCTTCATTTTCTTCCCCAAAATGCAGTGTTTTAATAGTCATTATCATTTGTAATGAGTGCCGTTTTTAAATCTAAAACACTTAGAGTCAATCCTTTTCTTGAGAATAGTTATCATCCTCATTTTTTGGTTGACACGTACAGCGTATGCGCTAGTTTGCGCCAATGAGAATTATTCTCATTCACGAAATTTTTGTAGTAAGGATTATTCAATGAAAAAGTTGCTTTTGGCGTCTATGGCTGTGGTTTTGACGGGTGCGATTGTGGCACCGGCAATTGCTGAAGAAGACCACGATGAGGCACGTGTTGAACATTACGAAGGTCATGCGATCGCAACGCCTGAAGAAGCATTGAAAACATTGCAAGATGAGAACGTCGAAATCTCAGCCATTTTGAAGGTTGAAAAACTTACGGGCTCACAGTTCGAAAAAATCCATGAAATCAGTTACACGCTGGAAAACGCGATTGACAAGCTGATCGCTGAAAAAGCAGCCCCTCAAGACCAACTGGATGCCGTTGATGAGGCGGTTCAGGCTGTTCACCATGCTTCGGAAAATCATGAAGAAGAGAAAGTGCGTGAGTGGTTTGCGAAGTTGGAAACCTCAGTTGGCGCTGTTGCTTTGGGTGAAGAACAGACTGCGGCAGCAAGCGAAGATGGTGTATACAATATTGTCATCAAGGACCACAAATTCACACCTGAAGAAATCCGCGTTCCTGCGGGTGAGAAGATCAAGCTGGTCGTTGATAACCAGGACCCAACGCCTGAAGAGTTTGAGAGTGACGATTTTCGCCGTGAAAAAATCATTGCAGGTAATAGCAAGGCGACTATATTTGTAGGTCCCTTGAAGCCTGGTAAATATCACTTCTTTGGTGAATTCAACTTGGATACAGCTAACGGCTATTTGATTGCCGAATAATTCATAGGATTAGAGTTTATGTTTCCGACCGCAACTATCGTTTTTCGAGAAATTATCGAAGTCGCTCTTGTGATCGGAATTGTTATGGCTGCTACACGTGGTCTTCCTGGCCGCGTTAACTTGGTTCTTGCCGGCCTTGGATTGGGTGTTCTCGGGTCTGTTGTCATCGCTTTTTTTACCGAAAGTATATCCCAAGCAATCGATGGTGTCGGGCAAGAGGTGTTTAACGCCGCTGTTATGTTCACCGCCGTTGGGTTTTTAAGCTGGACAGTGATCTGGATGAAAACACACGGTCGTCAATTGGCCCAGAACCTCAAAGCTATGGGGCAGGATGTCGTTTCAGGTAATAAATCAGTCTATGTCATTGTTGGTGTTGTTGCTTTGGCTACATTCCGTGAGGGTGCAGAGATTGTATTGTTTACGTACGGTATGCTGGCTTCAGGCGCTTTTCCACTTTCGGAGATTGTTATCGGCGGCATCGGCGGTTTGATCGGTGGCTCAATTGTAGGTTTGATGCTCTACATGGGGCTTTTAAAGGCAGCTCAGAAATATCTTTTCACCGTTACAAGCTGGTTGCTGATCGTTCTTACAGCAGGAATGGCCGCGCAAGGCGCAAACTTCTTGATTGCCGCGGGTGTCTTGCCGGAGCTGTATCCTGAAGTGTGGGATACGTCAGCTATTCTTTCCGGCGGCAGCTTCCTTGGTGAGACTCTCAAGGTGTTGGTCGGGTATACGCCGCGCCCAACGGGTATGGAGCTTGTATTTTATACCGGCGTTCTGGTTCTGGTCGGTGCGGCATACAAGTTCGTTTCAGCGGCGCCGAAGAGTGAAAAAACACCCGCAGCTGCTGAGTAGCCTCCTTACGTTTTTCGTCATACAGTTGATTTATTTAAGATAATTCTAATGTGTTGCGGTTTTGCAACATGCTTCAAAGCCCCTGTGAATTTAATGGTCTAAAGGGTTGATCATGTGATTTTGATCTGCGTACTCTTTATGGGCTTGGGGGGAAGATCCAAGCTTAATTGAATTTTATAAAAGAATTTGTAATAGCATTTTTTAATCAGGAGTTTGGATGATGCTTCGTCATATTTTACTTGGAACAACTGTTCTCGGTTTTATCGCTGTACCGTTAACAACAGCAAATGCTCAAAAATACAGTAATGTTTCAACTTCGGCTTCCATGCCGAGTGTTAGCTTTGATCGTAACATTCAGGCCAATATTGATAGTGCCCAGCAAGCGATTAATGGCTGTAATCGCGCAGCGCTTGATGCTGCCCTAAACAATCTGCATGAGCAGCAGGACGAACTGCAAGGTCAGTCGCGCCAAAAGCCCAATCCGTTTTTTGATCCTGCAGCAGCAGCTCAAAAAGCGAGTGAAGTCGGTAATGCAATGGCCGCTCTTAAGGCGAAATGGAATGCGCAATATCCTTGTGGTCAGGCAGAAGCTACCAATAACTCAGCGTATTTGCAGGAAGATGTCGCAGGTTACTATGATTTAAACCGAAAATCGTATTTTGATGGTGCAAAATTCTCTGCTGGAGTTTCTGCCGGTCACTTCGGTATTCCCGATCTTCCGGGTGTTGTTGGTTCGGAAGTACCGGGCATGGCCTCTACTCGTCAATTCGAGCGTATCAAGCCGGAGGATTCCGGTACGGGTCAACGTTTGTCATTCGGACTTGAGCTGCCTATAGATTTGGGTCCGGTTCCCCCGAATATACTGCCTCCTAATATTTTCAATAACTTGTCAGATCAGGAACAGGCCGAGCTGGATCTTATTCTTGGTGTTGAGCGCACGACGACTTCCTTTACACAAGCGCCGTGGACGTACTCAGCCAACGGTGAGGATACTTTGCTTGTCGGTGTTGGCGGTGGACCTAGCCCATCGGGTTACGTAGTTGGTGCTGCTAACGGTGACATTGATAACATCATGTATAACCGTAACTTTGAAGGTACCCGCTTTGAAGCCGGTCTTGGCCAGAAAGTTCATCTGCAGAAACAAGACAGCGTGATTACGCTTCGTCCTTTTGTCGGTTTGGGCTATGGCCATTCCACAACGGAGGAAATGTTCGGCGGAAGAACGAATTCCGGTACTCTGGACTTTAGTTACACCACGAAAATTAATTCTCACAGTTTCGAGCCATTCGTTGGTTTTGATCTCTCAGCCCGTCCTCAGTATTTGAGCAAAGTTTTCCAAACGGATGTTCAGTTGAATGCCGGGGCACGTTACGGCTATGAGTTCATCAATGTCGATGGCTATGACAGTCTTACTGTTTCCGGTGCTTTGAACCAGACAGGTATGGTTGATCTGGATGAAAACGAGCAGTCACATAACCTGAAATTCAATACAGGTGTTGTGTTTAACCCGGACGGTGCAATCAGATTTGAAGTCGGTGCGGATTTCGAGCGTACGAATAATGCTCTGGTTATCATGCGTGACGGTACAGGACCTTCATATGTTTCCAATGAAGGCCAGAACGTCGTTCTGGGTACAATCCGCGCTACTTTCACTTTCTAAAAACGTGTTGAGCGTTAATCCGAATATATACAAGTTGAACCGCCCGTTTCTTTGGGCGGTTTTTCTTTGCCTGGTTTTGCTTATCTCAGGCTGTTCTAAAAAACCGCTCAAGCTGGAATATTTCGCAAAGGCTCAGGACAATCCCAATAGCTTTTATATATGCCGTGCTTATGGGTGTCGGGAACGGAGCGAAGTTCAACTGACTGATGAAGAATGGTCGGTAGTGGAGGCACGGTTTTCAGATGTGCAAGATGCGGCTGAGGAACGTCGTGTGATTGCGGATTCTGTAGCAGCGATGGAAACATTGGTCGGGCAAAAGACCGGAACGTCCAAAGACCGTGCGGCGGCTACTATGAGGGGACACGGCCCGTTTCAGATGGATTGTATCGATGAAACGGTAAACACCTCCTTGTACCTGCAGTTTTTTGGGGCGAAGGGCTTGATGCAATTTCACGAGATTATGATACCTGCGCGCCGGGGGGCTTTTATTGACGGGGCATGGCCGCATAATACGGCCGTTATCATGGATCTAGAGACGCAGGAAAAATATGCGATCGATTCATGGTATGGCAAAAACGGCGATGCGGCCGATGTTGTGCCGCTTCAAGAATGGCTGGATGGTTGGCGTCCAGAGTAAGAGCTCTCAGATACTCAAATACCTTTTTCAGCACCCTATACTAAAGCTTGATTGTTTTTAGAGCACCTAAGTTGATACGTTGGGTGCGCACGCAAGGTTACGATAGCATTCACAGGGTGAATGGTGTTCAAATCATCTTTGCGGCACCATCTTTACGTTCTTCGGGACTAACCATAATCTCCACTTTTTATATAACTGAAGTGAACTTTTTTCTTGGTTTGCGTATGTTTCTAATATAAGGGTTATAGAGAATAACACGAACTTAAGGCACATCATTCGCATGTTTAATACTTCACTGCCGATTCAAATTTTAGTTGTAGATGATCAGGACGCCGATGCGTTTTTCATTGAGCAGGCATTTAACCAGTCGCAGATCGAAAACAAGGTCCATAAGGTGAAGAGCGGTGATGAGGCGATCAGTTTTCTTAAGAAAACCGGAGATCATGTCGAGGCTCCACGGCCGCATCTGATTATTCTGGACCTGAAGATGCCGCAAAAAGATGGTCATGAAATTCTCGCCGAAATAAAGGGTGATGAAGAGTTTCGTGATATTCCCATTGTGGTGATGTCGGCATCACTGGAGGAGTCGGATGTTCAGGCGGCGTATCGTAATCATGCGAACGCGTATGTTCCGAAATGTAATGGTTTTGAGGATATGCTCGATTTTGTGAGTGCGATTGAGAAGTTCTGGTTCCTGAAAGCACGCTTGCCGGATAAAGCTGCTTAGTGAAGCCAATCAGTTTTCTATGAGCTGATAATCTTTAATACAGATAAACCCGTCTTTAATAGCGATGACGATTTCACGGCTCATTTTTGCGACCGCCGTGCCGGGTCGGTAATCGTGCTTTTCTTTCCAAACGTCACAATCAAAAACAACCCAAAAACGCTCATTGATTTTCACAATGCTGCCGAAACGTCCAAAGGCGCGGGTGATTTTGTCTATCTGCTTTACGGTGTTGTCAAAGCTTAGTACTCGCTCTTCATTTGTCGGTGGTTTCAGGTAGGTCGCTTGGCTTTGGTCTTGCTTGGCGGCGTTGTTCCAAAGACCGGGTAAATCCGCCATAAGCTCGGAAAACATGTCAGGGGCGCGCATCGCGATTTTCGCGGTGTAGGTTTCAACCGTCTCGGTCGGCAGTAAATCAAATTGCCGCTGGACCAGAATATCTCCCGCGTCGAATTCCTGGGTCATTTTGTGAGCCGTAACGCCCGCGGCATCGGTGATGTTGTTCAGGATAATCGGCGGGATCGGCATTAAGCCGCGTCCTTTGGGGAGGCGGGTGGGGTGTACGTT
Organism: Alphaproteobacteria bacterium; assembly: GCA_030432025.1. Classification (GTDB taxonomy): domain Bacteria; phylum Pseudomonadota; class Alphaproteobacteria; order Micavibrionales; family Micavibrionaceae; genus TMED27. Next base: position 231,021 of record JAUIIA010000004.1, read on the forward strand.
CACCGCATAAGCGTCTTTTTCATCTATTGGCGGTATTTTATGCGGGTATCCCGCGGATAAAAAACATTCGACCCCGTCGTCAATATAAGGTTGGAGGTGCTTATCCTTGGCAGGCTGAAGCGTAAACGGTTTTCCGTGCTCCTGCGCCAAGGCTTTTGTTTCGTTGTTGAAATTGAAAATATTGTCGACAGGGAAGCTGAAAACCCCTGCCAATTCATGGCCGTCGGCTATAAGCCGTTTTATAGCGGGCAGCATAAAGTCGTAACCGAAATAAACGAATTTCATAACTCTTAGTATTGAGAACTATAGAGTGAGTTACAAGCTGATTTGAAGATTGGTTAAGAGTTAAACGCGCTCGTCGAAAATGCTGAGCAATTCTTCGTCGAGTTCAGAGGCGGCTTCGATAACGCTGACGTTGGCTTTGAACTGTAATTCGGCCAGATTGATGTTTACCGCTTCTTCCGCCAGATTGATGTTCGGTACGCCGATTATGCCGTTTTCATCAGCAAAGGGCGAGTCGGGGTCAAAAGCGGGAACGAAAGGCGGGTTGCGCGGCGCATAGGTGCTGTTCACGCCATATGGTTGTCCGCCATCGCCTGTAGCCGTTGTTTGTGATGTTGTCAGCGGTGTGTAAGGGGCCTGGCCACCTTCTTGCAATGAGCCTACAGTCTGTAAATTGGCAATATTAGAGGCGCTCGCGTTCAATTGGCGCGTCGCGGCGGCTAAACCTGTGAGTGCTATATTTATTACACCTGCCATACCTATTATTATATCATTTTAATTGTTAATATGGTCTTGAAATTAACCATTTGGGGTAGTTATGCGTTTTTCATATATTTTTCATGCTCTTAGCACAGTTTTGGTTCTGTTTTTAGCGCCTTCGGCGATGGCAGGCGAAGATCAGGATACGACCGTTAAAGATTCCGGCCCCGGCCGTTTCTGGCACGATATCTGGAAAAGTCCGAAAGGCACACAGGTGCGCCCCTATCTGGATGAGGCGAAATTGCCACATAACAGCCAGTGGGCTGAAGATGACTGGACCCCGCAAGACTGGATCGATATGCGTGGTGGTTCGGCCCTGAATGTGATGGATGGTTTTTACCGTGCGAACATTATCACAGACCAGAAATTTGATGATGATGTGCCGTTGCTTGAGGTCGGGCAGGGCTTTATGCGCCTTTCCGCACAGGAACAGCAGCGCGTTCTGGCTTTTATCGATGATACTTACCGGGTTACGGCCGGCTCCGAAGCTGGCGTGATCGAAATCTGTCTCGATCATGAGGATGACATCATCGGTATCTTCGATAAAAACGGCCTGCAAATCCAATAATTTGAAATCATGGTTTTTGCCGATCATACGCAGCTTTCCTCTTCGAATATCGAAGTGGAGAATGCGTACGGGCAGGGGCTGAAGCTTGCCGCCGAAGGGCAGCATGATCTGGCGATCCAGTCGTTTGAAAAAGCCACGGGTCTTGATCCCAATCATCATCAATCCTTTGATGCGGCGGGGGATGTGTTTGCATCTCAAGGACAAGTGTTGGCGGCGGCGGATTGTTATGCCTGTGCGATTAATATCAATAACGGCATCCGTAAATATAAAGAAAAATTTATTGCGAATATCCGCGGTCAGCGTTTCGGTCAGCATAACGAAGAATTACGCGCCGTCGTTTTGAAATGTTTGAAGGCGCCTGATTTGTTGCATCAGGATCTCGCGCCGTTATGGCTGAGTGATCTGGAGTTGGACCAAGGTTTTAAATCCTTGCTGCAAAAACTGGATGGTGACCCAAGCTACAAAATTTTCAAAAAAGCGTTCAAAAGATCACCGCCATCATTTTTAAGTGATCCGTTCTTTTTGCACGGCATGGCGAAGCTGGTTGTATATCGCAAACCGTTCGAGAACTTTGTGAGGTTTTTGCGCCGTTTTTGTCTGGAGCAGCATGAACGCAGCATTCCATTGTTGAAGGCGATTGCACAGTACGCTTACCACACGGAGTATGTATTTTCCGCGAGCGAAGATGAGTTGAAAAAGTTAGAGGCGCTGGACCCGAAGGCTTCGGAGGAGAATTGCTTACTGCATGGTTGCTATGGCTGGCTTTATAAGCGTGACGATACTGCAGAGCTTTTGCAGCTTGATGTGTTGAATTCGCAAATCGAAGAGCCGCTGACTTTGCAACATGTTGCCGAGAAAGTTGATGTTTTGTTTGATGTAAAAGATACGACCTCCAGGGCCGTGCAGGAGCAATACGAAGAATTTCCATACCCGCGCTGGAGTGCTTTCGAGCCGACTTTGAAGCATGAGCAGATTGAAGCATCGCTCAAGGATAAGGCGATTAAAATCCTGATTGCCGGATGCGGAACGGGGCGTGAGGGTATTGAGCTTGCCGCAGCATTACCGAAGGCAGAGGTGGTGGCGGTTGATCTGAGCCGTGTTTCGCTGGCATATGCGCAAGAGAAAGCGCAGCATTTTGGTGTAGAGAATATTGAATTTAAACATGCCGATATTCTGGATCTTGGTGGGCTGGATCAGGAATTTGACTACATTACATCGTCAGGTGTTTTGCATCATATGAGAGACCCGATGGCGGGGTGGCGCGTTATAAACGGCCTGCTGAAGCCTGGTGGGTTGATGCGCATAGCGTTGTATAGCGAAAAAGCCCGTGAAGGCATTGTGAAGTCGCGAGAGGTGATTGCGCAGAATGATATTGCGTCGGATGCCGATGGTATTCGTTATTTTAGGGATAATGCGACCGCGTTGGTCGGAGCACAAACCGAGGCATATCTGCAGAAATATATCGATTATTATTATATGTCGGAATGCCGTGACTTGTTGTTTCATGTGCAGGAACATCGCTACACCTTGCCGCAGGTTAAGGCGGCGCTTGATGAATTAGGTCTGGAGTTTCTCGGCTTTCACTTGCCTGCCGAGGTTTTCGACCAATATCAAAAAATGTTCAAGGATGAACCGGGCGCGGTTAATCTCGACAATTGGGACGCGTTTGAAAGCAAGCATCCGGAAACATTTAAAATTATGTACCGTTTCTGGTGCAGAAAAACATAAGGGGTAATCACCATGGTTACAGGTATTTACGCTGCGTTATTTGCCGTTATGCAATATGGATTGACGATTTACGTCGTTAAGCGCCGTCTGGCCGCCAAGATCAGTCTTGGTGATGGCGGGGATGAAGAGTTGCTGAAGCGTATTCGTGCGCACGGTAATTTCGTCGAAACCGTTCCGATGGTGCTTATTCTCATGCTGATTGCCGAATTGAGTTTGGCGCCGTATTGGGCGTTAAACGCAGTCGGGGTCTGTATGTTGCTCGGTCGTGGTATGCATTTTTATGCGATCATGAATGAGAATTTTAAAATTCGTGCGCCTTCAATGTATCTTACAGTTTTTGCATGGTTCGGCGGTGCCGCCTTATGCATGTGGACAGCCATCACCACTATTCTTAGCTAATAATAACGCGCTTCGGCGCTTTTGCCGCTCACGGTAAAGAATAACGAGGTTTGCGCAGATGATGAGCGTGGCACCTGCGAGCACATTCCATGTTGGGGTTTTATCCCACAAGACGTAATCGAAAATCACAGCCCATACGATCATCGTATACATGATTGGCGCGATAACCGAAGCTTCGCCGAGGCGGAAGCTTTGTGTTTTTGCGAGTAGAGAGAGCAGTCCTGTCATGCCTAAACCTGCGATGATCAGTAAGGCTTCGAGCGAGAAACCGCCGGGCTGCACTTCTGCAAAAGGCCAGTGCAGGGCGGTCGTCAGTGTGCCGAACACCATAAAATAGAAAACGGTTGTTGTTGAGCGTTCAGTTGATCCCATCCATCGTAAAGTCGTATCGACTGCGCCGGAGAGAAAGCCCCAACCCAAACCTGCTAGCAGGCCAAGCCATGGCAGATCGATCTGGCCGTCGAACGGGTTGGCCATGATGACGATGCCGGTAAAGCCGAGGATGATCGCGCCGATACGGTAGGGACCGATGCATTCTTTCAGGAACATCCATGCCAGTAACAGGGTCCATAAGGGCGAGGTAAAGAGCAGTACGGTTGTTTCCGCCAGAGGCATAACGGAGACGGCATACATGCCAAAGACGATGCCGACTGTGCCGATTGTGCCGCGAAACAAATGGGCATAAGGGCGTTCGGTTTTCAGCAAGTAAAGCTGGCGGGCGAAGATTAACCACAGCGCCAGAGCGATGAGCGAAAAGCCGTTACGGAAGAAGGTGACCTCTAGTGGGCCAAAATATTGTCCGAGAAGCTTTGCGAACAAACCCATTGCCGCCAGCATGAACGCATTGATGCTGGCAAAGCCGATCGCCAGCATAAGCTGGTCTTTGGCTTTCGTGGTGATGGATGCATCAGCCGACATTGGGTTTCTTCTTTCTACTCTCTCTGTAAATTATAAATAGATTGGATGCGATGACAATCGAGCCCCCGACCCAGATTGCCAGTGTCGGCCAATCGCCCCAGATAATCCAGCCGATACTGGTTGCCCAGATGATACCGGAATAATTGAAGATGGTGACGATGGAGGCTTGTGTGTTTTTAAACGCGGATGTGATGCAGAATTGTCCCGCAGAGCCGATGGCGCCGACGGCGAGGAACAGCAATATGTGCTCGGATGAGGGTATGCTGCCTATAAACGGCATAAAGACCCCGCAGAATAATGTTCCTAAGGCGATGAAATAGAAAGTGATGACGAAAGGCGTGTCTGTACGACCGATCCAGCGAACCATGGTCTGGATGGTGGCGTGACACATTACTGTGGCCAGTGCGAAGCCGATGCCGATCCAGTTCGTCGCGCCTGTGGGCTGGGCCATGATGAGGATTCCGACAAAGCCGAGGACCACCGCGCCCCACCTATACAGCCCGACATGTTCCTTAAGGAAGAAATGCGCAAGTATAGGCACCACAAGCGTTGAGCCGAAAATCATCGCGGTGGCATCCGCCATAGGCAAATGGGCGAATGTACCGAAAGTGACGACGAGGCTGATCGCGCCGATCAGGCTTCGGAGGAAGATGCCTTTCTTGTTCACGGGGATGTTCTTTTTAAACCCGCCGCGAAGCTGGAAGATGATGAAAAACGGGAAGAGTGCGATGAGGTTGCGGTAAAAGGCAATCTCGATAATGTGGTAGCCCTCATTGAACAAATGTTTGGCGAGCGCTGTCATGATGGCGAAGAGAAAATACGCCGACAAGGCAAAGAGGATGCCTTTAGTGACGTTGTCGTTTTCTGCTTGTGCGCGTGCTAGCGGTTCGATGCTCATAATATTGTCCAAATGCAGAAAGGGCCGCGATGAATATCGCAGCCCTCACTATAACCTTATATTATCTGAATGCGATATTAGTTCTTTTCTTTGTCGACCAGCTTGTTAGCACCGATCCAAGGCATCATGCCGCGCAGTTTTGCGCCTGTGTCTTCGATTGGGTGCTTGGCTTCGCGTTCGCGGATTTCAACAAGCTCGGACAAGCCTTCCTTGTTACCACCCATAAAGCGTTCGACGAATTTGCCGGACTGGATGTCTTCGAGAATGCGCTTCATTTCCGCTTTTGTTTCGGATGTAATTACGCGTGGGCCGGAGACATAGTCACCATATTCGGCTGTGTTAGAGATGGAATAGCGCATGTTGGCCATACCGCCTTCGTATAGAAGGTCAACGATCAGCTTCAACTCGTGCAAGCACTCAAAGTACGCCATCTCAGGCGGGTAACCCGCTTCGACCAGTGTTTCGTAACCGGCTTTGATCAACTCACATGTACCGCCACACAGAACAGCTTGCTCACCGAACAGGTCGGTTTCGCACTCGTCCTTGAATGTTGTTTCGATGATACCTGAACGACCACCACCAACAGCGGAAGCGTATGAAAGCGCCAAGTCTTTGGCTGTACCGCTCGCGTCTTGTGCAACAGCGATCAAGCAAGGAACGCCGCCGCCTTTTTGGTATTCACCGCGAACAGTGTGGCCAGGACCTTTTGGGGCAACCATGATGACGTCCACGTCAGCGCGGGGTTTGATCAGGCCGAAATGGATGTTCAAACCGTGGGCAAACATCAAAGTCGCGCCTTCTTTAAGGTTAGGCTCGATGTCTTGTGCGTAGATGTCTTTCTGGTGCTCGTCCGGTGCGAGGATCATGATCACGTCTGCTTTGGCTGTCGCATCGGCAGGTGTCTGTACTTCAAAACCGGCAGCTTCGGCTTTAGGAGCGGAGGATGAACCGTCACGCAGACCGATAATCACGTTTTCTACACCACTGTCTTTCAGGTTTTGCGCATGGGCGTGACCTTGTGAACCGTAACCGATGACGGCTACTGTTTTTGACTTGATCAGTTCAAGGTCGCAATCCTTGTCGTAATATACGTTCAATGATGTCTGGTTTTCGGGCACAGCTTGTGCTGCATTGCTCTGTGACATTGTGTTTCGTCCTTTTAATTTCAAAAATCGATTGTGAGTGGCAATAAAGCTTGTTTTGAGGTGCTTTGCAAGTGTTTTAGGGCAGGTTTGCCCTGGAATATTTGCGGATATTATGTCTTTTCGCTGGTTTTCACCTGAGCTCCTTTTTCGAGCGTGAGGTGGACGGGGCATCTGTCGGCAATTTCTAATAGGCGGGTACGTTGTTTTTCGTCCAGTTCCTCGCCATTAATCTTAATCTCCCGTGTGATGGCATCGATTTTTTCGCAATCACCATCGATATCCCGACAGTCTTCGGCGTGCTCTTTTTGGTGCTTTAGTGAGACCTCGACACTGCGCAACGGCCAGTTTTTATGGCGGGCATACATCTGCAGTGTCATAGAGGTGCAGGCTCCCAAAGCCGCCAGCAAAAATTTGTAAGGGTCTGGGCCTATATTGTCTCCGCCCATTTCTTCCGGCTCGTCGGCGTAGGAGAAATGTTTACCCATTTGTACATATTGCTGGAATTTTCCGTTTCCTGAACTGCGTACGTTGACTTCGTGGTCTTCCACTTTTTTGAAATGGTCGATCGGTGTCATTTTATATCCGACATAGCGGCTGGCCCAGGCGGCGATCACCCGTGCGGCATAGGCGGCATCTGATCGCCTGCTCAGTAGGTGATCGGCATCATCCAGTGTGACGAAGCTTTTCGGGTGTTTGGCGAGTTTGAAGATATGTTCCGCGTTTTCAATGCCGACAGTTTGGTCGAGTGGTGCGTGCATAACCAGAAGCGGCTTTTTCAAATTGCGGATATGTTCATCCATTGTGTGACTTTCAATGTCCTCAATGAATTGTTTTTGAATACGAAACGGACGTCCGGCCAGCTTTACTTCTGCTACGCCTTTTTCAAGAATTTCAGCGCGGGATTCATCAAAATGATGGGCGACATGCGCGGCTGCTGCGGGGGCGGCTACAGTTGCGACGGCTTTGATTTCGGGAATGTCTTCCGCTGCGACGAGCACGGCGGCTCCGCCCAGTGAGTGGCCGATGATGATAGAAGGCGGCTCAAGGTTTTTCCGCATGTAGTCGGCGGCTTTAATCAAGTCCTGTACGTTGGATGTGAAATTGGTGTTCTCAAACTCGCCTTCACTCGCGCCGAGGCCGGTAAAATCAAACCGTAAAACCGCGATGTTTAGCGCGTTGAGAGCTACGGCGATGCGTCCCGCTGCAAAGATGTCTTTTGTGCATGTAAAGCAATGTGCAAATAAGGCGTATGCTTTTACTTCACCGTCTGGCAAGTCCAGTCTCGCTGCCAGTTTGTGGCCTTGCGAACCTTCAAATTCAATCTTTTTTTCCATGAAGCTTCCTCGCTACTGCATGTTTTGTACAGTGATAGATTCTGTGTAGGCTTGTAAAAGTTACGAAAAGAGTTCTATCTGCCTGTCAAAGCGCCGTCGACGGCGTTGGTCAGCTTTGCCATGTCTTCTACGCTGCCGCGGATTTGGTAATTTTCCTGACCGATGATCTGTCCCTCAAAGTTCAGCTGATAAATGCTGGCGCGGTGGGACATTTTGGCGAAGCCGAATTCTTCCAAAAATATACAGGCGTGGGTTTCGTCACGGGGGTGGAAACCATCAGAAACGGCGATTTCCAAGGCAACTTCGCGGTGGCCTTGGCCCATGGTCGGGTGGTCGCGGGTTTGCTTGGAGTATACTTCCTTCACGCTGTCACCTTCGGGCAAAAATGCTTCCACGGCGGCGAGGCAGGCTTTTACAAGTTTGGCATCGGCTTGGGCGCGGTCTACGCATCCTGCGAGGAGCAGGGGGGTAAGCAACAGTCCGATCAATGCCAAGTTTTTCATGTTAATCCGTTATTTCGTCATGTGTGGTTGCGCCGCGTGAAATTGCGGCTACGCCTGTTCTGCTGACATCAACCAGGCCCAAAGGCTTCATCAGGTCGATGAAAGCATCCACCTTTTCGGTCGTTCCCGTTAATTCGAAGACAAATGATTCAAGCGTTGAGTCAACGGGGCGGGCGCGGAATACATCGGCGAGGCGTAAGGACTCGATACGTCGTTCACCTGTACTGGCGACTTTGATTAGGGCGAGCTCGCGTTCGATATGCGGACCGAAGGTCGTTAGATCGCGTACGCGTTTAACGGGGACCAATTGGCGCAGGGATTCTTTGATTTGTTCGATCACTTCTGGTGTACCGCTGGATACGATCGTAATGCGCGACATGCCTTCCTCGTGGTCGGTTTCGGCCACAGTCAGGCTGTCGATGTTATAGCCGCGTCCTGTAAACAGGCCGATAACACGGGCCAGTACGCCCGGTTCGTTTTTAACGATAATGGCCAGTGTATGCGATTCCAGCGCCCCTTGGTCGGGACCCGGTGCGTAGACTGACTTTGATTTTTTGTTTTTACGCTTTGCTTGGTTCATGAAGAAGGTTTAGCAAAGATTACGCGGTCTGGGAAGCGCGTTTATACAGAATTATGCTGCTGAGCCAGTAGGTTGGGATCGTTACAAGCAGGGTCAGGAAGCCTTCCTGAAAGCCCATTGGCTTAGTTTTTGTGAGCGCCAGCGTCAACAGGGTGATGACCCCAATGGCTAATGTCAGGAACGCGGCCTTGTCGGAGCGTTTTTTCCACTGGAAGCCAACGAATACGGGAACAAGGATGCAGGTTGCAGATGCGGAGTAAACAACGAGGTCGCCCATGAGCTCAGGCGGATGCAGTCCAATGACAAATGCCCCACCCAGAACTGTGATCATGATGATCTTTGATAGCAGTACCTGCGCGTTATCGGAGAGCTTAAGGAATGGTGAGGCGACATCGCGTGTAAAAATCTGCCCGATCGCGAGCAGGATGGAATCCGCCGTCGACATGGCCGCACCCAAAGCACCGACCAGCATCAGGCCCGTGACAATGAGGCCAAAGAGGGAGTGGTTATAGACATCTTGAAATATAATGCCCATGACCTGATTGGGTTCGACGGTGTCGCCATATAGAACGGCGCCGCCTAGGCCGAAGAGGAATACAGGCACAGTACCGAGAAGGAGGCCGATAAAGAGGCCGAAGGCCATGGCGTTAATCTGGCCATCATCACTGGCCATCATGCCACGGGTCAGCAAGTGTGGCTGGAATACGAGGCCGAGTGTGATGATGCTGACCGAGAGAAAGAGCGGCCATTCGTAATAATTCTGTGGCCCGGGGACGGAGAGATGCTCGGGCGTTTTTTCCAACGCGGCTTCCATCAAGCCCGTGATACCGCCCCAGTTCATATAGACAAACAGTGCGACGCTGCCGAATACGCCGAGGAAAATGGCGATTGTTTGCACGAAGTCTGTGTATGCGACGGCGCGCATGCCGCCGAAGATCAGGTAGAGCGCGACGACGCTCATCATACCGCCGACACCAAAAACGTAACCAATTTCTCCGCCGCTAAAGCCTTCAAGGAATTTTCCGATGCCGACAAGCTGCATCGAGATATAGGGCGAGAGGAAGAAGATCATCAGTACGGCGCAGGTAAAGCCGACCCACGGGTTGTTATAGGCTTTGCTCAAACATTCTATGGGCGAATAAATCTCGTGCTTCACTGAATAGGCGCGCAAGGCTTTGTACAGTGTGACCATAAACAAGAGGCCGACCATATCGCCCGCAATTGCGAAGAGGCAGCCCGCAAGGCCGTGCTTGAATACAAATGTTGGTAAGGCGAGCGCGAAGGATGCGCTGAACAAGCTACCTATGAAAGTACATATGAGAACTATTACGTGAATTTTACGGCTGGCGAGGAAAAACTCGTTCAACCCCGGCATGATCTTGCCCGTGTCGCGAATGCGCGTATACATGATCGCCGCGAGTACGAGCAGGAAGTAAACGCCCGTTATGCCTATGATAATGCTGACATCACCCATCATATTGCTTGGCCCCCATATAAACGAAGGCCCCGTAAATCACCATGCCGATGATCCAGAACCACAGCAGCGCGGGAAGTCCGAGAACGATTTTCGCAGGGATGATGAATGAGCCGAGGATTAAACCAAGGGTCAGTAGAAAAGCAATGAATAGCGGTATGAAACCTTTAACGCCCATACCTGCATGCAAACAGGTATGGGGTCATTAATCAAGGTGTACGTGTTTAATTAAACGAGAGACTTGTCGAACTGATCCGCATCGGGGGACAGGATCATTTCGTTGTGTGCTTTACCTGACGGGATCATCGGGAAGCAGTTTTCCTTCTGGTCAACGCAGATATCAACAATCGTCACACGGTCTGTTTTCAGCATTTCTTCGATTACGCCGTCCAGCTCATCCGGTGTTTCGGCGCGTAGGCCGATACCGCCGTAAGCTTCGGCCAGTTTGACGAAGTCAGGCAGGCTTTCGGTGTAGCTTTCTGAATACCGTTCACCATGCAGAAGTTCCTGCCACTGGCGGACCATACCCATCCATTGGTTGTTCAGGATGAAGATTTTAACAGGTGTACGGTATTGTACGGCTGTGCTCATTTCCTGAATGTTCATCAGGATAGAGGCTTCACCGGCAACGTCGACAACCAGGGCGTCAGGGTGCGCCATTTGCGCACCGATAGCTGCCGGCAGGCCATAACCCATCGTGCCGAGACCACCCGATGTCATCCAACGGTTTGGTTCGTTAAAGCCGAGGAATTGCGCGGCCCACATCTGGTGCTGACCGACTTCGGTGGTGATGTACGTATCGCGTGCGTCTTTTTCTGTGAAGTAACGCAGACGTTCGAGCGCGTATTGCGGCTTGATGATCTTGCTGTCGCTTTTATAAGCGAGGCAGTTTTTAGCGCGCCATTTTTCGATCTGATCCCACCATTTTTTAAGCGCGGCTTCGTCAGCTTTGTATTTGCGCTTTTTCCAGACGTCGAGCATTGCGCGCAAAGCTTCGGTTGCATCGGCAACAATCGGGATATCGACATGGATATTTTTATTGATCGAACTCGCATCGATATCAACATGGACCTTGGTGGAATTCGGAGAGAATTTATCCGTACGTCCTGTTACGCGGTCGTCAAAACGTGCGCCGATGTTGATCATAACGTCACAATCATGCATCGCCCAGTTGGCTTCGAACGTGCCGTGCATGCCAAGCATGCCGAGCCATTCTTTGTTTGCGGCTGGATATGCTCCCAGACCCATCAATGTCGATGTGATCGGGAACCCTGTTTCCTTCACCAGTTCGCGCAATAGTTTGGAGGCTTCAGGGCCAGCGTTAATTACGCCGCCGCCAGTATAGAATACGGGTTGTTTGGCCGATGCCATTAATTCAACGGCGGCTTCGATCGCGGCCATGTCTGGCTGTGTTTTAGGCTGATAGAATTGCTGTTCCAGCTTTTTCGCTTCGTGATACTCGCCCTTGGCGAACTGTACGTCTTTTGGAATATCAATTACGACCGGGCCGGGGCGTCCGGAACGGGCAACGTGGAACGCTTCGTGTACGGTTTCGGCAATGTCATCGGCATCCTTCACCAGATAGTTATGCTTTGTACAGGGGCGAGTGATACCTGTTGTGTCAGCTTCTTGGAATGCGTCGGTACCGATCAGGAATGTCGGAACCTGTCCCGTAATACACACAACGGGAATAGAGTCGAGCAAGGCATCTGTTAAACCTGTAACGGCATTTGTCGCACCGGGGCCGGAAGTTACAAGTGCGCAGCCAACTTTGCCTGTCGAGCGAGCGTATCCTTCAGCGGCATGCAATGCGCCGCCTTCCTGGCGGACGAGGACGTGCTTGATCTTGTCCTGATTTTTGAAAATCTCGTCATAGATAGGGAGCACAGCACCACCCGGATATCCGAAGATGACCTCCACGCCCTGTTCGATAAGGGCTTTGATAACCATTTCCGCGCCTGTCAGCTTTTTGGTCTCTGCCGGGGCGGTTTTTGGGGCTTCTGTTTTTGCTTCTTTCGTGCTCATGACTAATTCCAATTCTTTAATGTATGTGTGTTTTACGTTTCTCGTATAAGCAGTGCAATAAAAAACGCCCTTCGAATTTTCTAAGGGCGCTTGGTCAAAGTGTTTTGTTCAGACAACCTTAAGCGCGCCGCACCTCCACGAGAAGCACCACGACGACGTTGACTAGGCTGTTGATCAAAATATTCATATCTCTGTTTAAGCAAACTCTTGTTTGTATTGCAAACAATAAAAGCGTTTTGGGGAATATCACGGGCCATGGCTGTTTTGGAGGACCAAGGCGCGCAGTTCCTTAAACGCTTTTTAAATTCTGTCCGTAGACCTGCACTTGAGCGCAGTAGTTTCATTTTTTTATCATTGAACAGACGGTTTACACCCTGAGTTTCACTCTTTACCGCATTCGCGTTTGTCCGATCTGCTCTGTTACTTAATTTAGAGCATTATTCGAACGTATCGTCAATATAAATGATAATAAAAATACACAAAAAGGCACAAAAAGAAATAATATTACAATATTAGCGAGGTCTTATTTTTGGGTTGATCTTTTCCATAATATTAAATATAGTCTGCCGCCATGGATTATTTAGATGCCATAGCAGAAGAGCTTCAAGAGCTTGGAATAGACGTCAGCTTTGATGACGGTGAGGACGGCGTGGAGTTTCTCGATGCTGATGCGGAGCCTGTACTCGGGTTTGATTTGCGTCTTGATCCGGCGCATGGCACAGCGATTATCAAGAATTTTTCCGTTGGACCGGATTATAAGGGTCGCGGCATCAGCGTGATGGCCTTGCAGCACATTGCCGAAATGTGTGTGGAAGAGGAAATCGACAATCTTGAGCTTGATCACGTTGTTGGCGATGGCATGACATTCTGGCCGAAATACGGAGCGCATCCCAAAAATCTCGATGAACTTCCGCTTCTTATTGAGCATATGTTGCATCAGGGCAGCTATGAGGATGCGCAAGGAACGCTGTCTGATTTGTTTGATATGGCGGCGGATGATGCGCAGGATGCTTGGTATGAGATGACCAGAGACGAGGCAGAGATGGATGAGAGCTGTGTGATGCTGATCAACCGCGTGCTTTCCGACGATCGTACAATGGTTATGGATTTGACGCGTACAGAAGTTCTGGAACGTTTAGGCCTTTAAGCGTCCTTTGTATAGGCTTGATCGCTGTGAAACTCCCATGCGACCTCTTCCGGCACAGTGGCTTCGAATAAATCGGGATATGTGCGGGTGAGCTTTCTAAGTTTCTCTAAACCTTCAAGATAAGCAGCGTCACCATGGGGCAGGTCATGCATTGCTTCGGTTTTGTAGCCAACCGCATGCATGAGCTGTACAGCGTTGTTTGTGGTCAGGCCCATTGTCACCAATTCAGCGCAGATTTTTGTTGTTGGGTTACTGATCGGGCTGAAACCATGTCCGCCCATACTGTCATAGGCATTGCGCAACTCTTCCCAGCTTCCTGCATATGTGCCGGGGATGGCGTTTGAAAGGCGCTGTCTACGGCTTGGTTTGAGGAAGGCGCTTCGCAGTGCTTCGGCTTCCTCACGCTGGGGCTCGTTCATATCGCGGCCAAAAATGACGTCTGCGATTTCTTCGGGTGTGCGGTGAATAATCACCCGCCCCGATAGTTCTTCACGCAGGGCGTTACCGGCCTTTAGAAAGCGCTGAATGAGTGCCTTTTTATTCATGCACGTTTCATAGCAGGTTGTTTTTAATTATGTCAATTTAAAGCTGATTTCTGAACCATGTGACTTGCCGCTTGGCGTAGCGGCGGGTGATGCCTTGTGCGGTTTCTATAGCCTCGTCCAGTTCAAGCTCACCATTTAGATGCGCGCGCAGTTCTCTGAACCCCAGAGCCTTGCATAAAGGTACGCCTTCTTTTACGTCTTCACTCTCAAGCCGTGCGGTAAATTCCTTCGTTTCTTCAAGAGCGCCGTTCTCTACCATCCACTCAAAGCGTCTGTTGCAGCGGTCATATAAATCCTCACGCTCGGGCAGGATTTTATGGATTTCGAATTGCCAATTTTCAGGTGGACCGGAGCGCGGCATTTCCTGCCATTCGGCAAGTGACTTTCCGGTGGCTTCCAGCACTTCCATGGCGCGGATGATGCGGGCCTTGTGGTTAACGTGAAATCGGGATGCCATTTCGGGGTCACGGGCTTCCAGTTCCGCATAGAAGGCTTCTGCGCCTATCTTTTCATATCTGGCAACGACGGCATCGCGGATATCTTCAGGTATATCGGGGATCGGAGAAAGGCCGTCGATGAGGGCTTTGATGTAAAGACCTGTTCCGCCGCAAATGATCGGTGTTTTGCCGCTTTCGATAACTTCATTAATAACGGGTTCGGCAATCTCGCGATAGTTGCCTGCACTGCAGACATCGTTAGGATGAAGCGTGGCATAGAGGCGGTGGGGTACGCGGTCTTTGTCTTCGTCAGAAGGTTGAGCTGACAGTAGGGGCAGCCCGTCATAGATTTGCTGGCTGTCGCAATTGATGATTACGCCATCAAGCTTTTCCGCCAATTGTATGGCTGTGTCGGATTTACCGCTGGCTGTGGGACCCGCGATAATATGGACGGTGGCTAGAGTGCTCATGATGTTCGTTTTAGCACAAACAGGTTTGAGGGGCGTATAGAGTCATCCGGTAAAAATACATCCGTGCTGCCTTTCGGGATGAAGCCGTTCTTCATCAATACGGCGTCGGAAGCGGGATTGTCCTTGGCTGTGGTCGCATAGATTTCATCAAGCTGTAGTTCTTCCAGGCCAAAAGACGCGACGGAAATAAGCATTTCACTGGCAAAGCCTTGTCCTTGCATGTCCTTACTGACCCAATAGCCGACTTCAGCGCGGTCGTTATCTTCGAGGTGCAGTCCAATGCAGCCGGCGGGCTGACCTTCATGTCTGGCTATAAACAGATACTCGCTGCCCGTAACGGCTCCGGTCACGGCCTTGGCGCACCACCATTGGACCTGTTTGTCTGTAAGGGGCCATTTCAGGAATGAAATGATCTCGCATGTGTGCTCATCATTTAATGTATGAAAAACGGCGTCAAAATCATCCGCAGTAATCAGGGATAAATGAAGACGCGCGCTTTCCAACATATGACCTATTGTAGCTTGAGCGCGAGGAAACGCACTTCGCCATCCCGGTTGATGAGGAGCAGGACAGAAGGTCTGCCGTTGCCTGCGGCATTCTTAATGATGTCCGCGACTTCCTGAGGGTCGGAGACTTCCTGCTGGTTGATTTCAACGATTACATCGCCGAGGTCCAGACCTTTTCTGGCGGCTTCGGAGCGTGGCTGCACGTTGCTGATCAGTACGCCGTTTACGGACGGGCCGATGCCGAATTCATCGCGCAAAGACTTTGTGATTTCTTTGACGCTCATGCCGACACTATCGATTTTCAAGCCGCCATCGCCGATTTCACTGCCCGCGGTCAACAGGCCTTCTTCTTCGGCTTTTTCCAGTTCGCCGATCTTGACCTCGGCCGTATCGATGTCGCCTTCACGCCAGAATTTAATGACGGCGGTAGAGCCGATCGGTAACCCGGCGACGATGCGCGGCAGTGCACGCATTTCATCGATAGGTTGGCCGTTAACTTCGAGAATGATATCACCCGCTTTGATCTTGCTCCCATCCGCAGGGCCGTCCGGCGTAACGCTGGCGATCAGCGCGCCGTGAGGTTTTTCAAGCCCTAGGCTTTCGGCAATTTCTTCCGTTACGCTTTGAATGCGTACGCCCAGCCAACCACGGCGGGTACGGCCGAATTTGATGATTTGGTCAATTACAGGGGCAGCTAGATCTGATGGGATGGCAAAACCGATACCGACAGAGCCGCCTGAAGGAGAAAAGATAGCTGTGTTAATGCCGATCACTTTTCCATGCATGTCGAACATAGGGCCGCCGGAGTTACCACGGTTGATGGATGCATCCGTTTGCAAAAAGTCATCATAGGGACCGGCGTTGATGTCACGCTGGCGGGCGGAGATGATCCCTGCAGTGACTGTACCGCCGAGGCCGAATGGGTTACCGATGGCAACGACCCAGTCGCCGACGCGCAGGACGGAGCTTTCACCAAACTCGACAGCGGTCAGTTTCTTTTTGGTGTCGACTTTTAGCACGGCAAGGTCTGTCTTTTCATCCGTGCCGATCACTTCTGCAGTCAATGTTTCATCATCGTGGAACGTTACACGGACTTCGTCGGCGTCGCGTACAACATGGTTGTTGGTAATGATATATCCGTTTTCCGCATCAATAACGAAACCCGAGCCGAGGGAGGCTTGCGGTTCGAAGGGCATGCCCTGACGGCGTTCCATAAATTCTTCGAAGAAATCCTGAAATGGTGATCCTTCGGGGAATTGAGGGAGGTCGGGAAAGTCCTGAGCGTCGCCTACATTGTGTGTGGATGAGATATTCACCACAGCAGGTATGAGCTCTTCAACGATGTCCGCAAAACCACCATGTTGTGACGGTGGTAAGCCTTTTGCCGATGCCTGTGTGCTTATGAGGGGCAAGGCAAGCAGGCTTAAACATATGATGCTGCTCAGCATGAAAAAACGGTAAGTCTTCATTTCTTACTCCTTTTGATGATTAAAGTTTCTACTTATTTAATCTGTTTTTATTGCTCGTCAAAGTGCTTGAAGAACTCACTGTCCGGCGACAGGATGAGTTGGGTGTCCGGATCGGCCAGTGTGTTTCTGTACGCTTCCATGGAACGGATGAATGAGTAGAATTCCTTATCCTTATTGAAAGCATCGGCGTAGATGCGGATGGCTTCTTTATCGCCTTCACCCTTGATGATGGATGCATCACGTTGCGCTTCCGCGATCAGAACTGTTCGCTCCTTTTCAGCTGTGGAGCGGATTTCCAATGCACGCTCCTCACCTTTCGCGCGAGTTTCCGTAGCGCGTTCTTTCAGTTCGGATTGCATACGACGAACAGTAGATGTTCTCAATTCGGCTGTCAGGTCGGCACGAACGATACGAACGTCGACAATCTCGATGCCCAGACGGTCGTTTTCAGTAGCTTTGTTCACGCGGTCCTGAATGTCGCGCATTACTTGCGTACGTGTTGGTGATAGCAGTTGTTGTAAGCTGGTTTTACCAAGCTCGGCACGTGTTGCGTCGTTGAGAATGTTTTCAAGGCGTGAATTTGCCGCGCTGATTGTGCGCAATGTTTTCAGGAATTGCAGCGGATCAACGATTTTGTAACGTGCGAATGTATCAAGGATGATTGGTTCCCCTGTTACATTGGCAATGCTGGACTGGCCTTCGCTTTCTTCATCGTCCTCGTCCTGCGGTGGTCCGATATCTACACTGGAGATAACGACTTGCTCAGGGGCAGGGTCGACAGAGAGGATGCGACGGTCGAAATATTGAACTGTCTGGACTACAGGAATTTTAGTATGTAGTCCCGGGCCGTTAACGTCGCCAACCGGTTGACCGAGTTGCAGGACGATGGCTTGTTCTGTTTCATCGACAATGAAGAACACTTGCGAGGCGGCAATCAAAGCGAACGCGAAAAGGGCTAAGGAAATGAGGAGTGGTTTATTCATTTTATTCTCTTTTATCTCTTTTCTGAATTAGTTCATGCTGCCGGAGCGTGAGGAGCTGGAGCCTGCGGCCGGACGTACACGGTTTAGTTCGTTCAGCGGAAGGTATGGCACTGCGCCGCCGCCCGCTTTTCCGTCCAGAATGATTTTCTGCGCGTTGCTTAAGACATCTTCCATAGTCTCGAGGTAGATGCGCTCCTTAGTGACGTCCTTACCGGTTAGGTAGGCTTGGTAGATGTCTTCGAAGCGTGCGGTATCCCCTTTTGAACGGTCAATCGTTGATTGCTTATACGCTTGGGCTTCCTGCAACATCTGGATCGCGGCACCACGTGCACGCGGTAAAATGTCTTCGCGGTAAGCATCGGCACGGTTCTGAACATCTTCAGCATCCTGTTTCGCGGATTGTACGTCCTGGAAGGCGGCTTGTACGTCAGGGTGGACTTCGGCACGTTCGATCAGAACCTGCGTAATGTTCACACCGGACTTGTATTCATCAAGGTTGGTCTGGATGATTCTTTTGGCGGCTTCCGCTACGGCAGCACGGCTTGTTGTGATGATCGGGAACATGTCGGTTTGGCCGACAACTTCACGGATCGCACTTTCAGCAACTTTCTTGATTGTGTTTTCCTGCTCGCGGATTTCAAAGAGATAATCTTCGGAGGATTTGATATTCCACTGAATGACCATATCCAAATCAACGATGTTACGGTCAGATGTCAGCATCAGGCTTTCATCAGGTATGTCCCTGCGCGACGATGCGCCGTTACGGGAAAAGGCTTCCTGAAAGCCGATATTCATTTTGCGGATCTCTTCCACATTGACGATTTCAACGGTTTCGATCGGAGCGGGCAAATGGTAACCCAGACCCGGGTCAGCTTTGGTTTCGGACCATGCGCCGAAACGTTGTTCGACAGCGTGTTCGCCGGGGTTTACGACATAAAAACCACTTGCGAGCCAAAGAAGAACTACACCGATGATCAACATGCCGATCATGGGGGTACCCTGAAAACGGTTGGGCATTACGCTGCGGAAGTTTTCCTGCGCTTTGCGAAGCATTTCGTCAAGATCGGGAGGCTCGCCGCCACCGCCACCGCCGCCACGTCCGCCGCGGTTTCCGCCGTTTGAGCCCCAAGACCCACGGTCATCGTTGCCGGGTTTGCCCCAAGGGTTCTTCTTATCGCGATCATCCCATCCCATAGGTATTCTTCCTGAAAATTATTGATTAAACGGGCACTTTGCCTATATGACACATACAATATTCTATTTGAGAGTGAAAGCAAGGGCTTTACGGCCAAGATTAAAGTGATTATGGGCGATCAGACGCAAACGCGAGAAGAGATTTTAAAGGCTCTGGATACAGTTGTTGATCCGGAGACCCAGACCTCTGCCCGTGCCCTTGTTAAAGGTTTACAAGTTGCCGAAGACGGCACGGTTTTATTCATGATTGAAGTGGACCCTGCGCGGGGGCCGTCGATGGAGCCGCTGCGTCAGCAAGCCGAGAATGCGGTTGCCAAAGTGCAGGGAGTTTCGAGAGTCACAGCCGTTCTGACGGCAGAGAAGCAGGCAGACAAGGCTCCGCCGCAGAATGACCCGCACGGTATGGGCAAAAACCCGCGGCTAGAGTTGCCGATCAAGCGCATTATCGCGGTCGCTTCGGGTAAGGGTGGTGTAGGCAAATCAACTATGTCTGCCAATATCGCGCGCGCTCTGGCTAAATCAGGTGTGAGCGTTGGTTTGCTTGATGCAGATATTTACGGACCAAGCCAGCCGAAATTAATGGGGCTTGAGCCGCATAAGCCGACATTGAGTGAAGATAAGAAAATCATCCCCCCGGAAGTTGGCGGGATTAAGGTCGCGTCTATCGGGTTTATGGTCGAGGCGGAAAAGGCGCTGGTTTGGCGCGGGCCTATGGTGCAAAGCGCGTTGTACCAGTTGTTCAGAGACGTACAGTGGGCGGAAGAGGGCACCGAGTTAGATGTTCTTATCGTTGATATGCCGCCGGGGACGGGGGATGCTCAGTTAACTCTGGCGCAAAAAGTTCCTGTTACGGGTGCGATTATCGTTTCTACACCACAGGACCTTGCTCTTGCTGATGCGCGTAAAGCGATCGAGATGTTCAATACCGTCGATGTGCCCGTGCTTGGTTTGATTGAGAATATGAGCACGCATGTTTGCTCGAATTGCGGCCATGAAGAACATATTTTCGGGCACGGTGGGGCGAAGGCTGAAGCGGAAAAACTCAATATTCCATTTTTGGGCGAAGTGCCGCTATCACTGGATATTCGCTCACGTAGCGATGCAGGGCAGGGGGTTGATCTGCCCTTTGATATTGCCGGGATTTTGAATTAGCCCATATAGGTTTTCAGGCCGTAGCCGATGGCGTATGAAATTCCGGCGGCCATCATACCGATCAGGAATGTTTCCAGACCTTCTCTCCACATAGATTTCACAGACCACACGCTTTTGAGCGAGCCGATGACAAAGAATGTCAGGCCTGAAAAGACGAGTGCCCAGATGATTGAACTGTTTAAGCCAACCACAAAAGGCAAAACCGGCATGAACCCGCAAATCACAAAGGCGACGAATGTATGAATAGCGGCGTTTAGCGGTGTGTTTAGGGGCAGTGACATGCCGTATTCTTCCGCCATCATCCAATCGATCCAGTTATCCTTATCCTTTGAAATGGCATGGACCATTTGGTCGAGTTCCTCGCCTTCAAACCCTTTGCGTTTGAGGATTTCTCTCGTTTCCTCGATCTCGCCGTCATAATGTTTTTGGACGTGTAGTTCTTCGCGAACCCGCAAACGGTCGTAGTTGTCTTTGTCTGCCTTGGTTGCGCTGTATGCGCCCGCGGCCATGGAGAACCCGTCGGCAATGAGGTTGGCAAAGCCGAGGATCAGGATGATTGTGGGGGAAAGGGATGCCCCCGCTACGCCCGCGATGATGGCGAATGTTGTGACGACGCCGTCAATTCCTCCATAAACCCATTCTTTGAGATATTCAGCTTTAGGTCCTTCATCCAGACGTTTTTGAATAGAGAGTGCGTCGTGGTCGTGATCCTTGAGCATGGGGTTCTATTTGCGCTCCAATGTGTAGAACGTAAATGACGGGTGATCTTTTTCGGGTTCTGCGTCATTTTTGATTTCCTCAACGATATTCCATTCATCCCAATCGAATTTAGGGAAGAACACGTCGGCATCGTAATCACGGTCCAGAATTGTGAGGTACAGGCGTTCTGTGTAGGGCAGGGTTTCCTTGTAAATCTGTCCGCCGCCTGTGATGAAAATTTCGTCTTCGCCCATTTTGTTAGCCATCTCTTTTGCGGCTTCAATGGCGTCAGCCAGAGTGCTGTACAGAAACGGCCCTTCGGGAACGTTTTCAGGGACGGCTGCGACTTTAATGGATGCTTTGCCGGAGACATCAATGGCGCTTTCCATGTCGTTGAACAGGTCGGATGGCTGCATGTCGGGGATTTTGTCGAAGGTACGGCTCACGACGAGGTTCGGCCGGCCCGGTAAGGGCTTGCCCAGTGATTCATAAGACTTGCGGCCCATGATGATTGGCTTGCCCATGGTTTTGGCTTTGAAATGTTTCAAATCCTTCGGCAAATGCCATATCAGGGCATTGTCTTTTCCGAGGGCGTAGTTTTGGGCAATGGCGGCAATGGAGGCTAGAGTTATGTTGGGCTTGATCTCATTCATACTTCCTATATAAGACATGCCATGAAAAATAACAGCCTCGTTCGCATAATTATCAAGGACATGATCGTCAATGTCCGTATCGGGTTGTATGACCACGAGAAGGAAAACGGCCGTTCACAGCGGATTATCGTGAATGTGGAACTGTTTGCCGATGCGCAAGGATATCTGGATAACCCGACGCGCGATACGATCATTGATTATGACGACGTCTATGGCGAGATTAAAAAATGGGCAAATAACGGTCACACGGAATTGATCGAGACGTACTTGAAAGGTTTGCTTGGCGTGTGCTTTAAGAACGAAAAAGTCCAGGAAGCGCGTGTATCGATTGCCAAGCCCGATATCTTCGAAGAGGCGGAACGTGTGGGCGTTGAAGTCCACATGACGCGACAGGAATTCAAAGACAGCTATGCTTGAAAAAGCTCTGAAAGATTTACCCTCCGGCGCAGCCATACTTGATTTTGGCTGTTTTGGATGGAATTTGTATACCCGCGCCAAAGCCATCCGGGATGATCTGAAACATTTCGCATGCGATGCGTACAAGCCGCACGAAGTCCCCGAAGATGCCACGTTTTACGATGTAGAAACCACAAGCCGTAAAGTGCAATGCGATGATGACCAGTTCGATCTGGTTGTGGCCTCGCATGTGCTGGAGCATATCGAAGACCCGCTGGAGGCGTTCAAGGAGCTGGCGCGTATTTGTAAGCCCGGTGGGAAGATTTATATCGAGACACCGTCCGACCGTTCGGTGTTGGTGGAGAGCGATGCCAATGTGGAATCGCATACTTTCTTTTCATTCTGGGATGACCCGACACATATCCGTCCGTGGAGCCCCGCGGCGCTCTACCGTTTGGGCATTTCATATGGCTTTAAGCCCACACGGTGCGAATATATCGGCTCTTGTTGGCACAAGCTGACATTGCCGTTTTATTATCTGCAATCTGTATTTACGGGCAGCCGCCAGGAATTATCGGAAGCGGTGTGGCGCGCGAATAAATGGGCGTGCGGTGCCGTATTTGAAAAGCCTACAGATATGAAGGGTGCGCCCGAATATGTGTATCTGTCATTGCGCGATGTGCCCAACGGTGTTGAAGCTGCCATGAAGTTCAGAAACGAGCGTCTTTAAACAGCAACAGGTGCTTTGATGTGCGGGTGGCATTCATAGCCGACCAGTTCGAAATCCTCAAATTTGAAATCGAAGATATCCGTAACATGCGGGTTTAAATGCATTTCCGGCAGCTTGTACGGCGTGCGGGAAAGCTGTTCCTTGGTTTGCTCAATGTGGTTTGAGTACAGATGCGCATCACCAAGTGTATGGACAAACTCACCGGGTTTTAAGCCCGTCACTTGCGCCATCATCATGGTCAGCAACGCATAAGACGCGATGTTGAACGGTACGCCGAGGAAAATGTCGGCGCTACGCTGGTATAGCTGACAGGACAGCTTGCCGTCGGCGACATAGAACTGGAAAAACGCATGGCATGGCGGCAAGGCCATTTGGTCAACAACGCCCGGATTGTAAGCCACGACCAGAAGTCTGCGGCTGTCAGGGTTGTTTTTAATTTGCTCAACAACATTTGAAATCTGGTCAACTGTGCGCCCGTCGGCTGTTTGCCAACTGCGCCACTGTGCGCCGTAAACGGGACCCAGATCACCGTTTTCGTCGGCCCATTCGTCCCAGATACGTACACCGTTATCTTTCAGGTATTTGATGTTGGTATCACCCGCCAGAAACCACAGCAGCTCGTGAATGATCGAGCGCAGGTGACATTTCTTGGTTGTGACAAGCGGGAAACCTTTTTGTAAATCGAACCGCATCTGACGGCCAAATACGCTGTAAGTACCTGTTCCTGTGCGGTCTTCCTTCTTTGTGCCGTTTTCGAGCACGTCTTTCATTAATGCTAAATACTGATCCATACATCCAATATGGGAGATTCTCTTTACGAAGAAAAGCCCGCTGAGTGCGCCCTCCACAGGATGTTTTTTGACATAAATTATGCGCTGTCCTATAACTTGCCGAAAAGGAAGGACAAAAAATGCCACCATATGCCGATAAATTCCCAAGCGATGAACCCCCTGAAGGCGTAGCGGATGAGGCTCTTGTGACGCGTGTGCTCGGTGAGCATTTGGCAACAATCACGCCGCATATTGGCGATACTTCAAAACCATTTTTGACATCGATCGGCAGTGATGTTGATGGGACTTTACGTGGCTGTGAGGCAGGTGCCTATCTGGATGTATTTCTATGTGATGCGCAGGATGCCGGTATTCCTGTTTATTTGGTCACTTCAAGAAGCCCTGAAGAAGAGCTGGATTTGCAAATAAGGGAGCGTATTTCAAACGAAGATTTCATGGATAAGATGTCGTTTGGTATCGCCCGATCCGCCCCCGGTATGGGGTTTGAAGATGATGTCCTGATCGCTATGGGTATCTATGAGGAAACCTACTTCAATCCTGCTGACCCCCAGACTGTTGAGTTCTTAAAGGCATGGGAGAGTCTGTCGCCCGAGCAGAAGTACAATGCTCTGGCCAGTTGGGCGGATGTTCATCAGCGTCATGAAGCGGCTATCAAGCCTGAAGCGAGTAATGATGCTCGGAGTGAAATGTGAGGCTCAAATAATTTGACATAATTTTTTGTTTTGGGTAAGGTCCTGAAATTTTAAAAATTATGGTGAAGTTATGAATGAACTCGCTCTAACAATTTGCAGAGAATATATTGACGGTCTTGTTGCTGCTATGGACGCAACAGCGGACGTACGCGCACGTTTCAAGATAAACTCAAAGCCCGGCTTTTTGACCGACGTGAACGAAACACTGGATACAAATTATATGTATGAAGGTGAGCAGGTGCGTCTTTTGGACCATTTCCTTGCGGATGTGAAGGATGCCGGCGGTAATGTTCAGGTTTATACTGGCGAGCCGTCACAGCGTTTGAACCATTTCGAGGTTGTGAAAGCGTTTGAACGTGCCGGAGAAGAGTTCAGCGTTACACCCAAGCCCGTTCAGGACTGGACACAGTTTCCGCCTGTAGTTTTCGAAAATGACCAAGATTTGCGTAACCTCGCTTCAATCCGCGGTTACGTTGCCTTTGACCCGTGGGATGAAGGGCTGGAAGAGTTTTTGATGAGCTGGAAAACGCTGAGAGACAGTGTTTCTGATGCTGCATGGCAGCAACAGCGTGAAGAACTACTCTCTCCTTTCTTGGGGCATTAAGGCTTTTTAGTCGGTAATCCTTCACTTTTCGTGCAAGAAATCCTATAATTATAGTGCTGGGTCTTCCCAGCTATGACGCTAAACGTGGTTGCGGAATAAGCGTTCGTGGACCCGGGGGCAGTACCCGGCAGCTCCACCATATTTTTTTGCTCAACGTTCCTTAGGTCCGTTGATGCCTGCGTAAATATCAGGCCAGTGCCTGTTTTAACCAAGTTTACGCAGGTTAAACAAAAAAATAGTATGGGGCTGAAACAGGATCGACACGCGTAGTAAAGGCTTCATGCGGCGTTCGGCTTTCCGCCGTTACCGGATACTCGTTATAAATGCAAACGACAATAATGCATTTGTAGCAGCCAACGACAACTCTGTTGTTGCTGGTGAAGCAATCGCCGCTTAATTGCGAAGATTGTGCGCTACGCACATAATTCCTAAGGCTTAATGCGTTTTAGGTGGGGTCCGGCGGTACCTAGTAACAGAAACCGCCACTTTCTTTCCTAACTTATTGACCTGCCTGCAAAAGCGTTCATCATAAATGAATGTTTTTAAACGCCTTGAACGATAACCCCAAATTGCAGTTTTTAAGCTTATCCTCCGCTTGTTGGCTGATCAGCTTTGTGTTTTCTCTAATGCCGTTGGCGACGTATGAGGCTGAGAGCTTCCTGTTGTCTGCGGTATTTTTGTTTTTTGCATTTGCGGCCTCGCTGGTGGTTGCCCCGCGCGAAGGGCTTAAGCGCTTGCGCAACAGCGCTGTTTTTATAGGGGTGATGGCGTTTTGGGCGCTGGCGTTGCTGAGTGTTCTTTTGTCCGAAGTGGCTGCGGTTAGCTTCATTTATTTTGTCTTTTTTAGCGCGTTGCCGCTCAGTTTTGTGCTGTTCTCCTTGCATAGTAGAGGCGAGCTTTTAGCCGCGTGTCTTGTGGGGGCGGGCTTTGTGCTGTGCGCTCTCGCGCTGTTTGCGCTGATCAGCTATCTCGCTTTGCCTGAATTCCTGATCTACGGACAGGTGCATTGGCCGCTTTCCAATCCGAATTCCTTTGCGGGATTAATGTCTTATGGGTTTTGGGGGGCGCTGGGTGTGTGTGTTTACTCGAAAGCTGTGTCTTATAAAGCTTTGGCTGCGTTCCATATGTTTTTGTTTTTTGCCGCGATGTTAATGACGGGCAGTGTAGGCGCGCTTTTGGCTGTAGCCCTTGTGGTGCCTGTGTTCGTGATCATGATGCGGCGGGTTTTGAAGGTTCAAAAGCGTCTATTGGCAGGGCTTTTTGTCGGGTGTGCGTTACTGAGCACTGTTTTCACAATGCCGATCGGGCAAATACGTTCCCATGCCAATAGCGAAGCCGGCGTGAGTGTTGAAATTCTTTCAAGTCGGCCTGCGCTCTGGCAGTCAGCGTTGGAGATTTTTAAGGCCCATCCGCTGCATGGGACGGGTATCGGGACGTTTTTCCTGTATTATCCCGAGGCTCGAAACCCCGAAGACCCAAACACAGCAGGGCTTATGGCGCATAATGATCCTTTGCAGTTTGCGGCTGAGATGGGTGTTTTGGCGCCTATTTTGTTTTATCTTCTTGCGGTCCTTATTCTTATCAAAACGTGTAGGGCTATGGTGGGTAAGGGTTTGGGTGAGAGACAGAAGCTTGTTGTCTTTACCTGTTTTTGTGCGCTTGGTTCTATGATCTTACACACACATGTGACGTTCCATCTGAATGTATTATCGATGCTGATGTTGACGGGGATGGTTTTGGCAATGTGGCGAAATGTGGGGTGTACGTCTTTCGAGGGCGAGGGTGCGCCGATGCTGTCCTATCAATGCATAGTGGGTAAGTTTGCTATATTATCTCCTATTATCATTGTTTTAGCCTTTTTTATCCAATTGCAGGTGAGCCAGATTTTCGTCAATAAAGCGCAGTCGGCTGTTGCGGAAGGCGATGTGCAAACGGCGATAAACTATGTGAACAGGGCCGATGAATTGTCATTCGGGACAAATTCGCGGGCATATATATCGGCGGCGAATATCCATTTGGGGATTTTGCAATTGAACGCTCCTTTGATGCCTAAAGACGAGTTGGCAAAAATGGTTACGGATGTTCGTGCGCTTCTCGGAAAGGCGCAGATGCATAATCCGCGCTCCGCCGCTGTATTACATGCGCAAGGGGAGTTGAGGCTTTATACGGAGCCGTTTTTGCGCGCGGAGGACAGAGTGGCCGGCAAAAGAGCCCATGAGCTGTTTGGGGACGCCCTGAAACTTGACCCTCTATTTCTTTCGTCCAGATTAAAGCTCGTGGATCGGGCATTAAGATCCAAGGATTTAGATCAAGCTGTCGTCTTATTGGAAGAGGGGTTACAATGGAGATATAAGGCGCAGAATCCTGCTTTCTTCCTCGAGAAGGCCGGAATTGTTGCTAAAACTGCGGGGAGGCAGGACGTTTATGGTGAGGCAAAGCGGCAATGGGCGATTTATTTTAAAGAGCCATATCCTGTACAGGGTGATTGATCATGGATGAGTTTCAGTTCGTTCCCCCTTTATTTGTTTTGTTGTTTTTCGGTTTGGGCGCGACGATGTTTGCTAGCCCGTATCTCTGGCTGTATCAGGTCAATCGCGGTCAAACGGACACAACCTTATCATCGGACACGATGATGAATGCCGCGCGTATGTTGTTTGTGATCAGTATCGGCTCGGCTATTTACAACCTGCTTCGGCCTGAAGCCAACATTATGGGCGAGGTTATCCTGCTTACGGCATTGGTTGTGTACCTTACGGTTTATAATCTGGCGCGAAAGAAGAAAATCTGGTTGGTTTATGCGACTGAATTTGCCGATACGCTGTTTATTTTCCTCGTTACCTGTCTGTTTATGGTGTTGACGATTGTGTTTGCGTTCATGATCACTAAGGCGATGGTGGTGTTTAACGAGCAGGTTGCTTTCTTATTTGATGACCCTTTGCGCAATGCCGTGTTTATTACAGGCGTTATCTGGATTGGCTCTTTGTTCCTGTTAGCGCGGAATGCAGGTAAGAAAGCCGAGGAAGATGACAGGCGTGTTCAGTTTCATAATGTTTTATGGCCGCTGGCTATCGGGCTGTTGCTGGTGATGACGCCACTGGTCGTAGAGCAGATGTCGCGGGATGGTAAGCTGGAGCCTGAGCCGCCGCATAATGTTTTGCGCCGCGCATAATTTCCATTCAAAAGCTTGTCCACAGGGAAGATTAGCCTATTCTTGTTTACGGCTGGCGTGAATGAAGTGTTTCGTGCGATTCATAATATTCGAGCTATCCTCTTGATTTGCTCTTGATTTCCTTATCACGACCTGCATTGATACCTAGTATATGACTGATGAAGACGACATATTGCGTTACGATAAAATGGTAGAGTCCGCCTTGCGCGGCGTTGTACGCAAATCCATAGAAGAAGTGATTGAACAGCACGGCGATACAGGTGGTATGCCGGGTGAGCATCACTTTTACATTACGTTTTTGACTGATTTTCCGGGAGTGAAGATCCCTGATTATCTGCGTGACCGTTATCCGGGTGAGATGACAATCGTATTGCAGTACCAGTTTTCCGATCTGTTCGTAGATCGTGAGAAAATGTCGGTCACGTTGTCTTTCAACAATGTTCCGGAACGTCTGGAAATTCCGTTGGCCGCAATCAGCATCTTTGCCGACCCGTCCGTTAATTTTGCCCTGCAGTTCCAGCCATTAGGTGAAGCGATTGAAGAAGCCGATCTGGCGTTGCTGGACGAGTTGGACGATGATGACCCCGATGGTGACGGTAGTGGCCCGGGCAAGGGCGGCGAAGACAGCGGGCAGGTAATTTCCCTTGACCAGTTCCGTAAGAAATAACCCGGTTAGTCTCGTGTATTCTCCTGATCCCGGTCCCTATAAAGTCGTAATGAAGCGCGGCGAGTTTGTTGACCAGACCAGAGACCGCGCAGTTCCCTATAAAGCATATGTTCCGACAGACCATGATCTGGACCGTATTCCTGTGGTTTTATGGAGCCACGGTTTTGGCGGCAACCGCGATGGGGCAGCGTTTATTTCCCGCTATCTAGCCTCTTACGGCTACTTACTTTTTCACATGACCCATGATGGTACGGATTCCAGTCTTTGGGAAGGCAAGCCCGAGCATCCATGGGATGTTTTGCGCAAAGCCAAAGTGACCCGTGAGACTACGCTTGCACGTTTTGAGGATGTTCCGTTTGTCATGGATCAGTTGCCCGCTTGGGTAGACGAAAATGCAGAGATCAAAAACATTGCCGATCTATCACAATTCGGTATGTCCGGGCATTCGTTTGGTGCGATGACGACGCAGGTGATGGCAGGGCAGATGTTCCCGAATGTAGAAAACGAGCTGATCTCTATGCGGGATCCGCGCATAACCAGTGGTATTTTGTATTCGCCCGTGCCTGCGGGGCATTTGAAAACCGGCAAGCCGCCCGAGGAGCTTTATGGTCCGATTGATATTCCGTTGTTGCATATGACGGGTACGGATGATGCTTCGCCTCTAGAAGATTTTGGCTATGAGCAGCGCTTGCTGTTGCATAAGCATGCGCAAAACCCCGAGCAGTATGTGCAGGTTTTAGAAGGCGGCGATCATATGGTCTATAACGGTACGCGTGGAAAGCTGGTGGCTAACCCGCTGCGTGAACAGCATGAGAATGAGATTAAGACTGCGGCTCTGGCGTTCTGGAATGCGTATCTTAAGAATGATGGCGAGGCTAAAGCCTGGCTGAAGAAAAACTATTAAGCGTTTAGTTCAGCCGCGTACGTGTCGGCATCAACCAATTCAAACTCTTCCAAATATTCAGCGCGACGATCATACCGCCCCAGTGCGCGTGCATGGTCATATTCTTCATCAACGCGCACAGTGTAGTCGCCGTGTTCCATATCATCTTCGAAATAAGGGTGCGCAACGACATTACCGCTTCTGTCGGCGGCAATTGATTTGATGATGGCATCGCCGTACATGGCCCGTGATTCCAGGCTGATCGGGTCTTGTGTGATTGCGATATCCACCTTGCGACCTTCAAATTCGAAACTGACATTGCCGTAAGGCAGCTTTGTCTGGCGGGTCTTGCCGATATTGGTGATTTTTACGCCGGAAACACGGTTAAAGCCCGGTGCTTCTTCGATGGCTGAGGCGATTCTGCGGATAGCATCGAAATCATCATAGGCTGATTGGGTAACCTCGGCATCGTGTAAGTGAATATGGATGTCTACATCCGCTGATGTCGCATTTTCGTAGCCGTTCTGACGGGCGTATTCAGCAGTAAGGTCGCCGCCGACAAGAAGAGCTCTGTCCGTTCCGACATGCTCGCATACAGCGTTGAGGATTTTCAGGCTCAGTTCGCTGGGCTCAAAATCTTCAAGGATCACCGGCATCAGGTTGTCATCAACATATGTGCGGTATTTCGCTGAAAATGTGTCCGAAAATGTACTCATATTCATCTCTCTGTTAACTCTGGCGCGATATTTATATGAAAAACATAAATATGTCAAATAAGAAAACCTAATATGACTATGGACTTTTTGGCTGTGAGCGTTAATTCATGGGTATGAACACAGAATCCCCGCAATATGCGATCGACATTGAGAACTTACACAAAACTTATAAATCCGACGGAAAATCGCCGGCGAAAAAGGCTTTGGATGACGTTTCCCTTAAGGTAGAGCGCGGCTCTATTTTTGGGCTTTTAGGACCGAATGGTGCCGGAAAGTCTACTATTATCAATATCATGGCGGGATTGGTGACAAAGACCGAGGGCAGTGTCAAAATCTGGGATATCGATATTGATCAAGATCAGCGTAATGCGAAAGCGGCTATCGGGATTGTGCCGCAGGAAATTAACTTTGACGCATTTTTCTCGCCTGCTCATCTTCTGGACCTGATGGCGGGGCTTTATGGCGTACCGAAAGAAAAGCGCCGCACCATGGAATTGCTGAAAATGGTCGGGCTTGAGGATAAGGCCGATGCGTATACGCGCAGTTTGTCGGGTGGTATGAAGCGCCGTTTGATGATTGCCAAGGCCATGGTCCATACACCGCCTATTCTCGTGCTGGACGAGCCGACCGCAGGGGTGGATGTGGAGCTTCGAAAGCAGCTTTGGGACAATGTGCGCACACTGAACAAGCAAGGCGTTACTATCTTGTTGACGACGCATTATCTGGAGGAAGCCGAGGAATTGTGCGATCAAATTGCCATTATCAATCACGGTAAGGTGATTGCGGACGAGCCGACCGAGAGCATTCTGGGTAGGATTGACGGTAAGGAAATTCGTTTCAGGCTGGATCGACCATTTGATGAAGTGCCTGCGGAACTTGCGAAATATGATGCGCAAAAAGAAGGGCGCCGCACGGTCTGTATTCGTTATACACCGCAGGAACAGGCAGTTGGGGAGCTGATCGAGGCCATTCAAAAGTCGGGCTACGGTATTGCCGATATCACGACGGATGACAGTGATCTTGAGGACGTGTTTATACAGCTGACGAAATAAAGCAGTTTCAGTTGACATCAAAGAGACTGACGGTGTTAATGCCGACAGTCTTTTTTTATGCTAGA
>JAUIIA010000015.1 GCA_030432025.1 Alphaproteobacteria bacterium
TCTCCAGAACGGCTAGGTTTGCACCACCGTGCGCCGGGCCCCAAAGTGATGTAATACCGGAGGAGATACAGGCGAACGGGTTCGCTTGTGATGAACCGGCTAGTCGTACCGTAGAGGTCGATGCGTTTTGTTCATGATCAGCGTGGAGGATCAAAATCTTGTCCATCGCATTAGAGAGTATCGGGTTGACCTTGTATGGCTCCGGCGGCAGGCCGAACGTCATATAGAGGAAGTTTTCAGAGAAGCTCAGGTCGTTACGCGGATACATGAATGGCTGACCCATTGTGTATTTGTAAGTCATTGCAGCTAAAGTTGGTATCTTTGCAATTAAGCGGTGAGCGGAGATTTCGCGCTGTTCCGGGTCCCAGATATCGAGTGAGTCGTGATAGAAAGCAGACAGTGCACCAACGACACCACACATAATGGCCATGGGGTGTGCATCCCGACGGAAACCGCGGAAGAAGTAGTTGATCTGCTCATGTACCATCGTGTGGTAGGTGATGTTGTGATCGAATTCACTCATTTCACCTTCATTAGGCAGATCGCCGTAAAGCAGCAGGTATGCAACTTCGAGGAATGTGCTGTGTTCGGCGAGTTCTTCGATTGTATAGCCGCGATGCATCAGGATGCCTTCTTCACCGTCGATGAAGGTTAGGCGGGACTTACAGCTTCCTGTTGAAGTAAAGCTGGGGTCAAAGGTGAAGTGACCGGTTTCGGAGTAAAGTTTGCGAACATCAATAACCGGAGGGCCCATAGTGCCCTCATGAACAGGGAGCTGCATGCTTTTACCTGTTTCATCATTGGTGAGCGTAAATGTCTTGTGACTTGTTTCGATTGCTTCTTTGGCCATGAGGTCCCCATCTGAATTTGTAACTACAAGTTATTGTAGATGAGTTTGGCCCGTTATCAACCCCGATTCACAGCTGCATCTATACGTGTGATGGTTTCAGTTTTACCAAGTATTTCAGCGGCATGGAAAATGGACGGTGAGACTGTTGTGCCGGTAAGGGCCGCACGCAAGGGCATAGCCACTTTTCCGAGTTTTCCATCCTTGTGTTCCTTGGCGACATCCTTGCAGGCGCCTTGAATATTGTCGTTACTGAAATCTTCTACTTCCGTCAGTTTTTCCTTGAGGATGTTCAAAATTTGAACACCGTCCTGATCCAATAATGCTGTCGCTTTTTCGTCGTAAGACAGGGGTACGCTTTTTGCTAAAAATACTGATTCATCAACAAACTGTAGCAATGTCTTTGCACGTGACTTTAATTCATCTGCACATGCCGTGATGCGTTTTTGCGCTTCTGCGTCAGGGGTGATGCCGTGACGCTTCTCATAGAAGGGCAACGCGAGCTCAATCAAGCGGTCAGTGTCGGCTTCAGTCATGTAATGGGAGTTCAGGTTTTCCAGTTTTTCGAAGTCAAAGCGGGCCGCAGATTTACCAACACCTTCCAGACTGAACCATTCAAGCGCTTGTTCAGTTGAAATAATCTCATCATCACCGTGTCCCCAACCCAAACGCATCAAGTAGTTACGCATAGCTTCGGGTAGGTATCCCATATCTTTGTATTCTTCCACACTGGTTGCACCGTGACGTTTGGAGAATTTTCCGCCGTCAGGACCGTGAATTAACGGCAAGTGAGCGAATACGGGCACATCCCAGCCCATAGAATCAAAGATAACCTTTTGACGGAAAGCATTGTTTAGGTGGTCGTCGCCACGAATAACGTGGGTGATCCCCATGTCGTGGTCGTCGACAACGACCGACAGCATATAAGTAGGTGTACCGTCACTGCGGAGGATAATAAAGTCATCGAGCTGATCATGCTTGATTGTTACAGGGCCCTGTACGGCATCCTGAATGGTGGTTTCGCCATCTATAGGAGCTTTGATACGTATTACGGGGGCAACGCCTTCAGGGGCTTCGGACGGATCCTTGTCGCGCCAACGGCGATCATAGCCGTGCCCTTTATCTCGCATTTCCTGTAATTCTTCGGGCGTGCAGTAACATTTATAGGCGTTACCGGAAGCTACTAGCTCATTCGCTATTTCCGCGTGACGGGCTTGTTGCGCGAATTGGGATGTGATTTCTCCGTCCCAGTCCAGCTCTAACCATTCCAGACCACGAATAATAGCTTCTACTGCTTCTTCGCTATGGCGTTTACGGTCAGTATCCTCAATGCGGACGACAAATTTGCCGTCATTGGCGCGGGCGAACAGCCAGTTGAACAGAGCTGTGCGGGCATTACCGATATGCATAAAGCCGGTAGGGGAAGGTGGAAAGCGTGTAATAATTGTCATGGCGTTACAGTATCTTGATATCAATGATGAATCTACAACAGTCGTATTAATGTGCTATCAAGAGCTATGCAAGGGGTTCGCGCATCTCAGGGGAAAGCTTTTAATCAGCCGACTGTCCATATACGGGCGTGGTTTATCAAGTTTATCTCGTTTTTAGGGGTGCAGCTTTCACTCCAAAGACCCGAGGCTTTCTTATGGTCGCCCGTCTTTATTGCCTTTGGGATATTAGGATATTTCGCTTTGCCGTTTGAGCCGCATATGGCTCTGGCAATAGCTGTTCTGGTTTTACCATCATTGGTGTTTGCAGTTTTACCAAAAGAGAGCGTGGCCCGTTTATGTGTATCTGCTGTTTTGCTGGTTGCGCTTGGCTTTGCGGCCGGTACGTTCCGAACGGCGAGTGTTTACACTCCGATTTTAGAGAAGAAAATCAAATTTGCGAATGTGTCGGGATATGTCGATACAGTTGAGCAGTTGTCGGGAGATAACAGCTATCGAGTCGTTATAGGCCGTCCGAAAATCGAAAATATGAAGCTTGAGGACACACCGAGAAAAGTACGGATAAGGCTGCGGAATGATAGTGTGCCGCGACCAGGACAGTATATCGAGGTTCTGGCGGGGCTAAACCCTCCGTCTTCACCTGTGATTCCGGGAGGGTTTGATTTTCGCCGATATATGTATTTTCAAGGTATTGGTGCTGTCGGGTTTTCTTACGGCGCGCCAAAAGTTTTGAAAGGTGAGGGTGGTTCCACATTCGGGCAGGTGATGAATCATGCACGTAATGAGATTGTTTCCGCACTCACAGAAAAAGATGAGCGACACGGAGCCGTAGCGGCAGCGTTGTTGGTAGGGCATCGGCAGGCGATTTACGAAGCCGATAATGAAGCCCTGCGAAGTGCAGGGTTAGCGCACATGCTGGCGATCTCGGGGCTTCATATCGGGTTGTTTTTCGGTGTTGTGTTCTTTGCTGTTAGGATCGGGATGGCGGGCTTTCCCAATGTAGCTCTTCGGTATCCGATTAAGAATTATGCAGCCGTGGCGGCGATTACTGCGGCTGCGATTTACATGATGTTTGCAGGAGCGACGATACCGACACAGCGGGCGATGATGATGATGTCGCTTGTTTTTCTCGCTATCCTCATTAACCGTACGGCGTTTTCCATGCGTTTGGTTGCCTTTGCAGCAGTGCTGGTGCTTTTAACCGCGCCTGAAAGTTTACTCTCGCCGAGTTTTCAGATGTCTTTTGCTGCCGTGGCGGCATTGGTCGGGTTTTATCAGGCAATTAAACCATTTTGGAGTCGGTGGCATGCACAAGCCCCCTGGCACCGTAAGCTGTGTTTGTATGTTTTGGGAATCATGATGACATCGTTCATTGCATCTTTAGCGACGGCACCGTTTGCGCTATACCACTTTCACCGTTTTGCTCTGCTCGGGGTTGTTGCGAATCTTTTGGCTATGCCTGTTCTGGCGTTTGTTGTTATGCCGATGGCGGTGATTTATTTTATAGCTCTTCCGCTTGATCTGGGCGCATTGGTTTTGCCGATTATGCTGGCCGGGATCGGGTTCATTATTGATACCGCACATATGGTTTCCTCTCTGGATTTTGCGACCATACATTTTCGGTCATGGCCGGGTGAGTATCTGGCGTTATATGCGTTGGCATTTGTGGTTTTGATGATTGGTGTAGGAAAGATACGCTACGTAGCTGCGCCGCTGTTCGCGGTGTTTGTTGTACTGGTTTCTGCTGTGCCACGCCCGGATATTTTGATTTCCGACGATTCTGAGCTGCTCGCGATAAAGGCGGAGGGTGGGGGGTATGTTTTTTCAACTTTGCGCAAAGGGCGTTTTGTGAGGGAGCAATGGACTGAAGCTCTTGCTTTAAAAGATGAACAGATTATCAAGTGGGATGAGGTAGAGGAGCTGTCATGTGATGAGCATGCGTGTCGTGTTGATGTCGAGGGGCAAAAAATCAGTGTAGTATATAGTCCCGAAGTTTTTTGGGCGGAGTGCGGTTGGGCCGATTTATTGATTAGCGATAGGCCCTTGCCATATTGTGCATCTGGACAGGTTATAGATAGGTTCGATACCTATGCGCGTGGTGCGGCAGCGGTATATGTTGAAGGGGGCGATCTCAAGATAACCTATGCGGTTGACAAGCAAGTACGACGACCTTGGTTACCCGAATAAGAATGT
Organism: Alphaproteobacteria bacterium; assembly: GCA_030432025.1. Classification (GTDB taxonomy): domain Bacteria; phylum Pseudomonadota; class Alphaproteobacteria; order Micavibrionales; family Micavibrionaceae; genus TMED27. The sequence goes on from JAUIIA010000015.1 coordinate 4,489, forward strand.
TTTCTAGTGGTATGTGCGCATGAGGCTAACGAGGCGCCCTTGAATCTTTACCCGCTCCGGTTCAAGGATGCGGGGCTCGTATTCGTCATTTTCCGGCTCGAGAACAATTTTGTTACCGGCACGGCGCAATCGTTTTAGCGTCGCTTCCTCATCATCGACCAAAGCCACGATGATCGTACCGTTTTCTGCCGTATCGCAGCGTTTGATAACAACAACATCGGAATCGTGAATACCCGCATTGATCATGGAATCACCTTCGATGGTCAGTGCGTATAGCTCGCCCGAGCCGGCAAAGCCGGGTGGGATTTGTATGAATGAGCCTTCATCGCGAATGGCTTCTATTGGTGTTCCTGCTGCGATTTTCCCGTATAAAGGCACCTGATCGAAATCAGGCAGGCTGTCATTCGCGTAGGCGGCGGTGACCGCATTCGCGAGGCTCTCGGAATCCTTCTTAATGCCTTCGGGGAGTTTTTTGATTTGCAGCGCGCGTGCGCGATGGGGCAGGCGTTCGATATAACCGCGCTCCTCCAAACCACTGATCAGGCGATGAATACCTGATTTTGATTTCAATCCAAGAGCGTCTTTCATCTCTTCAAATGACGGCGGGACATCATCCTCAGCCATATGTTGGTGGATAAAAAGCAGTAAATCACGCTGTTTTTTCGTTAGCATGGCGTGTCCTCTTGTTCGCGGTTTTGTCTTTTTATATGACATAAAAAGCACGAATAAACACTTTTTGTTCTACTTTAGTTCACTTTATGTGTCAATTAATTTCCCAATAATTTTTGAACACCGCTTCCGATATCGGTTTGGCGCATGAGGCTTTCGCCAACCAAAAAGCCGTCGTAACCGGATTGATGGAGCGAAGCGATGGTTTGGGATTCGCTGATGCCGCTTTCGGCGATTTTCACGGTTGTATCGGGAATAGCAGAGAGAAGATCGAAAGAGGTTTGTACATCCACATCCAGTGTTTTGAGATTACGGTTATTTACACCAATCATTTTTGGATTTAACCCGATAGCGGCTTCCAGTTCTTCTTCGTTGTGAACTTCAACAAGAACATCCATGCCCAGTTCCGTGCTCAGTGCATATAGTTCTGATGCGAGGCTGTTATCCAAAGCTGCGATAATGATCAGTATGCAATCAGCACCCAGTGCTCGGCTTTCATAAATCTGGTAAGGATCGACCATGAAATCTTTACGCAACATCGGAAGAGATACAGTCTCCCTGACTGTTGTGAAGTATTTGTCGGAGCCTTGAAAGTAGGGTTCGTCAGTCAAAACCGATAAACATGCGGCGCCGTTTTCTTCGTATATTGATGCAATTTCAGCGGGGTTAAAGTCTTCGCGGATTATACCCTTGCTGGGGGATGCTTTTTTAACTTCCGTAATTAGGGCAATGCCATTGGCGCTGACTGTCTTTATGTTTTGAATGAAGCCTCTGGGTTGTGGCTGCGCCGCTATCTGATCCTGCAATTGATCTAGTGTTGTTTTGGCTTTTTGGGCGGCTACGTGCTCACGTTTATCGTCGCAAATCTTGTCCAGTACGCTCATTCTGCACCTCGGGAGAATGCGACATAGTCTTTCAGTGTTTGCAGAGCAAGCCCGTCATCCAGCGCGGATTTTGCCATTTTTGTTGCGTCAGTAAGGTTTTCTTTTCTGCCTTGAATGACCAATACTGCGGCTGTGTTGGCGACTACGATATCGCGGTAAGCACATTTTTGCCCTTCCAGTATGGCACGCAAGGCCAACGCATTTTCGTCCGCATCTCCGCCTTTGAGCTTCTCAAGGTCATGGGTGGGGAGGCCAAAATGTTCTGGCGTTATTGTTTTGCTTTCAATGTTGCCTTCATCGTCGAGGATTGCGGCTGTGGTCGGCCCGGTAATGGTGATTTCATCCATACCGTCTGAACCGTGAACGACCCATGCGCGTTTAGTGCCGAGGTTGCGCAGGGTTTCGGCCATGGGCATGACCCATTCTTTGCTGAACACGCCGATTAATTGGTGTCGGGTTCCGGCCGGGTTGGCCAAAGGGCCGAGAAGATTGAAGATTGTGCGGCGGCCAAGCTTTTTGCGTACGGGAACGACATGTTTCATGGCTTGGTGGTGATTGGGGGCCATCAAAAACGCGAAATGCAATGTTTCCAGCGCCTCCTCGAGTCTTTCCTTAGGCAGTGTGAGGTTTACACCCAGTACTTCCAGAACATCGGCGGCACCTGATTTGGAGCTGGCTGCGCGGTTGCCGTGTTTGGCAACGGGCACGCCGCATGATGCGGCTACCAAAGCAACAGCGGTGGATATGTTGTAGGTTCCACTTTTATCGCCGCCTGTGCCGCAACAATCGACCGCACCGTAAGGGGCCTTGATGCTGGTGGCTTTTTCACGCATGACGCGGGCAGCGCCTGTGATTTCTTCGACGGTTTCACCACGGTCACTCATGTTAACGAGAAAAGAGGCCAGAGTGTCTTCATCGACATGTCCGTCCATAATGGCGGTCATGGCCTCAACCATATCCTCTTCGCTCAAAGCTGTTTTGCCGTCAGGAAAGCTAATCATGATTTATAATAGGTCCAGAAAGTTTTGCAGCATGCCGTGCCCTTGCTGGGTTGCGATGCTCTCGGGGTGAAATTGCACGCCGTGTATGGGCGCTGTTTTGTGCTGTAGTCCCATAATCACACCGTCCTCTGTTTCGGCAGTGATTTCAAGGTCAGCGGGTAAGTTTTCTCGCTCAACGATGAGGGAGTGGTAGCGTGTAATTTCCAAAGGCGAGGGTAGGCCTTTGAATACGCTTTTGTCCGTATGTGTGATTTCGGAGGTTTTGCCATGGAATGGTTTGGATTTAACCACTTTGCCGCCAAAAACCTGTCCTATTGTCTGGTGGCCGAGGCATACACCGAATAGCGGCATGTTCTCGTTAGCTGCCTGTTCGACCAGTTCAAGGCAGATGCCTGCATGGTCGGGGTCGCTTGGGCCAGGCGAAATCAGCAGGCCTTTTGGCTTTTTATCAAACACTTCATCAACCGTGATTTTGTCGTTTCTATACACGGTTGTTTCAGCACCCAAATCGCCCAAAAACTGGACGAGGTTGTACGTGAAGCTGTCGTAATTATCGATCAGAATAATCATGGTGTGTGTTTATGGCGCATAATTATGCTGCAAAGCAAGAAATATCGCGATGATTTGTATATGGATAAACTGGGTATAAATGTGATGAACGGGTGTGGATTATTGTCGTAATGCATGAAAAAGCGTATCATCCGCGTATGAAGTATTCTTTCAACACCCCCGACACCGTTCTGTTTGTCTTTTCCGTTTTGGCACTCTTTGTGCTGGTTCAGGCGATGCCGTTCCTTGGTGGCGAAGATGCCATACCTGAAAATGTCGCAGAGATAAAGGATAGCGGTGAGAGTTATATCGCACCGATAGTTTTCAATGAGAACAATACTGTAAAAGATTTTTCTAAAGAAGAACTTCAAGAGATACGCACTTCATATGTGCTGGGGAGGGAGGCATACGGGCCTGCATGGGAGGAACCTGCGCCTGTTGAGGTGGAGGCTAAAAAAGTACCGACCAAAACAGCTTCGGTGCCTAAGCTGACTGCGCCTAAATACTCACCGATTATTCCTGACGGTACGCCGAAGATCGCGATTATTATTGATGATATGGGCGTAAGCCACGGTAACAGCCTGCGTACGATTGATCTTGATGCGCCGTTGACGCTCGCGTTTTTGCCGTATGCAGACGGTTTACCGAATATGACCGAAAAGGCCAGCGATGCGGGGCATGAATTGATGATTCACATGCCGATGCAGGCGATGACCAATCCGGTAAGTCTTGGTCCTATTGCGATTAAGGCAGGTATGAGTGCGGCGGACGTGGATAGTAATATGCATGCCGCTTTTGAAACCTTCGAGGGCTATGAAGGTGTAAACAACCATATGGGCAGTAAAGCCACACAAGACCCGGTGTTGATGCGCGAAGTCATGAAAAACCTGAAGGAGCGGGATCTGTTTTTTGTCGATTCCCGTACGATTTCAACGTCTGTTGCTGCTGAGACAGCGCGTGAATACGGTTTGCCCGTGGCTATACGCGATGTTTTTCTTGATCATGAGGAAACACCACAGTTCGTTGCAGGTGCGCTTAGGAAGTTGGAAAAGGTCGCGGTCAGGAAAGGCCATGCTATTGCTATCGGTCATCCGAAGGGCGTGACAATCGATGCGTTAGAGAGATGGATACCGGATGCACAAAAACGTGGTTTCCAGATCGTACATGTTAGTGAGTTGTTGGAACGTCCCGAAGGGCAAGCAAAGCCGCCTGTAGTGGCAAGTGTGAAGTGGAGCGACCCGAAGTTGGATAAGGTTGCGGAGAAGGTGGCAAAAACCGAGCCTGCCGCCGCTGCGGATACCGATACCAATGCTGGTGAGGTCGAAGTCGAAATAAAGACACCTTCACAAGGCTTTTTGACGACACCTGTTGAAGATTCCAACGAGGCAAAGGCCCGTGAAGAAATCTTGAAGCGCCTGTTAGGGCAATAAATTTAAAAAATTACTGAGCGTCTTTGATAGCGAGTTCGGCGGCGTGGATAAGCGCTTTCGACTTATTAACCGTCTCTTGATATTCGAATTCAGGGTCGCTGTCGACGACAACACCGCCGCCCGCCTGAACGTATAGCTTGCCATCCTTAATCATGCCTGTGCGCAGGGCGATACAGGTGTCGAGCATTCCATTGCCCGAGAAGTAACCAACACCGCCGGCATAGAAGCCGCGACGCGTTTTTTCCAGCTCATCAATAATTTCCATCGCACGGACCTTTGGCGCGCCGCTGACGGTTCCTGCGGGGAAGCCCGCGAAGAAGGCGTCAATCACATCCATATCCTCACGCAACTGCGCTTTAACGTTAGAGACGATGTGCATGACGTGGGAATAGCGTTCGATAATAAAGGATTCGTTGACGTCAATCGTGCCTGTTTGTGCGACACGTCCGACATCGTTACGGCCCAGATCCAGCAGCATGAGATGTTCGGAGCGTTCTTTTTCATCAGCAAGAAGTTCTGCGGCCAATGCGTCGTCTTCGCTGACTGTCTTGCCGCGTTTGCGAGTGCCTGCAATAGGGCGGATGGTAACTTCGTTATCGCGAACACGGACTAGGATCTCCGGGCTTGCGCCGACCAGCTGAAAATCACCTAAGGCGACATGGAACAGGAAGGGTGATGGGTTTACACGGCGCAGCGAGCGGTAAAGCTCGAATGACGGCAGGTCGAAATCGACCGAGAATCTTTGGCTGGGTACGACCTGAAAGATATCGCCCTCTATGGCGTAGTTCACCGATTTTTTAACGGCCTCGTGATATTCCTCACGCGTCATATTGGATTGAACATCCAACGGCGTGTTTATCGCGCTTTTATGGTTTAGGCGATCACGATCAACATATGTAAAAATCTGGTCAAGCGTCTGACGGACGAGACTGCTGGCTTCGTGATAGGCGCTGTCAGCGGTTAATTCTGAATTTTGTGCATGGATATAGACAGGGCAGGCGATGGTCACGACCTGTTTAACATTGTCGAAGATGACGAGCACACGCGGGCGCATGAGGGTGCTGTCGGGGATCCCGAGTTCGTCAGGATTATCGTCGGGAATGTCCTCGATCAGCCTGATCATGTCATAGCCGACATAGCCGAACATACCTGAGACGGCCATTGGCGGGATGTCTTCAGGAGCTTTGTCGATTGTGCACGCTTTTACGTGTGCTTTAAGCGAGGCTAGTGCATCGCTCTCTGTGTCTTTAATCGCGTTGCCGTCACCATTGGTGATGCTGGTTTTACCTTTTTTGCATGTCCAGATTTGGTCAGGGTCAAAGCCGATGATGGAATAACGACCGAGCACGTTTCCGCCTTCTACCGATTCCAACAAAAAGGAATAGGGGGCATCCATACATAATTTCAGATATGTGCCGACAGGGGTTTCAAGGTCGCCTGCGAACTGATGTGTAACCAGTTGCGTTTGTCCGGCCTCGAACGCTGCTTTAAACTCATTAAGTTGTGGGCTGGTCTGCATTAGTATTGCTGGCTTTCCGGCCCGTAGACACTTTCAAGCAGACGGTCATTTACACGCGTAGAGTATTTGTTGCCAAGCGCACCGATATATAGGTCAAACGCTTCCTTTTGCTGTGCCTGACGCAGGTTGCTCTCGGTTGTCGTTATTGTGTCTTCCTCAATATTGTCCGGCAGTGATACATCAGTGACAACAGCAACAGCGACCCCGTCTTTTAGCTCTGTCGAGAACAGTTCTAGTTTTTTAAAGCTGTAGGCATCAAGGATGTTCACTCTGCTGAATGGCCCTTTGGTTTTGTCCTGTCTGGTAACGTCCTCAATTTTCTGAACTGTCTTGTTATTGGTTTTTGCCAGCTCGTTGAGCGTCGCTTCATCCTGTGCGGCGGCCTGTAACAAAGACTCGACAGCAAGGCGGTTTGCCGAACGTTTGGCTTCTTCAATCCAGCGTGTTTCAAGTTCAGCTTTGATTTCTTCATACGGGATGTAGGTTTTTGGTTTTACCTCATCAACAATGAATGCAGCCTGCCGGCCATCGGCAAGTTCCATGATCTGGGTTGCTTCACCCTGACCGATTTTGGAAGCCTCCGTGACGATTGTGGTTGCGTCAGCGCCGAAGTCCTTTGTGAAGACAGCTTGCTTGTCTTCGCCCATACCGAAGGAGGTGGCAAAGGGATAGCTTTTGGTTTTAACGCCGAGCTCTTCCTCGATAACATCTGCGGGTTCTCCTGCGGCGATATAGTCATCGACACTGGCAGCCAGATCATATTGTGCGTCCAGAACGCGTGTTTCGAGAATTTCTGCTTTGATGTCATCTTTAACTTCAGCAAAAGGTGTTGTCGCGGCGGGCTTGATTTTCTCCAGCACTAGGACGTGATAGCCAAGGCCGGATTCGAGCGGCCCGAGTATGTCCTTAGCTTTTGCATTGAAGACAGGCTCTTTAAGTTCGTCCAGAAGTGCTACGCGCTCTGTGTCCCTTGGAGGGATATAGTCGGTCGTGTTGCCGACAACCTCTTGAACAGCATCCTGCAGCGTTTTGCCGCCGCGCACTTGCTCGGCTACAGCTTCGGCTTGTTCGGAATCGGTGAGAATAACTTGTTCGATGCTGCGGCGTTCATCGACTTTATAGTTGTCGATCGTGCGGTCATAAATGGATTGCAACTCTTCATCGGAGACTTCGATTGTTTCCTTGATAAGCTCATGATCAATGATAACCGCCGTAATCTTGCGCATTTCCGGCTGTGCGTATGCTTCTTTGATGCTTTCATAGAATGATTGCAGATCTTCTTCAGTCGGTTCTTCAATGTCTGTCATATCTGCGTGTTTGAAAACGATGAAGGAGATGTTTCGCTTTTCTCTTTCATAAATGGCGATGTCTTTAGTGAGGCTTTTCGCGATCGGCAGGAACCCTGATTGCATGGTGTTTGTCAGGAAGTTCACATTCATGTCACGGCGCAGTGCGCTCGCCATTTGTTGCTCACTCATTCCGCGGGAGCGCAGAACCTGCTCCAGTACAATGCTCGGGCTTTGGCCGGGCTGTACCATTGGTGCAATCATGTCCTGAATATTCTCAGCGACAATGCGGTTGCTGATGGTTACTCCCAGATCAATCGCTTCTTGTTGCATGAGGCTTGCACGCATCTCACCTTTAAGTACTTCATTCACATAGCCGATTTTCCAGGCTTGCTGTGGGGTGAGGTTATAACGTTGCAAGGTAGTGCGCAGGGTACGATCGAATTGCTGGATCGAAATGTTTTGGCTGCCTGCTTTTGCAACATCCGTGCTGGTTATGCCACCGCGGAAAAATCCGCCCATATCGGTAAATACCAGGCCACCGGCGGCGAGCGCCAGAATACCCAGTAAGAAGAATTTTAAAATACCACCGGAAGCGCCTTCGCGCAGAGCGGTCATAACCATGGTTTTATCCTTTAGTTTTTATTCTTTCAGCTATGTGAAAGACTTGAGTTTTATGCATTCGGCTTGCACTATAGGACGTTGTTATTTAGGGAGCAATACGGGAATGAAAAAGCTTATAGTTGGAAACTGGAAAATGAACGGCAGCATGGAAGATGCCCGTGTATTAATTGCCAGTACGATCAACAATCTGGATGCGCAAAAAGAGATTTTGAATAAATGCGAGGTGGTTGTATGTCCGCCGTTTCTGCATATACCCGCTGTGCGTCATGCCATTTACGGGTTTCCCGAGTTGCGTTTCGGCGCACAGAATTGTTCCGCGCATGATGATGGCGCGCATACGGGAGAAATTTCCGCATCCATGTTGAGGGATTCCAGCTGTACCTACGTGATTTTGGGGCATTCCGAGCGCCGCACCTTGTGTAAAGAAAGTGATGAGGAAGTGGGTGAGAAGGTTAAAACGGCCTTACGCTATGACCTTGGTCCGATTGTCTGTGTCGGTGAAACGCAGGAAGAGCGTGCAGCAGGACAACAACAAGAAGTCGTGGGCCGCCAACTGGCCGCGGCACTGCCAAAGCTTGAGACCTATCATAATATAGCAATAGCCTATGAGCCTGTCTGGGCTATTGGCTCGGGTAATGCAGCCACGCCGCAGGACATTCAGGAGATGCATGCCTTTATTCGTGAGCAATTAAAGGCGTATTCGTCGTCGTATGAAAATATCCGCATTTTATATGGTGGTTCAGTAAATCCTGATAACGCGGCGGTAACTTTATCGATACCAAATGTGAACGGGGCTTTGATTGGCGGTGCATCTTTAAAAGCAGATAGTTTTCTAGCTATTGCAAAGGCCTCATAAATTCACTACAAAGACTTTCCATGGAAAATGTAATCTTAGTAATTCACTTATTTTTGGCGCTCGCGATTATCGGGCTTGTTCTTCTGCAACGTTCAGAAGGCGGCGGTTTAGGCATTGGCGGCGGTGGCGGTCTTGGCGGTTTGGCTACGGCTAAGGGCACTGCGAACCTGCTGACGCGTGCGACAGGTCTTTGCGCAGCTGCGTTCTTCTGCACCAGTCTGATCCTCGGTATTCTAGCGGGACAGAACAGCCAGCCAGTTGGCTTGCTTGATGCTTTGGAAAACGAAGAGCCACTCGCGATCGAGTCGATAGAACTACAAACAGAACAACCTGAAACACCAATTGAAACTCCGGCAGAACCTCCCGAGGTACCTGTAGCCAACTAACATGACCAGATATATTTTCATTACCGGCGGCGTTGTGTCCTCATTGGGCAAAGGCCTAGGCTCCGCTGCGCTTGGCGCGTTGTTACAAGCCCGTGGCTATAAAGTCCGCTTGTGCAAGCTCGACCCTTACCTGAACGTTGATCCCGGTACGATGAGTCCGTTCCAGCATGGTGAAGTTTACGTTACCGATGACGGTGCGGAGACTGATCTGGATCTTGGTCACTATGAACGTTTCACAGGCGTGCCTGCCCGTAAGAACGATAACATCACGACAGGTCAGGTTTACACCGAAGTGTTGGCGAAAGAACGCCGTGGTGATTATTTAGGCGCGACTATTCAGGTTATTCCGCATATCACAAACGAGATCAAAGATTTCATTATGGAGAAGGAAGGCACAGCCGACTTCGTCCTGTGTGAGATTGGCGGGACAGTTGGTGATATTGAGTCCCTGCCGTTCCTTGAAGCTATCCGTCAGTTTGGCAATGAGGTCGGTGCCGACCGTGCGTTGTTCATTCATGTGACATTGTTGCCGTATATTCCTGCAGCCGGTGAGTTAAAGACAAAACCGACACAGCACTCTGTTAAGGAGCTGATGAGTTACGGTATTCGTCCGCAAATTCTACTGTGTCGTGCCGATCGCCCGATTGATGATGATGAGCGCCGCAAGATTGCGCTGTTCTGTAACATTGATGAGGAAAAGGTTATTCCTGCGCTTGATGTTTCTTCGATCTATGAAGTGCCTCTGTCTTATCATGCGGAAGGCTTGGATCATCAAGTCATGGATGTGTTCGGTATTAAGGATATCGCGAATCTGGATCTGTCCATCTGGGAACGCATTATTCGCCGCATCAAGGAGCCCGAGGGCGAGGTTAAGATCGCGATTGTTGGGAAGTACACGAACCTCGCGGATAGTTATAAGTCTCTGAACGAGGCGCTGATTCACGGCGGTATCGCCAATAAGGTCAAAGTGAAGCTGAAATTCATTGAAGCCGAGACTTTGGAAGAAGGAAACATGGATGACCTGCGCGGTGTTCACGGTATTCTGGTTCCCGGCGGTTTCGGTAAGCGCGGTACGGAAGGCAAGATTGCCGCCGTTAAATATGCGCGTGAGCACAAAATTCCTTACTTCGGTATTTGTCTGGGTATGCAGATGGCTATCATAGAAGCGGCACGTAATTTGTGCGGTATCAAGGATGCGACATCCAGTGAGCTTGAAGATGGTGGTTCTCATGTTGTCGGTTTGATGACCGAATGGGAGACCGATGGTGGAAAAGAGAAGCGTAGCGAGGCTGATGACCTTGGCGGAACTATGCGTCTTGGCGCGTATCCTGCGAAACTCACCAAAGGCTCAAAGCTGGCGGAAATATACGGCTCAAATGAGATTAGCGAACGTCACCGTCACCGTTATGAAGTGAACATCAATTATAAGGACCAATTGGAAGAGCAGGGACTTGTGTTCTCCGGTTTGTCACCTGATGGCGAGCTGCCTGAAATGGTAGAACGTGATGATCACCCATGGTTCATCGGTGTACAATATCACCCGGAATTGAAATCCAAGCCTTTCGAGCCACATCCATTGTTTGTGAGCTTCATTGAAGCAGCTGTGGCACAAAGCAGATTGGTTTGATTTTTCACCGTTGTTTTTGCTAGTTTGCGACCCAGTATTCACTAAAGGGTAAGCATGCAAAGGCATCTCGTATCATTATCGTCATTATTTTTTGTTCTTGGGTCTTGCGGCAGTGCAGGGCAGGAGCAGCAAGATGCTTGTGTGCTAGTCGATGAAGGGGAGACATCGCGCTATCACCCGAGCTTAGATGGAAACCTCACCGCTAGCGGTGATATTTATGTCCATCAAGGTGTTTCAGGGGCACATAGAACTTTACCGTTCGGCACATATAAGGTTGTTCCCGAAAGTGCTCTGGAACTAAGTGAAGGCATAGACGTAAATATTAACGACCGTGGCCCCTTTGTAACCGAAGGAAAACAGGGGACGCCGAGGGTTCTGGACCTAAGTGGTGGTGCTGCTGATATTCTGGGTTTTGAGGGCACAATGGATATAAGAATCTATGACTGCCCCTAACTCGCTCTTTTATTCTGTCTCTTACTGGCTTACAACAGGATCATGAAAACGATTTCCTTACATGACATTCAAATTTCCAATGACAAGCCTTTCACGTTGATCGCGGGGCCATGCCAGATGGAATCACGGGATCACGCATTCGAGATTTGCGGTGCGATGACCGAGCTGACAAAAGAGCTAGGCATTCCCTTTATCTATAAATCTTCATTCGATAAGGCCAACCGCACCAGCCTGCACGGTAAACGCGGGATGGGTCTTGAAGCCTCTTTGCCTGTGTTCAGCGATCTGAAGAAAGAATTTGGTGTTCCCACTTTGACGGATATTCATACAGCCGAGCAATGCGCGGAAGTGGCCGAGCATGTTGACGTGTTGCAAATCCCTGCATTTCTCTGTCGTCAGACGGATTTGCTCATTGCAGCGGCGAAGACAGGTGCGGTGATTAATGTCAAAAAAGGGCAGTTCCTTGCGCCTTGGGATATGAAGAATGTCGCGGGAAAAATTGCCGAGAGCGGAAACGATAACATTTTGCTGACCGAGCGTGGGGCGTCGTTTGGTTATAATACACTGGTTTCTGATATGCGGTCGCTGCCGATTATGGCGGAGACAGGCTATCCTGTGATTTTTGATGCGACGCATAGCGTGCAACAACCCGGCGGGCAGGGCACCTCGTCAGGCGGAGATAGAAGAATGGTGCCCGTATTGGCGCGTGCCGCTATTGCAGTCGGTGTTGCCGGAGTGTTCATGGAAACACATGAGGATCCTGACAATGCCCCTTCAGATGGGCCGAATATGGTTAAACTCGAAGATATGCGCGGGCTTCTTGAAACCCTGAAAAGTATCGACGAGGTTACAAAAAACATATGAGACATTTATTAATGGCCGTAATGGGCCTGACTATCCTTTCTGCGTCACCTGCTTATGCCCAGAAATGTGATCAGGACTTGATCAACCAGCATGTTGCCTATGTTCAAAAGAACATGGACAGCAATCCTGCGGGGCAGGCCGCGCTTAAACAAATTCAAAACTCCATAGATAACGGTAATCTGGATCCGAAAAACAAGGATAAGGCTGTGCGTCTGTATTTGGAGATTGCGATCAGAAATGCCGGAAATTGCGGTGTTCCTGAAAAGCTGCAAAGTGAAGCTACATACCTGTTTAACTCGAACAAAGGCGGCACCAAGACATGTCAGAAAGATATGTTTTTGAAGCAAGCCAATACGCAGTTTGATGAGCTTCAATCCATGCCTGATTATCCGAAATTCGAAGCAATGGCCAAACAGCGCATGCAAAGCAACATGGTTCCGTCCGTTCAGGCAATGTTTGGGCAAAAATGGGATGCTGACCCTGCTTTGCGTGAAAAGTTGATTGTTGCCAGTATTCAGGCCGGTTTAAGGCAAGAAGAGGGCTGCAAAAACGTTGCTCTGCCTATTGCGCCGCTGATTTCCGAGATGGCGCAATAAATTGGACGAAATAGCCAAAAAGCTGTAGAATAGTAGATGTGGAAGTATGCCACATTTTTTAATAGCAGGAGGCTTGAGCCGTTATGGCCGGAACAATTCCCGGAGCATCAGGATTCTTAAACGCAGCTACACTTGCGAATACTCGCGGTGTCGCGGCGGGTTCTACGTCCTTGCTGAACGGTGGTCTAAGCTCGCCGGATTTACTCGATGTCGGACGTCGCATCAACCGTAACAATATTGGTCTTTCCAGTAATGCGCGCGCTATTAACAAGAGTTTCCTATCCTCATCGACTTCCACATTTAACGCTATATTTTCATTAGGCGTTGGCACAACTTCTTCTATTGAAGCATTACAGCAGGGTATTTTAGCTCTGAGGTCTCAGGTTTCACCAAACAACCTCTCTCGGCCGGTTCAAGAGGATATTGCTGCTGTCGAGTCTGAAGCGTTAACGACTGCGGCCGAAGCTGAAGAAGCGGCAAGAGAAGCCGCTGAAAGCGTGCGCAGCTCATCCAGTGTTCTGAGCAATTCAGGTAGTGCGTTTAGCACAACCGCTTAATTTTACTCTTTCACATCGCTGAACCTTGCTTTAAAACGTCCATAACTTATGACGTTTTAGAAAAGGACTGCTTTGTTATGACCGCCATCATTGATATCCATGCTCGTGAAATTCTAGACAGCCGTGGAAACCCCACAGTTGAAGTGGATGTAACTCTGGAGACAGGAGCGAAAGGGCGCGCGGCAGTGCCTTCCGGTGCTTCAACAGGTGCATATGAGGCGGTCGAGCTTCGTGATGGCGATAAGGACCGCTATCTGGGTAAGGGCGTTACACAAGCGGTTGAGTTCGTGAATACAGAAATCTATGAGGCTCTGATCGGTGTTGATGCCGAGGAACAGCTTTATGTTGATCAGCAGATGATTGAGCTGGACGGAACAGACAACAAAGCCCGTATCGGCGCGAACGGTATTCTCGGTGTTTCTTTGGCGGTTGCCAAGGCGATGGCGGATGAGCTGGATATGCCGCTTTACCGCTATATTGGTGGTTCCTTTGCGCACACATTGCCGACACCGATGATGAACATCATTAATGGTGGCGCACATGCGGATAACCCCGTTGATATTCAGGAGTTCATGATTATGCCGATCGCGGCAGAAGACTTTTCCGAGGGTCTGCGCGCGGGTGCGGAAATTTTCCATGCTCTAAAGAAACAGCTTTCCGATGCCGGTCATAATACGAATGTTGGTGACGAGGGCGGTTTTGCTCCGGCTGTGAAATCATCACAAGAAGCTCTGGATTTCATCATGAAGTCTATCGAAGCAGCAGGCTATAAGGTTGGCGAGGAAATCGCCATTGCGCTTGATGCTGCATCTACCGAATTCTACAAGGATGGCAAATATCATCTGGAAGGCGAGGGCAAGGTGCTGTCTTCCGACGAGATGATCCGTTATTACGAGCAGCTTTGTTCTCAATACCCGATCGTCTCTATCGAAGATGGTTTGGGTGAAGATGACTGGGCGGGCTGGACGAACCTGACATCGGTTCTCGGTGACCGTGTACAGCTTGTCGGTGATGATCTGTATGTGACCAACCCGAAACGCCTTCAGGACGGTATTGATGCGAAGGCGGGCAACGCCATTCTCGTTAAGGTGAACCAGATTGGTACATTATCCGAAACGCTGAAAGCAATTGAAGTTGCGAAGAAGGCGGGCTTTGGTATCGTGCTTTCTCACCGTTCAGGAGAGACCGAGGACTCTACAATTGCGGACTTGGCTGTTGCGACCAATGCAGGGCAAATTAAGACAGGTTCGCTTTCACGTTCCGACCGTACGGCAAAGTACAACCAGTTGCTTCGTATCGAAGAAGAGCTGGGGCCGCAGGCGGCTTATGAAGGTGCCGGTTTCTTGCGCTCTCCTGTTAGTTTGGGGCAGAAGAAAAAGAACGCTGCCTAGCATCTGAAATCATTGAAATCATGTTGTTTATTGAGGTTATCCACAGTAGGATGCCAAGGCTTATTTATGTCTTAAATAAGCTCATGTTTTCAAAAAAGGAGAGATTTATGAAAGCGTTTATATTCACACTAGCTGCGTTTACGTTGATGCTTATGCCGATTGCGGCACAGACGGAAGATTATGAACACGGTGGGGATGCCGAAAATATCGAGGAGATGTTGAAGCTCACACAGCCCGGCGAGCATCACGAGCTATTAAAGAAGCTCGAGGGTGAATGGAATTACACGATGACATACAAGATGATGAAAGATGCTCCTGAGCAGACAGCCGAAGGTAAAAGCATCAATGAGATCGTTCTTGATGGCCGTTATTTGAAACAGACAGCTGAAAACCCTATGGAGATGGCCGGCCAGAAGATGGTTTACAAGGGGCACGGGTATCTCGGTTACGATAACGTAGCGAAGGAGTATAAGACCTTCTGGATTGATAATATGACCACACAGATGATGGTTAGTTCCGGGACATATGATGACGGGACAAAAACTTTAACCGAGATGGGGGAGCATTACTGTCCTATCCGCAATAAGGATATTTCTTTTAAATCCGAATTGTCGTTCGAGGGAGATAACCCTGTCTACACAATGTATGAGAAGGGCGAGGACGGCGAGTATTGGCAAATGATGCAAATCAAATACAGCCGTTAATTCTAAAAATATAAGGAGCGTCCCGAATCCGGTGTTCGGGACGTTTTTTTGTGAAAAAAATGAATTTTAAAAAATGTGAGTCTTTTGAATCACTTAACTGGGTTTGTTCTGGTTATGTACTCATTAAGTCATTGAATCAATTGTATTTTCTGACTTGTCCACAGACTCGGTTTGTGATTCACTAAGGACATGAACAGACTTTTTTCACATCATCACATGCTCAAAGACAACCTCTTGTTTCTCATTGGTTTATGTCTGTGCTTTTACTTCTCCTACCATACGCTTTTAGGTAATAGATCTATTGTAAAGTTCTACAGTCTTGAGAAGCAAATAGAGACATTGTCGCAAAAAAATGACGTTGTTTTGCAAGAGAAAGAAAATTTGCAGAAAAAAGTCACCATGATGCGCCCGGGGCAGGTGAATAAAGACCTTCTTGAAGAGCAAGTAAGGCTGAAGCTGGGTTACAGAGCATCAAACGAGATGGTTATTCTCGGTAATTAAATTACAAAAACTCTCAAAATCCTCATTTGTTGTTTCTTTTCAACGTTTTGCAGTGCGAAATCTAAGTGTTTTTGCTGGAAACCGGATATGAAATGCGCTAGCTAACTCTCTGTATGATCATGAATACAACGTGATGGAGAGCACACGTGGCATCAAAAACAACTAAATCATCCAAGAAAAAACCTAAGTTGAAGAGCGTTTCGAATTCCGAACCTTCACCGTCACCTGAAGAGCTTCAAAAGCTTTACCGCGATATGTTACTTATTCGCCGCTTTGAAGAGAAGGCAGGGCAGCTTTACGGTATGGGTTTAATCGGTGGTTTCTGTCACCTTTATATCGGTCAGGAAGCCGTTGTTACAGGAATCGCATCAGTTCAAGAAAAGCAGGACACAGTTGTAACGTCATATCGTGACCACGCACACATGCTGGCGTGTGACATGGACCCGAAAGGCATTATGGCGGAGCTAACAGGGCGTGCGGATGGATATTCCCGCGGCAAGGGTGGCTCGATGCATATGTTCTCCAAGGAAAAGAACTTTTTCGGCGGCCACGGTATTGTTGGTGCGAGTACTTCTATTGGGGCCGGCTTGGGGTTCTCTCACAAATACAAAGACGATAAAGGTGTTGCGATTGCCTATATGGGGGATGGCGCGTCAAACCAAGGGCAGGTTGCCGAGTGCTACAACATGGCTGCTCTTTGGGATCTGCCGATTTTGTTCGTAATTGAAAACAACCAATACGGTATGGGGACTTCCGTGAAGCGTTCATCCGCAGGTGAGCTTTACAAGCGTGGCGAAGGTTATGGTATCCCGGGTGAGCAGGTTGACGGCATGGATGTGTTTAAGGTTCAAGCTGCAGCACGTCAGGCTTTGGACTATGTCCGTTCAGGAAACGGGCCTTATATTCTGGAGATGATGACATACCGTTATCGCGGCCACTCAATGTCTGACCCCGCTAAATACCGCTCTAAGGAAGAAGTCAGCACGATGAAGGATGACCGTGACCCGATCACGGCTCTGAAGGGGTTGATGCAGGAAGCGGGCATTAAAGAAGATGAGATCAAGGCCATTGATAAAGAGATCAAGGAAGTCATCAACGACGCTGCACAGTTCTCACAGGATAGTCCTGAGCCGGACGTTGAAGAGCTTTGGACAGATGTACTGGTAGAAGTTTAGTGCTCTCATGGTTTTCGGTAAAGGAGGACGTAGACCCAAGAAAAAATTAGGTCCCGGTGGGTGCTTTTTTATAGCTTTACCGGCGCTGCTGATTTTTATATTGGGCGGAGGCATTTCAATAGCTCCCGGTGGGTATGTTAGTCCGGTCTTGGTCAATCTGTTTTGGATTGTAGTGGGGCTGGTCTGTATATCATTAGTAGCCGGAGTGGTTTTCGGGTTTGTAAAAATTTTCAAACAGTCGGTGGGACTGGATGATGATGAAGACGAGATTTAATTAGGCAAGACGCATAGCAAAGAAGGAATGTATAGATGCCAACGAACATTTTAATGCCGGCTTTATCGCCGACGATGACCGAAGGAAACCTCGCCAAGTGGTTGAAGTCCGAAGGTGATGCCGTCGAAGCGGGTGATGTGATCGCGGAAATCGAAACTGACAAGGCGACGATGGAAGTCGAAGCTGTAGATGAAGGTACGATCGGTAAGATCCTGATCGCTGAGGGTTCCGAGGCTGTTGCTGTGAATACGCCTATTGCCGTGTTGTTAGAAGAAGGTGAAAGCGCAGATGATATTGGGGATGTGTCTGCTGACGCGCCTGCACCTGCTGCTGCGCCAGCTGAAGATGCGCCGAGTGTTACGTCTTCCGGTACTGCAACGCAGGCTGAAGGCAAAGTTATCGAGAACCGCGATATTCTCTATGCGCAAGGTCAGGTTCTGGAGCCGCCTCCGTTTGATGAGGCTGCTTTTACAGATGTGAAATCACAAACAGTTCGTGAAGCTTTGCGTGATGCGATGGCTGAAGAAATGCGCACCGATGAGACTGTCTACCTGATGGGTGAGGAAGTCGCCGAATATCAGGGCGCTTATAAAGTTTCTCAGGGTTTGTTGGATGAGTTCGGTGCGAAACGCGTAATTGATACGCCGATTACCGAGCATGGTTTTGCAGGTATTGCTGTCGGCTCTGCGATGAACGGATTGAAGCCGATTGTTGAATTCATGACGTTTAACTTCGCCATGCAGGCGATGGACCACATCATCAACTCTGCTGCCAAGACATTGTACATGGCGGGTGGTCAGCTTGGTTGCCCGATTGTGTTCCGTGGTCCTAACGGTGCGGCATCACGTGTGGCTGCTCAACACTCACAGTGTTACGCGAGCTGGTACGGGCATGTACCGGGTCTCAAGGTTGTATCTCCATGGTCCGGTGCGGATGCGAAGGGCTTGATGAAAGCCGCTATTCGTGATCCTAACCCTGTTGTCTTCCTCGAAAATGAGCTGCTTTACGGTGAAACACACGATGTGCCGGCAAGCGAGGATTTTGTTATTCCTCTTGGTCGCGCCAAGATCGAGCGTGAAGGTTCGGATGTAACGATTGTTGCGTTCTCCATCATGGTCGGTAAAGCATTGCAAGCGGCCGAAAAGCTGGCCGAACAGGGTATTAGCGCAGAGGTTATTAACCTTCGTACTATTCGTCCTTTGGACCGTCATACAATTCTGGAATCGGTCAAGAAAACCAATCGCATTGTGACATGTGAAGAAGGTTGGCCGTTTGCCGGTATCGGGTCCGAGATCGCCGCTTTGATCGGCGAGCATGCCTTTGATTATCTGGATGCGCCGCTTGCCCGTGTATGCTCCGCTGATGTGCCGTTGCCATATGCTGCAAACCTCGAAGCGCTTGCTATTCCGCAGGTCGAGGAGATTATCCATGCTGCTAAAAAAGTTTGTTATAAGGATTAGAGAACGATGCCAACACCCGTAACTATGCCCGCATTATCACCGACGATGACCGAAGGTACGCTCGCCAAGTGGTTGAAGTCGGAAGGTGATACCGTTGAAGCCGGTGACGTAATTGCCGAGATCGAAACCGATAAGGCAACGATGGAAGTCGAAGCCGTTGATGAAGGTGTCTTGGGTAAAATCATTGTAAATGAGGGAACGGAAAATGTTCCTGTGAACGGCATTATCGCTGTTTTGCTCGAAGAAGGTGAAAGCGCGGATGATATCGATACTGCGGCTTTAAGTGGAGGTCCTAAACCTGCTGCTCCTGAAGCCAAAGCAGAAGAAGCACCAAAAGCCGAAGCGCCGAAAGCGGCAGCTGCGCCAGCACCTCAGGCATCCAATTCCGGCGGACGAGTGTTTGCGTCGCCATTAGCAAAGCGTATTGCGAAGGATAAAGGTATCGACTTGTCGACCCTTAAAGGAACAGGTCCTAAAGGCCGTATCGTAAAGGCTGACGTGGAGAACGCGAAGCCGGGTGCACAGGCACCAGCCGGAGCTGCGCCACAGCAATTGGCGGAAGGGCAAAAGCTGAACGAATACGGCATGGCGTATACGGAAGTTTCCATCAACAATATCAAGAAGATTACGGCGAAACGTTTGCTGGAATCCAAACAAACCGTTCCTCACTTCTATCTCACAGTTGAGTGTGTGTTGGATAATTTGCTTGCCGCCCGTAAGGAGCTGAATGAGGCCGCTAACGGAGAGTTCAAGCTGTCCGTGAATGACTTCATCATTAAGGCGTCGGCAATGGCCTTGAAGTCTTATCCTGCAGCGAATGTTAGCTGGCAGGGCGATGTCATTCACCAGTATGTGAATGCGGATATTTCAATTGCGGTAGCGACACCTACAGGCTTGATTACACCAATTATTAAACGCGCAGAAGAAAAAGGCCTTCGTGAGATATCTGACGAGATGAAGGAACTGGCAGGTCGTGCGCGTGAAGGTAAGCTAAAACCTGAGGAGTTTCAGGGCGGATGCTTCTCTATTTCTAACCTCGGTATGTTCGGGGTGAAGGACTTTGCCGCGATTGTTAACCCACCGCAAAGCTGTATCCTGGCTGTCGGTGCGGGCGAGCAGGTGCCGAAGGTTGTTAACGGTGAAGTTAAGATCCAAACTGTAATGAATGTGACGCTTTCGACAGACCATAGAACGGTCGACGGGGCAATTGGTGCGGAATGGTTACAGCACTTCAAGCGTTATATAGAAAACCCCGTAAACATGCTTCTTTAAGAAAGGAGAGCACATTATGCGTATTTTATTTCTTTTGACTATTCTGGCTATGCCACTGGCGCTTACTGCCTGTAAAACAACGGTAGAAGGCGATGACGGCCGTATCGTGGTTGATGGTGACCGTTATGATGGCGGTTACGGCAATCACTGTCCTCCGGGACATGCCAAAAAAGGCTGGTGCTAATTCATGATTGAAAAGCGGCCAATTATCGGTGTGATGGGGTCTCATGAGAAAACATGGGACGAGTTTTCCGTACCTACCGGTAAGTTGATCGCTGATCATGACTATCATCTTTTGACAGGTGCTGGCGCAGGCGTGATGACGACTGTCGCCAAAGCCTTTACTGACGTAGAAGATCGCGCGGGTTTGAGTATCGGTGTGGTCCCTACAGAGGATTATGACGGGGATTTTGTTCCGCGTGAGAAATATCCTAATCCGTATATCGAATTACCAATCCTCACCCCACTCGATGTTAAGGCACAGAAGGCAGCCATGCCGTATAGTCGTAACTATGTGAATGTGATGACCAGTCACGCGATGGTTATTCTGCCTGGTGATCATGGGACGCGGGACGAGGCTTCACTCGGTATACAATTCAAAAAACCGATGATCCTGTTTGGTCCTGAAAGTGCTTTTGAGCGTTTCCCCGAGCAGGCTACGCGTGTAGAGGACATTGAAGAAGTCCGCGAATTTCTAGAAAAAGTAACAGCCAAAATAAGAATGGATAGTGAGAATGAGTGATAAGAGTTTCGATGTAATCGTTATTGGTGGAGGCCCTGGTGGCTATGTTGCGGCAATTCGTGCGGCACAGCTGAAGATGAAGGTCGCATTGGTCGAGGCAAATCATCTTGGTGGTATCTGTTTGAACTGGGGATGCATCCCTACTAAGGCGCTTCTACGGACCAGTGAGGTGTATCACCTGATGCAGCATGCATCCGATTTTGGTCTATCTGCCAAGGACATAAGTTTTGATGTTAAAAAAGTCGTTGAGCGTTCCCGTGGTGTCGCAAAACAGCTTTCGGGTGGTATTGGGCATCTGCTGAAGAAGAATAAAGTCACCGTTTTCGACGCGTATGCCAAGCTGGAAGGCCAAACAAAAGATGGGGGCAAGGTCGCGATCGAGAAGGATGGCAAAAAGATCGATACGCTGACAGGTAAGCACATCATTGTTGCCACAGGCGCGCGTGCACGCCAATTGCCTGGCTTGGAGCCAGATGGAAAGCAGGTTTGGACATACAAAGAGGCTATGGTCCCTGAAAAGATGCCGAAGTCTATTCTGGTTGTTGGCTCGGGCGCGATCGGCATCGAATTTGCCAGCTTCTACCGCACGATGGGTGCTGAAGTCACTGTAGTGGAAGTGGTTGACCGCGTATTGCCCGTCGAGGATGAAGAGATATCCAAAATGGCGCATAAGGCGTTCGAGAAGCAGGGGATGAAGATCATCACCGGTGGCATGGTTAAAAAGCTGGATAAAGCCAAGGACAGCGTTACTGCGCATGTCGAGATTAAGGGCAAGGTCGAAAAGATCAAAGTCGAGAATGTGATCATGGCTGTCGGTATTGTCGGAAATACCGAAGATATCGGTTTGGAGAATACCAAGGTCAAAACGGATCGCGGTCACATTATCACTAATGAATGGCTGCAGACTGATGAGCCGGGCGTTTACGCAATTGGTGATGTGACGGGTGCTCCATGGCTCGCGCACAAAGCGTCGCATGAAGGGATCATTTGCATCGAAAAAATTGCGGGACGTAATGACGTACACCCGATGAAAAAAGAAAATATTCCGGGCTGTACTTACTGCCATCCGCAAGTTGCCAGCGTTGGTTTAACCGAGGCCAAAGCCAAGGAAGCTGGCTACAAGGTCAAGGTTGGTCGTTTCCCGTTCATGGGGAATGGTAAGGCGATTGCGCTTGGTGAGCCTGAAGGTTTGGTTAAAACGATTTTTGATGAAAAGACAGGTGAGTTGCTTGGCGCGCATATGATTGGTGCTGAAGTGACCGAGCTTATTCAAGGCTATGTGATCGGTAAGTCAGCCGAGCTGACGGAAGAAGAGTTTATGCACACCGTCTTCCCGCATCCGACATTGTCAGAAATGATGCATGAAAGCGTATTGGACGCCTATGGCAAGGTCATTCACTTCTAAAGCTGTTTTATTGGTGGTTATTCTGTTGGGTGCCTGTGCACCCAGCCCCGTCGGGCCGGGATTACAGGCTTTAAAGGGACAGGATATCCGCACGGCGATTAATTATCAGGGCTATCCGGACAATAAACAGACGATTGTCGGCAATACCGTTTACACATGGTCGGAAAACGGCGGGTATACGAACACTTACCCGGTTACCGATTACGATCGTGGCGAGTTTGAGGTTAATGGCAAAAGGGGCACGTACACAAACAGTACGACGAACTATGTCTCCGAATATAACAGCTATAGCTGTAAGATTAAGCTGGCGACTGATGAGCGTGATATCATCAAGACAGCGCAAGCTTCATCCAGTGGAGGTGGTTGCTATGTGTTTGAGCCTGCTTTCAAGCAAATGCTGGATGATTTCGGTATTCCATTGGAGGCATCGCCTTAAACCCTGTATTTGTGCTATAAAATAAATATGTCAAAAAACCTTCTATGAAGGTGGAAAAACAAAAATTATCTGATATATAGCTGCTATGACTTATAACCCAGACCTTCTTGATAAAGCCAAACGGCATCCGGAAAAGCAGAAGAACCCCGATCGTCCTGCCGGACGCAAGCCGGACTGGATCCGTGTGCCTGCGCCGCAAGGTAAGGTTTATGCGGAGACAAAAGAAATTGTCCGTCGCCAGAAGCTGACCACGGTTTGCGAAGAAGCGGGCTGCCCTAACATCGGTGAATGCTGGCAGCAAAAACATGCGACCTTCATGATTATGGGTGAGGTTTGTACGCGTGCTTGTGCATTCTGTAACGTTGCGACCGGCCGTCCCGACGAGCTGGATAAGCTTGAGCCGTTGCGTGTCGGTGTCGCGACCAAGCAGATGGGCTTGAAACATGTTGTTGTTACATCGGTTGACCGAGATGATCTGGGCGATGGTGGTGCTGATCATTTTGTGAAAACTATTCAGGCTATTCGCATGAAAAGTCCCGAGACAACCGTCGAAATTCTGCCGGGTGATTTTCGCGGCAACCAAAGCGATTGGGACACTGTAATCAACGCCCGTCCTGACGTGTTTAACCATAATCTGGAGACTGTGCCGCGCCTTTATCCGACTATTCGTCCCGGTGCGCGTTATTTCCGCTCCTTGCGCTTGTTACAGCGTGTGAAGGAGCTTGATCCTCTGTCATTCACTAAATCAGGCTTGATGGTTGGTCTCGGTGAGACGAAGGAAGAGGTCGGGCAGGTCATGGACGACATGCGCGCCGCGGGTATAGATTTCATTACTATCGGTCAGTATCTTCAGCCGACGCCTAAGCATGCGCCTGTTATGCATTGGTGGACCCCAGAAGAGTTCGAACAGCTTACAAGAATGGCTAAAAACAAAGGTTTCCTTATGGTTTCCGCTACGCCATTGACCCGTTCTTCCCATCACGCAGGTGATGATTTTGCAAAACTCAAGGCCGCTCGCGAAGCACAACTCGCCAAACAAGCTGCTGAATAACAACGCAGTACCCACATGCTGACCCATATTGAGCAAAAACGGCTGCCATATACGCCGGAACAGATGTTTGATCTTGTCGCGGATGTCGATAAGTACAAGGAGTTTGCGCCGTGGTGTGTGGGTAGCCGCATTAATAGGCGTGAGTGCGAGACGGTTTTTTATGCGGACCTGATTGTCGGCTATAAAATGATCCGTGAGAAATTCTCATCCAAGGTGATTGCGGAACGGCCGGATGCAGATAACCCGGGTAAGATTTATATCGAGTATCTGCGCGGTCCTCTTAAGCACCTAAAAAACCACTGGGGGTTCAGCCGCGAACCCGATGGTTCATGCCTCGTAGATTTCTGCGTGGAATTTGAGTTTAGAAACAAAGCATTACAGGGATTAGCTAATCTATTCTTTCAAGAGGTTATTCGCCGTATGGTCGGCGCGTTTGAAGAGCGCGCCCGCGTGATTTACGGTCCACCCGAGCTTCAGGAATGACTGCTTAGCGTTTCCAAGGCCAAGGTGAGTGCATGTTTGGCTGATGCGTCTCTTACATCGGCGCGTGAACCAGTAAAGCGTTCGGTAGAGCTGCAGGTTGCACCATTCTTCACACTTACTCCAAAACATACTGTGCCCACGGGCTTTTCATCACTGCCACCGTCGGGGCCGGCGATACCTGTGATCGAGACCGCAATGTCGGCATGACTGTTTTTAAGTGCGCCTTGCGCCATTTCGGTTGCTGTTTGCTCGCTAACCGCGCCGAATTGATCCAATGTGTCTGCACTGACGTTAATGAGTTCTTGCTTGGCTTCATTGGAATAGGTGACAAAGCCGCGTTCGAACACTGATGAAGAGCCCGCCAAATCAGTCATGGCGCTTGCGACCATGCCGCCCGTGCAGGATTCCGCCGTGACGAGCATTTTACCCTGCGTGCGAAGTTCTTCGGATAGCTGTTTAACCAAGTCCTGCATAGTATGCTCCTGTGATTAAGGTTGCCGCAAGGATGCCGGCTGCGACATCGTCTAACATTACGCCAGCCGCGCCACCGACTTCCTTGTCAAAATATGATACAGGCCATGGCTTCAGGACATCGAAGAAACGGAACAAGCCAAAGGCCACTGTGATCATAAGAGCGCTTGTGCCGAAAAAATAGAAAACGGGAAGAAGAGCGATCCATTGCCCGACAACCTCATCAACGACGATCATTTTGCTGTCATGTGTATCAGTTGCCTGTTCGAAACGGACGGAGGCGAGGTAGCCAATGATTGCGACCAGCGTCAGTCCAATTAGTGATGCTATTAAGCCGCCATAGAGATAGACAATCACGACTAACGGAATAGAGCCGAGGCTACCGACCGTGCCAGGGGCCTTTGGTGAGAGGCCACAACCAAACCACACCGCAATCCAGAAATACGGCTTTTTGTATTCGTATTTAACAGGTGCAGGCTCAGTCATGGTTATCCGGCAGTTTAACGGTGACGAGGGCTTGTGCGGCGATGCCTTCTTTACGGCCTGTAAAGCCAAGCCCTTCGGTTGTTGTGGCTTTAATGTTTACGCGCTTAACGTTAATCGCTGTGATTTCTGCTACACGCTTTTGCATGGCTTGTGCGTGAGGGCCTATTTTGGGCTCTTCGCAGATAAGCGTCAGGTCGATATTTTGAAGCTGTCCGCCTTTGGCTTTTAAAATGGCTAAAGATTTTTCAAGGAATATGGCGCTGTCCATATCTTTGAAATCATCATTTGATGGTGGGAAATGGTGGCCGATATCTCCTTCGCCAATGGCACCGAGGAGGGCATCTGTGATGGCATGCAGCCCGACATCAGCGTCGGAATGGCCTTTGAGGGCGCGTCTGTGGGGGATGTCTACGCCGCACAAACGAACGGGGCCTTCCTTTTCATCTTCAAACGCGTGCACATCGAAGCCTTGGCCAGAGAGGGTTTGTATTGAGGAAGACAGCAAATGTTCAGCCATGGTTAAGTCGTCCGGCGTGGTGATTTTAAAGTTCTTTCGTGAACCTTCGACAATATGGATGGTGTGACCGTGTGCGGCAACCATGGAGGTGTCGTCCGTCCATGTGTTTTCCTGATTATGTTGTTCGTGGGCCTCCTTGATAAGGCCGTAATGGAAGCCCTGCGGCGTTTGCAGGTTCCACAGACCGTCACGGTTCACATACTCGGCTGTGTCTTGCTTTAGAAGTGTATCGGCGGCTCTGACGGCGAGGGTTGCGGCTTTATGCTCCTTGAGGGCATTGATTAAGGCCTTGATTTGTTCTGCCTCAACAAACGGACGGGCGGCATCATGGATCAGGATAATATCTTCAGTCGATGCATTAGGAAAAGACTGTAATCCACTATAAACACTGTCTTTTCTTTCTTTGCCGCCAGTAATGGGTTCATGAATACTCAGACCCGAAACCGCATCATGATACAAATCTGCATGTTGCGGATCGATAATGACACGAATGGCATCGAAAAGACCTGTTTTGATAAAGGTCTCCAGCGTATGTCTCAACACTGCTTTACCTGCTAATCGCTGATATTGCTTGGGTTTTTCACCGCCTAAGCGTGAGCCGCTTCCGGCGGCGGCGATGAGTGCATATATTTTTGGTTTTGTGCTCATGGTTTTTATTAGGGGTCTCTAATGCGGCAAAAGCCTTACAAAACTTGCTTATTTGGGTGTTTGTGTATATGTATAATCCACTTTTTGCAACGGCTACACGTGTATAATTTTATGCGTTAGTATAGTGAAGATCGTAAAGTAAAGATAATGGCTTTTCAGCGCATAAGCATTCAATCCATTTTGGGCTACCGAAGCCCCGACAAGAAGCGGCCGCCAAAATTTCGCCAGCTTAAAGGCGCGTTTGTGACTCTGCTTATTATCGCCGCCGCGATTAGCTGTGTGGCTACTTATGGGGCGCTGACCGAAACGCCACCGTTCGGGAACGACCCGGACACCGTTATCTGGCTATTGAATATCAACTTCGTACTGCTGCTTTTGCTCGTCGCGATTATTGTGCGGCGGATCGTATCACTATGGAGCGGGCGAAAGCGAAAACTGGCTGGTTCTCACCTGCATGTGCGTCTGGTTTATATCTTCAGTCTTTTGGCCGCTATTCCTGCGATTACGATGATGGTTTTTTCGGCCGTCTTTTTCTATTTCGGCGTGCAAACATGGTTCAGTGATCGTGTGCAGACCGCAGTTGATGAGTCGCAAGCGGTTGCAGAAGCGTATTTAAATGAGCACACACAGACTATTCGTGCTGACGTTCTGGCGATGGCGAATGATTTAAACCGTGAGGCGGGGCTGTTACTCGTGAATGAGCAAGCTCTGGGGCAGGTTGTGCAAACACAATCGATCATCAGAGATTTGTCCGAAGCCATTATCTTTGACGGTGAGGGGCGCATTATTGCGCGTTCCCACTTAACGTTTTCTCTGGAGTTCGAGGATATACCCGTTTACGCGATGAACGCCGCCGAGGATGGTGAGGTCATCATCATGACCGGTGCAAACGAGGACCGTGTGCGTGCATTGGTGAAGCTGGATAATTTCCTGAATGCCTATTTGTTTGTGGGACGTATGATTGACCCGCAAGTGCTGAGCCACATGGCGGCGACCGAGAAAGCGACGGAAGATTATGCAGCGTTGAAAGACAGGCTTTCTAACCTGCAAGTTACATTGACCATGATCTTTGTTGTGGTTGGTTTGCTGTTGCTTACCAGTGCGATCTGGTTCGGTTTATTGCTTGCTAGACAGCTCGTGAATCCGATCAGTACACTGATCACCACAGCGGACCGTGTGCGGGCGGGTGATTTATCGGCGCGTGTGCCCGAGCAGAAAACCATTCAAGAGTTCGAATATCTGGCGCAGTCCTTTAACCGCATGACCAGACGTGTTCAAGAGCAGCAAAGTGACTTGCTGGAAGCTAACCGTCAGCTTGACCGCCGTCGTCACTTTACCGAAACCGTTCTAACCGGCGTTACTTCCGGTGTTATCGCCGTTAATCAGGATCGGGAGATTACGGTTGTAAACACGTCGGCCTCGGAACTGCTTGGTATTGATAAAGAAGCGGTTATGGGGACGCTTGTAGATAATCTTATCCCTGAACTGAAAGACTTGCTTGCTGAGGCGCATAAGAAACCCAACAGCATTACGCAGGGTGAGTTACCTCTGGAAAGGCCAGATACACCGCGCCGCGTGTTCTTGTTCCGCATTACCAATGAGAAAATCGGAGATGAGGAAACGGGAACAATTGTGACGTTTGATGACATTACGACATTACAATCCGCACAGCGGAAAGCCGCGTGGGCGGATGTAGCGAGACGTATTGCGCATGAGATTAAGAATCCGCTTACGCCTATTCAGCTATCGGCCGAGCGTTTGCAGCGTAAGTATTTTAAAGATATCAAGAACGATCCTGAGACCTTCGCACAGTGCATATCTACAATCATCAAGAATGTTGAAGATATTGGTCATATGGTGAATGAGTTCTCGAACTTTGCCCGTATGCCGGAGCCGAAGTTCAAAATAGAGAATGTTAATGCGAACCTTGAGGATACGCTTTCACTCTACCGACAGGCGCATTCTAGAACTTCGTTCCTGTTGAGTGGTTTTGAGGACGTGACATTTTACGCAAATCTGGACCAGCAGCTCTTGCGACAGGCGATTAATAACCTACTTCAAAACGCACTGGATTCAGTAATCGCGCAAAATGATCAGGAAGAGGAGGCCAAAAAGCCAAAAATTTCCGTTGTTTTGGGCGCGCACAACGACAAACAGCTCTTCATCGCGATTAGCGATAACGGACCGGGCTTCCCCAAGGATAAGGATGCCAGCTCCCTGCTTGAGCCGTATGTAACACATAAGGAAAAAGGCACAGGATTAGGGCTGGCGATTGTGAAGAAGATTATGGACGATCATCAGGGCGAGCTTATTTTGGGGGTTCCGGATTGGCTGAAGGAAAGCGAAGAATGGACGTCTCTTGGCGGTGCGACGGCAGTACTGACATTTCCAATTGAAAGAATTGCCTATTCTCAAGAGCAAAAATCCGCTTAAATAAAGTAACTGATCGAATTATTTCTACATGACTAAAGACATTCTCATAGTTGACGACGAAGCTGACATCCGCACTCTCATTCGAGGGATTCTGGAGGATGAGGGTTACACTGTACGTGAAAGCGGCGGCGCCAAAGAGACGTTTGAGGCAATAGAGGAAGAGGTTCCGGCGCTCGTTATTCAGGATATTTGGCTGCAAGATAGCCATATGGACGGGCTTGAAATTCTCAAGGAAGTCAAAAAGAGCCATCCGTCTTTGCCGTTTGTAATGATTAGTGGTCACGGAACGATTGAGACAGCCGTATCGGCTATTAAGGACGGTGCTTATGATTTTATTGAAAAGCCGTTTAAGTCAGACCGCCTTTTGATGATGGTTGCGCGCGCACTGGAGAATGCCAGTTTGCTGAGAGAGAACGCCGCTTTGAAGCGACAAAACCTCTCTTTCGAAGATGACTTGATTGGCCACTCATCGGAAATACAAAACATCAAACAGATCATTGAAAAGGCTGCGCCGACAAATAGTCGTATCCTTATTCACGGCGAGGCCGGAACGGGTAAGGGCGTTATTGCGCGCTTAATTCATAAATACTCGCTGCGGGCTGACCGTGTGTTGATCACGCTGAATTGTGCCACTCTGAGTGCGCAGGACTTCGAGGTAGAGCTGTTTGGTTCAGCCAAAGATAGCGAACAAATCGGCGTGTTTGAACAGGCGCAGGGCGGGACACTGATACTTGATGAAGTTACGGACCTGCCGATCGAAGCGCAGAGCAAGATAATCCGTGTGTTGCAGGAAAAATCATTTAAGCGTGTTGGTGATGCCAAGGCGATGAATATTGATATTCGTGTAATCGCAACCAGCAGTCAGGACATCGAAGAGGCCGTGAAGAGGGGCGAATTTAAGGATGACCTTTATTACCGTCTGAATGTTGTCCCCATCAATATGCCGCCGCTGAACACTCGCAGTGAGGATATTCCCGCGTTGGCGGAACATTTTGTTCGTGAGCTTCAGAATTCTGCCAATGATGAGTTATTTACCAAAGGTGCTATTCGACGACTCAAGTCATATGAATGGCCGGGTAATGTGCGACAGCTCAAGAATGTGATCGAGTGGATGTGTATTATGCACAGTCTGGAGCCGTCCGATAGCTACGATGTTCAGCATTTGCCCCCAGAGATCATCAATACAGGTGGGCAAGGCGGCAACAGTTCGGATGTGCTTATGCAGGAATTGAGCGATATTTATCTCGAGATTCCTTTGCGGGATGCACGCGAATTATTTGAGAAAGAATATTTGCTGACACAGGTTGATCGTTTTGAAGGAAACATATCCCAGACTGCAAAATTTGTAGGTATGGAACGTTCGGCATTGCATAGAAAGCTTAAATCCCTGAATATCGGTCAGAATGAAGACAAGGCTGAGAAAGCGGATGTCACTGAGTTAGACACTGCCGAAACCAGAAAGAAAAGGGCTTAAGTCATGCGCGTTATTATTTGTGGAGCCGGGCAAGTCGGCTACAACATCGCGGCATATCTATCGAAAGAAGAAAACGACGTAACGGTCGTTGATTTGCGTCAGGACCTAATTGCACGCATCCATGATGAATTGGATGTGAACGCAATTCTAGGGCACGCGTCCCGCCCCGACATTCTTAAAGCGGCCGGCGCGAATGATGCGGACATGATTGTGGCGGTGACACAATCGGATGAAATCAACATGGTGGCCTGTCAGATTGGGCATTCATTGTTCGGTATTCCGAAGAAGATTGCCCGTGTGCGTGAGCAATCGTACCTTCAGCCGGAATGGTCGAACCTGTTTAGCCGCGCGCATATGCCGATTGACGTTATTATTTCGCCTGAGGTGATCGTCGCCAACGACATTTACCAGCGCCTTGCCGTGCCGGGCACGACTTTCGTGAATGTGATTGCGGACGGTCTGGCGCACATGATTGGTGTTGTGTGTGAAGAGGATTGCCCTGTTATCAATACGCCGCTCGGTCAACTGCACAGTTTGTTCCCTGATTTGTCGTTTCAGGTTTTGGCGATCCTGAGGAAAAACAGACCGATTATTCCTGATGAGACGGATCAGCTCTCCGTCGGTGACGAGGTGTATTTCATCGTTGATACGCAACACTTGAAACGTGTGATGACGGCCTTTGGCCATGAAGAGCACGAGGCGCGCAAGATCGTGATTGCCGGTGGCGGTAACATTGGTATTACTTTGGCCAAGCTTATTAAAGAACGTTCCAAAAGTGCGCAGATCAAATTGATCGAACAAAATCGTGAGCGTGCGGAATTTTTGAGTGAGCATCTTGAGAATACGATCATTTTGAACGGCAGTTCACTAGATAAGGACATTCTGGCCGAGGCATCGATCAGCAGTGCGGAAACTCTTGTTGCCGTGACCAATGATGACGAGAGTAATATTCTCGGGTCCTTGTTGGCCAAGCAGTATGGTTGCGAACGGGCAATTACGTTGGTTAATAACGAAGCGTACTATCCGCTCGTCGGGCCGCTCGGCGTTGATGCGATGGTTTCTCCGCGTTCGATTATTGTGGCGAACATCATGCAGCACGTGCGCCGTGGTCGTATCAAAGGCTTGTATAATATTCGTGACGGATTTGCCGAAGTGATTGAGGCGGAGGTGTCTGAAACATCTTCTATCGTGAATACAACGATCGAAGAATTGAACCTTCCGCATGAGGTGATCGTAGGAGGGGTAATTCGTGATGAACAATTCATCATGCCCGAACTTAACTTTACGATCCGTGCAGGTGACGATGTGATTATTCTTGCTTCCCGATCCCAAGCCCAGAATGTCGAGAAAATGTTCTCGGTCCAGGTGGACCTGTTTTGATAAGCAGGAACGATCAGCCTATGAAGCTTGGTGTATTTGATTCAGGATTAGGCGGCGTTATGATTGCCCGCGCTATCAAAGATCATCTGCCCGATCTGGATATGGTGTATTTGGGGGACACGTTACACGTGCCCTACGGTAACCGTTGCAAAGACACGATTTACCAATATTCCTTGTCTTGTGTTGAATATCTGTTTTCCAACTTGAATTGCCAGATCATTATCATGGCCTGTAACACGGCCAGTGCGACGGCCCTTCGACGTATCCAGCAGGAATGGCTGCCGAAACATTATCCTGACCGACGTGTTCTGGGCGTTGTTGTGCCCACGATCGAATATGCATTGGATAAGGGCTATCATAATATCGGGTTGCTCGGGACGAACTATACTGTGAATTCCGGCATATATATTGAGGAGTTGAAGAAGATTAATTCCAATATCTCCATTCATCAGGTGAAGGCGCCACTACTGGTTCCGTTGATCGAGCATAACGGTATGCAATGGATGGACAGTGTTCTGGATCATTATCTCCAGCCGGTAATCGAACAGGGGGTTGAGGCTATTATCTTAAGCTGTACGCATTATACGTGCCTGAAGGACCACATTCGCGAGAAATATGGAGTGGATGTTTTGTCGCAGGATGAAATAGTGCCGGAGAAGCTTAAGGATTATCTGCAGCGGCATCCGGAAAGTGATGACAAAATCGGTAAGTCAGGACAGACCGAGTTTTTTGTGACTGAACTGACGTCCGAGTATGCTGATCAGGCTTCCAGTCATTTTGGCAAGACCATTGAACTTTCACACATTCATTATAAGGAGGCGGCATGACGCTCGCTAAACCAAAGAGAGTATTTTTTGACTGGGACGGGACACTCGTCGACAGTTTCGGATTTTTACATGCGGCACATAACTATGCGCGTAAAGCTTTGGGCATACATGCCTTCACACTAGAGGATTTTGCCCAGCATTTCGGCAAACCCCGTGAGACATTATATGTGAAGTTATATGGTGATCAGAGGGAAGAGGCCAAAAAGCATTTTGAAGAATATGTGACTAAGCACCATGTGGAGCACCTAAAGCCCTTGGATGGTGCCGAAGAGGTCCTTCAGGTTATCAAACATATCGGTATTCCAATGGGGGTCATTACGAACAAGAAGCGTACGCTTGTCGAAGCGGAAGTTAAGGCTTTTGGTTGGGATCATTTCTTTGATGTGCTCGTTGGGGCGGGTGATGCGGCGAACGATAAGCCATCCCCTGATCCGCTTTTGCTCGGTTTAGCCAAAGCCGAAGGTGAGGTTGATCATCAGGATGTATGGCTGGTTGGCGACACCGAAAATGATACAGCCTGCTCGAACGAAGCGGGGTGCAAAACTATTCTTATTCTTAGTGAAGAGAAAGAACCGGAAAAGGTAGGGCATATATTAGGTAATTACGATGTAGATTTACACCTTCCGAATTGCAAAAAATTTCATGAATTTTTGTTGCAATATGCTTGAAACCCTCTAAAAGTGTAACGATTATTCAATTCAACTAGTAAAAAAATATGGTAAACGGTAAAAATGGGCGATAAACCACAACAAGTACAAGATATTTTCTTAAATAAGATCCGTAAGGAAAAAATGTCCGTTACGGTCTTTTTGGTAAACGGGGTGAAGCTACAGGGGGTTGTTACTTGGTTTGATAATTTCAGCCTTCTCCTTCGTCGTGAATCTCACGTACAGCTTGTTTATAAACATGCGATTTCAACGATTATGCCAGGTGGTCCTTTGAACCTGCATGATGACGAAGAAACACGCAAAGCTGCGCAGGCCGAAAAAGCTGCTGCAGAAGAGGCTTCAGAGAACGCCGACGCTTAAGGCTTTCTCTTCATCATGAGCAAGAGAAAAGCTCCCACATACAGCACGGAAAAAATCCCCGAGCGTTGCTTGATCATTCACCCTGTCGTGAACAAGCCGACGGCTCGTACCGTTGAGCAAAAAATCGAAGAAATTGAAGGTTTAGCGCGCGCGATTGAGTTGGATGTTGTTCATGTCGATAGTTTTAATCTGGATCGTATTCAGGCCGGCCATTTCTTAGGTAAGGGGCAGCGGGACCGCATTGGTAATCTAGCCAAAGACCTTGAGCCCGATATCATTATTTTCAATTACAGCTTGTCACCTGTTCAGCAGCGTAACCTTGAACGCGCATGGAAATCGAAGGTTATCGACCGTACAGGTCTTATTCTTGAGATATTCGGTGCACGTGCGCAAACCAAGGAAGGGGTTCTGCAGGTTGATCTGGCCGCCCTGGAATATCAGCGCTCCCGCCTCGTGAGATCGTGGACACACTTGGAAAGACAGCGTGGTGGTGCCGGCTTTATGGGTGGTCCGGGGGAGACGCAGATCGAGATTGACCGTCGTTTGATTAGTGAACGGATTACCAAACTTAAGTCAGAATTAGAGAAGGTACGTAAGACACGTACACTTGGTCGCAAGGCTCGTGAGCGTGTGCCTTACCCTGAGGTTGCGCTCGTTGGCTATACGAATGCGGGCAAGTCCACATTATTCAATACGCTGACGGGAGAGAGGATATTTGCCAAGGATCTGCTCTTTGCAACACTTGATCCAACTTTGCGCAAGATTGATCTGCCGAACGGGCAGGCCGTTATCCTGTCAGATACTGTGGGGTTTATCTCTGATCTTCCTACAGACCTCATTGCGGCATTTCGGGCAACGTTGGAGCAAGCGATTAATGCTGATGTCATCCTGCATGTGATTGATGTCTCTCGACCCGATTATGAAGCGCAACGCAATGACGTTATCCAGATTCTGGAAGATTTAGGCATTGAGTATGAACATGATGAGCGCGTACTGGAGGTCTATAACAAAATTGATGCGATTGATGATGATGTGCTCTCGGATCTTGAGCGTAAGGCTAAATTCGATGATCAGGTGGTGTTGATGTCGGCTTCCAAAGGTTTGGGCAGTGAAGAATTGCTCGAAGCCATTGCACAAATCACTGCAATGCAGCATATTCAAGTTACGTATAAGCTGAATGCGGCCGACGGGAAAGCGCTGTCATGGCTTTATGAGCACGCTGACGTTGTCTCAAGAGACGATCAGGGTAAGTTTATACTGTGTAATGTGCGGATTGATCCTGCGAATATGAACAAGTTTCAAGCCCGCTATCAATATGAAAGCGAAGACCATGCAAGCGGTAAATCCGGAAATCATAGCTAACCTTCTCAAAAAAACTGCTGCACGCTTCATTACCCCGCGCTTTCAAATGCTCCAGGAGCATGAAATTTCTACCAAGACAGGCCCGAATGACCTTGTGACGCAAGCTGACATTGAAGCTGAAGAATATCTCTGTGAGAAATTGCCCGAGTTATTGCCCGGTTCAGTTGTTATTGGCGAGGAGGGGGTTTCCAGCGGGAAGATTATCATCAGTGACATTGAAAACAGCGCGACTGATATATGGGTTGTTGATCCGGTGGACGGAACCTTCAACTTTGTTCGCGGACGGCCGGAGTTCGGTATTATGCTCGCGCTTGTACGTAACGGTGAAACGGTAATGTCGTGGATTTACAATATCCTCGCGGATGAAATGATTTTTGCCGAGAAGGGCAGCGGAACGCACATTAATGGAGAAATCGTAGAAATCGATAAGGACAATCTGCGCAACGATCCGACGGGGTTTGTTAATCCGCGTTATTTCCCATCGGGCCAGCGCGAATATATAAATGATATCAGTAGCTTACATGATGGTTGTGTTTCAATCGGCTGTGCCGCGCATGAGTATCTGAACCTGCTGAAGGGCCGCGTTGATTTCGCGCTTTACTGCCGTATTAAGCCATGGGACCATTTGCCCGGTGCATTGATTGTGAGTGAAGCCGGTGGGTATGTCGCAAAATGGGATGGTACGCCATATATGGCAAGGGAGCGTGGAATTGGGCTGATCGCCGCGCGAACAAAGGATGCTTGGGAAGACACGTACACCTTGTTTTTGGACGGTATTCCCGAAGCGGCTTAATTAGGCGCGCTCCTTAAGCTTTTCCTCATCCCACGCAGCTTCCATATCTTGCAAGCTGGCTTGCTCCATAGGTATAGATTTTTGTTTAAGATTTTGTTCTACGCCTTTGAATCGGCGTTCAAATTTATTGTTACAGTCTCGCAGCGCTGTTTCAGGATTGATGTCGAGCATGCGGGCGAGGTTGGCCACAACGAATAAAACATCTCCCAACTCTTCGGATTTGTCTTTAATTGTACCTTTATCGACCGCTTCTCTCAGCTCAGAGAGCTCTTCTTCGAGCTTATCGAGCACAAAATCGACTTTTGGCCACTCAAAACCGACTTTTGCTGCCTTTTTTTGCAGTTTTAGCGCCCGCAACAAGGCAGGAAGTCCCTTTGTAACTCCGTCTAGGGCACTGTCCGCCTGTTTACCTAGCTTTGCAGCTTTCTCCGCTTTCTTGCGTTCATCCCATATTTTGTCGACATCTTCTGGGCTTTGCGCATCGCCGTCCCCAAAAACATGGGGGTGACGGGTGATCATCTTCTCCGATATGTCGCTAATAACGTCATTGATGGTAAAAAGCCCGGCCTCAGCGGCCATTTGAGCGTGGTATATCGGCTGGAGCAGCAAATCCCCCAATTCTTCACGCAAATCGTCATAATCTTCACGATCAATTGCGTCTGCAACCTCGTATGCTTCCTCGATTGTGTAAGGAGAGATGGACTTGAAATCCTGCTCTAAATCCCAAGGGCATCCGCCGTCGGGGTTGCGTAGAGCCTTCATAACGCTGACCAAATCATCGAAACTGTACGCCTTCGACATAAAAAAACGCCTATTTTTAACTAAAAAACAATGTGTTAATATCTGAATTATTCTTGATTCTAACTGCGTTTACCACCCGACAATTAAATAAATTTTTACTAAAAAAGCGGTAAAATCATATATAGGAGTGCGTAAATTGGTATCTAAGCAAAACGAAAAAGGTTTTACCCTCATTGAAATTGCGATCTGGCTGATCGTGATCGGTTTGCTCGTCGTGCCTTTGATTGAAGCTTACAAGCGCCAGGTGGCAACGGAGGAAAAATCGTTCCATCTCGGTAAGTTCACTGAGATACGTAACAAGATGACGAAATTTGCGGTTAACAATAACCGCTATCCCATTCCGGCTGACATGCTTGCCGCGCCTGAGGATGCTTCTTTTGGCATCGAAGCGGTCAGTGGTCCTCCCGGTCCGCCTATACAACCTTGTACCTCGTGGCCAACAACTACAGGCGTTTGCAGAACTACTGCAGCTGGAAGTGTTTTTATAGGGGCTGTTCCCACGGAAGCACTCGGATTACCAGAAGAAGCTGCCTTCGATTTGTGGGGAAACAAGATCTTGTATGCTGTCACCCAAGGACAGACTGTGGACCTTAGTGCAACTGCACCGGAGGTAAATGTTATGGGGATGGATGATGCCGGTGCGTTAGCGGGACCGGATCAGTTTGATTATGTGCTGCTCAGTCACGGTAAAGCAGGCAATGGTGCTTACTCCTCACAAGGAAATCTGGTTTCAGCCTGTAATGCGGCTGCTCTGGAAGCTGAAAATTGTGACTTTGACACGACTTTTATTCGAGAAGACAACACAACCAACCCTATCGGCGGAGCTGTAGCTAAAGATTTTGGTGGCGGTATAGCTACGAGTTACGTTGCGGGCGCAGATTATTATGATGACTATAACACTGCGGTTAGCGGTATTGCCCTTGATATTTGGTTTCAAAGCCTTGCCGCTACGGATACTTCGGTAACTTTAACAGAACGCATTGGCATCGGTACCGAGGTGCCGAGTGAAAAAGTCCATGTCGTAGGGGATGTCAGTGCTCTTTCGATTTTGACCGCCAATATTTGCCGAAATGGCGGCGAATGTTTTGACCCTAATCTTATTGCCGGAATTAGTCCGGACATGAATTGCGGCTTAAACTCCATACCGGGGGATGAGCCGATACTCTGGCTAGCTAACAGTCAGGTTTATTGTGCCACGCCCGTGGATGGCTCGGGCAATGTTATCAATAACGGCATGCCCGATGGCGGTATTGAATTTGAATTTCCAGACAGCGCCGTAGTTGGTGCAGGTAATGGTTTTGGAAGAATTGACTGCGCGGATACTGCGCAACTTATGCAAGGAATAGATGCAGATGGAGACCCGATATGCGTAACACCCTAATCACAAATCAAAAAGGCTTTTCACTCGTTGAGCTAGCTATATCGATGATTGTAATCGGTGTTTTGCTGGTTCCGGCGTTACATGGCTATTCACTTTTTCTTGAGCAGGAAAAGAAGGAAGAGACGAATGAAGCTGTGGATTCAGTTGATAGAGCGTTATCCAATTACGTGTCGTTATATGGCCGCTATCCTTGCCCAGCCCGTCCAAATGAGGTTTTAGGAAACGTTGATTATGGTCGTGAGGCGACATCTGCGCCAGGCGTATGCGAGGCTACAGGCGGGATAACCCGCGTTGTTGGTGCCAACGCGACGAATGGCGGAAATGTTTTGATCGGTGCTATTCCTTTCAGAGCGCTCACCCTTCCGCATGAACTTGCGTATGACGGGAACAATAACCAGCTTACTTATGCTGTTAGTGAAGCGTTGACTAATGACGCCACCTTTAACAATGCGCTAGGGGAGATCGAGATTCTTGATGGGGCAGGTAACCCAACACTTCTTAATGATGCCACAGGCGAAACTGCTATCGCTCATTTTGCAATTTTGAGTCATGGCGCCAACGGTATTGGTGCCCGAGGCAGAGAAGGCGGAGCTTCTGGTAATTGTGCGGCGGGTACAGCGTTGGAGCAGGAGAACTGTGATGACGATGCTGTCTTCAGGGTTGCAAGAGGCGGCGGCGAGAGCTTTGATGATGTCATCTCTTTCACAACAACAGACAGTGTGAAGGAATGGCAAATATCTGCTGCCGATGAACAGAATATTCACCTTCGACGAACTAATAACTTCGCTATCGGTGTTGCTGCTGACGAAAGTACAGCAGGTTTTGCTACGGCCGAAGTAAGTCTGGCGCTGCCTGATGATGCTGTCGTTTTAGTTGAAAATAGCGGTATTGCACCAGGTGCGGCAAAGGCAGATACGATTTGTACGTCTGGTGGGACAAACTGTTTCCGCCCTGATCTAATTGCAGGTCAATTCGCGGAAGGCGAAAGTCTGGAATGCCCGCCACCGGGGCAGCCTACACGTATTTATTTGGTTGGTATTCAAAACGGATCACCTATTTGTACAGATCAGCTCGAGTTTAATTGTCCGGCAGGGGAATTTGCGACAGGCTTTGATTCAAACGGTAATCTGATTTGTGATACGGAACCACCATTGTCATGTCCGGACCAGATGATTGCGACAACATGCGGGCCTGACCGTAACGTAACGGCTTTCTTTCATGGCGGCTCATATTATGGCACCGCTTTTTCAGGAGAGTGTCATAGAATTCGTGCCCTTGATACGGACGACATAGAGGATATTGTAGATTCTTACGACCCTACAGACCCTAATTTCTATGATCCGGGCGAAGGTTTTGATCAAGCGATGCAGGAAATTCGTGACGAACTGGATATTTATAATAATGAAGTTCGCACAACACAGGCTTGTGGCACTAACGGTACGGATGCTTTGATTAGGGACACTTTCCGCTGCGAAAACGGTACTTGGAATACGTCTCCGATACGTACAATTGAAAAGATTGAAAACAGCGAAGACTTCTCCGGGTTTGGCCCTTGGTATAATAGTGGCAATCATGCTGCGGAAACTAACGGCTTAAATTATAATTCAGCAAGCCCCATGAGTGCTGATGGTAATAACAATGACAGTAATCATGATTGCTGGTGCCGTGAAGATTACAGGCTGAGAACTAACGGTTGTAGCGGTGGTCTAGCGGGGCAGAGATTCATGATCGAACGTCATATTTGTCCGCAAACCCGGCACGACTGGTCACGTGTGTATCCGACATCCGGAACATGGGACACTTCATTCTGTGGTTGTCAGGCCTCATCAGGTCCTGAGCAGCAAACATGTTCTTCATACTTTGGTTATTCCGGAAATGGTATTTCAGGGTTTGTCGATTTTACCAGAACAACGTCATGTTCAGGTTCGACACCAACAACGACAGATTCAGGGCACGACGCCTCGAATTGTTACTGCCCGAGCAGATCTGACAATATTCGTACTGTGAATTGCCCAGCCGGGACGACAAACAGCTTCACTTATGATGGTCAGAGTTACACCGGTAAGGCCGAGATTTATGAGAGTGTATGGACCTGCCCAACGGGAACACCGGGTAGCGCACAAGTTAGTTCTGCAGGTGATGCCGGTTACTACGCTTCCGAAACGCTAGTGCATACAGAGCCATGTACTTGTGACTCCTCTCTTACACAGGATTATCATGAAGACTGTCCTGCGGGGTACACTGGTGCCGGTATAGATTGGGAGTTGCCTTACAACTGTGCAACAAGCTCCTACGATGCGCCTTCGGACTCGAATAAGGTTGCTGAGGATTGTCACTTGTGTATTTGGCAAGCAGGAACACCTCGTTCTCCGGGTGAAACCTTCTCCTTTGGTGCTGAATATGAAGTTGGAGAGACATGCCCAGCGTGTAGCGGCACAGGCTCTTGCTATGAAGTTGTCGGCCCAAGCGAATTTGAGATTTGGGACGGTTGCTACTGTGCTGGACAATAGTCAGGAAATAACACAAAGAGATGATAATGCATAAACAGAACTCTACTGGGTTTACAATTATCGAGATGTCCGTGGTGATTATCATCGTTGGATTGATCATTGCCTCTGTTTTACCCAGTATACGCGCCTATCAAGTCACGGAGGATTTCTATGAAACGCGCGCGAATCTCGAGTTTGCGAACGATGCTTTGCGTGAGTATTTTGCCCTGCAGGGACGTTATCCCTGTCCGGCAGACCCCACAGTCCCGCTTGATGATCCTGATTACGGTTTAGAAGCTGACTTATGTGATGCTAATAACTTTATTGCTACATCAATTTGTCCTACCGGGCTGGTCTGTACCAGTGCGGGTACTCGTGATGCCGATGGAGACACAGTTAATGATGACGTTCTGATTGGTACTTTGCCCGTACGTGCAATTGAAGAGGCTATCAGGTTTGCACCGTTTACTTTCCCGAATGCTAAAGACGCGTATGCCAATAAAATTACTTACGCCGTAACGCGAAACATGGCACACACAAACCTTAATCTAGTTAACCCTGCAAATACTCAACTTGGTGCGATTAACTTACTGGACGAATTTAGTCTGGATGTTACTGAACCCCCAGGTAGTGCACACTACGCTATTGTGTCTCATGGTTATAACGGAAGAGGGGCATACAGTCTTGATGGAAACCAAGTCGGGGATTGTGACGTTAATACGATTGCGGCGGGGCTACCGAGCCCACCAACACCCGGAGATATTGATGTAGCCAATACACCAGGCATCGATCTGGAATTGGAAAACTGCGATAACGACGATGGACGTTTTATTGTCGGCTTGCAAAGCCTCGTCGAGGGGGATGGTTATTACGACGATCAAATTTTATTTAATGCGCAATCAGCTGAGGCCCTATGGCGTCAGTCTTCTATAAATCCGAACTTTCTTTATAACACCAACTTCGGCAACGTCGGGATTGATGTAAGTGATCCGGCAGATAAACTCTCTGTAAACGGGAATTTGCGTGCTGAAACTTCCGTGGTTGCCGACGGCGGGTTTTGTGACCCTGCTGACAATGACTGTTTAGACCCTGATGCGATTGGTGGTACGGCAATGACACAGTGTCCGCCTGGAGAAGTCGCCATGGGCATTGAAAACAATAATCTGGTATGTATTCCGTTATTTCCGT
Source organism: Alphaproteobacteria bacterium (assembly GCA_030432025.1). Taxonomy (GTDB): domain Bacteria; phylum Pseudomonadota; class Alphaproteobacteria; order Micavibrionales; family Micavibrionaceae; genus TMED27. Next base: position 45,962 of record JAUIIA010000015.1, read on the forward strand.
CCGGCGTTAGTTTTGACTGTGGCGCAGGCGCGTTTGTGACTGGTTTTACCATTAACGGTGGGGTTGCAACGCCTAGCTGCGCAACGCCTTAATGCACTTTCCTATAGCCGTTATCGCGGTATGAAATTTCGAAGCTAACCACCTCAAGCATGGTTTCGCATGGCTGAAAAAGAAACAGTTAAGGTTTTTTATGATGGCGAGTGTCCGTTCTGCTCTCGCTATGTGAAATATATCAAATTTGTGGAAACTGTAGGGCAGCCAGAACTGATTGACCTGCGCGAGGATAAGGAGAGTAGGGAAGCCTTTGAGAGGGAAGGCTACGATGTCGATAAAGGCATGGTCCTGCAGATAGGGCAGCAAACCTACCATGGCAAGGACGCGGTTAATAAGATGGCTGATCTCTCCAGCCCTTCTACGTTCTTTAATAAACTAAATCATTATTTTCTATCGTCATCATTAATGGCTGCGATCCTTTATCCAATCATGGTTTTCTTCCGTAACCTGACACTGGAATTACTCGGGCAGCGTTTTATCAAAGACGAAGACGGGGGTAGGGTGAATCCGGCTTTTGATTTCTTTAAAAGCTTTGCATGGATCTATGGCCTGTACTGCGTTTTTCATTTCAGTTATCTGACATATTATAGCGAGACGATCGCGCCTGTACCTGCGCCATTATCATGGGCATTTGTTCTGCTAGCCGTGTTTGTCGTGTTGCGGCCATGGGCAACACACATATTCACATTATTGATTGTTGTGCGCGCAGCGGAGATGTGGCTGCAAATGCCAATGACATCCAACCATGCAATTATCGATTTCTTCTTCCAGATTATCTTCATTTTGACGGGGGTTGTGGCGCTGTTGCGGCGCTTTAGCTGGAATGAATTTGTAGCCTTATTTGCACCAGCCGGGCGGTGGCTGCTTATCATCATGTATGTGTTTGGCATATTTCACAAAATCAACACTGACTTCCTTAATTCGGAATATAGCTGCGCCGTATTCTTATGGCAGCAATATCCTTTCCCTGATTTTGTGGTGAACGGGCTATGGGCGCATTATCTTGCCATCTACGGGACCTTCGTTGTTGAAGGTTTGATTATGCTGGGGCTCGTCTTCCGAAAGACGCGTTATATCGCCGTCATCATGGGGATGGGTTTTCACATGTTCCTCGGACTTTCAGGCAATGCTTATTACGGCCCGTTTTCGATGCTGTCTATCGCTCTGCATTCCCTGTTTTTACCACAAAGTTTTTTAGCAAGCTTCAAGAGCAGTAAGGTTTTTGGGCTGTATAAAGCGCGCCCGCTGATCGTAAAGCTTTTGCTCGTGAATTTTGCTCTCGTGCTCTATCTGTTCGCGGCGATACATAGCCACACATTGCTCACGCTGATGTTTGTTCTGGTTTCCGTGCCGTTCTTTATCGCGGTAATCAGATACGCCAAGGAATATAAGGATGCGCCGACAGGGTGGAACCTCCTCGCAATGGGGCCTTTAGGTACTTTGCTCGTGTTGTTGTACTTCGTGAATAATGCGGCACCTTATATCGGATTAAAGACTCATCAATCTTTGAATATGTTCTCCAACCTGCATATTGATGCGTCGCGCACCAATCATTTAGTGATTACGCAGCCACCGACGATGTTGCCGTTCCTGAAGGATGTTGTGACGATCGAGTATATTAAGTGGAGCGAAGACCCGGAGATCAATTTGGCACCTCATCCACATATGGCCGTGGTTTATCACAGTTTGCTCGCAACCATGGAAGCGCTTCGTGAAGAGGAAAAAGAACAGGGCGGTCAGTTCTTGATCACGTATACGCGCAATGGCGTAAGATATGTTGATGTAGGTACAGATCACTTCAAGACAGACATCGATAGAAAATTACTGCCGGCATATATGCGCAAAGTCATCTTGTTTGAAGGGTTAGACCAAAGACAGCCAAGGCCGTGCACAGCGTTTCGGTAATTATGTTTTTGGCTTATCCGGTTCAGGCTGAGCATCAGAATCTTCACCAGCCAACTTTTGCCATGCATAGATAAACGGATCGATGATTGAGCCTTTAATAGTGTGGTATTGCGGGTTTTGTTCTTCGCCTAAACCAAAGGTGAAACGTTCATTTTTATCGGGGAAGTATGCTGTACCGAAGGCGCGGTCGAAACATATCAGCATAAAGCCGAAATTCTTATCGTAATGTTTGGGGTCTTCGCTGTGGTGTACTTGGTGCATCGCCGGACTGATGATGTATTTATCAAATAACCCATAAGATATATGAGCGTGCGAGTGGGCGAGGGCACCGCCAAGGGTCAGGAATACCACCTTAGCCAGCTGGTATTGAATTACGAAATGCAAGCTGGTCGGGCTTGGGTATAGGTGTAAAAAGATTGCCGCTGTAACACCCGCAAAGACTGCATGGAAAAGCGCGTTTATAGCGTATTCAACAGGGTGCTGGCGGAATGATGTAAACGGCGTCATCACTTCGGCTGAATGGTGCACCTTATGAAACTCCCACAGAGCAGGGCTTTTATGCATGAGCCTGTGTGCAAGGTAATATGCGGCCTCATGGGCCAGTATGGCGAAAACTATATACAGGAGGCCTGCTAGAATTGTGGGTGTTTGCGAAAACTCTTTAACACCTATAGCGCCAAGCACGCTGATTGTGCCCTCGCTGAAGGATGTCGGATGAAAGATATAAACGTGCTGTATGACGGTAGCGATGAAGGCGTAGCCGATGATAATTATAAAGGCTTCGTTCAGTGTTGTGTGATGCAACCATATTTCAGGATCGAACAGCTTTTTAAATTCATCGCGCTGATTGCGGTAAACAATAAAGGCGAACAGATAGCTGCCAATCATAAAGGGCACATAGGTTCGTGCATAAGGCATTAACGTCCAGATGCCGTAGGCGAACACCAGAACCGTAAAGATGAAAATTTTGTGATTGCCTATTTTTTGAAGCAGATTCATGTGATTATGATAGCACGCACTGTCTAAATGCTTATTTAAAAACCCTCAAGTGATCTATGTGGACTGTTTACATTCTTCGATGCGCAGATGATACGTTCTATACGGGCATTACAAACGATATTGATAAACGAATTCAATCACATACAGACGGTACGGGCGCACGGTACACGCGCGGAAGAGGGCCTTTTACTCTCGAATATACTGAAGCCTATGATAACCGCTCAGAGGCCACAAAGCGGGAAATTGCTCTGAAAAAGCTTAGTAGGGCTGAGAAAGAGGGCATTATTAAAGCTTAATGGCTACGCCATTGATTTACATAACATTAATCCTTTTGTTGCAAAATAATCATGCAATTAGAAGGTGTTATGGCAGATCCTGTCTTTCAAATTCGAGTTTTAGTTGAACCGTTGGACCATCCAGCAGCGTTAGGTGCTGCGCATACGGGTATTGTGATATATGCTGATGATGAGCCTATTATGGCATTTCAGGGAGTAGCTGTTGATCGTGAGAACGGCCAGTGGCAGGCGGTTGCCATTGATCCCATGGAGAATACTTTAAGAGCCTTTGTTATACCGGGTGATGTTTTTGGTGGCTCTGATAAGATTGCAGGTGGAATTACAGGCAACGAGGACAATTATGAAATCGTTGTATTTGAAGGTAGCGCTGAAGAGGTTCTCGTAAAGATGCTGAACGGCATGGAAGCCGCAGCGTTCATGAATGATCAAAACCTTCCTTATGTTGTGGCAGATATTGTCCAAAGCTCTCAGAACTCCAATTCTGTCATGAGAACATTCCTTGAGGCAATGGACATCGAATATTCCGACGAAGTCGAAAGTGTATTTGCACCCGGTGATGGTCGTATTTTAATTCCGCTTGAATGGGAGGCCCGCATTAATCTTCCAGAGAACTTTAATGAGCTAACACCGGATCAGCAAAACGAAATCATGCAGGAATGGATTGAAGTGATGCAGGAGGTCGGCCCAAAGTTAGCGCCTAATGCAGTTGCTGAACAAGCCACGACGGATCCTGCGCCAGAGAAGAGTGATGCTGATTCACTTTATTATGATAGAGCGCCGATATACGCACCGGCAGATGGCGGTGGGGGCGTTGCACCGGGCATGGGATTTGAGCGCTAATCCGGACAGGCACAGACTATGGAATTAAAGTGATAATATATACTCGGATTTTCACTTATGTTCACCTGTTCATGGGCTGTTCCGGCAAAAGCGGACGGGGCCAAAATAGCAACGGCGGCAGCGGTTAACGCCGACTTCTCGACCATCTCACGAATTTTGGCATAGAAAGAACGACTTTTTTCGGATGTGCGCCAGCAGTTTAAATCTAATAGAGCAAGTGTCTGGTCTCTTTTTCCCATCTCAGCGATTTTTAGCATCACCTCATCAGATGGGAATGCCTTTCCCGTACGGAAAAAGCTGATCGTATTACTCTTATAGCCCAGCATTGTGTTTAGCTGCCTATCGCTGCTAAGGCCTTGCGCGGTTTTTGCGGCGTCTAAATATTCGTTCAAGCTTGGCATCTTATCTCCTTATAGAATCGTTCCTTATAGGCATCTTACTATAAGGATGTTGAATTAATCAATAATCCATTGACTTGCTGTTATAGCGTGGCTTATGATCTAATCCATGAGCCTGACGTGTTTAGGCGGTGCAGGGAAACACTCTGCTTAAATGATGATTTATTCAGCCGCCTTTCATCTCAGACCGTATTGCGGGGTAGAGCAGGAGTAAGCTCGCCAGTCTCATAAACTGGAGGTCGGAAGGTGCAACCACTTCCCCCCGCAACCAACTTTTCAGACCGTTCAGGTCTATAACACGTTCCCGCGTGAGGATATATGTCGATAGAAGCAATCGCTTGGGCTTTCAAGCAGCCTATACAGAAATCCAGCACAAAATTCGTGCTTATAGCCATAGCCGACAATGCAGACGCATATGGTATTTGCTTCCCATCTTATAAACATATCCGTAAAAAGACTTCCCTTGGCCGTTCGACTATCGCTCAGTGTATCAAAGAGCTGGTTGATAACGGCATAATCACTTTAGCCAGCCGGAACAGACCAGAGGATAATTCGCAGGCAAGCAACGCATATTTGCTTCCGATTTATAAGGGCGATTTGTCCGAACACCCCTTATACGCATTATTTGCGGGAGGGGGTCCAGCATCTGGACGGGGGGGTCCGAGATTGGGACGGGGGGGGTCCAGCATCCAGACCCCATTAACCGTAAATATAATCATCATATAACCAGAGAGAGAGAAGCGCTTACGCGCCAGAACTTTTTGGATGATATTCAAGAGGGCATCGAGAAGGACCGTTTCGCCTGTGATGTTCTCGGCCATTTGAGCGAGAAAGAGATACGCTCTGCCGCAGAAGACTGTTTCGGCTCATGGGGAGAAGATCAGCGAGGGCGTGATGCCGTGACAATGCTGCGCATCTGGTTAAAGCAGGGCATGAAGTCAGGGGCCGTGCGTAAAGCCTCGAAGCCTTCACGAAAGCAGGAAGTCACATTCACAGAACCAGACAACCCCATGCAAGTATGGCACAACGAGGCCGCAAGACTTTTCCCGCATAACGTATATCAAACGTATTTTAGGCCCGCAGAATGGGACGGCAACGGGACGTTGTTCGTCGCTAAAAGTTTCCACGCCGATTACATCAAGAGCCGCTTTTCGAGCGAGCTAAAAACTCTATTCCCTGACGGCGTGGAATTGATCACCAAACCTCAAAAGGAGAAAGAACTTGTCAATTAACCTTGAAAAATTGCGCCAGAATATTGATGCGATTGAAGACGCGCCCCTGATGTGCAAGCCCGAGATCGCGCAAGCGGCCCTCGAAAACGCCTATGCAGCCCTGAAAAACGTAACAGAACGGGTGGCTGTACTTGAAGCCATGATGCGAGGTGCAAATGTCTAATCCAAACCTCGAACTCGAACTGCAAATGTTCAAAAGCCGCATTCAGGCCGTGAAAAACGAACTGGCGGCATTGCCACGGCTCGGCCCGACATCGAAGAAAGAATGCACGATGATCGACGGCATGTTGGATGATGTGGAGGCGCTTGGCATCCAGACCATTTCTCGCCGGAGGCTGAAACATGAGCGCACTTAAAAACCCCAAAGACAGGACTGACCACGGCGTTACTTGCCCGTGTTGCAGCGGTACGACAAAGGCCTCATTGACCAAAAACCGCACCATTTATGTTTGGTGTCGGAACGTCATCGATGAGGAAACGGGCGAGTATTGCGGTTACAACGCGAAACTAGGCCGCGTAGCCAGCAAAGCTTTCATCCAACATCACAACGCAAAATATGGAGATCAAGACGATGTTCGAGTTCCTGAAGAACGACAAAACCCAGAACAAGCCGAAAGCCCCAGCATCGGACACAACGGCGGACCCCCTCTCGATGAAAGTGGGAGAAGCCCCGCACCCGAACGAGTACCAGAGCCAGAACTTCCCGCCACAGACGGAGTTAGCGCCGAACAGCCAGCCGAGCAGCCAAGAAAATCAATCCTCAGCGGATTACTCGGCGGAACCGCATTCGAGTGAACCAGATCACTTTGACGAGCTGATCGCGTCCGAGACAAAGGCGGAGCAAGCACAACAGGCGCAAGTCGCCACAGCCGGAATGCTCGGCCCGAATGAATTTCACGCCGTGTTCTGTGTCGGTTTTTCAACGGCCAGTCACATGACGGGCCTGAAATCGCTCGAAGTGAACAAGGACGATGCAGCCGCGCAGAACTGTACGCGGGCGCTTTACGAGACAATTCAGGACATTCCGT
>JAUIIA010000016.1 GCA_030432025.1 Alphaproteobacteria bacterium
TGCACGCGGCCCGGTTGGTCTGGAACAATTGTGCACGTATAAATATAAAGTTCACGGCTCTGGGCAAACCCGTCCTTAGCGCTTAAAATCACAATCTATGTCGATGTTCACCCAACCTCATCTGCTGAATGGTCCGCGTTGGAAAAACGCCCGTGTTGGTTTATTGGGCGGTTCCTTTAACCCGCCACACCAAGGCCATCTGCACATCAGTCTTGCGGCGATGAAAGGTCTGCATCTTGATGCTGTGTGGTGGCTGGTCAGTCCGAAAAACCCGATTAAGGAGATTGATCCCCTGCCTCTGGATGAGCGCGTTGGATTGTGTGAAAAGCTGGTTGATCACCCGAAAATCCTGATTTCCGATATCGAGAAAGAATTCGGCACGACCATTACCTATTATTCTATAAAGAAGCTGCGCACCTATTATCCGCACACAAAATTTGTCTGGATCAGCGGTATGGACAATGCGTTGGGCCTGCACAGATGGCATCACTGGCAGGACCTTTTATCCGAAATCTGTATGGTGCATTTAACCCGTAATCCTGCACGGTCTCTGGTAAGCGCCTGCCCCTTGCGAATGTACGAAAAACAGAAACATGTCGTGATCGACAAAGGTGGCCAATATCCGCTCGATTCGGGCACTACATACTGGATGATGCAGAAAAAAATGATTAATATATCCAGCACCGAAATTCGCAATAAACAACTGAAAAATAAGAAAAAATAGAACAATCAGTGTTTTCTAAAGTGCGAAGCAACACGGACTCCTGTTGCTGATGGTGCTTAAAAATCTTATAATAGAGGTATGAGCTTAAGAGACTCTATGGACAGACGAAGTAATGATTGGAGGGCGCATGCCGCGTAACCGCATCGTTAATTCGGATGCCTATGTTTTTAAGCCAGAGAGTCTGCGCATTGATTGCTGAACACGTGTGTTCGGCTTTTTTTATGGGCGGATAAAGCAACGCTAGGAAAGGAGGCTTCGGCCATTTTAAAATATACAACAGACGGGACTTTAACCCCCGAAGAACTCAAAAGCCTTATCGAGCAGTCTTTGGACGCAGATAAAGCCGAAGAAATAGTGAGTATAGAACTTGATGATCAAACAGGTCTTGCCGACTACATGGTTATCGCCTCGGGAACATCATCCCGACATGTCAGCGCCCTTACGGACAAGCTGGTACAACGCCTCAATCTCAATGGTATCAAGAGTGTTAATGTCGAAGGTCAGCAACGTGCGGACTGGGTTGCGATTGACGCGGGCGATGTGATCATCCACTTGTTCAGACCTGAAGTCAGGGCTTTCTACAATATTGAAAAGATGTGGGGAACGTTCCACCCATATGAAGTGGTAACAGACCAACTCCAAGCCTAAAAAATATTGTAGTACCTCAATGAATATCGACATCATCGCTATCGGGCGCATGAAAAATACTGCGCACATAGAGCTTTTCCATGACTATCTCCGCCGAATGGATTGGAGCGTCAATGTCAGGGAAATCGAATCCAAACATACCGATCAAAAGAAAATGCACAACGATGAGTGTGCGCAGCTGCTCAAAAACCTTTCCGACAGCGCCACAATCATCGCTATGGATGAACGGGGAAAAACCCTCCCTTCCCGTGATTTCGCACAGAAATTCCAGAACTGGCAGAATGAAGGACTAAACCATGTGCAGTTTTTCATCGGCGGCGCAGATGGTTTGAATGACGAAATCCGTAAACGCGCGCAGCTTCTCCTCAGCTTTGGTAAACAAACATGGCCGCATATGCTTGCGCGGATCATGCTTTTGGAGCAAATTTACAGGGCACAGCAAATTTTAAAAAATCACCCCTACCACCGGGATTAATTATGCGTCTTGTAGCTTTGCTTTTATTGACCAGCCTGTCGGCTATGCCGGCAGCGGCGCAAGATGCCCCGATCCCGCAAAAAAAGGTTAGTGCCGAGCAGCTTGATAAAAAGCTGAAGTCAGGGAAAGCAGACAAGGCCGAGCTGGAAAAGAACCTTAAAGGCATCGATAAAGACTTAAAAAGCACAAAATCAAAATTGGTTGATACCGCCAAAGCCGTACAAAACAACGAAAAAGAGCTGCAGAATCTGGATAAGCAAATTGCTGAGCTGGAGGAGCACAAAGCCGAACTTTCCGACAAAATCCAGAAGGACCGCGGTAAGATTGCCGACCTCATATTGGCGCTTGAACGCATCCGACGACTTCCGCCCGAAGCGTTGATCGTAAAGCCAGATGCGCCGCTAAAGACCGCACAGAGCGCAATGCTACTCAAAGATATCCTACCCTCCATACATCAACGTGCCGAGGAGTTAAAAGTTACGCTCAAGGATCTGGAAGATACTGCAGCTTCGTTACAAGCAAAAAGAAATGACGCAGAAGTCAGAGGCAAGACGCTTGAGAAGCAACAACAAGAGCTGGACGGTCTAGTGAAAAAACGGACCGAGCTATACGCCAGCACGCAACAAGACCTCAAGGATCAGAAGGCCAAAATTGCGCGCATATCTACGCAGGCAAAAAACCTCAAAGACCTAGTTAAGAAGCTGGAAGATGAACGCACACGCGCCGCAGCTAGAGCTAAGCAAGAGCAACAAAAAGCGCCTCGCGTTGTATCAAACGAGCCACCGGGCGATGGAAAGCCGCGCCTGCCCCTGCCCGGTATTCTTAAAACAGCATATAACGAGCCGGATAATTTCGGCGCGCCGTCGCAGGGTATAGATATCGAAGGTCGTGAGGGCGCGCTTGTCGTTGCGCCCATGGGTGGAATTATACGTTTTTCGGGCTATTTCAAAAATTACGGCAACATGGTGATCATCGAACATGAAAAAGGATGGCACAGCCTTGTTGCAGGTTTGGAAAATATTGATACAGTAGTCGGGCAAGCTGTGAATGCTGGCGAGCCGCTTGGTGTTTTACACAAAAGCTCCTCCGGGCAAAAACCGGTTCTGTATTATGAATTACGTCACAACGGAAAACCCGTTAATCCGGCGAAAAAATTTGGAGATTTAACTTAATGAAATCCTTTCTCACACTGATGACCGTATTTGCCCTGACCCTTACACCACTGAGTGTGCAGGCACAGGAAGCCAACGATACAGGCGATGAAGAGCGCACAGCTGATTATAGCGAGACATATAGACAGCTGGATTTGTTCGGCGACGTGTTTGAACGTGTCAGAGCCCAGTATGTAGAAGAAAAAGCAGACCCTGAGCTGATTGAAAATGCGATTAACGGCATGCTAACCGCACTTGACCCGCACTCCAGCTATCTTAATAACGAGAAATTCGAGGATATGCAGGTGAACACCAAGGGTGAGTTTGGTGGTCTGGGTATCGAGGTTACAATGGAAAACGGTCTGGTTAAGGTTGTTTCCCCGATTGATGATACGCCCGCTGCCGAGGCCGGTATTGCCGCAGGTGACTATATTGTCGAAATTGACGGTGAAGCCGTTATGGGGCTGACTCTATCCGAAGCCGTAGACAAAATGCGCGGCAAAGTCGGCACAGAAATTGATTTGCTCGTTTCCCGTGAAGGTGAAGAAGGTCCGTTGGACTTCACCATTATCCGCGACATCATCAAGATCCGCTCTGTGCGTCACCGCGTTGAAGGCAATTCCGGTTATATCCGTATTACGACCTTCAACCAGAACGCCGAGGCCGGTGTTAAGAAAGCCATTCAGGAAATCAAAGCCGAGCTTGGCAACAACCTCAATGGCTATGTCCTCGACTTGCGTAACAACCCTGGCGGCCTGCTTAATCAGGCTATTGCAGTGTCCGATGTCTTCCTGAACAAAGGCGAGATTGTTTCTACTCGTGGTCGTCATGACGAGGACACAAAACGTGATAACGCGACAGAGGGCGATCTTGCGGATGGATTGCCTATCGTGGTTTTGATTAATGGCGGCTCAGCATCCGCTTCAGAGATTGTTGCGGGTGCCTTGCAGGATCACCGTCGTGGCATTTTGCTCGGCACAAAGTCATTCGGTAAGGGCTCAGTTCAAACTGTTATCCCTCTGCCCGGTCATGGTGCGATGCGCTTAACGACTGCCCGTTACTACACACCTTCAGGCCGCTCTATTCAGGCAAAGGGTATCGAGCCGGACATTCTGGTCGAACCTGCAAAAATCGAAACGCTTGAGTTTCGTCGCATGCGTGAAGAAAACCTCAAAGGCGCTTTGGACCGTAAGGCCGCAAACGACAACAAGGACGTTGATGTAGAAGTTGATGTTAAGGTCAACGGTGAGGAAGCCGAAGCCGAGGAAGAACCTCAGGATTATCAGCTTCTGCGTGCGCTTGATCTACTGAATGGTCTGAATTTGTATAAAGGCGGAGTTGGTGCCGACCAAACAAAAGAGGAAGCCCCCAAAGCAACCAGTAATAAAGGGTAGGATTTAATGGCAGCATCAGCACAAACCGATCAGTCACGCTTTTCCATGAAAAGCTTTTGCATTGGTCTGTGTGCTGTTGCTCTGATTTACGCAATCCTCTTCGGCATTGCCCTTAGCAACTCTGACGAGACGCAGGAAGCCTTGCAAAACAGGCTTGCCTCTATGACCGTTCTGGTCGACAACAAAGGGCAATTGAGCTTCCAGATACAATCTGAAAATTCTGATCATACGGATACAGATCACACGGACGCTCCAGACACAACCACAGACCCACAGACCGGTCCTGAAAGCACCAAGGAGTTAAACCTTGAAGACCTTGTCAGCCAGCAATCAAAAGCTTTGCGCGAGGCTCCTGTAGAAGGGTTTTATGAGGAGACGGCTGCTGGCCGCCTTCCTATCGCCAAAAGCACTACGCAAACACCGTTCCTGATCTACAGCAAACCCTATGTGCTGAACAAAAATAAGCCATATATTTCAATCGTTATTAATGACTTCGGCCTATCGGAGTCGTTGTCACGGGAGATGATTGAGACACTGCCTTCGAGCGTGACGTTCATATTGTCACCATACAGCACAAAGCCGAATGAGTGGATTGCCAAAGCCCGTGCCGACGGGCACGAAGTATGGCTGAACCTTCCGATCGAGAATAAAAACTTCCCGCTTTCCGATCCGGGGACGAAAGGCTTATTAACCCGCGTAAGCCTGCAATATAATCAAGATCGCTTGGAGTGGATACTCAGCCGTGCGGATGGCTACACAGGGATTGCGGCCTATACTGACGATGCCCTGAAAAATGCAGGAAGCGTGTTCGATAAAATGGTTCGTAATATGTTCGGGCGTGGAATTGGCTTTCTGGAAATGAATACCGAAAATGACAGCTTCTTCCTTCCTATCGCCCAGAAGCTGAATACCCCCCGCGCCCATAGCACAGCCGCAATAGATGTCTTGAATGAAGACAACGCATCCGTGAAGGCCGTATACGCTGCAATAAACCGTGACGGGCATGCAGTGGCTGTGGTCAGCCCCTCACCTGTGAATATAGGGGCGCTCGAGAGCTGGATGCAGTCAATGGATCAGGACGGCATTGCCTCCGTTCCGTTATCCGCCGTGGCCGCACCGGATACTGAAAGAAACTAGAACCATGGATTTCAAGGACCGCCCATACAGACCTTGTGTCGGTATCACGCTTTATAATGCGGATGGCGATATTTTTGTCGGCGAACGTATCGACACCCCAGGTGCCTGGCAAATGCCACAGGGCGGTATAGATGAGGGTGAGGACTTAGAGACAGCCGCCCTTCGTGAACTTGCCGAAGAGACCGGAATTGATAATGTCGAGCTTTTGAAAATTGCCGATGGGACGACGAAATATGACCTCCCTCCCCGTTTGCGTAACAAGCTATGGAACGGCAAATTTCGCGGTCAGGAACAATACTGGATCGCGCTACGTTTTCTGGGCAGTGATGAGGACATTAACATCAATGCGTACCATCCTGCGGAATTCAGGAGTTGGCGCTGGGTTTCTATCGACGATACGCTCGACCTGATCGTGCCTTTCAAGCGCGATACCTATAAGCAGGTCATCGAATTCTTCAAAGACCTGCCTTAACACCCAAATTTATGGTTCAATTTTATGGGTTCAATGGGCTCCACGCCGGATCTGAGCCATCTTGAGGTGTGCGTAACCAACGCTCGTTATAACCCGTTATATCAACCGTATAGACCTTTGCTTCACGTTGACGACCGCCTGCACCAACAGGGCGCTCCTTAAAGTATGTCAGGACACGGCCATTGGGTGACCAGCTTGGCCCCTCCACGTGATAAGCATTCGCGATAAGGCGTTCACCGGAGCCATCGGGGCGGATAACACCAATATAGAATTTACCCTGATACATACGTGTAAAGGCGATCAAATCACCACGCGGTGACCATACCGGATTAGCATAGCGGCCTTTACCGAATGTAATACGCTGCACGTTCGAACCATCCACATTCATCGTATATAGCTGCTGGCTGCCACCTCTGTCTGATTCAAAGACGATGCGTTTGCCATCTGCGGAGTATGAAGGTGCTGTGTCGATTGCCGAGTTTGTCGTGATACGGCTCAAACGACGGGAACTAAGCGGCATTTCATAAATATCCGTATTCCCGTTTGTTGCCATCGACATAATGACCTTTGAGCCATCCGGAGAGAAACGCGGTGCGAATGTCATATTCGGGAAATTACCGAGCTTTTCATGACGACCTGAGTTGATGTCATACAAATAGACCTGCGGTCCTTTGTTCGAGTAGGACATATATGTGATTTGCTGGCGCGACGGTGAGAAACGCGGTGTTAGCACCAGTTCACGTCCATCAGTCAGATATTTATGATTCTGTCCGTCTTGATCCATGATCGCGAGACGTTTCACACGACGTTCAGGAGGACCGCTTTCCGCCACGTACACAATGCGTGTGTCGAAATAGCCGTCTTCACCTGTAAGGCGCTTATATATTTCATCAGAGATAATGTGCGAGATGCGGCGCCAGTTTTCCGGCGTTGTCATATAGGCAAAGCCCGTTAATTGCTTTTGCGCAAAGACGTCCCAGAGGCGGAATTCAACGCGTGTGCGACCATCATTCGTTTGCGTAACAAACCCTGTGACGAGTGCCTGCGCCCCTACGGCACGCCATTCACCAAAGCGCGGTCCCTCGGTATGGATTGAATTTGTAGACTGCACAAACGCACGCGGATTAATCGGTTTGAATAGCCCCGAACTTTCAAGGTTCGAAGACACTACGCCCGGAATTTGCGTGGCATAATTCTGTTGCTGTGATGTTTGTGCGTGGAATGTGGTGATTGCGATCGGAAGCGGTTCAATACTCGGCTTATTCAGATCGATAACAATGTCAGCGTGAGCCGTAACAGGTAAAAGTAAGATTGCGAAAAACAGAAATAGTCTTTTCATGGAATCACCACTCCTTTAATGCGTGATTTGTGACAATGCTTTTATAGCATCGCACTGGGGTCGAAATTAATAGTTATTGTCTTCCAGTCATTATATTTTTCCGGCGGAAGCCTGAACGGCAAACATCTGGGGTTTCTAACAGCTCTCTTCGCGGCGTCTGCTGCCGCTGTGAAAGCAGGATCACGATTATAACGTCCGCCATCTTCAACTACATCAATACTGACCGGCTTTGCATCGCGTCCCATTTGTAAACGCAGAGTAACGATCAATTGTTCCGCATATTTTGCACCCGATGGAAAATTCCAGCATGGCTCTATCTGTGCGCGTAGTGCGTCCAGCTCACTCATGCTCATTCTATTGGCGAAGTCAGCTGCCTGACCGCCCTCGGGGTCAACCGTTTCGGGGCGAGGCTTAGCCGTATCTGTTTCTTCCCTCGGGGTCAGGTCTTTCAACAAACTGCTGAAGTCATCCTTCTCCTCTTTAGGTTTTGCCTTCGGCTTTTCCTTAGGTTTTGGTTTAGGAGGGGTCGGCTTTGGCTTCTCAACCACCTTTTCCGGCTCCTTAGGTTTTGGTGGCAGCACCGGGTCAGGCTCCTTCACCTGCTCGGGTTCAGGTTCGGGTGGTGGCTTTGGTGGCTCCGGCTCCTTTGGCTGGTCTATTGGCTTCGGTTTTTCCTGTGCCTTTGGCGGCGGGCGCTTGTTAGTCTGGGTAAACTCTTCGATATCAACCAATTCGACACTGATCGGGGTGATCATAACCGGGTCCTTGGTGATGAACGGCAACGATACAAATGTCAGGATGAAGAAGACAGCATGAAACGCCAGAGATACCGTAAACGGCCCCGCCATTGAATATTCCGCACTTTCCATTGCGGTTGATTGCATATGTTTGGCATGTGCGATCATGAATTGATCCCTTGTGGCCTATTTACCCTCATTCTCCGAAATGAGGGCGACTTTGGAAAAACCGGCTGCATTGATAGAGCCGATCATGCGCATGACGCGGCCATATTCCAGCCCTTGGTCCGCACGGATATACACACGGCGCTCATCAGACGCATTACCGGCTGTAATCATTGCTTCCAATTGAAATTTGAGTTTCTCTTCCTGAATTTCGGTATCACCGATAAAAATCTTACCGTCATTGGAAAGTGTGATCTCGATGGGTTTGTTGTCGGGGTCAGGAATTGCACTCGCTTCTGACTGTGGTAAATCAACAGCCACACCTGAGGTCAATAAAGGCGCCGCCACCATAAACACAATCAACAGAACAAGCATCACATCAACAAACGGTGTGACGTTGATTTCCGCCATCGGGCGATACGTACCCCCTGTACGGCGGCCTCTAGATCTGGTTTTGGTGGCGAGTGTTGCGCCCATTATTCGGCTGCCTTTCTGCCGCTACCGTTATCATCCTGCGCATCCAGATGGCGGGAGAGAATCGCCATAAACTCATCGCTAAAAGCTTCGAGACGGTCCGCATAACGGTTAATGCCGTTCGAAAACACGTTATAAGCCACAACAGCCGGAATAGCGGCAACAAGACCAAGAGCCGTCGCAAACAGCGCTTCGGCAATACCCGGCGCGACTACAGCCAGTGATGTGTTATTCGTTGCGGCGATAGAGGAGAAGGAATTCATAATTCCCCACACTGTACCGAACAAGCCGATAAACGGCGCGGTTGAACCAACACTGGCGAGAAATGTCATGCCCTTTTCAAGAGCATTTATCTCCCGTCCGATGGCGACATTCATGGCGCGCTCCACACGCTGACTTAATGAAGCCTGCATACTTTCTTTTACGGGCATACCACCCGCGACCCCTGCCTGCCACTCCTCCATGCCGGCGGAAAATGTCGACAGGATCGGATCGGGTTTTGAGTTTTTTACACGCTGATAAATTTTATCGAGTGGCTCACCGGACCAAAATGAGTCTTCGAAAATATTGGCTTTTTTATTGATACGCTTAATCTGTGAGCGCTTGCCGAAAATGAGTGCCCAGCTCCATAGCGACGCTAAAATGAGCAAGAGCATAACGCCTTTTACAATCGGGTCCGCTTGCATGAACAAGCCGATCATACTCAGACTATGTTCATAGCCACCAAGATTTTCTACAGTTTCAACTGCCGCTGCCGGTACTGCTTCAGCCATCTGATCAGGCCTCCGTTTTTGTATAAGGTTCGAGTTTCTCACGTAAATTATCAGGTAAGCGCTTAGGCTTAACCGTATTCGGGTCGACGCACACCAATGTTACGATCATACGGCAAATATCCTTCCCGTCTTTACGAACATTTTGATGCATCTGGAAACTGGTGTTTTTCATGTAAGTGATGGTGGTCGCAACCTGAAGCGCGTCATCTAACATGCTTGGGGCAATGTAATCCAACTCGGCATGTTTAACGACAAACATCATGCCTTCTTCTTCCTGAAGGGTTGAGCAATCGTGTCCGAGGTTGCGCATCAGTTCGCATCGCGCGCGCTCCGCAAAATTCAAATAATTGGAATGATAGACGATACCGCCTGCATCGGTGTCTTCGTAATACACCCGAATATCAATTACATGTTCGCTCATTATTTCTCTTCAAATAATCCGGCTTGGGGTTGGTTTTTTGCCTCCAGACCAAGGTATTTATAGCCTTTGGACGACAATGTTCTACCACGCGGTGTGCGTTGAACCAAGCCCTGTTGCAACAGGTACGGCTCGATTACATCCTCGATCATATCGCGTTGTTCGGACAAGGCCGCCGCAAGCGTTTCAACGCCCACAGGGCCGCCGCCGTAATTCTCCGCAATGCATTTCAGGTATCGCCTATCCATTGTGTCCAATCCGCTGCCGTCGACATCAAGGCGCATAAGCGCGCCATCAACGAGGGCTTTGTCTATGCTTTTTGCATTTTCTGCTTGTGCGAAGTCACGCACGCGACGGGTCAAACGTCCTGCGATACGGGGAGTTCCGCGGGAACGTTTGGCAATCTCCAACGCGCCGTCATCAGCAAGTGGCATATTGAGAAGCCGCGCGGTGCGGGCAACAATGTCGGCCAATTCCTCGCCCGTATAGAACTCGAGGCGCAGCGGAATACCGAAACGATCGCGCAACGGGTTGGTCAAAAGCCCGGATCTGGTGGTTGCACCGACAAGCGTGAACGGGACAAGATCAATTTGCACCGAGCGCGCGGCGGGGCCTTCACCGATAATCAGGTCGAGTTTGCCGTCCTCCATCGCGGGGTAGAGAATTTCTTCCACCGCTGGATTCAGGCGGTGAATTTCATCGATGAACAAAACGTCATTGGGTTCAAGGTTGGTGAGGATGGCGGCCAGATCCCCCGACTTCGCAATGACAGGGCCGGATGTCGCGCGAAAACCAACACCGAGTTCTTTGGATACGATTTGCGCGAGGGTCGTTTTACCCAAACCCGGCGGACCGAACAGAAGAACGTGGTCCATCGCATCGCCACGCGCCTTGGATGCATCAACGAACACACGCAAGTTCTCGCGCAAACCCTGCTGGCCAATAAATTCATCGAGGCTTAAAGGGCGTAATGCACCCTCCTCGCCCTTTTCAAAATCCTGTGGCGCAGCTTCAAGGTCTATATTTTTCGCTAACTCGCTCATGCGCTCAACTCCTTAAGTGCAAGGCGGATGAGATCTTGGAGGTTGTCGTTCGCTTCATCCTTGGCGCGCATAACGGCTTGGTAGGCATCGGCGCGGGAGTAGCCTAGATTGATAAGCGCGGATACGGCATCCTGATCATTTGATCCCGCTTCGGTTTTTGGTGCTGTCCCCGATTGATCCACAAACCCATCCACGGATTTTGGGGATAACTCCATGTTTGCGGCTTTATCCTTGAGTTCCGTTAATATACGGGTCGCCAACTTCGGCCCGACACCATCGGCTTGGGTAAGAATAGCTTTATCCTGAGCTGCTATTGCGAGGCCAACTTTCTCAGGCGGACAAACGGAGAGGATAGCGAGGCCAGCCTTCGCACCCACACCTTGAACAGATGTCAGGAGCTTGAACCATTCCTGTTCCACCGTATCTGCAAAACCGAAGAGTGTAATAGCGTCCTCACGAACATTGGTTTCGATATAGAGACTGGCGGGGTCGCCTTTCGAGCCAATCTTACCAAGCGTACGTTGGCTGGCGTTAACCAGATACCCGACACCTTGCACATCCAGAATAAGTGAGGTGCTCGTAAAGCTATCTATAATTCCACTCAGTTTGCCAATCATGATTTAATCCGTCAGGTAGAAGTCGATAGTGGTGACGACGCGGACATCCTTTTCGATCTTTTCGGAATCGGAATATTCGCTGCCGACATCACGGATGAAGAAGCTGCCTTGGCGCGCGCTGCGGATCGAGCCGACCTTCACGCCGGCATTAGAGGCAAATTCATTCGCGGCAATACGCGCGTTCTGCGTCGCCTCACGGAGCATTTCGGGCTTAATGTCGTTCAAGCCGTTGAAATAGTATTTCGGCGGATTGTTCTGGATATTAATGCCTTCAGCGATCAGCTTGTTCACATTACCGCGCACTTTTTGAATTTGTTTAACCTTGTCGGTTTCGACATCAACACTGCCAGCAAGGATGTGCTTCTGATCCACCAATTGCTGGTTATCGTCGCGGTATTCCTGATAGCGGTAATCGATGACGCCGATTTTAATCTCGTCATCAGTGAAGCCGTTTTCTTTGAGCAAATTGATAATGGTCTGCTGATGTTTTTCAGCCTGCTTATAGAGTGCGGAAACGTTCGACTGTGAGCCGCCGGCAAGATCAAAACGCAAGGTCCAGTTCGCGGTGTCGGCTTCGACGCGACGCTCAGCCAATCCCTTGGCTTCGGCAGTGTTCACGGCAACCTTGGCGTTATACATCATCTGTCCGACGAAATAGCCGCTTGCCGCTAAACCAAGGGCTATAAACAGCCCGACCAGAATTATTCCACCGGATTTATTACTGTCGCTCATAGTGCTCTCCATATTTTATGAACCAGCCGAAAAGTCGGCGTATCCCGAGCTTAAGCAACCCGAGGAGTGATCTTTAAAGGTCTATAATGCGCGTGTGTGATCGCCACGGCAAGCGCGTCAGCCTCATCCGCGCCGATTGCTCCACAGGCAGGCAGAAGTGTGCGGATCATAAGGCCAATCTGCTCCTTCGCGGCATGCCCGGTGCCGACAACTGACTTTTTGATTTTGTTGGCGGAGTATTCAGCCGTAGGAATGCCGTAAAGCGCAGGAACAGCGAGAAGAACGCCTCTGGCCTGCCCTAATTTCAAGGCGCTGGCGGGGTTTTTATTCACGAAGGTTTCCTCCACCGCAGCTGCGTCCGGTTGATGGTCTTTGATTACGTCAGCAAGTTGTTCGTGAAGAGAGGCTAAACGGTTGGCGAGAGATGCTTTCGGGTCGGATTTGATTAAACCGCACCCAATGAATGAGAGTTTCGAGCCTTCGCTTGAAACCATTCCCCATCCTGTTTTTTGTAAGCCCGGATCAATCCCTAGAATTTTCATGTTTTCAAGGATACCAGAAAATCAGAACGAAACAAGAACAATATTGCAGGATGCCCTAGCCTTCGGCCATTACTTTTTCCATGACTTCGTCGGAAGCTTCGAAGTTCGCCGTCACGTTTTGCACGTCATCGCTTTCTTCAAGTGCATCGATAAGATTTACTACAGAGCGCGCAACATCTTCATCCACTTCGGACGTGACGTTCGGTTTCCAGATAAGTCCCTGACGTTCGGGCTCGCCGAATTTAGCTTCCAGTGCATCACGGACATCTGCGAAGTCATCAACCTCGCACAAAATAACGTGGTATTCAGCATCGCTTTCAACATCCGATGCACCGGCTTCCAAAGCTGCTTCAAACATTGTATCAGCATCAGCCTTATCAACTGGAAATACGATTTCACCCTTACGGTCGAACATAAAGTTCACTGAGCCTGTCTCACCCATGTTGCCGCCGTTCTTGCCGAAAATGGAACGGACTTCAGCCGCGGTTCGGTTGCGGTTGTCGCTCAAACATTCGACGATAATAGCAACGCCACCTGCGGCATAACCTTCGTAACGGATTTCTTCGTAATCTTCACCGTCACCGGCGGTCCCTGAACCTTTTTGGATATTCTTTTCAATCGCATCCTTGGGCATAGACTGGCCACGCGCTGTAGCGATCGCAAGGCGCAAGCGCGGGTTCATGTCGGGGTCCGGCCCACCCAATTTCGCAGCAACGTAAATTTCACGCCCCAATTTGGAGAAAAGCTTTGCTCGGCCCGCATCTGCGCGCGCCTTTTTATGTTTGATATTTGCCCACTTGGAATGTCCGGCCATGGTGCCCTCATATTTTTGATAACTCGTAAACACACGGTATATGAGCGTTTTCACGCATTCAAGTGTGTTTTCGTAAAAACTATTCTTGTTATTGGCAATAAAATATTCCAACTTTTACAAAACGTTGTGTTAAAATGTTTAGATAATTGGAATAACAAAAGCAGATCAGGATGGCCTACGACTTTTCACAAGTATCCGTGCTTATTGTCGAAGATAATCAGCCTATGGTTGATCTATTGGCATCATTGCTGGAAGCCTATGGCGTCAGCAAAATTTACAGTGCCAGAGATGGCGATGAGGGTTTTGAAGTTTTCAAGAAAGAACTGCCTGATTTGATTCTGTCAGACTGGATGATGAAGCCGGTTGACGGAATTTCCTTCACACGCCGTATCCGTAATGACGTATCAAGCCCGAACAAATTTGTTCCCATCATTCTGATGACAGGTTTTAGCGAGAAACGCCGGGTTATGCAGGCACGTGATGCCGGTGTTACCGAATTTTTGGTCAAGCCGTTTAACGCCCGCGATCTATATCGCCGTATTGTGCAAATCATCGAACGCCCCCGCCAGTTTGTACGTTCGGAAGACTTCTTCGGTCCGGACCGCCGCCGAAAACGCGAAAGCAATTATGCAGGACCGCGCAGACGTGAAGAAGATGATAGAAATCAAAATAATTCCGCCCAGCAAGTGGCAGAGAAGTTGAAGTAATATGGCAGCGAACGACGAATTGACAAAACCTCATTACAACATGAAGCCGCGCCGTAAGGCGGAGTTCATGCGCCCCGTGAATATGCTGAAGCAAAAAGTCGGCTCGGGCGGATTAAGCGACGATATTCTGGACCGTGCGCAAAAATTGCTTGAGGAAAACTCAACCGACTTCAAGCCGTTGGCGATTGTCTATCTGGCATCATTGATGAATGGCATCAATATGGCCAAAGGCGCCAGTGAATCTGATGACTCAGAAGAAGTTATCGCCAATATGCTGTATCCCGCCATGCAGCTTAAAGCGAATGGCGGCATGTTCCAGTATGCTTTGATGACGCTTATAGCAGACAAGCTGATCCAGTTTTTAGAAGTCATCAAGGACCCAGACATTGAAGCCGTAGAAATTGTTCTGGCTTTTCACACAACTATGGAAGCCGTCATACATGGCGAAATCAAAGGTGACGGCGGCAAGCAAGGTAAGGAGCTGACTCACGCCCTGACAGATGCTTGCATGCGCTACTTCGCAAAACACCCAGAGACCTACATCCCACAGTAGATATGGTTAAACAAAGCTTCGATCCTGTATTGCCGCTACTTTTTGGGGTGTTCGGCCTGTTTTTGTTTACGACTATGGTCATCTCAAACATCCCCGAAAAAGCGCCGGTCGTGCAGCAATGCCCACCGCACAGCAGCGATTCCTATTGCATACTGGAGTGGTTGGAAGACTATGCGGAAGATGTAAACCAGAAGCGAACGCCCAAAGATGCTGCCGATTTTTACAGCAAAGATTACATAAATTACAGTATCGCGATCTTTTACACCGATCTGGAAGAGTACGAGCTTTCACAAGAATTCAGCCAGAAAATCAGAAAGTTGCCGCCAGAGGTTTACCCGTTACGCATTCATAGCGGGATGGTGGTGGAGCCTATATTGAAGGACAATGACGAGCTGTCCTTCCAGCTTCTGAAATCCACAGAAGATATATATGAGGAGATTGACTCCTACTCTAACAGCTCACAAGTCGATCATGATTTTATCAAACACATGCTCTGCTCCTATGTCAGCAGTTATTCCGGCGCAATGGACAAATTTGAAAACCTCGACAGGGTTTTAGCGACACCGGCCTGTCAGGCCCCGGATACTATTTTCGAGACGCTGCGTTACTACACAGCCGCATTAGTGCGTGATGGTCGCGGGGATGAAGTCGATGAATTTCTCGAACCATATGCTCAGGTTTTCGAGGATAACCCGCAATATATGAAAGCACTGAGACAGCATGTACAGTTGTGTCGAGCAAAAGACGTGAAGAGTGCCGCTAAAGAGCTCAAAGCCAAAAGCGACGACGACGCAGCGCCTCGGTCATTTCGGCGGTGCCGCTTCGGCGATAATTATCACAGGATGAACGGATTGAAAGCTGTCAGCATGTGCCTTGGCGGGTTGACGTCTATTGTTCGTTCACAGGAGCCTTGGGATTATGAAAGTGCCATCGAGTTAATCGACTCCCTGTACCTGCCCGAAGCAAGTGCGGTTGTCCGTTGGGCTGTCATGATGCACAAAACACGAGGCAAATCAGACCCGGCTATTTTGGAAGAATACGTCCACCGCGAACATGAATTGCCCGTCGATGTGCTTAAAGAGCAGCCGTTCTGCCCTCTCTAAAGCATTGAGACAAAGCAGTCATACACCAAGCACCATTATACCTGTGGGCTAGCCTTCCGGCATTGTCTCGGGCAGGATACCGCCCAAACGAATAGGCTCAATGGATTTGGCTTTGCCTGTTTTGTCATTGGAAACAACCAAACAACCGCACAATGTTGCCTTACCTTTCGCAGGACGCATGCGCTCCCCCGGCATCTTTTTAACAAAGCGGTTCATAGCGAGTTCTTTTTGCACGCCGATAACACTGTCGTAATCGCCCGTCATGCCGGCATCAGTCTGATAAGCGGTACCTTTTTCAAGGATATGGCAGTCGGCAGTCGGGATGTGCGTATGTGTTCCCACCAAAGCGGTAATACGACCATCAAGATGATGGGCAAGCGACATTTTCTCAGATGTTGTTTCGCCATGAAAATCAACAAAGATCGCGTTACAGGTCTTATTCAGCTTTTCTTTTTCGAGCACATCGCGCATGGCTTTGAACGGATCATCAAGCGGGTCCATAAACAGGCGTGCCATGGCGTTAACCACCAGAATGCTGCGGCCATCATTCAATCTGAATTTATATGAACCGTAGCCGGGAGTGCCTTGTGGGAAATTAACAGGACGCAGCAAGGTTTTGTCACGGGCAATATAGGCAATGACCTCACGCTGATCCCAAACATGGTTTCCGGTTGTAATGACATCAACGCCGTATTCGTAAAACTGCTTACATATTTTCTCGGTGATCCCTGCGCCGTTGGCGGCATTCTCACCATTCACTATCACAATATCCGGCTTGAGCTCTTCTTGGATGCGCGGCATATATTTTTCCAGAGCCTCACGCCCCGAACGGCCGAAAATGTCACCTATAAATACAATACGCATTTTTATTCCTGCTCTTTAATCTCTGTAATCTGTAATGCCTTGAGGCGTTAAAATGTAATCCATTTTTTCGTCGTGTTTCTCGACAGGCAAAGTAAACAACACGGCCTGATGCGCGTAGCCGATGCCGATCGCGGTGATGTCTTTCATAGCACGATAATGTGCTAGCGTCGCATCATAATATCCGCCGCCCTGCCCTAGCCTGTAACCTTTTCGATCAAAGGATAAGAAAGGCACGAGAAAAATATCCGGCTCGACAATCTCACCATCTACAGG
This sequence comes from Alphaproteobacteria bacterium, assembly GCA_030432025.1. Lineage (GTDB taxonomy): Bacteria > Pseudomonadota > Alphaproteobacteria > Micavibrionales > Micavibrionaceae > TMED27. Next base: position 17,156 of record JAUIIA010000016.1, read on the forward strand.
CTCCATTATGCCGTATTCGCCCTTAACAAGGTCTATAGATTGGTCCCATTTTACAAATTTCAGGATCTTATTCGCCTTATCGACCTTGGGTAATGCGCATGTGAAATTTTGGATAAGCGCTGTCTCCAGAATATGGGTCGGGTCAAACTCGCGCCCCTTCGGCCAATAAGCGGCGATGATCTGGTTTTCTTGCGGCTGAATGGTCTCGAAAAAAAGCGGCGTCGCGGCCTCGATATCTTCGCCGCGAATATCGGTTATCTCTCTGTGCTGGCGGGCTTGTTCCCGCAGGAGGCTTTTTTGTTCAGACATGTTTGATGAATAACCTGAAGAGGTGGGCGCCGCAAGTGCCGTGTACATCGGTTGTATCCGCATGGGGCCCTGGAAACCAGGTGGGTGCCGTGATGACCAAACCCCCAATGCAATGAGAGTGGATAAGGTCAGGGACAGCTCCCTATGCGAAAGCATCGGCCACCGGGATAAAAGTTGTGTATCACGCACACCGCAGCAAACCCGTTGGCATATATGTGGTGTTTTGGCTTTAATTATCAAGGAAATTATCAAAACAAAGCTTTGGAAAAGGGCTAAGCAGGCCTCAAATTTGTCAAAACGCTACAAAATTCTCTATACTCCCCGCCAACCAAGCAAAAAGAGAAGAACACAGGGAACATTATGAACGGACTCACAGAATTCCAGTTAACGGTCGCCGAGATTATTGAAGACTACCAAAACGATGAAATGGGCATGACTTACGAGATGTCGAATACACGTATGGAAATCGCCATCGACACTTTCTCCGTTGCTAATGCTATCAATATGCCTGATGAGGCAATGGATGAGATCTTCGCTGCGTTTGCCGACCTGCACCTTGTCGCGTTCGACAATCAGCATTTATCAGAAGCCGAAGCATGTCAGATTATTCATACGCGGGCGAAGGATATGTTCGAGACCAGCCGCGGGTGGGAATATGTCGAAGCCGTTACGCAACCCTATGTCGATATTATTGAAGGCAATGATGAGCCACCGGCCCAGCAATGGGATATGCAAAAAGGTCCGACCTTCAAAGGGCCGTTCGGGCAAGATATCGGTTTAAACTAATCAGGAAATTGAATTAGGCGCTTTGAATGCGGCTGGCGATACGATCAATACGCGTCGCCAGATCTTCAATCGCGTGCGCGACTGCTGACTCATCGCTTTGGTTTGCTTGCGCCTGCTGCACATTTGCATTGGCCGTGCCAACCTCATTGCGCAGATCATAAATTTCATCCGCCAGCAGAAGAGAGGTCAGAACAAGTAAGTGAGATTCATTTGTCGCTGCGCCTGCTTTGGCGATGTCTTTCAAGCGGCCATCAACATACTGGCTTAAATCCATAACGCGTTGCTCCTGCCCGTCTTCACAGAAGATACCAAAACTACGCCCGTTAATGTTGATGTTTACTTCGGCCATTTTATCCGTTTGCCTCTTTCAATACGCCTTCGGCTTGCTCGATAATCTGATCAAGTTTCTCAACAACAGCTTTTTTATCAAAGCCGTTTGTGTTGGCCGCGGGTTGCGGCGCGCCGAACATATCGCGTTGCTGTCCGGCGAGACTGCCTTCCAGCTGAACGACTGTGCTCTCCAGCCCATCAAGAGATTCTTCAAGTTTAACCAGAGCATCAAGAATAACGGACAAGGCGCACCTCACTAATAAAAATATGTTTTCAATGGATTTGGTAACGCTAGCAGGCCATGAAATTCGAGGTCAAGCGCGTATCGGAAATTTCTGTACTTAACCACAGGCGATTCACATAAGAGATTCGTAATGCACGATCTTGACCTTATGGCCTCTTATCGGCATTGTACGCATGTTTTAAAACTATATGAGAGTAGACCCGATGACACAGGCCGCAGCTGTGAGTGAAAATAACACCGCCCCCCTTTCCGAAGTCCAACTTAAAAAGATGGCAGACGCCATCCGCTTTCTGACCCTTGATGCAATTAAGGCCGCAAATTCCGGCCACTCGGGAATGCCGATGGGTATGGCCGATATTGCGACGGTGCTGTATTCGAAATTCCTGCAATTCAATCCGAAAGACCCGACATGGTTTAACCGTGACCGGGTCATTTTTTCAAATGGGCATGGCTCTATGTTGCCATACTCTTTGGCTTACCTAACCGGCTTTGACAAAATTACATTGGACGAGATCAAGAATTTCCGCCAACTCGGGTCACACACTCCCGGTCACCCTGAGGTCGATTTTGACGCAGGTATCGAAACAACGACAGGTCCATTGGGACAAGGTATTTCAAACTCTGTTGGTTTCGCATTGGCGGAACGTATTCTGAATGCTCGTTTCGGCGACGACCTAGTTAATCACTATACTTATGTGTTCACAGGTGACGGATGTTTGATGGAAGGCATCAGCCACGAGGCATGCTCTCTGGCGGGACACTTGAAACTGAACAAGCTGATCGTTTTCTATGATGACAATAACGTCACAATTGACGGCACGATCGACATCACCTTTGCCGATGATACACGTAAGCGTTTCGAAGCCTATGGCTGGAATACGGATGCGATTGACGGTCACAACCCGGCCGAGATTGAAGCCGCCATTATTAAGGCACAGCAATCCGGCAAGCCGACATTGATCGCGTGTAAAACTAAAATCGGTTTTGGTTGCCCGACACAGGAATCACAACCATCTGCCCACGGTGCGATCACAAATGATGATGAAATTGCCGGTGCACGTAAAAACCTGGACTGGCCGCATGCACCGTTCGAGATCCCTGAAGAGATCTTGAATGACTGGCGTGCGATTGGTGAGCGTGGACGCGATGCTACGCACGCGTGGAAGAACACCGTGAATAGTGCGGATCAGAAAGACGAGTTATTAGCCGCCATTGCTTTGGACATGGGGCCAACTATCCAGCTGATCATTCAAAGCCTGAAAGAAGAATTGGCAGCAGAAAAGCCAAAAGATGCCACACGTAAGTCATCCGGTAGAGTGCTGGCGAAGCTGATCCCTGCTGTTAAAGAGATGGTTGGCGGTTCGGCTGACCTTACCGGCTCTAACAACACAAAGACACCTGACTCGGTTGTGGTTGACGCTAACAATTATGCTGGTAACTACGTGAATTACGGGGTTCGTGAACACGGTATGGCTGCGGCGATGAATGGCATGGCCCTTCACGGTGGAATTATTCCGTACGCAGGAACATTCCTGCAATTTGCTGATTACTCCCGCCCTGCTATTCGTTTGGCGGCCCTGATGGAGCAACGTGTTGTCCATGTTATGACGCATGACTCTATCGGTCTGGGTGAAGACGGCCCGACACACCAACCTGTCGAGCATGTTGCCGCGATCCGGGCTATCCCTAACTGCAATCTCTACCGCCCATGTGACGGTATCGAGACTGCCGAAGCTTGGGAGCTGGCATTAAACCGTAAGGATGGTCCTTCCGTTCTGGCGCTTACACGTCAGGGTATTCCGACAGTTTGCGACGCACGTGCAGAGAACAAAGTTGCCAAAGGTGCCTACATTCTAGTAGACGCAGGCGGTGAGCCTGATGTTACGATCTTTGCTTCAGGGTCCGAAGTCCACCTCGCGCTGGAAGCAGCCGAAAAAATCGACGGAAACGTCAGAGTGGTTTCCGTGCCTTGTATGGAACTGTTCTTTGAGCAAGGTGAAGCCTATTACAACGAAATCGTACCCGAGGGGGGCAAGAAAATCGCTATCGAAGCCGGTATCCGTCAAGGATGGGACCGTTTCATTGGCCCGCATGGTACATTTATCGGCATGAACAGCTTTGGCGCATCCGCCCCAGCCGATCAATTGTTCAAACATTTCGGCATCACCACAGACGCCATTATCGAAGCAGCAAAATAAAACTGGAGAAAAAATAGATGACTTTGAAAGTAGGTATTAACGGGTTTGGAAGAATTGGCCGCTTAGTTGCCAGAGCCATCATTGAAGCAAACCGCGATGACATCGAGTTGGTCGCAATTAATGACCCCGGCGGCAACTTTTTTCCGCTGTTGAAATATGACTCAGTTCATGGCCGGGCCCCTTTTGATGTTGAGCGCGAAAGTGATGACTGGATCATCATTGACGGCAAGCGCGTGCACCGTTTCCGTGACCGTGACCCTGCGAACCTGCATTGGGACCGCGAAGGTGTAGACATTGTTTTCGAATGTACTGGCCGCTTCAAGGACCGCGAAGGTGCAACAATGCACCTAAATGCCGGTGCTAAGAAAATCCTGATTTCTGCGCCTGCTGATGATGAAGACATCACGGTTGTGTACGGTGTGAATGACGACAAGATCAAGAAACAGCACAGAATCGTATCCAACGCATCCTGTACAACAAACTGCCTTGCTCCGCTCGCCTACGCATTGAACGAATCAATCGGGATCGAAAAAGGCTTCATGACAACCATTCACGCTTATACAGGTGACCAGAATACCGTCGACGCATCACACAGCGACCCATACCGCGCACGCGCGGCGGCGATGAACGCTATCCCTACCTCGACAGGTGCGGCGAAAGCTGTCGGTCTTGTCCTGCCCGAATTGAACGGCAAGCTGGACGGTGTATCGATTCGCGTACCGACCCCGAATGTTTCGCTGGTTGATTTCAAATTTGTCCCAAGCAGAAAGACTACTGTCGAGGAAGTGAACGCCGCCGTTACGGAATTCGCAAACGGACAGCTAAAAGGCATTCTCGGCGTATTTGACGACCCGTGTGTTTCATCCGATTTCAATCATGACCCGCACTCTGCGATGTTCGATTTGAACGGCACGAAGGTTATCGAAGGTGACCTTGTACGCGTTATGGCTTGGTATGATAATGAGTGGGGTTTCTCCTGCCGAATGATCGATACCGCGCTGAAAATGCACGCTGTTGGCTATTAATACAAAAAAAATTCAAGTTTTTTCATTTTTGTATTGACTTGGGTCGGTCAGATTTGCATATTCGTAAGTCTAAACCGTTCTCCGTGGCAAAGCCGATCTGGAATTCTAGCCTCCAGATCGGCTTTTTACTGGCCGAGTTTTAAGAACATTTATATCCCTTACCCGCCATTTCCGCAATTTTAATACTTAAAATCCGCCCTACGGATAACTTTATTAGTGCACGACAGCGCAAAAACCCAATAACGCTATAAATAATGCATAATTATACCAATATTGTTAACAAATCCTAAAAATTTACTTGTATTACCCCCCTCTAATTTGCTATAACTATGTCATGGTTACAAATCTCGCTAAACGTGCGATGACCACTGAAGGTCAGAAAGCCTGTATGATCATTGATCACCTGGTAGAAGCGCTTGGGAATGAATCTTCATCCTCTTTGCGCCGCGCATCGATTTTGGCCGACATCGACCAGCACCCCGGCACAACACAGGCCGGCATTATGGAGCGGTTAAGTCTGGACAAGTCGACAGTGAAGCGGGAAACCGACTGGTTATTTGACTATGGCTGCATTCGCGTACAAGACAGTGAGAACGACGGACGCGCCAAAGCGATTGAGATTTGCGGTTATTCGAAACAAGGTTTAGATGCCGCGTTAGGGTATTTCGACGGTGACCACGGTAAAATGCAAATGTTTTTAGACACTTACGAGAAAGTCTCTAAACAGCAGAAGCCAACACTAAGAGATGCTAAGGTAATTGCGACGCTCTATGAGAAAAAAAGGGCGACAAAGCAGGATTTGATTGATAAGTTATATGAAAGTTCTGCGGCCACTAAAAATAGAGTCGTGAACAAATTAATAGAAGATGGAACAGTAAGAGGTACTACTGATGGCTGAGTTTCTTGAATTAGACCCCGAAGGATTAGCGTTGTTGGCGCGCATGAACGCGACGACAGGCCTTGCTGCTGAGCAGCCAGTTATCCACGGTTGGGAAGCAGATGCACCACAATATGCTGCTGCTGCTGCAGAGCATGAAGGTCTTGCTAACGGACTGTTTGATGGAGCTGCCGGAATGGCCGTTACAGACAAACCTGCAGTTATGTTTGAAATTGGCGGTATTGAAGCTCACGCTTAATCCCCACTTGTTAAGAATTTAAAGATTGGCTATACCATTGAGGTGTAGCCAATTTTTTTATGTCTGAACTCCAAGGGAAATATTCTATGTCGAACCAAGAACAACGCGCCAAAATCTCATCCGGTAACGGTTTTATTGCAGCACTGGACCAAAGTGGCGGGTCAACCCCGAAAGCGTTGAAAAATTATGGCGTAGACGAAAGCGCGTATTCCAATGAAGACGAGATGTTCGCCAAAGTACACGAGATGCGCAGCCGCATTATCACCGCCCCACCCTTCAATGGTGACAAGATTATCGGCGCGATCCTGTTTGAAAAGACAATGGATAGTGACGTAGAGGGCAAACCGACAGCCCAGTATCTCTGGGAAGAATTAGGCGTTGTACCGTTCCTGAAAATCGATAAAGGTCTGGCCGATGAAGAGAACGGCGTACAGGTCATGAAGCCTATGCCGACATTGGAAGAGCTTCTGCAACGCGGCAAGGCCAAAGGTATTTTCGGCACGAAGATGCGTTCTTGCATTCACAAAGCATCGCCTGATGGTATTGCGGCCGTCGTCGAGCAGCAATTCGAAATTGGTAAGCAGGTTCTGGCGCACGGTATGGTTCCAATTATCGAACCCGAGGTAAATATCAACGCCGGTGACAAGGCCGAATGCGAAGAAATCATGAAGGCCGAGATCCTCAAGCAGCTTGACGCTATGGACGGTGATGAACAGGTTATGCTGAAGCTTACACTCCCTGAACAGCCGAACTTCTTTAAGGAGCTGATCGAGCACAAGAACGTGATGTTGGTTGTTGCCTTGTCCGGCGGATATGACCTGACCGAAGCGTGTCGTCGCCTGAGCCAGAATGACGGTATGGTCGCTAGCTTCTCACGCGCACTGACCAATGACCTGCAAGCGGGCCAGAGCGATGAGGAATTCAACGCGGCTCTCCAAAACGCAATCGACAAAATCTATCAGGCTTCGATGGGCGATGAAGCGGCAACTCAAGCGGCCTACCGTTACCGGCACTAAACGTAAATCCTACAAATACCTGATCACGGGATTGTTTCTGGTTGCCGTGATTCAGACCTACGGCATCGTCCAGAATAAAATGCTGCCTCCTGATACTGCGCAGGAGGGAAAACAACAGCACCAGATTGATACACAGCATATTCTCGAACGGCATGCTTCTTACAGTGATATGCCCTGCAAATCCGAGTTTCCGGACACTTGGGATGACACAAAGATTATCGATACGGTCAAAATCATAGCCGCAAACGACAATCAGGATTGGCGCAGAGAAGATAACGGTTACTACGTCACAGAAGCTATGATGAGTGGGGTCAACGTCCGTGTTGTTGTGGACCGTGAAGAGCACCGTGTAATTACAAGCTATCCGACCAATGTGGAGCGTAATCCCTGCCCCGCGAATGACCCCTAGGGCTTACCCGTCCACAACACCTGATCAATATCATCCGCACCGCTGGCGAGCATCACGAGGCGATCAATGCCGAGCGCTATACCACCGCTTTCAGGCAGGCCGTATTCGAGCGCGTCCAAAAACTCCTCGTCAATCGGATACCGTTCACCATAAAGCTTTTCCTTGATGTCCATTTCCTCGATAAAGCGCGCACGCTGCTCCTTCACGTCCGTTAGCTCCCCGAAGGCGTTGGCAAGCTCTACACCGCATACATACAGCTCAAAACGCTCAGCGAAGCGTGGGTCATCTGGTTTGCGACGTGACAGGGACGCCATGCTGGCGGGATAATCATAGAGAATCGTGGGAACACCTATACCAAGGTACGGTTCTATTTTCTCCGCCATCACGGCATGGAAGATATCATCCCAGTTATCGGTATCGGTTACGCGAATCCCCTGACCCGATGCGGCCGCGGCGAGAGCATCACGGTCTTCCAAGCATGCTGCAAGGTCAATCGCCGCATATTCGTCAAAAGCCCCTGCTACGCTTATTTTTTGCCAATCTTTAAACGGATCGGCGGTGCGCCCATTAAACGAATAGACTGAAATATCTAGCTTTTTCGCAATTGTCCGCAGCAAATCCACACAATCATCCATAATGTCCTCGTAATCTGCGTGGCTGCGGTACCACTCGATCATGGTGAATTCAGGACTATGCAGCTTTGATCCCTCACCGTTACGGAAGACATGGCATATCTGGTAAAGGTCCTTTACGCCCGCCACCATCAGCTTTTTCATGGCGAATTCAGGACTGGTATGAAGATACAGCTCGCGCTCCTTTTTCAGGTCGAGGCCGAGAATATCGGTCTTAAAGGCGTGAATATGGGTGTCCATGACCGGACAGACCTGTAGAATCGGGGTTTCAACCTCCCAGAAGTCCTGATCGTCGAAAAAGGCACGAACCGCCTTAATCACGCGCATTCTGGCCTTCAGATACGGCTTTTGGACCTCAAATTCATGCGGATGCCACCAGACCACGTAAAACTCCTAAATAATCCTTGCAATTGAGGCCTCAAGTGAATATAAAACCACTTCAGAATTCAAGGAGTAATGTAATGAAAGCCGATACACACCCTGATTATCACGACATCAAAGTCGTCATGACAGATGGCACAGAATACACAACACGCAGCACCTACGGTAAAGAAGGTGATGTGATCAAGCTTGACGTTGATCCACTGACACACCCTGCATGGCAAGGTGGTACAGGTAAAGTGATCGAAAAAGGTCAGCTGTCAAAATTCGAAAAGCGCTTCGGCAATTTCGGTCTCGCAGACAGCGAAGACAAGAAGTAAGCCTCTACTGCGCTTTCAAAGCAAAACGCCCGCATGTCGGGCGTTTTTTAATGCATTTCCGAGGTCATATCCCACCCTGCGAGCTGTGCAGCGGCAAGGTAACGGTCTTCAGGGGCTGTTCCGAACACGATGTCCTCACGGTATTTGAGAACCTTCCAGAAATTGGTTTCAATTTGTCTGTGCAACGTACCGCGCGGAGTTTCAAACACGCCGTCCGCGGCGAACATCTTCTCGACATGGCCGAAGCTCGCGGCCGTTTCAGCTGTGCTTAAACTTAATGCATAAATGTTTTGATCGGGCGGTGAGGCCTCACCTGTCAGTTCATCATATTCAACTGCGTTTACGACGGTAAGTGTGCCTGCACGCGGACCGCCTTTATAGACCTTAGCCGCATTAAAGCTCTCGCCCGGAATGGCGGCGTCTATCATTTCATGTTCGATTTCGGCGGCGAAGTCCGCATCGGGCTGTGTGATGTTAACAGCCTGAACCATGCCTGTTTCAGGGTAATAGCCGGTCACCATATAGACACTGCGCGCAAACGGCACGTTCGGTCCCTCTGCGGGGACAGACGGATTTGCGACCAGCATATCGCCGACGCTTAGCTCGAATTCACCTTGCAAATCCAAAACGCAGTAACCTTCCCTGTTTTATTTTGAGAAGGTTTTACTAATTTACGTAAACAAAAGCAAGATTTTTAGGCGGCCTCAAGCTGCTTCAGCGCGGTAGCAAGCTTTTCGATGATGCTTTGGTCCTCGGCGATGCGGGTACGTTGTTCCTCAACCACCTCTTCGGGAGCGTTCTCTACGAAGGCCTTATTCTCCAGCTTTTTCGTAAGCTTGGTGATGTTGTCTTCCAGCTTCGCAATTTGCTTTTTCAAGCGCTCACGCTCAGCATCAAGGTCGATGATGTCCGCAATCGGTAAGATCAGGGTCGTCTTATCGACAACGGTCTGAACAGAGCCTTTTGGTGCTTCATCGGTCATTTCGATATTTTCGAGGCGTGCAATGCGCTTAAGGATTTCCCCAAAGGCTTCAAAACCTTCCTGTGTGTGCTCACAGGCGTCTTTAACCAGCAGTTGGACCTTCGCACCCGCAGGTACGTTCATATCGGCACGGACGCTGCGGATCTCGGAAATGACACGGATTAACCAATCCATCTTTTGTGATGCGCATTCATCAAGCGTGATGTCGGAATAATCCGGCCAATTGCTTGTGATCAGCATCTTATCGCTGCCAAGAAGCGCTTCGTTCAGCTCTTCGGTGATGTACGGCATAAACGGGTTCAGCAAGACCAGAATTTGCTGCAGTACCCAGGCCGTTGTTTGTTTGGTTTCATCGGCATGTTCGTTTTCACCTTGCAGAACCGGTTTGGTGAATTCGAGGTACCAGTCACAGAATGTGCCCCATGTGAATTGATAAATCGCGTTGGCGGCTTCGTTGAACTTATAGCCCTCCATCGCTTTATCGATGGCCGCCTGCGCTTTAACAACCTCCTCGACGATCCATTGATTCGGCGTGTATTGAACGGCGGACGGGTCAAAGTCTGCAGACGCTTTACATTCATTCATCTCGCAATATCGTGATGCATTCCAGAGCTTGGTCGCGAAGTTACGGTAGCCCTCGACACGCTCTTCAGACAGCTTGATGTCGCGCCCTTGTGCGGCCATAGCCGTTAGCGTGAAACGCAAGGCATCGGCGCCGTATTTCTCGATGATATCGAGCGGGTCCATAACATTGCCCTTGGATTTTGACATTTTTTGGCCCTTAGCGTCGCGCACAAGTGCGTGCATATAGACTTTCTTGAACGGGACTTCGCCATCCATAAAGTGCATGCCCATCATCATCATACGGGCAACCCAGAAGAAGATAATGTCAAAGCCGGTAACCAGCACATCGCCGGGATAGTATTTTTCCAGCATGCGCTTTGTTTCTTCGCTGTCATCCGGCCAACCCAAAGTGGAGAACGGCCAGAGCGCGGAAGAGAACCATGTATCGAGCACATCTTCGTCACGTGTAAGCTTTACGCCCTCACCCGCTTCGGCTTGCGCTTCTTCTTCGGTTTCGGCGACAAAGCATTTACCGTCCTCGTCATACCATGCAGGAATCTGGTGCCCCCACCAGAGCTGGCGCGAAATACACCATGGCTGGATGTTGCGCATCCATTCGAAATAGGTGTTTTCCCAGTTCTTCGGAACGAACTCTGTACGCCCGTCTTCGACAGCGGCGATAGCAGGTTTCGCAAGTGTTTCGGCATCGACATACCATTGATCGGTCAGGAACGGTTCGATAACAACACCTGAACGGTCACCGTAAGGGACACTGTTCTTGATACTTTCTTCCTCAACCAGAAGGTCCAATTCCTCCAGCTCCGCCAGAACGGCTTTACGAGCCTCATAACGATCCATACCCCAGTATTTTTCGGGGATGGTTTCATGCTCGACAACCTTGGCATAACTGTCCAGAACGCTGATCATCGGTAAGTCATGGCGTTTACCGACATCAAAGTCATTAAAGTCATGCGCAGGTGTAATCTTCACAGCACCCGAACCTTTTTCAGGATCAGAATATTCATCGGCAACAATTGGAATTAGGCGGTTCGTAATCGGCAATGCAACGGATTTGCCAACCATATCGGTGTAGCGTTCATCATCAGGGTGAACCGCAACGGCCGTATCACCCAGCATGGTTTCAGGACGCGTTGTGGCGACAGTGATGAACTCTTCCTCTTCCCCTTCAACAGGATAGCGGATGTGCCACATGCTGCCCTTTTGATCGCGCTGTTCGACCTCGAGGTCAGAGATAGAGGTGTGTAGTTTCGGGTCCCAGTTAACGAGGCGCTTGTCTTTATAAATCAGGCCTTCGTTATACAGGCTTACAAATACTTTCAGGACGGCTTTGGATAGGCCTTCATCCATGGTGAAGCGTTCACGTTCCCAATCAGGGGACGCACCAAGACGGCGGAGTTGGTTTACGATGGTGCCGCCGGATTCGGCTTTCCATTCCCAAACACGGTCGAGGAATTTATCACGGCCCAGGTCATGACGGGATGTGTCCTCCTCATCCAACATGCGTTCGACGACCATTTGCGTGGCAATACCCGCATGGTCTGTACCTGGCTGCCAGAGCGCGTCTTTGCCCTGCATACGGGCATAACGTGTCAAAACATCCTGCAACCCCATTGTTAAGGCGTGCCCCATATGCAGCGAACCTGTCACATTCGGCGGCGGCATCATGATTGTATATGGCACGTCCTTGCTATCGGGGTTACAGGCGAATGCGCCTGATTTTTCCCAACGCTTGTACAGCTTTTCTTCTATCGAGTGAGGATCAAATGTTTTGTCGAGCATGAATCTATCCTTTTAATCGTGCGCGATCATAAGGGATTTACGGGGTAAATCAAGGTTTTTGGGGTATCTTCGGCTACGGGAATTAGTCTTCGAGGGCGCGTTTGGCCACACGGTCTAACTCTTCCTGAACAAGGCGTTCGATAATCTTAGGCAGATTACGGTCCAGCCAGTCGCGGAGTAAGGGCTTCAGTTCGGTGCGGACGATCTCTTCCAGAGTAATTCCACCATGTTCTACGGCGGTCTTTCTGGCAAGTTCGCTAAACGCATCGTAGGCAGCCGTTTCGGCCTGATTGGTCAGCAGGTCGCTATCGTCGTCAGGCTCGTAAGATGATGGTTTAGGGTCCTGCATTTCAACCTCAATGGGTGCCTCTTCCTCGGGCTCGGCTCCGAAATCAGGCTCCGGCTCGGGATCGGTATCGATCAATGCCACATCGTCATCAGCTTCCGGCTCGGGTTCGGGTTCCGGTTCAGGCTCTTCAACTTTTTCAGTCAGCTCAATAGGCGCCTCCTCCGGCTCGGGAGCAGGTTCCTCGGCGGCCTCTTCTTCAGGCGCTTCATCATCGTCATCAGAAATGATCTGACGGATAGACGTCAGGATCTCTTCGATGGATGGTTCTTCTTCGGTGTTTTGATCGGACATGAATTTGCGTTGAATTGCAGACTTTTAACTTTACCAGTGTCTTACATACTGAGGGCGTTGTCAAAGAGGATGAGTCGAGTTTCCCCCAGCATATCCACAAAATACGCAGTTTTTACGTTAAAAATTGAAGCTAACCGCAGGCTCGAAGCCAAAAAGATAAGGTGTAGCCGCATCAAACAAAGGATATGAGGAGACCGTACCGTTTGCTGCTTTTTGGAAGAGTGTACCTGCCCCAATCGGCCTTCCGCCTTCTTTCAGCACGCATACGAGTCGGCCCTCAGGTGCGAGTTGATCCAAAATAGCCTGCGGAACCTCGGCGATCGCGCCGTTGATAATAATCGAATCATAAGGCGCATGGTCGGGATTGCCCTCACGTAGGTCACCCGTGAATGTCGCGATGTTGCGAATATCTAAATTGTCCTGAATTTCAGCCAGATGGTCGAGCAAATATTGTTCTGATTCCACCACCACGACTGTCGAAACAATAGAAGACAGAATAGCCGCACCGTAACCAGAGCCACCACCTATATCCAGCACAACACTGTCAGGTTTTAGGTCTAGTGCCTGAATAAGGCGTGCGTGAACGGACGGTTCCAGCAAGTATCGCCCCTCCGCAACCCTCAGATCTTCGTCATTAAAGGCCGTATTTCTAAGGTGTTCAGGAACGAACAGCTCTCTAGGCACTGTCTGGAAAGCTTCAAGAATGCGCTGGTCGATTACACCGTTCGTGTGAATCTGACCATCAACCATATTTTTGCGGGCTTGTTCAAAATTCATCATAGGCCACTTTTTACGCCAAAGCTTTGCGGATTACCAGTCGTTTTCACACTGCGTTGTTGACTTATTACAGTGTTTTACACTACACATCTGATACGCAATCAGGAAGGCGCGGTGGCAGAGTGGCTATGCAGCGGATTGCAAATCCGTGTACACCGGTTCGACTCCGGTCCGTGCCTCCAATATCAGACAGAAAACAAACCCTTTTACGTAAAGCATTCTTATAAACGCGAACAAATCTGCGATTTGCTTCGCCCGGTCCGTGCCTCCAGCCTCAAGCTTGCATAACCCCACTTAAATTTGACATATGTAAACTAGCTGTCTATAAGGCGCTTAGTCTTTACAAAGGAATCGCGTATGTCTGCTGTTGATTTTGCCACCGCCCGCTACCACAAAGCCAGAGGTGAGGCTGCGAAAGCCGAACTCCTCCCCGGAGAATTCGATGTCTGGGCGCAGCATGCAGAGGCTAGCGATGACTTCGCTCTCGAAACGGCAAGCGCAGGAAAAGGCGGTCCGTTTGGTGCACAACTATGGCTCGCCCGCACAGTGGACGGCAAAACAGAATACAAACCCGTCTATGGCGGTCAGGATGACTATAACGACTCCAACGCTGTTGTTTCCAAAGGTCAAGCGAGCGCACATGCGGAGGCTGAAAACCTTTCGGTTGAAAAACGTCAGGAAGTTTTGGATTTCCTTCGTGAAAACCGTGATCAGGGATGGGAAGTAGTTCAGGTATCCAGTGGCGAAAGCTGCCCGTCATGCCGCTCCAAGCAGATGCTGTTCGCTCAGGAGTTGTTGGACGAAGACCTAATCAAGCCTGGTCAATTCCATGTTGTCTTTAAAGCCACATATGAACGCACAAAAGAAGACGCGGACTTTAACGATGAGCCATATGACACAGGTCTTCGTGCCCTCTTCCAGCTCGCCGTGCTGGATAATAGCAACGGTTTGTTTGTTATGAATGACACGCTCCAGCAGTCAGACGTTGCGAAAGATTTGATCAGCAAAGGCAAAATCGTAAAAACGCCTGTTGTTCACGCTAAAGAAGACGAGTTGCCGCAGCAAATTATCGACGCCATCGCGGAGAACACAGCCAAAGGCATCCCATATGCGGCCGTTATCTCCGCCGACGGTAAGGTCATGTCCGAGGCTATCGATACGCGTGAAGCCGAAGAAGGCGCAACAAATGACTTCGAAAAAACGGCTATTGTTCAGGCTTTACACAAGGCTTGGGGTTATCAGCGCGAAGAGCTGGATATCTTTGAAGCGTGGGAGCTTAAAGGTGCGCGAGTCGTGACCAACATCAATGAGATCGGCCCCCTCGCCTATAACGAAGCCTTATGGAGCAGCCTGCAAAGTCTGCAAGTTCTGGGTGGCAGTGAAGAAGTCGACCGTAACGCCCGTGAGATTCCGTCGTTGAGCAATCGCGATTTATTCAAGCTTGTAGCCCTTGAATATAATGTTGATGAAAGCCCGCTGCACGTTGTTCATTCCGGTGATCCAACTGTCCCGAACCGCGCGCACGCCGCTTGGCCAGGGATTTTGCAGAAGCTGGCAGAAGAGCAAGGTATCAACGCGCATTACGACGGCGCGCAAGCCGAACAGACAGACGATGCGCGAGCCGACCACAGCTAAGTAAAAAAGGCTGAGTTTTCCATTTGACAAAGTCGGTGCGCTCAAGCATAAACATTTTCTCAAGTGTTCCCCGGTAGCTCAGTGGTAGAGCAGGTGACTGTTAATCACTTGGTCGCTGGTTCGAATCCGGCCCGGGGAGCCACTTTTCTGGCAATTGATTTGCCTACATTCTGTATATCGTGTGATTGATATGCGTCAGCCAAAAATACTCAGTACCATTAAAACCTATGACAGATCGCAATTTATTGCCGATGTGTTAGCAGGCATTACTGTAGCTATGGTTGCTTTGCCGCTCAGTCTGGCGATCGCAATCGCTTCAGGCGCGGAGCCTGAAAAAGGTTTGGTGACGGCGATTATTGCCGGTTTTCTGATTTCTTTTTTTGGCGGCAGTAGGTTTCAAATCGGAGGGCCAACAGGCGCCTTTATTGTAGTTGTCTTTGGTGTAATCGCGAACCACGGATATGACGGGCTGGTTCTGGCAACGCTGATGGCGGGCATTATGCTCATGCTTGCGGGATATTTTCGTGCAGGCCGCCTCATCTCCTATGTGCCGGAAGCCGTCGTCAGCGGTTTTACGATCGGTATTGCAATTGTTATCGCAACAAGCCAGCTCCCCGATTTTCTGGGCCTGTCCCTGCAGCATGTCCCTGCAGAGTTTTTTGAAAAAATCCCCGTACTTTGGGACGGGCGGGACACTTTCCAGCTTCCGGCATTTGCCATTGCCGCGCTGACATTGGGCTTAATCATCGCGTTCAGGCATTTCTTCCCGCGCTTCCCGGGGCTTATTGTCGCCGTCGGGATCGGCTCAGCCGTCGTTTTCTTCACCAGCATATCCGTGGATACATTGGGATCGCGCTTTGGTGAGTTGCCCAGTCAATTGCCGTGGCCTGCTCTGCCCATTGTGTCTTTCGAACGCATAATAGAACTCCTACCCTCCGCGTTTGTTATCGCTTTTCTGGCTGGTGTTGAGTCGCTCCTTTCGGCAATGGTGGCTGACAGAATGGCGAAGGGACATCATCGTCCGAACGCCGAATTACTGGCTCAGGGAATCGCCAATATCGGCTCCGCACTTTTTGCTGGATTGCCTGCTACAGGCGCGATTGCCCGGACAGCAACAAACATCAGGGCAGGCGGAAAAACACCCGTTGCCGGCATTGTGCATGCTCTTGCGATTTTGCTGGTTATGTTGGTGGCTGCTCCACTCGCCGGATATCTGGCAATGCCCGCCCTCGCCGCTTTACTGATCATGACGGCGTGGAATATGAGTGAACCTCATAAATGGGGCGAATATGCGCGCGGCCCGAACCGTGACAAATTCCTGCTGCTTTTAACTATGGTGCTTACGGTTGCAGTCGATTTAACCGTGGCGATAGGTGTTGGTGTGGCCTTGGGGCTGGCTTTCAAGCTGCACGCTGAAAACACGCCTGAAAGCGACTGGAAATCACCGAAAAGATAACGCTAGCTTGTCAGCTCTAGCACAGCATGGGAATGCCCATTGCCGACATATAGTCACAATCTATTTTCTCCTGCTCGGAGCGGCTATTGCTCACATCAATTTCCGGCGGCAACAGCAACTTGCGTTGTTCATCCGTTAGGTCGACCGTCCATTGCTTGCCGTCATGCGTGAAGTCACTTTCCCACGTGTAGGTTCTGGGGCCCGTGAAAGCGCTAGCGAACTGACCGTAGAAATTCGCCCTCGCCTGATTATTCGCATCCTTATACTCCGAGCTTGAAGACACGGTCACAGTATATGTGCAGTGTCCCTTGCCGTTATTCACGCTACAGTCCTTGATCGAAACGTCTTTAACCGCATGATAGAAGTTCGGCATCATCGGTGCATTCCCCCATGTTCTGAAACCGTGGGTGGTGTGTTTGAGTACAGCCTTGATGCCGCCAAAGCCTTTTTCCTCTTCGGGACGCTGATCCCAGATGTGCTTAACCAGAGCCAGGTGTAAATGCTTACCCTCTATTACATCTTTGGGGTCTTCACGGTTTTTACGGCTTTCCAGACCGGCAGCCATCATCTGGTCCATTGCTTTTTGGTCAGCTTCTTCGTATTTGCGCTGGGCTTCGATCATGTTCTTTTTGCGCTCATAAGCCTCTTGAGCCATCTCTTCTTTAATTCTTTTTCTTTCGGCTTTCGCGGCTTCCGCAATCCGGATTTGCTCCTGACGGGCTTTTTCAACGTCCTGCTTAATTTCGGCTACATAGGCATTCACTTGGTCACAATCCGGATCGGCATAAGATGACGGTAACCTTCTCCCCAGAAAAGGTCCCTGCTCCTGAATCGGCGGATAGATCAAGCCGAGCGCCTGCCCATATGTCGCAAGTGCACGTTTACAGTCCATACCAGAAACACGGCTCAAGGCTGCGTTAGTATCGGAGCCGTATCTGCCTTCGAGGAACGGTACAATACAGCCCTTGAAATGGGTGAGTTTATCGGCGGCTTCATCGTAGCCTAAGCATGGCTGCCAAGCAGAGGGGCGACCGTGGATCAGTTCCACGACTTCCGCGACAGTTTCACAGGACGGACGCGGAATACTCTGATCATCCAGAGTTTTGGAATTTACCCTTTTCCCTTTTTTCGGATCGACTGATTCAATCTGTCTTTTTACGACCTGCGTTTGCAGGTGTGAGCATTCTTTGTTCGGCTCAAACATCGGCTTTGTTCGTGCCTCGTACCACGTGGTGTCACTTTCAAGACAAGCCTTGATCGCCTCCGCATCTGCCATATCCAGATCCTTGCAGGCAGTTGAAGCCTGAGCATTGAAAGGAGAGAAAATAACCGCTAATAGGAAAACAATGATGAGAAGTCGCATATATTGGGCCTCATTAAGGTGAATGTGATCCGGCACAATTAGCATAATTTTCTTGAGGAGCCTAGCGGCCAGACAAAACCAAGGCCAAACCCACCAAAACAGAACCTAAAATACAAGTACTCGTGAGTAAAAAACCAAAAAAATAGTAAAAAACTAACTATACAAGTATTAAAAACCAAACAAATATACAAATACACCAGAAAACAAATAAACAAATTCACCTTATATACGACTTTTGCTTTAAATATTAACCTTTAATACTAATTTTTACTCCGTTTTCTTTTGGAAACAGGAGATAGTTTCGGTTTTGATAAAATTTTAGATAAATATCGTGTTTTTTGCTTGCAATCGTTTCGATTATGCGTATACTAACAATTACACACCCTCTATTACCGCCGTTTGTCCGGACGATCCATTAAAAAGGTCTCCGGACCTTTTTTTGCCTAAATAAAATCAAATAAATCAAAGTAAAGCAAAGTAATCTCAACCAACAATTACACTAGACCCCTCACATTTACTCGCCTTCACCACTATATTTTAAGTAACATTACTTGCATAAATTATTATGATTACAGTAAAGGCTATTTAAATTTGAGATAGTTTCGGTTTTGATAAAATTTTAGAAGAATTTTGTGTTTTTTTCTTGCAATCGTTCCGATTATGCGTATACTAACAATTACACACCCTCTATTACCGCCGTTTGTCCGGAAGCTTCAAAAAGTCTCCGGACTTTTTTTTGCCTAAATCCCGGCTTACTCGGGTGTCTCGCAATCCTTCTTTTCCGTACCAATTGTAAATATCTGATCCAGCACCTGACTGACCACGCGGGGGGCTTGCATGTCCTCATCCCATATAAGTGATGCGTGCCCGATGATATCGTTCATAAAGGGATTGCCATCGGTCACATCCTCAACATGAAGCGAATATTGCACCTGTGCCGTTTCCTGCCCTTCAGCGATCGTCATCTCGACCACTTCCAATTCATATATGTCGTAATTATTAACGCCGATGCCGTTGTAAATATCGATAATTTCCTGCTTTGTAATCTGACTGGCCTTATCAGGCATGGGCTTACACGCCCATTTAAAGTTCGACTTGCTATGAAAATCATCGGTCAGGGTTCTATCGAGATACTCTATGAGCTGGGGCAAATCCTCCTGCCCTTCCCGCAAGGTCGTGTTTATGACGACCATCTCATTGTAAAATTCACGGATATTTTCTTCGGTCAGCCCCTGAGCATGAGCCCCGCCCACAACACACAAAGAAGCCATCACGCCGAGCATCAGTTGTGAACAAAGAGATTTGGCTGATGTCATGGTTTGGGTCCCAAGTGAGGATGTATTTACATGGAGGTTTTATGGCGATCCCGGCAGGACTCGAACCTGCAACCCTCTGCTTAGAAGGCAGATGCTCTATCCGGTTGAGCTACGGGACCATCCGTAAGTAAAGTAACCCAAGGAATTAAAGCTTATCAAGCGCTTTCGCTGTCTTCGGGGGGAATATATTTGAAGTTATCACCGTAATTGCGTGGCTTGGGCTTACGCTCATGCTGTGGTGTTACCTGATAATACAGCCCATTCTCTTCTGCATAACGCTCTGCCTGTTCCAATGTGCGGAATTTCAAGCGCACCTGCGTCATCGTATCCTTGCTCTGGCTCCAGCCCATAAGCGGCTCGGGATTTTTATCCGTGTTGGTTTCAAATTCCAAAATCCACTCTTTGGTTTTCGAGCGGCCGGATTGCATAGCGTTTTTGGAGGGAGTGTAAATACGGGCTTTTTTCATCTTCATTTCGCCAAGTCAGGGTTCAGTATTACCACTTATAGATTTTTCTGGCTGCTATTCCAAGTATAGAACCAATCACAATATACGGTATCATGTGCGAAATAACAGCATGCCCGATCGTATCCATACTACAGGTGAAGCGCAGCCCCACATAGCCGAGCCCCGCAACGGCGAAGATTGTCATCAGGGCGCTGAGATACGGGCGGGTCGTAGCGCCGCGTTTGGTCAGGAACAGCAATACCGCGAGCGGAATAATGGTCATATACCCACCCTCGCCCATACAGTGGTCCATCTTATGAACGTTAGGCATATCAACACCTTCGCTGACGGCCTTGATGATTACCATACCGAAAAAAGACGCCAGCAACGTAAAAGGAATGGCCAGGATCCATTTCTCACCACGCATGTCAGGGACAGTTAGATATATAGCCGTGATCATGGAAGAGATTGCGAGGAAGCTCATCATGAATATTTCAACCATGAAGGCCACATCACCAAGCTTTTCAATAACGTCGCCACGAATCCCGAGATAAAAAACCACAACTGCCATGTATGCAAATGACACGACGATATACGGAATCGCCTGAATAAGCGGATGCGGCATAGGCTTGACCGGCTCCAGCTCCTCGGACAATTTTCCAATCAAATCATCAATGTTATTTTGCTCGGTCAAAATTTACCCCAATATTTCCTTCAACTTGTTCATTGTCCGGTGTGCGGAGACTTTAACGGCACTGACGCTCATGTCCATCTCATTCGCCACTTCCTTGGCGCTATAGCCTTCAATCTTAATCATTTCGAACACCCGGCGCTGCTTTTCAGGCAAGGTGGCCAGAGCCGACTCTATATCCTTGTATTCGCCTGCATGGTTAGGTTCCGTTACATGCGTTTTTAGAAAATCCGGGCTATCGAGTGAAGTTTGCTTGTTTTCACGTGCATTATAGTGCTTTCGCAGGAAATCCGTGCGCCTAAAGTTAATGATCGCCATCAACCACGGGCGAAACGGCCTGTCGGGACTGTATGTCTCCAATGACCTGTGCACGGAAAGCAGCACTTCTTGTGTTATATCGTCCGCCCAATCTGGATTAGCAAGGCTCTTGAGGATATAATTGCGAATAAACGGCGCTATACCCCTCAGTAATTCGTTATAAGCACTCTTATCGCCAGACTGCGCGAGAATGGCATTCTCGGTCCATATATCCTCAGCAGCAGGTTTGTAGTTAGAATTAGAGGGCTTCTTCATGCGGTCATCTTAGCCTTAAGGTGTGTTTTCGCAACAAAAACCGACATCGTTACAACAGATCAGGCACCATCGGGATCAATGTTTTGTAGAGGTTGTCTTGGGGATAATGGCCACTTGAGTCGGACCTCAGGATGAAATCTCTATCGAGTAGCTGAAATCCGGGGATCATTTTGTATGTCGTATCGCTGCGCATATCTTTTACTGGTACGGCTACGATTTCAAAATCCTTCTTATTAAGTTGGAAATGGGCCGCCCATTTTTGTGCATCTTCCAACTTCGGCGGGCCGAACTTCATGTCATAGAACAGGATTTGAATGAAAATCACGTCCTTGTTGGGGAATGGCATCCCTTCGGTGTAACGCGGGAAAAGCTTTAGTGCGGAAGGCACACCGGGTTGTACGGCATTTTTTTCAAAAGAGCCGATATCATGCGCACCGGAAAAGGCCTGACATGCCGGACAATTCATACCAACGGGCTGAATGACCACAATCTTGCCTTTCAGATCGGAAAGCCTGAACCGTACACCTTCTTGATCAATCAGTTCTAAGTCAGGGTAGATTTGCCCTTTTTGCGGAGTCCATGATTCCTGTGCCTGAACATTAGGAGCAACGTTAAGCAGCAACAGTAAAAACAATGTAAGGAATTTTTTCATACGGCGTAGTGTCCGTTTTTAGAAAAGTGGTCGGAGTGGCAGGATTTGAACCCGCGACCCACTGCTCCCAAAGCAGTTGCGCTACCAGGCTGCGCTACACTCCGACGCTTAAAACTTTTGAATTCAGAAACCTCGCGGCTCTGAAGGGCATGTTTTACACAAACATATTGGATTGGGCAAGCTAAAAAACCGCGGTTTTTATTGCTGTACGCCTACATTTTTAAAATAGGCATGCAGGACTTTGTCACCCTCCTTTATACCTATCTTGTCGGCAGCACCACCATTGAGCTCCAGTACAGCCTTTGACGGATATTTAGACGTGATCTTCGTCAGGTCTTGTGGCTTCGCATTGTGGTGTATGTGATGAATTGTTCCATCCTCATGAATAAAAAGCATGTCCAACGGGATCAGTGTGTTTTTCATCCAGAAGCTGCGCATCGCCACGTCGTGGAACACAAACAGCATTCCCTCATTGTCCTCCATCTCTGTACGGAACATGAGGCCGCGCGCCTGCTGAGTTGGTGTCAGGGCCAGATCGACATCATAGAACAGCTTTTCGCCGTCTGCTTTCATGATGCTTATTTCATCGGTCTCAAAATGATAAGCATCCGCGGGCTTGGTGTAAAAGACGCTAGAGTTCGGTCTTTGTTGCTCAACCTTAATCGGCGGCGGAATGACGAGAGGCTTCTGGTCGCTTTGTGCCTGTGCACCCGATACGCTGACAAGCGCGAAGGCGGAAACAATCAAAGCACTGAATATAGTCGCGGTAAAAGCTCTGCCCTTGATCATAGCGCTTCACTTTCCTGCAGACGTTTCAGTTCATCCATAGCGGAGGCCGGGGTCACCATACCGAGATATTTCCGCGACTCGCCTTCTACAACGACCAGACAGGAATGCCCGCTGACCAAATGACTAACGGCTTCCCAAATCGGGGTGTCGGGATGAACGGTCGGAACTTTGCGTTCCATCAATTCTTCAACTTTGAGCGGGTTCACTTTTTTAAGGCGCTTGGCAATGCCCGGTGCGGCGCGGACTGTTACATCCAGAACAATCCCGTCACTCATCGGTACGGAAACGGGCAATAAGTTCTTCATGACAATCGTCAGAGAAAAAATCCCGATAACATTGCCGTCATCATCGATAACAGCGGCTTCAGAGACATTCTTTTTCTTAAGTTCCTTTAAGGCCACTTCGACTTCTGTGTCCGGCTTCAAAGTAATGGATTTTTCTGCAATAGCTGCGTGACAGGGCATGTGAGAAGACCTTTTTATTCTTTAACCGCATGTATTGTGCTCAAAAAAACCAGAAGATGCAATGCCGTGGATGAGATCAGTGCTTTAATCCTGTGACATACATTTTGGCATACAGGCCGTTCAGCTCCATGAGTTCGTCATGGGTGCCACGCTCTACGATTTTCCCCGAATCCAGTACCAGTATCTGATCGGCGTTTTGTACCGTAGACAAGCGGTGCGCAATAACCAAGGTGGTGCGGCCTTTTTCCAGCTTCTCTAACGCTTGCTGCACCAGCTTTTCGGATTCGTTATCAAGGGCGGAAGTTGCCTCATCGAGCAGTAAAATCGGTGCGTCACGCAAAATTGCGCGGGCAATGGAGAGACGCTGGCGTTGACCACCGGAGAGTTTTACACCGTCCTCGCCGACTGTCGTTTCGTAACCTTCGGGGAAGCTTTCAATGAATTCATGAGCGGCGGCGGCTTTTGCCGCATCGATAATTTCCTCATGTGTGGCCCCTGCCCGTCCATACCCGATATTGGCCGCAATGGTGTCGTCAAAGATCGTGATGTCTTGTGAAACCAGTCCGATATGGGCACGTAAGGAGACGAGATCCAATGTACGGATATCACCTCCACCAATCGAAACTGTCCCGTCCTGTGCGTCATAAAAACGCGGAATGAGATTCATTACCGTACTTTTACCACCGCCGGACGGACCAACGAGCGCCGGTAGCGGAAGTCCGGCAGGGTCACACGAACCACCGGTCTCGGTCCGCTATATCGACACCTCGCTCATCGTCATCGAAGCGACGGACATCGACCTGAACGCATTCGTCCCCGAAACGAGCCGGCGGTCCGGCGCGGTCGAGGTCATCGGCGACAGGATCCTGGTCGCCGATGCCGATGGAAGGTTCTATCAGGTCGAAGACGCGGGCGACGGCGCGATGCACACCACGCGCCTGCCGACCCGGATCGACCTGAACGCGGCGGAAATGCTGGCCGACCTCAAGCGAAAAATGCCGAAAGCGTCCCTCAATCCGGTCCGGCTTTCCGACCTCCACTACGCCCCGGCTTCGCAGACCGTCTACGTCACCCACTCCTATTGGGACCTCGAGCGCGAATGC
>JAUIIA010000005.1 GCA_030432025.1 Alphaproteobacteria bacterium
GCGGAATTCATCAAAGCGCACACAGATCAGAAAATCTTCTGGATCGGACATTCCTTTGGTTGCCGTGTCGGTATTGAGCTGGCGGCGCGCCACCCTGATTTGGTTGCCGGGCTATGCCTGATAGCCGCCGCAGGATTAAAGCGAAAACGTTCCCCGTTCAAGAAAGCCTATTTCAAAACACGGATCATGATTTACAAATTTCTGAAAAAGCTGATTCCGTTCGGCTTGCCCGAAGAATGGCTGATGAAAAAATTTGCCAGTGCGGATTACAAGAATGCGGGCAATATGCGCCAAATTCTGGTCAAAGTGGTGAATGAGGATTTGAGTGAGGCTGCCAAAAAAGTTACCTGCCCCACCCTGCTGATCTTCGGGGAGAAGGATGATGAAACGCCACCCGAATTCGGCGAACGGTATAAATCTTTGATAAAAGACGCAGAACTGATTGTGATGGACGGGTTTGACCACTACACTATCCTGAGTGACGCGCGGCATCAGGTCGCGCATAAGATCAAAGGCTTTGTAGAACAGAAGGTTCAGAGCACATGATGGGACTGGCCACCACGTTATTGTTGTTTTTTGCATTTGCGGGTTTTGCGCTGCGCCGTGGCCTTACATACATGCATATTTACCAGCAGGAAGAATATGACAGCCCGCGCTTTTTCGGCTGGATGATGAAGCACAAAGTGTTCGATAAGCGCTTGAGCTTTCTGGTTTTGATTATATCCGGCATTACGCTTTACCTGTCATCAACGCGAATATTACACGGCGAAGAAATCGCGTTTTTCTCCAACGCCGCCATCGTGCTGGCCATGGCCTTGATTGCATGGCTGGAAAAAGACCCGCGAAAAAATTCCAAGAAAAAGCTGGTGATGACGAACCGTGCAAAACGGATATTCATTCCGGCTTATTTTTTAATGGTCGCTAGTGCCGCGTGGGTCTTTCTGCCGATGTATCCGCCGCAACATTATCTTTGGATTGCCTGCATCCAATTCATTCCGTTCTGGATCATCGTGGTGAATATGGTTCTCGGTCCTTTCGAGGACATGAACCAGAAAAAATTCTGGAACGAGGCACATTACAAAGTTCAGGATTACCAGCCGAAAGTGATCGGCATTACGGGATCATTCGGCAAAACATCCGTGAAGCATATCCTTGGGCATATCCTGAAGACACAGGCACCGACACTCATCACACCGGGCAGTGTGAACACACCAATGGGCATCGCCCGTGTAGTGCGTGAACAGCTGGAACCCGATCACAAATATCTGGTCGTTGAAATGGGTGCTTACGGGCCGGGTTCTATCGAGCGTTTATGCCGCCTGACCCCGCCGGATATGGGCATAATCACCGCCATCGGCCATGCGCATTATGAACGCTTTAAGTCGCTGGATACTGTTGCGAAAACCAAATACGAGCTTGCGGTCGCCGCAATCGAAAAAGGCGGCCACGTCATTGCACATGAACGCACGCTGCGTTTTCAGGCAAGCCGCGACATTAAAGAGCAAAATGAAAACCAGTTCGTCATTTGCGGCGAAGGGGCCGATGCCGTCAAAGCCAAGGGCATTGAGGAACAGTCTTACTTGCAAAAGGGTGACCTCGCGATCAACGCGATCATTCAAAAAGACAAAGGTATCGAGGTCCGCTTTAGCTGGAAGAATGTCCAATATAATGTCGATGCTCCGATCTTCGGGGTGCACCACGGCCATAACATTGTGCTCGCTTTCGCTGCGGCGATCGAGCTGGGGATTTCATCCGCCGATATTCAATCCGCGTTACAGAGCTTGCCGCAAATCCAGCACCGTCTGGAAGTACGTAAACAAGGAGGCGGCATTACGATTATTGATGATGCTTATAACTCCAACCCCGTCGGATTTCAGGCGGCCCTCGGCCTACTCGAACAAATGCCGACTGGTGGCCGTAAAATTCTGGTCACGCCGGGCATGGTTGAGTTGGGCGCGGTGCACAGCGATGCGCACAAGACTATTGGTGAATATGCCGCCAAAGCCTGTGACATTGCGATTGTCGTACAAGGCAAACGCATTCCGACATTCGTAGATGCGTATAAAAATAATGGCGGTAAAGAATTACATCAGGTCAACACATTCGCCGAAGCGCAAAGCTGGATTTCCAAAAACGCGAAAAGCGGCGATGTAATTTTGCTGGAAAACGACCTACCAGATCTGTATGAAAGCGTGCCTAAGTTCTAGGCCTTCTCACCGATCCGTTTGATTTCCCAATGCAGGGTTAAGCCTAGATCTTCTTGCGCACGACGAATGAGAGTATCGCCGAGCATTTCCAGATCAGCCGCCGTTGCATCACCATTATTGACCATAAAGTTGCAATGTTTCTCGCTCATCTGCGCACCGCCGATACGAAGGCCGCGCCCGCCGACTTTCTCCACGACCTGCCATGCGCGGGTGTCTTCGGGCAAGCCCGCAAGGCGGAGTGCTTTCGGGTCAGGGTTAGCGAAGGTCGACCCGCCCGTTTTTTCCTTGATCGGTTGGGTGTCATTACGCTTCTTTTTAATCTCTGTGATGCGAGCTTTCACTGTCTCGTAATCTTCAGCCACGCCCTTAAAAATAGCGCCTGTAAAAATCACATCCTCGGGCGGTTCAGTATGGCGGTATGACATCTTCAAATCATCAACGACAAACCTGTATTCTTCGCCGATCAAGCTGACGGCGCGTGCACCGATCAACACATCTTTGACTTCCGATCCATACGCGCCGGCATTCATGCGCAATGCGCCACCGACAGAACCGGGAATGCCGGAGAGGAATTCCAAACCGCCGATGCCCGCTTTCACAGCCGCAGCCGCCACGTTTCCATTCAAGGCTCCGCACCCGGCCTCGATGTATAAATCATCCAGTCTTTTGACTTCGGCAAAGGGTTTTCCGAGCTGTACACAATGTCCGCGGATACCGCCGTCACGAATAATGGTGTTGGCAAGGCCGCCGATCACCGTAAGAGGCATGGTTTGATCGCGGGTTTTTAAAAACGTAATGAGGTCGTCTTGATCGGCGGGTTTGAACAGAAAATCCGCACTGCCGCCGCAGCGAAACCAGCTTTGCTGTCCGAGCGGAGCATTCTCTATGACTTCACCGCGTAAGGGAGAACTCACGCGGCATGTCCTTTGGCTTTTTCGATTTCAGTCTCGAGCTGCGCAGGAAGCTCATACGCCCACGCCGTAATGTCGCCCGCGCCCATGCAAATCACAAAGTCATTTGGCTGCACATGTTTGGCGACAAAATGCGCAAGCTCTTTACGCTCGGGCAAGGCAATAACCTCACGATGGCCGTGGTTCTTAATGCCTTCGACGAGGCTGTTTTTATGGATGCCTTCAATCGGGTCTTCACCGGCTTCGTATACATCGGCGATGATTACCGTATCGGCATCATTAAAACATTTGCAGAAATCTTCGAAGAGGTCATTCAAGCGGGAATAACGGTGCGGTTGCATTACAGCGATAACGCGACCCTTATTTTCCTGCACGGCTGTGCGTGCGGTTTTGAGAACCGTTTCAATTTCAATCGGGTGATGCGCGTAATCATCAATGATTGTTACGCCATCAACTTCGCCTGTCTTGGTGAAGCGGCGTTTCACGCCCGTAAAATTCTCCAACGCCTTTTTAATGATTGGCGGCTTCACGCCCATTTCCTGCGCGATTGTGACGGCGACCATCGCGTTCTGGACGTTATGACGGCCCAGCATCGGCAAATATACATCACGTAAATTCAGTTCTTCGCCGTCATTCAAATGTGCGGCGATGGTGACATCAAAACGGCTGCCGTCTGCGCCCATTTCAAGGTTGGTGACTTGCACATCAGCTTGCGGATTAAAACCGTATGTGATGATCTTGCGGTCCTTAACTGACGGGATCATCGCCTGTACTTCCGGGTGATCAAGGCAGAGAACAGCAAAACCGTAGAACGGCACATTGGTGATGAACTGACGATACGCGTCTTTCACTTGCTCGAACGAACCGTAATGATCCATGTGTTCTTCGTCGATATTGGTCACAACAGCAACAGACGCAGGTAAACGTGTAAATGTGCCGTCACTCTCATCCGCCTCGGCGACCATGACGTCGCTTTGCCCCAAGCGTGTATTAGAGCCATACGCGTTCACGATACCGCCATTGATGATCGTCGGATCGAAGTCCGCCGTTTCCAGCATTTGCCCGACCATCGACGTTGTCGTGGTTTTACCGTGTGTGCCGCCAATCGCGATCGCCCATTTCAGGCGCATCAGCTCAGCCAACATTTCAGCGCGGCGGACAATCGGCACACCTTCGGCGCGGGCAGCCTGCAGCTCAACATTATCTTGTTTGATTGCGGAAGACACAACGACAGCGGCAGGAAGCTCGCCTGATTCA
Organism: Alphaproteobacteria bacterium; assembly: GCA_030432025.1. Lineage (GTDB taxonomy): Bacteria > Pseudomonadota > Alphaproteobacteria > Micavibrionales > Micavibrionaceae > TMED27. The sequence goes on from JAUIIA010000005.1 coordinate 4,376, forward strand.
TCCTTGATGTTCACGGCTTCATGACCGACAGAGATGCGGATACCTTTTTCACGCAGGCGTTTGACGTTTGCACCTTCGGCCTGGTCCGAGCCCTGAACAGTATAGCCAAGGTTATGCAGAATTTCGGCGATACCGCTCATGCCGATGCCGCCGATACCTACAAAATGCAATGCGCCTGTATCTTTTGGTAAACCGTGTTGAACACTCATAATTTTTACTCTCTTTATAAATCCGGCTTAAATCTCGTCTTCGCCTGTCCAGCCACTTATAACAGCCGTGACCAGATTTCCAAGCTTTCTTGCGGCATCCGGGCGGCTGCATTCACGGGCCTTTTCAGCCGCGCGGAACAGAATTTCGGAATTCTGCAGGAATGTTTCAATCCGCGCAAGTACTGCATCGGCCGTAAAACCATCTTGTGTCATCAGCCATGCTCCGCCGCGATCCGACACAACATCGGCATTCATTTTTTGTTGCTGATCCTTATGGTGCGGGTATGGCACGTAAATCGCAGGACGTCCGGCGGTAGAGACTTCAGCAACCGTGCTCGCCCCCGAACGCGCAATAACCAGATGCGCGTTTTTCAAATTTTCCGCGACATCACGAATAAAGACATGCAGTTCAGCTTCAATACCTGCCTTGGCATAGGCCTCTTTGGTCGGGTCGATATCTTCCTCACGGCATTGCTGAACAATACGGAGGCGCGCGCGCTGATCCTGTGGCAAGCGTGAGAGCGCTTCGGGCAGAATTTCGCTAAAGACGTGCGCGCCGAGCGAACCGCCCATGACCAGAATATTTAACTGCCCGTCATCACTGAGGACAGGATAAGGTTGCGTATAAAGCGCAGCGATTTCCGCACGCACGGGATTACCCGTGAAGACGGTGCGCACGCGATCTATTTCGTCCAGACCACGAAGCTCCGGTGTAGAGGACGCAATCCGTTCGGCCTTATGCGCCAACATCGCATTGGCCTTGCCGACAATGGCGTTTTGCTCATGTAGGATTGTCGGAATCCCCTTACCTTGCGCGGTGTAAACAGCAGGAAAAGACGGATAGCCACCGAACCCAACAACAGCGGCAGGCTTAATGCGCGAGATAATCTGGCCTGCTTGCAAGATGCCTATCCCTAAATCTGTAACGCCCTTAATCTTGCCGAATATGCCCGCACCCAAAGTGCCTGCACGAATTTCATGCATTGGGACATCATTGAAATTTCCGGCGAACTTTATGCCGCGTTTATCGGTAATCCATTCTACATCATAACCACGTGATTGCAGATCAAGCGCCAGAGCCTGCGCAGGCATTACGTGGCCGCCGGTCCCGCCGGCACTGAGTAAGATTGGCTGTTTGGTCATGATGCCGCCTTCGCTTGTGCGTTTTTATATTGTGGAGCAGAGGTCAAAGACAGGCCGCCTTTGGATATACCAGTGCGGTTTTTGTGCCGTGTAAGTGCCAGAACCACACCCATAGAAAAGCCCATAGAGAGCAGAGAAGAGCCCCCATAGCTGATGAACGGTAACGTCATACCCTTGGTCGGTAACAAGTGCAGGCTCGACCCCATATGGATAAGCGCCTGTAACCCAAACATGGTCAGCAGCCCCCCGACCGCAAGAACGGTAAACATATCATTGGAATGCATAAGACGATTATAACCGCGCAGCAGAATGAACCCGTAAAGCCCCAGCAAAACAAACACCGCCATCAGGCCCATTTCCTCGGCCGCGACAGAAAAGATGAAGTCCGCATGCGCATCGGGAAGGTCCATTTTAATTACACCCTGCCCCGGCCCGGTGCCCAACACGCCGCCATTCTGGAATGACTGCACGGATAGATCGACCTGAAACGTGTCACCTTTTTCAGGATAGAGATAACGATCGATACGGCTTTGCACGTGATCAAACCCCATATAAGCCGCCCCCATACCGACAGCACCGAGCGCGACCAACACGACCAGCAAGCGGAACGGAAAGCCTGCGAGAAAAATTTGCGCCGCCCAAATAGAGGTGACAATAACGGTCATGCCCAGATCAGGCTGCATAAGCAGTAATGTAACCGTCAGAACATACAGCCCAGCCGTCACGGCATTTCCCGGAAAGCCCTGCTTTTCCTTTTGCATCGACATCATCCACGCCGCCAGAATTGCGAAGGCAGGTTTAACGAATTCACTGGGTTGAAGCGAGAAACCAAAGACATGGATCCAGCGTTGTGCGCCTTTAATCTCCATACCTGTTACGAGCGCGAGCACCATGGCGACCAAGCTGCCAACAAAAACCAGCGTCGCCAGTCGCCTTATATTTTTCTGGCTCAGAAATGAAAGCCCAACCAACAAGGTTACAGCAGGTCCGAGGATAATCACGTGACGGATCAGAAAGTGGTAGGAGCCAAGGCCAATACGCTCCGCCACCGGTGGGCTGGCCGTCGCGACCAACAGCACGCCCAAGACGGCAAGCACGAAAAAGGCAACCATCATGCCCTTATCAACGGTCCACCACCATTGCGCCAGCAATGATTTATCGGTACGGGAAAGACGGCTCATGCGTTATCTCCCGAAGCTTCAGGCTGTTTCTTTTCGTCATCCAGCGCCAACACAAGCTCTTCGAAATGGCGGCCGCGATGTTCGAATGAATCATATTGGTCCCATGACGCGCATGCGGGGGAAAGCAGAACCACTCCGCCACCACCGGGCTGGCCGCGTTCTTCTTGCGCATCCTCATGGGCCTTTTTTACAGCGACTTTCATGTCACCGCACAGGGAATAACTGACCGAATATTGATCGAGCCAGCTTGCGAATTCTTCCATCGCTTCCCCGATCAGATAAGCATGGTGGATTTTGGGTAACAGCGGCTGCATACCTTCAAGCCCGTCGCTTTTAGCCTGCCCACCAGCGATCCAGTATATACGGTCATAAGCGGATACAGCCTTGCTTGCGGCTTCCGCGTTCGTCGCCTTGCTGTCATCAATGTAAGGAATACCGTTAATGACACGGACCTGTTTTTGACGGTGTGGCAAACCGGGATATGTGCGGATACCTTCAAAAATCTCTTCAATGGTCAGGCCGATATCCTTGCTCGCGCAAACGGCATAAGCCGCGGCCGCGTTTTGATAGTTATGCAGACCGCGAAGCGAGGTCACCCCTCTCAAAGATTGTGTTTCGACGTGCTTACCATGACGGGTGTCATACAGGATGCTGTCCTCCACATACACGCCGTCTTCAGTGGTGGACGTGCATGAAACGGGGCGCGTACGGCGCTTACCAATTTCAAATGCCATCAATAGCTCATATATTTTACGGCACGGCTCGTCATCGATACCGATAACAGCCACGCCCTCTTCCGATCCTTGTGTTTCGAAGATACGGGTTTTGGCGTCTATGTAATTTTCAAATGAGCCATGGCGGTCCAGATGATCCGGCGTGATGTTCAACAGCACGGCGATATCCGGTCTAAATGTCGGGCAAAGATCCAGTTGGTATGAGGAAATCTCCAGCACGATGATGCCGTCTTTTTTCGGTAATTTCATGTCCAGTGCTGGTTCGCCGATATTGCCGCCCATAACGACACCGCGCCCGGATTGATCCAGAATATGTGTGATCAGGGCGGTCGTTGTCGACTTGCCGTTCGTACCCGTAATGCCGATTGTCTTTAGCCCATGGCCGCAACGATGCAAAATTTCGAGATCGCAGATGATTTCAACGTCCGCGGCGCGCGCAGCTTTGGCAACAGGATGGGGTTCAGGAAAATAGAGAGGCACGCCGGGTGCCAGCACAAGACACGCACATGCGGCTAGAGTTTTTTCATCAAGCTCGACAAGCTCGGCACCAAGTTTTTCGGCTTCGGCACGTTGGGTTTCGTTATCATCCCACGCTTTGATTTTTACGCCCGCTTTGGAGAGAGCCCGCACTGTCGACAACCCGGAACGCCCAAGCCCGAAAACGGCGACCGGCTTTCCATCTAGTTGTTCTGCAAAACGGGTACAATCAATCATATTAGCGTAGCTTCAACGTCCCCAAACCAATCAATGCCAAAATGACAGCAATGATCCAAAATCGTATTACGATTGTCGGTTCCGACCAACCTTTTTTCTCAAAATGGTGATGCAAGGGTGCCATTGCAAAAACACGTTTCCCCGTCAGCTTGAACGAGACAACCTGAACAATCACGGACACGGTCTCCAGCACAAACAGACCACCGACGATAGCAAGCACAAGTTCATGCTTAACAATCACGGCAATAGCGCCCAGAACCCCGCCCATGGCGAGTGATCCCGTATCGCCCATAAAGATGGCTGCGGGCGGTGCGTTGTACCATAGAAAGCCCATGGCACCGCCGATGAGCGCACCACACAAAATGGCAAGCTCACCCGTACCGACCACATAAGGAATATTCAGATATTCGGCATAAATTTCGTTACCGACCAGATAGCTGATGAAGCCAAAGCAGGCCGCTGCAATCGCGACAGGCACAATCGCCAGACCATCCAGACCGTCCGTTAAGTTTACTGCGTTTGACGCACCAACCATCACAAGCAGTGCCCACGGAACGAAGAAAATACCGAGATAGATATAAACGTCTTTCAAAATGGGAATCGCCACATGTTGGCTGAGATGGCCGGGCAGCAAGCCCATAACCCAAACGGCAGCGACACCGCCGATTAAAAACTGAGCCAGTAACTTCAGCTTACCCGGCAAGCCCTTGGTGTTGCGCTTCGTAAGCTTCAGATAGTCATCACCAAATCCGATAAGACCGTAGCCGACCATCACCAACAAAGCGATCCAGACATATTGATTACTGAGGTCCGACCACAACAGGGTCGACGCGCTGACGGAAATTAGAATCATCAGGCCGCCCATTGTTGGTGTACCGGCCTTGGCGAAGTGAGTCTCCGGCCCGTCATCTCGGATAGGCTGTCCCTCTTTTTGTTTCTTTTTCAGCCAACGGATCATCGGAGGTGCAATTAAAAAACAAATCAGCAGCGCCGTCATAATCGCGCCGCCGGTACGGAACGTCAGATAACGAAAAAGGTTAAATACGATAAATTCATCAGAGAGAGGAAAAAGGAGATGATAGAGCATATGGTTTTACTGGTCGGCCTCAGATTCGGTTTACTTGACTCTTGCGAGCGGCACCGCGCGGATCACTCCGGCAAAACGGATTTTCATTTTAGAGCCTTCATGTTTGAATAGCATAAAATCACCCGGCGCAATAACATCCGGAACAATCGGGGCCAGCTTCACATGACCGCTTGCGGCCTTAACGGCTTCCAAAACATCAGTCACAACGCCGAAAGCACGCCCTGTATAAACACAATTCAAATTGGCAATGCGTCGCGGCAAGGACAGACCTTTGTTCGATTTTGACTGCGCATGCGGTAAATCGGCCAGATCAATTTCCCATACCGAGGGGAAAGCATTTTTCAACAATACGGTTTGCATACCATTGCCCGTATCAATGAGACCGCTAACCTTGAGCACCGTAAACGGTATCCTCGGTTTCGGCTGAACATTCACGGTGATGCTTCCCAACTTCACCGTGCGTGAGTTCATGTAGTTACTTCCCAACATTTTAAAGCGCTCCTTTTTCGTCTGCTTCTGCTTGTCTTAACTCTTCAATTAATTCTTTTGCGACCTGCACGTCGTTGAAATCTTCGGTGTGATCGGCAAAGATCTGGCCTTGCTCATGCCCCTTGCCGGCAATCAACAATGTGTCGCCATATTCCAGATATTTCATTGCGTGCTTGATCGCTTCTCTGCGGCCTGCAATCTCGTGTGCTTCTGCGGCTCCCGCCATAATGTCTTTACGGATTTCAGCAGGGTCCTCGCTGCGCGGATTATCGTCCGTCACGATGACATGATCCGCGAGCGCGTGGGCAATAGTCCCCATCTCGGGCCGCTTGGTGCGGTCACGGTCGCCACCACAACCAAAGACACAGATTAAGCGCGCACGCGTGTGTGGACGCAATGCGCGCAAAACATTTTCGAGCGCGTCGGGCGTATGGGCATAATCGACATAAACACCCGCCTTGTGCGGATGCCCGTCAACCAGTTCAAGACGGCCACGCACACCCGTGAGCTTTTCGAGTGCAGCCATGTATTTCATTTTGTATGTCGGGTCGAGCGATATCGCCATGCCTAGCGCGCACAGCACGTTCATGACCTGAAACTCACCAACAAGTGGCAGGTGCACATCTTTGTGCAGGCCCGTGATCCCTAGCTCCAGATGCTGGCCGTCCGAAACGGGGCTTAGGGACAAAATCTTAATGTCCTTACCGTTATGGCCGTAGGAGACAATCTTGTGCCCTTTATCGAGGCATATTTTCCGCAGCTCCGGATATTCGGGAGCATCAGCATTGAGCACAGCAACACCGCCGTCTTTCAACACATCAGAAAACAAGCGGGACTTCGCCGTAAAATAGTTTTCAAAATTACCATGATAATCTAGATGATCATGACTCAGGTTTGTAAACGCGGCGACGTCAACATTCACACCGTCAAGACGGTATTGATCCAGACCATGTGAAGAAGCTTCGAGCGCAAGATGCGTCACGCCTTCTTGTGACAACGCAGCCAAACGCTCATGCAAATTGGCCGCATCCGGCGTTGTCATTGAACCTTTCAATGTTCCCAGGCTGGTGCCGTTAAAGCCTGCGTAATCCCACATCTGCTCCATGAAAGATACGACGGATGTTTTGCCGTTAGTCCCCGTAACCGCGACGATGTTTTCAGGTTGATCTTTATAAAAAGCAGCAGCCGTATGCGCATATAACTTGCGGGGGTTTTCATCCGTATAAAGCGTTACATCATCGCGCCCCAGCGTTGTCCCTTCAGGTGCCAAGACAGATGTCGCGCCCTTTTCTATAGCAGCATCAATGAAGTCACGGCCATCGACCTTTGTTCCGGGCAGTGCGGCGAATAAATAACCTTGCTCAATAGCGCGGCTATCTTGCGACAACCCTGTAATGTGCGCTGCGATTGTATGAGGATCGGTCATTGTGACACCTCCCGCGTACTTACAAACTGACGTAGGCTCTCGCCGAATTGGTCAGGCGCAGAACCTTCCGCCGCAGGCGGAATACCAAGCACAGACGCCATCGATGAAACGGTCCGTGCGACAGCAGGTGCAGCCACCCAGCCACCCGTGGCGTAACCCCATGTATCCTTCTGCCCTACGGGTTCATCAACCATGATGTAGATCACGTATTGGGGAGCATCCATTGGGAACACACCAACAAAGGAAGAAATCTTTTTCTTGTTGTCGTACTTACCGTTGACGATCTTTTCCGCCGTTCCGGTCTTACCGCCTACGCGATACCCTTTGACGTCCGCCTTGGAACCCGTCCCCTCCGTCACAACAAGGCGCAAAAGCTGACGGATACGTTGTGCGGTTTCGGCGGATACCACACGCACATCAGTTGAGGATTTTTCACCCGTCTCGTCCAGAACCAGTTTCGGCTTCACGGCATAGCCACCATTTACGATAGAGGCCACAGCTCCGGCCAAATGCAGTGGTGTCGTCGAAACGCCGTGCCCGTAGGATGCGGTCAGTGTATTGATCTCCCGCCACGGCTGGGGAACGAGCGGTTTAGCGACTTCCCGCACTTCAAAATCAATCGTGTCCAGCAGGCCTAAATCCTTATAAAAAGCACGCAGCTTTTCGGTGCCAACCGCCTGCCCCATAAGGGCTGAACCAATATTGGACGAATGCATAAAGACTTCGGGCGCAGTCAGAATTCGGTTTTCCGCGTGATAGTCGCGGATCGTGTGGCGACCGACCTTAATGGGCTCACTCGCATCAAACGTCACGCTCATGGGAACATTTTTATTTTCGAAGAATGCGGCCGTGGAGAATATCTTGAACACAGAGCCAAGCTCATAGACACCGAGGGTGAGCATATTGAAGATTTCATCTTTTTCGGCACCGCCCGGATAGTGCGGATCAAAATCAGGCAGAGACACGCCTGCCAGAATTTCGCCGTTGGTCACATCCATGATGACACCCGCGCCCGCCTTGGCCTCGAACTTATCGACCGAGCGCTTGATCTCACGGCGCAATATATGTTGCAAACGGACATCCATCGTCAGATGCAACTCACGCCCTTCATTCAGGTGATTATTAAAACTGCGCTCGATACCCGCCAGACCGTTCGCATCGATATCGCCATAACCAACCATGTGCACCGTCGACTCGCCTTGCGGGTAGAAACGACGATAGGACTCCTTGAAGTCCAGCCCCGGCTCCCCGATCAACATGACTTGCTCGATTTTATCAGGGTGAATGTTACGCTCGATCCATTCAAAGCGACGGCCACTTTGCAACTTATGCAACACCTTGCCATATGACAGTTTCGGAAAAATCTTCACAAGCTGGCGAGCGGTGTTTTCCGGGTCAAAAATAAGATGCGTATCCGCATAGAGTGACGATGTCTTCAACGTTGTCGCCAGCAGTTCACCGTTGCGGTCATAAATATCCGCACGCCCCTTCGCGACGACCGACACCTCTTGGGTTTCAGCACGGTCCGCGACCTCAACCACATCGACAGCCTCGGACTCATACGGCATTTCGAACGCCTGAATAACAGCCAGATCAAACGCACGTATTGCAAAAACCAGATACACCAGACCAAAGAACGCACTGATCAACACCAAGCGACCATGCGCGAGATCGAGCGCGGAACTACGCTCCCCCTCAAGCTTGATTGCATTCCTGCGAAGTCGGTGCATCGCCATCATGTCCCGCCTCCGATCTCGCCAATCAGCTTATTAAAGTCCTTGGCTTCTTTTTCCTCTTGCTCCCGGAACTCCCGCGAAGGAGCAGGCGGCTTATGCTTTGGCGCAGGCGGCGCCACCGATGGCTTCACCTCACCCCCAGCGGAGACAGGCTGCAGAACAGGCTCAAAATCACGTTCGATTTCAAACTCAACCGCGGGCTGGATTTCAAAATTCGCCGCATCACGATCTACCATCTGGTCAGGCGCAGGCGGCAACACATCAAGAAACTCATTCGCCAGACGCTCCAAACGCTCAGGACGATTCAGAGACGCCCACTCCGCACGCAGAAGACGGATTTTTTCTTTTTCGCCCTCGATAGATTTCTCGTAGCTTTCGAGACGGCTTTGCGCATCCTGCACGTTCTGCGATGTATACAGGAGCAAAGCACCAGACAAAGCCGCAAAGGCAAACACGATGAATGTTCGGGGTTTTAGCGTTTTCATACCGCACCCCCGACATATTTAGCAGCCCGCAAACGAGCCGAGCGCGAACGCGCATTTTCGGATAATTCTTTTTCAGAGGGCTTGAGCGCCTTACGGGTCAAAAGCTCAAAAGAAACATCTTGCCGCACATCAGGCTGATAACGGGATACAGACTCTCCGCCCGATTGCTTACGGAAGAACCGCTTAACGGCAGAATCTTCGAGCGAATGGAACGACACCACAACCATACGACCACCAGGGGCCAGAATGCTTTCCGCAGACTCCAGAGCACGGCGCAACTCGCCCAACTCATCATTCACCGCGATGCGGATCGCCTGAAACGTACGAGTAGCCGGATCAATATCACCCGGCTTTCCTTTCGGCAAACACGAACGAACAATTTCCGCTAACTGCGCCGTCGTTTCAATCGGCGCCTCTTTGCGCACCTCAACAATTTTTCGCGCTATCCTGCGAGATTTCCGCTCCTCGCCATATTGATAGATGATATCCGCCAGCTCTTTTTCACCACGCACCGCAACCAGCTCCGCAGCACTCTCGCCGATATCGGGACCCATACGCATATCCAGCGGCCCGTCTTTTTGAAACGAAAACCCGCGCTCCGCCTCATCAAGCTGAAAAGAGGACACCCCCAAATCGAGAACAAAACCATCAACCTTTTCGAAACCCGCATCGCTCAGCAACTCAGCCACATCACCGAAACAGCCCTTCAAGAACACGAGCCGCCCATCGTAATCCGCCTTCAAGCCGTCGGCACGCTTTTGCGCATCGGGGTCGCGGTCAATTGCGACAACCGTGCAATCCGCCGCATCGAGAATAGCTTTTGTATACCCGCCCGCCCCGAACGTACCATCGACATACACACCACCATCCACAGGCGCGAGCATATCAAGCACTTCATCAAGCATGACAGGATAATGACCCAAGAGACTGAATCCTTTTAGTGAATCAAAACAGATAGTTACGCAGCGTTTTTCGAATCGGTTGAATGCGGAAATAAGGCTTTTGAACAAGCCTTGACTCTTCTATGAGTAGCACTTGAGCGGGAGATTCGTCAATTTATCCGCCGAGTCGCACACTGACTTGTACACATATAGTTTTTTGTGGAGGAATCATTCACATAACGAATTTCTTGCAAAACAAACGAAAAAACATCATATTCCTGACACTTAGAAGATCGGATGGCTGCGGCAGCAATGTCGAGGAAAGTCCGGGCTTCATGGAAAAACGGTGCCGGCTAACGGCCGGGGGGCGCGAGCCTACGGACAGTGCAACAGAGAGCAGACCGCCTATTTATAGGCAAGGGTGAAAGGGTGCGGTAAGAGCGCACCGCGTGACCGGTAACGGAAGCGGCATGGTAAACCCCACCGGAAGCAAGACCGAATAGGAGCACATCATAAGCGCTTTTCCACGCTGTGTTCGGGTTGGTCGCTAGAGCGTATTGGCAATGATGCGCGGAGATGAATAGCCATCACTCTCCCCGGAGAGGACAGAACCCGGCTTACAGATCTTCTATTTACTTATGATGGGCCGCCCGGAGACATTCGGGCGGTCTTTCTTTTAAGCCGCGTTCTCGAATTCATGTTTCTGGCGGATCAACGCGAGCAAGCGTGCGCAACTCAACACATCAGGCTCGTCGGGCTTATCATCCCATTTGGAGAATTTTTCAGGATAGAAATGGCGATGATACGCGACCACCGTCTCCTCGAAGTCCGGCTCGTAGTTATAGCCATACGCACACAGCAACTCATGGAATGCGGCGTGATTTACGACCATATCCTCGGCTGCCTGATAATCCATTTCGGTCGGTACAGGCCACAACCCGACATCATGTGCAGCCAAATCCGCCCACGGGAACAAATGACCAGGATCGACTTTGCGTGTTATTGCAACATCGGAATGCCCCAGAATACGGTGTGCAGGGATTTCGTATTTAAAAATCAGGCTTTTACAGAGATCAATCACGGCTTCGGTTTGCTTCTTCGTAAACTCCTGATAACCGAATTCGTGACCCGGGTTGACGATTTCAATCCCCACGGATGTGGAGTTGATATCCGCCTCCCCGTTCCAGAATGAGACACCCGCATGCCATGCACGCTTGTCATCATCAACCAGCTTATGGGTCTTGCCGTTTTCCTCGATCACATAATGCGCACTGACGCCGCTTTCGTCATCACAGAGTTGCGCAAGCGCATCTTTCGCCGTCTTCATGCCTGTATAATGCAGGATGATCATAGACGGGATCGGCCCGCACGCGCGGTCATTAAAATTCGGAGACTTGTATTTGGGCTTTGAAAACATGTAACGCTTTAAAGGGTTTAAACGAATTCTATATTAACAAGAATACAGGATTCCCCAACAAGGGGAATAGTAAGGGAAGTAGAATGAATAAAATCATCGGTGCATTTGCGATTGTTTTTGTACTCGCAGGGGTGTTCACGTTTTTCAACGCCAAAAGTTTTGCCATAGATAACGGTACGGATTTAATGGAAGAAATGCCTGAAGGTCAGTCCAAGGCTTACTTCGCCGGCGGCTGTTTCTGGTGCACCGAATATGAGTACCGCGCGATTGAAGGCGTGCTTTACACCCGCGTCGGCTATATGGGCGGGGACCTTGAAAACCCGACATATAGAGACATTACAACAGGCAAAACAGGGCACGCCGAAGTGGTCGAAGTAACGTATGATGCCGATAAAGTGCCATACGCCTATCTGGTTGAATATTTCCTGACCGAAGTGCATGACCCGACACAGTTCAACCGCCAAGGGGTGGATGTCGGTACGCAATATCGTTCCGCCATTTTCCCTGTTGATGAGAAACAGGAAAAAACGGCTCAGGAAGTTATTGACCGAATACAGGCAAAAGGTATTTACAAAAAGGACATTGTGACCACGATCGAACCGATGGCTATGTTCTGGTTGGCTGAAGAATACCACCAACAATATTACGAGAAATATCAGGAAGAGACGGGATCACCGCATATTCGCGTGATTTTGAAGGGCAAGAAAAAGGCCAAGTAGGGCTGCCCTACTCCTCAATCATCTCAGCAACCGGAACGGGTTCGTCCCTGAACGGATCGCCATTGCCGCCTGCGTAACTTCCCGCATACATCACCAGTATCATCGCAACAACAAAGACAGGCAACGCCAACCACGCGTATAGCTTGCTCACACCGCCATGATGTTTGATATATTCCTGTCTTTTGAAATCCCTCAGCATATCCATTTTTTTACTGATCTCTACGAGGTGATAGAGATATAAATCACGGCTTATGAGGGCGAGAATAACGTAAAGCGGCAAGAAAACACCGGACGGCAACAAGTACAGATAATACTCTTCGACGAACGTTACAGCGGCCATAGTCCCGGCATAGACCAAAAAATACAGATACATTTTTCGGTACGCAGCCCAGATCGGGAAAGAGAACAGCGCCAACCAGTTAAATGACCCTTTTACCCGCTCGCGCTCTTCCTTGTTCACGACCTTGTCGAATTCACGTAGCCAGTAGGCCCTGTATAAATCGTAATTTTTTCCGATGAGTTCTTTTGTTTCATCACGATCCAAAAACCGTTCAAGGTCATCGAGAGATGTGAACCCGAGAGCTTCATATTGTTTTGGACTATTGAACAACATTACACATTCTCGTCGTCAGCCTTACCGCTGAACGCTTTCATATATGCCCCGCCGATGATCAGGATCGCCGCGATGACGAGAAAGGTGATAAACGCTACGCCATACTGACCAAAGCCCAGCGCCAGACCGAAAACCCCTGACGCCCAGATGCTTGCACCTGTGGCTGTACCGACAACTTTGGTGTCTCCGTCTTGAATGATGGCACCTGCGCCCAAGAAACCGATGCCCGTTAACACGCCCGCGATAACTTTGCCGAGATCGATACTGGCGATGGTGTCGCCGGAACCAAAGTCCATGTACACTTCCTGCCCTACCACAGCAATCGCACATGTCGCAGCCGCCACAATCATATAGGCACGAAAATCAATGGGTTTGTTTTTGGCTTCACGGTCCCAGCCGATGACCAAACCGAAAATTACCGCAAGCAGTATCCGGATACCGAACTCCAGATAGGAGAGCGTTTGAAGTTCCAGATATGATGCCAGCACATCCATTAAGCGGCTTTCTTGTGATCTACAGCATCGGCGCAGCGGTTGCAGATTTCCCCGTTGTCTCTAACTTCGGGCTTGATTTTCCAGCAGCGCTGACATTTTTCGCCATCTGCCACGTCAAAACCTACACCAAAATCATTCCCTTCTTTTATGGTGACATCAGAGGTAATGCAGACTTCAGCCATATCAACACCCTCTATTAATTTCTTATGTTCCTCATCAACCCATAAAACTGGTTTTGCGCCCAATGAAGAGCCTATGGTTTTATCGGCACGTTTTGGTTCAATTATAGCTAACACTGCATCCCGCATAGCTTCAATCTTCGCCCATTTTTCCGCCAGTGCGGGGTTATGCCAGCTTTCAGGCGCGGTTGTGAATTCGCGCAAATGCACGCTTTCCGCATCATCAAACACACCTTCAGGGCGGTGAGACCAGGCCTCTTCGGCGGTGAATGAAAGGATCGGGGCCAACCATGCGGTCAAACCATTATAGATCATCGCCATGGTAGAACGCGTCATACGGCGCTCAGGGCTGTTCGGGTCATCGCAATACAGGCGGTCTTTACGGATATCGAAATAGAACGCGGAAAGGTTTTCATTACAGAAATCATGCAATGCCTTAGTCATGCGCATGAAGTCGTAATCTTCAATCGCTGTTCTGACTTTTTGATCCATCTCGTAAAGCTGATGCAACACGAGCTGCTCCAGTTCCGGCGCTTGGGTCGGGTCAGCGAAATAGTCATCCACCATTTCATCCTTGGTGAATCCTTCGAGCGCGCCGAGCAGGAAGCGCAGTGTATTACGAATGCGTCGGTACAGATCGCCCGTTTGTTTGATCGTGTCCTTACCGATGCGGATGTCGTCAGAGAAGTCACAAGTCAGTGCCCACAGACGGATGATATCCGCGCCGTATTGATCCATGAGTTTCAGCGGGTCGACAACATTGCCCAAGGATTTGGACATTTTGTAGCCCTTTTCATCGAGCACGAAACCATGGGTGAGCACAGCCTTATAAGGCGCTCGGCCACGTGTACCGACACTTTCCAACAATGAAGAATGGAACCAGCCACGGTGTTGGTCGGACCCTTCGAGATAGAGGTCGATGTGATCGACGCCTTCGAAGTCAGGCCATGTTTTGGTGTCTTCAACAACGAAAGAATGTGTTGAGCCGGATTCAAACCAGACATCGACAATGTCAAAAACCTGATCGTAATCTTCGGCATTATAATCATTGCCAAGGAAGTCTTGCGGGTTACGTGACCACCAGCTATCGGAGCCTTCTTCCTCGAAGGTATCGCCGATGCGGTTCAAGACTGCTTCATCGCTCAAAACTTCGCCTGTGTCTTTATGGACGAACAACGCGATAGGAACACCCCATGCGCGTTGACGGGAAATACACCAGTCCGGGCGGTTGGCAATCATGGAACGGATGCGGGCTTCGCCTTTGGCAGGAACCCAGCGTGTGTCTTCGATTGCTTTCAACGCTTTATCGCGCAAGTCGTTCTCGCTCATGGAGATGAACCATTGCGGTGTGGTGCGGAAAATCAGCGGTGCCTTTGAACGCCAGCTGTGCGGGTATTCGTGTTTCAGCGAACCTTTACCGAGCAGTTTGCCTGCCTCGTCCATCGCTTTCAGAATTGCGAAGTTACCGTCACCCAGCTTGCCTTCCTGTGTGTAGACTTCCATGCCAGCGAATTGAGGAACATGGTCGCGGAACTTACCGTCATCGGAGACATTGTCTGTGACTTCGATATCATTGGCTACTCCGAGATAGAAGTCGTCCTCACCATGACCGGGGGCGATATGGACAAAGCCCGTACCAGCATCTTCGGTGACGAAGTCGGCAGCGAGCAGCGGGACTTGGAAGAAATCATAGCCCTGCTCGCTCAGCGGGTGTTTACAAATTGTACCGGCGGCATCATTGCCACGGAATGTACCGAGCAATTCCCATTCCTCGACCTTGGCATTGGCCTTAACGTCATCAGCCAGCGATGTTGCGACGGCTACTTTCGCGCCGACTTCGCTTTTCGCATTTTCGCCGAGCGCTTTGATTTCGTATACGCCGTATTCGATGTCTTCACCGAACGCAATTGCGCGGTTGGACGGCATGGTCCATGGAGTTGTCGTCCAGATGACGACGTCGGCATCTTTCAGCAGATCGACATTGGTTTCGACAACAGGGAAACGGATCCAGATGGTGACGGATTTATGTTCCTTATATTCAACTTCGGCTTCGGCCAGCGCAGTTTTCTCAACCACAGACCACATAACCGGCTTCGCGCCCTTATACAGGCCGCCGTTTTTAACGAAGTTATGGATTTCACGTACGATCTTGCCTTCGGCGCGATTAGTCATGGTCAGGTACGGATTGTCCCAATCACCGCTAACGCCGAGACGTTGGAATTGTTCGCTCTGGATACCTACCCATTCTTTGGCGAATTGGCGACATTCTTCACGGAACTGAAGGGCTTCTACCTCATCCTTATCCTTACCCGCATCACGGTATTTTTCCTCGATTTTCCATTCAATCGGCAGACCGTGACAGTCCCAGCCTGGTACGTAGGGTGAGTCATAGCCCAGCATGGAATAGGATTTCACGACAACGTCTTTGAGAATTTTGTTAACCGCGTGGCCCATATGGATGTTGCCGTTCGCGTATGGCGGCCCATCATGTAGTATCCATTTGGGCTTACCCTTGGCCGCTTCGCGCATTTTGCCGTACAGGTCCATATCGTTCCATTTGGCAATAATTTCCGGCTCTTTTTGCGGCAATCCGCCACGCATAGGGAAATCGGTTTTCGGCAGGAAAACCGTGTCTTTGTACTTGTCTTTATCTTGGTCTTTATCAGTCATAATTGCGCTTACCTATTACTAGCAGCGCACTATGCGATAAAAAGGATGTTCAGGCAAGACGAAGGGCAGAAAAAACCCAAGGCAGGAAAGCCTTTAGCCCATTTGCTGTGTGCATTCGAAAGTCTGGACCATTTGGCGGGACTCATGCTCAGGCCAAGCGTCTCTTACCGAACGGTAAGAACCAGGTACAACCTGGTCTGTGTGCTCGTCACCCATTTGCCTTTGTGAGCAATCACCACCACCAGCTTGTTTAGCGTCGCCGTGGGCTGCTTCATCCCATGTTTTGCGGTTAATTGGAACCGCGCCCATCTGTTTTGTCATACCTTTTCTCCGTAACAAAAACGGCGGCAATATGACGCAAGTGATTCAGCAGGTCAAGCTTTATTAATAGAGGCCCGAAACCAGCAGAATCAAAGGGATATAGAAGAGTGCAAAGATGGTCCCGATGAGGATAGTCGACGCGGCTTTTTCGGGATTCAAATCAAGCTGCGCCGCAAAGGCAGATGTGTTAGCCGCTTGCGGGACAATTGCGATGATAAACAGGATCTGGTGAATCGGTGTATCGTACCAATGCAGGACCATACGATCGAGCATAATCAGGGCAAAGGCAATGATCGGCCAGATCACGAACTTCACCGCAAACGCAACGGAAAGGAAGCGCCAGCCGATCTTGATCGAGTCGATACGTCCCAGCGAGACGCCGATGATCATCATACCGATAACGATGTAGCAGCCCTTGAAATAGGCCCAGTAATCGTACACCAGTGTAGGCAGGTCGATCTGGGCGAAATTCACGATCAACCCAGCGGCAATCGCATAGATCGTAGGGAACTGCAGAACACGTTTTAAGCTCTGCTTCGCGTCGAACTGTCCGCGATTGGCGATGTAATAGGCGGTAGTCGCCTCGCAGACCAGCGCACCGAGGTTGGCAAAAATATACACCCCGACCCATTGCGCATCGAGAAGGAGAATAGCCAGCGGTAATCCGAAATAGCCCGTGTTCCCTGACGCAGAACACATGGCGAGCAAGTTTGCCCGCTTATCAGGGTACAGATTTTGCGAAAATTTGAACGTGGCCAACAAAAGACCTGAGAAGATCAGATAGACCAAAACGGGAATAAGGATGTAGCTGACATGGAATTCAAGCTGCGCGACAAAACCGAAAGAAACGATCGGTTGAATGATAAAGATTGCGAGCGCACTCAAAGACTGACGATCAACACTGCAATAGCGACGTGCGATCCAGCCCAAGGCGATCAGCACATAAAGCGGCACAAGATTTACAAGCAGCGTAAAGAATATTTCCATGCCTAAAGTCCCAGAACCTTGCGCGCCTTTGCGCAATCCTTGTCCATCTGCGCGATCAAATCATCAAGGGAATTGAACTTAGCTTCACTACGCAGGCGTTCCACGGGCCTTACGCGCATGGTCTTGCCGTAAATTTCATCGTCAAAATCAAAGATAAAGCTTTCAACCTGCGCTGTCGGAACTTCGAACATAGGGCGGATACCGATATTGGTCGCCGCACCGCGCCATTCATCCTCACCTTCGATTTGAACCATCGCCGCATAGACACCATAGGCAGGGTGGATGGTTTCATCCATATTCATATTCGCCGTCGGGTAGCCGAGTTCGCGCCCGCGTTGATCCCCCTTAATGACCGTACCGCGCATTTCCCATTCCCATCCGAGAATATCATTGGCGGCTTTCAGATCACCGGCTCGCAAGGCGCTGCGCACTCGGCTTGATGATAGGATTTGTGCATCGTCACCCGCGACTTTTTCGACAATCGTGACATCTATGCCTGCGGCTTTAATATCCTCCGGCGTGCCTTTGCGCATTTGACCGAAACGGAAATCATCGCCGACCACAACATGCTTCGCGTTCAGCCCGTCTTTGAGAATTTTTTGAATGAATTCATCTGCGCTCTGCGATGCAAAATCCCAATCAAACGGGAGGGAAACCAAAACCCCCACCCCAAATTCCTGCAAGCGCCAATGCTTTACATACGGAGGCGTGATCCGTGTCGGACGGTCTTCGGGACGAAATAATGTCTTGGGATGTGGCTCGAAAGTCAGCACTCCGAATTTGATATCTTTAACCGCTGCCTCGTCTTTGGCTTTTTGCAAAAGAACCTGGTGCCCACGATGAACACCATCGAAATTTCCGATCGCAACGACCATCGGCTCTGTGTTTTCCGAGAGGCTCTCCAAAGACGTAAAAATATCCATAATCCCTTAATAAACTTGAAAAATTTTGCCTCTAGCGACTTTTAATGACTCGCTTTTTTTGACAGGCGTTGTAACGTTTCATTGTTGCTGGCGAACTCATCAGCAACAGCCTCCCAACATAAAAAGAGGCTTTATACTAACCATTTAGAGGAGATAGAAAAGATGGTTTCTAAAAAAACTGTAAACACGCTCTTGGCATCTGCCGTTGCTTTGACAATTGCGGGTGGAGCTACACCTGCTGAAGCCGCCGGCAAGGAAAAATGCTACGGCGTTGTAAAAGCCGGTAAGAATGACTGCGGTAACGCATCCAAAACACACTCATGCGCCGGTTTGGCCGAAGTTGATGGCGACGGCGGCGAGTGGGTTACTGTTCCTGAAGGTCTTTGCGAGAAGCTGGTTGGCGGTTCCTTGGAGCCTGTCGAAGGTGACGCCATGTCTGACGACGCGATGAGCAAAGAGAAAGACGGCTAATTCAGCTATGTCAGGACAATCCATTCATACGAATGACTCTGTCCATAATTATGGACCATTCCCACCGGCGGCACGCCCTGTCGAGCCGGTGGGGATCGGTCTTCGTTATCCGCATTACAAAGAGGTTCTAGAAACGGATCTCGAGCTAGGGTGGCTGGAAGTCCATCCCGAGAATTATTTCGGCGGCGGCGCGCACCGACATTTTTTATCCGAAGCGCGCAAACAATATAACCTGAGCCTGCATGCTGTCGGGCTTTCCCTCGGTTCTGATGAACCTGTAGCGCAAGAGCATTTGCGTGGTTTTAAGGAGCTGATCGATATCTATCAGCCGTTCAATGTGTCCGATCACGCATCATGGAGCGCCAGCGGCAATGCCCATTTGAATGACCTCCTTCCCCTGCCCTACACGCAAGAATCACTCGATAAGCTGGCCCGTAATGTCGAGACGACGCAGGAATATTTCGGTCGCAAAATTCTGGTTGAAAACCCATCGACTTATCTCGCGTTCGAAGGCAACGAGATGCATGAAGATGTCTTCATGAACCGTATTGCGGAGATGACGGGCTGCGGCATTTTGCTCGACCTCAACAACATCTATGTACAGGCGCACAATCACGGATATGACGCGTGGAGTTACATCAACACCATCGATGCACACCATGTCGGAGAAATGCATCTGGCCGGACATATCGAACAGGAAGCCGATGACGGCGTTATCCTTGTCGACACCCACAGCCGCCCCGTCAAAGGCGATGTATGGGATTTATACAAACATGCGGTGCGTAAAGTCGGTGTTGTCCCGACTTTGATCGAATGGGACAGCGACATCCCCGACCTCAAAACACTGGTCGGTGAGGCGGACAAAGCCCGCGCCATTATTGCTGACATTGAAGCCGAAGGTATGGCGCATGCAGCTGAGTGAGTATCAAAACCGTTTTAAAGATTTGATGCTGGATCATCCTGATGTTTTGGATGCACCGCCAGAAGACCTCGCTGCGTTTTGCAAATCGGGTGATATAGCGCTGCCGACACGGCTGAAAGTTTATCGCAACAACATTGTCGGGTCCTTAACCGACATGCTGAAAGCAACATTCCCGATCACACAGGCGCTCGTTGGTGAAAAGTTTTTCGAAACCATGGCGCGCAGCTTTATCCTGCAAAACCCACCAGCCAAGGGTGTGCTCAGTCATTACGGTGAGGGCATGGATGAATTTATCGCATCTTATACGCCCGCAAAACCGCTGCCGTACCTAACCGATATTGCCGCATATGAAATCTCGAAAAACCATAGTTACCACGCAGCGGATGACGCACCGCTGACCGCTGCGCAGCTTGCAGTCATTCCACCAGAAGAACTGCAAGATATGCAGATCACGCTAAGGGCGCATGTTTTCCTCATACATTCAAAATACCCGCTGACTTCTATCGAAGAGTTTTGCATGGAGAACGATGCGGATAAAGCGCTCGATCTTGATCAGGGCGGTGAGCACCTCATGGTCTTCCGTCGCAATCTGGACGTTGAGGTCGCCGTTATCGGACAAGGTGAATTTGAATTTTTGCAGCAAATATCAAACGGCGCTTCACTGGGCGAAGCCATGGAACAAGTGCTTTCCGAATTTGCCGATTTCAACATTCAAGATGTGTTGCAAAAACATCTCGTGCTTGAAACTTTTCGCGCTTTATAATCGAATATATATTTAAGAACAAACATTTAAGGAGTTTTTATCATGGGCTTTGCCAGAACAATTGATAACGGGATCGAGCCTTTGCGCAAACTGGCCAACAAAGTTGGCTCGCCGCTATTCGATCTGGCCGCACGTTTATATCTCGGCTACGAATTCTTTAAGGCGGGCGCAACACGCCGTGCCGATTTCCAAAGCGGCAATTTCGAAAATCAAATCAATCTGTTCGAATTCGAGCATCCGGTACCCGGCTTAAGCGCCGAAGTGGCGGCTTATACCACAATGGGTGCGGAGACAATTCTTCCCGTCATGTTGTTTGTGGGATTGTTCAGCCGCTTTTCGGCCGCAGGCTTACTGATCATGACGGCTGTCATTGAATTCACCTACGGCCATTTCGATAGCCATATTTTGTGGGCGTTTTTAGCCGCGATGATCTTTATCAAGGGCCCGGGCCCGCTCTCGGCAGATCACCTGCTTTTGAAATTCATCCGAAAATAAGTTTGCATTGAAGGCTTTGCGCAAAAGCGCTAAAGATCAGCATGACTAAATTTCCGTACCTATTTTTGAGCGTGATTTTGTTGGTGCTGGACCAACTCAGCAAATGGGCCGTGACCGAGGGCTTGCTTCGCATTGTTTTGGAGAAGCCTGAGCCACAATCATTGGGGCTTTTCGAATGGTACCTCAACACACCTGAACGCCTGCCGTTTGTGTCCACAGAGATCCTGCCGTTCTTTAACCTTGTCATGGTGTGGAATCAGGGGATCAGCTTCGGGCTGTTTAACAATCAGCATGAATACGGCCCGCTCATTTTATCCGCAGTATCGCTGCTTATTATGATCGTGTTTCTGGTCTGGATGTTCCGTTCAGAATCCAAAATGCAGAATATCGGCATTGCCTTCGTGATTGCGGGTGCACTCGGCAACATTATTGACCGTGTGCGCTTCGGGGCCGTCATCGACTTTTTGGATTTCCACATTGCCGGACATCACTGGCCCGCTTTTAATGTTGCGGATAGCTGTATTTTCATCGGGGTTTTGTTGTTGATACTGCACTCGTTATTTTTTGAAACAGAGAAAAAAAATGCTACATACAATGATGCTTATGAAACAGACACTAAAAAAACGTAACAGCATTCTTCTCGGCGCATGTGCCGCCGTGTTGGTGCTTTCCGGCTGTAACACTGCGAAGGAACAGTTAGGACTTGAAAAAGAGAGCCCCGACGAGTTTCAGGTTGTGAAACGCGCCCCACTAGAATTACCGCCGACCTATAGCTTGCGCCCGCCTACACCCGGCGCGCCAAGACCTCAGGAACAAGCCGTCATTGAAGAAGCACGGGAAACCGTTTTCGGTGAACAGGGCACAGTGGCGAAAGATGTGTCTTCAAGCGAAAGCGCTTTGCTACAACAAGCAGGCGCAACCCGCGTAGACCCGAATATCCGCGCCCGCGTAGACAAAGAATCTGCAGAGCTGAAGCCGGAACAGCCTGTGGTCAAAAAGCTTTTGAATATCGGCAAGGATCAGGAACCGGGAGCCACCGTCGTGGACGCCGATAAGGAACTGGAACGCATTCAGGCGAACAAGGCTGAAGGCAAGCCCGTAACCGAAGGCGAAACGCCTTCAATCGAACAATAGTTTTCTTTATGAAGCGAACATTTTTCAAAACTTTAAGTCTTCTGGCTTTGCTGGTCACGGTTGATAGCCAGCTTGTACATGCGCAAAGTCTGGAAGCAGAGCGCCCCGCCATTCCGGAGCAAAAGAAAGAGAAAGGCGATAAGGTTTTCAACGCGGAAACCTTTATGCTTGATAACGGTTTGGAAGTTGTCGTTATCCCGAATAGCCGCGCCCCCGTTTTGACGCAAATGGTTTGGTACAAGGTCGGCGCGGCCGATGAACCGATCGGTACATCCGGTATTGCCCACTATCTGGAACATATGCTGTTCAAAGGGTCGAAGCAGGTTGGCGGACGTGACCTTGCACCCGGGGAGTTTTCGGAAATCATCCGCAGCATGGGCGGCAATGACAACGCCTTTACCTCTCAGGATTACACGGCCTATTTCCAATCCGTTCCGTCCGAACATCTGGAAACGGTTATGCGAATGGAAGCGGGCCGCATGATGGAATTTGTCGTGCCGCGCGACGCTTTTGAATCCGAGCGACAAGTCATTCTGGAAGAACGCCGCCAGCGTACGGACAACGATCCGCGCGGACAATTTGGCGAGCAAATGGCTGCGGCCGCTTATGTGAACCACCCGTACAGCATTCCGGTCATTGGCTGGAAACACGAAATGGAAGTACTGTCTTACGAAGATGCCAAAGGCTTTTTCGATAAATGGTATGCGCCAAATAACGCGATCCTTGTTGTTTCAGGTGATGTAACACCGGCTGAAGTATTCGAAAAAGCGATCGACATTTACGGCAAAATTCCGAAAAAAGATGTGCCAAAGCGTGAGCGCCCGAGATCACCGGAACTCAATTCCCGCACACTGGTTACACTGGACCATCCGGCGATTAAGCAAGCTGTCGTACAGACCTTGTTCCGCGTGCCCAGCGCGCGTCAAAGTCTGGAAGATGCGAGAGCCTTGGAGGTTCTGGAAGAAATTATGGCGGGCGGCCCATCATCACGCCTTTACCAGTCACTGGTCACAAAACAGAAAATTGCATCAGGCGCAGGCCTGTCATACCGCAGCACATCTTGGGATGACGGCAGTGTGTATGTTTACGCAACACCATTGGCGGGACAAACCCTTCGCGGTGTCCATCAGGCATTAATGGAAGAACTGCGTCTGCTCATTAAAGACGGTGTTACGGAAGACGAATTAGACAGCGCGAAAAGCACAATGAGCGATAAGGCCATTTATGCCCGCGACAGTTTGACCGGACCCGCGATGATTATCGGCCTTGGTTTGAGCACAGGTGAGAAGATCGAGAATATCGAACACTGGCCCGATGAAATCGCCGCCGTTACTGTCGAGGATATCCAGCGTGTCGCCGAGACGTACCTCAACCCGGATAAATTCACTGCGCACCCACCCGTAAGTGGTTACTTACTGCCGCAAGGTGCAGAGACAGGAGAAGAGTAATGATGAAACATAGTCTTTATACTCTGCTCTGCGCATTCTCTTTGTTGATCACGTCAACAGCACAGGCGACCGTACTAGATATAGAAGAAGTCACAAGTCCCGGCGGGATTACAGCTTGGCTTGTGCAAGATGACAGCGTTCCTGTGATTGCTATGGATTTTGGTTTCAAAGGTGCGGGATCGGTCCAAGACCCGAAAGGTAAGCAAGGACTGGCGCGCATGTTGTCCAACACGTTGGATGAAGGTGCGGGTTCGCTTGATGGCAAGGAGTTCCAGCAAGCTTTGCGTGAGAAAGCCATCAGCTTTGGGTTTTCATCGGGTCGCGATAATTTCTCAGGCTCCCTGAAAACACTGACGAAGAATAAAGAGCGCGCATTTGAACTGGCTGAACTTGCTTTGACCAAGCCGCGTTTTGATAAGGAAGCGGTCGACCGTATGCGTGAGGCGAATTTGAGTCGCATCAAATCATCCCTCGCCGATCCGGGTTGGAAAGCAGCGCGGCTGTTGAATGACAAGGCTTTTGCAGATCACCCCTATGCTTTAAACAGCGGTGGTACGCTTAGCTCCTTGCAAGGCATTACCTCCAAGGACCTTGAGAAGTTTCATAAGCGCGTGATCGGTAAGAACAACCTGTATGTTGCTGTGGCCGGTGATATTTCAGCCGAAGAACTTGCCGAGACCCTCGACCAGATTTTCGGTGACTTGCCTGATGTAGAGCTAGAGCCTGCAAACGATCATGAGATAAAAAACCAAGGCACGGTCTTTCATTATGAAGATGACATTCCGCAAACCGTGATCGAGATCATGCAGCCCGGTATTGGCCGCACTGCCCCCGAATTCCAAACCGCGCAGGTCATGAATTTCATCCTCGGCTCTTCAGGTTTTGGCTCACGCCTGACGAAAGAAATCCGCGAGACGCGTGGTCTGACTTACGGCATTTATTCTTACTTCTACAGCCTTGATCACCTTGACGGTATGGCTGTCTCGACATCGACCGCGAACGCAAATGTGCCGGAGATGCTGGGGCTTATTAAAGCAGAGTTCGAGCGCATCAAGTCCGAGCCGGTAACGGATAAGGAGCTACAATCCGCGAAGTCTTACCTTGTCGGCTCTCTGCCCCTATCCTTGACCTCAACGGATAAAATTGCCGGACTGATGAACAGCCTTCAGCTTGACGGCTTGCCTAAAGATTACCTCGACACGCGCAATGCCGAAATCGAAGCGACGACAAAAGAGGATGTGCAAGCGCTGGCAGAAAAACTTCTGGACCCTGCTCAATTTGTCACCATCCTTGTCGGCAAGGCTGATGGATGGGAAGATCAGGGGCTGGAGCTTCAAACCATAAAAACGTTGCCGAATGTCGAATAACGCCGCCGCACCATTACCGACCGAAACACCCGAATGGCAAACCCTGCTGACGCTCTCCGCCTCTGCTCGACAAATGAGCATTCATCAACAGTTTGAAAATGACCCGCAGCGTTTTGATAAATTCCATGTCGCGCAAAACGGCGCGCTTTTTGATTTTTCCAAACATCTGATTACGGATGAAATTCTCGCCGCCTTGACCGGGCTTTTATCGTCTTGTGGTTTTGAAGAAAAAAGAGCCGCGATGGTTTCGGGCGAAGCCATAAACCTCTCCGAAAACCGTGCAGTGTTGCACACGGTGTTGCGCGGCACAGGCACGCAAAAAGAAGGCGCGCAGGAATTCGTCAAAACATCGATGCACAGCATGATGTGGATCACGAACAAGATCCGCACCGACAATACGATCAAGGATGTGATCCATATTGGCATCGGTGGTTCGCATGTCGGCCCTGCTCTAGCTTATGACGCTCTGAAGAATGTCGCTGACGGTCCGAAATTGCATTTCATCTCCAATATAGACGGCGCATTTGTGAAGGAGACTTTGTCGAAATGCTCGCCGGACAGCACAGCCGTTATCATTGCATCGAAGACATTCACCACCCAAGAAACGATGGCGAATGCACATGTAGTCAAAGACTGGATATCCGGTACGCAAAATCTTTACGCCATATCCGACAACACGGATGGAGCACAAAGCTTTGGTGTGCCTGCCGACCATATTCTGCCGATGCGTGACTGGATCGGCGGACGATACTCAGTATGGAGCAGCATAGGTTTGCCCGTGGCCATCGCCATCGGGTTCGAGAATTTCACGCATTTCCTGCGTGGTGCCGCGGATGCAGATCAACATTTCCTGCTCAGCCCGCCTGAGAATAATATTCCCGTACTCATGGCGTTACTGGGCGTTTGGTATCGGAACTTCATGGATTACAGGGCTCAAGCCATTTTACCGTATGCGCAAGGCTTGGCGAAGTTTCCATTATACCTGCAGCAAGTGGACATGGAATCGAACGGTAAAAGCGTCAGCAATCAAGGCGCCTTCATCGATTATAAAACGGGTCCTGTTGTATTTGGTGAAGCCGGTACGGATGCGCAGCATACATTCATGCAATGCCTGCACCAGGGGACGGATGTCATCCCCGCCGATTTTATTTTGTTCAAGAATGCCAACCACGACCTTCACGGCCACCATACGATGCTGAATGCGAATGCATTAGCGCAGAGTAAAGCCTTGATGGACGGGCAGGAAAACCAAGCCGAACCGCACAGGCATTTTCCGGGTAACCGCCCTAGCTCCACACTCATTTTAGAGGAGCAAAACCCTTATAATCTCGGTCTTTTAATGGCGTTTTACGAGCATAAAATCTTCACTCAGGGCGCAATTTGGGGCATCAACAGCTTCGATCAATGGGGGGTGGAACTGGGCAAAACCAACGCTAAAACCATCCTTGAGGCCTTAAAAGCCGAAAATACGTCAATAAAAACAGACTCTTCTACAAAATCCTTACTGAGCCACCTTTGCGGCAAAAACACCAAAAATTTATAAAATTTTAGGGGATGTTGCGCTAATATAAGGGGCAACTTGGCCAGAATGGCCTAAACCAAGAGCGAAGAAGGCGCAAATATGACACTTCCGGTTCCAGATCCGAGCGAACTGTCACCTCTGACTCAAACCGAGTTAGAGGACGTCATCAAGCGTCATACAATGTTTCTTAAAGGCCAAACAGGCGGCGCGCGGGCCGTTCTCAAATACCGCAATCTTTCCAATCTCGATTTCAACGGCGAAGACCTTTCGCAAGCCGAATTTACTGGCTCGCTTTTCATTGAGGCCGACCTTGCGGGCGGTACGTTCAAAAGCGCATCTTTTTTCGCGTGTGACATGCGTAACGCCGATATGAGCAACGCCAATTTCAGCCGTGCTGATTTCCGAGGGGCTTACGTGGCGGGTGCCAATTTATCAGGCGCAGATATGAGCGATGTCGATTTGCGTGAAGGCAAGATCATGAAGCGCGACCAGAAAGGTATTCTGGAAGACCGCAAACGCTCCGGCGGTATCGGTACGCATACTGTTTTTTCCGGCGCGAAAATGACGGATACGAACATGAAGGGCGCACAAGCGCATGCCGCAGACTTTTCCGACACGGATATGTCCGGCGCAAATATGTCAGGTGCCAATGTTAGTGGTGCGAGTTTCCAAGGTGCCAATCTGGCGGAAGCGGATATGTCCGATACGGATATGTCCGGTACAAATATGCGCCAATCCATTTTGACAGGCACGAACATGCTGGGCGCCGAGAAGCTCGGCATGGATAACACCGCATCAATCACCGAACGGGATATGGGTGACAAGCTCGAAAATCTCGGCAAGACCCTGCCCGAGTTACTTGAGGAGCATACGCTGTGGGTTGCAACGGCGGGTAAAGCCGGAAGACAGCTTGATTTAAGCGGCTATGACATGCGCGATGTTATTGATTTGCGCCGTTTCCCGCTCACAGCCATTCATTGTGTCGGCGGTAACTTCCTGTCACAGGATTTACGCAGTGCCGAACTGCAAAGCGCTACGTTTGATCGCTCCGATTTTCGTGACTGCAAGATGATTGAGGCCGACCTGCGCGGTTCCAGCTTTAAATATGCGCAAATGGCACGGGTGGATTTAACATGCGCCCTGCTCTGCCCGCTCGAATTCAAGAAAGAAGACGGCACCAGCACCATTCAGCGCACCGATCTAAGCGGCGCCAATTTCCGCTTTGCCAACATGACGGGTGCCGACTTTAGGGATGTGATCATGATGGGAGTCGATTTGACCAACGCCATCTTGAGCGGGTGCGATTTTCGCCGTGCCGACCTGACGGGGGCGATCCTGACCAATGCCAAGTTGATCAACTGCAAGATTGATGATGCGATCATCGATCTTAAATCGCTTTAAAACTTATCCACTTTCCCAATAGCGGTTTTTAGCGCTTCTTTCTGACAAATCCGCATGGCTGCGTGTATTCTTCCTTTATGTCTATACGTTATCTGCCAGAAACGCTGATCAATCAGATCGCCGCCGGTGAAGTGATTGAACGCCCCTTCGCCGCCGTGAAGGAGCTGGTCGAGAATGCGATTGATGCGGGCGCAACCGATATTGAGGTCGACCTGAAACAAGGCGGAAAGAGCCTGATCGTTATTCGTGATAATGGCTGTGGTATGGACCGTGATGACTTGATAGCAGCTGTCGATCGTCATGCCACATCAAAACTGCCCGAAGATGATCTAGTGAATATCACGCATCTGGGCTTTCGGGGTGAGGCGCTTGCATCCATTGCCGCCGTATCACGCTTATCAATTCATAGCCGCAAGGAAGGCGACAGTGAAGCATGGGCAATATCCGTTGAAGGCGGCAAGAAGGCCGACCCGCAGCCCAGCGCGCACCCGAAAGGTACACAAATCGAAGTCCGTGATTTATTCTTCGCCACTCCTGCGCGTTTAAAGTTCCTGAAAACCGACCGTGCGGAAAGTATGGCCGTGAAGGATACGATTACACGGCTGGCAATGGCGCACCCTGAGATCGGGTTTACATTGATACAAGATGGAAAATCTTCGCTAAAGCTTCCGCGGTCCTTGGATCCGAAGGAACGTATGCGCGCAATTTTAGGGCGGGAGTTTTCCGAGAATGCGATGGAGATTGATGCCGAGCGTGAAGGTATTCATTTAAGCGGCTTTGCAAGCTTACCAACCTTGCACCGTGCAACGACGCAACACCAATATCTGTTTGTGAATGGGCGTGCGGTCAAAGACAAACTGTTACATGGCTGCGTTCGCGCGGCATACATGGATGTTTTGCATTCCGGTCGTCATCCTTTGGTCGCGTTGTTTGTTGATATTACGCCCGAGGATGTTGATGTGAACGTGCACCCCGCCAAAGCCGAAGTGCGGTTTTCCGACCCCGGTCTGGTGCGCGGGTTGATTATCAGCGCGTTGAAACATGCGTTGAACGAACATGGGCACAAAGCCTCGCGCAGTGTCGGCGATGCGATGTTGAGCAAATTCCGTCCTGCGAACGGACCCAGCCTGCCGCTGCATCGTGGCAGCAGTCCTGCAGTACCTTCGTCCTATGGACATGGTGGGTTGGCCGAAGCGGTTCACACACAATACGCACCACAACCACAGTCAGCCCCGATGTTCGAGAGCGCACCCGCCGCCAAGGCCGATCCCGTTATTCAGGATGTGCCACAGGAGCAAGCCTTCCCGCTTGGTGCCGCGCGTGGGCAAGTGCATGAGAATTACATCATTGCCCAAAATGAAAACGGGTTGGTGATTGTCGACCAGCATGCGGCGCATGAACGGCTTGTCTACGAACGTTTCAAAAACCAAGTCGCGGAAAGCGGCGTCGAGAAGCAGGGGCTGCTTGCGCCGGAGATTGTTGATCTGGATGAAAGTGATTGCCAGCGTTTGCTCGACTACGCACCGCAGCTTGCCAAGCTTGGGCTGGATATCGAAAGTTTCGGCAAAAACGCCATAGCCGTACAAAGCGTGCCGTCTTTACTGGGGCAGCGGGCGGATGTACAGGGGTTATTGCGGGACCTTGCTGATGAAATTGCCGAACGCGACACCGCCGAAGGCCTGGAAGAGCAAATCAATGCTGTCTTGTCGACTATGGCCTGTCACGGTTCCGTGCGGTCCGGCCGCAGAATGAATGCGGAGGAGATGAATGCACTGCTGCGGCAGATGGAGGAAACTCCGCTATCAGGCCAATGCAATCATGGACGGCCCACCTATATTGAATTATCATTAGCCGATATTGAACGTTTATTCGGAAGACGATGACACAGAAGCCTCCTCCAACACCGGACGTTACTCAGGCTAATAAGCCTGAAGGGCAATCTACTATTTTGAATTTATATGCTGTCTTTGGCGTCAGCATGATCCTCTCGGTCATGCCTTATGCGGCAGCGGCCGTGCTTTCCCTTATATTCTTTCTGGGGCTTTTGATTGCGGCCTATGTGGTTCGCAGCGACGCGGCGAAGGATAGCTTGAAGGATAATCACGCGACTTTTATCATCCGCACACTTTGGATCGCGGCTTTCATCTCTATCCCTACGACTTTGGCCGCCGCTGCCTATATGCAGTTCAACATTGATTACACTGCCTTCGATCCATGTATTGAGTCATTGGCACGTCAAAGCGCCTCGTGGCTGGAAACCGCGCCGCACATGGAAATCTATGCGTTTGTGCAGCCATGTGTTGAAACATTTCTGGAAATGAACAAGCGGGAATTCATTATGACCGCGCTTATTGCCGGCGGGCCTGTGCTGGCCTACATGGCTTTCAGGTTTATAAAGGGCCTATCCCGAGCGATCAGAGGGTACCGTCTGGCGAACCCGCGTACCGTCCTTTAAAGCGTTTCCAGAACCGCACGCGCCGCTTCGAGGTCGCGCATCATTTCCGTTTCCTTCTTTTCCTGCATAGGATCGCGGCCGTACTTTTCAGCCTTATACATCTCGTCCTTAAAACGTTCTTCTATATGGGTGGCTTCGTACATTGCGCGCGGTTCAAGCTCCTTTTCCACGAAGGCGAGCGCAAGGACCAGAGACCCGGATAGCGGGACGGTAAGTTGCAGGACCGTGAAACGGAGGTCGTCCATTTCATCCACTGCCGCTTTAACATTCTCATGGGCTTCCGCGTTTTGTTTAAGTGCCGCAATATCCATAGTCGTCTGCAGCTTTTGACCAAAGCGCTTTTCAAACCAGTCGCACCATGGGTTCCAGAGCTTATCCTGCTCCTCACCCTGTGTCTTTTCCTCCGGCGTATTCGGCGGGGTGCGGTAACAAACCAGATCCGTATCGAGATATTTCAGGAGTTGTCCGCGCATCGCCTCTCGTTCTGCCGCGACACGGTCCAGTTGCGTGCTCAGGATTTGTGTGAGCGGCATCGTGTTCGGATCGATTGTTTCTTCCACCGCCGACCACTCGTTCATCACCAAATTGGCAAGAGCTTCATTGGGCACAAGCATTGTCTTTTTCATCGGTGTTTTAACGGCCCTTCCGTCCAGCAAAATTTGCCAGCCTTCGGGCGTTTTTTCGGTGCTTACCAGCGTATAAAAACGTTTCATGATTGATTAGTCGTTCAGTGATTCTGCATCAACAGGTTGTTCTTCGACGGGGGCCGTTTCCTGCTCTTTGTTGTCTTCCTGCTTATCCTCGGGCGGAGGTAATTCTTCTTTTTGAATGATGAATTCCTTACAAGGGTGATTATCCCCCAGTCCCATATCAGCAATGCTCAGCGCATAGAATGCCGGATTAACCGCACCCAGCAATATGCCGCCGACACGTTTGCCCAGATCGAGCACATTCGGTGATACATCGACACTGTCAATCGGCCCCGTTACGTTAACCGCAGCAGATATATCGCCGACTGCGATCCCTTTGGTTTTCGGGTCGAGCACAATATCAATGTAGTTGCTTTTAAAGTCGTATGTCCCTTCGCCGCTTAATGTGACGCGTCCGGTGTCAACAAAGACCGCATCGCTCTGCCCTTTGAGGTTTTTCACATCCATGTTCACAACGACACAATTCACGTTCAGTTCTTCTTCCTCTCCCAGTTTGGGCATGAGGGCATTCAGCAGACCGCCGCCCCAGAAATCCAGAAGACCCGAGCGCATTTTCGCATTACCGCCGATAAAGTCGACGCGCCCCGAAAGACCATCGACCAGAGCACTCATAGACTGCCCTGACGATTCCAGCGTAACACCTAAATCGGCTTTCCCTTCTATCTCGGCATTTTGCTTGAACTGTTTTTGGACAAAGCCGTAATCCAGACCTTTGATCACGATTTTGTTTTTCAGCGTCGCAGGAGATTTATCCGCAGCCAGTGTGATTTCACCGCTGAGGTCCCCTTGAAACACCTTGCCCGAGAGCGGGCCGATAACGAGCTTCGATGCCTCCAGAGTGGCCTTGGAAGACACGGAGCCAAGCACAAGCTTGCCTGATTTAACGGATTCAAAATCCAGATCGAGATCAAGTTGCACCGGAGAAAGATCAACGCCTGCGCTTTTCTTGCCGCTGCCAAAAATATAGCCAAGTTCATCAATCGCTTTCATGAAAGGAGCTTTGGAATCGAAGTCCCTGATTTCGAGCTGATCACCACTTATGGAACCGGTTATGGATAGTGGTTTCTCACCCCAATCCAATTCAATATCAGGATCGAGATGGGTTTTGTTCGGCTCCAGACGTAACTGGCCGCTAATGTCCATCTGCTTATCACCGGAAGGGTTAAAGGTGAGGTTGCCGCGAAGAACTTCGGTGTCTTTATTGCTGAGATTAATATTTTCTATCTGGAATCTGTCGCCAAACGCATCTACGAATGTCGCGTCCATCTTCAGATGGCCGAGTTTGACGCGCAGGCTACGCTCATCGGGCAGGATGAAGATGCGGTCAAAGCCTTCGCCCTTCGTCTCCAGATCCATAGCCACCCCCAAAGGGGCCTCACCGATTTTCCCGACCAGATCGAGCGCGAATTTACCATCCTCATATTCATCGATCAAAAGACTGTCGACCGATACGGCCTTGTCCAGCAAGGTTCCGGGCTCCGCGTATACTTCCCTGATTTGCAGGTCTTTTAAACGACCGGGATTAAACAAAGCATCCCAAAAACCCATGACGAATTTCACATCGGCGGCACGAATAACGACCCTGCCCTCCGGCAGGGCATAAGGCGATTCCTGTTGCAATTCGGCATTGCTTTCTGCGGCATCCTCTCCTTCAGCAGGTTCCTCTTTTTCTATGACCTCATGAAGGTAAACATTCTGCGCATCCATGATGACGTTGGGAAAGAAATGCAGCGCGGTCAGCCGCCCGATCGAGGCTTCGTAGGGTGTATTCTCGGTCAGCACGTCTTCTATCGCGCCTTTCAAAAGCTCACTGTTGCCGCCAAGACGGGAAAGTACGGTCAGAACAATGAACAAGAGAACGCCAAAAAAGATCGTGATTTTGACCAATCGCCAGAACCATTTGGACAATCGCCCCTTCTTTTCCTTCGGTGTTTCGGTGTTATCTGCTGTTTCGTCGGTCATAATTTTCGTCTTATGTTTCAAAAGGATCTTGTTTTAAATTTGTCGCAAAGCCGAGAGCTTTCCAGCTATTCACCAGCTCGGGCGGCAGGGGGGCTGTTATATCCAGCGTCCCTTGCCCACCGGGGTTCGGCAAAACCAGCCTGCGCGCATGCAGGTGCAGCCTATCGGCAAGGTTCAGCGGCTTCAAGTCCGCTTCGGCCTTGCGGCGAGCTTCGTGAGTTTCTTCCTGCTCGGGCAAGCGACTGTATTTCGGATCGCCGACAATCGGGCAACCGATAAGTTCGGCATGCACACGAATTTGGTGAGTACGGCCAGTTTTCGGCCAAAATGCAACAAAAGCCGCGCTCGTTAAGGCCTGATCAATAACGACAAAATCGGTCAGCGCCATTTTGCCTTCTTCCTCATCAACCTTCATGCGTTCCTTGTTTTTACCACCTGCCTTAGTCAGGGGCGCTTTGATCGTGCCGTCCATGGCTTCGGGCGCAGGCGAGACAATCGCCCAGTAAATTTTCTTGATGTCGCGCCCCTTGAACAATTCACCGAGCTTTTTCGCGATTTTGGCAGAGCGCGCGAGCAAAAGGACGCCGCTCGTATCTTTATCCAGCCTGTGTACCAGCCGCGGACGAACGCCCTTTTTATCGGCCAATGCATCCAGCATACCGTCGATATGAACCTTGGTCTTGCTGCCGCCCTGCGTCGCCAGCCCATGCGGCTTGTTCAGCGCGATGATGTTTTCATCCTGATAGATGACCAACGACTTCATAAAGGCGCGGTCTTTGTCGGTCAGCTTGCGTTTTCCCTTTTCATCCGACTTTTGTTCGATCGGCGGAATGCGTACTTCCTGCCCCATAACAAGACGGGTATCAGCCTTCGCACGTTTACCATCAACGCGGATCTGCCCTTTGCGGATCAGCTTTTGTGATAACCCGAACGGCAAGTCAGGTACGGCTTTTTTCAACCAGCGATCAAGACGTTGCCCGTCATCATCTTCTTTTACGGTGATATGTTGAACACTCATGCAGCTAAAGTCCTTACAATAATCATAGCCAGCATTAGAGCCGCTATCGAAACCATTACTGACCCACCCATATACAGTGCGGTCTGGATATATTCTTTACGTTCCCACAGGGTCACAGCATCCAGTGAAAAGGTGGAGAAGGTTGTAAACGCGCCCAGAAACCCTGTCACGATAAAAAACTTGAGAGTTTCGGATGCCTGCCAGCTCTGCGCCATGCACGCAATAACAAGTCCGATAAGGAAAGAGCCGATAATATTCACAGCTAATGTTCCATAAGGAAAACCGTGTCCGAGCAGTTTCACAGCGCCTATATTCACGCCATGCCGGCAAACCGCTCCGAATGCCCCTCCGAGCGCAACAGCAATTATTGCATTCACTGCATTTTCTCCCTAAACCTTAACGGCTATGATTCAAAAAACGCAGCTTACATCATTGACCGCTGTACAAAAAGGCATGCTCTTCGCTTTTTTGGGATATACGGCATTTGCGTTTGCCGATATCGGAGCAAAGTGGCTGACAACGCAGTTTTCCGTGTATCAGGTCATTTTCATGGATCACCTGACAGCCTGTATGATTATGCTTGCGGCCCTGCCTTTGCTAGGCGGAAAGCAGGCCTTAAAGAAAATCCATAATATCCCTATCCATATCATAAGAACGCTGCTCAATGTCGCCATCGCATTGATATTGGTCTATTCCGTTTCCGAACTGCCGATAGCCGTTGTATATACGTTCGTTTTTGCGAAGCCTTTTTATGCCGCACTGTTCGGTATTTTAATATACAAGCAGACCGTATTCCCGCGTCATTGGGCCGCTATTGCTATCGGGTTTGTAGGCGTTTTGATCGCCCTGCAACCGGGGACCAAGGCTTTTGACCCGATGTTGATTTGGCCCATTCTCGGTGGTGTTTTGATCGCCCTGATGTTTACTCTGTCCCGTTCACTCGAACATGAAAGCATATTCTCCCTCGGCTTCTGGCCTGTTGCAGGCGCCCTGTTTATCGTTGGACCGATGATGATAGAAGACTTTGTCATGCCCGGCCCACAACATTTACTGGTTGTCGTGATCACGGCATTTTTATTGTCGTGTGGGGTTCTATTTGTATCGATGGCTTTCAGGGTAGCCCCCGCGGCGGCTGTTTCGCCATTCCTGTATACGGAAATGATATGGGCGCTGATCTTTGGCTTTATCATTTTTGGTGATGTGCCGGATCTTTACATGCTGCTTGGTGCGGCCATAATTGTGGCGAGCGGATTGTTCCTGATTTACTCCGAAAAACGTCTAAAGAAGAAACCCGTCGGCCCTTAAACACGTGCACCAGAGCGGCACACCTTACAAATTCGATACGTTCCGTAAATTATTTCAAAAACGATGTTTTTGCGCTATTTAATGTGCGACGGGCGCCGCCCCTTCAGCCTCAGCAAACCCACGCTCGGCCGTCATAGTATATGTCGTCGCGGTCGAAATCGCGCCGTGAATATGCACATCAAACCAGGACAAGGTCCGCGTAGAACGCAACGATCCTGTAATATCCTCACCGTTCTCTTTGGCTTGTTTTATCAACTCAGAGAAGACATGGAAAGGCAAGGAAGGATCCAGACCTGTTCGCGCGCACAGCTCTTCATGCATCGCCTGTACAATGGGTTTGAAAGTTTCCTGAAAATATTCCGCAATAGTGCTTTGATCTTCCAGCATTTTCAGCGTGAACTCCTGATTGTCCAACTCAAAGATATGCGGCGTCTCCGCATCTGGATTAGTGCTCATAAAGTGCCCGTCTTCATAGAGACCAAAGGCCTGAAACAATGTATCGGGGACACAGCCGATCCAGTTAATATCGATATCCTCCGTCGGCAGATCATGACGCGACAACAAGCCCAGCTCGGTGAACTCCTCATCCGCCCCCTCAGCGTCAGCCTCAAAGTCCTGTGCCGCCTGCGCATCCTCGGGGTAATATTCACGCGCTAGCTTTTTGATTTCCTCGAAAATGTCACAGGTGAAATCGTCAGGATTAATGCCTGCCTCCAGAATGTCCTGAAACTCTGCGGCAAGTCCGGCACTTTCCCGTGCCTCGATCATCAGCAAGTGGGACAGTGCATAATAGGTTTGTGTCAGATACGCGGCGTAATAGGCCCTTACCGCGGGCACCGTCCTCCAGAACTTTGCGCGTTGCTTGCCCAGCATCAAAGCGAGCTTTAGCTGTGTTCTTTGGATCGTTCACGCAAACTATCCCTGTTTTCTAAGTTTCTTCCAATACTCTAGGCGCTTTCGAATATCACGTTCGAAACCACGCTCAACAGGGTTATAGAAAATAATACGCTCCATGTCATCTGGAAAATAACTTAAGCCTGAAAAGCCTTCCTCTGTATCATGGTCGTAAATGTAGCCGTCACTATAGCCTTCGGCCTTCATTAGCTTCGTCGGGGCGTTTACAGCATGTTTAGGCGGCATTAAGGAGCCCGTCTCCTGTGCTGCGCGTTTAGCGGCCTTTAAAGCCATATAGCTGGCATTGGACTTCGGCGCTGTGGCCAGATATGTACAGGCCTGCGCCATCGCCAATTCACATTCGGGCATACCCAGACGTTCATAGGCCGTCCATGCATTATTCGCCACCACGAGCGCTTGCGGATCGGCGTTAGAGATATCCTCACTCGCGACACACAGCATGCGACGCAGGATGTAAGCAGGATCTTCCCCGCCCGCCAGCATACGCGCCATCCAGTACAATGCCGCATCGGCATCTGATGCCCGCAATGATTTATGGAAGGCCGAGATAAGATTGTAATGGGCCTCATCCCCCTTATCGTATAGCGGTGCACGGCGCTGAACGATATTCAGCAGCCCCTCTTCGTCCAGTTCCTCATTTTGTGCGAGCACTTGTTCGGCAACCGAGAGGGCATAGCGCCCGTCCCCGTCAGCCATGGTTTTGAGCAGGCTACGGGCTTTATCGGTCAGCGGAAGGGGTTTTTCGGCTTCCGCCTTTTGCAGCAGTTGTTCCAGCGCATCCTCATCCAGGCGTTTGAGCACCAGCACTTGGGCGCGGGAGAGCAAGGCGGCATTCAGCTCGAATGATGGATTTTCGGTGGTGGCCCCCACCAGCACAATGGTGCCGTCTTCCATAACGGGCAGGAATGCATCTTGCTGGGATTTATTAAAGCGGTGGATTTCGTCGACGAACAGCATCGTGCCTTTACCGTTCATTTTACGAATACGGGCCGCATCGAAGACTTTGCGTAAATCTGCAACGCCGGAGAAAATAGCCGATATCTGTTCGTAATGCAGGTCAGTATGATTGGCCAGAATACGGGCCAGCGTGGTTTTACCACACCCCGGAGGGCCCCAGAAAACAATGGATTGCATCTTGCCGCTATCGATCATGCGGCGAAGGCTTCCACCCTCTCCGACCAGATGATCCTGGCCGACAACATCATCAAGCTCTCTTGGCCGCAAACGGTCGGCAAGAGGACGCACTTGATTTTCCTCTGATTGGTCGGTATTCGTTGCAAAAAGATCAGGCATTACTTACTTTGGGCTTACCTTGACGCTGGTTTGGGACGCTATATCTTTTGTTATAGCAATCATGGTGAACATTTAAAGAACGAATTCATGCAAATGCAGAAACTGGAATACACCGATGAGGTCGCGAAAGCGACGGCACCGATTTTCGAAAAGCTGAACGGGCAGTATAAGGAGCAGCACTGGAAGACGCTTGCGCCTTATATCTACGAGATTAACCGCCTGAAAAAAGAAAAGAATGCGGTGATCCTCGCGCATAACTATATGACACCCGACATTTTCTATGGTGTGGGTGACATTACAGGCGACTCATTGAAGCTCGCGCAGGTCGCAGCCGAGACGGATGCCGACATCATCATCCAATGCGGTGTGCACTTTATGGCGGAAACGTCCAAAATTCTGTGCCCCGAGAAAAAAGTGATCATCCCCGATATGGATGCGGGATGCTCACTCGCGGAATCCATTTCAGCCGAAGATATTCGCAAGCTGAAAGCCGAGCACCCAGGCGTGCCGGTTGTTACATACGTGAACACATCAGCGGAAGTAAAAGCGGAAAGCGATGTATGCTGCACATCCTCCAACGCGCTCAAGATCGTGAATGCGCTCGGCGCGCAAGGGCATGACACTGTGATTATGACCCCTGACCAGTATCTGGCGCAGAATGTCGCGAATGAAAGCGATGTGAATGTCCTGTTCTGGGAAGGATCTTGCATGGTGCATGAACGCTTTACTGTTGAAGATGTCCGCCGCATGCGTGAACAGCACGGGCCTGACGTCCAAGTGCTGGCGCACCCTGAATGCCCGCCGGATGTTATGGCTGAGGCCGACTTTGCGGGCTCGACATCCCAGATTGACGATTACATTAAGCAGAACCAGCCGCCAAAGGCGATCCTACTGACCGAATGTTCCATGAGCGGTAACATTGCGGCCCAGAACCCTGAAGTGAAGCTGATGGGGACATGCCAGATGTGTCCGCATATGAAACGGATTTCCCTGCCGAAAATCCTGAAAGCATTGCAAACGGAAGAGCCGGAAATTCACGTCGACCCTGAAATCGCGGCCCGTGCGAAAAAGGCGGTCGATAAAATGCTGGAGCTGAGCTGATTATGCGCCTCATCCTGACGTTGTTGCTGCTGACTTTTTCCACTATTCCTGCTCTCGCACAAGAGTTAGATTGCGAGAACGCAATGACCCAGACGGACATGAATATATGTGCCCTGCAGGAATTTGAAGCTGCCGACGCGGAATTAAATACGCACTACCAAGCCGCCATCGCCTTAACCAAAGGCTATGATCAAGACACCGAGGTCAGCGGAAATGAAGAAGCTTTGCGTGAAAGCCAAAGGGCTTGGGTTGAATACCGCGACACGGCATGCCGGTCAGAAACACTTTTGAGTGAGGGCGGCACGATACAGCCTTTGTTGATTTCAAGCTGTATGACACGATTGACGCTTCGCCGTAGTGAAGACCTCGAAACCATGTATAACGACATGTAGGAACGATTATGTTATCCCCCATCATCATCGAAGACGCCGTCAAAGCCGCCCTTAAAGAAGATTTGGGCCACGGATTTGATATCACATCGAATGTGTTGATCCCGGCAGGACAGCCCGCCAAAGCTGTTTTGCGTTCACGTGAAGACGGCGTGCTGGCGGGTTTGATCGTTGCGCTTTCGACCTTCTCCCTGACGGACATTGAATTCGATATGACGGTCATGAGCGAAGACGGTGCAGAAATCAAAAAAGGTGATGTAATTGCCGAAATTATCGGCCCGGCCCGTTCCTTGCTAACGGCAGAGCGCGTGGCTTTGAACTTCCTGTCGCATATGAGCGGAATTGCAAGCATTACGGCTAAATATGTCGAACAGGTCAAGGATACGGGTACGGAAATTTGCGATACGCGCAAAACCCTGCCGGGGCTTCGCCTGTTCCAGAAATATGCGGTTGAAATGGGCGGCGGTGCGAACCACCGTTTCGGGCTGGATGATGCCATCCTGATCAAAGATAACCACATCGCGGTGGCCGGCGGCATTAAAGAAGCGCTTGATCAGGCGCACCTGCTGGCGGGACACACCAAGAAAATCGAGATTGAAGTCGATACGATGGCGCAGCTGGTTGATGTGTTGGAAAACGGTAAGGCGGATATCGTCATGCTGGATAATTTCGAGCTGGATGAGCTTGCCAAAGCCGTCGAAATCGCCAAAGGACAGATTGTGACCGAGGCCAGTGGCGGCGTAACATTGGAAACCGTTAGAAAGATCTCGGAAACAGGTGTTGATTACATTTCCGTCGGCGCGTTGACCCACAGTGTGAAGGCGCTGGATATTGGTCTCGATATAGAGACATAAAAAGCCATTTTTTGCTAAAAAATGTGATTACGTTAGGGTTCCGTTTAGCTTTTTACGGGATAATTAAAGAATAGGGATTTGTAGCGGTTTTTCAGGAAGTTCTGCGTGTCGGTTCAAGTTTATCACATTGATAAAGCTCTGTTTTTTGCATTTATGTTGGTGAGCGCCATCATATTGTTGTCCAAGCCTGTCTGGGCCGACAGCCTAATAAACCGTCTTACAGAAACCAATGTCTCCAATTTCATCACCGATACGACGCATATCACCACGGATAACAGCGGTGGCCTCTCTTCATCCAAGATCAAAGACTATCTGGATAAGCACATAGAGGACAAAGCGCGTTTTAAGAGTTCAATTAAATATCACATCCCCGGTATGCCGCCGCAAAAAGCGGTAATTTCCCTGAGCAAGGCGGAATTTATGGATCAGGTGGATGAAGGTACAAAGAAAATCGAAGGCTATGAGACCGTTGTCGAGATTGAAGAGATTAAGATCGATTCAGGCGGTAAGAAAGCATTCGTAAAAACAACCAATACTGAATACGCCATGATGCCTATACCAACCGACACAGGCGGGGTTGAGGAAGTTCCTATGGAAGGGGTTTCAAATTGCCGCCAGATACTGTCCCTGAACAGCGGCGTTATTCAGATGTTCAGTGCCAATTGTACTACGAATGTCATGTTTCTTGATAATTAGGACGCTGTTTTAGCGTCTGACAGCCATCAATTTTTTGATTTCCGCAATCGCTTTCGCAGGATTCAAACCCTTCGGGCACGTATTGGTACAGTTCATAATTGTGTGACAACGATATAGTCGGAATGGGTCCTCAAGTTGATCGAGACGCTCGCCTGTGGCTTCGTCACGGCTGTCGGCAATCCAGCGGTATGCTTGCAGCAGGATCGCAGGACCAAGGAAGCGGTCACCATTCCACCAATATGACGGACAGGACGTAGAACAGCAGAAACACAGGATACAGGCAGCAGGGCCGTTACCGTCCGCACCGTTCAGGATGGTTGAGTCCTCCTCCGTCTGCAAACGCTCGCGGTTTGGTGCAGGGGAGTCGGTCTTCAGCCAAGGTTCGATGGACGTGTATTGCGCATAAACATGGTTCAAGTCAGGCACAAGGTCCTTAACCACCGGCATATGCGGTAACGGGCGGACTGAAATATCGCCTTTGAATTCATCAATCGCCTGCGTACACGCCAGTGTATTCGTGCCCTTGCCATCACCAATATTCATCGCGCAGGATCCGCAAATACCTTCGCGGCAAGAACGGCGCAGTGTCAGGGTCTGATCAACATCGTTTTTGATATGCAGCAATGCATCGAGAACCATCGGCCCGCATTTATCGAGGTCGATTGTGTACTCATCCATACGCGGGTTTTGATCATCATCGGGGTCCCAGCGGTAGACCTTGAAGGTCTTTTTACGCTTCGCGCCATTGGCTGCGTCGATTGCTTTACCCTTTTGAACCTTGGAATTTTGTGGAAGTGCGAATTCGGCCATAATCTCCAACTCTTTTAATTGCTTTTAAAATAGTCGGTTACGCCACGAATGTGAAGAGCAATAACGCTGTTTTATAAGGAAAATCAGTTATTGATGAAGGTTGTGTCGGGTCCAGTCTCGATCGCGAGCTGACGGGCTTTTTGCAAGCGGATATTCTTGGGGTGGCGCATATCGGCGCGTCCGCCTTCAAGATTATCTTCGTGGCCTTCGTACCATTTATCCGCGTACATAGCCTGATCCGCGTCTTCTATCGCTTTTTTAGCGATTTCCTCCGCCGGGTCGTCCGTAAGCACCCGGCCATCAATAAACGACATGCCGATACTTGCGCCCACAGGGAATGGTTGATTTTCATCATTCCAATATACAAGGCCTTCGAGCGATTTACGCGCCTTATGCTTTACCATCGCCTTACTGATGCCTTCGCCCGGCTCTAGAGGCAGGAGCACGACCATTTCGTCGCCGCCTGCTCGACAGATAATATCGGATTTTCTGAACACGCTTTCCAGCCTCTCACCGACTTTGACCAATGCATCATCGCCGGCATGGTGACCGCAGCTGTCATTCACGGCCTTAAAACCATCAAGGTCAACCAGCGCAACAACCATTGCCTTTGAGGGGTGGCGGCGCATATCTTCGATCGCTCTTTCCATGATTTCCATCATGCCGCGGCGGTTTTTCAAACCGGTCAGAAGATCAGTCGTCGCGTCCTTTTGCAGGCGTCTGTTATCAATTTCAGTTCTGTTTGAATGTGTGCACAAGCGCATGGCACGAATTGCGTGAATTGCCCGTTCATTAGGATCAGTCAGCGCTTCCGCTTGCGCAAAGATCGCATCAATACCGTCAATGACAGGATCGCCGTCAAGACCATGTGCGCGTCTAAACTCTTCTTTTCGTGTAAAAGCAACCACCGTTCTAGCCTCTCAGTGTAAAATTGGTGGAGAGACTACGTCTATTTACATATAAAAGCAAGCTTTTTAGTAAACACGGGCCTTTGGCGGGAATGGCTCGACCTCGTTGGTCAGTGTATTCATGACCACAGGACGGTAATCGATTTTGGTTTCACCGTTTTCCTCAACCCAGATGACGGTGTGTTTCATCCACTTGTCATCGTTACGATCAGGGAAGTCCTCACGCGCATGCGCGCCACGGGATTCTTCGCGGTTGGATGCGGAGTGCATAGAAGCCACAGCCTGTGTCAGCAGGTTATCCAGCTCCAGCGTTTCAACCAAATCAGTATTGAAGATCATGGAACGGTCGCTGACTTTCAGGTCCATTTTGCCTTGGTAGACTTTGTCAATTTTCTCGACACCTTCCTTCAAAACATCGCCTGTACGGAACACGGCGGCGTGATCCTGCATGGTTTTCTGCATATCGAGGCGCAGCTCGGACGTACGTGTTGAGCCTTTGGCATGGCGGAAATGATCAAGGCGCGTAAGTGCCTTGGTGCCATCATCACCATCAAACGGGCGGTGTGACGAACCGGGCTGAACTGTTTCAGCCGCACGGATAGCCGCGGCGCGGCCAAAGACAACCAGATCAAGCAATGAGTTAGAGCCAAGACGGTTCGCACCGTGAACGGATACACAAGCGGCCTCACCAATTGCCATCAAGCCCGGCACAACTGCGTTCGGGTCTTTCTTGGTCGGGTTCAGCACTTCACATTTATAGTTGGTCGGCACGCCACCCATATTGTAGTGAACGGTCGGCAATACAGGGATCGGTTCTTTTTCAACATCAACTCCGGCAAAGATGCGGGCGGATTCAGCGATACCCGGTAGGCGGGAATGAATAACTTCCGGCTCGAGGTGCATCAGGTTCAGGTGGATGTGATCCTGCCCTTCACCTACACCGCGGCCTTCGCGAATTTCAATTGTCATTGAGCGGGACACAACGTCACGGGACGCAAGATCCTTAGCCGATGGCGCATAGCGCTCCATGAAGCGTTCACCTTCGGAGTTGGTCAGGTAACCGCCCTCCCCACGTACGCCTTCGGTAATCAAGCAGCCTGCGCCGAAGATACCTGTCGGGTGGAATTGTGTGAACTCCATATCCTGCAGCGGAATGCCCGCACGCGCGACCATACCGTTACCATCGCCCGTACAGGTGTGGGCAGAGGTACAAGAGAAGTAAGCACGACCATAACCGCCCGTGGCGAGAATGGTTTGGTGAGCGCGGAAACGGTGGATTTTACCGTCATCCAGATTCCAAGCCATGACACCGAGACACTGACCATCATCACTCATGATCAGATCCATCGCGAAATATTCGATGAAGAATTCAGCCTTGTTTTTCAGGGCTTGCGTATACAGCGTGTGCAAAATCGCGTGCCCGGTACGGTCAGCCGCCGCGCATGTACGCTGCGCCGTGCCCTTACCGAAATTCGTTGTCATACCGCCAAAGGCGCGTTGGTAAATCTTACCCGCGGCCGTACGGGAAAACGGGACACCGTAGTGCTCCAGTTCAATAATCGCGGGAATAGCTTCACGACACATATATTCAATCGCGTCCTGATCGCCGAGCCAGTCTGAACCCTTGACCGTGTCGTACATGTGGAAGCGCCAGTCATCTTCGCCCATGTTCCCGAGTGCCGCGGAGATACCGCCCTGCGCCGCCACCGTGTGTGAGCGTGTCGGAAATAC
Source organism: Alphaproteobacteria bacterium (assembly GCA_030432025.1). Classification (GTDB taxonomy): domain Bacteria; phylum Pseudomonadota; class Alphaproteobacteria; order Micavibrionales; family Micavibrionaceae; genus TMED27. The sequence continues at coordinate 48,454 of JAUIIA010000005.1, forward strand.
TTTGGAGATGATCGCCGTCTGCAAGCCCTTCTCGGCGCAACCGAAGCCCGCGCGCAAGCCTGCGCCCCCTGCTCCGACGACGACAACGTCATATTCGTGATCTACAATTTCGTAACTTTCGGTGACTTTATCAGCCATTTGTTATGCCTCTCTTACAGAGCGATTTTGAGAATTGAAAAAATACAGGCCACGGCCAATGCGAAGAAGAACAGCTTCGTACCGATCAACTTTACGACCTTGAACCACTCACTATGAATATAGTCTTCGACAACGACCTGTGAACCCAGCACAGCATGGTAGAAAGTCGAGATAATCAGCAAGATTGCCAAAATAGCGTTTACAGGATGCGCCAGCCATTCAGTAAATTCTGCGTGGCTCGCACCGCGAATGGAAACGACAGAAAACACGAACCAGATAACAAGCGGAATGTTTGCAATCGCAGTGATGCGCTGTTTCATCCAGTGGTCAGCACCTTCGTGAGCAGAGCCCAAACCTCTGGCACGCGCCAGCGGCGACTTCATACCTTCATTATCCCATTTCAATTTCATTCTTTATCACCCTTCATTTCAGGAACTTCAGTACAAGCCACATGCGGCAATGAGCAAGGACCCTCTTCGGTACAGAGCTCAACACAGGTTCTCTCACCTCTGAAATCCTTAGCCGTATCTGAATAGCTGGCACAGAGTTTTTCACAAGACTCTACACTTTCTTGCGTAGATACAGGCACGGCATCCTCCGCCTGACTGAATGCGGCAAACCATGTAATACCAGTCAGCAAGACCGTCATGAACAAGACAAAGTAACCCGCCTTATATGCGTTTTCGATTTTGAACAAATAGCCGAGGTCCCAGAACAGGTGGCGGATACCGTTGCTGAGGTGATAAAACAACGCCACAGACCAGCCGAATATCATCAATGTCCCTAACGGAGAGTTCGCGAAGTCACGCGCGCCGTTATAGGCGTCTTCGCCAATAGCAGCAGCAACCAGCCACCATGCGACCATCAAGGTTCCGACAATCAACGCGACACCCGTCGCACGATGTAAAATGGACAACATTGATGTCAGTTGAGGCTTATATACAAGCAGGTGGGGAGAAAGCGGTCTTTCTTTATTTTCCGAAGCGCCTTGCGACATGTTTCAAATCTTTCCGTTACGCTTAAAACTTGCGTGTAATAATAAGCGCTCACATCAGATTTTCAATCATTTAATGGCAAATAAAAGCGGCAAAAACCTTATTTTTATTCGGTTTTTTCGTCCTGAACATATTCCAGCGCGACACCGTTTATGCAATAGCGTAACCCTGTCGGCGGGGGGCCATCGGGGAAGATGTGTCCAAGGTGGCCACCGCAGTTGGCGCAATGCACCTCCGTACGGGCGTAACCAATTTTATAATCGGTTGATGTCCCGACCGAATATTCGTCATGCGGCTCGTAAAAGCTGGGCCAGCCGCTATCGCTGTAAAACTTGCTACCCGTCGAGAACAATAAATGCCCGCAACCTGCGCAATAGAATTTGCCCGGTCCTTCTACATCGATCAGAGGTGATGAACATGAGCGTTCCGTACCCTCGCTGCGCAAAACCTTGTATTGCTCCGGGGTGAGGCGCTCGCGCCATTCTTCATCCGTCAACTCAAACGGAAAGCTTTCCGCTTTGCCGTGAGGGGCTTTCGGTTCCTTATCCTTGCCAAATCCAAACATTTCAAATGCCTTTGCTTTGTTAGTAATGGGGGCTGCGGCAGCCAGTGCACCTAAAGACACGGCACCGAGCAAAAATTTACGTCTATTGATTTCAGGTCTGCTCATAATATCCAAACTCCCTCTTTCTACGGTCTTATTCGGCTTTTGGACGTTAAAAGTTACGCTTATCGTGTTTTTTAGGCTCTACATCCACCAAAATAATCCTTATGCTATAATAATATGATGTATTAGGCTGTTTTTTCAATTTTGACGGCAAAACAAGGGGATAGGACACATTCATGGCTCAGGAAAACTTCGATAAAGATTTGGTCAGCACCAGCAAATTCTACATGCTTCGCGCATTGATTGCGATGGCACATGCCGATGGGGTTGTATGTGATGAAGAGCGTGCTTACATGGCCGCACTGATGAACCGCTTGCCGTTGTCGGATGAGCAACGCGAAACGCTCGAATCCGATCTGGACGAAAAACAGAATATCGATGATCTGGTCAAATATATCAACGACCCGAAATACCGTGGTCAGCTTCCATATTTCGCCCGTTTAATGGCTTTCAAAGATGGGGTTTTAGACCCGAGTGAAGAAGCCTTGATCGAAAAAATGCGCATTGCCGCGACTGATGGCCTGGATATGGATGCCATCCGTGCGGAAGCCGCGCGAGCATCACAGCTCGAGATGAATGCTCACGATATTGAAATCGACAAGCTCAGACCGCATGGCGGGCTGTTCGGTGCGTTCGACAAGATGATGCTGGCGATGGGTATCGACCTTCTTCGCGACTAATAATCAAACAAGTGACCGTAATACGGTTCCAGTTTCTGATCACCGCCGCAGGTGTAATAGCCGGGTGAACCCACGACTTTGACTTTATCGCATTTGGATGATGAATCCCGTTTTGACTGAGCTTGATACATACTCCAGCCGAGGCTGTGTATATCGTTCCACTCACGATCGGTTAACCGTCTATCATTTAAGGAAGTTTGACCGCAACCGGCCAGAAGAAAGAGCGCACAAAAGCCAGCTTTCGTGCGCTCGAAACTCATTTAGGCCGCTGCCTTGGCTTCTTTATTCACCAGCAACTCGGCAATCTGGACTGTGTTTAATGCCGCCCCTTTACGCAAGTTGTCGGATACGCACCAGAAGTTCAGGCCGTTTTCGACAGTAATGTCTTCGCGTACGCGGCTGACATAGACATCGTCCTCGCCTGCGATTTCGGCAGGTGTTACGAATTCGAGGTCTTCTTGTTCCAGATCGACCAGCGTAATGCCTTCGGTTTCACGGAACAGCTTTTTAGCTTCGGCCGCGCTTAACTCGTCTTCAAGCTCGACATTAATCATCTCGGCGTGGCCGACGAAAACAGGAATACGCACACACGATGCACAGACCTTGATTGCAGGATCGAGGATCTTCTTTGTCTCAACCATCATCTTCCACTCTTCCTTGGTCATGCCGTCTTCCATGAAGACATCAATCTGCGGAATGGCGTTAAAGGCAATCTGCTTCGGATATACAGACGGTGTCGGTGTCTGGTTGGCGTAAATACCTTTGGTCTGGTTGAACAGCTCATCCATCGCATCTTTACCCGAGCCGGATGTTGACTGGTAAGTGCTCACAACAACGCGTTTGATTTTGGCAGCATCATGCAAAGGCTTCAGCGCTACAACCATTTGAATAGTCGAACAGTTAGGGTTAGCAATGATACCCTTCTTCACTTCGTTAATGGCGTGCGGGTTTACTTCCGGCACAATCAACGGGACATCAGGGTCCATACGCCAATATGACGTGTTGTCGATCACTGTCGCGCCGGCTTTGGCAGCTTTGGGTGAGTATTCGGCAGACACTTTACCGCCCGGTGAAGACAACACAATATCAATACCTTTAAAGTCAAACGTAGCAAGATCTTTAACCTTAAGGTCTTGATCACCATAAGACACCTCGCGGCCGACTGAACGGCTGGAGGCAAGTGCAACCACGTCATCCGCAGGGAAGTTGCGCTCATCCAAAATTTTCAACATTTCATGGCCGACATTTCCGGTCGCACCGACAACTGCTACTTTGTAACCCATTTCATTCTCTCGATTTCGTTAAACAGCTTCTATTACAAGGCTTTCATTGATATGATAAACGCACCCGTCATTGCAAGTTTTATCTATGAGCACATCTGACAAACTCACCCGTGAAGAGCTGGAACAAAAAGTCGCCGAGGCCGATGCCCTGGCGGAAATGAAATCCAATTTTCTGGCAACGATGAGCCATGAAATCCGCACGCCGATGCAAACGATCTACGGCATCCTCGAATTAATCGCGGACGAGAAACCGCAGCCGCATATCGCGGACATGATCCGGACAGCACAGAGCGCATCCAGCGGTTTGCTGGAAATACTCGATGATGTATTGGATCTGGCAAAGATGGATGCAGACAAGATGGAATTGGATATGTTCGAGGTTCCCGTGCGCCTTCTGGTTCGCGGCTTACTGGAAGCACTGTCCGTCAAAGTGCATAGCGTCGATATCGAGTTGATTGACGATATCGAACAGGACGTACCGTTTGTCGTGGTCGGCGATCCGAAACGCTTGCGCCAGATCATCATGAATTTGTGCGGCAACGCGTTGAAATTCACGCATAAAGGTAGCGTCACCGTTCGTGTCTCCACTGAAACGCAACATATCGGTTTACCCGAGGACGGGATCGGTTTGCGCTTTGAGGTTATAGATACAGGGATCGGCATGCCGCAGGAAGTCTGCGACAAGCTGTTCGGCTCTTTCGTACAGGCGGACAACTCAACCTCCCGCAAATTTGGCGGCACGGGTTTGGGGCTATCCATATCGAAAAAGCTGGTTGATCTGATGGATGGAGAGATCGGAGTTGAGAGCGTAGAGGGTAAGGGCTCGACATTCTGGTTTGAAATTCCGACCCGCGAAGTCGGCACGGATGACAGCACCGTTGACCTACCGTCTCTTGACGGGATTTCGGTCATCTCTGTCGAAGACCACCCGCAAGGCGCAAAGGAGATCGTGAACTCCCTTCGTTCTATGGGCGCCACAGTGGAAAGCTGCCCGACATTCAAGGAAGGTTTGGCGTTGATTAAACGGCGACCATTCGATGTTGCTGTTATTGATCAGGGGCTTCCTGACGGGCTCGGGTTGGACCTGATCAAAGAGGCTTCGACTATTCGTCCGAATATGGGACTAATGATGTATACGGTACGGGATGATGTCGGCCTCTCCCACTCCCTCAAAGCTCTGGGTGCTACATACCTGACCAAGCCAGCCAGCCGGATTGGCCTTGGCGAAGCTGTACGCGATACGGCTAACAAAATGGAACGCATCGAAATTGAAGGGCCGACCAAGATGCTGATCGCCGAAGATACCGAAAGCGTGCGTAACATCTTGACGCTGCAATTGAACAAGCTGGGGTTAGAGGCAGATTTCGTCGAGAACGGTCTGGAGGCCCTCGAAGCCCTGAAAAGTGGGGAGTACGGCATCCTGATTTCCGACTTACATATGCCGAAGATTGACGGCTATGAACTGGTTGAAAAAATCCGTGAGGAGGAAAAAGGTAGCGGCAAGCATTTCCCTGTAATTGTGCTGACTGCCGATGTGCAAATGGCGCAGCGTGAGACCTATCTCAAACATGGATTTGATGAATGTCTACTCAAGCCCGTATCACTCGGTCAATTTCGCCGTCTGTTGATCCGTTGGGGGTTACTGGGCGAAGACGCACCGGAGGCAGATGCAGCCGACGACACGGCAGAGGATATCCCTAATGATGATTTACCGCCCGCCGTAGATAAGCAGGCGATGGTCGAGCAGATGGGTGCGTTTGACGAAAGCACTATTGAAATGTTGGGCATGTTTGTCGAAATGACCGAACCGCAAATCGCGGAAATCAGGGATGCTTTTGAAGCGAATGACTATGACGAGCTTACGGAGCTGGGGCATTCTCTAAAAGGGGCTGCCCGCTCCGCCTGCTGCCCGGTATTAGGAAACCTTGCATCCGCATTACAAGATGACGCGAATGCCAAAAATGACGTAACGGATTTAGTTACAAAAATTGAAGCCGAGTTCGAGCACGTGCGAACTGAAATTACAGCGCTAAAACCTTAAGGACATGGCGGTGAAGCTACAGGCAATGTCTCATCACCATCAGCATCACCATTGAATACAGCAGAGCCGTTCTGAACTACCCAAATGCGGAAACAAGTACTGCCCTGAGGGCAGGAAACGACTGCCGGGCTATCACTGTCCAATGCCTGAGCGCTGGCTGTTGCATCGATAATATCCGCTTCACATTCTGAATATTTCTCATCCAGCTTCTGCAAAGCCGCTGTCAGGAACGCGTCGGAATTGCTGGTTTCGGTCCAGTAAAACACACCGTCAGTACCGTTATAAATCTGCCAGTCTTCGAAAAGATCCGGAGCAGGACCGAGGAACTTCCCGCTTTGCCCTGTAAAGATCAGCGCGTGATCTGCCTCATTCGGATTACCGGGGTTATCACCTGGGCAACGCATATTGCGAACCAAGCGGTCACCTGATTTACCCGGTGTAGCGGCGGTGTAGTGATCGGAATCCGGATTGATAGGGTAGCGCACATTCGCGTCAGGATCAGTTCCCGTCGAGAGTGTATCAATCGTCGGGTCTCCATTGGGAAACAGCAAGACACACTCCTGTATAGCAGAACGAATGCTATCGATTTGCGACTGTATCGCTGTCGTTGCCTTAAACGTGTTTTGTGACGAGGTTTGCTGACTCGACGGCTCCATAAAACTGACGGTCAATGCGGCGAGCAACGCGATCGCAATCAGAATATAAACAAGCGCACTGCCCTTTTCGGCCGTACGCTTGCGAAATAATACTGTATTTTTGAGTGGCATTAAATTTTAGCGCTCCACCAGAACATGATAGTAAGCCAAGTCGCTGTCATCAGCAGCATTATTAGTGTCATTGAAATCTGCGCAACCAAAAGGCTGACCGGCAAACACACCATCGAGCGTGTTGTTCGCGCCAGCAGCCGCGATTGTTAAGCCCGCAGCGCTTACGCTATTTTTCTCGTCATCTTCGTCAGGTATTGTAGATGCTTCAGCATCGGGAATGCCATCAGAGTCACCATCATCTGCAGCGACGAATGTGATACCTAACTCCTCATTCAGACGTGAACAGATGCCTTGTGAGATACCAGGCAAAAACGCAATAACGTCCGTGTTGGTGGCAGCCGCGCCGGATGTGCCTATTTGATTAATCTGATAATTCGCAGCAAATATCCACTGCCCCTGCGTTGCGCTCGCCATAACATCCGGGGGAGCGGTTACGCGCGTCGCGCCACCACCACTTGTGTGGAACACACAGGCAGCAGGCGCAGCATCACAGGTTGAGCTAAATTGTGACGGAGGATCAAAGTTCATTTGATCAATGGTTGTGCCATTGATAATCATGCGGACAATCGCTGTCCTGACCGATGCGGGGTATTGTGTAACAGTAGCGGAGTTGACCAAAGCGCTTTCACCGTCGGTACCGCCGGCACCTGATCTGGATGACTGCGTAACAGCGTATGACAAGGCCGCAAAGAGTGCCACTGCAATCAGAATCAGGAAAAGAACGTTCCCAGCTTCGTTTCGGCGTTTTGTCATATAAAAATCCTTTTTAAAATCCTTTAACAGTTTCAGCATCCCAAATTCCTCCACTTAAATCAATACTCTATCACCCGATTAATTCACTGATACCTTGTTAATTTTCAGCATCGCATAAAGCTCATATCGTTCACATTCACGCCCGACACAAAACCTGTCTACATTTACGCGCCAGCCCGAGCCGCCATTCTGCACATGGCCGATCGCCTCTCTGAATTGTCCGAAATCTCTGGTTGAATTGCCTGTTATGGTGATATTGGAACCGCTAACGCTGATTTCCAGCCCCGTATATATTTCCTTAAGCCTTTTCGCGAAATTGTCGACCTGAGCCCGGTTAACGGGAACATCCTTGATTTCCGGGATTGTCGGCTGCAAAGCTTGCGCATCCTGAAATTCGGCCCGTACTTCCGTAAGCGCCTGTAATTGGACAGTTGTAAAGAGGCCGACCGCCCCCGCCATGGCCCACGCCACACCAGCAATAATCAGCATGGTCTGACCTGTATTTTGCGGTAATTTCTCTAAAAACAGGTTGAGATCATCCGCAGCCTTCGGGCTGGTGTATTTTTTGAGTGATCTCCAGTCAAACTCTTTAAGCGACTGAGTTATCTTATTAAAATCCAACTTCTTGCTCCCGACCCCACGTATAATAAATTTATACAATTTTTAGTTTAAATTACAGAGGTTAACACTCTATTTAATTAATAAAATCAATCACCTTTTGCCCTGCACACGAATTCTACCGTCATCTGCTTTCGCATTATCTGCAGGCACCGTCGCCCCTAACCTTTGCCTGACTGTTTCCACGAAAGCAGGCGGCACCAAGGCTTCCCACGTAACTTGTCCATTCTTGATTTCGTATTTCACCAAGGTGCTGTCATATCTGGCTAACAAATCCAGAATTTCCTGCACGCGCACCATATGGCGGATCGTATCGCTCTGCATCGCGTTAAAGGCGTTCAACATCAATTGTTCAGACGCTCTTTGCGAGTCCTCCTGAACGCGCGCCAGATCGCGCTGGATCATATTCACCGAAACGTAGGAAAATAACAGGATAACCGCCGCGATTATCGTTACGGTAACACCTGAAAGCACCAGCATACGGACCGTCGCCCGTGATAGTTTTTCCGTCTGTAGGGTACGGTTGCGCCAAGGCACAATCTCCGCCACTTCATGATTAATACTGACAAAGTTAGCATCCATACTTTGTACGCGGGGCAAAATCGTTCTGGATGCGCCTAAGAACACCTGCATACGTCCTGTTTCCGGGTCCCAACGCAAAGCAGAAGCCAAACCTTCTTGTTCATACAGATATACAGTTTCCCGGTCCCAATATTCGCTATTGCCGGGCAAAGCCGAGGCCAACGGGCACCAACTGTCCGGGTTTGAAGCCAGAGACGAAGAAGGACAGGCCAGATACCAAATACGCCCTTCATCAATCGAATAGCAATAATGCACTTTTTCCGTGGCGCAGGCTTGTGAAGCCGCATTCCATACGGCCTCTTCTTCCGTTCCGGGAATGTGCGGAATCACCCCGCCAACCAGCTCTTGCGGCAAGTGCGGCTTGAGGTTTCCGACGAAGGCATTGGACTCCCCCGCCAGAAAGTCACTGACGCCGGGACCCGGCCTGGATATGCCCGGTGTATTTTCCTGGATCTTTTTACCAGGAAGGCCTTTATCTTTTGAAATTAGAGCCAAATTGCTCCCCCCTAACGCTAAATTATGTGCTTTTCGGTTTTTAGATCGCGCCCTGCATCAAGCCGCCCATCATGGAATCCATACTCACATTCATAACAGTCAACGCATAAATCGCACTACCGAAGGCAACAGCCAAGAATAAACCAGTGATAGCAAAGGCGAGCCACACAATCATCGAGTGCTTTGTCTTTGCCGCTTGCGAACGCATTTCGGCGATAGACTCCATTACTGTAGCAACTTGTTCAAGATCGGACAAGGCTGCGAGCTCCAAACGCTCACTGCGAACCAGCGGGGCACGGTCGAGCGCCGACCCTAAAGAGACCCCCCTGCTCAGATCAGCGAGCGATTCATCCCAGTATTGCGCCACATCGGGCGAGGACGACGCTTCCGAAGATTGTTCCAGCGTGTCGTTAATCGGCACCAGTCCGCGCAGCATTCGCGCAGCAGCAGACATAGAGTCGGCAAAAGCAAGGTCACGCAAATACCCGCCGATAAGCGGAATTCTGCGAACCATACGGGCCGTCGGCCAGTCTTTTTTACCGCGGTTAATCCAGTAAGAGAAAACACACCACGCCATAAACACACCAAGCGCGGTTGATGAGTAAATAAGGGAATCCCACAGAAGCTCCAGGCGTCCGACAACCTGCGTAAAGTTTTCCAACTCCTCAGGGTCTGTCGGGGGGTTTTCGCGGAACCATTTCAAGACGAGGTCTTTACCGGCCCACAAGGATGAAACGATAGAGAACACGTCAAAAGCCAGCCAGCCCATTGTCCCCATAATGGCGCGGGCATTTTTACGTTTCTGCGTGATGGAATGGATAGCGTGCGGAATACCTTCAACAAGGCGGTTTGCACGCTCGGAACCTGCTAAAATAGCCAATGTACCGTGATCGAAGATGTTCAAGGCTTTCAGTGCATCAATCACACCCAAACCTCTGGAAAGCGCTTCACGAGCGGGCGCTAGAATATTCTGCCTTCTAGGGTTGGTTTCAGCCTGAATAATCTTCCACAGCGCAACACCGGGTGACGTTGCCGTTGAGCGGAATTGAATACCGCGTAAAAGCTGCACCTGCCACCATGTTGAGCGGGCCAACAACCTTTCAAGGGGTGAACGCTCATGCGGGCGAACGTTGAGCACAAACCCGCCTTTTTTAACAACGCTGTGGCGGACATCATCAATTGAAGGCAGGTAAAAGGTTTCCGTGGTCTTTTTAGGACCCGAAGGTGTGTCATACGCTATTTCTGCAACCCACTGCTGCATCGCAATATACCCTTTTAATCGTCTCTTTTACTCTTATGAATGCGCCTCTGAGCAGAGACTGTGAGAATGAAAGACTGCGCCCAAAGTCCCTCTACACAACAATTATAGCCGAAAAAGGCTACTTAAAAATTAACATCTTATGAAAACATTTCAGGGCTATTGCTCAATGTAAGATGTAGCCGCTTTCGGATCGACATGACCGGAGACCACAAGGTCCAGCAACCCTTCACGGCGGGTATGCACAATAACCCCGTCTTCATGGAGAATGTTGTTCACATTACCGATCAGCGCTTCGTAGATATCGTTTCTTTGTGCCGGCCCTAGCGTGATCAGCAGCGCATCGAGAAGAAGCGTACGTCCGGAGATACCTGTCCTGTTACACAGGTCACAGCCTGAAGAGTTGTGACGGCGGACTTTCGTCTCCTTATCCTCGATACCGAGCATTTCCATTTCATCTTCGCGCAAGACATTACCGACCTCATCCTTATGTGCGCAGCCCTGACACAGGGTTCTCACCAGACGCTGGTTCAAGATACAACGTACTTGCTGGGCCAGCGTGTATGTGGAAGACCGCTCCCGTTCGGGCGGCATAAGGGAGCGCAAACGCTCAAATGTCTGGAGGGCCGTGTCGGCGTGAATTGTCGAGATCACCGTGTGACCGGATTCAGCGGCCTTAAGGGATGTTTCAACCGTATCGGCATCACGCATCTCCCCGATAATGATGTAGTCCGGATCGTGACGCATAGAGGCACGGATCAGGTCGGCGAATGAACCACCAGGCATTCCGGGGCGCACCTGCCACTGAGTTGCGTAGCGTAGCTCGTATTCAATCGGATCTTCAATCGTCAAGACGTGACGGCGGCGGCGGTCAATTTGCTGCACACAGGCATAGAGCGTCGTCGTTTTACCCGAACCTGTCGGACCGGAAAGCATGATCATACCACCGCCCCCTTTAATCTCAGGCGAGAGCAACCTTGCCAGATGGTCTCCGACATCTTCATGGCGGCTGAACAGCTCATCAAAGCCTTTCAATGCCGCACGGTCAAGAAGACGTAAAGTCAGCTTTTCACCGTCCTGTGCCTGCGGCCCCGCGGCCACACGAACGTCAATGGAACGGCCTTGCCACGTAAAACCGAAACGGCCGTCCTTCGGGGTTGTTCTGTCCCCGAAGTTCAACCCCGCATCCCGCTTCAAAAGCGTGGTCAAACGTGCCATCGCTTCGGCGGGCAACAGGTGCATCGGCATCATGTCACCATCGATACGGTATTGGATCCAGTTCGGAGCCTCTGGATTATTATCCTGAACAATGTGAATATCGGATGCGCGCATCTGCAAGGCTTCGGCCATCATATCGCGTTGAAACTGGTTAAGCAGCAAACCATTATCGGGATCGGTCAGCCATTGAGCCAAGGTTTTCTCGCAACGGTCAGCGGAGAGATCATGCACCGAGCGCAGCGTATCGATCAGTTCCTTACGGTCCCAAACTTCGACCTCAATGCGTTCGACATGGAAACCGCTTCGGCGTGCAGTGGATATGAGAGCATCAACCTGACGGTCATTCAGGTCATGCAACGGAGCAATACGAAGCGTCGCATCACGTAGACCAATAAGGTGAATACTCAGCGGCAGCCAAGATTGAACAGGAAGAATTGCGCGAAGCTGGTCACCCGTGGCGCGATCTTTAATACCCTCTTCCTCTTCGGCCGGGGCAGATGCTCCCGCCATATCGAGCAATTGCTCTGTGGAACGGGCGATACCTTGATCCAGCAGCAACGTTCTCTCACGCTGCACCATATCCAGATAGCGTTCACGGCCGTCACCGCTTTTGGCGCGTGACTTTATAGCGCGCTTTTCTTTGACATCGTCCTGCCCCTGATTTTCAGGGGGAATGCCTTCATTACTTGTGATTTCATCGCTCATCTTAAATCTTCCCGCTGCGGGAGGCTTGCCAAGTTAAATATCAGAATCCGAGCTTGTGTCGCCGCTACTGCCACTGCTGCTTCCGCTCGATCTTCCGGAATTACTGTCACTATCTGATGATGCATTAACGCGGTTAATAGATGATAAAGATCTGTCGAATAGCAGAAGTACGCGCTGGCCTTGATGAATGAACTCAATGCCGTTTTTCTGAATTAAAACAGTCCATTGCACGCCACCCAGAACAATTTCCTCATCATCGAAGACCAGACGGCTTCCGCCCGGACCGTTGATAATCGCCCGTGTCGGCGAGAAAGAGGTGATTTTGTACCCATCCAGAACACCACTTACATTGTTCACTGTCGGCAAGCCAAAGCTGGATGTTGCGGCTACACGCTGACGGTTTTGCTCCGCCGCTTGATTTTGTGATGGCGGTACGCCCGCATTTTGCGCGGTCTGATCAGGTTTTGGTGCAGCTACAGCCGTATCATTAGAAGATGCCTGTGCCTGCCCTCCTTCGGTCAAAACAATCGCTTTTTGATCCTGACTGACTGTAGAGATTGCAGAACCGCGAACAGGGAGAACAAGCACGCCACGCGCACCGTTATGCAGCACCTGAATGTCATCCAGAATTTCGCCCACGCGTGTCGGCGACCACGTAACGGTCAGCGGACAAGCCTCCACAGGGTCGAGAACCATGCCCGGCAAACAGCCATTATCTTTAAAACCAACACCATTGTCTGAGCCGGAAATCCTCAAATCCTCAAGGATAATACTGGCATCCCCGACATTCACCAAAGAGACCGTGATACTCGATGCCGTCTCGATATCATCACCGAAATCAACCTCTTCGAAAGAGGACACAAGCAAGCCTTTACCCGGTACAGCCTGTGGGAATATCTGTGCTTCATCCGTATCTTCAGGCTCGAATTCACCTTTAAGCAAAACACTTGAAAGCGCGGCAGGGCCCGTATGTTTAACGACAAGAACGCCCGAAGCGCGACCACGCAACTTAGGCGACCATGAGACAACAGCGATACAGGACTGGCCTGCAGCCAATCGCTCACAATCCGTTTTCAGCGAGTAACCCGATTGCTCACTGGCATCGATGTAGATATCGGTAATATCGATAGCGTTTGATGTGATGTTACGCAGCACCACAGGTTCGATAAGCGTTTGCGCAGCATCAAGAGATTCAAAATCAACTTCGTCAGGAATCGCCTCAACATCACTGGTCAGACGGTCTCCACCGCCTTCCGTTGTTTCGACGTTACCTGAAACCGTCGCCGTCACAAGACGCGTACGGCCGCTGTGTGCCATCAACATCTCAAGACGCCACGGACCGGCCTGCAGCCCTTTAACGGACAAAGCGATCGCACATTCCGCGCCCGAAGGCAGCGCTTCGTCGCGACACTGGTTCAGGGATACTTCGGCAGATACGGTTGATGAGGGGTATAAGCGGATTGTTCCTGTTTGAACGGGCTGACCGCCTTCGTTTCTAAACAGAACAACAACCTGTGCCGTCGCGCCAATAGGGATCGCGCCGCCGTCAATCGTTGGGTTAACGGGAACAATCCCGCCGCTTCCACCGCCTGCGACTGTCGCACCAGGATCTTCGAAACCGGCATACTGCGCCTGCGCGCCCATGGGCGCGACAAAAAACATGGCTGCGATGGTTATAAAAACTCGAAAATGCGAATGCATAGTTTTGAAAAACTTCAGAAATGAGGACATGCCAGCAACCCTTAGCGAATACACCAACATAAATTATAGCATACCATAAAAACGAATCATGGCAGCATTAAAATACAGATTTATTTAAAGTGATTCTTGAGGAATTACGGGATTAACCCCCAGAAGGATTCAAAGCATCTGCCGGGATCGTGGATGTCGGAAAGACAACCGGCGCACCAACATCACTTGGCGCAGGAATGTTGGCGGGGTTACGGATAACTGTCTTTTGCGCATACCCCTGGTCACTGCCTTCGGAGGTGTAGACAATAACACGCGGCTTCAGCAAGAAGACCAACTCTGTATTGTTCGTCACAGCAGAGCGGGAAGTCGGGAAGAGCGGTCTGTTAAAACCCGGACCTGACGTATCATACTGATCGCTTTCACGCACAAGCCCGGCAATCAGCAATGAATCTCCAGGACGAATTCTGACAGCTGTTGTCAGCTCCCGCTCGGTTGTATTCGGAAGCTGCAAGACCGTGCCGTCAGCATCAAAGTTTGAAAAGCCTTGGAACTCCTGCAGGTCGATTTCAATGTCACCGTAAATCGTTGCGTTGTCCCAGACACTGGAAATAGTCAGCGTGAAACCCGTATCGACGGAGTCCGTTTCGGTTGATACCGTTACCTCACCATCGTCAACAGAACGGCTCAAGGATGACACGAAGTTCTGTGTGTCCGCCGCACGCAAGGTTGCCTCGGCACCTGACAGAACTGTGATCTGCGGCTGTGAAATGGTTTTGACCGCACCGTAACCGGAGATAAATTCGAGAACATCGTTACCATCAAATGACGGCGTGCCTGTTACAGTCGGCAGCCCGATACTGATCGGTGTAAAACCTGCACCAACCCCACCGGGGATATCGATACCTGTCGCAAACTTGCCGAACACATCGATTTCCTGCCAGTCGATACCTGTTGCGTTTTCACTATCCAGACTGACTTCCCAGATATAAATCTCGAAAATGATCAGCGCCGTATTCGCACGAACGCGTTGAAAATACCGCTCAGCCAAACGTGCGGTTCTGTTGGTAGCTTCGTAAATAATTGTACGGGTCGCTGTCTCGGTGATCGGCGTTTCGCCCGTAATCGCATCAATACCATCAGCCAGCGAGGACAGGAAGCTGTCATCGCCAACAGGCGGTACGGTTACAGTGAATGTCTGCAGCTCCTTCACGACCAGCAAGCCGTCTTCGAAAGAACAGTACAGATCTGCCAAACCGCAAACGCGTTCAACAACACTACCCAGCGAGCCACGCAAATTCGCAACCGTGATTGTTCGCGTCAAACCTTCTTCGGTTTCGAACGCCAGCGGGATCTGGTAATCCGCCAAAATCAATTGCAGCGCACCAGCCAGTGTTTCGGAGCGCAGCTCGAACGGGCCGACCTGATCGTCAGGCAGCGCCGCACCCGCTATAACTTCGGGTACCAGCACATCACTGCCCAGAGGCAAGTAGATAACGCTGTCAGGTTTTTCATTAATAGCTTCGGGTTTTTCCTGCGCCACGGAGGGAGAAGCAATCTTCAGGTTCCGCGCACCCGGAACATCAACATCCGCACACGAACCGACCAAAAGCAAACAACCAAACATCCCTGCAATGAGAGATGAACGTCCGGTGTTCTTGAAATGCGTTGCTATAAAATTCTTGATCATTTAGGAAGACCCCCGCGACAAAGCTTGCAGGGTGCGAGAAACTGTTTTTACAAGTCTATCGCGCTCGACAGGTTTCATCAAGACCGCAGAAACATTCCACTTATTTGCCTCGGACAAAAGATCAGGATTCTGATCGCCCGTAACCAGCATAACGGGGGTCTCAATGTCTTTTCCGCGCAATGTGCGCACAAACTCGAAACCGTCGATTGGCTCCATTCGCACATCGACAATCGCGATGGCAATCTCATCATTCATCTTTTCGAGCGCATCTTTACCATCTGTTGATTCAACAATATCGTACCCTTCCTCGTTCAAAAATTTGACGAGCTGCATGCGCACAAAATTGTTGTCTTCAACGATGAGTATTTTCGGAGCATCCGGCATGAATAACGGTGGCCTTGTTTTATTTTTTGCAGCAGCCTCCAAAACGGTGCCGCCAACATATCACTTCAGATTAGGATAAAACACAGTCGGCGCATAGGGGAGGCACTTATAATACACACAGTTTTCCCATCACGCCTTTAAGCATCCGCTATAGGCAAAGCGTTTTACGGGTGGTAGTTTTATAAAAAACAAAGCTCATCCATGCTCGACATCGTTTCCATCCTCTGCCTCCCGCTCGCACTTGCTGTTTTGACGGCACTGGCGATCATTGACCTGCGCACATTGTTGCTGCCGAATATTCTGGTGACGTGCTTTGCCATGCTGGGTGCACTCTTCCATTTGAGCGCGATGTATTATTACGGCGACAGCGTCAGCCTTGGTCTGGGTGCGTTTATCGGCGGAGCAACGCTGTATTTCGTGCGACTGCTTGGAAATATGCACTACAAAACCGATACGCTTGGCCTTGGCGATGTAAAGCTGATGGCGGCGGGCGGACTATGGCTGGGGATGCATGACATCATGCTGGCGATAGTCGCAGGCGCGCTGTGTGGCCTACTGCATGGTGGGGTTTTAATGATCCACGGTAAAATCAAAACCGGTAAACTGCCCAAGATGTCTACGTTTTCTCTCCCCGCAGGGCCGGGATTCATCGCGGGACTGGTGATTATCGGGCTTGCAAAATTCTGGGGTCTGCCGCATCTTTCCTTCTGATGCAAAAATCATTAGCCAACATTCGTGTCCTCGACCTCTCCCGTGTTCTTGCCGGGCCTTTCTGCACGCAAATTCTGGGCGACCTCGGCGCGGAGATTATCAAGATCGAACGACCGGGCCGTGGCGACGACACGCGCGGCTGGGGCCCGCCTTTTGTAAAAGACAAGGACGGCAACAACACAAGCGAGAGCGCATATTACCTATCCTGTAACCGTAATAAAAAATCTGTCGCCATCGACATCGCCTCACCCGAGGGGCAGAATCTGATCCGCGACCTGATCGCGCAAAGCGATGTCGTCATTGAAAACTTCAAGGTCGGCGGCTTGCATAAATACGGCCTAGGTTACGATGACCTGAAGGCCGATTTTCCGAATGTAATTTATTGCTCCATATCAGGTTTCGGTCAAAACGGTCCACTGGCCAAAGAACCGGGCTATGATTTTCTGGCGCAAGCGATGGCGGGGTTGATGGCCTGCACAGGCGAACCCGAAGGTCACCCGATGAAAGTCGGTGTAGCGTTGAGCGATATTATGACGGGGCTGAACGCCGCGATCGGTATTCTGGCCGCCTTGAATTACCGCAATGAACATGGTGTCGGACAGCATGTCGATGTCGCCTTGACCGACTGCACGCTCGCCAGCCTGACCAACATCGCGCAATATTACCTGACCACAGGAAAGCCGGCGCCGCGTCAAGGCAACGCACACGCCACGATCGTGCCGTATCAGGCCTTCGAAGCCAGTGACGGATATGTCATTCTGGCTGTCGGCAACGACACACAGTTCGAGCGCTTTGCCAGCTTCATCAATCATGACGAATGGATTGATGACCCGCGCTTTAAGACCAACTCTGCGCGTGTTGAGCACCGCGATACACTGGTGCCCTTAATCAAGGATGCAATTGCACAGCAACCTGTTTTGTACTGGGTGGACGAGCTTGAAAAAATCAATGTGCCGTGCGGCCCCGTGAACACGATGGATAAGGCGTTCGCCATGGAACAAACGCAAGCGCGGGAGATGCAGATCGAAATGGACCACCCGCTGGCGGCAGAACCCATCCACCTTGTCGGCAGCCCGTTCAAAATGTCCGAAACGCCTGTGTCCTATGACTTGCCGCCACCATTATGCGGCCAGCACACATCCGAAATTCTTCAAAATCTACTTGATTTACCGCCCGAAGATATCGCAGACCTAAAACAAAAAGGAATTATCGATGAAACATCTATTGGGGATTGACGAGTTATCCAAAGACGATATCGAACACTATCTTGATCGCGCGTCATATTATCACCGCGCGCTGATGGAAGGGAAATGGGATCACGGCAAGCTCGGCGCGAAGCTGATCATGCATTTGTTCTTTGAACATTCCACCCGCACCCTGACATCGTTCGAAATTGCGGCCAAAAGACTGGGGGCGGATGTCGTGAACTGGAACCCCGAGACAAGCTCCCTGACCAAGGGTGAGAATTTCACCGACACGATCGACACGCTCTCATCTATGAAACCCGATGCGATTGTGATGCGCCACGCCGATTTCGGTGCGCCCAAATTCGTGGCTTCCCGCGTGAACTGCTCGGTCGTCAATGGCGGCGACAGCTGGCGCGAACACCCGACACAGGCACTGCTGGATGCGCTGACCATGAAGCAACATTTCGGCAAGCTCGAAGGCTTGAACGTCACCATCGTCGGTGACATTGCACATAGCCGCGTGGCAAGCTCGAACATGCAACTGCTGCACAAGATGGGCGCGAATGTGCGTGTCGTTGCACCCGCCGTATTGATGCCGAAGAAGTTGCCGTTTGATGAAATCGAAGCGCATGAAGATCTGGCCGAGGGCGTGAGCGGAGCGGATGTTGTTATGACACTGCGCCTGCAAAAGGAACGCATGGACACGGCTCTGATTTCGACGGATGCGGAATATTATAACCGTTACGGGCTAACGCTCGACCTGCTCGACCATCATGCGCCGAAAGCCGTTGTTATGGACCCCGGCCCATTGGTGAGAGGCGTGCAGATGGAAGACGCCTTAACCGAGGACCCCGACCGCAGCCTGATCTTGAAACAGGTCGCGAATGGTATTCCAACCCGCATGGCTGTGCTCGATATGCTGGTGGGTGATTGATGCTTGAACTTATAACAATGCTTGTAATTTTTGCGGGCATTCCCGGTTACTTGATTGGTTCAATACCTTTCGGACTAATACTGACAAAACTCTTTCTAAAGAAAGACGTCCGTGAAATTGGCTCTGGTAACATCGGAGCTACGAACGTGCTTCGAACTGGTAACAAAACTCTTGCCGCCATTACACTCTTGCTTGACCTGCTAAAAGGGGTGCTAGCGGTTTATATGTATCTTGGTGCAGAAGAATATTTCTTTGGAGAAAACTTTGATCCATTCCCTATTTCTGCAGGTTTGTTTGCTATCATCGGACATTGCTTTCCAATCTGGCTAAACTTTAAAGGCGGAAAGGGAGTAGCGACGACGTTCGGCGTATTGTTTACCGCCGTGCCGTGGGCGGGATTTTTAGCCGCTGTAACTTGGGGGATTGTTGCAGGCTTTAGTCGTTATTCGTCCCTCGCTGCCCTGAGTGCTGTCGTTCTTACCCCTCTCTTTTCATTTATTTACTATGGAATTGGACCAACAATTTTTACGATCCTGATCGCCGTACTGGTTATCTGGCGACACAAGGAGAATATCCAGCGCCTCACGGCCGGAACCGAATCCAAGATCGGCGCCCGTAAAAAAGAAGAACAGAAAGAACAAGATGAGCCAGCCGCAGATACAGAGTGAGGCGTTAAGCCAATCCGAGAAATTAAGCTGGCTGCGTCTGGCCCGCAGTGAGAATGTCGGCCCGATCACATTTTACCGTCTCGTTGAACGTTATGGCTCGGCATCGAAAGCTTTAGAAGCCCTGCCCGAGCTTGCTAAACGCGGCGGGCGAAAAAAGCCGCTGAAGGCTGCACCTGTATCAACGATCGAAGCAGAATATGAAGAGCTAACCAAACATGGCGGTGATATCGTCACGGCGATGTGCGCTGAATACCCGCTCGCGTTGACCGCGACGGATGATGCGCCGCCCGTGCTGTCCTATTTCGGCGACATTACACTTGCCAACAAAAACTGTATCGCCATGGTCGGGGCACGCAACGCCTCCATCAACGGCCGTAAATTTGCCGAAAAACTGGCGGGCGAGCTTGGTGCGAGGGATCAGACTGTGGTTTCGGGCCTTGCCCGCGGGATTGATACGGCCGCACATAAAGGCGCGCTTTCAACCGGTACGATTGCGGTTGTGGCAGGCGGTGTTGATATCGTCTACCCCGAAGAAAATCTCGACCTGTTCAAGGAAATTAAAGAGCGTGGACTGATCCTCGCCGAAAGTCCGTGGGGGCAAAAACCATTCGCGCAGAGTTTCCCGCGCAGAAACCGCATTGTTTCAGGTCTTTCCAGAGCCTGTATCGTTGTCGAGGCAACAATGCGCTCGGGCTCCTTAATTACTGCGCGCATGGCCGGCGAACAGGGCCGCGATGTAATGGCCGTGCCGGGGCACCCGCTCGACCCGCGCGCACAAGGCCCCAACCATTTGATCCGTGAAGGCGCCACTCTGGTCCGGAATACAGATGATATTCTAGAGATCATTCGTAGTTTTTCCGGCAATACATTGCGCGAACCGTTAAGGCCCAGTCCGAACTTTGCCGTACCCATAGGTAATCAGGCCGCAAATGATGCCGATATCCCTGAAAATGCACATGAAGACGTGCTGGCGAATTTATCTTTTACACCCGTAACTGTTGACGAATTGCTGCGATCCTGTCATTTAACGATTCCCGTACTGCAAACTATATTACTGGAACTGGAGCTTGCAGGACGCATTAAACGTGAGGCTGGCAGCCGCATTTGCCTGCTTCAAGAAGGATAAAAACTTTGAGTGCATCGAACCTTGTTATTGTTGAGTCCCCCGCCAAAGCGAAAAAAATCGGCGGCTTTTTGGGCAGCGATTATGAAGTACTGGCGTCATTCGGCCATGTGCGCGATCTTGTAAACAAAGACGGTTCGGTTCTGCCTGACGAAAATTTCGCAATGAAGTGGGAATTGGGTGAGCGCAGCGCAAAGCACATCAACGATATTAAACGTGCAGTTAAAAAAGCCCATGCCATATGGCTGGCACCTGACCCGGATAGAGAGGGAGAGGCCATTGCATGGCACATTCAGGAATTGCTTGGCGAAGACGGATTGCTTGAGGGTAAGGATGTTAAGCGCGTTACGTTTAACGAGATTACCAAAAGCGCCATTCAGGCCGCATTCGAAAACAACACCCGCACGCTCGACCAGCCTTTAATTAATGCTTATCTTGCGCGTCGCGCGCTCGACTATTTGGTGGGCTTTAACCTCTCTCCCGTTTTGTGGCGTAAGCTGCCGGGGTCGAAGTCTGCGGGACGCGTGCAGTCGGTTGCTCTGCGTCTGATCTGTGAACGCGAAGCCGAAATCGAGATATTCAAGCCGCAAGAATACTGGTCAATCGAAGCCAAATTGCATACGGCCGAAGGCATGCCGTTTACGGCGAAGCTGACACACCTAGCGGGTAACAAGCTCGGCAAAATGGACATCACCAATGAGGGTGATGCTACACGTGCCGTTGACCGCATCAAGAACAAAGCCCTGTCGATTCAAAAGATCGAGAAGAAGCAGGTACGCCGCAACCCCGCGCCACCATTCATCACATCCACGTTGCAGATGGATGCCTCGCGTAAATTAGGCATGAGTGCTTCGCAGACCATGCGTACCGCGCAAAGTTTGTATGAGGCCGGTTTCATTACTTATATGCGTACTGACGGCACGACCCTGTCGAATGACGCTGTGGCGCAAGCACGTGATGTGATTAAAGGCGAGTATGGAGATAAGTACCTGCCCGATGCGCCGCGCCTGTATAAGTCCAAAGCTAAAAATGCGCAGGAAGCGCACGAAGCGATCCGTCCGACAGATTTATCGAAGATCCCCGGCAAATCCGGTTCACCGATGGGTGACGAGAAGGAACGCCGCCTGTATGAGTTGATCTGGAAGCGTACCATGGCTTCGCAGATGGAAAATGCTGTACTCGACCAAATGAAGGTTGATATATCGGACGGTACAGATGATGTGATTTTGCGCGCCAATGGTTCGGTTGTGACTTTTGACGGTTTCCTGACCCTGTATCAGGAAAGCACAAAAGACGAAGACGAAGCAAAAAGCGACAAAGCCTCCGATAGCGACAGACGTTTACCGCCTATGGATCAGGGTGAAAACACAAAGCTGGTGGACACTACGCCTAACCAACACTTTACGCAGCCGCCACCGCGCTATTCCGAAGCATCACTGGTCAAAGCACTGGAAGAAATGGGTATTGGCCGTCCATCTACTTACGCATCGACCATGCAGGTTTTGCGCGACCGCAACTATGTCGAAATGGATAAGCGCCGCTTTGTACCAAAGGACCGTGGCCGTGTGGTGACGACGTTCCTGACGAATTTCTTTACCAAATATGTCGACTACGAATTCACCGCCAATCTTGAGGAAGAGTTAGATGCCATTGCGGCGGGCCACCTTGAATGGCAGCAAGCTTTGCGTGATTTCTGGGTGGACTTCAAAGCGGCTGTTGACGGGACGAAAGACCTGACCATCACAGATGTGATCGACCATCTGGATGAAGAGCTTGGACCACACTTTTTCCAACCATCCGAAGACAACCCGGAGCCCCGCAAATGTAATGCCTGTAAGGAATCACATGGCGATGGGCGTTTGGGCCTAAAGCTTGGTAAGTTCGGCGCGTTTATCGGCTGTTCGAACTATCCTGAATGCCGCTTCACACGCCCATTGGAAATGGTGGACGACAAGGTCGACCCCGACACTGCCGAGCTGGCGAACGAGCCAAAGATCCTTGGTGAAGAACCAGGTACGGGCCGTACAGTATCCCTACGCCGCGGGCCTTACGGACCATATGTGCAAATTGATCCTGCGCCCGAAAGCATGCCCGACATGAGCGAGTATGAAGAGCAAATGAAGCTCTATGAGGCCGCCAAAGAAAAGGCAAAAGCCGAAGGCAAAAAGCGCGCCGGCATGAAGAAGCCGAAAAAACCGGCCGTGCCGAAGCCAAAACGTCAAGGTCTTCCAAAGGGCATGTTAACGGGCGACGTTACACTCGAGATTGCACTCGAATTGCTGGCACTGCCCCGTGACGTTGGCGAGCACCCCGAAACAGGTAAGATGATCAAGGCCGGAATTGGCCGATTCGGGCCATTTGTTCAGCATGACGGTAAGTTCGCGTCTATTCCAAAAGATGAAGACGTGATGACCATCGGTATGAACCGTGCGGTTGACCTGATTGCGAAGAAGATGGAGCGCGATGCCGCGAAGGAAGCCGCCAAGGCCGCCAAGGAAGGCGACAGCGCCAAGAAAGACGATAAGAAAAAAACCACCAAGAAAAAGACTACAAAGAAGAAGAAATCCACTTCTAAAAAGAAAAGCGCCTAGAGATGGCCGACCTTGATAAATCCGACATACTGGATTACATCCGCAACTCCCCCACGCCGCAAACCAAACGTGACATTGCCCGTGCCTTTAAAGTGAAGGGCGGAGAAAACCGCGTTGCCCTCAAACAAATACTGAAATCCCTTAAAAAAGACGGCGCCATTACCAAACAAGCAGGGGGCGCGTTCACAGCGCCACAAGGTTTACCCGCTGTCGGTACGGTTGAGGTTACAGACATATCCGTTGACGGCGACATTGTCGCTAAAATTGTCGACTGGGATGATGCTTTACTAGGCGAAGCCCAGCGCATTGAAATTATGCCGGATAAAAAACATTATCCGCATATGGCCGAGGGCAAACGCGCGCTGGTGAGGTTCGAACGTGTATCCGACGATGTATATGAAGCCCGTATCATCAAGCCGCTGGATACCGAGCGTGGCCGTGTCATCGGCGTTGTGAAATACAACAAGCACGGCCCTCTTCTAGTGCCCACAGACAAGAAAGCCAGAAACGATTACGCTATTCACCCCAGCGACCTGAATGGTGCAAACGAGGGTGACTTGGCCCTTGCCGAAGTTCAGCCCTCCAAAGGCCTGCGCTTAAAGAAGGTTCGCATCATTGAGGTCCTCGGCAAGCAGGGCGACCCGAAGGCGATCAGCCTCATTTCCCTTCATGAAGCAGGGCTGAATGAAGACTGGCCGGCAGCTGTTACCAAAGAGACAAAAGGCATGAAAGTGCCCGACACCAAGGGCCGCGAGGATTTACGCAACGTACCGCTGATGACGATTGACGGGGCGGATGCGCGTGACTTTGATGACGCGGTTTTCGCGGAAAAAGACGACTCTGTAGAAGGTGGAGGCTACCACCTCATTGTCGCTATTGCCGACGTTGCATACTATGTGCGTCCGGGAAGTGCTCTGGACACCGAAGCCCAGCGTCGCGGCAACTCCACATACTTCCCCGACCGCGTTATTCCGATGCTGCCCGAGGCCCTTTCTAACGATTTATGCTCACTTAGGCCCGATGAGCCACGCGCCTGCATGGTTGCGCATATGTGGATCGACAAGGAAGGCAATCTGAAGAAGCACAAATTTACCCGCGGATTGATGAAATCGCACAAGCGCCTGACTTACGAAGAAGTGCAGCATATTTATGATACTAAAGGTGAGGATGGGGACGAAATGGCGATAGGGCCCATTCTAGGCCCTATCAACACTCTATACGAAGTGTTTGGTATATTGGATCACGCACGGCAAAAAAGAGGTGCGCTCGACCTCGATATGCCGGAAAAGCAAATTGTCATCAATGAAAACAATGAGATGACAGGCGTGAAAGTCCGCCAACGCCTCGACTCGCATAAACTGATCGAAGAATTTATGATCCTGGCTAACGTGGCCGCCGCGCAAGCCATAGAGGCGAAACGTGCGCCTGATCTCTTCCCTTGTGTTTACCGCATCCACGACACGCCTAGTACGGATAAGCTGGATAGTGTGCGCGAATTTCTGGCAAGTTTTGATTTGAACCTGCCAAAGGGGCAAGTCACGCGCTCAGCACAGATTAACGGCATCTTGCAGCAAGCATCGAAGCTGCCCTATTCCCACCTGATCTCAACCGTGATCCTGCGTTCACAGTCACAGGCGGTCTATGCGGCGGAAAATATCGGTCACTTCGGGTTAGCCCTCCAGAAATACGCGCACTTCACGTCCCCCATCCGCCGATATGCGGATTTGCTGGTTCACCGCGCGCTCATCAGCGCCTACAAGCTCGGCCCCGGTGGTTTGAATGAAGCGGAAATCGCACGTATAGACGAGATTTGCCAGCATATCAGCCAGACAGAGCGCACATCGATGGAAGCCGAACGAAACGCCGTCGATCGCTTCACGGCGGCCTATTTAAGCGAAAAGGTCGGGGCGGAATTTTCAGGCCGCATCAGCGGTGTCACCCGTTTCGGGCTGTTTGTCACACTGGATGAAAGTAACGCAGATGGCCTTGTACCGATGCGTTCAATGGAAGGTGACTTTTTTGTACATGACGAAGAACAGCATGCCTTGATCGGAAGGCGCACGGGGACTGTATTCCGCCTCGGTGCACAGGTCACCGTACGCTTGAAGGAAGCTGACGGCCTTACGGGATCAACCGTGCTGGAGCTATGCGGTGATAGCCTTAATGGTGCTGAAATCCCCGGCATGGTCTTTAAAACGAAGAAAAAGCCATTCCGCCATGATCAGCCGCGCGGACGTAAGGGCAAACCCAAATCAGGCAAGCCACAGGGCAAGAAAAACAGCTATAAAAACAAGGGGTCGAAGAAGACTTCAAAGAAGACTACGCCCAAGCATAAACGCAAGCAAAAGCAGAATAAGAAAGATTAAGGCAAAAAAGCCGTTTCAAAAGCTTGACTTTTTTCACCGATCCCGTCATAAACGCCTCTCAATTAGGAATTTTTAGGAGATTTAGCGATGGCAAAGGCCACCTACGTCAAAGTCAGATTGGAAAGCGAAGCGGGTACGGGCTACCGTTACTACGCCAAACGCTCCACCCGTGCAGAATATAAGCTCAAGCTTAAAAAGTACGACCCATGGGCGATTCACCCTGAAACAGGTAACAAGGGCGCTCACGTATATTTCGTTGAGAAAAAACTGCCTCCGCACAAAAAATAAGTATTCGAGATGAGCCGTCTCACAAAGAGCGCCTCCTCGGAGGCGCTTTTTTGTGCCTGAATTAAAGGACATTGAGACATGCTTTTTGATAAAGCCAACAAATACACTCTGAATTACGAGCCGGATTTAGATATCCCGTCCGCGTTGCTGCCTTACGTTTGGTGGGTGGTTAAGCGCAACCCTGTCATGTGGGTTGTTTTCCTCGCGACTGATATCCTGCACGGCATTCGTTACCCGATTGCGTTTTTGTTTGTTGGTATGATTATCGACTTGCTCACGCCTTTATCTGCGGGTGATCCCGTTCCTGATGCCGTATGGACCTACACGCTCTGGATTGCTGTCATTCTGTTCATTGGGGAACTGGCGCATGCCTTGCCGCATTACTGGACGTTTGATTGGTGGAAGCGCGCGCGGGCGGAGCTTCGCAGTGACTTGCTGGCTTATACCCTTCAGCACTCCTACACCTATTTTCAGAACCATTTCGCAGGCTCACTGGCACGGAAAGTATCCGAAGGTATAGAGAAAGCATTGGTGCTAAACGAACAGTTCCGCTGGAACATCCTTTTGCCACTGGTCAGCATGGGTGCTTCAGGGGTTGTACTGTTCACATTTGAGCCGTTCTTCGGCGCGTTGGTGCTGCTGTTTCTGTTTTTGATCCTGTTCCCTGTGTTTTTGAAAATGAAAAAACTACGGGAGAAATCACGCATCTTTTCCGATGAGTGTTCAACCGTAATGGGGCAGATTGTCGACAGCTTGACCAACATCGCTTCGGTGAAATCTTACGCGCATGAGCAGCGGGAGATGGAAGAGCATAAGCGCGTTTCGGAAGCGCAGATGAAAGCATGGCACAAAATGCTGCGGGCTTTCTTGATGCTGGATAACTACCGCCGTGCGACCTTCGTCGTGTTCGGTCCCTGTATGATGGCCATCTGTATCTGGAGCTGGAAAGCGGGTCTGATCTCACTGGGTGATATTGCCACCATCATGGGCGTTTCTTTCAGCTTTACCGGCAACGCGTGGCATTTGAGCGGCGGCATTATCCGTATTTCGGAGAGTTTGGGATATTTGAACGACTCTTTGAGAACATTGATCAAGCCACATGCCGTTACAGATGCTGATAACGCAGGCGTTTTGAACGTCGAGCGCGGACAGATCACGTTTAGGGATGTTCGTTTTGAATATGATAGCAATCCGGTCTTTGACGGTTTGAATATCGAGATCCCTGCACATCAACGTATAGGCCTGATTGGCCCTAGTGGCGCGGGTAAGAGCACGCTTATCAACCTGATCCAGCGCTTTTACAACATTCAGGACGGGGCGATCGAGCTTGATGGTCAGAATATTCAACAAGTCACTCAGGAGAGTTTGCGCCGGAATGTGGCCGTAATTCCACAGGATACGGCGCTGTTCCACCGTTCGATCAAAGAAAACATCCGCTATGGGCGTTTGGATGCGAGCGATGAGGATGTTATCGCCGCGGCCGAGAAAGCTTGTGCGCGTGAGTTTATTGAAGAGCTGCAGCACGGGTTCGATACGATGGTGGGTGAGCGCGGCGTGAAACTCTCCGGTGGTCAGCGCCAACGGATTGCCATCGCACGTGCGATCCTCAAAGATGCACCGATTCTGATACTGGACGAGGCAACCTCCGCGCTCGACAGCGAAAGCGAAAAGCAAATCCAAAATGCTTTGGAAGCCCTTATGGAAGGCAAAACCGTGATTGCGATTGCACACCGCTTATCAACGATCAGCCACCTCGACCGCTTGCTGGTCATGGATAATGGCGCAATCGTCGAGGACGGGCCGCACAATGAATTGCTCAAAAATGACGGGCTTTATAAGAAGCTCTGGGCGATGCAGTCAGGCGGATTTTTACCAAAATCGTGATCAGCTGCGAGAACAGTGTTTTGTTTTGCGGCTTTTCGCGCTACTTATCTTGTCATGGTTGACTGGATTAAAACTGATTACTTGCCCGAAGCTTCCCCGAAGCTGCCCCGTAAAACGCTGCCCTTCATTTTCTATTTCCTGAAGCAGGCGTGGCCGGGTTTTGTAATGGTTGCGATCTTGAGCGGTACGGCCGATATTATCGGCGCATTCATTCCCTACTACATCAAATTGATCGTCGATGCGTTCAGCGAAAATCAAGATGCGCCAGCGCAAGTATGGGAAGCTTTGAAATGGCCGTTGATCAGTTTTGTCGGGCTGGTGCTGATCCTCAAGCCCGTCAGTGAACGGAGCGGCGCGTGGTTGATGTCGTATCTGCGCCCGGCCTTCACCAACATGATGTGTCGACAGCTCGCGCTGTACATGCACAAGCATTCTTATAACTACTTTCAGAATGATTTCGCGGGGCGGCTGGCGAGTAAGGTTATTGAAACACCGAATGCGATCGCGGGCATTGTACAAACGACACTCGGTACGGTCTGGATGTCGGTCATCCGCATGATGATCGCCTTAACGCTTTTCAGTATTACGCACTGGGTCTTTGGTGTGATCTGTGCCGCATGGATTGCCGCCTACGCGCTTCTAGCGTGGATATATGTTCCGCGGATCATCAATACGTCCAAGACGATGTATAATGACCGCAGTATTGTGCGCGGACGCTATGTCGATACGCTGACCAATATCATGACCGTGAAGTTGTTCGCACGAGAAGAGCATGAGGACCAATATCTGCTCGAATCCTTAAAGAACACGACCCGTTCGGGACAGAAAATGTTGCTAACCAATAATGCGAAGAATATCTGGGCCGAAGTACTGATTGCCATGTTCCTCGGCTCCAGTTTCATCGCCGCGATCATGTTGTGGGAAGTCGGCGCGATTACGACGGGGGATGCCGCTATGGCTATTCCGCTCGCACTCAGCCTGACCAATCTTTCGACATGGATGATCCATGTGCTGGCGAGTTTCTTTGAAAATATCGGGCAGGTACGCGAAGGGATGGAGACGATCCTGAAAGGTCAGGATGTTCAGGACACTTCTGGTGCCGCAGAACTCGATGTCAAAAATGGTGAGATTAGCATTCAAAATATAGGGTTTAAGTATACGGATGATCTGGTTTTTGATGATCTGGACATTTCCATTACTGCGGGAGAGAAAGTCGGTTTGATCGGCCCCAGCGGCGCAGGCAAGACAACCTTGATCAGTTTGCTTTTGCGTCTGTTCGATGTGCAGGACGGACAGATACAGATCGACGGGCAGGATATACGCAACGTCACGCAGAAATCCTTACGCGAACAAATCGCCGTCATCCCCCAAAGCGCGAGCCTGCTGCATCGTTCCGTGCGCGAGAATATCGCATTCGGTAACCCCGATGCCACTGATGAACAAATCATCGCCGCAGCCGAAAAAGCCAATGCGCATGAATTCATTACAAGCCTGAAAGACAATAAAGGCCGCACAGAATACGACGCCTTGATCGGTGAACGCGGTGTGAAGCTTTCGGGCGGCCAACGCCAGCGGATTGCGATTGCACGCGCCATATTGAAAGACGCCCCGATCCTTATTCTGGATGAGGCAACATCGTCACTGGACAGTGAAAGCGAGCATCAAATTCAAAGTGCCTTGGAAAAATTGATGGAGGGTAAAACCGTGATCGCGATTGCGCACCGTTTGTCGACGATCAATCACCTCGACCGTTTACTGGTTATGGATGACGGTAAAATCGTAGAGGACGGGCATCATGAAAAGCTGATTCAGAATGACGGGCTTTATAAGAAGCTCTGGGCGATGCAGTCGGGCGGGTTTTTACCGAAAAGCTGGGCGGCCTGAAGTTAGCTGGCGGCTTTACGGCCTTCGACTTCGTAATCATCGGGGTTGAGTTTTCCGACATCTTCGAAAACAACACAGTTACGGCCATGCTCCTTGGCCTCGTAAACCATTTTATCCGCGCGTTCCAAAACCCCATGCACAGTATGCTCGCCGGGTTCGATAATCGCAGCACCAATCGATGTTGTCACTTTGATAGGGCCTTCCGGTGCACCGACCTCGAACAATTCCTTTTCAATGGCGCGACGCAGACGTTCCGCCACCATGTAGGTACGGCGTTCAGAAATGTCGGGCAAGATGACGACGAATTCCTCACCGCCCAGACGGGCAACAAGGT
Organism: Alphaproteobacteria bacterium; assembly: GCA_030432025.1. Classification (GTDB taxonomy): domain Bacteria; phylum Pseudomonadota; class Alphaproteobacteria; order Micavibrionales; family Micavibrionaceae; genus TMED27. Next base: position 78,387 of record JAUIIA010000005.1, read on the forward strand.
CAAAGCTTCGTAAATTATCGACAAGACGTTTGGAGAAAATCTTCAACGCCTCATCACCCGCCTTGTGACCATAAGTATCGTTGACGGGCTTGAAGTGATCGATATCGATCATCATCACCGCCATGGCTTTGTTATTCTCGGCGTTCTTTTTCAGCATCTTTTCCAAGTGCACTTCGAGATAACGGCGGTTATACAGGCTGGTCAAACTATCGGTCAGCGCCATAGACAGGCTGACCTCAAAACTTGCGCGCAGACGTTCCTGGAAACGCTTACGGCGGATTTGCGTACGGGAACGGGCAAGAAGTTCACTGCGTTCCAGCGGTCTGATCAAATAATCATTCACCCCGATTTCGAGGCCGTGAGCAATGCGCTTCATATCTTCATCAGTGCCCATCATCATGATCGGCACGGCGCGGCTGCGTTCATTCGATTTGAGGTGAGAGCACAAGCGCAAGCCATCTTCATTGTCGAGATTAAGGCTAACCAAGATGACGTCGAAATCATGGGTCGCGATCAACTCCATCGCTTCGGGACCGTTTTCAGCCGCCATTACGGTGTGCTGATCCTCATCCATTGTCTCTTCGATTTTGCGCAGCTCGAAATCCTTGTCCTCGATGACCAGAATGTTTGCTTTCTCGGCCGCTTCACTCATTGCTGTCGCAGATTCATCGACAACACCAAGCTGGTTGGCCGTGTTTTCACGCATGCGCCATTCATCGGTGGACATCTTCAGACGAACTAGCGAGCGAACGCGCGCCATCAACGCCATGTCATTAATGGGTTTGCTCAGGAAGTCATCTGCGCCAGATTCAAGACCACGGACTTTGTCCTGCACATCGGTTAGGGCGGTGACCATAACGACGGGAATATGCGCGCTTTCAGGGTTGGATTTAATGCGTGTACAGACTTCGAAACCGTCCATGCCGGGCATCATAACGTCCAGCAGTACAATATCGGGGCTTTCTTCAGCGACTTTCTTAAGTGCCTCTTCCCCGTTCATTGCCGTCAGTACATCATAGTATTCACTGGTGAGCTTTGCTTCGAGAAGCTTCACATTTGGCAAAATATCATCAACAACCAAGACCCGTGCAGACATTTATTTCCTTTATTCTTCTATTTACAGATAACTCTGGATGACATCCATGAAATGCACAACCGAAATAGGCTTGGAGATATAATCTTCGCACCCCCCTTCCCTGATTTTTTGCTCATCGCCTTTCATCGCAAAGGCTGTGACCGCAATCACAGGTATGTCTTTCAACTCATCATCGTCTTTCAACCATTTGGTGACATCAAGGCCCGATACTTCGGGGAGCTGAATATCCATCAAAATCAAATCAGGCTTGTGCTCACGCGCGAGCTCCAACACATTGCGGCCATCATTGGTTTCGATGGTCCCGATACCATGTGCCTCAAGCAAGTCCTGAAACAGCTTCATATTCAGCGCGTTATCCTCGACAATCAGCACTGTTTTTGTCTCTGTTTCTTTGTCTTCTTCCGGTTTTGCCGACATTCGGCGTCCCTTTCCCTTATGCCCAATTAGAATTGTACGTAAATAATATTAACGTTTTTTAACAGCCCCTTAAACCCGTCTTATTGATCCAGTGACTCCGGCGGCTCAGGCTTTGACTGACAGCCATCTTCGACAGGTTCAACAGCGACTAATTTTTGTGAAACGGTAAAATCATCATACTCAATCAACATATCACTGATGAGGCTATTTTGGTGATAAACAAGGCTCATTTCATAATCTGACGTTGTTTCTTTCGTGTTCAGCGGGAAAAAGGCCAGACGCACGCGGCGGGCGGGTGAGTCCAACAAATCCTTGTCCAGTGCGCTATAATCCAGCTCTTCCTGTTCCGGCGTGACTTCCTTGCCGATAAAGGCATTCACACTGACCGGGCCTTTTTCATCGCTGCCATCAAAAATGGTCGCGGAGTAGAATTTATCGCCCTTCTTCATGTGTTCGGCGACTTCAATGCTGTGAGCGATGGGAAACAACGTGCCATTGGGCAGTTCGAAATCCAGATCGCCGGGAATAGAGAAGACCGCACTTCCGGGCTGGTCTGCAGGCGGAATAGCCGCACTACCGCGTAATTCCTCGAAAACCTGCCCGTCGCGCTTGCGTTGGGAGGTAAAATTAAAGGATTCCCCATCAAAGCTTTCATAGGTCGAAAAGCTGCTGGTTATGCGCATCGGTGCGCTGTCAGCATATTCATAGAGCAAATTGAAACGGTGGTTGGATATCCATGCATCGCACACAGGTTGCCATTCATAGAACATCTGCCCTGAAATATTGAGGATTTGCGAACCGCTGCGCGCACCAACCATGCGGATGTCATACAGGGCTTTATGCGGCTTGAACCCCAAAGCGTCGACACGGCTCTTTATCTCATCACTATATGCGTGGCTGCCCTTGGCGGAGCTGACGCACAGAATGATCAAAAGTAAGGAAAACAAACGCATTAGAGGCCTTTTTCTTGCAACGCGTCATCATATCAAAGCGCAGTATAGAGGCAAAGCACAATATATTGAAAAAGCAGGCAAGACCTGCCTAGCGGCACGGCTTTCAGGGCAAATTCATCAGGGTTGAGCGGGCACACCCACCCCTAAACACCGTAACCCCCTGAAAAACAACAAAATCATAAAGACATAATCTGGCACAGGCTTCGCATTGTTTAAAACATGTCAATCAGCGGTAGCTATTAGAAAGGGGTGCTTAATGACATCAGACGCCATACAGAACAAAACAGCCGATATAGGCCATCTTGCGGCTTCGCAGGAGCTTCCAAACAGGCTGGAGCTAACACGTGACCAGTCGTTCCTCGACGGAACGGACGATATTTTTGACGTGTTGGCAAAAAAAGGCGGCAATGAATACCGTCCTTTAACACAGAATTCAGCAGCGATCGATCAGACGATCAGCTTCCTTGACCGCGCCAGAGCAATGCTGGGTGCCGCCGAACAGAAGATCAAGACACAGGCCGAGGACATACAGTCACTCAAGAAGCTATCCCAGGTCGATAGTGTAACAGGTCTGATGAACGCCGAAGGATTTTCCGGCGCGTTAAAACGTGAAATTGCCCGCACGAACCGTGGCTTAAGCGAAGGCGGCCTGCTGGTAATTTTCAATTTGGACAATCTGGGCGCCATCTTAAGGCAAAACGGCAACAAGGCAGCAGACACCGCGCTACGACTAGTCGCACGCGCATTGGAAAGTGAGATCCGTGATATGGATCTGGCGGCGCGCATTGATGATGATGAATTTGTTTTGCTGTTCAGCGATACAACCATGGAAAAGGCGCTTAACCGCCTTCAGAATATGGCATTGCGCCTGAACCGCCTGTCCTTGATTTGGAACGGTACAGAAATCCGCGTCAGCTTGAGTCTGGGCCTCAAAAGCTATGAAGCCGGCGCCAAAGCCGATGCGATTTTCAAACAAGCCAGCATGGACCTCAAGCGGAACCAGAAAGGCGTTGGTTAAAAAACAAACGAACATATTCCCTGGCCTGATTTTGCCCTATCCCAACCGTGAACTTCCAAAAATCAGGCAAACCCGCTAAGCCCGGCTCTCCCCCTCCAATAAAGAGCCGGGCTTAATATTTTGACAAATCAGACGCAAGTGCAGTATTTGTGAGACATGAGTGATTTAGCCCTTGATCGTGAGCCGTCCCCATCGGACGGGCAGTTATTCGAAACCGAAACATCCGCGCGTGTATCCTTGTTTCCCAAGGCGGAAAACATGCGGGCGTTTCATTTCTCCGCCCAGCAACTGCGCATATTGGAATCTGTAGGTTTGTTAGCAGGCCTGGCGGAAAAAGCATACGCATTGCCGCTTAACTTCAAAACCAAACGTGATCTGGACGACGACTTACGCAAAAAATTCGAAGATTTATGGCGATCCTTAATGTCCCGATCGATCCTTTTGGGGGTCAAGATCGCAGAACTGAAAGATCAGGTCGAAACCACCTTGGATAACCTCGACAGCTTGATCGACAAGATGGAAGAGCAGAACCGAAAAGGTAAGCTTGACGATAAGATCGATGATTTGAAAGATGATCGCAGAGAGCTTCGCAACAGATTGAGAGAGCTGGATGACATTGACGAGGATCGTATGGAAGCCACTCCCGAGACAATCGGCGAGGTAGAGCGACGCTTCGACGATCACGAAAATTCTTTGCTACGTTACTTTGCCCGTTTAAGACGGCGCACACGCGCCAATGAGTTCACGCAGGAAGCTGACGGCGTTGACATTACATCGGCACGGACAAGACGGCGTCAAAGAGATCAGGATCAAGACCCTGATAGCGACTTGGACAAAGATGATGGCGGAGAGCCTGAGCCTTAAGCGGCCTTATCGTCGACTGCTTTTTTCGGCAAATTCAATTTCAGATGCAGATCTTTAAGCTGATCAGGTTTTACCTGTGACGGCGCTTGCATCATCTGGTCTTCGTACTGACCGTTCATGACGAACGCATAAACCTCACGCAGGTTCGGTTCATCCGCCAGAAGCATGACAATACGGTCGAGACCGAAAGCCAAACCACCGTGCGGTGGCGCGCCGAAGCGCATCGCATTCAGCATACCGCCAAATTCCGCTTCCAGAACATCCTTGTCATAGCCAGCAATTGCAAAGGCCTTTTCCATGATTTCCGGTTTGTGATTTCGGATAGCGCCTGAGGCCAGTTCGAAGCCGTTACAGACACAGTCATACTGGAACGCCAGAATGTCTTCAGGGTTGCTTGTATCCAGAACCTCTTCTCCGCCTTGCGGCATAGAGAACGGGTTGTGTGAGAAATCGATCTTCTGTTGTGCCTCGTCGAATTCATACATCGGGAAGTCGACGATCCAGCAGAATTTGTAAACGCCGCTTGCGCGCTCGGCTTCATGGCCTTCCGGCAAAGCATCACAAATCGCATCACGTGCCGCACCGGCAAATTTCGCCGCCGGCTTTTCCTGATTACAGATAAAGAAGATCGCGTCGCCGTCTTCGCAACCAGAGACTTCACGGATCGCAGCTTGCGCAGCTTCGGGGATGAATTTAGCGATCGGGCCTTTGCCTTCTCCCGCTTCAAACAATACATAGCCAAGACCAGGGGCACCTTCGCCCTGCGCCCAGCTATTAAGCTTGTCAAAGAAACTACGTGGCTGGTCGGCAACTTTCGGTGCGCGGATTGCGCGTACAACACCGCCCTTTTCGATCACGCCTTTGAAGGCTTTGAATTCAACATCATCGCGGGCGAACACTTCGGTCACATCGCAAATTTCCAACGGGTTACGCAGGTCAGGCTTGTCGGAGCCGTATTTCAGCATGGCTTCCTTGTATGCCAGGTTCGGTAACCAAACGACTTCGCGCTTCTTACCAGTGAAGTCTGCGAATTCTTTGAATGTCGCCTCGATCACCGGCTGGATTGTGTTGTGAACATCTTCCTGTGTTACAAAGCTCATCTCGACATCGAGCTGATAGAATTCAGCCAGACGGTCGGCACGGCCATCCTCGTCACGGAAACATGGCGCGATCTGGAAATATTTATCAAAGCCACCCATCATCAGCAGCTGCTTGAACTGTTGCGGAGCTTGCGGCAAGGCATAGAACTTACCGGGATGCAGACGTGACGGCACGAGGTAGTCACGCGCACCTTCGGGCGAGCTCGCCGTCAGGATTGGGGTCTGGAATTCCTGAAAATCCTTATCCCACATCTGTGTGCGCAGGCTGCGAACAACGTTGTTACGCAGACGGATGTTGTTTTGCATCTTTTCACGACGCAAATCGATGTAGCGGTAACGCAAACGAATGTCCTCGCCCGCGCCGTCATCTTCAGCAACCTGAAACGGAATAACATCCGATGCGCCCTGCAACTTGGCTTCCTCGATATAGACTTCGATTTCACCCGTATCCATTTTTGTGTTTACGGTTTCATCCGTACGCGCCTTCACGACACCTGTAATGGTCACGACGCTCTCATTACGCCATTCCTCGACCTCTTTAAGCAAAGGGGAGTTTTCCTCGATCACACATTGCGTTAAGCCGAAGGTATCGCGCAAATCAATGAACAAAACGCCGCCATGGTCGCGGATTTTGTGAATCCAGCCCGATAGCTTAACGGTCTTGCCGACGTGATCTTTACGCAGTTCTGCGCAGGTATGTGTTCTGTAATCGTGCATAATGCTTTTAAATCCTATAGGTTTCTGGCATTTTTTTAGCGCCGCTATAGCCGAAAGGCAAAGCTTTTATTGCATTTTTCTCAACAGGCGTTAAGACCTAACCATGCTTATTACTGAACAAAAAGCCCTCAACGACTTCTGTAACTCACTCAAATCCGAAGAGTACATTACCGTCGACACAGAGTTTCTGCGTGAAAAAACCTATTACCCCAAGCTGTGCCTGATCCAGATCGGGAACAAGGACAAGAAGGCGGCGGCGATTGACCCGCTGGAAGGTGGACTGGACCTCACCCCTGTCTATGACTTGTTGTTCGACAAGGGGATTTTGAAGATTTTCCATGCGGCACGGCAGGACCTCGAGATATTTTATAATTTGACCGAAAAGGTGGTTACGCCGATTTTCGATACGCAAATCGCCGCCATGGTTTGCGGGTACGGAGACTCCATCGGCTATGAAAATCTGGTGCGCAACATCACCGGCAAAGGTCTGGATAAGAGCGTGCAATTCACCAACTGGTCCAATCGCCCGTTAAGCGACAAGCAAATCAATTACGCGTTGGGCGATGTGACGCACCTCGTGGATGTGTATGAGCATCTCGCCGAGGAGCTGGATAAAAGCGGTCGCACCGACTGGGTGTTTCAGGAAGAAGAAACACTGGGCAGCGTTGATACATACAAGAACGATCCTTACCTCGCTTGGGAACGCGTAAAAATCAAAACACCCAAACCAAAAACACTAGCAACCTTGCGCGAGCTCGCCGCATGGCGTGAAAAGCGCGCGCAGGATAAAGACCTGCCCCGCAGCTGGGTGATGCGTGACGACACGCTCGCCGATATGGCCGGGCAAATGCCGAAAACGATCGCGCAGCTTAAAAAGATCAGAAACATGCCGAATGATCTGGCCGAGAGTCGCCATGGCCCGAAGCTGCTGGAATTGATCAAGGGTGTAGATGACACCGACCCGAAAACATGGCCGCAGCCCAAGCGCAGAAAGGCGCTGCCGCCGCATATATCGGCGACAATCGATATCCTAAAAATGCTACTGAAAGTACAATGTGCAGAGCACGGCGTTGCGACGAAGCTGGTGATTTCGAACGACGAAATGGAATTGCTGGCACAGGACAGCAAGGCCGACATTGCCGCTTTGCGGGGCTGGCGCTATGAAATTTTCGGCAAAGATGCTGTGGCCTTGAAAAAAGGACAGTTGGCAGTCGGCCTGAAAGGCTCTAACATTGTGAAATATAAAGTGAGCAACAACACAGAAACCAGCGATTAGATGAAAACGCTTTTATTGCTTCGTCATGCACAAGCCTTGCCGTCATCGGCCAGCGTTGCGGATTTTGACCGCAACCTCAGCCCCAAGGGCATTGATGATGCAAAAAAGCTGGGCGAAGTGATCAAGGGCCAGTCTATTACCATTAATCTGATTAAATGCTCTTCCGCGAAAAGAACGCAGCAAACGACCGAAGAATTCTGCAACGGGTTTGAGCAAAACATCCATACCGAAAACTCGAAATCGATATACAACGCCACTGTCGGGGACCTGTTCAAAATGATTCAGGATACCGACGACAAGGTGGATACGCTGATGATCGTCGGACACAACCCGACGATATACGAACTGGTAAGCAAGTTGGCCGCAACCGGCAGCAACGCCGTGTTTGATAGCCTCGCCCACGGATACTCCCCCGCCACACTGACCGTCATAGAGACGGCTGCTGATAGCTGGTCTGAGATTGATCCTGATCAGTGTGAAGCCAAAGCGGTTTACGACCCGTCAGATTACAACGCACCGGAACGCCCAACGCGTTGGATGTAATTATTTCAAAATCAATCTTCGTGAATGGCCATGAGGACCTGTCGCATCAACGGCACGGAAATGCCCTTCTTACGCGCATACGCCATTGAATCCGCCTTTTCGACAATCTCCTTAGCCGCTGCGAATGACCGCTCCATACGCGGCAGGATATAGGCGATGACTTCCTGCCCGATTGAAAGCTGGCGGTCGCTGAACAGCTTGATCAGAATGGAGCCGAGCAGAATATCATCAGGTGCCTTGATCATCGCATGCGGCGCTGCGCGGAAGCGCGAAGCCAGATCGGCAATTTGAAAATCGGCATCATTCGGGGTCATGCGGGTCGTGACCAGAAAGCTGCGCTGCTCTTCGCGCATAATGTTATAGAGATGGAACAGTGTGGTCTCGGCCTCACGTTCACCGATCCAGAGATCAATGCCGTCGATCACGACATAATCTCCCGCCTCGGCGATGTCATTAGCACTCATGCGCATGAGATCCTCGGGGGCAATGACGGCGGCTTCGGATTTATCCGCCCATACAGCGGCCAAATGTGACTTCCCACTCGCCGCAGGGCCGCTAATCACCAGCAAAGGTGCAGGCCAGTCCGGCCAGCGGTCGATCCACGCCACCGCATCACGGTTGCTGGGACCGATCAGAAAGTCCTCACGCCCCAGCGCGGGACGAAGAGACAAATCTAGCGGGAGTTGCTGCACAGACTTAATCACGCTTAAGCTCCGGCCTTAGATGTTTTGGTAGAGGCTTTCGGGGCTGCTTTTTTCTTCGTCGTCTTTTTCGGTTTTTTCTCCGCCCCTTTGAAATACGGGCTAGCCTTATATTGTTTAATCGCAAAGGCAAGAAGAACGCCGACAGAGGCAGCAAGAGGAACAGCAAGCAACATACCGAGGATACCGAACAAGGCACCACCGGCCATGAGCGCAAAGAACACCCACAGCGGGTGCAGGCCGACGCTGTCGCCGACGATTTTCGGACTGAGGATATTGCCCTCAATCAATTGTCCGGCAATGAAGATGCCGCCGATAATGCCGACAAACATGATGTCGCCGCTTTGGAACCATGCAACCGCGATACTGACGATCAGGCCTAACGTAGAACCCACCAGGGGTATGACCGAGATAAAGCCCGAAATAAGGCCAATAAGGAAACCGTATTTAAGCCCGGCGATACTCAAGGCAACCGCGTATGCAATAGCGAGGATAAAAGCGATACTGATTTGACCGCGCACAAATCCCGCGATCTTGATATCGATCTGCTTTAACAAATCCAGAATTGTTTCTTTATGATCACGCGGCATTAATTCGGTCACCCATGCGGTCAGCTTGTCCCATTCCTTCATCATGAAATAGGTCACGATTGGTGTTAGCACAAGGATCGAGAGCATATTCAAAGCAGCCTGCCCGCCCGCAACAATATGGGCAGCAACCTGTTTTGTTACTTGCGCGGCTGTGCCCATGTGGCTGGAAAGGATGGCTTTGAGATCAACATCCCCGCCCTCGCCGAGCATACCCATGACCTGAATCGTATAAGGTTCCAACCACGCGACGATCTTATCCAGATATGTCGGAAAATCGTCAGCGAGCTGCAAACTTTGCTTGTAGAGAACAGGAATTAAAATCGCCAAAAACAGCGCGACAAATATAAAGAAAGCCGTTGAGAGCAAAAGCGCGGCGGGCGCGCGTTTGATTTTGATTTTACCGAGATATGTCACCAGCGGGTTGAGCAAATAAGCAATCGCCATACCCAAAACGAATGGCAACAACACGGACTTGAACAGATAGACAAAGCCCATTAAGAGCGCGAAGGCCAGAGACCAGAAAAAAACTTGATTGCGTACTGTCATAAAAAACCCGCCGCCTTAAAACTCGGACTTGTAATATTCACGAGGCGCAGCACCGGAACGCTGAGGACTTGGCGGTGTACCTGCTTGCGGGCGGATCATATTCTGTCTTGATCCACCTCTGACGGCACGCGCGCTGCGTAATTCATAGATTACATTGCCGGACGAATTGCTCGCATAGTAGCCATCCAGCATTCCTTGCGAATAATCCGCGTTCAAGCCCTGCTGGCTTGCGGCGTTCTGCACCCGGGGCTGCTCCAGCACCAAATCCACCTGCTGCAACGCTATGCGCAAACGCTCAAGCGTGCCTTCAAACTCGAGAGCAATGTAGGCATCTCTGGGTGAAAGTGCTTTTAGCTGTATGTTACGCACACCGCGAGCACGTTGCAGATTGCGTTGAAAACCCGCCCATTCCTGCAAAGACCCGAAACTGACATGGGCCTGAATGCTGCTGGCGGATTGTGTGCTATCCACGACGGTCTTCTTCTTCCAGTCTTGGCGCAAGGCCTCTTTGACCTTGTTCACGCCGCTGGCGTAAAGCTGGCTTTCGCTTTGGTTCGCGACGGCACGGGCCATTGTCTGGTGCACATATTCAGGGCGGGCACGGTCGGTGCGGTAAAGCTGGATATTCAGGCCTGTGCCTTCCGGCTTGGCGATAGCAATAACAGCTTCGCTCGCGCCATAACGTTCAACCAGAGAGCGCAGATTGCGCGGCGTATATGTCAGGGCCTCGTCCTCACCAATATCGGACACATCCGATACATCCCCCAAAGGCACGACCAGCGGCACCAGGCCACCGGCCAGATTTGGGTTGGAAGCCCAAGCATCCATCCATGGGTTATTATCCCAGAGCTTCGGACCACGGCTTGTTTCCAGAAACGGGAGAATCAGGATCGGGCGGCTGGGCACATCGGTGTATTGCTTGCCTTGGTTAGAGAAGTAACGCTTTACCGCCTGATCGCGGAAACGGAACGTGTATGTGCCGATATAGCGTTTGGCGGAGAGTTTTTCGTCCTTAACCTCATAATCCTGCACCAAAGATGAAATGGTCTGCACAGGCAGATTCGCATAGTCGCTCATCTGCGGATTGGACAACATGCGCTTGGTCAGCTCTTCGAACGCCTGTGTCTGCGCCTGCTCAAAGGCTTGTTGGCGCGCCTCAATCGCGTTCGCAGCCGTTACATCGACCTTCACATCTTCGACTGTGAATAGGGAATTCGCGGCTTTTGCATCTGCACCGTGAGACAGAACGCCCAAAAGCACCGCAAAAACGATGAGGGCTTTGGTAAAGGTTTTGTTGACTAAGGTCATTGAACAGCCTTATGTGTTGTGCGCATGCAGGTTTAAAAGTGTTGAATACTCATGTTATAACCACCTGTTTTGAAAATTTGAAGTTCTATAACGGCGATTGGCCAAGAAAGCTGAAGATAGTCTGATGAGTGAAAGTGCATACAAAGATGCGGGTGTTGATATAGAAGCCGCCGCCGAGCTGGTGGACCGGATCAAGCCGCATATCAAAAAGACCAACCGTAGCGGCGTAATGAGCGGCATCGGTGGTTTTGGTGCTTTATTTGATTTGAAGGACACCGGATATACCGACCCGATTCTGGTTTCAGGTACTGACGGTGTCGGCACGAAAATCAAGATTGCCATCGATGCGGGCATTCACGATACGATCGGCATTGATGCGGTCGCGATGTGCGTGAACGATGTGGTTGTTCAAGGTGCGGAGCCTTTGTTCTTCCTCGATTACTTCGCAACAGGCAGACTTGAAAACAACGTAGCCGAGGCCGTCATCAAAGGTGTCGCCAATGGTTGCGAACAGGCGGGTTGCGCACTGATCGGCGGAGAGACGGCCGAGATGCCGGGCCTGTACGCCGATGGTGATTACGATCTGGCCGGATTTACAGTCGGTGCAGTTGAACGTAGCAAGTTGCTGACAGGCGATAAAATTGCCGAAGGTGACGTTATTCTTGGCCTTGCCTCCAGCGGTTTGCATTCCAACGGTTTCTCTCTGGTCCGCAAGATTGTCGAAAGCTCGCAAGGATTCGGATATGACGAAGCGGCCCCTTTCGCATCGGGCAAAACGATGGCGGAAGCCTTGCTGACGCCGACGCGCATATATGTGAAGACAATGCTGGAAGCGTTAAAAATCGATGGTGCGATCAAAGGTATGGCGCACATTACGGGCGGCGGGCTTGATGAAAACGTGCCCCGCGTGATTCCTGAAGGTATGAGTGCTCGTATCGATTGTGCCACATGGGATTTACCGCCAGTCTTTAAATGGTTGATCGAGGCCGGAAACCTGAAACCGTCAGATATGGCGACCACTTTGAATGCGGGTATCGGCATGGTGGTGGTTGCAGACCCCGCGCAAAAGGATGCGTTGATCGAGAGCTTCGAAGCTTCGGGCGAGACTGTCTACGAAATCGGCGTAATTGAAAAAGGCGACACGCCTGTTGTTCTGGATAATAGCGAAACAGCCTGGTCATAAGTTATGAGCGATCTCAATCTCGCGGTTCTAATTTCGGGTAACGGCAGCAACCTGCAAGCTTTGATTGATGCCTGTGCGCAAAGTGACTTTCCCGCACAAATTTCCGTCGTCATCTCCAACAATCCTGAGGCTTATGGCCTGCACCGTGCACGAGATGCGGGGATTAAGACCGTGACCATTAACCACAAGGATTATAACCGCCGCGAAGAGTTTGAGGCGGACATACAGGCCGCGTTGGACAAACAGCCGATCGACCTGATTTGTCTGGCCGGTTTCATGCGTATTCTGACCTCTTCATTTGTCGAGCGTTGGCCCAACCGCATTCTGAACACACATCCGTCGCTCTTGCCAAAATTCGGCGGCGAAGGCATGTATGGGATGAACGTGCATAAGGCCGTAATCGAGGCGGGCGAAACGGAGACAGGCTGCAGCATTCACTATGTAATCCCCGAAGTGGACCAAGGTCCCGTTATTTTGCAAAAAACACTGGATGTACGGGCGGAAGACACGCCAGAGACATTGCGCGAACGCGTTGTGGCCCGTGAGCATGCCGCCTACCCCGAGGCGATCAGGTTGATTGCGAGTGAAAAGTTGAAAAAGCAGGCTTGATCTTCGATAAGGCTTACAGTTTAATCGTAAAATATTGAATTAGAGGACATTATGGGTTCAAACACACCAGTACAGGAAGATCCGGAACAGCTACAGAACGCAGAAAAGTTCTGGGAAAGCTTTGCGGTTGGCAGCAAATGGACAATCATTTTGATAGCGATCGTGCTTTTGGGGCTGCTGGTTGCCTTTGTTCCCATGGGTTAGGGCCAAAAATTTAAAATTCCGGCGCTTTTTTTACCCTTTCAACGTATTTTTTCACGACAATTCCGTTATACTAATATGTGGACCTTACTTAAGGTGAAACACGTATTATGCAAGCATCCAGAATAAGTTACCGCTTTCAGGCGTTTCTATGGCTCATAGCAGCCGTAGCAATTCTGGCTGCCTTATTGCCATCAGCCGTTGATGCGCAACTTACACGTTCCTCCCGTATCGAGCTGACCAACCAGACCAGCCGTATGTTTATCGGCAGCTATACCTATGTCACCAATGACGTAAAACGGGCCTACACGCTGGAGGACATCGTATACCGTCATGAAAACAACCAGCGCGGCGAGCAAGTTACAGCGTCGGTTTTGAACTTCTCCCCCAGAGCCACAAAAAGCTGGCTGGCCTTCTCGGTCACCAATGCTTCGAACAGTGAGGACTGGATACTGAATTTCGGCGATGTGTTCGACGGGCGTTTCGGCTTCATTGAAGCTCTGACTGTTTATGATGCGACCAAGAGCGATGTGATCTTTGAGTTCAATCGTGGCGGGGACGCCGGTGGTCTGTTTTCAGCCTTTTCACAGACCCAGGATGTCGCCCTGACTATCCCGAAGGGCGAGACGCATTTGTTTGTCGCAGAGGTTGACCATAAGCAAACTCTGGCCAATACGCTTGCGCCGTCCCTGACCCAGCTTAATGCGCCAAACACAGGGTGGGATGCGGGGGCAACCTTCAAAACCATATTCTGGTTGATTGCCTTATCCTTGATCGGTTTCTTCATCGCTCTGGCATTGGTGCAGAAATCCTACGACTTCCTGCTCTTTATCGGTTACTTCTTCGCCTATAGCGTCTTGTTTTTCATCCTTGAGCAGGCATTCTTCCTTGCGGGCGGCTTCTCCCAAATCCTCGCATCGTTCTTTATTGTTGTACCGTCGATGATTGCCATCGGTATGACTTTGCGCTTTCTCGGGCTGGATGTCGGGCAGGACTTGCTGCGCACATCCATGATGATGGCATTGGGCGTTATCTTCTTCGGCTTCTTGCTCAGCATCGTCATGAGCGGATCATGGGGCAGCATTGATAAATATCTGGCCTTTATCCCGTTGATCCTGACCAACATATATCTTTGCTTATTAAGCTTTTCATTATCGGAAGAACGGCACGGTGCGCTCTTCCTTTGCGGGGCGTGGTTCTGCGCCGCGTGCGGATATCTGGCCCTGTTTTTGACAGGCTTGAACGCCGTCGGCAACCCATCCCTGTTGCTGTCTATCTTCTGGGGATCTTTGTTACCACAGGCCACATTCCTGATTATGGCCGCCCTGCAACATGTTCGCATGGCCCTGCGGGAGGAAATTTCTTCGGTCGCGCGCGAAAACAGAGCCGCTCAGTCACTGGCCCGTATCAAGCAGTCCCGTGAATCCGCCGACCAAGCCCGGTTGTTACGTGTGATCGAACGGGAACGGGAATTGATGGCCGATTTGCGTGAGCGCGAAATGCAGCGCACGCAGGAAATGCGTAAAGCGAAAGAGGCAGCGGATGAAGCCAACCGTGCCAAATCCGCGTTTCTGGCCGTTGTCAGCCACGAGATCCGCACGCCGATGAACGGTATTATGGGTATGTTACGCCTGTTGCAAGACACCAAAATGACCAAGGAGCAAAACGAATACACCAACGCCATCCAGAACTCCGGTGACACGATGCTTGCGCTTCTCAATGACATTCTGGACTTCGAAAAAATCGAGAGCGGCAATATGGAGATCGAGATTATCGATTTCGATATGATCAAGATGGTACAGGGTGTTGTCACATTGATGTCCGGGCATGCCGCTGATAAGGGGCTAACCCTAAAAGCCGACATCTCTGACAATTTCCCGCAAACGCTTAAAGGTGACCCAACCCGTTTGCGTCAGGTGTTGCTCAATCTGGTTAATAATGCTGTGAAGTTTACCAGTGACGGCTCAGTGACCATCGTCCTCAAGCACGAGCCGATGATCGAAAATACGGGTGAAGTATCGGCCCACGAAATCTATTGCGGTGTAAAAGATACGGGTATCGGAATTTCCGAAGAGGCGCAGAAAAACCTGTTTAACCCGTTTACGCAGGCGGAAAAAAGCACAACGCGCAAATATGGCGGTACAGGTCTGGGGCTGGCGATTTGCCGTTCTCTGGTCGAAGCCATGGGTGGCGAAATACAGGTCGAGAGTATCGTCGATTCAGGCAGTACGTTCTTCTTTGAATTGACGATGGAAGAAGGCGACCGTTCCTTCAACGAGAATGCCTCCGACATTCTTTACAATGCGCCGAGCCGTCAGGAAATTCCTGCGATGCGCATGCTGATCATTGATGACAATGAAATGAACCGCCGCGTTCTTGCAGGCTTCCTTTCCAAAGATGCGCATAAGCTCTCCATGGCTGAAAGCGCCGAAGAAGCACTGGATATGTGCAAAACCCAGCATTTCGATGTGATCATTACGGATATTCGCCTGCAAGGTATGGACGGTAAGGAACTGACAAAGATCTTGCGGGCATCAGATGATCAGCAAACCGCAAAAACACCGATCATCGCGTTATCAGGTGATGTCAGCGCCGAAGACCGTAAGTCATTCGAAGATGCGGGCATGAACGGGTTTATTCCCAAACCGATTGATCCTCAAACATTGTTCGAGGTTTTATTGAGCGTCAGCGAGGATATCGACCTCCTGCCCGAAGAGCCGGTTGCCCCAGCTCCAGCGCCAACTCCTCAGCCTGAGACAGAACCTACCCCGCAGCCTGCTGAAGAAGCCCCGCCCACACCTGCCGCCGAGCCGCCGCCACAAGCAGCGCAGCCAGAAAAACCAGATGTCAGTGGTGTCAAACTCGCAGGCATGAAAGAACAGGAATTGCAGCCGGATGAGGCCGAGGATGATATTTTAGACGGGGAAATTATAGACGAAGATGCCGAACACGAGTTTGGCTTTTCCGAGACATCCGCCTTACAGCAAGCACTTTCAGGTGACAATACGCCTACTTCGGCAGAGCCACCTCCCGAGCCTGTGCCACCTCAGCCGCAAGCCACACAAGAAGCACCACCCCAGCCAGTAGCACCACAGCCGGCCGAAGCACCGCCCACACAACAACCACCCGCAGCCGGGAGCATACAAATTGATGATGACAAGCTGTTCGACCCGACATTGATCAGCAGCCTTGCCGGAAGCCTACCCCAAGACCAGTTTGATGAATTGCTGGATAGTTTTCTGGTCACTACAGATGAATTGGTGCAAAAGCTCATTGCGCTGAAAACCAGCGACGCAGATGTCAGTGAAATCCGAGAACGTGCCCATGAACTCAAAGGCATGGCAGCCAATTTCGGCTTAAACGGCGTTAGTATTGTCTCGGGAGAGATTGAGGAATGCGCTAAAGGCGGACATAAAGACAAGGCTTTGAACGCTATCGACAGCCTTGAAAACGTCAATGTCAGAGCACAAACGGCGCTCAAAGAATGGAGCGCCGCTCAGGCATCTTAATCAAAGCTTTAGGGGTATTAGCCGACGATTTCTTCAGGCTTGAAGAAGAAGTCGATTTCGATCTTCGCGTTCTCAAGGCTGTCAGAGCCGTGAACGGAGTTTTCACCGATGGAAATCGCGTATTCTTTACGGATTGTACCGTCTGCAGCTTCTTCAGGATTAGTTGCGCCCATAACCTCACGGTTTTTCGCAACAGCATCTTCACCTTCCAGAACCTGCACAACGACCGGCTCAGAGCACATGAATTCGGTAAGTTCGCCAAAGAAAGGACGCTCTTTGTGAACGGCATAAAAACCTTCTGCCTGTTCTTTGGTCATGTGGATGCGTTTTTGAGCAACGATGCGCAAGCCTGCTTCTTCAAGTTTGGCGTTGATCGCGCCTGTCAGGTTGCGTTTTGTCGCATCGGGTTTGATGATTGAAAATGTACGTTCTGTGGCCATGTTTTATAGTCCTTAATCTGTCTTTTAAAACTTGCCGTTTTATAGCGACCCTGAATGCACCAAGCAAGTGTCAATTTTTAGTATAACCTTAAGATTTCTCATATAATTTGCCTTTTTACGCCAATTATGTAATATTTTGCGTTAAATTAGAAAATAATGATATTGGACAGGTTGCTTTGGCACTAAGAATTAACTTTTTAGACAGCACCACTGCGTTTCCGGATGGGATACCGAAAACGCAAAGCTCGAACACGCCCGAACAGCTGAAAGCTGACGGCGCGAAGGTGCGCGACCTGGTCCCATCGATCGTTTCAGCACTGATAGAAACAGCCAATGAAGATCTTTTCCAGAACGGATGCTTTAAGCCAATCATCAACTCCAGCTTCGGCATGGCTGCCCCTAAAAGTGAAGCCAGAATGCTTGAAAAAGCCCGCGACGAGTATCAGGGCGTATATGTTGACTTACGGGATGTGGAGCGTGGCAGCATTGATTTACGCCGCCCCGAGCATATTGCCGCGTTTTGTACTGTTTTAGACTGGGCTAAGGAAAATCAGGTCCAGCTCCCTCACGGGGCAGTTATCTGTATTGTCGAAAACCGTTTCAGCAACCCGACAGATACCGGATATTCGTCTCACAAGGCCAATATCGTTATCCCCATTCCCGATGAGCCCGGTCGCCACCACATTGTCGAGTTGATGACTGTTCACGGCGGATTTGAGGAATATATCAAGCTTCACAAATCACACCAATATTACGAGAACGAGCGCACATTGCGCGGCTATCTGATGACTCACGGCGACACTTACGAGCCGGCTATCGGTAAATTGGCCATCCAACAGCGTAGAATTCTGCTGAAAATGCATGCTGATGGCCGAAAACTTTGTAATTTCGATCAAATCGATTTCAAGCCCTTTATCGAGCACCGCAGTAAATTGTCAGACGAAGAGCTGGCAGCCGCTATTGATCATGAATATTCCCAGATGTAACAAGGCCGGAAGAGAAAAATGTACATCGCAGTGAAAAGAAATTTGCTTTTTGATTTTGTTTTTATGTATAAGCTAGCAACATATTTTATGGATAGAGTTTAAAATGACTAAACAGCCTGAGTTTCATGAGATTAGAGGGTTATTTGCCCACGCACACGGCCATGATGAGTTGCCTGAAGCGCTGCAAGATACCCCGCAGGTAATCTACTACGCATTCTATGAAGTGGATGCGGCCATTCCTGTGATCATTGGCTTTGCCAAATCTGATGAAGCAGACTCTGACAGCATGGTCACCGAGGACGACCTTGAGCCTGTCATTGCCCAGCACCTAAGACGTGCTCCTGACGGAGAGTGGGAATGGGCGCTGGCTGACCCCAAATTGATGCTAACGGCTTTAAACTACGGCGATCGCGTCAATGTAGAAAAATTCCGTAGCAATGTTGATCTTTTCCTCGAAAGACGTGAAAATCCGGATGTAGCTGTCGATCCTATGACAGTGGCCAACGACGATTAAAACGGATCCGTAATGGACACACCTGATATTGCTTTCTACCGCTATTACATGCTCGGTTCACGCTTGGTACGCATTGCGTATGCCGGTGAAGAAGAGCCAATGTATTCTGAAGTTGTAAACTCCGAAGCCAAAAAGCTGGAAATCGACAATAACTTCCTGATGAAAATTTTACTGGGTGATCCAGACGATTTACGTGAGATGGACGAGCCCGAATTCGCCGAGCTCTGCCTGCAAAAGGGCGTAAAGTCCCGCTCCGCTAATCCTTAACTTGCCAGCGTTTTCTCGATTGTCTCGACTGCGTCATTCGCCGCATCGGGGTTAGGACCACCGGCTTGCGCCATGTCAGGGCGACCGCCGCCCCCTTTACCGCCCAAAGCTTCGGACCCGATTTTCACCAAATCCACCGCATTGACTTTGCCTGTCAGGTCATCCGTGACCGCAACAACGATAGAGGCCTTGCCTTCGTTTGTGGCCACAAGTGCAATCACGCCCGAGCCAAGCTTCTGCTTCAGGTCATCGGCCATGGGTTTGAGGTCTTTCGGCGGGAAGCCTTCCAGAACTTTACCGATAAACTTCACACCTGCGATTTCCTTGACGTCATCGGCGCTTTCTTCCGCGCCTTGTTTACGTCGCAGATCGGCGATTTCCTTTTGCAGACGCTTGTTGTCCTTAAGCAAGTCTATCTGGTCTGCAGGCGCGGCTTCACCTGTTACGCCACCCAGCTTGGTTAGCTCTTCGCGTAAAGATTTATTCTCTGTAAACAGGCGGTCATACTCTTGTTGAGCAGCATCTGCCTTTTCGGTCTCGTAGCCATCGACACGACTGCCCGTGAGGGCTTCAACACGGCGAACGCCAGCGGATAGTGCACCTTCAGAGACGATCTTGAACTTCTCGATCTCGCCTGTCTTGCCGACATGCGTACCGCCACACAGCTCAACGGAGAATACTTTGTTGCCGTCTTGCGTACCCATGGCGACAACGCGAACCTCATCATCATATTTCTCACCGAATAGCGCCATCGCACCCGTTTCGCGAGCTTCTTCAATCGGCATGACACGGGTAACAACATCCGTATTCGCAGCGATTTCAGCGTTCACCATTTCCTCAACGGCGGCGATTTCCTCGGGCTTGATGCCTTTAGGGTGGGAAATATCGAAGCGCGTACGGTTTTCATCCTGCAGCGAACCTTTTTGCGCGACATGCTCACCGAGGACGCGACGTAACGCTTCATGCATCAGGTGGGTCACAGAGTGGTTCGCACGAATGGCCGAACGACGGTCACTATCGACTTTCAATATGACGGCCTGACCTTGCTTAATTTCGCCTTCAACGACCTTACCCATATGAACAAAGAGCTTACCGAGCATCTTTTTGGTATCAGTGATTTCGACCTTCAGATCATCAGCCATGACTGTTCCATGATCACCGACCTGACCACCGCTTTCGCCGTAGAAAGGTGTCTGATTGGTAATAATTACAACATCTTGGCCATTTTTAGCCGATTTTTGAACCTCGCCATCAACAATCAATGCGTACACTTGTGCTTCAGCCTGCTCGGAATCATATCCAAGAAATTCGGTCGGGCCGAATTCTTCCAAAAGATCGAACCAGACTTGTTCCGTGGCGGCATCACCGGAACCCGACCATGCGGCGCGGGCGGCAGCTTTTTGCTTCGCCATTTCGGCATCAAAAGCATCGGTATCCACCTCGATACCTTGCGCTTTCAAAGCATCTTGTGTCAGATCGAGCGGGAAGCCGTAAGTGTCATACAGGCGGAAGGCCACATCACCGGGAAATTTGGAGCCGCCAGCAACTTTTTCGGTCTCTTCTTCAAGCATCTTGAGACCACGGTCGAGTGTGGTTTTGAAACGTTCCTCTTCCAACTTCAAAGTCTCGGTAATCAGGCTTTGCGCACGAGCAAGCTCGGGATATGCCTCTCCCATTTTATCGAGCAATGTCGGGAAGAGTTTGAACATTAGCGGGTCCTGTGCGCCCAACAAATGTGCGTGACGCATTCCGCGGCGCATAATTCTTCTCAAAACGTATCCGCGCCCTTCATTGGACGGCATAACACCATCGGCCATCAAGAAGGATGCACAGCGGATATGGTCGGCAATAACACGGTGGCTGGCGGACATGTCCCCATCAGGGTCCACACCTGTCAGGTCAGCGGAATGTTCAATCAATGCGCGCATAATGTCGATGGAATAGTTATCGTGCGAGCCGCTTAAGGTGGCCACGATGCGCTCCAAGCCCATGCCTGTATCCACGCTTTGTGCAGGCAGGTCGATACGCGTGTCGGCATCGATCTGCTCATACTGCATGAACACGTTGTTCCAGATTTCAATGAAACGGTCGCCGTCTTCCTCAGGACTGCCAGGAGGACCACCCCAAATATGTTCGCCGTGGTCATAGAAAATTTCGGTACACGGACCACATGGTCCTGTATCACCCATGCGCCAGAAGTTATCGTCGCTGTCGATGCGGATAATTTTATCATCGGAGAAGCCTGTCACCTTCTTCCATATCTCGGCCGCTTCTTCGTCCGTGGCGTGCACGGTGACGCAGAGCTTTTCAGGCGGTAGCTCGAAATTCTTCGTGCACAGCTCCCATGCGAAGGCGATGGCGTCGTCCTTGAAGTAATCACCAAAGGAGAAGTTGCCGAGCATTTCGAAGAATGTGTGGTGGCGTGCGGTGTAGCCGACATTCTCAAGGTCGTTATGTTTACCACCTGCGCGCACGCATTTCTGCGATGTGGTCGCGCGGCTGTAGTCCCGCTTATCCTTTCCGGTGAAAACGTCTTTAAACTGCACCATCCCTGCATTTACGAACATCAGGGTCGGGTCGTTTTGCGGCACAAGCGGGCTGGAGTCGACGATTTTGTGGCCCTTCTTTTCAAAGAAGCCTAAGAATTCATTACGGATGTCATTGACCGTTTTCATGGAATACGCTCTATTTCGTTACTGTATTAAAGGAGTATTTATGGACGAATTCCTACCGCTTGCCAAGAGGCTGGCCGATGAAGCTGGAGAAATTGCCCGCCAATATTTTCGCACCCCTTTCGAGGTGATCAGCAAAGATGATGACAGCCCCGTCACGATTGCCGACCGCGAGATCGAGGCGCGCATGCGCGAAATCCTCGAAGACGAGCGCCCGCAGGACGGTATTCACGGCGAAGAACATGGCATAAAGAAAAGTGAGAGCGGCCTTACATGGGTGCTTGATCCGATTGACGGGACGAAATCATTCGTCATTGGCCGCGCGACATTCGGCACTTTAATCGCCTTGTGCGAAGATAATGCCCCTAAACTGGGTGTCATTGACCAGCCAATTCTGGGCGAACGTTGGATTGGTGACGGACAGAAAACCACCTACTCCAATTTCCATCTCGGCGGCGAATTTATCGACCGCCCCGTAAAGACCGCGAAATGCTCATCAATCGATCTCGCACGCATCGGCAGCACGACACCTGCAATGTTCGAAGACGTGGGTCCGGTTTACAAGAATTTCAACGAGAACCGCTTTTTCTGGGGTGGGGATTGTTATCAATATGGCCTGATGGCGCTTGGCTTTGTCGACATCATTCTGGAAGCCAGCATGGCCCCCTATGATTACTGCGCGCTTGTACCTGTAATAGAAGGCGCGGGCGGGCATATATCAGATTTCAAAGGCCAGCCGCTGACGATTGATAGTGACGGCACGGTTGTGGCATGCGGCGACCCTTCGCTTTGGCCAGCCATTGCCGAAAAGCTTTAAAGCGGTTCCGCGTTATTCTGGAAGCCGTAGAGCGGCGCTTTGCCGGCTGTAATCGCATCCAGCGTCGGCGTATCCGCACCTTCACGTAAGCGATAAATCCAATAATTTGAAAGCACACGCTCAACGTAGGCGCGGGTTTCGGATGCGGGGATCAGTTCGATAAACAGTAGCGGGTCTTTTACATCCGGCCAGCGGCGCTTCCATTTCGCCAGATTACCCGGGCCTGCGTTATAAGCCACCAGCAGGTAAACCAGATTACCGCCAACCACATCTGTATCCAGCAGGTTTTCGATGTAACGACGGCCTAGCTCCAGATTTGTTTCGGCATGATCGAGGCGTTCTTCACCCGTTACGGCCACGGATTTGGCCGTTGCAGGCATCAACTGCATCAAGCCTTTGGCGCCACTCGGGCTCTCAGCGTTGGGGTCAAAGCGTGACTCCTGGCGCATGATGGCGTGAACAAGAGCAGGATCGACATTGCCCTCGTTTAGGCGCCAGTTACCCATAGGGTAGAGCGCGGCATCGTAAATATCTTCGCTCGCACCCGACGCATCAGTTGCAAGGCGCAAGGCGAGGCCTGGCAAATTGGCGTAATTCGCATACGCCAGAAGCGCGATACGCTGATCATCATTTTCCGGTTTAACACGGATCAGTTCGGCTTCGGCGAGATCGACTTGTCCCGCCATGACGAGCGCAATGGCACGCTGCCCTGCCGGAATTGCATTTAAGACATTAAGGTATTTTTTGGTGAAAGCCGGAATCTTCCAATTGAAATCAAAGTCACGACCCAGGGCCCGCGTTGCGACCAGACCGTAGAATGTTCTCGGCTGCTTGCTGCCGCGCTTGAGCCATGTTGAGACCATCTTCACATTGCCCGTGCGCATGTGGGAACGTGCCGCCCAATATGCGCCCGCGGTTAATGTCCAGCCCGATGCGTAAGGGGATCTGGCCGTTACTTCGAAATAGCGTGCGGCATCCATATATTTTTGCTGTCGCCATGCAATCAACCCCGCGACCCAGCCCGCTTTCGGGACATGCAGACCGGAGCGCTTAACGCTCGCCTTGGCCAGTGAGAACGCCGTTTGCGCATCGCCCCTGTGCAAATACGAGGAGGCAATCTCCGCACGCAGCAGGTCATATTCAACATTGTCCAAAAGATTGACATGCTTATCGATTATTGAACGCGCTTCCTTTAAGCGCCCTTTGCGAAGAGCGCTATAAACCTGACGATTAACGCTATTGAGTTGGCTTACTTCATCATTGGTTCTGCGCTTGGCTGAAACATAGCGTTTGCGGGCACGGGATGCCGGTTCGAAGGTGCGGACTATGCCCTTGCTGACTTCCGGTTGCTTAACGGTATGGGCAAGGCTTGTTGGCTTCCTTGCCTCTGCCAGCCTGTAAATCCGATGTGCTGCCGGGTGATCCGCATAAACGTCCATCCATTGCTGCAATTCCGCAAAGGTCGAGGTATACGCACTTGGGTGCATGTAGCGCTGAAACAACACATGGCCGAGCAAACGGGTATCCGTTAGATCTTCGATCAGGCTGTTTGCCTTCTTCATATCGCCTTCGCGCTGCGCCTCGAAAATTTGCTGATACAGCTCGGCCTGCCCTGCTTTCATGGGCTTATCATATGTCTTGCCCTGTGCTTCCAGCATGAGCCGTTCGATGGTGCTGCGTTGAGGGGGAATGTATGCAGGCTTACGCGGCGGGATGGGCGCGAACGTCACGTTGAGTATCTCTTCTGCTTGCGCCTCTTGTGACGGCGTTTGCGGATCTGCGTCAGCAGGCAGTTCGACAGCTTCTGTTTCCTGCTCTTTGGGTGTCCTGCCGCCCAGTTGCATAATCGCTTCAAGAATAAGGTTGGGTCCGACCTTTACAGACAGGTCCTGCTCCGGCGTTTCAGTTTCCGTTTGTGCTTCTGCCTCGGATGCCGGTTTTTTCTGTGGCACAGGTGCATCTTCGGCCAAAGCGCACGGCATTGAGGCCAGCATATATAATGCTGTCATGAGCATCGCGCGCGCGAGCGGCGAGTATGTGCGGGAACGGGCTTTAACCATAGCTTAGGGAAATACCACGAATCGTCTTGAAGTGCTATATCCTTCAAGTCTAACGGACAAAACCTTAATGCCCGCTTTAATTTCGATAAAGTTTTAGGAACGTAATTCGGATAACTTTGCCTTGATAGACAGCATATCCGCCCATACCGCTTTCTTCTGTGCAGGCGTGCGCAAAAGATATGCGGGGTGATATGTGGCTATACCTGCAATCGGCGGTGTTTCCCCATCCAAAGACTGAGGCGTGTAGTCATGCCATACTTTACGAAGGCGGGAGATACTGTCACCACTGGCTAACAAAGACTTCGCCGGAACGCCGCCACAGAAAATCAGGATTTTCGGTTGTACCAATTGAATATGACGCTCGATGAACGGCAAGCTGACCTCAATTTCCGCAGGGCTGGGCGTGCGGTTACCCGGTGGGCGCCAATTCAGAATATTGGAAATATAAACCGCCTTTTGCGGGTCTTCTTCGGTACGGTCGAGATCAATACAGCCTAGAATCTTGTCGAGTAATTGCCCGCTCTCTCCGACGAAAGGCTTGCCCTGACGGTCTTCATCCGCCCCCGGTGCTTCGCCGACCAGCATGACATCGGCTTTCGGGTTTCCGTCGGAAAAAACCAGATTGGTCGCGGTCTTTTTAATCGCAATACCGTCGAATGCGGCAATTGCTTCCTTCAATTCATCCAGCGTGTTGGCTGCCTGAGCCAGTTTCACTGCTTCGGCGCGTGCATCGGATGCGCCGAGCAACACCTCCTGTTGCGGTGAGGATGCCGAAGGCTGCGGCGCAGAAGCCGCCTGTTTTTTGGGGAGTTCTTGCGCAACAACGACAGGTTTCTCTTTAACCTTGGTACGGTCGACAGGCGCATCAACCAGCGCTTCGTCAACGCCGTGATCCAGATAAAATTGTAATGCTGCTTTGTGCGCGTGAGCGTGCATTCGATTTTTACTCTAAAAACTCTATATTAACTATGACTTACAGATTAGAATGTTTGGACGAAATAACAAAGGAAGAAGTCTTTTATGCCCGATTCAATCCGATCCGACCGCGAGAACATGGAATATGATGTTGTTATTGTCGGGGCAGGACCTGCGGGGCTTTCATGCGCTATTCGCCTCAAGCAAATCGATGAATCCTTAAATGTGTGTATCTTGGAAAAAGGCTCCGAAGTGGGGGCGCATTTGCTGTCCGGCGCCGTATTCGAACCACGCGCATTGGATGAACTGATTCCCGATTGGAAAGATAAGGGCGCGCCATTAGAGACAGAAGCGACCAAAGATAAGTTCCGATTCCTGACCGCGACAAAGTCATACCCCTTCCCTACACCGCCGCAAATGCACAATAAGGGAAACTACATTATCTCGCTCGGCCGCCTTGGCCGATGGCTGGCTGAACAAGCGGAAAGCTTGGGCGTTGAAATCTTCCCCGGCTTTGCTGCGGCCGAAGTGCTTTATAACGAGGACGGGCAAGTGGTCGGCATTGCTACGGGTGATATGGGCATCAACGCGGAAGGTGAAAAAACAGACGCGTTCGAACCGGGCATGGAGTTGCATGCAAGACAAACCGTTTTTGCAGAAGGCTGTCACGGGTCCCTGACCAAGATGTTGGTTGCGAAATACGATTTGCGTAAAGACAGTGATCCGCAGACTTACGGTCTGGGTGTTAAAGAGATTTGGGAAATTGCACCCGAGAAACATGAGCAAGGCTTGACCATGCACACGATCGGCTGGCCGATGGACAGCAAGACCTATGGCGGGTCATGGATTTACCACATGGAAGACAATATGGTTTCCGTCGGGTTTGTCGTCGGGCTGGATTACCAGAACCCTACCCTGTCACCGTATCAGGAAATGCAGAGATTCAAGACGCACCCCGCCATTCGTGATTTGTTCGAAGGCGGCCGCCGCATCGCTTATGGCGCACGAGCACTAAACGAAGGCGGGTTCCAGTCCATTCCGAAGCTTTCCTTCCCCGGCGGTGTATTGATCGGGGATACGGCGGGTTTCTTGAACGTTCCGAAAATCAAAGGCAACCACACTGCGATGAAATCGGGCATGGTCGCCGCCGACAGTATCGCCGAGCTATTGAAAAGCAGCGAAGGCTTCGGCAGTGAATGTGAAAGCTATGCCGAGAACTTGAAGCAAAGCTGGCTCTGGAAAGAGTTGAAGAAAGTGCGCAACATCCGTCCCGGATTCCATAACGGTTTATGGTTCGGGCTGATCAACGCGGCTTATGAGACCATCACGATGGGCTTATCGCCATGGACCCGCAAAAACCACGCGGATCATTCGCAGCTTAAAGAGGTCAAGGATTGTAAAAAAATCGAATACCCAAAGCCGGACGGTGTGCTGACATTCGACCGCCTGACATCCGTTTCATTTTCAAACACTAACCATGCCGAAGACCAGCCCGTGCATTTGAAGGTCAAGGATGCCGCCCAACCCGTTGAAGTGCATTACGCAAAATTCGGCGGACCGTCACAATATTACTGTCCCGCGGGCGTATATGAATTCGTCAAGGATGACAGCGGAAACGTCAAATTCCAGATCAACAGCCAGAACTGCGTGCATTGTAAGACCTGTGACATCAAGGACCCCAAACAAAATATCGACTGGACTGTACCTTTAGGGGGAGATGGACCGAATTATCCAAATATGTGATAATAAATTTAAGATCAGAGAAATTATAGAAAGCTGAACTCTTGGAGAATATACGAAACCTTATAGCGCTCTCACTCGTATTTGCCGCCCTTTTTTATGCCGGATTGCATTTCAGTATGAAAACGGTGGAAGAGCGCCAAGCGGAAGAGCCGGAAGCCGGAATGGAAGCCGAGATGGCGAAAATGGACGCGGCTATGGATCAGGCGGCGAAAGCCCCACTTCCATCCTACGAAGGTTCAAGTATTTCAGGCAGTTATCTTTCGGGCCGTTTTGCCCAGCGCCACCATGACTGGAAGACCGCCGGAAAATACATTGATTACATCCTGAAAGATCAGCCCAGCACCAGTATCCTGCTTAAGCGTGCCATGATTTTGGCATTGGGTGCGGGTGATTATGATCGCGCATTCCAGTTCGCCAGCGAAGTCGTGGCGGATCATGATGATAGCGATTCCTTGTCCCTTATCCTGCTGACAACGGAGAATTTCCGTCAGAAGAATTATGAGCAAGCCAGCAAGCACATCGACAATATGTCCGCAGGCGGCCTTTCAACGTTTCTGTTGCCGGTGATGAAAAGCTGGTCCGATGCCGCGCTCGGCAAATATAATGTCGACGAGCTGCAGACAAACAGTATCCACCTGCATCATGCGATGCTGATTTCGCATTTCCTGAATAAGCCGTCAGAGATGCGCTCCTTGTTACAAAAGGCGCTTGTGACAGGTGACTTTAATGTCGAGAACATAGAACGTTTGGGCGATATCTATGCCGAGCTTGGTGAATATGAAGAAGCACAAAAGCTTTATGAGCAAGCCAGAAAAGTCAGACAAGACAGCAAGGATTTGAGCGCAAAGTTAGAAGCCGTGATGAATGAGGAGACTTCCGATCTGTACATTCAAGTCAAGACACCGGAAAGAGGTTTGGCCGAGGCTTTCTTTGATATGGGACGTTTATTAGCTCAGGATTACAGTGATGAAAGTGCCCGTGTGTTTGCGCGGCTGGGTGCACGTGTAGACCCATCCTATCTGGAAAACACATTCTTGCTGGCCAACATTTCCATCCGTAATGAACGGCTCGATGATGCGCTCGCGCTTTTTGAAACAGTACCCGAAGACAGCGATCAGTATCTAATGGCCCGCCGCAGTATGGCCGAAATTCTCGTCGAGCAAGACAAGCCTGATGAAGCGATTGCACAGCTTGAAAAGCTCGCCTCTAAATTTGATGATCTGGAATCCATTATCCAGATTGGCGACATTCATCGCTCCGAGGAAAACTTCCCCAAGGCGATACAGGCATATAACCGTGCGGCGGAACAAATCAAATCAGCGCATGGTGGATCGGTGCCCGAAGAATACTGGCACCTATATTATGTGCGTGGCATGTCCTATGAGCAGAACGACCAATGGAAGAATGCGGAAGCGGACCTTGAGGCCGCTCTCGACTTTCAACCCGAGCATCCCTATGTCCTGAACTATCTCGGCTACGCCTGGGCGGATCAGGGTGAAAATCTGGAACGTGCTCTCGATATGATTTCCAAGGCCGTTGAGCTTCGCCCGAATGACGGATACATCACCGACTCACTTGGCTGGGTTTATTACCGCATGAGCCGTTACGAAGAGGCTGTACCGCATCTGGAACAAGCCGTTGAATTACTGCCCTATGACCCTGTGATCAATGATCATCTGGGCGATGCCTATTGGAAGGTCGGGCGTAAACTGGAGGCACGCTTTCAATGGATGCGGGCAAAGAACCATTCCGAGGATGAAGAGCTTATCCTCAAGCTTGCGGACAAGCTTGAGAACGGCATGGTTGATAATTCAGTCGTACGCGAAGCAAAGACCAGTCCTGCGCCATCACCTTCACAGTCATCCGAAAGCACCGGCGATCACACGGAAATGCAGTAACGCGTAACACTGCAAGCCAACATCTATGTCGGAACAACAACAGAGTCTTCAGATATTCGCACCCGCCAAGGTCAACCTGTTCTTACAGGTAACCGGCAAACGTGCCGACGGCTATCACGCGCTCGACTCTCTCATTACTTTTGCCGATGTCGGGGATGTCATCACCATCGGCCCCATGGAAGGGTTTGCTTTCAATATAGAGGGTCCGTATGCGGGCAGTTTCGGTGCACGCGAAAAAGTTGCTACACCCGATTCCAAAAACCTCGTCGTTAAAGCTGTCTGGACACTGGCCAGAATGGTTAACCGCTCGCCTTCTTTTTCGATTACTCTCGGGAAAAACATCCCGCTCGGCGCGGGGCTTGGCGGTGGGTCGGCGGATGCCGCAGCGGTGCTATGGGGCTTATGCCGTTATTGGAACATCGCACCGGAGATGGACATTCTGCAGGATTTGATGATGCAGCTGGGTGCGGATGTACCCGTATGCTTTGAAAGCCAGACACGCTTTATTGCCGGTGCGGGTGAAAAGCTCAGTGCTCCGCTCGAACTCCCCGAGATATATGCCGTGATCATTAACCCCGGGCAACCATGCGCAACCAAAACCGTGTTTCAAAATTTCGCAGGTACTTTTAGCGTTCCAGCCGACAGGCCATCTTCGTTCCAAGATCAGGAAACGCTGTTCGATTACTTGAAAACAACACGTAATGATTTGCTGCCTGCGGCCTTGAAAGTCGTGCCGCAAATCCAGAATTGCCTGAACCAGTTAGAAAACAGCGACGGGTGCGCCGTAGCCCGCATGAGCGGTTCAGGTTCATCGTGCTTCGGGCTTTATAAATCGGAAAAAGAGGCAGAAGCGGCCTGTACCTCAATCAAAGACACGAACCCCGACTGGTGGGTTCGCAGTACAATTTTAGGGCAGATTGAGCGTTACTAGAACCTTAGGTATCGTTGGCCAGCATATGGCTGAGCAATGCCTGACTTGCGGCACCATCGGCATCCAGCCCGTGCTTGCGCTGGTATGAGCGGATCGCATCACGCGTCAAAGGACCGGAAACGCCGTCAGCCGGACCGGGATATAGGCCGGACTTCATCAGATATTCCTGAATTTGCGCAGTCACCGCCTGTGTGTTGCCGATATTCTGTGAAGATATTGTCTGTGTCTGCGGAGCGGATGCCGTCGGCGCAGGGGCCATATCTTCGGCCAAAGCGTTCACTTCGCTCAAAGATATATTCAACGATTTTGCCAATTGGCGAAGTGCCTCTTCAGCTTCTGGGCTACCTTGGTCCGCCGCTTTTTTATACCAGAACAGCGCCTTGTCAGGAGCCGCATCACCGAGCAACCCGTTTTCATAGATCAAGCCAAGGTTATAGGCGGCTTCCATGATGTTGTTGTTCGCGGCATTTTCAAAATATGTCGCCGCTTTAGCAGCATCATATTGCACACCGATGCCTTCGATATACGCAATACCCAGATTGTATTGTGCCTCAGGGTGGCCAAGCTCAGCCGCACGAGAATACCAGCCGATCGCCTTATCCATATTCTGATCCAGCCCCAAACCCTGATGGTTCAAAACACCGAGATTATATGCTGCGTTAGCTACGCCGTTATCGGCAGCTTGTTCAAACCAGTAAGCGGCACGCCCATAGTCACGCTCTACGCCACCATGACCAGCCGTGTAAATAGCGGCGAGATCATGCTGTGCTTCTGCGACACCTTCAAAGGCCTGCTCTTCAATCGGTTTGATCTTGGCAGGCAGTTTCGCATCAGGCTTGATTGTCGGTGTGGACGGCTTAGGTGCCGCGCCAGTTTCGACAGATTGTGTTGGATTTCCGGCTGCAGGCTCAACGGCAGCTGTCTGTGTTGTTGTTTCAGCGGGGGCTGTTTCAACGGGTTGTTCTTCCGCCTGAGTCGGAGCCTGCGGCGCGACCACATTGTCCGGCATGCTGTTGCCGGGTTCGATCTGGTTCATCAAAGCAGCGACTTGCTGCGGGTCATCGGCAAGCGCAGCTTCCACCGCGTCCTGATCATTTAGGTTGAGCGCACCGAGATCATCCGCACCTTCGTCAATTTCGATAGACGGGCTGGTCGTCGTTGTTTCGGCAGCGGCAAAACGAGAGCTGTCCTGTTCGATACTCCATTCCATCGTTTCAGCAGGCTGGAATGTCGTTGTTGTTGATCCGGCGCTGCGATCAGACGCGTTAAGCGGGTTTACGGCGGTTGTTTGTGTCGCCGGGGCTGTCTGTGTCTGTACCGAACGGCTATTCATATAGGTATTGACCGACCATACGCCAGCCAGCGCCAAAACGACAGCAGCAGCGCCAATGCCGAACTGTTTCAGACGACGCGACATCGCCTCGTCTGCTTCCGCGTTGGTTAGATCTTTGATGGGGGTGGCCTGGGTCGCCTCAGCATGTGTTTGCGCCGCGACCCCTTGGTCGGTCAGCAAAACCATAGCTTTGGCATTCAGGGAGTCACGCGTCTGCAGTACCGTTTCCTCGATACGCTCCAGCTTACGCAAAAAGCGTGTACGCTCCTCCATTGCCTTTTCGACTTTGCGGGAAAGGCGGGATTGCTGGGCCAGCGTATCGGCGACCTTGTCGTTGATATTTTCCTGCTGGGCTTCGGTGTCCTTAACGCGCTTGGTCAGGACCGCCGCGTGATTAACACTGACCGCGATTTTTTCGGCCTGCTCGACTTGCAGCTTCTTCAAAGCGGCAACGCCTTTGTCCGCGCGCTCAGCTTTATTTTGAATATTGGCGAGCAATTGACGGGTTTCTTCCAATTCCTGCAGGGCATCACGTGCCAGAATTTCAGCATGCGATGTATCGCCGCCCGTGCCACCGGAGGTCAGCTTTTTCTCAAGCTCTTTATAGGCTTTCTCATTCAGGTCCGCCTTCTTTTGTAAATCTTCAACGGTTTGGCGGTAATCTTCTAGCACCTTGGCCATTTCGTTGCGTTCATTTTGGGTCGACTTCAGGCGCTCGTTCAGCGCTTTCAGTAACGCGATGATCTGGATTTGCGTTTGCGGGCTGGACTGGCTTTGCGAAGATGAAAACGGAGGCGGCTGAAATGCGCTCTCATATGAAGGCTCCGCGTTGCTGTTTGATTGTTTGGGTGTTGTCACCGCATCATCGTTTGCGCCGTCTTCAGGCGAGTGAAAATAGACACGACCCTCAGATGTTCTTTTGAACCCCATAGTGAAGAAACTCCAATACTCAATATATTTGTTAGAATCGTACTATACCGAATTTTGTAAAATAGCGCCAAAAATTTATAAAAGGTTAAAAACTTGGTCCACAACCCTACTAAAATCGCGTTTTAGCTTACTTTTTTCACCTCGAGAATCAATTTTAAGTTGCGTGATAATTTTCTTATGCTATTTCTGAAAGCTGACATACGAACGCATTCGCAGGGCTACGCGCATGAACACATTAAAACCACAGCTTGTACATGAAACTGAGATCCAGCGGCAACATGTCCGTGTGGAACTGCCTGCGGCCCAAGCTACTTTCAGAGAACAGCTCTACAGCGTACACAACATTTCTGTTGGCGGACTGCAGCTTATCGGTGTAGAAAAGCCATTCCAAAAGCATGAAAAAGGCGTTTTGTCACTGGCTTTACCCTTTGAAGCTTTCACTTTGAACTTGGATCTGCCGTGTGAAGTCGAACATTATGACGCAAAGACTAAAACCCTAGGCTGTGCCTTTACCGCGCTAACCGATGCGCAAATGTCACTACTTAGCGTTGTCATCAAGTCGCGCATGGCAGGCACAATTATCGATGCAGGCGACATCCTGCATATTGCAGGGCGGAGCAATCTGGTCAAATTCAACCGCGATATTGAAAGCCCGCCACTGACGACATCGCAAAAAATCAAACGCAGCAGCGTTTTTTCCGCCTTCGCCCTACTCGGTTTGCTCTGCGTCACTCTGATCAGCGTCAATCTTTATGAGCGTTTAAACATTGTCAAAACTTCAAACGCATTTGTCTATGGACCGAGTGTTCGTGTCAAAGCCCCTGTGAACGGAGAATTCCAATCCATGCTGGGCGAGAGCATTACAAAAGTCCGCACCGGTCAGCGGTTGGGGCAGATCAAAACCTACTTGACGGAGAGCACGGGCGGCACCGAACTTGCGCAGGCCTCTGTCCCTGTCCTCAGCCCATGCGATTGCTTCATCGTAGAGGCGCCGACGAAAAACGGGGAATTCAGAGTCGCGGGCGAACCGATTATGACCTTACTGCCGCTTGACCAAAGACTACTGATCACCGCAACACTTCCCATTTCGAACTCTTCGAAAATCCGTAAAGGGCAGGCCAGCAGCATCACTGTAAACAGGGAAACAGTTAGCGGAACCGTTCAAAGCGTAGAAGTTTCAGATCTGTCCGCTGAGCACGCGACTATCAAGATCAAACCCGATCAAACCTTACCGCTTTCCCTGCTCAACACTCCGGTTAGTGCCGAGATAAGGCTTCGATAGCTCATGGACCGCACCCAGATCATACCTGTTATCTTGAGCGGGGGCTGTGGCTCCCGCCTATGGCCTATGAGTCGGCAGGACAGGCCCAAGCAATTTTTGAAACTGTTAGACGATCAGACATTATTCCAAGCCACGCTTTTACGAGCGATGTCGGTTTTAGGGTGTGACGCAGGCAAGGTCGTCACGGTAACGCATAAGGACCTTAAGCCTGAAACCATCTCACAAATGCTAGAAATCGACGCCGCACTGACCGATCATATCCTCACCGAGCCGAATATGAGGAACACATCGGCGGCAGTGTTGTATGCAGCGCTTTATGTCAGTCGGATTTTCGGCCTTAACAGCCTGATGTGGGTGCTTCCATCTGATCATCATATCGGTGATGAAAGCGCGCTTGTTGACGCTCTGGTCGAAGCCAAACAATACGCGCATAACGGGGAAATGGTGACGTTCGGCATCAAGCCCGACAGGCCCGAGACCGATTACGGCTATATATCCAAGGGACAAAACCTCGAAAACAACCATATTTATAAAGTCACACAGTTTTTAGAAAAACCCTGTGCTGAAAAAGCATCGACGCTGTCCAAATCGCCTGACTTTTTGTGGAATTCGGGAATTTACCTGATGCAGGCTAAAGCAGTTCTTGCCGCATATCAGGAGCATGCCCCGGACGCGCTCAAGATGTTGCATTACTCCTTAAATGAATGCTGCTGTCTTAAATATCCTCTAACGGAGTTTTACGCACTCATCAAAAAGGAGCCGTTTGAAAAAGCGATCCTGGAAAAAGTCAAAAACGTTACGGTCGTGGAAACCGACCCGCAATGGTCAGACATCGGATCATGGAACGGCTTGTGGGAAGCCAGTGATAAAAACATTCACGGCAACGTGACCAGAGGCCGCGTTATCTGCAAGGACACAACCGGATCAATCATCAAAAGCTCCAGCGACAAGCTAATAACCTGTGTCGGTGTAAAGGATCTGGTCATCAGTGATACCGGTGATGCAATCATGATTGCGCACAAGAGCAGCACAGGCCAGCTCAAACATCTGGTCGGCACGTTGCAAAAAATGGGCAATGCCGAGGCCATGAGACCGGCTGAATCCGCAGATGGTGATATCGAATACCGGATGGATACAATTTGTGTTCCACCAAAGAAAAATTATGACGTTGAGCCCGATGAGCGCCGGGGTGCGGTCTACATTGTCGTGGCCGGAAGCGCAGACTTTACACAAGACAACGAATGCCGCACACTTAAAACAGGTGAGACAACCACGGTAGCCGCAGGCGAGCGGGCTATATTTTCCAATTCAGGTCCTTCCGATCTGAAAATCCTACAAATGCATTTTGGCGATTTTGCCGATGACGATCATGATCCCGACACGGTTTCAAATACAGGCTTCCCCCTCGCGAGCTAATATGAAGGTTTTTAGCAGATGCTTTTTATTACTGTGCTGTGCCCTTTTTCCAAGCGCATGCGCGGACCTGAAATCCGCGAGCGCTTCATATAAGGAAGGCCACTATGAAGACGCGATCGAGCAATGGGAAACGCTTTCCGAATTTGGCGAACCACGCGCGCAAGTATCTCTGGGGCGCAGCTACCTTAGCGGAAAAGGTGTAGAAAGAGACCCCGAGAAAGCACGGCATCTTTTCGAGCAAGCGGCAGCACAAAACGATGCAAGCGCGTATTTCGAACTTGGCCGTATGTATGAAAAAGGCTACGGCGTCGAGCAACACGCGAACAAGGCTTTGGAACATTACCGTAAATCCGCTGAATTGGGGTATGCGCGCGGATATTATTATCTGGCGCAATTGCAGGAACAGCACGGCCTCGCCTCTCCTGAAATCATTCGTTACAACTACCAATGCGCCTTGGACCGTGGCTATGACCGCGCAATGCAGGATATAGAAAGGCAGCTGCAGCCATGATACGCCCCGCCTTACAGGTCGCTGTTTTAATCGGGGTTATGGGCACAGCAACCTCCGCTTTGGCAGAAGATTTTTATAAGGGCGTAAAAGTTTCAAGCATGCTGACCTTCCAGCATATCCTGACTGATAATCGCGATCTTGGCTTGAACAACCTCAACACTGGTGAGAGTTATTCGCTGCAGCCACGTGTACGGATTAACGTGCCGTTGGGAGACAACACCAACATTCACAGCGATGTGCGCGCATTGATCATCGACTCAGAAAACGGTGTTGGTGCCGAGGACGAAACGGGTATTTCGAGCAATGCCGGAGAAGGGTTTGTTGAATTGCGGGAACTATGGCTGGAGCATGGCTCGCTGTTCGGCCACATACCGCTCAGCATACAAGCAGGGCGACAGCGTATACGTGAACCGCGTGCCCTGTGGTGGAACCGCGACTTTGATGCCGTGCGGCTTAAGTATGACTCGACCTTGTTCAAAGGATTTGCAGGGATCGGGCAAAATTTGGCAGCGTACCGCACGAACGAAAGTGATTTCGGCGAAGACCAGGAAGACCGTTTCCGTGCATTCGCCGAAGGCTCATGGCAATACAGCAAAGACCACTTTATCGAAGCCAGAATGCTGTATGAAAATGATTATTCCGGCATTGAACAAGTCGGCACCTTTGTTCCCGCCAATGACATCGATGAGGAAGATTTTGACTTGCTGTGGTTTGGCGGTCGTTTGAAGGGGCGGGAAAATTTTGAAGGCACGACACTGGCATTTATGGATTACCGCCTCGACCTGATGGGCGTTGCCGGTGAGGAAGATGTCATAACCACCGGGTTTGCGGCGGGTAGCTCCAGACCAGTTACACAAAGCCGCAGCCGTGATGTTTTCGGATATGGCATAGATGCGGGTGTAAACGTAAAATTCAAAGGCGAGCACGCCCCCCTACTCAGCTTTAACTACGCGTTCGGATCGGGTGATGAAAACCCGAATAACGGCCGTGACGAAGGGTTCAGACAAACAGGCTTGCACGGAAACTCCAGCCGTCTGGGTTTATCCAGCAGTGGTGTCCGAAATTACGGAGAAGTCTTGAGACCCGAGCTTTCAAATCTTCACGTGATCAGTGCAGGACTTGGCGTGCCCGTATCGACCGCCAGCGATGTCAGCCTGTTTTATCATTACTACCGACTTGATGAAGCCGCATCACAGCTACGCGCAGACGGTCTAGCGGCCAACCTGAATAATCGAGACAAATTTCTGGGGCAAGGTGCGGACCTTGTTATCAACACTCATCTACTGGATGCGTTTAAAATCAAATCCAATGTGTTCGATGATGCACGGCTTCGCTTTAACCTAGGCGCGTTTAAGGCAGGCGATGCCTACGGTGCAGGAGAAGACGAATTTTCGTTCAGAACTTTTAGTGAGCTGATGCTTCGCTTTTAGTCAAAAGCGGGATGGCTTTTTCAAAAACCTTTGAATGCATATGGTCGAAGCTGTAGTAGCCTGGCACTTCCCAGACAAGGATTTTAGCCGGATCGGTTTGCGCCCGTTCAGAATTCAAATATTCCAGCATCGATGTGTCGATGCCGGCACCTGTAACAGCCCTATTCTCAACATCCGCGCTCAGCGCATCCTTTAAAAACCCTTCGAAATTGGCGACGTTCGATGATGCGGCGCTGTTACTCGTTCCGACCAGAACGACTTCGGGTGCCTTCACATCCCCGAACAATGCGTCCTGTGATGTCTCGGTCTTTACCGTTTGAGTTTGGTACCGAATACGGGTTTCGGACGGCATCTGGTTATTACAGAGTTTTGCAAAGGTCTTCTTAAAGGCCCCTGTGTATTCCTCAGCTTCGCCTTCAATCGTTTCGTATTCGGTTTTGCGCAGATCGTTATAAACGGGCAAAGTTTTGATGTCGTCAGCCGCCGCTTGCGCCATTAGCCGCGCACCTTGCGGGGTCCAATGATGATCGCGTTTAAAATAGATTTGCTGTTCAGGATCAATATCGGTCAGTCCGACGATGTGAAGACCGTCTTCTTGCAACTCCTGTATGAACAGTACGTAATTCTGCATAGCCTTTTCAGCCCGCGCCGCGTCGAATCCCAATGCTTTTTGAGTGGCTTCACGAACAAAGGCGTTATGCACTATGCTGCGCGGTGGCGGGTAAAGGATAACAAGATCAGTGCCTTGAGATTTGAACGCTTGCTGCAGCTCTTTTAGGGCTGCTTTTGTTTTTTCCTTCACGCTGAAATCATCTTTAAACCCCGTATGACTTCGGAATATCCAGCCATCCTTACCATGCAAAAAAGTGCGGTAGTTTTTCAGATTGTTGTCTTCATACGCGCTCTCATCATTGAGCCGATCACACCAGATATCAGACAGATCTTGCGCTTGCGCGGAATGCGCAAACATCAAGATAAATACCAGCAATGCGAGAGTGTTTCTCATAGCCGTAAGGTAGCACACAGCCCCTTTCCCGCAACGGCTTTATTATGGCTGAAGCTGAAATTTGGCAGCTTGCAACGGCATAGACAACGACGCGTTATCCTTGACCATATTGGCCGTGTTCACGCCAAGCTCCGCGTCATGCACATAATACAATGTCGTCGTGCCCGATGGCGTAGATGTCAGGGTTAGGACAACCGTGTTTGCATCGCCGCGGATGGCGGAGCCGATCGTCAACTCACCACTGCTATCGAAGACATGAAAACCTTCAATGCCAGAAGTCGGAGTAAAATCTGTGCCGCCATCATGGGCGAGCGTGACCGTCACGGTTGCGCCGACCAGGGAAGCGGCGCTTATGTACGGACCTTGCGTGCTTTCGACAGTTTCACCGAAATACCCTGCGACGGCATTGGCGAGGCGCTGCCCGACGATTGCGTATCCCGCATCATCCAGGTGCGTTGCATCATACAGCCCCTGATCAAAACTCTCCGCGCCGAAATGGCACCAGCTATTTTCATCGATCAGTTCCTGTTGCACTTCGCGAACGGCTTGCATGCCACCAGTGTTCGTAAAGGATGATCGCCGCCCGATTTTCTGTATGAACACGGGAATGTCACCGAAGCTGCTCCGCATATCGGCAAAGATTGCTTCGAGCGCTTGTTTATATTCGCTGCGGGTTGTTGCAAGGCCGATCTGATGACTGTCCTGCTCGCCTTGCGACCAGAGAATAGCCGAGGGTTGCAGGCCCGCATCATCAACAGCCGCGTAGAATGCATCGTATGCATCACCACGTGAACTTGTCGCCAAATCCCACCAGAAATTACTCGCCTGTGTTGTTTTTGATGCAGCGCTGGAACCCGTCCCCGCGTTAGCCCAGACAATCGATTTATCAGGATCGATCTCTCTTAAACGGCTTTCCAACGCAGCTTTTCCGTCATCGCCTGCGCTTTCTTGTGAATCGAAATGCCCGACCATCAATGACTGCCCGCCGCCGACCAGTTGCAGATCGCCACTTTGATACATGCGACTGCCGAGATCGGTATTACTGCCACTGACTTTGCCGAGTTCAATGCGTTGGATATGCCCATAAAGCGGATTGGTGGATGAGCCGAGCTTGCCGATTGTTAATTCATCAATGCCTGACGGATCGCCTGTGTAGGTCTGTTCGTTTTCCAACCCGCCGGAGAGAATTGTGGTTTCCCCACTCTGCCAGCGGATACCCGCAGCCTGCACAATATCGGTGACCTGTTTATCACCATTGGCCACGACATGCTTGTTCGTAGATCCACTACGGACATAGCCGCGTAAGGATTTATCAGCCGTGCTGTCGATACGCAGGCCCAATGTGTTTGCCGATGTGCCGTCACTGGCGACCAACAAGTATTGATCAGTACCGCTAACCAGTCGGTCCAGACAAAAGCGAGCTGCAATGAATCCTTCGCCTTCATCGAAGTACGGTTCGGCATCCAGAGACGATAGCGTAAGGGCATCCTGTTGCCGCGTTGCTGCGGACCCTGCGACGATAATTTCGGAAGTGCAGAACGCGCCTTCCTCCAGTTGGTTCAAAATACAATACGCCACTGCACCGGGGTTTAGACGGATGCGCATCGCGCTGGACGATGACGATGGTGTTTCATTCTCCAGCATATAGCGTTGATAATTGTCGCCCGATAACGTCACCGTATTCGAGCCTGAACCTGTGCGGCGCACGTCACCCGCGCCCGTTTCCATCCGCACCCATATGCTCAAGGAATGCGGATTGGTATTACCGAATGTACCGGCAAAATCCACTGTGCAGCTGCTGCCGCTGGCACTGTTATCAATTTTGATTGCGGCACCGCTGCCGATTTCATCCAGGCCCACGCTAGCGAGTGCGGATGTATCATCGACTATGCTCAGGACAGCAGAGCCTGATGATAATGTTACGCCCGTAAGATCGCTTGGGGCCGCATTATAATTTTCACATTTATTTGTACTCGACGCTTCGATATGCAGCCCGAGCGCACGGCCATTTTCGTCGTGGTTAAATCGTGGTGTGTTGGCCGCCAAACTCTGTAATTTTCCATCACTGTCACGGATGGTCGCGGCGGTATCACTGCGTGTATATGTCCATGGTGTGGGAAGCGTGTTCAAAAATTCAAAAGATGCGGCGTTGACGACAGGCGCGCGTGATTGCGCTGACGCAGCGAGGCTGCGCCCGATATTGATAAGCATAGGAAACTCTCCTTGAAACTACTGAAAAAAGACGGATTTCTGGTGATTTGTGACTTTATTCCTATACTGTATTTTGGAAATTGTCAATCAGAATTGGAAGTAGAGAAACGGCGAATAGCTCTGCGCTGATAGGCGTGTGACGGCGAGGATAAACAGCACGATGGTGCCAAGGTGCATAGCAAAAGATGTGCTGTCACGCAGCTTCACCCCTCTTACAACTTCCCAAACAGGTGCGATAAAAACGATGATGTAGCCGATGATCAAAGCCGTAACACTCATGCCTTGTATTTGCCATGCCAGCGCGGGGGAAACGGCTAAACCGTTCAGGCCGAGCATCGCACCATACAAGGTGAATGCGTCGCCAATAGTATCCGCACGGAAGACAACCCAGCCAATAACGACGAGCAAAAACGTGAGCAGCATGAGCGGGATATGGCGAACGGCGAACGGTGTGTTGTCCTTTGCTGCTCCTAAATACCGCTCCGTGCTCAACACCGCTCCGTGGAATGTGCCCCACACAACGAAGGTCCAGTTCGCGCCATGCCATAGACCGCCCAGAACCATCGTGATCATGATGTTGATATAAGTACGGCGTGTGCCTTTGCGGTTGCCGCCCAGCGGGATGTAAAGATAATC
This sequence comes from Alphaproteobacteria bacterium, assembly GCA_030432025.1. GTDB lineage: Bacteria > Pseudomonadota > Alphaproteobacteria > Micavibrionales > Micavibrionaceae > TMED27. The sequence goes on from JAUIIA010000005.1 coordinate 119,016, forward strand.
CTTCAACCATGTCGACAGGCTGATATGCCAGCGTCGCCAGAATTCCGTGATGGAGCGACTGATATACGGGGCGTTGAAATTCTCCATGAACTTGAAGCCCATCATCATGCCAAGGCCAATCGCCATGTCACTATACGCGGAGAAATCGAAATAAAGCTGGATCGCATAAGCAAATGCGCCAAGCCATGCATCTCCCATTGTCGGGTTTTCCAACGCAAAGACAGACTCCACCAAAGGTGCCACCGTATCGGCGATAAGGATTTTTTTGACAAAGCCGAGCATGAAGCGATAGGCACCGGCGGAGAATAAATCGAAGGAATGGGTGCGGCTTGCGAATTGCGGCGCGAGATCTTTATAGCGCAAAACAGGTCCCGCGATCAGTTGCGGGAAGAGCGATATAAACGCGGCGAATTCAAAGAAGCTGCGTGGCTGCGGTGCATCCTTGCGGTATAGATCGACAAGGAAACTGATCGACTGAAAGATATAGAACGAAATACCTATGGGGAGGATAAAGGTGAGTGCGTCGACTGTGTTTTCTCCCGAACTGCCCAGGAGGGTCTGCATCGTATCAATACCGAAGTTATAATATTTAAATGTGGCCAGGGTGAGCAGGTTTCCCGCTACGCCAATGGCCATCGGCAGTTTACCCGCCTCCTTTTCGACACCGCGCGCAATCAATTTTCCGAAGAGATAGTTCCAGATCGTTACCGCCGCAAACAGCAACAAGAAATCGATACGCCACCATGCATAGAAAACGTAACTGCCAATGAGAATAGGAAGTGAACGGTGTTTGTTGGGCGTGGCGTAATACGCACCAAGAAATATCGGCAAAAACAGAAACAGAAAAATGTTCGAAGAAAAAACCATATCTGCTTTCGAGCGTCCTGCCTTTAAAGCGTGATGTTATTTGGTCGTATCGGTTGTGTTTGTGACCCAGATAATTTTATCCGTTTCGGGAAACACGAACGCGCTGTGCACCATACCACGCTTGAGATTGATTGTAGAGGGTTCTCCGACTTTCGCATCGCCCTTATAGAGCACGGCTTCCAGCTTGACGGCGTTAATGGGACGCACACGGTTTTCATTCGGTGCTACACCTTCCGTAATCGTCACCTTGCCGTCAGCCGTTTTCAATGAGAGTGCTTCATGAGTGCTGAAATTGTAAAACTGGATTTGTGATTTCGTGCGGTCCGTATTCGGCGTATCGGCCAGAACAAATAACTCTTCATTCAGGATGGCGCTGTAAAACTGCCCCTCCTCTATTTTCAGTTCCTTGCTTTGCCCTCCGAAACTGATTTCAGCGTCGCCTTTACCAAACACAAAATACGCAGAGACCTGTCTCGCCTCCAGCGCATCAAACTGCTTATCGCCAATTGACGGGGCAACGCTGTCATTGCCCGCATTGATGAAACGAATAAAGGCTGAGCCGGCTGGCGGGGCCGGATCGTACAAACCATCATCCAGATTTTCAGCATGAACATACGGCGCAACCAATAACAGTAGAAGAATGAGGATACGTTTCATGAATGACGCCTAAAGGTTCTTCGGGAAAAAGCGCGTATGCACATAGCGTTCGGGAATTTCCCAGATGATGAGTTTGGGCGGTTGGTCCTCGAATGTCTGCGAACCTAAAAATTCATCCATATTGTTGAACGGACCGTAACCTGGTTTTGCAAGATTCAGTACGTCCGTACCCATTTCCTGCTTTAACGCACCGATGAAATTCCAGCGCGGGTCTGCGCTATAACTTGTACCGATCAGCACAACATCAAAACCTACAGAACCGAACAAAGCATCTTCATCAGCTTGCCCGTCTACGGGCGCCGTTTCGGTAATCGCGATGACATCGTTCTCCGGCCCCATCGTGTCCTCCATAGGACCTAGTGGAATGAATTTTTGCAGATCGCCTTCAACCTCTTGTTGCCCTTGAACAGTGGTTTCAAACTCTGTTTTTTGCAGTTGCGCCGCCATAGCCTTCGTTTTTGCCGCCACCTGTTGGGCAGCTACGGCTGCGCCTTCGGGGGTCCAATGTGTATCCGTTTTCATGAATAGTTGCGTCTGTGACTTATGGGCTTTGAATGCCTGATCCAGATTGACCATGTTGAGATTGTAACTGCGCAAATCGTAGAAGTAGCGGTTATACGCCTCCTCTATCATGTGCGGCATTTCTATACTGCCGAGATGCTCACGGTAGACACGGGATTTTGCGGGTACCAACGCCACAACCAGATCGATACCCTGCTTCTCCAGCATAAAATGTACGTTACGGATATATTCCAGATTAGCGAAAGCATAAGCTTGCGCACCTTTAGAATAATCAAATTCCTGTGCCGTATAGAGCCAACCATCTTGTCCGACCAGAACACCTTTGCGGCCTTCCTTGTAGACACCGAAGTTAAGAATACCCCAGAGGTCCTTACTCGTATCTGCATGGGCAAGTTCTTTGTTAAACTTGGGTTCAAAGACTTCGGCCCACTCGCCCTTAAAAATGGATAACCAAGAGCTTTCCTCCGCCGCTTCATCTTTATTCTGCCACAGAGACAGCGAGGACATCAGAAAAGCGGCCAGCAAAAAAATCAGCAGAAAAAATGCGGAAAAATGCGCATTTGAACGGGGTTCGCGTTGCATAAGCCTACCTTTAATTACGATCTTCGGTTGCAAAATTACGCTGAATACAGCAGTGTGGCAATGCTTTTAGGCTTTTGGGGAGAAATTTTACATGAAAATCAGTGTCTTCGGCATTGGCTATGTAGGCGCCGTGAGTGCCGCCTGTCTCGCCGAAAGCGGCCACAATGTGACGGCGGTCGACATTGATCAGCATAAAATCGACACCCTGAATGCGGGCAAAACACCGTTTTACGAGCCTGACCTCGAACACCTCATTTCACAGAACGTCAAACGACAACGCTTGCGTGCCACAAATGATTGCAAAGAAGCTGTGCTCGCTTCCGATTTATCACTTATTTGTGTCGGCACCCCAAGCAATGATGACGGTGCATTGGATTTAAGATATATCGAGGCTGTATGCGCACAGATTGGTGAGGCCCTGCAAGGCACATCAGACCATATTGTCGTGATCCGCAGTACCGTTTTGCCCGGCACTCTGGATACTGTCATTCGGCCAGTGCTTGAAAAAGCTTCCGGCCAAATTGCAGGGCAGGATTTCTTTATCGCCAACAACCCCGAGTTTTTACGCGAGGGGTGTGCAGTTGCAGATTATCAAAAGCCGACGATGATTGTCGTCGGCGCACACGGAGAGGACACAGCCAATAAAATCCTCAGCCTTTACGACGGCATTGAAGCCCCAAAAACCATATGCAACCCGTCAACGGCGGAGGGGCTTAAGTATGTCAGCAATGCATGGCGGGCGAACAAGGTGAGCTTTGCCAATGAGGTTGGCAACATCCTTCAGGCCCACGGTGTAGACAGCCACGCGGTGATGGATATTTTCTTTTCCGATACGCAAATCAATCTGGGCAAAAGCTTTTTGACGCCAGGCTTTGCGTTTGGCGGCTCTTGTCTGCCCAAGGATGTGCGGGCCATCAAACACAGTGCGAACGACAAGGGTCTGTCGACACCGCTGTTCAATTCCATCCTCGAAGCCAACACGCAGCAAATTGATCGCGCAATGGAAATGATTGAGACGCACTCGCCAAAATCTGTCGGGCTGATCGGTCTCAGTTTTAAAGCGGGAACGGACGATCTGCGTGAAAGTCCACTCATGGCGTTGGCGCATAAACTGAATGCGCGCGGTATCACACTTTCTATTTATGACCCTCTGGTCAAAATTCGAAATGATGACAAGCTGTCACCGCATATGGTTCAGGATATTGATGCCCTGAACACTACAGATGTGATTGTGGTCGGCCACAAAACCGAGGACGCGCTTAAATTTATCCAAGACCTCGGCAATGATAAGCCCATTATTGATCTTGTGAGAATAGCGGAGGCCGAAACCCGCAGTTCCTACGCGGGGATTTGCTGGTGATGACTCTGGCTTTACCAAAAGGATCGCTTAGCTTTGCCGCCTTTATCCTTGTGCTGTTCACACTGTTTTTATACCTGCCGCCTATCGATGTGCAGGATGGCGCCGGCGCTTTTATCTTCACGATCGGTGCTCTGGCTCTGTGGCGGTATAGCTGGGGGTTGACGCATTTTGTCCGTGCGCTTTTCTACCAACATGTGACTTTTCCACGCTGGCGCAAACGCATTGATGACAGTGCGGAAAACCTGATGCCGTCCAAAATCTACATGCTGCTGACCACTTACCGTATCGAGCCGAACGTGACCTACAAAGTCGTCAACGCCGCCATCAACGAGGCCATCGATAGTGACTTGCCTTGCACCATTGTCGCATCGGTTGTGGAGATGGCCGACGAGCTTGCCTATCGGCAGATCTTCGAAGAGCTTATGCCACCGGATCGGGTGGAGCTTCGCATCATCCGCATAGCGGGACAAGGCAAACGCAGCGCGTTGGCACAAGGCTTCAAGGCGATCTCTCGCGATATGCCCGAAGACGACGCGTTGGTCGTCGTGATCGATGGGGACACTGCACTCACACAAGGGAGTTTGCGGCAATGCGCGCCGTTCTTCAAAACCCATCCGAAGCTTGGCGGCTTAACGACGGACGAAACTCCATCCGCGACACAAAGCGCACTAGCCAATGACTGGTATTCTCTGCGCTTTTCGCAACGCCACATGCAGATGAGTTCACTGTCGCTGTCCAAGCGTGTCATGACATTAACAGGGCGCATGTCGATTTACCGCGCGGATATTGTCACCCACCCCGCCTTTATTGATCACATGCTGAATGACTCGCTCGATCATTGGCGGCTCGGGCGTTTCAAGTTTTTGACGGGGGATGATAAATCCTCTTTGTTCTGGGTTTTGAAGCAAGGCTTTGAGCAAATATACGTGCCCGATGTGCAGGTACTGGCGATGGAACGCTTGCCCGAAGCGTCTTTCGTTAAATCCAGTATCCGCCTGATGAAGAGGTGGTACGGGAATATGCTTCGTACCAATGCGCGCATCCTCAAGCTCGGACCGTGGGCGATGCCGTTCTTTGTCTGGTGGTCGTTTCTGGACCAACGCGTATCTATCTGGACTGCATTGGCGGGACCAACAATCGCGATCATGCTCACCGTTCAATATGGCTGGATTGTTCTGGCGTATTATCTGGTCTGGGTCGCGTTCGTGCGGACCATTATGTCGTTGATGCTTCTGACCTCGCGCTATGAGATCAGCTGGCGGTATCCGTTCCTGCTGTATTACGGGCAAGTTGTTGGGGCGTTTGTGAAAACCTATGTGCTGTTTCGTATGGATCAACAAAGCTGGACGCGTCAAAAGATCGAGAGCGACACATTCAGCGCCAAGCCGATCGGCTCACTGGTCATGCATAGTCTTTCACTTTTGATTTTCGTCTGCGTATTGGGAGTGGCGACAAATGTGCTGGCCCTTCCTTATCCTGCTTTACGCTCGTTCTTCTGAGCTGAATGACTCTGAGAAACTTACTTCGTAAGGAGGCGTTTCAGGCACCGCCCAATGGCGCATTTCAACATTCTGTTTTTCAACCGTTAAGGATGTAATGCTTTTGGTTCGCGAATGATCGCGCGCCATCATCGGCCCCTCAATCGGCGAAGGCTCTTGTGATAAATGATATGCGGGCAACTCTATTGCCCCTTGCCAGCTCTCCGTCCAATTCTCAAACATGCTTTTTCGGATCGCGATCACTTCGTCCTGACGCACACCGGAAGATGTCATGAAAGAAACGCGTTGATCGAATTCACCCTGCAGCTTTTCCTGCGCATATTGATCACCGTCCCATACGAACATTTTTAGTTCATTGAGTGAGCCGACGATAAGACGGAAGGTCCTGTATTGTTGATAGTCTAATTGCTCGGCTGCGCGCACGGGGTCGCTCTCTGACAAAATCTCGGGAAGTATTTGCCCGCGCGAAACGGGGTGTTCGAGGTCCGTCGTTTTGTTGAAATAGCCATTGAGCAAACATCCCCAAAAGCCGTCTTTATTCGCGGCGATCCATGTGCCATGTCCTTCAGGATCATACGGCCCGATGATGGAATGTTCGTCATTTAGAAATTGCGGAGGTTTTTCTTCGACACGAATGCGGGCTTCGTCACGGTTCATATAAATTTGATAACCGCTTTCGGTTTTAAAAATCGTGACTGTACACATAGAGAGAAACTTTAAGCGTTATTGCGATGTTGCTTGGTTGCATTGGCCAGACCGAAATCCTGATCGAACTCTATATTCAGTTGCTGCCCGACCATTTTGATCAGCGCCATGTGATGAATGCAATGATCAAGAACATGGTACAACTCGCGATGGACGGTGGATTGTAAATTACAAAGCGGTGCATGCGGATCGATGATACAGAGCATCGGTATTGTGCCATCAATGAAGTCAGTATCCTTGAACATCTTCTCGAGCGTACCGACAGCCGCAATCGCCTTATCCCTTGAACCCTCCAGCACCATATTGCGTTGCCGCCTGTCATAGCAGAGTTCCTGATCGGCGGGTCCTTCGAGTGCTTTAAAGAATTCCTGATAAAACTCGATTATATGGCGGGTATGCATGCCAATAGACGAGATTTCTTCGCTCGGCTGGCCGGTAAATTGCTCTTCATCTAGTGCCGAAAGGGCGTTTTGAAGTTGAATAAGGACCCGCAAATTTGCCTGAACCAATTCATCCTGCGTCGACGGCAAAACTGCTGTTCGGTCTGATGTAATCGGTTCAATGCTCATTGTGCGCGGGTCCTGTAATTTCAGACTAATTTTTGATCAGCTCAGGGTATTTCTTGTCACCGACAGGGATCAGTTCCTCCTGACGCGGCAACCATTTTTCCTCAATGCTTTTATCGTAATTGAGGTAGAGCTTGCCGTCTATGATCGTCCAGACTTTGGGGTCCGCTTTGACCAGATTGTCATGTGCCACCGCCCATGCGCAATAACCACCATATTGAGGCTCGTATTTTTCAGGATTGGCTTTAAACAGGTCCAGATTTTCCTGTGAGGAAAACAACCACGTCGCGCCCTTATATGTCGTTTTGAACTCGTCCTTACCGACCACAGGCTTTCCTTCGGTATGGTATGAAACCGTGTCATAGCCGCTGACAGCTTTGTTATGCAGCCATGGTGTATAGACTTCCTGTGCCGCTTGCGCAGGGGCTGTGAGTATAAAAAATGCCAGCGCCATTGTTGTGATAATTCCTTTAAACATTTTAAACGTCCTTTTTAAATTCCTGTGTAGATTGTTACGCAATCATTACTCATACATTCATGTTCAGGCCTGAAATCGTTACAAAAAACTTTGCTTAGACAGCAAACACTTTATCCGTGTCACCTTGAACGGCCTTGACCAATCCTTCAATAGCCAGCCTGTAAAAACCGGCGAATTCCTCAACCGTTTCCGGCTTAAATACATTGGTGCTGTAAGTGATATGGATGTTGAGGCATTTCTCTATCACACCTGCCTCGATATACAGCTTGTAACAAATATGGTTTTCGCCGTGTGAACCCTTTATCCCTTCGGGATCATAGGCAGGTTCGAACGCGACACCGTCGGGGATCAGCGCGTCCAGCTGACTGACATAGTTGAAGAACAGCTCCGGCCCTTGATGCTTTTTAATCTCGGGATGTTTAAGCGAATAACGCAGCAGGTTGTAATCGCCGTTACGGGCGGGGACAGCGGCGATTTGTTTTTTCGTCGACGCAATTGCCTGTGACGCATCTAATCCATCGTCCTTCAGGTACACGGGGAAGACCGTATTCACCCAACCCACCGTGCGGGACAGATTGATCCCTTCGGCACCGTCGCGCCCGTGTCCGCAAATATTGATAACCATTTCATCCGCGCCGCTCCATTGCTTCATCGCTTTTTGAAGTGCGCTAAGCAGCGTGTCCTGAATGCCTGCCTTGGTCAGTTGCGGTATATCTTGAAGAAGCGCTTGCGTCGTATCTTCATTCAACGTGATTTTGGCGACTGTTGCTGTTTGTTCATCGCCCTGACTGCGAGAGTCCACTGGTAACTGCGGTTTCGGTGCGATACGCGCATCCCCCCAATAAGCCAGCGCCTCGGTGAAATCGCGATTTGCCGCGTCTTTTAACTGATATTCGGACCAGTCCTTTATGCTGCTTGTTTTTTGTGCCAGCGGAAGGTCCAAGCCCATGCGCAAAGTTTCATAGCTGCGCAGGAAGTCTTCGAAGACCAGACGCGAAGACACAATATCGACAAGCAGGTGATGAATGATCACCGCGAGTTGGCCTTGCTGTTCACCCGTCTTGAAATATAGCGTGCGAATTAGTGGCGGCGTTTCAAGATCCAGTGACGTATGTGCTTCATTACAAAGCTCGACGATACGTGCTTGCTGTTCGGCCTCAGGCAGAGCGCTGAGATCATGTGTGAAGATATATTGCGTTTCGGGCAGAGAGGCTTCGCATGATTGAACACGTTTACCGTTCTCATCCAACGGAAACGCGATACGCAGATTGTCATGATGCATCAGCACGCGGTCGAACGCGGCTTGCAAAACATCCTGCTTCACATCGTGATCGACGTTGAAATAGAAGAAGCGGTTCCAATGCGCGGGGTATTTGAAAGCATCATCAAAAAATTTCGCCTGCCGTGGCAGCAGAGGATAGGTGCCGCTGACCGGACTTTGATCGATTTCTGTTTTTACACCGCCCTGCTCGACCAGCTTGGCAATGTCGGCAACTGTTGAATGTTCGAACAGCGCACTTGTTTCCATCACCATGCCTGCCTCTTCGGCTTCGCAAGCAAACTGAATCGCCATCAGCGAGTCCCCGCCGATATCAAAGAACGCATCGTGACGGCCGATTTTGTCTTGCGGGAGCTTGAGGATATTCGACCAGATCGCGACGATCTTTTTCTCAACTTCGCCTTCGGGGGCGACGTAAGCCTCGCGCTTTTTGACCATCATGGCGGGATCGGGCAATGCGCGGCGGTTGATCTTGCCGCTTGTCACGCGTGGGATTTCATCAATCGGGATAAACAATGCAGGCATCATATAAGACGGCAACTTCGCGGCAATGAACGCTTTCAGCTGCTCCAGATCGACATCAGCATTGGCGACATAGTAAGCGACAAGGCGTTTATCATGATCGATAACGGCGATATCATGGATCGCGTCATGTGCGGACATGACCGATTCAATTTCCGCGAGTTCAATACGGAAACCACGGATTTTAACTTGCGCGTCAATACGGCCCAGATATTCGATATTGCCGTCATTGGTAAAGCGGCAAAGGTCACCTGTTTTGTACAAGCGTGCACTTTCATCATCGGCATACGGGTCGGGAATAAACCGCTCCTCGGTCAGGTCGGGTAAATTCACGTAACCTTGTGCGACGCCCGCACCGCCGATATGCAGCTCACCCGCCACGCCCTTGGGCACAGGCTGTCCGTTTTGATCGAGGATATAGAGCGTTGTGTCGGAAAGCGGACGACCGATAGGAACGCTCAACCAGTTTTTATCGCGTGGACATTTTATGAAGGAGGCGTAAATCGCCCCCTCGGTCGGGCCGTAGATATTATAGAGATCACCGGGGCATTGGTTGTAATAGTTCTGCACCAAGGTCGGTGGTAACGCTTCCCCTGCAGCCAGAATACGTTTCAGGGTCGGCAGCTCCTTACCTTTAAGTACCGATAACAAGCTATGCAGCAATGACGGAACAATACATGTCGTCGTCACACTATGTTCGTTCATCAAATCGATCAGATAGCTCGGGTCTTTATACCGCTCTGGATCGGTCAGGATCAGCCGCGCACCCGTCGTCAGCGGCCAGAAAATTTCAGCGACGGAAACATCGAAGCTATAATCCGTGTTTTGCAAAACAGCGTCGCTGTCATCGAGTGGAATTTCAGACTGCAGCCATGACAGACGTGGCGTGACATTACCGTGATTGAGCAACACGCCCTTCGGACGGCCGGTAGAGCCGGATGTATAGATGATATAAGCGGCATCGTCTTTGCACACATTCGTATTCAGGTTGCTGTCGTCGAAATGTGCCGCGTCCTCAAAGCCCTCATCGATGAAGATTTTGCACCCCGCATCTTCGATGACAAAATCCATGCGGTCCTTCGGATATGTCGGCGGGATCGGTACATAAGCACACCCCGCTTTCATAACCGCGAGCAATGAGATAACCATCTGCGGTCCACGATGCAGGCACAGCGCGATACGGTCGCCCTTCTTCGCGCCCTTGTCGGTCAGTAATCGGGCAAGGCGATTAGCGCGCTCATTCATTTGCGCATAGGTGATGGTTTCATTTTCACTGACCAGAGCAGGCGCATCCGGATTTTGTTGCACCTGTCGTTCAATCATGCCGTGAATTGTGCTGGCATCTGCGGTTTTCGCATCAAAACCCGGACACGCAAATTGCTGCAGCAATTCCTGACGCTCTTCATCATTTAAAACATCAAACGCATCGAGCGTTTTTTCAGGGTATTCGACGACCTGTGCCAACAATGCCTGCATATGCCCGATCATTTGTGCAATGAACTCAGGTGCGAATAAAGACTGGCGGTATTCCAGCCATAGGCCGATACGCCCATCCTCCAGCAGCTCATAGGACAGTGAAAGATCATCGTTCACGTTGTTATATTCCGCTTCCAACGGTTCGGACTCGATACCGTCCAGCCGTAAATTCACAAGGCGGGAGACCGTCTGCGCCATCGAGACGTTGAACGCACGCCCGTCAAAGCCACGCGATGTTTTGCGGATCTCACGGACAATGTCGAGCGCAGGGAATGTCTGGAATTTTTTATCAGCTTTGCGTGACGCGGAGACACGTTTTACCAATTCTTCGAATGTCGGATCGCCTGTCATGTCGACACGGATCGGAATGATGTTGACGAAAAAGCCGAACAGGTATTTGTATCCCGGCGGGCGGATATTGACGGGATAGCCGATTAAGACTTCATCCTGATTGTAATAGCGTTTGATCAACGTGCCGAAGGCGGCGACGAGTGTGCTGAACAGGGTCGTTCTCTGCGCACGCGAGAAATCTTTCAGGCTTTGTGACAGTTCTTCGGGCAAATCAAAATAGACGCGACGGCCCGTCTTTTGGTCATTACCGTTTTCCTGTTGCCCATGAGAGAAATCAACGCCGTGCTGAACGCCTTGCAGGTTCTTGCTCCAATATTCGGCGGCAAGTTTGCGTTGTTCGTTATCATCTTTGCTTTGTATTTCTGCGAAGTAATCATCCCAGTCTTTCTTCGCTTCGCCATAGGCTTTTTCCAGCCCCTCGTAACCTTCGTTATAGGCGATGGATGTCGACTCCAAAAACAATATGGCCGACGCGCCGTCCGAGATAACATGCGGGACGTTGCCGATGAAATAATGGACATCATCAGCGGTTTTAATCAGCCCTGCACGAACGATCGGGAACGCTTTGAGATCGACAGGTGTTCTGAGTTTTTGTGCCAAGAACTCTTCTGCCTTTTGCCTTAACGCTGGCGTCTCTGCCTGACCTTCTATCGAGATATCCTCAAATTCCAGCGCATCGACATATTCATTGGCAATATGTTCTCGGTTTTTAATGCGTTGAAACGGCACACCATGCTCTTCGACAAAATATACGCGTAAGGAACTGAAATAATCGACGACATCCTGCAGTGCACGACGAAAACGCGGAACATCCAATTCCCCTTTGAGCCGAATCTTTACGCAGGTGTTATAGGAGGTGTTGTCGGGGTGTAGCTTCCACTCGATCCACAAGCCCTCTTGCTGCTTGGTTAGCGGAAATTGTTGCTCTTCTTGCAGAGCTGTTTTTTGTAAAACGTCTGTAGTCATACTCAATCAATCGCCCTTATTGGGCAAAATACGCAATTTGAAATCAAGTGAAATTAAAAAACCTAATAGATAAATACTGCCCCAAACCAAGCCCGGCGCAATCGTAAGCCAGATATTCGGGGTCATAAAAAAGCTGTGCACCGCCAGAGGTATCGCCAGCATGACCAGAAAGCTCATCAGAAAACCGGCCGTAATCCCGTGCCAACCGCATTTATATTTCAAGAACGCCCAGCGTGCGACATGGGTAATGGAAAGTGTAGAGATAAACGCATATACGCCTTGAATTCCCCCGGCCATCAAAGCTGCGCTTAATCCATGATCATAATTGGCGAAAGCCGCCCAACCGCCATATACAGCAGCGGCCAGTAGCGCAGTCAAAAAGATCGTATTTTTGCCTTTGTCTTTATCCATGCGTTTGTCTTGAACAAGCTGCTTACAGCTTTTTCATATCCGGTTCAGTAGACGCAAGTTTGTTATATGCTCCGGCATACACCTCGACAAGACATTCGATATCCCTGCTCATCAGAGCACGGCACTTTGAATACGCCTCCTCAAGGCTCGCGTTCCTGTAGCCTATTCGCAGCGTATGCTTTCCGGTTACAGGGTCGGCGTAACTGTCCTGAGGTTGCACCAACAGATCTCCGCCCGCAATGATCGGACGATAGCGGGTGTGCAGGCGGTACCATTGCGTGGACATCAAAAGGCGGGAGTTATACTCACCAAGGTTGAGAACGATATTGTATTCGTCTGTGGCAAAGTCGATATGCGGATGCAGTTCGCGATAATCAGTAAGGTCGGGCATGATCTCGCTCGGGATATCACCTTCGCCCTCTTCGGCGTACACATCATTGCCGTAAATGATTGTGCCGTCATAGCCGATTTCTATTTGCTGCGGCAAAGGTCGCACGATGTTGTTGTTTTCCGCAGTCTCGCGGTCAATCACAAGCAGGTATCGCCCCGGCGGAATACGGGAAAAAATATAAAAACCACCAAAGTCTGTGATCGCTGTTTGCTCCAGCTCCCCATCCGCACCATAAAGATGTACCGGAATACCTTTAAGCGGCCTTGGTTCAGCAAGGTTAGAGTTACGGCTATAGACAGTACCGTCGATCTCGCCCGAGATATGGATCGGATAACTTAGCTCGGCGACATAGCCTTCACGCGGGAGTACGGATACGCCCTCGAAACCGGAAATCCAGAACGGATCTTTCAAACTGTCTTCTTCGATAATGACGTCAGTGCGTTTTAGCTCGGCGAGGTTATTAAAGAACGCCACGCCTTTGTTGTCTGTTTTGACTTGGCCACCATTTTGCAAACCTCTGACCAAAACACCTTCGAGCGGCTCTTCCTCTTCATTGAAAACACCGTCTCCGTTTTGATCCAGAAACACCTGAACACTCATCGCACCGTTGCTGGTCACATTCCGGTCAAAGGAATAGATGTTCCCGTTGATCGGGTCTCTTGCGATACCAAAGCTCGTAGCAAGTCCTGCGAAAAGGTCATTATCGGAATTATAGGTAATGCTCGGCGAAATGCGTGCAAAGCCCGCCTGCCAGTTTAAACGTGATGACACCTCGGTAAGATCGACATCCGCCTGATGACGCAAATCCAGATCAAACGTCGAATTTTCAAGCACGCGTCGGCGAACCGTAGCGGTAAGACTGTCCAATCCAGCATCAGGCTGAACTTCATAGTCACTGATAAAACGAATGTAGTTTTTACCGAAACGGCCATTGATCGTATTCGACCAGTTTATACGGTCATCGGCCCCAGTGTTATTGGTAGTGTAGCTCAATGATTCACTAACCCCGATTCTTCCGAACGTCGATCCAATTCCACCGCGCCCGGTAAAACTCTCAAAACCGCCTGAAGCTTTAGTATAGGAAGCTGAACCAGTATAAGTCGGACGCCTGCCTAGTTTCAACCCAAGCGGTCCATTCGCATTCAGTTGTGTCGAGAAAAAGCCATTCGTATCCTCACCGTTCGAAAAAGTATCAAAGCCATCGCTGCGCCATTCGTTCCGGGCAATAAAGTCATGCTCACCTACGTTAATACGAGCGTCAAGCTCAGCAGCGATATCGGCCTCATCATCAACCCCCAAGCTTGCATCCACAAGTGCCTCCCCCAGCAAGGAAGACAGGCCTGCATAAGCCACATTATCTCTGTTTTCATCTTCCTGATGGCTCATAACGCCTAATGAGGCAAAAGTACCTGTCGAAAGGGGTTTTTGAACGAAGGCTCGCACTGTGGGCGTACCTCTGTCGACATCATTGATTTTTTCTTTGCGGAAAGTCTGGCGGCGGTCAAATGTAAGCGATACATCATACGTGGTTTCACCTTCTGCCAGCGTTCTGTCTACAGGGATCGATACATATTCTTCGCGCTGCTCCCCTTGCGGTCCATAAAACCGTAATAAGAAAACGTTTTCATCATCAAACAGCAGCACATCATCAAAGCTGTAAAATCCATCATCACCAACTTGAATAATATCTACGAACTGCTCGCCCCTGTATAACTCAACGTCCCAACCTGCGGGAACGTTTCCACTAATACTGGTAACCGGCTTATTAAAAACTCTCAGCGGATTTTCATTAGTGACTCGAACCCCTAACTCCTGGCGGCGACTATTTTCAATAGGCAACGTTGTTTGCACAACATCACCAAGTTCGTATTTTCTGGCTTTAAGTGGCCCCAAGAGATCAGGCTCAAGCGACTCCTGCTTGTATGTTGCACGAATATTGTCAAGCTGGTTCTCGTCTGTTAGCAGCGTCTGGGTCAACAAAGTCCCGTGTAAGAAATCACCGGATGTTCTTACGTTCGCAGAGTGCTGTGTGCGCGAGGGAAGGTTTGATTGGCCATCCCGTCTAAAAGTTGAGTTAGTATTCACATCTATCAATGGAAAATCTATCAAGGCCGCTTCGCGCGAGCCTATCGGCAGTTCCGCCTCTTTTCTTTTAAGTGACGGAGATTTTCTGTTTGCGCGCTTTAACTCCTCGAGCTGCGGAAAAGGGGGATCGGATGCCACTTGAAAAGATTGGTCCGGTATATCCATGTCAAACTCTAGCCCGAACCACCCGGTGTAGGTTTGAACAGGAAAGAACATATCTTGACCATCTAAATACATATTTTCAGGAAATGAAAACTGACCTTCGGCGCTTACAACCGATTGGTCGACAGCATTTAATTCGAAAATCTTATTCTCTCTTATGTACCAGCCCTGAGCATTCAGATTTCCATCTATTTGTATGGGTAAGTTCAAAACACGTACAAAATCTCGAAAAGACAGCAATATTTCCTGATTTTGCACTTTTCCTATAATTACGTCGTCTAATGTAAGTGTATTATCAAGACGAACCTCTAATAAGAGCTCCTCACCCTCAATAAGAATATTTTCCTGCCTTGATCTCAATTGTATGGTTCGTTGGTGCAAATAACGGTCTGCTCTTGTAAAACCGGACTTCATTTTATTGAGAAAGCTTTGTGCCAAACTTCTTCGCTCGCTCACAGAAAGGTCGACCTCCTCTGCCTGCGCAGGCAGACTCACCGCGCCGCTCAGTGCAACAGCAAAAATTAGCAAAGTGTAGCGAACACCTATTTTCATAAAAACAAGGGCTTCTTCAAAGACAAAATTTCGGAAAATAACGCAGAAATATCCACATATATTTAACCACACATGGCTTGTGGATACAATTTGTCATTATATGAAGAAAATCACGTAAAATGCTCTTTTACTGTCTGAATTTAATAATGATTTAACGCTTTTGATGTGATACTAATATAGTAGTCTTAATTTTATTAAAATAAATAAAGCACTGCGTTTTTCAAAACTGACTTAAACCGAGACCAAAAAGGAGAAGCCTAATGGAACTCAAAACTTTGAAAGCGCTTGCCTTGACAAGTGCGACAGTAATCGGACTTGCAATGGCAGGACCTGCTTACGCTCAAACCGAGACGTTAACAACCTCAATCACAACATCCAGCGCCATTACAACTAACGTAGTAAACGGTACACAGTATGGTACTTACCTTATTACTGTTGTGGCACCGGACAACCCAACACTGACCATGTCCACTGATGGCACAAACACCATCACACCGGCCGGTACAGGTAGTGGTTCTCAGATTGTGTTTGTAAGCGGTACACCTGATGAAGGTGCGTTAACAGTTGAAACTCCTGCTCCATCCATTCTGGACATGGACTTTCTGACAGCGTCACTTGTTGATTTCGCAGGTGCCTCTAACCTGGGCCTGACGAGCATCGCATATGAGACAGCAACAGAAAGCGGTAGTTTCCTGACAAACGCGGATACAACTGAAACAATTACAGTTGTAGCTGGTGCTACCCCGGAACCAATTGCTTTCGGCGGCGTGATCACAGCGACTGCGACACCAGCAGATGGTGCGTACTCAGCTGATGTTGTTTTGGACTTCACTTATCCATAGGAAGATCAAAAATAAGATTTAAAAAAGGCGCTTTTGAGCGCCTTTTTATTTGCTTGGAATCACTACTTACTGAACAGGAAACTTACGCTTATCAAACACGATATTCTTATCCTTGTCATAGTGGCGATACTCCACCTCAATAGTTTGACCTGACAAATTATCAGTCTTCAATGGAATCCTAAACTGCCTTGACCCAACCTCGGAATATACGTGCGCATTGGAGATTTCCCCGATAACCTCGCCTTGCTCATCGTAGATATAAACATAACCTAACGCGCTGTGTGTACCGCTCCTTCCAAGCGTTAGCATGGCGTTTAATTTTCCGTTTTTCTCATTTCTTTCAAAATCCAGACTTTCAATTTTGGCTGTTACATCCAAATCCCCAGATTGAAAGATCACAGGTATAGCGAAACGATATCTGAAGTTAACCGCCGCTGCCTGCCCTTGAAACGGCTCTACCCCTCCTCCGGGATTATCGAACGACGGGGTAAACCTTAGATATGCCCGGTAATCGCCCGCAGGCACCTCTCCCGGGCGACGAAGAGCCAAACGAATCTTCTGCCTTCCTCGTGGAGGAAGCGTTACGCGGCGCGGCGAAAACACAACATGCTTGGAGAGATCAAAATCAGAGATGGGCCCATCCACCCTTTCCTGCATGCTTTTGGAGCTACCTTCAAGCATTCTGAAAAACTCCCAGCTCATGTCGTATGTTCGTGTCTCATCACCGGTGTTCAGCAAAATCACTTCTTCAAAGCGCTCTCGATCCTCAAACAAAACGCGGGTTGGAATAATACTTAACTCAGCATACGCCGACATCGGGCTTGCCAAAGCACATACCCCAAGCACAAAAGCTGACGCTGTGTTCCTAATTAGTCTCTTCATCTAGAACCTACCTTTTTGTTTATAAATAATTTATCTGGATTTCGACAGTCGCCGAATATGTTTGGTCAGGATAGCCAAGTCCGTTTCCCGTAGTTGAAGCCGTTCCCCCGATCGTAACACGTGCGACCCCCGAAGGGTCCGCATTTGTGTGATTTGAGGTGAAACTGCCGAGCGTAAACTCATTGGAAACATTCACCCCGCGCATGGTGGTTAGCGCCGTTACATCGACACTTGCTATAATGGCATTGGGCGTAAGACCATCAATGTCATAAATACCTTGCTGCGCTGTTGGCGTTATTTCCAGCAGTCCCGATGAAGCTGTCACGTTTCCGCTTAAGGACACGGTAACCGTTTGCACCGAATTGTTGTTTGCTACGACATAGTTACCAAAGCTTAGCGCTTGTATAGTCGTAATTCCTGCCAAAGCATGACCGGAAAACGTAACGACAATTATGGATAGCAAGGTTATAAAAAACTTATTCAACATGCACCTCTTGAAGCATTACCAATAAATTAGAGCACACGCCCGACTTTCTCAAGCTTTCAAATTTCATGCCAATCACTTGAAATAATGTGCATAAAGCTGTGAGTAAGCTCTGAATCCTTGCTTGACGTTATCTGGAGCCTCCCGTACGCTTATTATTGCACTAATAAGTGTTACTGCGTTCTTTGGGCTTTTTTCACTTTGGGCACACGCCCCGGTTCCATCGGGGTAAATTTCTGGGCCGTATGAATAGAAAATTTGTATTTTGCATGACTTTGATGCTGCTTTCGGGATTCACCGCAAGCTGCGGTCTTGTGCCCGGTGCCTCCAAAGACAGCCCCACCCAAAAACCCACAGAAAACAACGCCCAAAGCCAAGCTGAGACAACAGCCCAGTCTCAACTCCCTTCCGCCAACGGTGCTTTATCTATCCCGCCGCCCGTCGCCTTGCCGCCCAGCTATGGCGACCGCCCCAACGGAAACACAGCAACCCAAGCGCAAACCCTTCCCAATGGCTTGCCCGCCCTGCAAGCCAAGGGTGTTAATGTTGACGAGCTTTTTGCCCAGAATGTCGCCAACACCGACCAGCGCTTCGACCGTCTAGAAAACGCGGTACTGGATTTACGACGGGAGTTTGAGTCCTTCAAACCCGCTATTGTCCGCCTAGTCGCCGTTGAGGCCGACATCCAAGACCTCATTGAGCAACTCGATGTCTTACTGCAGACCGACCCGGCACCCGCACCCGTCACACAAGCCCCGATGCCTCTGAAGCCAGCCCCGCAGATAGAGGTTCAAGACACCCCTGAAGTGGAAGCTGAAGCAGAGCCCCAGCCAAGCCCCACACCAGCCAAAGCAAAGCCAACCGTCAATACATCCGGTCCGGTTACTGTATCCTCCCTACGTATTGGCGAGCATAGCGATAAGCTGAGACTGGTTATGGATGTGAACAAGAAAACCGATTTCAAATTTGATCTGGACAATCAGGAGCGCATCCTGATTATCGAACTGCCCAACGCCCAATGGTCAGCTGCGCCCCAGAAAAGCTTTGGCAAATCGCCACTGCTGAACTCCTACAGCACCGAAAGCATCAACGATGGTGCAGGCACCCGTGTAATTATGACGCTGAAAAAGTCCACGACACTCATGAAATCACAAGCACTGCCGCCTGGCAGTAATCCGTATTACAGAATCTATGCGGACCTGAAGCTTTAAGCTTCCGAAACCAGTAAAAAAACCAACCCCAGCAATTTACGGTTAACCTCACTTGGCGGCATGGCTTTAATGGTCCGCACAATATCCGCGGCAAGCACATCATGCTGTACGGCCGGCGCTTCACAAGACTTGGAAATGCCGGAGAAAAAAGCGCTGTAGGGAACACTCAAAAACCGTTGCAAGCGGAAGAGCTTTTCAGCCGAGACTCGACTCTGCCCGCTTTCATATTTCTGCACTTGCTGGAACGTGACGGACATCGCTTGCGCCAACTGCTCTTGCGTGCACCCGCGCATTCTCCTTAGCTGCAGAATATTCGAACCGATAATCTTAGTGTCTTCAGTGACACGCCGCGAACTCTCACTAACCATGACTTTTACCCTATTGCGAATTAAGAAAACAACCTATAATGGTATTTATAGTTTCTTTTTTAGAAATTTTTATGCCTGTATGGGCATGACATAATCTACTCATGGATGCACAGCAACTTAAAAATTGGCTTAACGAAGAACTCGAAAGGCGACCAGGCAAAAGCAAGGCTGAACTAGCCAAGGCCCTTAACCTTGAGCCTCCTGCTGTTAGCAAAATTCTAAACGGTACCAGACAAATCAAAGCTATAGAGTATGTGCGCATACTCGAATTTCTGGGAATTTCCGCGAATGAAAAGGGGCTGCCGGAAGCACCACCCGAAATAAAGACTGATCACGAGCAAACCGCCGCCGGCTTGCATGAGAAAAAACACGACCAAGGGCAATGGTCTATTCCAGCTGATATACTCGGCCAAAAAAGGCCGGATATTCCCGAAATCGTACATCGGCCGTTTTGTATCAATGACAATAAAATGGAACCTGACTTCAAGGAGGGCGAGCATGTTTTGGTCGACAGCAGCGCAAAGCCAGATCAAACTGTGCAACCCTTTCTTGTTTCCGATGGGCATAACCGTATGGTGCGTTTTTGCCGCATCATTCCGAAAAGCTCCCCCAGAACCATTGAAATCAGCTCGAAGGCAAAGGGGTTCGAACCGCAGCAATTATTCGAAAAGGACTTCGATATTATCGGAAAGGTTGTTGCAAAAATTAAGTGGACTTAGTCGTCTTCGCCATCAAACCAGGCAAATGACGAAGCCACAAACTCAGGGTTCAGCCATTTTTCATTACCACCGCCATAGACCAACGCCTGACCATTGACATCTGTTAGATAGCCCCCCGCAGAACGAAGGATCGCATCGCCCGCTGCCGTGTCCCATTCACATGTCGGGCCAAAACGCGGATAGATATCCCCCTTGCCTGACGCAATGGTACATATTTTCAAAGAGCTGGCTTTTCTGGCGAGTTTTTGCACCTTGAAGCGCTCAAGAAAATCACTTAACCGGCTCTGGTCCCCGTAACGTCTACTGACAAGCACGGTCAGCCCTTTTACCGGAGGCGGGCGAACGGTAATGGGCTTATCTTTCCCGGTTTCTGCAGTCCAGCGGATCGCCTCTCCGCCCGTATAGCCTGCATAGAGCTCCTCTTTTATAGGGGCATATATCACACCAAGAACCGGGCATGCATTTTTAATCAACGCTATATTCACCGTGAACTCTTCGCCGCCTTCCAGAAAGTTTCTGGTACCGTCCAGCGGATCGACCAGCCAGAAGTAGTCACTCGCATCCTCAAGCTTCAGGTCAGGGCTTGCCGCAACGGTTTCTTCGCCGATCATCGGTACGTTGGGACAGTATTTTTCCAACGCCGCCTTGATAAATTTCTCGGCCTCACGGTCGGCTTCCGTTACAGGAGAAGCGTCATCCTTATGTTCGACAAGCAAAGTATCGAGATCCATAAAATAGTCATGAATGATTTCACCGGCATCTATCGCAACGCGGCGCACGATATTGCACAACGCTTCCGGGCTTTGCAGCAGTTTGTATTCACGACTATCTTCGGTGATTGGCGACATTGTTAAACCAAAACCTCGCTCTCGATATACTCAATCAATGCTTGAACGGACTGTTCGATATCCTGATTTTCGGTGTCCAGCACCAAGTCAGGTGTTTCAGGTACTTCATAGGGCGAATCTATACCTGTGAAGTTTTTGATCTCTCCGGCTCTGGCTTTTTTGTAAAGGCCTTTTGGATCACGACGCTCACATGTCTCTATATCCGCTTTGATGTAAACCTCGTGGAACGGTGCCGAAGATACAGCACGGGCATTTTCGCGCCCCAGCTTAAACGGCGAAATAAATGCTGAGATAACGATCAGGCCAGCATCCGCCATCAAAGCAGCAACCTCGCTTACACGTCGAATATTTTCCTCACGATCTTCATCCGAAAAACTTAAGTCCCGACAAAGCCCGCACCTGACATTGTCTCCGTCCAGAACATAGGCATGAAGGCCTTTTTCCTGAAGCGCGGCTTCCGCCCGCATGGCCAGAGTTGATTTGCCCGAAGCGGACAAGCCCGTGAGCCAGAAAATGCCGCCACGGTGGTCCTTGTTCGAGGTGCGGTCTTGTTTGGAAACCAGATGATTTACTTTTGTGAGATTGGGGTTCTTCGGCATGCCAATGCTTCAAGCCGTCGAGACTTGCTTTAACTCGACATCCTGCTTGGGGGAAACAGCTTCGCGACCAACAGAAATATAATGGAAACCACGAGCGCTCATGTCTTCCGGCTTGTAGATATTACGCAAGTCGATCATGCGCTTTGACTTCATCATCTCCCCTAAACGGGAAAGCGATAGCGCGCGGAATTCATTCCATTCCGTAATGATGACCAAGGCATCGGCATCTTTGGCGGCCTCATAAGAATTTTCGCAGAATTCAACATTCTCCAGATGCTTTTTAGCCTCTTCGATCGCGATCGGGTCGAAAGCCGCCACGTTTGCGCCCTCATCCTGTAGATAGGGAATAATCTGCAACGCGGGAGAGTCGCGCATATCATCGGTGTTGGGTTTAAAAGACAGGCCGAGCACGGCTATACGCTTGCCTTTAACATCGCCGCCGCACGCATCAATGACACGCTGCGCCATTGATCTCTGGCGTTCGGCATTCACCCACACGACCGTTTCAACGATATTCTGGGGCGCGCCGTATTTTTGTCCGATCTGCGTCAGAGCCAAGGTATCCTTCGGGAAACATGAACCACCGTAACCCGGACCGGCATGCAAGAATTTGGAGCCGATACGGCCATCAAGCCCAATGCCTCGTGCGACCTCTTGCACATTTGCGCCCGTCTTTTCACACAGATTTGCAATCTCGTTGATAAATGTAATCTTTGTGGCCAGAAAAGCGTTGGCCGCGTATTTGATGGTTTCTGCCGTTTCGGGGCTGGTCACCACCATCGGTGTTTCATTGATGTATAGAGGACGGTAAAGGTCCTGCATAATTTCGACGGCGCGCTCGCTTTCCACGCCGATCACAACGCGGTCGGGACGGATGAAGTCATTGATAGCCGCGCCTTCACGCAAGAATTCAGGGTTTGAGCACACATCGAACTCAATATCGCTGCGTCCGCGTTTTTCCAACTCTTCGGTAATGATTTGTTTGATTTCTTTGGCTGTGCCAACCGGTACAGTCGATTTGGTGACAATCAAGGTGTAGCCTTCCATCACGCTTGCGACTTCGCGGGCGGCTTCATAAACGTAAGTCATGTCGGCGTAACCGTCACCGCGTCTGGATGGCGTGCCCACCGCGATAAAGACCGCTTTGGCCCCCTCAACGGCTTCTTTTAAATCCGTGGTGAAAGACAGTCTTTCGGCCCTTACCTGTTTCGCGATCAAATCATCCAGACCCGGCTCATAAATCGGCACTTCACCGTTTTTCAGGCGGTTGATTTTATCTTCGTCCTTATCCAGACAAATCACATCAATTCCGAATTCGGCAAAACAGGTGCCGGAAACCAAGCCTACATAGCCTGTGCCAATCATTCCAATGCGCATAAGATAGCCTTTTATTACTGTCGTTCTTGTGTGAGCCTATACTGCACGTGGATTTGCGCCTTTGACAAGCCTTAATTCCAAAAGCGCAAAACTAACGTCTTGTTAAGGTTTTTTGCGATATTCTATATATTGAGCGTGCAATTCCCTGCGCAAACAATCATTCAAAAAATCAAAGCATTGCATAGACATACCAATTTTGATTAAACTCCCATACATACTGCCTTTTAACAGGCTCCTCCGTGATTTAAATAAAGGAAATACTCATGGCTAAAAAGGACACCAAGACCGCCAAAAAGGATACAAACAAAGAAGCGCCAGCAGCACCGACAGATGCAGCCGGAAACATGCCTTTGTTTTACTCCAACCCTGTCCCCTTGGATGCCAAGGAACATGCCAAGCTTGGTTTGCAAAAGAACTTCGGTTTCAAGTTTACCGATGGTGTAAATGCTGTGCCGGTCAACCTGATCGAAATGCCGCAAATATGTCACTTCTATCCAATCGCATTCTCGCCCGACGGCAATGCCACGCCGGTCGCCATTCTGGGTTTGCGCGATAATGAAAACCTGTTTTTGCAAGCGGACGGAAAGTGGGAAGCCAATACATACATTCCAGCTTACATTCGCCGTTATCCTTTCATCTTTTCGGAGCTTCCGGGCGGTGACCAGTTAACGCTGTGTGTAGATATGGACGACAAAGTGATCGAAGAAGGTGGCGAGCAGTCATTTTTCGATGCGGAAGGTAATGCCAGCGAATTGGCAAACAATGCCTTGGAATTCTGCAAATCATACCATGCAGCCGCTCAGCAAACAGTTGAATTCAGCAAGGCTCTGGCTGAGAGTGATCTGCTTGTTGACCGTGAAGCACAGATCAATGTTGCGGGTAACCGCCGCATCAACTTCTCCGGCTTTAAAATCATTGATGAGCAAAAGCTCGGTGGTCTGGACGACAAAGTTTTCATCGAATGGCGCAAGAAAGGCTGGCTGCCGTTCCTTTATGCGCACCTGTTCTCAGGAGCTCAGTGGCAACGTCTGACATATCTTCTGAACAACCGTTTGGAAAAAGAAGCCGCCTAAACAAACAGTTATTATTTATTTACAGGCCGTTCGGGGAATTGCTTCGAGCGGCCTGTGGATTTTTATGGAATAAGAATCTTGATTTTTATATCTGGCCCGTGCTATCGCTTCGTGTATTCAAGAACACATTTACACGAGGTGACACATGGCCAAAGTTGGAGCACAACGGGCTGCCGAATTGACAGGCAAATCTAAATCAACCATTCAGCGTGCGATGAATAGCGGCAAGCTGTCCTATGAACTGGATGCTAATGGTCGTCGTATTATCGACGTATCGGAGCTTGAACGTGCTTTTGGCCTTGAAAACCAATCCAGCGGATCATCTTCCAACACATCTGTGGAGCAAGAGCTTGAGAAAGCAGCCGGCTTGATCGAAATGGAACGCATGAAAATGCGCATTCAAATGCTGGAAGGCCAGTTGCAGGCGGCCGAAGGCCAGGTTGAAGACCTCAAAGCCCAGCGTGACCAGTGGCAGAAACAAGCCTCTCAGGTTCTGCTTACCAGCCAGTACTCGCAAAAGCAGGCTGAAGAGCTCTCAGAACAGCTCAAGGAGCGTGAGCGCCGTGCCCGTGAACGCCGTGAGAAAATGGAACAGCAGAAGCTTGAAGACAAAATGAAGAAGCTCAAAGCTGACAATGAAAACGCCGAAGAGCAAGCCGAGAACGAGAATGTTTTCGACAGCTTGATCAAACGCGTTAAGGGACAGCGCTAGTTCGCTTTCCCTGACCGTCCCCGGGTCAAAAGACTTTCGAAAAACAGAGCATAAATGTTATACTTAAGGAATGAGAGCATCGTTCCTTAAAACCCTGTATTTATTGCTATTTATTTGCGTTGCCGGCATCCCCTCGGGTATGGCTCTGGCGCAAGCCGAAGATGAATATGACGAAATCCCCGATGAGTATATCGAAGAAGCGGATGCGTATTTCTTCACTTGCCAGGGAGACTCCATAATGAGCCAGTATGCGAACTGCGCGTGCATGTCTTCAGCAATGCTCAGGGAACGTGTTGATATGGGTCCGACGGTTCCGCAAACCAGAATCTTGAACAAAATCACCAAAGAATGTTTTGATGCGATCGGCTCTACGGGCAAAATCTATGACAAATGCCTCAGACGAGCCAGCCGTTTCGAAGCGGGAACAGATCCTGAAAAATATTGTGAATGCGTGGCGAACACATATGTAAACGCTATGAATTTACAAAAACCGACAATCCGCTCCACATCGATGACGCGGTTCGAGTCGTACGCGCTTTCATATTGCCGCCGACCGGATGTGCAAATGCCGGCGCGCTAATCTATAACAATTTCAGATCCATCGAGAGCGGCGTTCAAGCTCGCAGTCCCAATTGGCAAAATATTGCCCGTGAAGAAAGCGTCATGCTTTTTCTTGGCTTTGGCGTAATCGTCGTCACGTTTGCCGACCGCTTCGGCCGTTTTGTGCAGCAATACCCCAGCAGCGAGGATCGCGAATCCTTTCAAATATGGCGAGGCCATGGCTTGCGCCAAATCCATGTTCTTATCATTGGCGGCTTCAATAAGCTTGTTCGTTGCCTTTTCCAACAATGCCAACGGCTCGGCATATGCGGACGGCGCTTCGCCCTTTAGCTGGGCGATGTATTTTTTCACGCTCTGGCCGCCGTCACGGATGGTCTTACGGAAGACCAGATCGAGCGCCTGAATACCGTTCGTCCCTTCATAGATTGGCAAGATACGGGAGTCGCGGAAATACTGGGCCGCACCCGTTTCCTCGACAAAGCCACAACCGCCGTGAACCTGCACTCCCAATGATGTCACCTCGACGGCCATGTCCGTACACCATGCCTTGACCAATGGGGTCAGAATATCGACTTTGGCTTGCGCGTTGGTATCACCGGAGTGCGATTCATCCAGCGCCAGCGCCGCTTCATATGTCAGCGCTCTTCCCGCTTCGATTTGTGCCTTCATCGAGATGAGCATGCGCTTCACATCGGCATGATTATCAATTGTAACGCGTTCCCCGGTTGTTAGAGACTTGCCTTGCACACGGTCCTGCGCGTAGGCCAATGCGTGCTGGTATGAACGTTCGGCCAAGGCTACGCCCTGCAACCCCACTGACAGGCGTGCATTGTTCATCATCGTGAACATATATTTCAGGCCCTCGCCTTCCTTGCCGATCAAATACCCCGTCGCACCGCCGTCATCGCCATATTGCATGACGCAGGTCGGGGAGGCATGGATGCCAAGCTTATGATCAAGGCCGACACATTTCACATCGTTGCGCGATCCGTCGTCCATGAATTTCGGGACAATAAAGAGTGAGATACCCTTTACGTCATCACCCGCGTCGGGGGTGCGTGCAAGCACAAGGTGAATAATGTTATCGGCCAAATCATGTTCACCATAAGTGATCCAGATTTTCTGACCGGAAATTTTATAGGTACCGTCATCCTGTTTGTCAGCCTTTGTCCGAAGTAAGCCGAGGTCAGAACCCGCATGCGGTTCGGTCAGGTTCATCGTACCCGTCCATTCGCCGCTGATCAGGTTGGGCAAATATTTCTCCTTTTGCTCATCGGAGCCGTGGGCAAGAATAGCCTCAACCGCGCCCTGATTAAGAAGAGGACACAGGCCAAAGGAAAGGTTTGCGCCCTGCCACATTTCCTGAATAGGGAACGCGAGCGCCCACGGTAAACCCTGACCGCCATATTCCTCGGGGAAGACAACAGCGTTCCAGCCACCGTCACGATATTCATTATAGGCTTCTTTCCATCCCGGTGCGGTCGTAACCTCATGACCGTCCAGCTTCGCACCGTTGATATCTCCATCACGGTTGATCGGCGCCAGAACGCCACTGGCCAATTTTGCGGCCTCCCCCAGAATGGCTTCCGTTGTTTCACGGTCCAATTCCTCATGTTCGAACCCCAAAACGTCATGGAGTAAGGTTTGCATATCTTCTACAGGGGGCTGATAATCGCTCATAAATCCTCTTATTCGTCTTAGACATACGCCCAAACCGGCACGGGCGTTGCAAATATATTTCAGAGAAACACTATAAAACAAACGAATATAAGATCATAGCGACGATGCAAGGATTGGGAAACACCATAGATAACAATGTTTTAGCCGCATTTGGCAATAAAGCGCCAAAAGGCGTGATGAATGCGATCAAGCAAGCCAGTACAAAGACAGGGGTCGATTTTGCCTATCTGGTACAACAAGCGCACGCAGAGAGCAGTTTTGACCCGAATGCAAAGGCACGCACATCGAGTGCGACAGGCCTCTATCAGTTCATTGAAAGCACATGGATGCGCATGGTCGATAAATACGGCGACAAATACGGTATCGACACACAAGGGCAGTCACGCAGAGATATTCTGGAGCTTCGTAAAGATCCTGAAATTGCCTCTAACCTGGCGGCGGAATTTGCCGGAGAGAATGAGCGTTTCCTGAATGACCATTGGGGCGGAGAGATCGGATCAACCGAACTTTACCTTGCGCATTTCCTTGGAGCGAGTGGCGCGTCTGCTTTCCTGAATGCGAAAGATGAAAACCCGTTACAGAGTGCCGCCGTGATTTTCCCTGCAGCTGCAAAAGCGAACAAGAACGTCTTTTATGATCAAGCAACAGGCCGCGCACGCAGCTTCGATGAGGTTTATGCTTTCTTTGACAAGAAATTCCAGATCAAGGGCGAGAGCCTGATCGAACCGCAATATGAAGTGGCATCCGCCGAGCCGCAAGGTGCGAACCAGATCGCCAGTGAAGCCCTGCTTGCCTATGGTGTTCAGGATTCAGGATTTGAATACCTAGCCGAAGCCCGTGCAGCCCAACGTGACTTTATCACCAGTAACGTCTTCCGTAGCGGTTACAAACATCTCGGTGATATTTACGGCCAGCCTATGGCCGATAGCGGTCGTTCAGCCTATGGACGCATCGCCAGCTATAACTCGTTGGTTCGAGCGCCGATCGAGATTATGTTACTGGCAGAACTCGATACCCCTCTGTCTGATAAGCAAGACGGTAATAAAATATAATTCCCCTGTTGTAGATTTTTCCAAAATCCCTTAAACAGCCCCCTGTTATGGGCAATATCATTACCATTCTCGATAAACGCTTACGGCTCGAACAGCTAAAAACCGGCTTTCGTACCTCGAGTGATGCTGTTTTACTGGCTGCGGCCTGTCCTGCGCATAAAGGCGAGACCGTGCTGGATATTGGCTGCGGGATCGGCAGTTCCTCACTGCCCCTGCTGCGCCGTGTAAAAGATACCTCACTGGTTGGCATAGATATCCTGCCCGAGGCCATTGAGCTCGCCACCAGCAATGCAGAGATGAACCAAATGGGTGATCGTGCGGATTTCCGTTGCATCGACATTCGCGACTTTGACTTCGAAACTTTCGATCACGTTATCTGTAACCCTCCGTATCTGGAGGCTGGCGGACATATCAAATCACCTGTTCCCGAAAAGCAGATCGCCATCGGGCTGGGTGAGGATGATATGGACCTCAAAGACTGGATTGATTGCGCATTTCGCAGTATTCGCGGCAAGGGCAGTCTGACCATTATCAACCGCGCTGAGAATGTTGACGAGATTATCCGCGTGATGGGCAAGCGTTTCGGCGCGGTCGAGATTATTCCGCTTTGGCCGAAAACAACGCATGATGCCAAGCGTGTGATCGTGCGTGCGCGCAAGCATCGCCGCAGCCCTGCGCGGATGCATAACGGTATTGTGATCCATAAGGACAATGGTGATTTCACCGATGCCGCGCAAAAGGTCTTGCGTGATATGGAACCTATTGCGTAGGGTACGCCGTTAGAGGACCCATATGGCCATTAAGAAGACAATCTGCAACACCTGCGCCGCGCTCGGCAACATCCCCGTGATCGGCGGCCTGTTTAAGCCAAAACCCAAAGTCGCGGTAATCCGTTTATCAGGCGTGTTATCGGAATCCACATCCCGCCGCGGCACATTCAGTCACAGAACAACCGAGAAGATGATCGAGGACGCTTTCGATACGTTCAAACTGCAGGGCGTTTTGCTGATCATCAATTGTCCGGGCGGTGCGCCTGCACAATGCTCGCTGATTGGCGATCACATCCGCAGACTGGCCGATGAGAAAAAAGTGCCTGTCTATGCTTTCGTTGAAGATGTCGCCGCCAGCGGTGGTTACTGGCTGGCTTGCGCCGCTGATGAAATATACGCCAACAACACATCCATTGTGGGGTCCATCGGTGTCATTTCCGCCGGATTCGGTATGCAGAACCTGATCGAAAAATACGGGGTTGAACGCCGCGTACATACTTCGGGTAAGCAGAAAAGCTTCCTCGACCCGTTTCTGGAGGAAAAACCCGCCGATGTAAAACGCTTGAAAACCATTCAGTCCGACATGCACGAGATTTTCATCAACTGGGTGAAAAGCCGCCGCGCAGATAAACTGGAGGGCAAGGATAGTGAGCTGTTCGAAGGCCAATTCTGGCTGGCCCCTCAAGCAAAAGATTACGGATTGATTGACGGGTTTGGTGAAGCGCGCAGCTTTGCCAAGGACAAATTCGGCGAGAAGATCAAGTTCAAGGAGTTCGGGCCGGACAAGAAATTGCTACCGTCATTGCTCGGCACCGACACCAAGCTCGGCGCATCCATCGCCGAAGACGCGATTGATACGATCGAGACCAAATCTATCTGGGGTCGTTACGGACTTTAAGCCGCTTGCTTGCGAGCTTCCTCACCTGAAAGACGCATTTTCTCACGTAGATAATCCAGCGCTTTATCCATGGAGATACGTTCCTGTGACATTGTATTACGCTCACGCACAGTGATAGTACCGTCCTCGACTGTGTCGTTGTCGATGGTGAAGCAATACGGCGTACCGATCTCATCCTGACGGGCGTAACGCTTACCGATATTCTGTTTAATATCGAGGTCGACAGGGAATTCCTCACGCAGTTCCAGATACAGCTTTTGCGCCAGCGGCACATGCTCATCCTTCGCGGTCAACGGCAGGATCGCAGCTTTCTTCGGCGCCATGGCAGGCGTGAAGTTCAGATACACGCCTGACGGGCGGCTTTCATCGACCGTATAAGCCTCACAGATCAGCGCGAGCACACCACGGGTCAAACCGGCGGCGGGTTCGATAACATGCGGGATGAAGCGGTTCTTATTATCGGTAGGGTCCATATATTCCAGCTTCGTGCCTGAGTGTTCCTGATGTTGCTTCAGGTCGAAGTCGCATCGGTGGGCGATCCCCTCCAGTTCACCGTAACCTGGGTCGGTGAACGGGAATTTATATTCGATGTCGGATGTACCCAGACCTTCCTTGGCATAGTGAGCCAGCTCATCCGAGTCGTGCTTACGCATGACCATATTGTCGCTACCCAAACCGACGGAGCGCCAGAACTTCACACGTTCGTCGAACCAGAAATCCTGCCACATTTTGGCTTCGTCCGGTGCGCAGAACCATTCCATTTCCATTTGTTCAAACTCGCGGGAACGGAAGATGAAGTTACGTGGTGTAACCTCGTTACGGTATGCCTTACCGATTTGCGCAATACCGAACGGCACCTTCACGCGGGATGAATCCAGCACGTTCTTGAAGTTCAGGAAGATACCCTGCGCCGTTTCGGGACGAAGGTAGGCCTTGTTGTCCTCGCTCGCCGTTGCGCCGACATAAGTGTGGAACATCAGGTTGAACTCTTTGGGTTCGGTCAGTGTGCCAGGTTCCTTCACATCAGGACCAACCACTTTCTCGTAATCTTCAACGGCCAGCTTGGTCAGGTTGATTTTTTCGAACAAAGACACATCCGCAGGCATGCCGAGCTTTTTCAACTTTTTCTCGATCTCGCTGTCTTCAGCTTCTTCGTGGAAGGCAGGCCAACGGTCGGCTTTATCGGATGTCAGAACGATCAAATGGTCCTGACGGTAACGCTTCTTCGTTTCCTTACAATCCACCATCGGATCGGAAAAACCGCCAACGTGACCGGAGGCTTCCCATGTTTTCGGGTTCTGGATGATCGACGAATCGATACCGACGATTTCAACAGGTGTACCATCAGGGCCGAGCGGAGGGGTGATCACCATCTGCTTCCACCATGCATCGCGGAGGTTATTCTTCAGCTCCGTGCCCAGCGGGCCGTAATCCCAAAAACCGTTCAGGCCGCCATAAATGTCACTGGCGGGGAAGATAAAGCCTCTGCGCTTACACAGCGCGACAATGTCTTTCATATCAATGGGCACGTCGAATCACCTTTTTTCTTTAAAAACTCCCTATTGTTTTCAAAGATTTGCGGCTTCAAGGCAACCGCTTTCTTTGTATTTTTGCCTAAAATATTAGGATTTTCAGGATTTTACCCCTGTTTTTATGTGAAAAACTTGCAATTTTTTGCATTTTTCTGTACCATGCAAATTAATAGAAAAGGAGTTTTAAATATGTCATCTATCTCTGGATACAGTGGTGGAATAGCTCCCAAAAATGCTGAAGGTAATTATTCAGTAGAGTTTGCAAGAATGGCAACTAACAATGATCAAATTGATCTTGCCGGTTGGGATACATTCGCAGACCCCAATGCCAGATGGGACCTAGTACACTAAAACTAAGGAACTGAGTATATGTCTGACTATCAACATGAAGTCACTACTGATGGTAACGTCGGTAACGCACGCAAACAGGGACAAGATAACGTCCGTGAGATCGTGCAGGCTATTGCCAAGAAAAAAGAAAAGAAAGCTCAGAAAGCTGACGATCTTTTCTTGAGTAGCTCTAATATCGCAGTTGCACGTGTCAATGAAATGAGAGACCACTCATCAAGTTATGATGTACCTCAGGTACATGCTGATGAAAATGGCTCAATCTCGATTGCACAAGGTGCGGCGATTACAGTCGCAAGCGGTTACGCAGCCACACTTCTCGGCAGAATGTTTGATTTCTCCGATCCGGCACATCCGGAACTGGTGAAAGATGCGGCATAAAGTTTAACTCGCTCCTACGAGAACAAGGCGCTTTTAACGGGGCGCCTTTTTTTATGCCTAGCGAATGACAATACGTTGAATACGTCCTTGCGAATTCATGACCAGCGACAGGCCGCGTGACGATTTGGCCAAGGCGGGTTCAATATCCGCGATTACTTTGATTTCCGTACCGTTTATTTCCATCAGAATATCGCCAGGTGATAAAAAGCGTGAAGCCGCGCTGCCACGCGGGACATCAATGACCACGACACCCAGTGCTTCATCATCCACGCCCAGCTCCAAGGCCACGGCCGGATTCAAATTAGCGACCGTTGCGCCCTTAAACGCGTGCTGACCGCTCAAGACCGTATCATCACGCGGCGGGTCATTCGGCGGGGCCATGGCGGTAACTTTGACTGTTTTCTCCTGACCGTTGCGAATAATGGTGACATCTGCATCCTCCCCCAGCGGCACATTCGCCATACGGAATTTCATTTCGGAGGAGTCGCGGATTACACGTCCGTTAAGCGATAAAATCACATCACCCACCTTTACGCCCGCATCAATCAGGGGGCTTGCAGGATGCAAGTCGTTAATCAACGAACCTTGCGGTCTTGCCAGCCCTAATGATGCGGCAATATCTTGCGTTACGTTTTGAGAAGTCACGCCAAGCCAAGGGCGAACAATGCCTTTGGTCCCCTTTTGCCCCGCCTTTTCAGCGGCAATGACAGAAGCCACCATTTCGGACGGGATAGCAAAACCGATCCCCAGCGAACCACCGTCTCGCGAGTAAATCGCCGTATTAATGCCGACCACGCCGCCATCAAGTGCCACAAGCGCACCGCCGGAATTACCGGGGTTAATGGCGGCATCGGTCTGGATAAAGAAATTAAAGTCATTGATATTCAGCGATGAGCGCCCCTGCGCACTGACGATACCGCTGGTCACGGTCTGCCCTACCCCGAACGGGTTACCAATGGCGAGTACAATATCTCCGACCTCCAGCGTTTCTGACGGTTCCAAATCGACATGCGGCAACCCTTCCGCCTCCACCCGTAACAATGCAAGGTCGGATGCAGGATCAGCCAAAGCCAGTTCGGCTTCGAATTCACGGCCATCATTCAACACAACTGTAATCTCATCCGCACCGTCAATGACATGGGAATTCGTGACCACCAGCCCGTCAGGCTCAACAATCACGCCCGAGCCAAGCGCGCTTTCGATCTGCTTTTTCATCCGGCCACCGAACCTGTCCTGACGGAAAAATGGCGCGAAAAAAGGATCGCTCATAAACGGGTTAAAAGCCCTTTGTGAAACGGTTCGTTTTGTATATATATTGACAATCGCGGGTGCCGTTTTCTTTACGACAGGCGCGAAGGACAGCTGAATCTGCTCTTGCGACTCCGGCACGCTGCGCGTTTGTGCTTGCGCAGGTATGTGCAGCAGGTGTAAGCATAAAACTACCAGTATGGAAACAACTCTGTACATCATGCCAAAGAAATTAGGACAGGCTGATGAAGAGGGCAAGAGGTCTTGAACATGAAATCTATCGACTTTATTCGCGAGCACAAAAACAAAGACAAGCCGTTGGTCAGCCTTACGGCTTACACCACACCGATGGCACAGAGCCTGAACCCGCATGTGGATTTTCTGCTGGTTGGTGACAGTGTCGGTACTGTGCTTTACGGCATGGATAATACGACAGGCGTAACGCTGGATATGATGATCGCACACGGTAAAGCGGTTATGCGCGCCAACCCCGATGTACCCGTAATTGTCGATATGCCCTTCGGCACTTACGAAGAAGACAGCCAGGAAGCTTTGAATAACGCCAAGCGCATTATGGATGAAACCGGTGCTGACGGCGTGAAGCTGGAAGGTGGCGTGTCCATGCGTGTACAAATTGAGAAGATTGTAAAGGAAGGTATCCCCCTGCTCGGTCATATCGGCTTACAGCCGCAATCGGTTGAAAAAGAAGGCGGCTACAAGATCAAAGGCAAGACCGAAACGCAGGTTGAGGGCCTTATTCAGGATGCGAAATCTCTGGAAGACGCAGGTGCTTTTGCGTTCGTCCTAGAAGGCACGATTGACGAAGCGGCCGACCAGATCACGAAGGCCGTGAATATCCCGAGCATTGGCATAGGCGCATCAGCCGCCTGTGATGGGCAAATCCTTGTGACCGAGGATTTGCTCGGGCTGCTGCATTCCCGCCCGCCGAAATTCGTACAGCAATATGCGAATATGAAGGGCGACATTGACTGGGCGATTAAAACCTTCGCCGGGGATGTCCGTGCCCGTCGTTTTCCGACCGAAGAACATCTATACAAAAAAGCCTCATGATTACCGTTAAGGACGCAGACGAACTGCAAGCCCTTGTTACGGGTTGGAAAGCCAACGGCTTGAAGGTCGGTTTCGTGCCGACTATGGGCGCATTGCATGACGGGCATCTCAGCCTGATGCGCATGGCCAAACAGAAAGCCGATAAAGTCATCGTCAGCATCTATGTGAACCCTACTCAATTTGCCCCGCATGAAGATTTTGATGCCTATCCGCGCGATGTGGAGGGTGATGCAAAGCTTTTGGATAGCGTGGGCGTGGATGCCCTGTATTTGCCGTTAGAGAGCGATATTTACCCCGATGGGGCATCAATTAACGTGCAGGCAGGAAAAGCCGCAGAAGGCTTGGAAACCGAATTCAGGCCACATTTCTTTCACGGGGTTGCCACCGTCGTGCACCGCCTGTTCGAAGTGGTTCAGCCCGACCTCGCCGTTTTCGGGGAAAAGGATTTTCAGCAATTGCAGGTCATCAAGGAAATGGTGGCCGAAAAAGATATGGGTATCGAGATCATCGGCGGGCCGATTGCGCGGGATGAATACGGCCTCGCACTGTCCTCTCGTAATGCTTACCTGAGCGAAGATGAGCTGGAGATTGCCCGTATGCTCAACCAGATCATCCATAACGTTGCGCAGGACCCGGGTGAGGAAAAGCTTAAGGAAGCCGAACAGATGCTGGAAACGACGGGGTTCGATCAGGTCGATTACGTTCGCTATAAGTCCGAATGGAACCGCGTCCTCGCCGCCGGATGGGTCGGAAAAACGCGGCTGATCGATAATTGTGCGACACAATGACAAACGAAGAGATTATTGAGCACTTTCAATACGAAATAGACATGCTGATCAGCAGCTATATATATCGTCCTCCCGCAAACAACCAGTTTTTGATTAATGTAAAAATCGAGAGCTTTGCTATTCACTTTAGATGCTTATATGAATTTTTATTTGAAAAAAACAATCGTAGCGATGACATAAAGCTCAGGGACTTCGTCGAAAGTGAGTCTTATAAAAAATGGATAGCTTTAAGAGGGGATGAGCTGCCTAGAATGAAAGCATTATACGAGCGCGCCCATAAAGAAATTGCACACCTAACTACCAAACGAAAAGCTGGCACAGAAGACCTGGAAAAGCCTTGGCCGCAAGAGTATGTCTTTAATTATCTTATAGCGCTCTTACTAGAATTAAAAAACTTGAGCAAAGAAGAACTCAAAGGCGCCTTCGCAAGCATCAAAAAAGCGGACTAAAGAGCCCGCTTTCTTATTAATTCTTATATCGCAATGAAGCTTAGCCGCCGCGCTTACCGGATTTACCGGCATTTTGCTTAGGGGCGGATTTAGAAGCCTGTGTGTCCTTCTTGGAAGAAACAGGTTCAGCCTGAGATTTCTTAGGAGCTTTAGGAGCCGCTTTTTTCTTAGCTTTAGCTTTTTCTTCTTTTTCAGCGCGGTTTTCTTTCACTTCTTCGGAAGGACCCGGAACGAATTCTTCTTCGAAGTCTACAGGACCGCTGTCCTGACCTTTAGCTTCAACGTCACGGTCAACCAGTTCGATGATCGCGACAGGAGCAGCATCACCATAACGGAAGCCCGCTTTCATGATGCGTGTGTAGCCACCCGGACGGTCGGCATAACGCTCAGCCAGAACATCGAAGATTTTAGCAACCATATCGACATCGCGCATTTTGGAGATCGCCTGACGACGTTTACCCAAAGCTGTTTCAGGCTTGTCGTTGGCTTGCTTACCCAAAGTGATCAGTTTTTCGATGTAGGGGCGCAATTCCTTTGCTTTTGGCAAAGTTGTTTTGATTTGCTCGTGCTTAACCAAAGATGCCGCCATGTTTGCCAGCATCGCCTGACGGTGGCTGGAGTCACGGTTAAGTTTACGTTGTTTAATGCGGTGTTTCATTTCACTGCATCCTTTCTGCCAGCCTTACTGGCGTTGCTGCGGCCTCACGTATGAGAGCCATAGTACAAACCGAAGCGCATCCCTTTGATGCAAGCAATTACGCTTCGGGGCGGGCAACCTTGCCCTATATCGCGGACCGAGGTCCTAGAACTGCTGGTCTTCAGTTTTCTTAGCGAGTTCTTCGATATTCTCAGGAGGCCAACCTTCGACCTGCATACCCAGATGCAGACCCATTGTTGTCAACACTTCCTTGATCTCGTTCAGGGATTTACGACCGAAGTTCGGTGTACGGAGCATGTCGCTCTCGGACTTTTGAACCAGATCGCCAATGTAAACGATGTTGTCGTTTTTGAGGCAGTTTGCGGAACGAACAGACAGTTCGAGTTCTTCCACTTTCTTGAGCAGGTTCTTGTTGAACGGTAGCTCTTCTGCTTCTTCCTTCTCAGGAGCCACTTCAGGCTCGTCAAAGTTAACGAAGACTTGCAACTGGTCTTGCAGGATGCGTGCCGCGAAAGCGACAGCATCTTCAGGGGCGATAACGCCGTTTGTTTGCAGTGTCAGTGTCAGTTTGTCGTAGTCAGTGATCTGACCGACACGTGTGTCTTCGACTTCGTATGTAACTTTACGGATTGGTGAGAAAACAGAGTCGACAGGAATAAGGCCAACAGGGGCTTCTTCCGGACGGTTCATAGCGGAAGGACGGTAGCCCTTACCTGTATCCACGGTCATTTCCATGGAGAGTTTCGCACCTTTATCCAATGTACAGATGACAAGGTCAGGGTTCATGATTTCGATGTCGGCACCGGCTTCGATTTGCGCGGCTGTGACTTCACATGGACCTTCGGCTGACAAACGCATCTTCTTAGGACCTTCAGCGTGCATACGCACAGCCAAAGCCTTGATGTTCAGGATGATGTCAGTAACATCTTCGCGAACGCCTTCGATAGAAGAGAACTCGTGCAATACACCGTCGATTTGAACAGCTGTTACAGCAGCACCTTGCAGTGAGGACAGCAGAATACGACGCAATGCGTTACCCAAAGTCAGACCGAAACCACGTTCCAGAGGTTCTGCGACGACTTTACCTGTGTTTGGCAACTCACCGTGTGAGATGTCGAGTTTTGTTGGCTTAATCAGTTCTTGCCAGTTCTTCTGTATCATTTTTACTTTTTCCTTTTTGCT
Organism: Alphaproteobacteria bacterium; assembly: GCA_030432025.1. GTDB lineage: Bacteria > Pseudomonadota > Alphaproteobacteria > Micavibrionales > Micavibrionaceae > TMED27. The sequence continues at coordinate 156,180 of JAUIIA010000005.1, forward strand.
TCACCCGGCTCTTAACCGGTCTCTTGCGGGATAGGCTTTCCCCGCACCGCGCGGGGAAATACCGAAACTTAAATTATTAAACGCGCCCCTAAACTCTTCTGCGCTTAGGCGGACGACATCCATTGTGCGGGATCGGCGTGATGTCATTAATCTGACGAATAATGAAGCCGATGCTTTGCAATGCACGCAGAGCGCTTTCGCGACCTGAACCCGGACCCTTAACGCGAACGTCAAGTTCCTTCATGCCGTGTTCCTGTGCCTTACGGCCTGCATCTTCTGCAGCCATCTGCGCCGCATATGGCGTAGATTTACGTGAGCCTTTGAAGCCCATCATGCCTGCAGATGACCAGGAAACAACGTTACCTTGGGCGTCTGAAATTGTGATCAATGTATTGTTGAATGTGGAATTCACATGAACGATACCGGAAGAGATATTCTTCTTCTCTTTTCTTTTTGCTTTTGTCTTTGGCTTAGCCATTGTTCATGCCCTCCTTATTTCTTCTTACCGGCGATTGGTTTCGCAGGGCCCTTACGTGTACGGGCGTTTGTGCGTGTGCGCTGACCATTCACAGGAAGGCCGTTACGGTGACGCAGACCACGGTAGCATTTCATGTCCATCAAGCGTTTGATGTTCATGGAAACCTCACGACGACGGTCACCTTCGATAAGGTATTCGTCAGTGTCGATTTCTGCGCGGATGCGGTTCAGCGTGTCTTCGTCCAGTTCGCCCATGCGTTTTTGAACGTCGATGCCCAGTTTTTCACAAAGTTTGAATGCGGTTGTACGGCCAATACCATGAATGTACATCAAGGCAATCGGCGTACGTTTTTTGTCGGGTACATTGACCCCGGCGATACGTGCCATAGTTTTTTCCTTTCAATTTTACACCGAACCGTTGTCAGTTCCGCTCGTTAGGCTTCCACTGCGCCGGTTCGTAAACCAAAAATCCGATATTACGGAATCTTGGCGGAGTATAGGCATTTTCGCCCATACGTCAACATCTTTCTTCGTGTTGGAAAATAAAGGGTTTAGGCCGCTTCTTGCGATGCAACAATCGCGTCAATTTCGGACGTGACGCTATCGATGCTTTGCATGCCGTCGATGGCGCGCAAAAGGCCCTTTTCCTTGTAATACGGGATAATCGGGGCTGTTTGCTCATTATAGACACCCAGACGCTTTTTCAGCGTCTCTTCGTTGTCATCGCTGCGAGCACCGCCGGATTCAGCCGCACGGGTCTGAATACGCTCCAGAAGGGCATTATCGTCAACTTCCAGAACAATAACGTGATCGATCTCGCGGTTCATTTCACGGAGCATATCATTGAGGGCCTCAGCTTGCGCAACCGTGCGTGGGAAACCATCAAGAATAAAGCCTTTTTCGCATTCAGGCTCGGAAATACAATTACCGATCAGTTCAATGATAATTTCATCAGATACTAGCTGGCCGGAATCCATGATGGATTTGAGGCGTTGGCCCAGTTCGCTACCGCTTGCGACTTCCGCGCGGAGCATATCACCAGTGGACAGCTGTTTGATGCCGTGTTTTTCCTGCAAGATTACGGATTGTGTACCTTTACCGGCGCCCGGTGGGCCAAACATAATAATATTCATAGAACTGTCCTCTCTTTGATCAAATTACTTCATGCCGCGCATCATGCCGCGACGCTTACCTAGCTTGGCTTTCTTCATCAACCCTTCATATTGATGGGCAATCAGATGCGAATGGATCTGGCCAACCGTATCGAGCGTGACCGTCACCACAATCAGGAGTGATGTCCCCCCGAGTGAATAGAACGGGATGTTGTATTTGGCGATCATGAATTCCGGTACCAAACATACAAACACCAGATAGATACCACCAATCACAGTGATACGCGTCAGCACGTAATCAAGGTAGTCAGCCGTGTTTTTACCGGGGCGAATACCGGGTACGAAGCCGCCGTATTTGCGCAAGGTCTCTGCGTTTTCTTCCGGGTTGAATACAATCGCTGTGTAGAAGAAACAGAAGAACAGAACCAACGCGCCATACAGGAACATATAGGTCGGCTGTCCATGCTGCAGGTATTGAGCAATTGTCGCCGTAAAGTCGCCACCATCGGCGCCGCTAAAGCCAACGATCGTCAGTGGCAGCAGAAGCAAGGATGACGCAAAAATCGGCGGAATAACGCCGGATGTATTCAATTTCAACGGGATATGGTTTGTATCGCCGCCGACCATCATCTGACCTTGCTGGCGTTTCGGGTACTGAACCACGACGCGGCGCTGTGCGCGCTCAACGAAAACAACCAGAACAATAACACCGAAAACCATACCGAAGATGATGATCAGGTCGAGGATGTTCAAAGCGCCCTGACGACCCAGTTCAAGGGTTCCGGCAATCGCGTTTGGCCATTCGGCAATAATACCGGCGAAAATGATCAACGAGATCCCGTTCCCGATACCGCGCTGCGTGATCTGCTCACCCAGCCACATCAGGAAGACCGTACCGCCGACAATAGTAATGACGGTGGATACGCGGAAGAACATGCCCGGATCGATAACGGCTGAACCGCTTTCGCCCTGCATGCTTTCCAGACCGACAGCCAGACCGTAAGCCTGTACAGTGGCCAAAAGCACCGTCAGATAGCGCGTGTACTGGTTGATTTTCATACGGCCCGTCGGGCCTTCTTTCTTCATCGCTTCAAGCTGCGGCGACATGGCCGAACCGAGCTGCATGATAATCGAGGCCGAAATATACGGCATGATGTTCAATGCGAAGATGGTCATACGCGAGAGCGCGCCACCGGAAAACAGGTTCAAAGTATCGAGGATACCGCCGCCGCGCTGCGTGAAAATTTCATTCCAGACGTGAGGATCGATTCCCGGCACAGGGATATATGTTCCCAGGCGGTAGACGAGCAAAGCTCCCAAAACAAATAACAAACGGCTTTTCAGGTCTGTTGCCTTGGCCAGAGCGCCCCAATTGGCGTTTTTTGCAAGCTGTTCGACGGCAGATGCCATATTTACTCCTCAAATCACTGTCAAAAGATCAAAGCAGATTCATAAAGAATATTGCCCGCTTTCACAAGGGGCTTAACGCAAATAGAATCTGCGATTGAAGCAATTTAGAGAGATTTTCGAAGAAATTCAGAGAGCGTTATTGGGAGAGTTTTTGATCCCACTTTTTACACTTGGACTCAACGCGCGCATATTCTCTTGGATTATCAAAGGCTTTTTGCCTTTTTGCCAGAACGGGCATGATTTTCTCGTTGAGTTTTTCCATCTCTTTGATGAACTGGTTTTGCAGCTTTTCCTGCGCCCGCTTTACAGCAGAATTTGTCGCAGGGATCGGTCCTTCAGCCGTATCCAGTCGTTTTGCAACCTTAATCAGATGCCTTTTAACCTTTGGCGAATATTCACGGACAAATTTGCGCAAAATACGGATATGGCCGTTCTCATGATTCAAAACCGCCGCATACTCACATGAATTACGGCCAAAATTGCTAGCCACATGGATTTCGGGTTTGGCATAGAATTTCACTTCAACCCGTTTTAAAAGCACGCAAGCCTGATTGCCTTGTGACTTGATCTCGAACTGTGTTTCGGTGCGAAAGCCGATCTCACCGCCCCCCAGTCCGCCGACAATGGAACCACCGCCACCACCATGGAGGTCGGTCAGGTCCTTAGCGGATTTTGTACGGATATATTTTGTACGCGTGGTCGCTGTCTTCACGGACAGGCTGGGTTTGGAATCGCGGCAAGGAACCATAGCCTGTGCTTCAGACACAATCCCTATACTGCTGGAAACACTGAGAAAAAGCCCGGCACAGAGGATAAAACATATTTTCTTGATCATAAAACCGCCCACTCGTCTATGGTATCATGATAGGGGGTAAATGGTGAATAAATGCTTTAAACCATTAAGAAAACAGGGTTTTGGGTCCGGGCAATAAAAAAGCGCCTCAAACCGGGCGCTTCTTCACTAAGACTTTGATATCTATGAGACTTACTTGTCTTTCTTGGCTTTTGCCTTTTTGGACTTTCTGTCTTCCTTAGTCTTTTCTTTCTTTTTGCCTTTTTCAAGAGGCTCGACTTTAGTTTCGATGAAGTCGATTTTGCCGCCTGCTTTTTCTACAGCTTCCTGAGCGGATTTTGTAGCTTTGGCAATTTTCAGCTCAACTTTGGCTTTCAGCTCACCTTTAGTCAACAGCTTCACGCCATCGCGCTTACGGCTGATTACGCCTGCGGCCAACAATGCGTTGTCATCAATCGCTTTCTTAGCGTCGATTTTCTTAGCATCGATAGCAGCCTGCAGCTTGCCTGTTGTGACTTCAGCGTAGTTCGTAGTGAAACGCGTGTTGTTGAAGCCGGACTTAGGCATACGCATGTAGATAGGCATCTGGCCGCCTTCAAAACCGTTAATGGCAACACCTGAACGGGATTTTTGACCCTTTTGGCCAACTCCACAGGTTTTGCCCTTACCGGAACCGATACCGCGACCTACGCGAGTACGGCCTTGCTTGGCGCCTTCATTATTTTTCAATTCATTCAGTTTCATCGCTTTAATCCTTTAAAGTCTTAAGCAGCGTCTTCGATTTTAACCAAGTGACGCACTTTTCTGATCATACCGCGAACGGCAGGTGTGTCTTCCAATGTGCGTGTCTTGTACATCTTGTTCAGGCCCAAGCCGACAAGCGTTGCACGCTGTTTAGCCTGACGACCGATTGGTGAACCGATCTGGGTCACTGTGATTGTGTCGCCTTTAGGCACATTCTTAACGGCTTTCTTCTTTGCGTCACGTGATGCTTTCGCTGCATCAGTGCTACGTGTAGAAGCTTTACCGCTTTTCGCGCCTTTCATGGATTCCGCAACTTCATCTTCTGTTTGCTTGATTTCGTTGGTTTCTTCCACCTTGTTAACAGGCTCTTTTTTCTCAGCCTTTTTAGAAGGGGCTTTCTTGGCTGTTTCCTTTTTAGGAGCAGCTTTTTTGGCAGGTGCTTTTTTCGCTGTCTCTTTCTTAGGAGCAGCTTTTTTAGCAGGGGCCTTTTTCGCCTTTGTTTCTTTTTCGTCTTTTTTATCGTCAGCCATCGTTTCGATCCTTAACTAAAAACTATTCCTTACAGCCTTACTCTTCGCTACCGGCAATTTCTTTTTCGCCGCGGCCAGCAACAACGTCACTGACTTTCTGGTTACGGCGACCGGCCACGTGACGTGGGCTTTGCATTTCTTTCAGCGCCGCGAATGTCGCGTTCACCATTGAATACGGGTTGTTGGAGCCAATTGCTTTCGCAACAACATCCTGAACACCAAGAGCTTCGAACACTGCACGCATCGGACCACCGGCAATAATACCAGTACCTTGTGGAGCAGAGCGCATCAAAACGCGGCCTGCGCCGTGACGACCTTTAACGTCGTGGTGCAGAGTGCGGCCTTCACGAAGAGGTACGCGCACCATGTTGCGTTTCGCTTTTTCTGTCGCTTTTTTGATCGCTTCAGGCACTTCACGTGCTTTTGCGTGACCTTGACCAACGCGGCCTTTACCGTCACCAACAACCATAAGAGCGGCAAACGCCATGTTACGGCCACCTTTTGTTGTCTTTGCTACGCGGTTGATACCAACCAGACGCTCAACCATTTCCGGTTCGTCGCGTTCGTTTTCTGCTTGTTGTCCTCGAGCCATCTTATTCAGGTCCTTTTCCTTAGAATTCCAATCCGCCTTCACGTGCACCGTCGGCCAAAGCCTTTACACGGCCGTGATACAGGAAACGTCCACGGTCGAATACGACCTTCTCAACGCCTGCTTTCTTTGCACGTTCAGCAACCAGCTTACCAACTTCAGTCGCAGCTTCGACATTGGCACCGGTTTTGAGTTTTTCTTTCAGCTCAGCTTCCATAGTAGAAGCCGCAGCCACTGTTACGCCTTTGATATCGTCGATCACTTGCGCGTAAATCTGTCTGCCGGAGCGGAAGATCGACAAGCGGGGACGTGTTTCACGAACACCCTTGCGGTCGATATTGACGCGACGGATCTTGTTACGTGTACGGTAGCTTCTACGCTGTGCGGATGTTAAAGCCTTACCCATTATTTCTTCTTACCCTCCTTGCGGATAACGTATTCATCAACATAGCGGATACCTTTACCTTTATAAGGCTCAGGCGGTTTGAATCCGCGGATCTTGGCAGCCACTTGGCCGACCTGTTGTTTGTTAATACCTTTAACCTGAATGTCTGTCTGGCTTGGTTTGCCATCTGCACCGAGCATTGTTACTTCAACGCCCTCAGGAATGTCGTATTTAACATCGTGTGAGAAACCAACAGCCAGAACCAGAGTTTTACCCTGAATTTGACCACGGTAACCAACACCTTTGATTTCCAAATTCTTTGCGTAGCCTTCGGTCACGCCCACGATGATGTTGTTCACCAATGTGCGCATTGTCGGCCATACCTGATTTGCGAAGCGGCTGTTTGACTTAGGAGCCAGTGTAATAACTTTTTCTGTCTTACCTTCGTCATTGGCGACATCTTCCATCTTGATGGAGACTTCGTCATGAACGCGCAGTTCCAGCTCACCAAGCTTGCCCTTGGCTTTCACTTCCTGACCGTTAACGTTGAATTCAACGCCTTCCGGTACAACAATCGCTTTATTTCCAATACGTGACATAGCTCTTCTTCCTTAGAAAATCTGGCACAAGACTTCGCCACCAACATTGGCTGCACGGGCTTTGTGATCTGTCATCAAACCTTGCGGAGTGGAGACGATCAAAACACCGAGACCATTGTAGAAGCGAGGCATATCTTTTGCGCCTTTATATACACGACGACCAGGCTTGGACACGCGGGCGATCTTACGGATAACACCGCGACCTTCTGCGTATTTCAGCTCGATCAACAAGTCTTTCTTGTTGTTGTCGCGCTCTTCAACTTTATAGGCACGAATAAAACCTTCATCGACCAAAACCTTACATACGTTTTCACGCAGCTTTGAGAATGGACAAAGAATTACGTTTTTATTTGCCATCTGCCCGTTACGGATGCGGGCCAACATATCACCAAGAGGATCACTCATTGCCATGGGTCAATCTCCTCCTTACCAGCTTGATTTCACAACGCCCGGCAGCTCACCACGAGAAGCCAGGTCCCGCAATGCAATACGGGAAAGATCTAATTTACGGTAGTAACCATGCGGACGACCTGTAAGGGCGCAACGGTTACGGATGCGGGTTTTGGAAGAGTTGCGTGGCAACTTCGCCAATTCCTGCATGGCCTTGAAACGCTCTTCACCAGGAAGATCCTGATTGCGAATAATCGCTTTCAGTTCTGCACGCTTCGCCGCGTATTTTTTTACCAGTCTTTTGCGCTTCTTGTTGCGCTCGACCATTGAAACTTTTGCCATGTTGACGTTTTCCTTTTCGTCCTTGGTTAGTTTTGCTCTTAGTTCTTAAACGGCAGCTTGAACAGACGAAGCAATTCTTTGGCTTCTTCGTTCGTTTTTGCCGTTGTACAAATTACGATATCCATCCCGCGGATCTGGTCGACCTTGTCGTAATCGATCTCAGGGAAGATGATGTGTTCCTTAACGCCGCATGCGTAGTTGCCGCGACCGTCAAAACTCTTACCGTTAATGCCGCGGAAGTCGCGAACACGTGGAAGAGCGATCGTTACGAAACGATCAAGGAATTCAAACATTTTTTCGCGGCGCAACGTTACTTTACAGCCGATCGCCTGACCGTCACGGATCTTGAAAGATGCGTTTGACTGACGGGCCTTCGTTACAACCGGCTTTTGACCAGCAATAAGACCCATGTCGTTTGTCGCATTTTCAATATGCTTACGGTCTTGTGTCGCTTCACCAACGCCCATATTCATGACGACTTTTACAAGCTTAGGCACTTCGTGCTTGTTCTTGTATTTGAACTTTTCCTGCATCGCAGGCACGATTTCTTTTTCGTAAAGTTCTTGGTAGCGAGGTTTATATTCTGCTTGTGCCATTATTCTTACTCCACCGTCTCGCCAGATTTCTTAGCGACACGTACTTTTTTACCGTCTTTCAAAGTTGTGTAACCGACGCGTGTAGCTTTACCGTTTTTAGGATCAGCCAATGCCACGTTGGATACGTGAATAGACAATTCTTTTTGTACAATCCCACCTTGTGAGAACTGTGTCGGACGTTCGTGCTTCTTAACAACATTCACGCCTTGAACAATCACACGACGCTCAGCCGGCAATGTTTTTACAACTTCGCCTTTCGCGCCTTTGTCCTTACCAGTCAGAACGATGACTTGATCGCCCTTCTTGATCTTCAGTTTATTTTTTGTCTGTGCTTGAGCCATGACTACAGCACCTCCCCAGCAAGTGAGATAATTTTCATGAAGCCTTTAGCGCGCAACTCACGAGTTACGGGGCCAAAGATACGTGTACCGATCGGCTCGTTGTTGTTGTTGATCAACACACATGCGTTTGTATCGAAGGCAATCTTCTCACCGTAAGGGCGTTGGATACCTTTTCTCGTACGAACGATTACTGCGCGTTGAACGACACCTTTTTTGACGCGGCCGCGGGGAATAGCTTCCTTAACGGACACGACAACAACGTCACCAACACTGGCTGTGCGGCGCTTAGAACCACCGAGAACCTTGATGCACTGTACTTGACGGGCACCGGAGTTATCAGCCACTTCCATTCTGGATTGCATCTGAATCATGACTTATTTGTCCTTCTTCTTAGCAGTTGTCTTTTTAGCTGCAGCTTTCTTGGCTGCCGGCTTCTTAGTCGCCTTCTTGTCATCAGCTTTCTTAGCGGCTTCTTTTTTAGGAGCGGCTTTCTTGGCTGTTTCCTTTTTGGCTTCAGCTTTCTTAGGAGCTTTTTTCGGGGCTTCCTTCTTCTCAGCAGGCGCATCGCCTGTGATCACTGCCCATGTTTTGCGCTTGGAGATTGGTGCACATTCCTGAATGCGAACGCGCTCGCCAACCTTAACGGCGTTGCTCTCATCATGAGCAGCGTAACGTTTGGATTTCTTCACGAATTTTTTGTATAGCGGGTGCATAAAGCGACGCTCAACAAGAACGGTAATCGTCTTGTCCATCTTGTCGCTTACGACTTCGCCTTCCAGAATACGTTTTGGCATATCAACTCTTCCTTATGCAGCTTTCTTCTTTGATGCCTTTTTCTTCGGAGCAGGTTTTGTCTCCTCAGGCTTAGCACTCAAAAATGTTTTAATGCGCGCAATAGTGCGGCGTGTTTTACGAATTTCAGACGTGTTTTCCAAAGCACCGTTGGCACGTTGGAAACGCTGGTTGAACTGCTCTTTTTTCTTTTCAAGCAGCAACTTCTTCAGCTCGTCCTGTGTTTTAGTTTTCAGATCTTCAGCGTTCATCTTAAGCGGCCTCCTGATCCATGCCCACGCGGGAAACGAATTTAGTTTTAACAGGCAGTTTCATCGCAGCCAGGGCCAACGCTTCGCGGGCCATCTCCGGTGAACAACCATCGAGTTCGAACATGATGCGGCCAGGCTTTACGCGGGCTGCCCAATATTCAGGTGAACCTTTACCTTTACCCTGACGAACTTCCAAAGGTTTGGATGTTACAGGTACATCCGGGAAGATGCGGATCCAAACTTTACCCTGACGACGAAGGTGACGTGTGATTGCACGACGTGCCGCTTCGATCTGACGGGCCGTAACACGGTTCGGGGTAAGGGCTTTCAAACCGTAAGCACCGAACGCAAGGCTAGAACCACCCTTGGCATTACCATGGATGCGGCCTTTGTGCTGCTTACGGTGTTTAAACTTCTTTGGTGCGAGCATTGCTCTTTCCTTTTAATCATTGCCCCTAAAACGGGGGTCTTCAAATACAAAAAGTTTTAATCACATGGACTTTTCTTTATCTAAAAGAGAGTTCCCATATGGTTCACGTTACTTAAACGTTTCAATAAGTTGGCGCTTTATACCCTATCGATTCGTGAAATGCCAGACTTTTTTAGCCATTTTCACAAATTTTTAGTTTTGCCTACTGATTACGCGGTGCGCCGCCGCCCTGAGCCGCCAAACGCTTATCACGAGCCATTGGGTCATGCTCCATGATGTCGCCTTTGTAGATCCAGATTTTAACGCCGATAATCCCGTAAGTTGTCAGGGCTTCAGCTGTACCGTAGTCCAGGTCTGCACGAAGAGTATGCAAAGGCACACGACCTTCGCGGTACCATTCAGTACGGGCGATGTCAGCACCACCCAAACGACCGGATACGTTAATACGAATACCTTCGGCGCCCAAACGCATTGCGCTTTGAACCGCGCGCTTCATAGCACGACGGAAAGACACACGACGCTCAAGCTGTTGAGCAACGTTTTCAGCGGCCAGCTGAGCATCCAGCTCAGGCTTGCGAACTTCAACGATATTCAGGGAGACTTCGTTACCTGCGCGACGGGCCAGTTGGTTGCGCAATTTTTCGATGTCTGCACCTTTTTTACCGATGATCACGCCAGGACGTGCAGTGTGCACAGTCACTTTTGTGTTTTTAGCGGCACGCTCGATAATAACTTTAGAAATACCGGCAGATTTCAAGTGCTCAAGGATGAACTCACGAAGTTTCAAATCTTCGACAAGCTTGTCTGCATAATCGCGGTTGGCATACCAACGGGAATCCCAGGTACGGTTGATGCCTACGCGCAAACCAATTGGATTAACTTTCTGACCCATAACTTACAAAGCTCCTTTTATGCTTCTTCTGCTTCTCTGACGACGATCGTCATGTTTGAGAATTTCTTTTCAATACGTGCGGCACGGCCACGGGCACGGGCACGGAAACGTTTCATCTTCAATGTTTTACCGACGCTAGCTTCAGCCACGACCAGACGGTCAACGTCCAAACCATGGTTGTTTTCTGCGTTAGCGATAGCTGATTGCAACAGCTTGCGCACGTCTTGTGCTGCGCGGCGCTTGGAGAATTCCAAGTCCACAAGTGCACGTCCTGCGCTCTTGCCGCGGATTGTTTGCGCGAGCAAGTTCAGCTTTTGCGGAGAAGTTTGAAAATACTTCCCGTAAGCCATCGCTTCGTTTTCATTTACACGTCTTGGGTTTTTTGCCTGTCCCATGATTCTACTTCCTTATGCTTACTTACCGGCTTTCTTATCCGCGCCATGACCCTTGTAAGTGCGGGTCGGTGCGAATTCGCCGAGTTTGTGACCGATCATCTGGTCGTTCACGACGACGGGGATGAATTTTTTACCATTATGTACACCGAATGTCAGACCAATGAAGTTCGGCAGGATTGTTGAACGGCGTGACCATGTCTTGATCACAGTGTTCTTGCCTGCGTTACGGGCCTCTTCAACCTTCTTGAGAAGGCTTCTTTCTACAAACGGACCTTTCCAAACACTACGTGCCATTATTTCTTCCTTCTTCTAATAATGTATTTGTCTGTCGCCTTGTTCTTACGTGTGCGGTAACCAACAGTAGGCTTACCCCATGGCGTACATGGGTGACGACCACCGGCAGATTTACCTTCACCACCACCAAGTGGGTGATCAACAGGGTTCATAGCTACACCACGTACAGATGGGCGCTTACCCTTCCAACGTTTACGACCGGCTTTACCGTCGTTCGTGTTCATGTGATCCGGGTTGGATACAGCACCGACAGTCGCGATGCACTCACCACGAACGATGCGCAATTCACCGGATGTCAGCTTGATCTGGGCGTAACCTTGGTCACGACCGACGAGCTGGCCGAATGTACCGGCTGCGCGGATCATCTGAGCACCTTTGCCCGGCTTCATCTCCACATTGTGGATGATTGTACCGACAGGCATGCTTTTCAGCGGCATACAGTTACCCGGCTTAACATCAACCTTTTCACCGGCGATGATTTTGTCACCAACATTCAAACGCTGAGGCGCAACAATGTAGCGCTTCTCGCCGTCTTTATATTCGATCAAGGCAATAAAAGCTGTACGGTTCGGGTCATATTCCAGACGCGCTACTGTACCTTCCTGATCGCGGATGTCGCGCTTCCAGTCGATTACACGGTAACGACGCTTGTGACCACCACCAATGTGGCGGGCTGTCATGCGACCATGGTTGTTACGACCGCCTGTTTTGTTCAGACCTTCAGTCAAGGTCTTCTCAGGCTTGCCTTTGTACAGGTCCTTACGGTCAATTTGCACCAACTGGCGCTGACCCGGGGACGTGGGGTTAAACTTCTTTAATGCCATTTTCTTCTTCCTTTTTGCTCATTCTCGGCGAAGCCGCCATAGTTAAACCTTAGGGTTTTAAATCCTAGACACCCGTTCCAGTATCAATCGTTTGTCCTTCTTCCAAAGTCACGATGGCTTTTTTGAAGTCGCTGCGACGGCCAATAATGCCTTTGAAGCGCTTGTTTTTGCCTTTTTGTACCAACGTGTTAACAGCCTTTACCTTTACATCGAACAATGCCTCTACGGCTTGTTTGATTTCCGGCTTAGTCGCGTCTTTCACAACACGGAATGTAACCTGGCCATGTTCTGAACCCAGTGTTGCTTTTTCCGTGATATGCGGCGCAATGATGACGTTATAGTCGCGCTCTGTCGCTTCTGCTTTTTTTGCTTTAGCCATCGTTCTTTTCCTTTTTGTCTATCGCTCTCAGCGTCTGAGAACTTAACCTTTCAACTTATCTGTAATGTCTTTAACCGCATCTTTGGTCAGGACCAGAACATCACGACGCAGAATGTCATAAACATTTGCACCGGCTGTCGGCAGAACATCGATACGTGGCAGATTGGCCGTTGCGCGGGCGAAGTTTACATCAACTTCTGTACCGGCAACGATCAAAGCATTGCTCAATTCCAGCTTTTTCATCGCTTCAGCCATTGGCTTCGTCTTGTGATCCTTGGCTTTTACATCATCAAGGATGATCAGCTTGCCTTGTGCAGCTTTCGCAGACAAAGCAGACTTCATCGCCAACTGACGGATTTTCTTAGGCAACTGTGTTGCATGAGAGCGAACAACAGGACCATGGACGGTTGCACCGCCGCGGTCGATGTTACGCTTCAAGTCACCTGCACGGGCGCGGCCTGTACCTTTTTGGGCCCAAGGCTTTTTACCTGTACCGGAGATCTCATGACGTTGCTTCGCCTTGTGGTTACCACCGCGACGCTTTGCCAATTGGTAATTCACCATCTGGTGGATTACATCCTGACGAGGCTCGATGCCAAAGACATCTTTATCAAGCGTAATGTCGCCTGATGCTTTACCTTCAAGTGTTTTGACTGCCATCTTCATGATTAGTCGTCCTTCTTCTCTTCAGATGCTTCTTCAGCGTTATCTTCACCAGCTTCTTCAGCTTTAGCTTCAGCAGCTTTCAAAGCTTCTTCTTGTTGTGCTCTTCTTTCAGCTTCGGCTTGTGCCTCGGCTTCAGCAGCAGCTTCGTCCAGTTTGGCCTGCTCTTCTTCGATCTGCTTCTCGTCGATCTTCAGACCGGCAGGGAAAGGAGCCTCTTCATGCATTGGCTTCTTAACAGCGTCATTGATCAGAACCCAACCGGACTTCGCACCAGGGACAGCGCCCTTTACGAGGATCAGGCTGTCTTCGAGGTCAACAGCGACGATCTGCAGGTTTTGCGTTGTTACACGCTCGTTACCCATTTGACCGGCCATTTTCTTGCCTTTGAAAACCTTACCAGGCTCCTGACATTGACCAGTAGAACCGTGTGAACGGTGAGAGATCGAAACACCGTGAGATGCACGCAAGCCACCAAAATTGTGACGCTTCATTGCACCGGCAAAACCTTTACCTTTGGATGTTGCCGTTACGTCAACGAACTGACCCGCAACGAAGTGGTTTACACCCAGACGGGCACCAACTTCGAGAACGTTTTCGTTCGCTACGCGGAACTCAACAACCTTTTTCTTAGGCTCGACTTTAGCTTTTGCGAAGTTCGCACGTTGAGCCTTGCTCACACGCTTGACCTTGGCTTTACCCGCACCAAGCTGAACAGCTGTGTAGCCGTCCTTCTCTTCAGTACGGACACCAACAACATGGCATTCGTCCAATTTCAGAACAGTCACAGGAATATGACGGCCATCTTCATCGAAGATACGTGTCATACCTTCTTTGCGGGCAATCAAACCTACTCTTTGTTTTGCAACAGTCATTTTCTTTTTCCTTCCTTAGAGGTTGGTGCTCATCACCAACTTAAGTTTCAAATACATTCCGGTTTATTAAGCGGCCTGCATTTGACCAATTTTAATTTCAACATCCACACCGGCAGGCAGGTCGAGCTTCATCAAAGCGTCGATTGTCTGAGGTGTAGGATCAACCACGTCGAGCAATCTCTTGTGAGTCCGCATTTCGAACTGTTCCTGAGAACCTTTGTTCACGTGCGGAGAGCGAATAACGGAGAAACGCTTGATACGGTTTGGCAAAGGTACAGGTCCGCGTACGGATGCGCCTGTGCGTTTGGCCGTATTCAAGATCTCCGCGCTGGCTGTATCCAGAATGCGGTGATCGAAAGCTTTCAGCGTAATGCGAATTGTTTGAGCGTCCATTTTTATATTCCTTTATTCGCTTTATTCAATTACTCGATAATTTTGGAAACAACGCCGGCGCCGACTGTACGGCCACCTTCGCGGATCGCAAAACGAAGACCTTCGCTCATCGCGATCGGAGCAATCAGCTCCACTTCCATATTGTTGATGTTGTC